>NZ_BDEP01000001.1 GCF_001662305.1 Halomonas caseinilytica
CGTCAGGCACTTATACCGAGCCCCCCGGCCTCACTGAGGTCGGGGTTTTTTGTGTCGGGTAGCTGGCTGATGGTTAAGTGCCGGTGCCGAGAGGGTGTTCAGGTCTCGACTTCGTAGAGTTCGATGGGCGTGCCATCCGGATCGCTGAAAAAGGTGAAGCGAGCCCCGGTGTACTCGTCGATGCGGATAGGCTCGGGGTGGGCGCCGCGGACCTCGAGCAGGGCGACTGAGGTGTCGAGGTCCGTGGTGGCGAGGGCCAGATGGCGGAGCCCGCAGGCCTCGGGGTAACTCGGACGCGGGGGTGGCGACGGGAAGGAAAACAGTTCCAGCTGGATACCACCGGGCAACAGGAGATCGAGCTTGTGGCTGTCGCGCTGTTCGCGATAGGTCTCGTTGATGACCTCGGCGTCCAGCACTTCCAGGTAGAAGCGCCGGGCACGTGGATAGTCGGCGGTGATCAGGGCGATGTGATGCACGCGGGCGAGCGGCAAGCGGGCAGAGGGCGCGTCCATGGGTGTCTCGCGGTCGTGTCGGTGTTGGACGCCCTGATAAAGGGCGCCGGAGGTATCAGGTGCAGAGCGGTTCCAGTGCTTCGACCAGGCTATCCATCTCGTCTTCGGTGCCGATGGAGATACGCAGATAGTCGCGAAGCGCGTCGGTATTGAAGTGACGAACCAAGATGCCGCGTTCGCGGAGGCCGACGAAGAGTTGGGCGGCATCGATGTCCGGATGATGGACCAGCAGGAAGTTGGTTCGGGAAGGCAGAACGCGAAAGCCCAGTTCCTCGAGACGTCCTCGTGTGCGTTCCCGGGTGGTGATCACGGCTTCCCGACAGGCTTCGAAATGGTCGTGGTCAGCCAGAGCCGCGATGCCTACGGCACTGGCGAGACTGTCGATGGGGTAGGAATTGAAGGAGTCCTTGACCCGCTCGAGCCCCTCGATCAGTTCCCGCGAGCCGACCGCGTAACCAAGGCGCAGGCCGGCGAGGCTGCGCGATTTGGAGAAGGTGCCGGTGACCAGTAGGTTGGGGTGATCGGATACCAGAGGAATGGCGCTTTCTCCGCCGAAGTCCGCGTAGGCCTCGTCGATCAGCACCACCGAGTCGGTAACGCGGGACAAGAGCGTGGCGATGGCCTGGCGCTCGTGCCCATGGCCGGTGGGCGCATTGGGATTGGCAAACACGACGCCGCCGGATTCCTTGGCGAAAGCCTCCAGATCGACGCGCCACTGCTCATCCAAGGGCAGGGCATGACGCGTGACGCCATACAGCCGGCAGTAGACGGGATAGAAACTGTAGGTGATGTCCGGCATTTCCAGCGGTCGGTCGTGACAGAAGAATGCCTGGAAAGCCAGGGCCAGGACTTCATCCGATCCGTTGCCGACGAAGACCTGTTCCGGCTCGACGCCGACCTCGCGGGCGATGGCCTCGCGCAGGGCGCGGGACTCGGGGTCAGGGTAGCGACGCAGATGATCCACCGGGAACTCGCGCAACGCAGCTTCGACACCGGGCGCGGGTGGATAGGGATTCTCGTTGGTGTTCAGCTTGATCAAGCGCTCGCGGGGTTGTTCGCCTGGCACGTAAGGCGTCAGCTCCCGTACCTTGGGGCTCCAGAACTTACTCATCGTTATTCGCTCGGGGTGGAAACACTGGATCGACCATGGTGACCCGCTCGTTGGAACCGCGCAAGCCGGCGTCGTGCCAGGTGGCTCCGTGTAGGGGCGGTCAGCAAGTCGGGCAGCCTGGTGACGATGCCGTTGCTATGCTGGGTGGTGTTCGAGCATGTCCGTCCGATGGCATCATGGCAGTGGAACCTGACGACCTCCAGGCTGTCCGCTGTTGGCACGAGAGGTTATGCTATCGAACAGGTTGCCGTGCATCACGGCGCCATGCCCATTGGTTAGGAGAACGAATATGCAAATCAGGACGTTGCTGGCGGGCTCGGCCATGCTCGCCTTGTTGGCGGGTTGTGCGGCGGGCCCTACCGATCAGGGAACCGCCAAGCCGGAGATGACGAGTACCGAGCAGACGTATCAGGGCACCTTGCCGTGCCGCAACTGTGAAGGGATCGACCTGAACGTCACCATGACGGGAGACGAGCAGGGCGCGGCCGCCGACCGCACCTTCGATCTGGAGGCCTCCTATCGTGGCCACCCGGAAAATCCGCCCAACGAAACCTACACAGGTAACTGGGAAGTGCTCGACGGAACGGCCGATGATCCCGAAGCCACCGTCTACGAGCTCACGCCGAACGGCGAAGGTCAGGTCTATTACTTCCTGCGTGTGGATCCACAGACCCTGGAGTTGATCGATCCGCAGCGTCGCCGCTTCCAGAACAACGAGGTGCTGCGCCTGAAGCGCATGTGATGCAACAGGCATCGCGTTGAGACGAGGGGCGGCCACGGGGCCGCCCCTTGCGTATGCCCTCCACCGCCAGTCTTCATCCTTCGACGAGTCACCCATGGCCAAAGCCAAGAGCGCTTTCGTCTGCACCGAGTGCGGCGCTGAATACCGAAAATGGCAGGGGCAGTGCTCCAGCTGCCAGGAATGGAATACCCTGAGCGAGGTGCGGCTCTCCGCAGCCCGTCCCGGAGCCGCTACGGGCAGTGGTGCGGGTCGAGGGGGCTATGCCGGTGCCGTATCGCGTGAGGTTGTCGAGCTTTCCAACGTCGACCTGAGTGAAGTGCCCCGGCTGACCTCGACGTTCGAGGAGTTCGATCGGGTGCTGGGAGGCGGTCTGGTGCCGGGTTCCGCCGTGCTGCTGGGCGGGCATCCCGGGGCCGGCAAGTCGACGCTGCTGCTGCAGACGGCCTGCAAGCTGGCCCAGCAACGTCGCGTGCTCTATGTCACCGGGGAGGAGTCGCTGTCGCAGGTGGCGATGCGTGCCCATCGCCTCCAGCTTCCCACCCAGGGCTTGCAGATGCTGGCCGAGACCAGCATCGAGACGATTCTCGGCGTCGCCGAGCGTGAGCGTCCCGAGGTCTTGATCATCGACTCCATCCAGACGACGCACCTGGAGGATATCGCGTCGGCGCCCGGGGGAGTGGCTCAGGTGCGAGAGTCCGCCGCTGCCCTGACACGATTCGCCAAGCAGTCCAGCACGGTGCTCATGCTGGTGGGTCATGTGACCAAGGACGGCACGTTGGCCGGCCCCAAGGTACTCGAGCACATGATCGATGCCTCGCTGTTGCTGGAAGGCGGCGCGGACTCGCGTTTCCGCACGCTGCGAGGCCAGAAGAACCGCTTCGGTGCGGTCAACGAGCTGGGAGTCTTCGCCATGCTCGAGCATGGCCTCAAGGAGGTGAAGAATCCCAGCGCCATCTTCCTGTCGCGCAGCGAGGAGCAGGCGCCGGGCAGCCTGGTGATGGTGGTCTGGGAGGGCACTCGGCCGATTCTGGTGGAAGTGCAGGCGCTGCTCGATGACTCGGCACTGGGCAATCCGCGTCGTGTGGCGGTGGGGCTGGACCAGAACCGCCTGGCCATGCTGCTGGCAGTACTGCATCGCCATGGTGGGCTGTTCACCGGCGACCAGGATGTCTTTCTCAACGTGGTCGGCGGGGTCAAGGTACTGGAGACCAGTGCCGATCTGGCGGTGTTGCTGGCGGTGGTGTCGAGCCTGCAGAGTCGGCCCCTGGCACGCGAGCTGGTGGTGTTCGGCGAAGTCGGCCTGTCCGGCGAGATCCGGCCGGTGCCGAGTGGCCAGGAGCGTATCGTCGAGGCTGCCAAGCATGGCTTTCGTCGCGCCATCGTGCCCCGCGCCAATGCACCCAAGCAGGCCCCCGAAGGCATGGAGGTCGTCGCGGTGGACAAGCTGGCCGATGCCCTGGAAGCTCTCTAGACGTTGTAGAATGCCGATAATGAAGCCAAGGAGAACGAGATGAGCGCCATCCGCCTGACCCAGTACAGTCACGGTGCCGGCTGTGGCTGCAAGATCGCCCCTGACGTCCTGGACGGCATTCTGGCCAAGGCCGGGCCGGGAGCCTCCCACTCTCGGTTGATCGTCGGCAACCAGGGTCGCGAGGACGCCGCCGTCTATGACTTGGGTGACGGTCGCGGAATGATCGCCACGACCGATTTCTTCATGCCGATCGTCGATGACCCCTTCGATTTCGGTCGGATCGCCGCCACCAACGCCATCAGCGATGTCTATGCCATGGGCGGATCGCCGGTGATGGCCCTGGGCATCCTTGGCTGGCCACTGGACAAGCTAGGCGCCGACATTGCCGGCGATGTGGTGGGCGGTGCCCAGGCCGTGTGCCGCGAGCTCGGTCTGGCATTGGCCGGCGGGCATTCCATCGACGCACCGGAGCCGATCTTCGGGCTGGCGGTCAATGGTCTGGTCGATCTCGAGCACCTCAAGCTCAACAAGGGCGCGCAAGTCGGCGATCTGCTGTACCTGACCAAGCCGCTCGGCGTGGGCATGCTGACCACCGCGGAAAAACAAGGATTATTGGCGCCGGGCCATCAAGGACTGGCGCGCCAGACGATGCTCGAGACCAACCGCATCGGCATGGAGCTTGCGCGGATACAGGGCGTGCATGCCATGACCGATGTCACCGGTTTCGGCCTTGCCGGTCACCTGACCGAAATGTGCGATGCCAGTGATGTCGCTGCACGCATCGATTTCCGGCGCCTGCCGCGCTTGGCCGAGGCCGAGGCCTATCGGCGCCAGGGTGCCGTGCCCGGCGGGACCGGCCGCAACCGGGAGGCTTTGGGCAAGGCGCTGCCCGCCATGGATGAGGCCCACTGGCAGTGGTTGTGCGATCCACAGACCTCCGGCGGCCTGTTGCTCTCGGTGCATCCCTCCTGGGAGGACGATATCGAGCGCGTTGGGCGCTCTCATGGTCTCGAGCTCGAGCCCTTCGGCGAAGTCGGCGCCGCGCGGGGCGAGGCGCGCATAGAGGTTCGCGGATGAGTCCGACACTGGTCGACCCTGATCTCGAGTTGTTGCGCGAGCGGCGCGTCCTGATCGATGTACGCGCGCCGGTGGAATTTCGTCAGGGAGCGCTGCCGGGTGCGGTCAACCTGCCGTTGATGGATGACGATGAGCGCCATCGGATCGGGATCGAGTACAAGCAGGCCGGCCAGGATGCCGCCATTGCGCTGGGAGAGCAGCTGGTTGCCGGCAGTGTGCGGGCGGAACGTGTCGATGCCTGGCGGCGCCTGCTGGATCGCCATCCCGATGCGCTGATCTATTGCTTTCGGGGTGGCCAGCGCTCGCGGATTGCCCAGCAATGGCTCGCCGAGGCCGGGGTCGAACGACCGCGCATCCGTGGCGGCTGGAAGGCCATGCGCCAGGCGCTGTGCGCGCGGATCGACGCGGCGGCGGAGCAACCGCTGCTGGTGGTCGGTGGCCTGACCGGCTGTGCCAAGACGAGTCTGATCCAGGCGCTGTCATGCGGATTGGATCTCGAGGCTTGTGCCCGCCACAAGGGGTCCGCTTTCGGCCGCCATCCGCTGATGGCGCCATCCCAGATCGATTTCGAACATGCCATGGGCCTGCGCCTGCTGGAGCTGCCGGGGCCGGTCGTGCTGGAAGACGAGTCCCGCCACATCGGCACCGCCAATATCCCCCTGACCTTCTGGCGTGGCATGGAGCGTGCGCCGCGCATCCGGGTCGAGATGCCCCTGGACTGGCGCCTGCAGCAGATTCACAAGGACTACATCGAGGATCTCTGGACGGTCTACCGCCATCAGTTCGGCGAGTGGCTTGGCTGGACGCTGATGCGCAAGCAGCTTTCCGGCGCCTTGCAACGCCTGCGCAAGCGGCTGGGCGGCGCCCGGCTGGCCCGACTGCAGCGCCTGCAGACGCTGGCCTTTCGCGAACATGAGCGAGGCAACAGCCAGGCCCATGAGGCCTGGCTGGCACCACTGTTGACCGAGTATTACGACCCCATGTATCGCTATCAGCTGGAGAAACACGACGACCAGCATTTCCTGCACGTGGGCGACTGGGACAGTTGCTTGGCGGCGGCGCGGGACTGGATCGAGGAAGCGTCTCGTGCCGAGCGTTCGTCGTGTGGTCGCTCAGCGGCGAGCGCTGCCCAGCCACTGGGATAACAGCCGATCCAGCAAGGGAGCCTGGCGATCAAAGCGCCTGGCGTCGGCCAGCATGGCCTGGCGTGTCTGGAGATAGGGGCCGGTGCCCAGAGACGGCAAGTGATCAAGCATGTCGAGCACGCTGGCGGGGGTGGCCTCCAGGTGGCAGAGCAGGCCGAGCACGCGGTGGCCATCCCAACTGAAGCCCTGCATGGGGCTTGCCTCGCTGCCGCCGAGCGGCAGGGCATCATCAGGCAGGGCGAAGATATCGCGGTGCCACATGAAGGCCTCGAAGCGTTCCGGCAGGTCGAAGGGGCTGTCGGGTGCCAGGTCGATGGTGTGCCAGCCGCTTTCGGCATGGGTGCCTGGCGATACCATGGCGCCGAGGGCCTCGGCGATGCGGCGCGCGCCGTGGCCGAGGCCGAGCAAAGGCTTGCGGCCATTCAGTGCCTGTTCGATCAGCTTGCGCTCCCGGCGCGGCCAGGCCGCGTTCGCGGGGATCCGGCCTTCCTCGGGGCCATCGAGGATGATCAGGGCATCGCCGTCGGCGAGCCGGGGGGCAGCTCGCCCTCATGAAGATGGAAAATGGTATGGCTGTATCCCATGCTGTCGAGCCAGTCGGCAATTCGGGCGGGGCCTCGGTGCGGGCCATGCTGGAGGAGGTGCAGATGCATAGGGACCTCGGCAGTGAGTGAGCAAAGGACGGGAGCGGAAGGGTACATGAAGCCGGCACTCAAGGAACAGATCCTGACCATCCTGGCCGAAATTCCGCCGGGGCGCGTGACGACCTACGGCCGCATCGCTGCCATGACCGAAGGTGCCACCCCGCGCATGGTGGCCAGAGCGCTGCGCGAGCTGCCCTCGGGGCATGACCTCCCCTGGTTTCGGGTGATCACCGCCTCGCGTCGACTGGCCGATCACGGCGGGGCGGATGAACAGCGCCGTCGCTTGATCGATGAGGGTGTGGCGTTCGACAGCCGGGGGCGAGTGGCCAAGGAGCGCCTCTGGCCTTGAAGGCCCCATCACACAAGGAGATTTCATGAGTCAGTCATCTGGCGGTTTCTTCGATCGACTCCAGGCGTTGCCGTTGCGAGGCCAGCAGGCGTTCATGGCCGCGCTCTGCGAGCGTCTGGTACCCAACTATGCCCTGTATGCCGAGACGACCGGTCACGGGGACGTCAAGGCGCTACGGGCCGTGCTCGACCTGGTCTGGGAACGGCTTTCGGTCAAGGACGCGCGCATCGACTTCGATCGGCAGGCGGAAAAACTGGCCGAGCTGGAGCCGCCGGAGGAGGACGACAGCTTCGGGGCTCGCCGGGCGCTGGAGGCGGTCGTCGCGGTGTCTGCGCTGCTCGATACCCTGCGCGGTGAGTCGCCGGATTCGGTCCTGGAGGTCAGTCGCACCTCGCGAGGTGGCGTGCGGGCGTTCATCGAGTTGACCGAGGGCGAGGAGGATGCCGGCAAGCTTGCTGCCCTGACGCGCGAGCATCCGCTGATGCGCGAGGAGAACGACTTCCAGGATGCGGTGCTCGAGGCGGCCCAGGGCCACCTGGACCGCGACGCCCTCAAGGCTTTGCGCCGACTGGGGCGTAACGAAGGAGTCAGCAATCTGGGCCTGACGACGGACTGAGCGCTCAGAATCGCAGGCCCGCCGTGATCATCATGCCGGCGGCGCCGAACAGTATCAGGTCGCTTTCGACATGTCCCCATCGCATGCCAATGCTGGGAAGCGCGGCTGGGGCGGTTTCCAGATGGTTGAAGGGAATCTTGTCCCGGTACTCCCCTCTGTATCCGTGCAGTAACCCGGCCGTCAGCTTGGCGCGTATGCTGAAATCGTGATCGAAGTGCCAGAGAGGAAACTGCCGGCCGAGATAGAGATAGAAGGTCTCTTGAGCGAAGGAGTTCTGGAAATGGGCACCACCGGCCAGCCAGTCATTCGGGGTGTGGAACTCGAGGCCGATCAGCTCTTGGTGATTGTTGTGTTCGGGGTCAGGGTCGAAATGTCGCGTATACAGGCTGGTTTGCACGAGGACATGGTCCAGCGCCAGCTTGGGAGGCCAGTCGAGCGACAGGGGCAGGGGATTGGCGTGCGCCTGGCCGGCCAGCAACGCCCATGAGGTGATGATGAGAAGTTTCCCGAACGGGCGATGCGTCATGATGCGTCCAATGGAGTGTATGGTGCATCATGCCTGCCGCGGCCCGCACCGGCAACCGAGCCAGCCTGGTGCCTGGGAGCAGGCACTTCTCGAGCAACGGCCTGGGGTGTCCCGGGCCGTTGCTTCACAGTGATTTACCGTCCCGCTGTTGCGGCTCGATTCCCGTAATCGACAGGTACCCAGTCATAGCCTTCAGGTGCCTTGCGAATATGCCCGATGCCCGGGAAGGACATATGAGGCACGGCGACGAGGTCACCTTCTTCGGCTATGGCCAAGAAGGCCTTCGAACGTGTGCTGGCGGCCATTTCTGGATTGACGTCGTAGGCAATGGTCACCGATGGGTCCGGCAATTGCACAGCCGCCACATGGATGATATCGCCGATGAAGGTGAGCGTCTGCCCCTGGCTTTTCAGCGTGTAGAAGGCACTGCCTGGCGTGTGCCCCGGATGGAGAGACGCTGTCAGGCCCGGGAGTATTTCCGTGGTCCGGTCAAAGGGGGCGACCTTGCCAGCATCGATGTAGGGCTTCAGGCTCTGGATGGCCTGATCAAAATAGCGCATGTCATAGTCGGTACGCTTCGCGTTCTGACGATCCAGAAAGAAATCGACGTCCGGCTTGCCGACGTGAACCGTGGCGTTGGGGAAGATGATCTGTCCGCCTTTGGTGAGTCCGCCCATATGATCGGAATGCACATGGGTGAGCAGCACATCGGTGATCTGTTCAGGCTCAACGCCTGCGGCACGCAGACTGTCGATCAGCTGGTTGCCCAGCCCCGGTCCGAACAATGGACCCACGCCCGTATCCACAAGGACGAGCCGATTGCCCATTTCGAGTAGAAACGCATTGATCGATACTTCGACAGGGTTGGCCAGATAGGCCCGCGCCAGCATGGCATCGATTTTTTCGTTGGTAATGCCATGCAGGAGCTTATGCAGGTCCTGTGGCACTGTGCCGTCGGAAAGTGCCGTGACTCGAACATCCCCTACCATGACGGCATAGGTATCGGCGCCCTGTTGGACAATGCCCGGCGAATCGTTTGGCGCGAGGTGCGTGGTTGCGAAGACTGGCCCTGACGCGACCAGGCTCAACAATACAGCGGAAAGCATAAAGGCACGTACAGCCATTGGCCTGTCTCCCTGTTCAGGTGAATGTCAGAGCCAGAGCATAGAGGGCGGAATGATGGTCGAGAAAACGATGGTCGTTATACCTTGCATAAGCCGCACTGATAGCCCTGTATCGACCTGTCCCGAAGGGAAATGAATCTAATGCCTGACCGTTTGAGCGAAATTGATATTGGCTTGTTGATGGCGTTCGAAGCCCTGATCCAAGAGAGAAATGTCAGCCGTGCGGCGGATCGGCTAGGAATTACCCAACCGGCCCTTTCGGGACGATTGACGCGCTTGCGTACGCTCTTTGGCGATCAGCTCTTTGTTCCGGTCGCCGGTCGAGGCGTGATGCCAACTCCTCGTGCTAACGAGCTTGGAGCGACATTGCCTCAACTGCTGGACCATCTGCGGGAGTTCATCGGGCCAACTCCCTCGTTTGATCCGGGGAAAAGTGATCGCGAATTTGTACTTGCGGCCTATGACAATCCCGCCATTATGCTGGGGCCGGATATTGTCCCTGCGCTCAAGCGGGCGTCGCCTCATATCAGGATCACATTCGTAGTGCCGGATCCCGAGACGATCACGCAAGCCCTCGATCGTGGAGATATCGATATGGTCGTCGGCCTACCCCGACCGGAGGATGGGGGATTGATTGGCCGGACGCTGTTCACCGACGAGTTCGTGACCGCGCAACGGCATGGTCATCCGCGAGGCAACCACCCGATCACGCTGGACGAGTTCTGCGCCGCTGAGCATCTGCTGGTGTCGACCAGCGGAGGAGGATATAGGGGGCCGGTGGATCGTGCGCTCGACAAGCTGGGTCGGTCACGTCATGTCAGCCTTTCAGTCCAGAGCTATGCCCTGGCACCGATCATCCTTGGCAGTAGTGATCACCTGTGCACACTGCCCGGCCGTTTCCTTCGACGCTTCGAGGCCATGGTCGATCTGTTTGCGCCACCGCTGGATGTTGGCAACGTTGAATTGTATGCCCTCTGGCATCCGCGTATGAGGGACGATCCAGCACATCGCTGGTTTCGTAATCTGGTGTTTGAGGTGGCTCGGGTAACGCACGGCTGAGGTCGACCCTTCGGTTGCCCGGGCAAGGCGTTGCCGAAGCAGTCACCGCCCTTACCCACAGGAATCCCGAGCCGACTTCTGCCAGCGATACGGCCAGGAGCATGCATCGTCAGTGGTTCTGGATACGCAGAGTTTCCAGGCCACGAAACACCAGGCTTGAGCGCCATTGAGTTCCGCCGGGGGCCAGGGAGAAGTCGTGCTGTATCAAGGCCGGCAGAACGCGCTGCAGTTCTATTCGCGCCAGGTGGGCACCCAGGCAGTAGTGTGCACCATGCGCGAAGGCCACGTGCCGTCTGGCATCGCGGCCAAGATCCAGGCGGTCGGGGTCGCAAAAGACTCGAGGGTCCCGGTTGGCCGCGGAAAAGGAGAACACGACCACCTCGCCCCGCTGTATTCGCTGATCGCCAACCTCCAGGTCTTCGAGCGCATAGCGTATCGAGCAGCGGACCGGGCCGTCGTAGCGCAACAGCTCTTCCACTGCACTGTCGGTGAGTTCGGGATGGGCTCGCCAACGCGCGAGCTGATCGGGGTGGCGCAGCAAGGCCAGCGTGCTGTTGCCGATCATGTCGGTCGTGGTTTCGAAGCCGACCGCGAACATCAGCGCGTAATGGGTGACCAGTTCCTCGAGGCTCAATCCTTGGTCCAGTGCGGCCTTGGGGTCCAGGGTGCCGGGGCCGTTTGCGACCTTTCGTTGTGTTTCCAGATGTTCGCGAATGTATCGGCTGAATTCCTCTGCACTGTGGTTGATGCGGGTGGCAGTGTCTTCGGTCATCAGAGGATCGAACCCCGCAATCATGTCCTGCCCCCAGGGCAACACGTCGGGCAGGTCCTCGCGGGGGAATCCCAGTATTTCGCTGATGGCGGCTGCCGGCAGCGGCAAGGCGAGTTCCTTGATCAGATCGGCTTCCTGGCTCTGGCGTAGCTTGCCGATAAGCTCGGCGGCGCACTCGTCGACATAACCGGTCCAGCGCTTGACGGCCTCAGGAGTGAACAAGGGCGAGAAGACGCGCCTGAGTCGTTGATGCTGTGGAGGGTCCAGAAACAGCATGAAACGGTTGAGATGCTGGCTGAAGGGGACGCTTTCCTGTTGCCGACTCAAGGCGCTGAGAAACGGCATATTCGCGCGACCGGCATCGAGGTGTGGCGATGCATCGCCCAGCTCTCGCGGATCGACGCCAAAGCGCTTGTCGCGCAGACCGGCCGACACCTCGGCGTGATGGGTCAGCCACCATCGGGATACGGTGTCCTGGAAAACCGGGCCGTGGTCGCGAAGTTGCGCCAGAAAGGGATAGGGCTCATCGACGTAATCCGGATGGTAGGGATCGAAGGAGATACCCTGCCGAGAAACTTCCACGGCTCGCCCCGGTGTACGAGGCGCTCTGGCGGGGTGCAGGCGGTCCAGTCCGAGGGCAAGGCGAGGGCGCGAAGCCAGTGCCGGTTGCATCGCCTCGGCAAGCGCCTGGACGTGGGGCGTGCGTACCATGCTGAGGTGGTCACCCGGCACCGGGACGATGTCCAGCGAGGCGCACAGGCCTTCCCAGCCCATGGCAGGCTCATCGGAACTGGTGCAGACCCCTCGCGCGGGGTGCACCAATTCGGTGGGGAAGCCGGAGCGGGCGCGTAGCAGGGTGGCCGAACCGGGATAGAATCGCGGTCGGAATCGCATCATCGCCGTGTAGTTGGTGTTATGGACGGTGGTGACCCTGTTGAGTGAAGTCTGGAGTCGGCTGCCCAGCCTGCGTGTCAACCATTCTCGCTGTTGATCCGGCGCGAGGGTCTCCAGCTCGCGGGCGCTGATCGGTTCGCCGGTCTGTTGGGTCAGGCGCTGGGTGATGTTGTGGAGTTCGTACAGGGCCATCAGATCGGGAGGGAGGTCATCGTGGGCATCATGGCCTTCTCGGAGCTGGAAGGTATCGATCAGGAACAGCGCGTCGATGCGCTCGCCTTGCTCGTGGAGCTGGCGCGCCATTTCATGCGCGACCAGACCACCGAAGGAATGCCCCGCGAGCCGGTAGGGCCCTTCGGGCTGGATGGTCCGCATTTCGCCGATGTAGCGTCGCGCGAGTTCCTCGACCGACCCGAGGGGAGAGGCGGTGCCGTCGATGCCGGGAGGCTGGAAGGCGATCAGCGGGGAAAGCTCGGCGAGCTCGGCAGACAGGCTCGACAGATACGTCGCCACTCCCATCAAGCCAGGAATACAGAACAAGGGAAGTGAAACCTGCCAGTCGCTCAATGCTATCGCACAGCTACCGGACTGCGCCCCCAGGGGCGCAGTCACGAAGGCGCCGTTGCTGCCGCCCGTGTTCTGCTGCATTCGGCTGTCTTCCACGAGGTCGACCAACTGGCCCAGCGTCATGGAACCGAACAAGGACATCAGAGGCAGCTTCACGTGGAAATGGCGTTCGATGTATTCCGTCAGTTCTACGGTGGCCAGCGAATCCAAGCCTAGCTGGTTCAGTGGATGGTCAGCGGGGATCGAAGCAGCCCCGGCATCGTTTTCGGTGAGCCGGGCTATTTCCTGAGCGAGGGCCTCGTGTAGATGCGGTCGGCGCGAGGGGCGATCCGTTTCCCGGTCGGCCGTATCGTGATCGGCACGTTCCGGCGTGATGGTGTCCTGCAAGTGGCGGGAGTCGAGATGGTGGTCCACGAGCCCTCCTGGGTCATTTCGTTGTGGGTAAACTTTCCTGAGGTGGCATGCGATGAGCCTTCCACTCGGCTTCGGCTGGATCGGCATTACGTATTAAGCGCTCACCTGTTAGCGCACCAGTCATGATGAGTTCGGGCCAACGAAGCGACTGGGCTTTCCCGGTAATGCACGGAAGCCGCCAGAATCTTTTGTGAGCCATGTTGTGCCGAGCGCCGGTCAGCGGTGTTACGGGCAGAAGGAAAAGAAACCTGCTTGGTACCTCCCATCAAGCAATGTTCCCGGTTTAGTCTCAATGACCAGACAGCGCCATCACCTCTAGTTAGCCAGTTTTGAAAAGTCAAGCTCGTGCCCGAGCATCAAGTTTTGGTTGTAACGGGATTGACGCTTTTTTCATGATAATGAGGATGTATGGAGATGGTGTATTTGCTCGAGTTATGATGTCCTCGGTCTCTGATATGGCGTGATGAGTTAGAGTGGTTGGAAAGTCAGAAAGTGTTACGAAGTGTTGTTGTTTTGTGAGGCTTGATATCTAGTTGCGAAATCGATCTTGACGTGACGGGTGGCTGTAATATTGAAATAACGTCGTTGTGCCATGGTGCCATGCGAGCAGGCTAGGAGGCACGAAAAAATGCCTTGGCGATGAGAGCATGCGCGATATTATGCATTGTTAATATTATGCGAATCTGTGAAGGTGAGACGAATTCGACAGGTTGTGGCACGGGTAAGTGTAAAAGCAGGAAGCATGGCAAATGCTCGATAACTCATAAGGAAGATCGGCAGCCTGAGCGGGGCAGCAAGGCCTGCATAGAGGCGCCATATGGAGGCAGGGAATGAAGCGAGAGACTGAGGTTGTCAGCGTGGGAGGATGGAATATCTATGTCGAACGGTATGTCTGTCCAGAAGCTTCCGAGTCGGCGATTTTTGTCAATGGAGCACTTTCGACGACACAAGCTTTTCGCAGTACCATAAAGAACTTGAAGGGAAAGGTGAACATGATTCTGTTCGATCTTCCTTTCATCGGGAAGTCCAGGCAGCACAACACCATTTCCCGTCCAATATCCAAATCCGAAGAAGTGATGATTCTCCAGGGTTTGATTGACCGCTATCAACCATCCTATCTCCTTTCCGTGTCTTGGGGTGGGTTGGCAGCACTGATGGTGCTGGCCAACAAACCACCCTCTATTCGCAAGGCATTGATAGCGTCGTTCTCGACCAGAATTACTCCGGAAATGCGCCGTTATATCGAGCGTGCCAAAGTGTTGCTCGATGAAGAAAGGAATCATGAGGTCGCCACCTTGCTGAACAGTGAGGTAGGCAAGTACCTGCCTCGATTGCTGCAACGAGTGAACCATGAGCACATCAAGAACCTCGATGGCGAGACATATCGTCAGGCCAGGTTTCATATCGGTCAGATATCGTCACTCAGTTTCGAGGACTATGTCGATGTGTTCAAGGAAGTGGAGGTGCCCGTACTGTTCGTGAACGGAGATTGGGACGAATATACGTCCAAGGAAGATGTCAAGTGTGTCGAGAATTATATTGAGGAGTGTGAGTTCTTTGTCATCCCTGAGGCGGGGCACTTCCTGGATATGGAGAGCAAGTCGGCATCCCGGAGCATGAGCGAGATATATGATCGCCATTTGCTGGCTTAAAGGGCCGGCTGTGTGAGGTGAGCGGAAAACATGGGGCTGGCACACGAGGTGGTGGCCGGCCTCATCGAGTGCAGCGTCTTTGCTTGATGCGCGGATATCGGAAGGACGACGCTCGATGCGTCGGATAGCGGCCGGCGCTTGGTGGGGCGAGCGAAACGACGCGCATGCAAAAGCCCCGTGTCGCGATAGGCGAACGGGGCAAGCATATATCTACAGAGGAGGCGCCTTGGCGCTGTTCCGCAACCCTGCGATGTCAAAGGGTTTCCCGATGGTGCCGGCACCAGGAGTCGAACCCGGGACCTACTGATTACAAGTCAGTTGCTCTACCAACTGAGCTATGCCGGCTCGGAACCCGATCTCGGCCAGGAAAGCAGAACGAGAACTAGGTTGGCGTGGCTGGGGTAGCAGGATTCGAACCTGCGCATGCTGATACCAAAAACCAGTGCCTTACCGCTTGGCGATACCCCAGCATTGTGGTGGCCAGAGACGGAATCGAACCGCCGACACGGGGATTTTCAATCCCCTGCTCTACCGACTGAGCTATCTGGCCCGCGCCAACGGTGCGTATTAAACCCTAAAGGCCTTTGCGCGTCAACCGTTTCGTTTCAAAAAGATGGCGTATACAGCACCTTGGGGCCCGTTACTGTTCCGGCGGCACATAGCCTTCGGCCTGGTCGGTTTCCTCGTTGTTCAGGAAGCGCTCCAGCTGCTCCATCAGATAGGCCCGGTCCGTCGGGTCGAGCATGTTGAGGTGCTTCTCGTTGATCAGGCGGGTCTGCAGGGCTTGCCACTCCTCCCAGGCGCGCTTGGAAACACTGGCCTGGATCTCGCGGCCCTTTTCGCCGGGCAGCGGGGGGAAGGGAAGGGCTTCCAGCTCTTCCTGATACTTGCGGCAGAATACGGTCTGGGTCATCGGGATGGCTCCTTGGCTGATTCGGATGCATGGCCTGCGGGTGCGGACAGGGTGAAGGGGCGCAGCGACTCCAGCAAGCCCTTGACCGGCGCGGCGAGTCCGATGTTGGCAGGGTCGGTTGGATCGAACCAGCGCCGGGATTCTCCGATGGCGTCGAGGCGTGTCACGCGAGCTGGCTGGGGCGTGATTTCCAGCCGGAAGTGGCTGAATACATGCGTGAAGGTGCGCCAGGCCTCATCGAGCTCGGCACCCGGTGCGTGCTGGTCCAGCCAGGCCCGCATGGCGGGGAGGTCTTCGAATTGCGGCAGACTCCAGAGGCCGCCCCAGAGCCCGCTGGAGGGGCGCTGCTCGAGCAGCACGCGACCTGCGTCATCCTGGAGCAGCAACATGAGGGTCTGCCGAGTGGGGAGTGCCTTCTTCGGCTTGGATTCCGGAAAGCGGCGTTCCTCGCCACGTTCGTGGGCGAGGCATTCGGTCTCGAAGGGGCAGCGTCCGCAGTCTGGACGGCCGCGGCGGCAGAGTGTCGCGCCCAGGTCCATCATCGCCTGGGTGTAGTCGATCACGCGCTCAGCGGGCGTGTAGTGCTCGGCCAGCGTCCACAGCCGGCGTTCCACGGCAGGGCGCCCCGGCCAGCCCTCCACGGCATGCAGGCGGGTC
Organism: Halomonas caseinilytica; assembly: GCF_001662305.1. Classification (GTDB taxonomy): domain Bacteria; phylum Pseudomonadota; class Gammaproteobacteria; order Pseudomonadales; family Halomonadaceae; genus Halomonas; species Halomonas caseinilytica. The sequence goes on from NZ_BDEP01000001.1 coordinate 16,246, forward strand.
AGCACTCGCTTGACGTTACCATCGAGGATCACCGCGCGCCGCCCGGTGCTCTGGGCGATGATCGCCCCGGCGGTGGAGCGGCCGATGCCGGGCAGGCTGGCCATGGCCTCGAGGCTGTGCACGGGGAAGGCGCCACCGTGCTCGGCCACCACGACCCGGGCAGCCTTGTGCAGGTTGCGCCCGCGAGCGTAGTAGCCAAGTCCGGTCCATAGATGCAGCACTTCGTCCTGATCGGCGGCGGCCAGGGCCTCGACATCGGGAAAGCGCGTCATGAAGCGCTCGAAGTAGGGAATCACGGTGGTGACCTGGGTCTGTTGGAGCATGATCTCCGAGACCCAGACCCGGTAGGGGGTGCGGTTTCGTTGCCAGGGCAGGTCGTGGCGCCCGTGCACGTCGAACCAGTCCAGCAGGCGGCGCTGGAAGGTCTCGGGCGACAGGATGGCGGGTGGATCGTCGGTCATGAAAGGGCTCGACACGCAAAAAAGCGCCGATCACGGAGACCGGCGCAGTGACTGGCTTTACTTGATGCTCATTTCAATAGACTCTCGAGGGTGCCACGAAGTTCACCGCCGGCTTTTTCCTCGAGTTTGTCCATGGCGTCTTCGAGACGCTTGTCGATTTCCTCGCCGGCTTCCTGGCGCAGCAAATCGCCGAGCGACCCTTGCAGGGCCTGGCGGTCGAAGCGACACCACTCGTTGCTGTTTTCGCTCAGTTGCCCTTCGCAGTGAACGGGGAAGGGGACTTGCTTGAGGCGCGGATTGACCTCGCAGGCTGCATCCACGGTGTCGGTGAAGTGGGCATCGGCCTTGAGATCGAAGCGTTCGCTGGCCACATCGAGCTGGCCCTGGCCGTCCAGGGCGATACCCGGGATCGTCACGGTGAGGTCGTCGCTCTCGGCCACGCCATCGCGGATCCGGAAGCTGGCCTCGGCGCGTTGGAGGCGGGTGCCCTCCTGCCATTCTCGGCTGGTCTCCTTGCCCTCGAGACGGGCCGCCGTGGTGCAGAGTTGTCGTGAGATATTGGTGCCGGTCAACTGCCCTTCGGCGAGCCGGGTTTCCAGGTGGCCGTTCAGGGCGCGCTTGAGTTCGGCCAGGCTGTTGCCCTGGCTTTCGAGTTCGCCGTTTCCTTCCAGAAGCCCCTGCACGGGGGTCGGTTCATCGCCGAGGCTTTCCAGCAGATCGCCCAGCCTCACAGCGCTGATGTTGGGTGACAGCTGCCAGCGCAGCGGTGTCTCGCGGGCATCGAGCGAGCCGGTGGCCGAGAGCTGGCCCTCGTGGAAATCCGCTTTGAAGCGAGTCAGGCGATGGCGACCCTCCTGGCCTTCCAGCGCCAAGGCCACGTTCTGGAAGCGCTGCCGCAGAAAGTGAAGCTCGCCGAGCTCAAGATGCGCCTCGAGGTTCAGGCCGGCCAGCCAGCTTGCGGGCACCAGGGCTGTCGCTTGCTCGGCATAGGCGCGCTCGAACAGGGGAAGGCTGGCGCTGGTTTCCGAGGAAGGCGTATCGGGCGGCAGGTAATCGTCCAGGTTCAGGGTGTCGCCCTGCAGGTCGAGATTCAGGCGAGAGCCGTCGAAGCGGCCTCCCAACTGCCCGCTGAAGGTGCCGCCATCCAGGTTCAGGGTCAGGCCGTCCAGGGTGATGGTCTGCAGATCGCCCTCGATCGGGCTGGTCAAGCCGACCTCGCTCAGTGCCGTATCGCTTGCCGTGGACGGCAGGATGTCGAGGCGTGTCAGCCAGGGGCGCAGCGACAATGGCGAGAGTTGCAACTGCCCGCGATAGGTAGGCGCCGTGAACAGTTCGGTCAGGTTGAGGTTGCCATTCAGGTCGAGGCCGTCGGGGCCCGTCAGGTGCAGTTCGCGGAGTTGCGCCGTCTGGGCCGGCAGGTCGGCATCCAGTTGGAAAGTGGTCTCCAGCGCCAGACGCTTGTCGCCCAGGCGCGGATGCAACAGGCTGGTATTGAGCTGGCCATCGCGCAATGTCAGATGCTGCTCGCCAAGATCGAGCACTGCCTCGCCGGCGCTCAGGTTGGCTCGCTGCTCCTCCTGCGCATCGCCGAGACGGGTATCGGCCTGCAGGGAAAGCTGCTGCAGAACGTGGCGTCCTTCGGCCAGACCGAGGTCGACCTGCGACTTGAGGATGATCTCGCTGACGAGGGTCGGCGTTTCGACGGCAACGTCGTCGTCCAGCGTGACGCGGAAGCTGGCATTGAGCGGAAAGGGCTTGTCGGGATTGACGTTGCGGCCGGTCACGTTGAGCTGCTCCAGGATGATATCCCGTTCTGCCTGATCATCGCGGTAGTGGACCTGCCCCTGGTGGACCTGAACGCTGGCGATGTTGAGCGCCACGGAAAGCCCTCCGTCGCTCGAGGCCTCGGGATTGGGGCCGGCGCTGGCTGGCGCGAGGACGGCTTCGGCCTCTTCGCCACGACTCTCCAGGCGCTCGATGAGCGTTTCCCAGTTGCCACGGCCCTGGGCATCGCGCGCCAGGTTGAGCGACAGACCTTCGAGGGTCAGGCCGTCGATGGCAATCTCCCCGCGCAGCAGGGGAGCGAAGGCCAGGCTGACTTCGGCCTGGTCGAAGGCGGCGAACGGACGGGCATCGGAAGACTGGCTCGGCAGGCGAGCTTCGGCGGCCTTCACGCTGACGCCCAGTCGCGGATAGAACGACCAGCTGAGCGGGCCATCCAGTTCCAGCTTCAGCCCGCTATGTTCGCGTACCACGTCGACGAGGCGTGGCTTGAGGTCTTCGGGGTCGAAGAAGGTGGTGACAAAGACCACGGCACCGACCACGACCAAGCCGAGAATGCCGATGGTGGCCAGCAGGGTACGCAGGATTCGCTTCATTGCCCGGCTCCTTTGGGCGGTAAATCGAGTTCGAAGTAGTCACCCGTCTGGGTCAGGCGATAGCCGAGTCGTTTCAGCAGCATGTGGTCGGCCATGGAAAGCTGCGAGCTGACCATGCGCAGCCGGCACCCTTCGTGGTGTGCCGCTTCGCCGGTCAGTGTCAGAAGACGCGAGCCGACGCCCCGGCGGCGTGTGGTCTTGCGCACGCAGAGGTGGGAGAGCCACCAGGCGTCGGCGTCGGTGTGGACCGCCACGGCTCCCAGTAGTCGATCGTTGAAGTGCGCGCAGCAGAAGAAGCGCGTTGCCGCCAGATGCTCGCGGATGAACGCCTCGGGTTCCTGTGGCAGGCGCTCGATGGGGGCATCGGCGTAGATGCGGAGCAGATCGGTGCGGGCCTGGGCATCCGATTCCCAGGTCGCCTGGTCGACTCGCTGAAGCGTGACCGGCATGCATGATTCTCCCGTCTAGGGTGGCGAAGACCGCCATCGCTGAATGGTTGGCATTGTAGCGGATGGGGGTGGCGTTTCACTATAATGGCGATTCTGCGTCGGCGGCCTGCCATCGGCGCGTTCTGGTCAAGCGACCGGTCTTCTTTCGACAAGCGCCCTGGCGCTGGAGATTCAACATGTCCGAGCGTACCGCCATGGTCACCCGCGACACCAAGGAAACCCAGATCACGGTCACCGTGAACCTCGATGGCGAGGGGCGGCTGACCTGCGAGACCGGTGTGCCCTTCCTCGATCACATGCTCGATCAGGTGGCGCGCCATGGACTCATCGACCTCGACATCAAGGCGGTGGGCGACCTGCATATCGATGCCCACCATACGGTCGAGGATCTGGGCATCACCCTGGGGCAGGCTTTCGATCAGGCGATCGGCGACAAGCGCGGCATCTACCGCTACGGCCATGCCTATGTGCCACTCGACGAAGCGCTGTCGCGGGTCGTGGTGGACTTTTCCGGTCGTCCGGGCCTGTTCATGGATGTCGAGTTTACCCGTGCCGTCCTGGGACAGATGGACACCCAGTTGTTCTGGGAGTTCTTCCAAGGGTTCGTCAATCATGCCCGGGTCACCCTGCACATCGACAACCTGAAGGGCTTCAATGCCCATCACCAGGCGGAGACCATCTTCAAGGCCTTTGGCCGGGCCCTGCGCATGGCCGCGGCCGAAGACCCGCGCATGGCCGGCCGGATGCCGTCCACCAAGGGCAGCCTGTGAAGGAAACGCCGGGCCGCGCCGTGGAGCGCGAGACGCTTGAGTCAGGTTTCCCGAACCCGTCGACCGATACGAGGAGCATCTCATGACCATTGCCGTCATCGACTACGGAATGGGCAACCTGCATTCCGTCGCCAAGGCATTGGAGCACGTGACTCACGAGAATGTCGTGGTGACCCGTGATGCTCGGCGCATCCATGGTGCCACCCGGCTGGTTCTGCCCGGTCAGGGGGCCATTCGCGATTGCATGGGCGAGCTGGAGCGTACGGAATTGCGTGGCCTGGTGGAGGAGCTGCTGGCCAGCCAGGACAAGCCGCTGCTGGGCATCTGTGTCGGCCAGCAGATGCTGCACGAACGTAGCGAGGAGAATGGTGGCATCGATTGTCTGGGTTTCATGCCCGGCCAGGTACGCCATTTCCCCGCCGACATGCGCGACGAGAACGACAACCGGTGCAAGGTGCCGCACATGGGCTGGAACCTGGTACACCAGCATCAGGACCATCCGTTGTGGCGCGGCATCGACCAGGATGAGCATTTCTATTTCGTGCACAGTTACTATGTCGATGTCGACGACGACACCACCCTGTTCGGCACCACCGCGTACGGCCGTATCTCGGCCCATGTGGCGACCGGCCGCGATGCCACCTTCGCCGTGCAATTCCATCCGGAGAAGAGCTCCCGGGCTGGACTCAGGTTGCTGGAAAACTTCGTTCACTGGATGCCCTGAACGGCGCCCGGCCTACCGCCGGGCCCCGCCCTGGAGGATTTGACATGCTGGTAATTCCCGCCATCGATCTCAAGGATGGCACGTGCGTTCGCCTTAAGCAGGGGCGCATGGACGACGCTACCACCTATGGCGACGACCCGGTGGCCATGGCCGCTCGCTGGGTCGAGGCCGGGGCTCGCCGCCTGCATCTGGTCGATCTCAATGGCGCCTTCGAGGGGGAGCCGATCAATGGCGAGGCAGTCACCGCCATTGCCCGTGCCTATCCGGACCTGCCGATCCAGATCGGCGGCGGCATTCGTAGCGCGGCGACCATCGAACATTACCTGAAGGCGGGAGTCTCTCAGGTCATCATCGGCACCAAGGCGGTCAAGGAGCCCGATTTCGTCACCGAGATGTGCCGGGCCTTTCCGGACCACGTGATCGTCGGTCTCGATGCCCGCGATGGTTTCGTGGCCACCGATGGCTGGGCCGAGGTGTCCACCATCAAGGCCACCGAGCTTGCCAAGCGCTTCGCCGACGACGGCGTCTCCGCCATCGTTTATACCGATATTGCCCGTGACGGCATGATGGGTGGCGTCAATGTCGAGGCCACCGCTGAGCTGGCGCGCCAGGGCGGGTTGCCGGTTATCGCCTCGGGGGGCGTCACCAACCTCGATGACCTGCGGTCGCTTGTCGAAGCAGGCGAGACGGGAATCCTCGGTGCCATCACCGGCCGTGCCATCTACGAAGGCAGCCTGGACGTGGCCGAAGGGCAGCGGCTGTGCGATGAACTCACCCGCCAACGAACCGGGAGCTGAACCATGGGACTCGCCAAGCGCATCATCCCTTGCCTGGACGTCGATGCGGGACGCGTGGTCAAGGGCGTCAACTTCGTCGGCATCCGCGATGCCGGCGATCCGGTGGAGGTCGCCCAGCGCTACAACCACCAGGGGGCCGATGAGATCACCTTCCTCGACATCACCGCCAGCCACGAGGACCGCGACACCACGGTGGAAATGGTCGAGCGCATCGCCGGCGAAGTGTTCATTCCCTTGACCGTGGGCGGCGGCATTCGCACCTGCGACGATATTCGCACCATGCTGAATGCTGGCGCCGACAAGGTCTCGATCAACACGGCCGCCGTGCACAATCCCGACTTCGTTCATGAGGCCGCGGAACGTTTCGGCAGCCAGTGCATCGTGGTGGCCATCGACGCCAAGCGGGTCTCCGGCGAGAACGAGACGCCGCGCTGGGAGATCTTCACCCATGGTGGCCGTCGTCCCACCGGCCTGGATGCCGTCGAGTGGGCGCAGAAGATGGTAGAACTGGGAGCCGGTGAGCTACTGCTCACCAGCATGGACCGCGATGGTACCAAGCAGGGCTTCGATCTTGGCGTGACTCGTGCCATCAGTGAGGCGGTCAGCGTGCCGGTGATTGCCTCCGGTGGCGTCGGCAATCTCGATCACCTGGTGGAAGGCGTCAAGGATGGCGGGGCCGATGCGGTACTCGCTGCCAGTATCTTCCATTTCGGCGAGTACAGCATTCCCGAGGCCAAGCGTTACATGGCCGAGCGTGGCATCGAGATGCGCCTTTAGGGGAAACACGGTATACATGCCTGCGCATGCAGATCGCTGCGCTCTGGCTGCCATCCTTGTCGGTTACCCTGCGGGCCCATCTAACGACGCTACCGGTTCGCTCCTGGCGAACCGGTACGCGGTGCGGGTGCGCCAGCCCGGTCGAAAGCTCGCCTAACCTCATGTTATGTCTTGCCTTCTGTGCTCCAGACGCCTTGCGTGACCCACATGGATGTGGGGAAGGCGATGGCCCGTCGGGCACGGGCCTGGCTTCCCGCGTAAATCAGCGTTTCTCTACTGCCCCGGGGCCTTCATGGCGCGGGCCTTCACGCGACCGGCCAGGCTGGACAGGGCGAACAGGATCGCGGCCAGGCTGACGATGGTCGGACCGGTCGGGGTGTCCAGCCAGAAGGCCGCCTGCAGGCCCCCGGTGGTGGCGCTCGCCCCGAAGGCGGCGGCGAGCAACGTCATGGTTTCCGGTGTGCGGCTGAACGGGCGGGCCGTGGCGGCGGGGATGATCAGCAAGGCGGCGATCAACAAGACGCCTACCACCTTCAGTGCCACGGCAACGACTACCGCGAGCGACAGGGTCAGGATCAACTGCTCGCGTTTCGGGTCGATGCCACTGGCGTAGGCGAGGTCGGTATTGAGGGTGGCGGTCAGCAGGTTCGACCAGCGCCAGCCCATCAATCCCAGCACGAGGGCCGCCCCTGCCCAGATGATGGCCAGGTCGGGCTTGCCGACGGCCAGGATGTCGCCGAACAGGTAAGCCATCAGGTCGATACGTACGCCGGATACGAAGGATACCGCCACCAGGCCGAAGGCAAGGGCCGAGTGAGCCATGACGCCAAGCAGAGTATCCATGGCATAGCCCCGTCCGCTCAGTGACGAGACGATCGTCGCCATGACCAGTGACGTGACCAGCACGCCGGCGAGGATCGAGGTCGACAGGACCAGCGAGAGGGCCACGCCGAGGACCGCGGCGTGAGCGGTGGCATCGCCGAAATAGGCCATGCGCCGCCACACCACGAAACAACCCAGTGGTGCGGCGGCCAGGGCAACGCCGATGCCGGCCAGGGCGGCGCGAACCAGAAAGTCGTCGAGGATCATGAGGCCAACTCCGCTGGCGCTTGTTGATGGGAGTGGTCGTGACGGTACAGGGCGAAGGCATCCTGAGTGTCGTGCCCGAACATGGCGCGGTAGGCTGGCGAGGAAGCCACGCGCTCCGGCGTGCCTTCGCAGCAGATGGCCCCGTTCAGGCAGACGACGCGATCCGAGGCGCGCATCACGACATGCAGTTCGTGGCTGACCATCAGAACGCCGCAGCCGAGCTCGCGGCGTACGCTTTCCAGTTGGCGGTAGAAGTCGGCGACACCGCGCTGGTCGAGTCCCTGGGTCGCTTCGTCGAGAATCAACAGGTCGGGGGACTCCAGCAAGGCGCGGGCCAGCAGGATGCGCTGGAATTGGCCGCCCGACAGTGAATTCATCTGCTGTTGGCTCAGCCCGGCGGCGCCTGCCCGCTCGAGGGCCTGGTCGATCCGCTCGGCGTGCTGCCGACGAGGCAATCCCATGAACCTGGACACCGTCATCGGCAGGGTCGGGTCGAGATGAAGTCGCTGCGGGACATACCCCAGAACCAGTTCCGATGACCGTGCGATGCGTCCTCGTGAAGGTGTCAGCGAGCCGATGATGGCCCTCAGTAGGGTGGTCTTCCCCGAGCCGTTGGGGCCGACGATGGTGACGATCTCGCCGCGCTCGATAGTGAGCTGGATATTGTCGAGGATGGGGCGTCCATCAATGTCGACATCCAGGTGTTCGATGGTCAGCAATGTCATGGTGTCTCTATCGGAAGCGAACAAGGGTGAAGCTGGGCAGCGCAGGATGGCGTGCTTGACATTATTGTTATGTTATAACATAAATGTTTGCCGCTCAATTCACCTGACTGCGCCCCTGGAGGATGCCATGCCAATACGCGCTCGCCATTGCTTGATGGCGCTGCTGGGAGCACCGGCCATTGCGGTCGCCGATGTGCCGGATGTGGCGGTGGACATCCCGCCGGTCCATTCGCTCGTCGATCGTGTCATGGGAGATCTGGGCTCCCCCGAACTCGTGATTCAGCCTGGCGCATCACCGCATGGCTATTCCATGCGGCCATCGGAAGCCTCCGCGCTGGATCGTGCCGATGTCGTGTTCTGGATCGGCGATGACCTGACGCCCTGGTTGGGTGAATCGCTGAAGAGTCTGGCCGGCGATGCCGAGAGCGTCGCCCTGCTGGAGGTGCCTGGCACGAAGACGCTGGCGTTTCGTCAGGGGGCCACCTTCGAGGCCCACGATCATGATCATGGGCATCATCATGGTCACGACCACGACCACGACCACGACCACGACCATCATCATGCGTCTGGCGGTCATCACCATTCGCATGATGGCGAAGATCCACACGCCTGGCTCGATCCGGAGAATGCCCGTGTATGGCTGGATGCCATCGCCCAGTCGCTGGCCGACGCCGATCCGGAGCACGCGGAGACCTATCGGGAAAACGCACGCCTCGGCAAGGAAGCGCTTGAGGAACTGATCGGTGAGCTGGAGGAGCGTCTTGCCGGTGCCCATGACGCCCGCTTCATCGTCTTTCACGATGCCTATCAGTATTTCGAGCAGCGCTTCGATCTTGCGGCTGCCGGGGCGATTTCTCTGGGTGATGCGTCGGACCCGAGTCCGGCGCGCATCGATGAGCTCAGGGACATGGTGCAGGAGCTGGGAGTCGACTGTGTCTTCAGCGAACCGCAGTTCAACCCGCAACTGGTGGAAAACGTGTTCGGCTCGACCGGAATCGACACGTCCATCGTGATCGATCCTCTGGGAACGGAGTTGTCGCTCGGTGAAGCGCTTTATCCGCAACTTCTTCGCCAGTTGGCGGATGGCGTGGCGCAATGCGCCACGGAAGCCTGATCGCGGTGTCGCACCGCTTGTGGTCCGGCATCGAGAGACATCAGTAACACATTGATAAATAACGTAAAAGAACGAGTGGTTCATCCACTCGAACTGTTGAGCAAAGGAGAGAAGCATGAGCATGCCATATGTGAAGAGGGCGAGCGTTCTGGCCATCAGCCTGCTGGCCATGACGGCGGGTCAGGCGGCGATGGCACATGAGAACGGCCACGATGAGCATGACCACGATCATGGGCACAGCCACGATCATGGCCACGACCACGACCACGACCACGACCACGACCACGACCACGACCATGGCCATGACAGCGATATCTACGCAGGTTATTTCGACGACAGCCAGGTGAAGGACCGGCCGCTTTCCGACTGGGAGGGTGACTGGCAGTCAGTGTATCCCTACCTTCAGGATGGCACGCTCGATCCAGTCATGGCCTACAAGGCGGAGAAGAGCGATGAGAAGACCGCCGAGGAATACAAGGCGTACTACGCGAAGGGCTACGAGACGGATGTCGATCGCATCGTGATCGACGGCAGTACCGTGACCTTCCATGAAGATGGCGAAACGATGTCCGGCGAATATGCCTACGATGGCTATGAGATCCTGACCTACGAGGCCGGCAACCGGGGCGTGCGGTTCATCTTCGAGCTGCAGGAAGGCGGTGATGAGTTGCCCGAGTACATCCAGTTCAGCGACCACAGCATCTACCCGACCGATGCGGGCCATTACCACCTCTACTGGGGCGATGACCGGGAAGCCCTGCTGGACGAGGTCACGAACTGGCCGACCTACTATCCCTCCAGCATGAGCGGCGACGAGATCGTCCGCGAGATGAAGGCCCATTAGGGCTGCCATGCTCGGCCCATTGGCTCGCCAATGGGCCGTCTCGCTCCGGTGTGTCGGGCCTCATTGCGTACACGCCCCTTGAAAACTCCCCCTGACGCCACCACCCTCCCACGCGGGTCCAGCATGGACCGCCCGCGGCTGACCGCCGTCGGTAACGAGATCGAATCTGAACCATTCCGACTTTCATAAGGAGGTATTGGATGTCAGTGCAGACATCGTCCAGCCGACCGCTGCCACAAGCGAACGCCAAGACCGATCTGAATTTCCTCGAAGCAGAGAGCCGGGTGCGGAGTGCCCCGCTTCCGGATGAGGATCCCTATCCGACCCGTCTGTCCGAACCGCTGGATCTCCCCTGGCTCAATCGCCGCGAGCCGGTGGTCAAGGGAGGCGAAGCCGATGGGCCGCTCTCGTCCTCGCAGCTCGACACCTTCGAGCGCCAGGGCTTTCTCTTCGAGCCGGATTTCCTGAAGGGGGAGGAGCTCGATGCGCTGCGCCGCGAGCTCGATGCCCTGCTGGCCCGAGATGATTTCCGCGGACGCGACTTCGCCATTACCGAGCCGCAGGGCAACGAGATCCGCTCGCTGTTCGCGGTGCACTTCCTGTCGCGGGTCTTCAGCCGCCTGGCCCACGATGAACGCCTGATGGGCCGCGCCCGCCAGATTCTCGGGGGCGAGCCCTATGTCCATCAGTCGCGCATCAACTACAAGCCTGGCTTCGAAGGCAAGGGCTTCAACTGGCACTCGGATTTCGAGACTTGGCACGCCGAGGATGGCATGCCCGCCATGCATGCGGTGAGTGCCTCCATCGTGCTGACCGACAACCACACCTTCAATGGTCCGCTGATGTTGGTGCCGGGCTCGCATCGCGTGTTCGTGCCTTGCCTGGGCGAAACGCCGGAGGATCATCATCGGCAGTCGCTCAAGACTCAGGAGTTCGGCGTACCGAGCCGCGAAGCACTGCGCGAGTTGATCGATCGGCACGGTATCGAGGCGCCCACCGGCGCGGCAGGTGGCCTGCTGCTGTTCGACTGCAACACCCTGCACGGTTCCAACGCCAACATGTCGCCGGATCCGCGCAGCAATGCCTTCTTCGTCTACAACCGTCGTGATAATCGTTGTGTCGAGCCCTATGCGGCCGCCAAGCGCCGACCGAGCTTCCTGGCGCATGCGCCGGATGAGCCGTGGTCGCCGGATAGCTGACTCGAGCGTAAACTGAAGGAGCCGGGCCCTGCTGGGCCTCACCCGTAGAAGGAGTCGAGTCGGATATGCGCTTCGTTCCCCGTTTCACCGATGGCCGGAGTTTTCCGGAACCGCTGGGCAAGATCGTCTGCGTCGGTCGCAACTATGCCGAGCATGCCCGGGAGCTGAACAACCCGGTGCCCAGCGAGCCGTTGCTGTTCATCAAGCCGGCCACCAGTGCCGTGGATCTGGCCTCGCCCATCCAGCTACCGCTTGCGCGTGGCGAGGTTCATTTCGAGACGGAACTGGCATTGCTGATCGGCGAGCCATTGAGTGCGGCCGCGCCTGATCAGGCCGAGCATGCCATTGCGGGGATTGGCCTGGCGCTGGACCTGACGCTGCGCGATGTTCAGGCACGTCTGAAGGACAAGGGGCAGCCCTGGGAAATGGCCAAGGCCTTCGATGGAGCCTGTCCGATATCGGCTTTCCTGCCGCTCGCCGAGACACCCAACTGGAGTGCCCTGGAGTTTACCCTGGAAGTGAACGGCGAGCGCCGACAGCACGGCCTGGGAGCTGACATGCTGTTCTCGGTGCCGACACTGCTGGCGGAAATGAGCCGCCACTTCACGCTGCTGCCGGGGGACGTGGTGCTGACCGGTACGCCCGCCGGCGTGGGGGAATTGCCTCGCGGTGCAGCGTTGCGCCTTCAATTGACCGGAGGTCTGACAGTGGAGACCCGGGTCGCGGAATGAACCCGGGTCGGCGCATCGTGGCCGAGCCAGACTGAGAGCCTCGGCCGATATACCTCAACGACAAGGCCCCGCCGGGTTACCCGGCGGGGCCTTGTCGTGGTGGGGCTTGCCCCGGGCGTTCAGCAAGCCCGGGACAGCAGGGCTAGTCCTGCTTCAGCTTGTAGGCCACCACGTAGTCACCGATGGTGGTACCGATCGAGCCGTGCCCGCCGGCCACCTGGACGACCATCTGCTCGCCCTGGCTGTTGAGGTAGGTCATCGGTGTGGCCTGGCCACCGGCCGGCAGGCGGGCTTCCCACAGCTGCTCACCGGTGCTGAGGTCATAGCCGCGCAGGTAGTCGTCCACGCTGGCGGCCAGGAAGGCTACGCCACTTTCGGTGATGATCGGTCCACCGATGCCCGGCACGCCCATCTTGATCGGCAGCGGCAGCGGCGTCATGTCTTCGATGGTGCCGTTCTTGTGCTTCCAGACGATCTCGCCGGTGCGCAGATCGGTGCCGGCCACGTAGCCCCAGGGCGGTTGCTGGCAGGGCACGCCGAACGGCGACAGGAAGGGCTTCATATCGACCGCATAGGGGGCGCCTGCATTCTCGTTCAGGCCCTGTTCTCCCTGGTTGGTCTCGCCCAGGTCAGCGCCTTCCTTGGGCACCAGGGTGGAGGTGAAGGCCAGGTAGAGTGGCATGCCGAACATCACCTGGCGCTTGGGGTCCACGGCGATGCTCCCCCAGTTGAAGACCCCGAAGTTGCCCGGGAAGACAATGGTGCCTTGCTCGGAGGGCGGGGTGTACTGGCCCTCGTAGCGCAGCGACTTGAACTGGATGCGGCACATCAGTTGGTCGAGCGGCGTGGCCCCCCACATGTCCGCCTCGCGCAGGGTCGGCGGCCGGAAGGTCAGGCTCGAGATCGGCTGGGTCTCGGCGGCATGGTCACCCTCGATGGTGCCCTGGGGTGCCGGCTGCTCGGAAATCGGCAGGATCGGCTCGCCGGTCTCGCGGTTCAGCACATAGACATCGCCCTGCTTGGTGGGGATCACCAGGGCCGGCTGGGTTCCCTGCTCGGTATCGAGATCGAGCAGGCTGGGCTGAGCCGGGGTGTCCATGTCCCACAGGTCGTGATGCACGAACTGCTGGACCCACTCCACCTGGCCGGTTTCCAGGTTCAGCGCCACCACCGAGCTTGCGTACTTCTCCTCGGCCTCGCTGCGGTACATGCCGAGTTGGTCAGGCGTGCGGTTGCCCATGGGGAAGTAGACCATGCCCAGCTCTTCGTCGGCGCTGGCGATCGACCAGCTGTTCGGGGAGCTGGTGGTATAGGTCTCGCCCTCGGCGATCGGTGAGGTCTCGTCCGGGTTGCCGGCGTCCCAGTTCCATACCAGTTCACCGCTCTTGGCGTCGTAGGCGCGAATCACGCCGGAGGGAGACTCGACGGCATAGTTGTCGTTGACTGAACCGGCGACGATGACCTTGCCGTCGGCTACGACGGGGGGAGAGGTGGAATAGTAGAAGCCGGCCTGCTTGAACGGCATGTTGTGCAGCAGGTCGAGTTCGCCGTTGTCGGCGAAGTTGCTGCAGCGTGCGCCGGTCGCCGGGTCGACCGCGACCAGGCGGGCATCGGAGGTCGGCAGGAACAGCTGGGCGTCGCACTGCATGGCGTCCAGGTCCTCGGCCGGTCCGCTGGCGACCTGCACGTCAATGTCGTCCGCCTCGCCGGAGCTCGGCGGCAGGTAGGAGACGCCACGGCAGGTCTGGTGCTGGCGCGAGCTTTCCGCCGGCACCTTGGCGTCATAGACCCACTGTTCTTCGCCGGTATCGGCATCCAGGGCAATCAGCCAGTTGTGCGGCGTGCACAGGAACAGAGAATTGCCCACCTTCAGCGGAGTCGCTTCGTAGGTGGTTTCGGTAACGTCCTCGGGGCCTTTCACGTCACCTGTCTGGTACTGCCAGGCCAGCTCCAGATCACCGACGTTCTCCGGAGTGATCTGCTCGAGCGGTGAATAGCGCTGCCCCAGGTTGCTGCGCCCGTAGGCGTGCCAGCTTTCCTTGGGCGTGTCCCCGGTGGCCGGCTCTTCGGCGACCACGTCGCGGCTCAGCTCGCCCTCGATACGGTGAGCGTCGACGCTGAGGCTGGCGAGAGTGCCCACACCGATGATCGCCCAGACCGGCAGCAGCAGGGCCAGGCCGGCGCGACTGCCCCCCTTGGCCGGGATCAGCAGCGGGATGGCGAGCACCAGGAAGAGGCCCAGCCGGGTTGCCAGCGGCCACCAGTCGTAACCGGATTCCCAGAGCGACCAGGCGGCGGTCGCGATCAGGAAGAGCGCGTATAGCATCTGAGCGGTGGGGCGACGCGAGCGCGTCAAGGCCCCGACCACGATCAGGACGATGCCGGCCAGTGCGTAGTACCAGCTACCGTCGAGGGTGATGAGCCAGATGCCACCTCCCAACAGGGCCAGTCCTACCAGCCAGAAGATGAGCGAAAGAATGATCATGATCCAAGCTCCTTGCCATGGAAGAAGCCCTGAATAAGGTCGCGATGCCGGTATTCGCACGCCAGCCCGATCTCGGTTGCGCTCGCCGTGCCGCCGAATGGAGCAGACTGTACCGAGCCATCATTCGGCGTTTGAATCCGTTCGTCGATTTATCCAGTGCTTGCGGAGTCGTTGATTAATTTCATTTTATAATAGTTAGCCTGTGAAACAAAGGCGGCCACCCGTGGCGGCCCGTGTGACGCCTCGTCCCGGACGCAGCGTTACCATCACTATGGTCTAATGGACCGGAGATGTCAGTGTCGAATGCGTCGAAAACCGTTCATTCCAGGTAGGTATACCCTTCCAGACCGGCGGAGAGGTCATGCCGGAACTGGTACTGCTCGTCGTCGCTCAGGTCGCTGGCGGCGAGTTGCTCATCGAGCCGTGCGCGCAGGGCATCGGCATCGAAGTTGACGTACCCGAGCACGTCGGCGACCCGATCGCCGCGCAGCAGGTGGTCGAAGTGCCACTGGCCATCGGCATCGAGGGAGGCATCCACTGAGTCAGTATCGCCGAACAGGTTGTGCAGATCGCCGAGGATCTCCTGATAGGCGCCGACCAGGAAGAAGCCCATCAGGCGCTCCTCGTCGTCGCGCCATTCCGGCAGCGGCAGCGTGGATTCGACCCCCTGGCCGTCGACATAGCCATCGATGCGGCCGTCGCTGTCGCAGGTGATGTCCTGGATCACCGCGCGGCGCGAGGGCTCACGGTCGAGGCCGGAGAGTGGCAGCACCGGGAATATCTGGTCGATTCCCCAGACATCGGGCACCGACTGAAACAGCGAGAAGTTGACGAACAGCTTGTCGGCCAGCTTTTCGGCCAGCTCGTCATGGATCTCGCGATGGGCGCGGTTGCGGGGGTCCAGCCGCTCGCGCAGGCGAGCACAGGCAGCGGAATGGACGCCTTCCCCCTCGGCACGCGCACCGAGGTCGGCCAGACCCATGACGAAGCGGTCCTGGAGTTCGCCCAGCGCCTGGGTCAGGTCGTGCCAGGCCTCGACCAGCCCGCGCGGGTCATGCAAGGCGTGCAGTTCGTCGTGGACCCGCCACAGCTCGGCTACCTGCGGGTCGCCGGCGTGGCAGCGCGTCTCGGGGGCTTGGGTATCGGGGCGCTCCTCGCCGATCACGTTGGTGATCAACACCGCATGATGGGCGGTCAGGGCCCTGCCGGATTCGCTGAGCAGGTGGGGATGGGGCAGCCCTTCGCTGGCGCAGACCTGGGAGAAGGCCGAGACGACGTTGCGGGCATATTCGCGCATCGAGTAGTTGATCGAGCAGAAGCTGCGCGAGCGAGTTCCCTCGTAGTCGATGCCCAGTCCGCCACCGACGTCCACGGTATCCACTGGCGCGCCCATCGCCAGCAGGTTCTGGTAGAAACGGGCGCATTCACGCAGGCCGCGCTGGATGTCGTGAATGTTGGCGATCTGTGAGCCCAGGTGGAAGTGCACGAGCTGCAGGCTTCCCAGGGCGTCGGCCTCGGTCAGGCGAGTGACCACAGCCTGGATCTGGCTGGCGGTGAGGCCGAACTTGGACTTCTCGCCCCCGGTATTCTGCCATTTTCCCTTGCCCACCGAGGCGAGACGGGCCCGCAGTCCGATGCGTGGCACGACGCCGAGATGCTCGGCCTCCTCGAGGATCAGCGGCAATTCGGAGAGCTTCTCCACGACCAGGTAGACGCGATGTCCCAGCCGTTCGCCCATCAGGGCCAGGCGGATGTATTCGCGGTCCTTGTAGCCGTTGCAGACGATCAACGAGGGGCCGTCGCCGGAGAGCGCGAGAACCGCCAGCAGCTCGGGCTTGCTGCCGGCCTCCAGACCGACGCGGCCGCGACCACGCTCCTGGGTGGCGAGGATCTCCTCGACCACCCGGTGCTGCTGATTGACCTTGATGGGATAGACGGCCGTGTAACCACCATCGAAGTCTTCCTCGGCCATGGCGCCGTCGAAGGCGGCACAGAGCTGCTCGACGCGGTCGTGGAGGATATCGGTGAAACGTACCAGCACCGGCAGGCGCAGCCCCGCCTCGCGAAGCCGTGTCGCCAGTGTCGTCAGCGGCAGGGCAGGCCCTTCGGCGTCTTCGCCGAGTGGTCGCACCAGAGCCTGGCCGCCATCATCGACATCGAAATAACCGCTGCCCCATTGATCGATGTTCCAGGTATGCCGGGCGCGATGCGCGGGGCCGGCGGCACTGCTCATGGAGGCCTTCAAGACGTGACCTCGGGAAGCGGCAGGGCACCTTCCTCCAGGCGTCGTTTGAGGATGGTGCGGAACTGATCGGGATCGTGGGGCGTCAGGTCATGGGCCGGCGGGTCGACGTAGACCACCAGCAGCCGCGAGAGCCAGTAGCGCAGGGCCGTCATGCGCAGCATCATCGGCCAGGCATCGCGCTCGGCGGCTTCCAGCGGGCGCTGGGCCTGGTAGGCGGCGAGAATGGTGGCGTAGCGTTCGGCGTCGAGGCGACCGTCGGCCTGAGAGGCCCAGTCGTTGATGACGATGGCCAGGTCGAACAGCAGATCGCCCGTGCACCCATTGTAGAAATCGATCATGCCGCCCAGGCGGTCGCCGTCGAACAGGGTGTTGTCGCGGAACAGGTCGCCGTGGAGCGCGCCCTGGGGCAGTTCCGGATGCCCGTCGAAGAAGCCCTGGTAGATTTCTACCTCGTCCATCATCAGCGCCTGATCCTCGGGCGAGAGATAGGCCAGAACCTTGTGGTGCATGGGCAGCAGCCAGTGCAGGTCGCGCGGGTTGGGGCGATGTCCGGGGAAGCGTTGCGAGACCTTGTGCATGTGGCCCAGAGCATCGCCCAGGGCGCGGCACTGCGCCAGGTTGGGATGATGGGGATGTTGCCCCGGCAGGCGCGGAAACAGCAGGGCCGGCTTGTCGGCCAGGCTGTGCAGGGCGATGCCGTCGTGATCGTGCAGGGGGCCGGGGACCGGTAGACGGTGCTCGTCGAGGTAGTCCAGCAGCTCGACGAAGAACGGCAGTTCCTCATGCTCGCCTTGCTCGAAGAGGGTCAGCACCAGTTCCTGACGATCGGTGGTGACGAAGAAGGTGCTGTTCTCGGTGCCGGCGGGCACGCCTTCGACGGCAACCAGCGAGCCGGCGTCGAAGCGGCTCAGGAATGCCGCGACCTGGGCGTCGGTAAGCGGTGTGAATACGGCCATGTGTGTCTCGCGCGGGCTGTGCCAAATCGCCTATTGTAGCGGCTTGGCGCGTCGATGCACGACTACCGGGGCAGGTTGTGCCGCACCAGGGGTCAGCCGTCCTGCCGTACCCATTCGGGGACGGTGATATCGTTGCCCTCCTGGCGCTCGAAGTTGCCGTCGCCGTCCCTGTCGACCAGATAGTAGGATGGGCCCGAGGCGGGCTGGATCTCGATGGCATAGAGCACGCCGTCGACCCGGTACTCGCGAATGGTGCGATCCGCTTCCTGGCGGGTGGTGATCTCGGGGGCGGGCGAACCGCCGGACTGGGCCAGGGCCGGCAATCCGGCGAGCAGCAGGCCGCCACCGACCAGCAAGGCGGCGAACGGACGAAACAGGGACAGCATGGCAATCTCCGGGGCTGCAGTCATCTCCCCTAGTGTATGCCGTCGTCCGGTCGAGGCATACCGTCCGGCAAACATCGGCGGCTATGCGTATCATGGGGACTCAGGATGGCGCTTTCTTCCCGGACATCATTTTACTCAGACATCAATGGATGCCGATTCATGGCCGACACCCCCATCGTACTCGTCGACGGTTCTTCCTATCTGTATCGAGCCTTTCACGCCCTGCCGCCATTGACCACTTCCGGTGGCCAGCCCACCGGTGCCGTCAAGGGTGTGCTCAACATGCTCAAGCGCTTGCTCAAGGATTATCCCGACAGCCCCATGGCGGTGGTCTTCGATGCGCCCGGCAAGACCTTCCGCGATGATCTCTACGCCGAGTACAAGGCGCAACGGCCGCCGATGCCGGACGATCTGCGCGCCCAGGTCGAGCCGCTGCACGACTGCGTGCGGGCGCTCGGCCTGCCGCTGCTGTGCGTCGAGGGCGTGGAAGCCGACGACGTCATCGGCACCCTGGCCCGACATGCCGCCGAGGCCGGGCGCGATGCCGTGATCTCCACCGGCGACAAGGACATGGCGCAGTTGGTCAATGGCCACATCACCCTGGTCAACACCATGAAGGACGAGACCCTCGACACCGCCGGCGTCGAGCAGAAGTTCGGCCTACCGCCGTGTCTGATCATCGACTTTCTCGCGCTGATGGGCGACAAGGTCGACAACATTCCCGGTGTGCCCGGTGTCGGCGAGAAGACCGCCCTGGGGCTGCTGCAGGGCATGGAAGGGGGGCTGGAAACCATCTATGCCGACCTGGAGAAGGTCAAGACGCTGGGGTTTCGTGGCGCCAAGACGTTGCCGAAGAAGCTCGAGGAGAATCGCGAGCAGGCCTTCCTGTCCTACGAGCTTGCCACCATCAAGACGGACTGCGATCTGCCGGTCGGCCTCGACGACCTGAATATCGCCCGCCCCGATCGCGAGGCGCTGCTCGCCCTTTATCGCCGACTGGAGTTCAAGAACTGGCTGGCGGAGTTGCTGGAAGGCGATGACGAGGGTGTCGATGACGTGGCGGGGGGCACTGCCACGCCCGAGGCGAGTGACGCGGAGGAGGCCGGCGGGAGCGGAACGCGCCGCGATGTGGTGATCACCGAGCAGGCGGTGCTGGACGAGTGGCTGGCGCGTCTTGCGGACAGCGAGGCCTTCTGCTTCGATCTGGAGACCACCAGCCTCTCCTACATGGAGGCCGACATCGTCGGCGTGGGACTTGCCCTGGAACCAGGGGAAGCGGCCTACATTCCGCTGGCGCACGATTACCTGGATGCGCCGGAGCAACTCGATCGCCAGGCCGTGCTCGAGGCGCTGGCCCCCTTGTGGGCCGATGCCGGCAAGGCCAAGATTGGCCAGAACCTGAAGTACGACATCTCGGTGCTGGCGCGTCACGGCTACGAAGTGGCCGGTGCCCTGCACGACACCATGCTCGAATCCTATGTGCTGGATTCCACGGCCACCCGCCACGACATGGATTCCCTGGCGTTGAAGTACCTGGGCGAGAAGACGGTGAGCTTCGAGGAGATCGCCGGCAAGGGCGCCAAGCAGCTCACTTTCAATCAGGTTGCCCTGGAGCAGGCCGCGCCCTATGCCTGCGAGGATGTCGATATCACCTTGCGGCTGCACCGTGAACTACGCCCGCGGGTCGACGGGCAGGGTCGGCTGGCCGAGGTGCTCGACAACATAGAACGACCGCTGGTCCAGGTATTGTCGCGAATGGAGCGCAACGGGGTCGCGCTGGATCCCGAGCGGCTCCACGAGCAGAGCCGGGAGCTGGACGAGCGCATCCGCGAGCTCGAACAGCGCGCTCATGAACTGGCTGGTCGCGAGTTCAACCTCGGTTCACCCAAGCAACTGGGCGAGATCCTGTTCGAAGAGCAGAAGATTCCGGTCATCAAGAAGACGCCCAAGGGCGCGCCCTCGACTGCCGAGGCCGTGCTCGAGGAGCTGGCGCTGGATTATCCGTTGCCCAAGGTGATCATGGAGCATCGCGGCTTCTCCAAGTTGCGCTCCACCTACACCGACAAGCTGCCCAAGCTGGTCGATCCTTCGACCGGGCGTCTGCACACCAGTTACCACCAGGCGGTCACCGCGACCGGGCGCCTGTCGTCGTCCGACCCCAACCTGCAGAACATCCCCATTCGCACCGAGCAGGGCCGACGCATCCGCCAGGCATTCGTGGCCCGACCGGGCTACCGGCTCGTCGCCGCCGACTACTCACAGATCGAGCTGCGCATCATGGCGCACCTGTCGGGCGACAAGGGCTTGCTCGATGCCTTCGCCGAGGGCCGCGACATCCACGCCGCCACCGCCGCCGAGGTCTTCGGCGTGGCGCTCGACAAGGTCTCCGGCGAGCAGCGGCGCAGCGCCAAGGCGATCAACTTCGGGCTGATCTACGGGATGAGCGCCTGGGGACTGGGGCGCCAACTGCATATCGAGCGCAACCAGGCGCAGATCTACATCGATCGCTATTTCGACCGCTACCCCGGCGTGGCGCGCTACATGGAGCGCATTCGCGCCCAGGCAGCGGAGGACGGCTATGTGGAAACCGTCTTCGGTCGACGGCTCCATCTGCCGGAGATCCACTCCCAGAATCGCAATCGGCGCCAGGGCGCCGAGCGTACCGCGATCAACGCGCCGATGCAGGGCACGGCCGCGGACATCATCAAGCGTGCCATGATTGATGTCGACGACTGGCTGGCCGAGGATGACATCGATGCCATCATGGTCATGCAGGTTCATGATGAACTGGTCTTCGAGGTCGCGGAAAGCGAGGTCGACACCTTCATTGAACAGGTCAAGGCCCGCATGCAAAGCGCCGCCGAGCTCGACGTGTCGCTGACCGTCGAGGCGGAGAGCGGCGCCAACTGGGACGAAGCACACTGAGTCAGCGGTCCGCGTGGACTGTGCGGCTGTCAGGGGGTGCTTGCTCGCGGTCGTGCAAGCCGTAGTCGCGCTCGATCCGGGCGATGCGCAACCGATAGTCGGCGAATACCGAACGGCGGCCCGCTTTCTGGGCCGCGCGGTGGGCCTCCAGGCGGCGCCATTCGGCGACGGCCTGCTCGTCGCGCCAGAAGGACAGCGACAGCAGGCGATCGGGGTCGGCCAGGCTCTGGAAGCGTTCGATGGAGATGAATCCCTCCACGTCCTCGAGCAGCGGCTTGAGCTCGGCGGCGATGTCCAGGTAGCGCTGACGCTGGTTGGGATGCGGCTGGGCTTCGAAGATGACGGCGATCATGCGTGTTCCTCCTGTGTCGAAGTGAGGCGGGGGATTCGGCCGTGCCGCGATGGCAGGTAGCCTTGATGGTGAAGGGTGTTGACGTATTCACGACGCTCGAGCAGGCCGGTGATGACATGGGTGGCAATGCCCAGTGCCAGGCGTCTTCCCGGGCAGTGGTGACGTCCCGCGCCGAAAGAGAAGCTGATGCGCTGGCGACGCTCGAGGCGGAAGTGGTCGGCATCCGGAGTCAGGGCAGCATCGCGGTTGGCGGAGGCGGTCAGCACCAGAACGGTGTCGCCGGGCTTCAGCCATGTATCCCCCAGTTGGCAGGACGCCGCGACGAAGCGCTGGGTGCTGTGTACCGGCGGGTCGTGGCGCTCGACCTCTTCGATCATCGTGGCCACGCCTTCGGGTCTGTGAGCGAGCGCATCGCGTAGCGACGGGCGCGCATGCAGGGCGAGCATGGCATTGCCGATCAAGCCGGCCGTGGCGTCATGAGTCTGCGACAACAGCCCGATCAGGTTGGCGACCAGGATGTCCGGGGCCAGTGTGCCCTGGGCTCTCGTGGGGAGAGTCTCGAAGCGGGATACTGTCGCCATCAATGCTTCAGCGGCCCGGTGGGCAGCTTCGCGTTGGACGCTGGTGCCGAGCGGATTCAAGCCGGCCACGAAACGCGATGTTTGCGCGGCCAGCCAAGCTTCGTGCTCTGGTGGGCATCCGAGCAGGGCGGCGATAACCATGACCGGAACACGAAACATGGCGTCCGATGGCGCTGGAACATCCGATGCGCTGAGTCGGTACCGCGTCAGCCTGGCGATCTCTTCGTCATCCAGGGCGTTCAGGAAAGGCATCAGGAACCGCCTGGGAGCCTGGTGGGGCTCGCCTTCGTTCATTCTCATCAGTCGACCGAAGAGTTCGCCGGCGGGGCCATCGGCGATCGTGGCGGGGACTGGTTCCTCGTGCGGTCGCACGTGGCAAGCGGGCTGCTCGAAGGCCTCGGCGACGGTGGCGGCGTCGCTGGCGACCCAGAGACCCGGTGCCTCGAGATAGTGAAGGCCACCGTGCTGACGCAAGTTGGCGTAGGAAGGATAGGGATTCGGGTGGCTTGGGGGATCGAGGGTAAGCATCGTGCATTCCTTTGTGCGTGTCCGGCATGATGGCGCTAGAGTCGTTCAGTCAGGGGCCTGACATGGCGTACCGACCCAGTATCGGTGCCTGTCGCGGGTCATGATTCGATCGGGAGCGAAATATGGCAGTCACGGATCTCGCGATGTCCCGGGTGGCGGCGGCGATCGCCGAGCCGGCGAGGGCCCGCATGCTGTGCGCGCTCATGGACGGCCATGCGCGGACCAGCACCGAGCTGGCGGTGATCGCCGGGGTCGGCCCGCCGACGGCCAGCACTCATCTGGCGCGTCTCACCGAAATGGCCTTATTGCGGCGGCACGTTCAAGGGCGTCATCGTTACTATGCGCTGGAGGATCCGAGCGTCGCCGAGGCCCTTGAGGGGCTGATGGTCATCGGGCAAGGAGCGGCGCCGACCTTCGCGCCGAACACGCCGCAGCGCCTGCGCTTCGCTCGGACCTGCTATGACCATATGGCCGGCGAGCTGGCGGTGACGCTCCACGATGCCTGTGTCGGGGCCGGCTGGCTGGTGCCCGCTGCCGATGCGGGGAGTGACTATCGGCTGACCGAGGAAGGGGCGCGAGCCTTCAGCGCCATGGGCGTGGACGTCGCGGCGGTGCGGGCTCGCCGACGTCGCTTTGCTCGTCCCTGCATGGACTGGAGCGTGCGTCGTCCGCACCTGGCGGGAGCCCTGGGAGCGGCTCTGCTGGAACTGGCCATCGGTCGGGAGTGGGTACGGCGTGACCTCGACGGCCGGGCGCTGACATTGACGTCAGCGGGGCGACGGGGGCTGGGGCGTCGATTCGGTATCGAGATACCTGGCTAGCGTGCCGGGGTGAGCGCCGGAAGGAAAGGCGGGCCCGCGACGATGTCGCGGGCCGTCACTTGCAGGGATTGCGAGAATGAGCCACCTATCTCCAGCCGACGCGGTCGAAGATCTTGATGGCCTCGGGGTTGTTTTCGCCCAGTTCGCTGATGTTGAGCTGGTCCTTCTTGAAATCTCCCCAGGATTCCAGCACATCGCTCTTTTCGGCACCTTCGACGACCGGGAATTCGTAATTGCCCGCGGCGAAGGCCTGCTGGGCCTCGTCGGAGGCGAGGAACTCCAGGAAGCGAATGGCATTGTCCCGGTTTGGCGCGTTTTCCACGACGCCGGCGCCGCCAACATTGACGTGCGCACCACGGTCATCCTGATTGGGGAACAGGATCTCGACCTTCTCGGCGGCTTCCCGGTCGGCGTCGTTATCCGATTTCAGCAGGCGAACGTAGTAGTAATGGTTGGCCACGGCGATATCGCACTGGCCGCTGGCGACACCCTTGATCTGGTCGGTGTCACCGCCTTCGGGGTCGCGAGCCATGTTGTCGACCACGCCCTGTGCCCAGGCTTCGGCTTCCTCGGCGCCGTGATGGGCGATCAGCGAGGCGAGCAGAGACTGGTTGTAGATGTTGTTCGAGGAGCGAATGCACACCTGGCCCTCGAAGCGCGGATCGGCCAGGTTCTCGTAGCGGGTGAGTTCGTCGGCGTCGACGTTGTCGGGGTTGTAGAAGATGGCGCGGACGCGCTGACTGAAACCGAACCACTTGCCTTCCGGGTGGCGCATGGCGTCGGGCAGTCGCTCGGCCAGCGTTTCGGACTCGATGCTGGCGAAGATGCCTTCCTGTTCAGCGCGCCACAGGCGGCCGGCATCGACGGTCATCATCACGTCGGCAGGGCTGGCTTCGCCTTCGCGGAGAATGCGCTGGATGAGCTGGTCGGAATCGCCCTCGAGAACGTTGACTTCGATGCCCGTTTCTTCGGTGAAGGCGTCGTAGAGCGCCTGGTCGGAGTCGTAGTGCCGCGCCGAATAGATGTTGAGCTCATCGGCGGCGGCGCCGGTGGTGAAGGCCGCGCCGGTCAGCAGGGCGGCAAGCGGTATGACGAGTCGCTGGGAATGGAACATGCGTAACCTCTCAGGCGTGTTGGAAATGATTTGTTGATGTTAATGCGTTGCATTTCCTGTCAAGCATTGAAGCGCCTGCCGGCGAGGGCGTCAACCTCGGGGTGCGCAGAACGTTGACGCAGGCGTTGAGGGCTGCAGCGTTGAAAATCGCAACGTGTCGAAGATGCTTTCGCGTTACCATGACGCTCGAACTTTGCTGTCGGCGACTGCCATGCACCAGGCTCCCTTTCAGAATGCCGCCGAGCCGTTCGCCTCGGAGGCGCCCATCGTCCTGAGCATGCAGGACATCCATCACGCCTATGGCCGCCACACGGCGGTGGCGGGGATCAATCTGACGGTACGCCAGGGCGAGGTCGTCTGCCTGCTGGGGCCTTCGGGGTGCGGCAAGACGACGCTATTGCGCATCGTTGCCGGTCTCGAGGTTCTCCAACGGGGGCATGTCGAGATCAATGGGCGGCCCCTGGGGCAGCCGCATGTGCCGCCGGAGCATCGCAATGTCGGCTTGGCCTTCCAGGAGTCGGCGTTGTTTCCCCATCTGAGCGTGCTCGAGAACGTCACCTTTGGGCTGGCGTCGTTGCCCGCTCGGCAGCGCCGCGCACGTGCCATGGAACTGCTCGCCCTGTTGGGGATGGAGGACTACGCCGGCAGTTATCCCCACACCCTGTCGGGCGGGCAGCAGCAACGCGTTGCCCTGGCCCGAGCCCTGGCGCCGGAACCCGGCTTGATGCTGCTCGACGAGCCGTTCTCGAGCCTCGATGCGCGACTGCGCGACCGCATTCGCGACGATACCCTGCACGTCCTCAAGAAACTGGGAGCGGGCGCCCTGCTGGTGACCCACGACCCGGAGGAGGCGATGTTCATGGCCGATCGCATCGCCCTGATGCGTGAAGGCCATGTCGTACAGATGGGCACGCCCCGGGAACTCTATTGCGAGCCGGTCGACCCGTTCGTGGTGACCTTCTTCGATACGGTCAACGAGCTGACCGGCGAGGTCCGCGGAGGGCGCGTGGCCACGCCGGTGGGCGAAGTGGCGGCACCGGCGCTGGCGGAGGGTGAGCGAGCGCGGGTGATGATCCGTCCCGAGGCGTTGCGGGTCGAGGCACTGGCGAAGCCGCCGACGACGACCCATAGCCATGTGATCATGGCCAAGCTGCTGGGACGAGCCAGTTTGCTGCATATCTGCGCCCATGGCGCCGATGGGCAGGAGGCGCACCTGCATGCCCGGGTGCCGGGCGTCTTTCTGCCCGAGGAGGGGCAGCCTGTGGCGATAAGCCTGGATGCTTCACAGGTGTTCGTCTTTCCCGCCGGGACGCGCGCCGCGCATGGCGAGGCTTAGCAGCACCACGGGCATGATGCCCACCACGACGATCGTCAGTGAGGCGGTGGAGGCCTCGGCGAGCCGTTCATCGGTGGCCAGGTTGTGAGCGCGCACGGCCAGGGTGTCGAAGTCGAAGGGGCGAAGGATGATGGTCGCCGGCAACTCCTTCATCACGTCAACGAAGACCAGAATGGCGGCGGCCAACAGGCTGCTGCGCATGATCGGGGTATGGATTCGACGCAGGGTGCCGCCGGCGGTCTGTCCCAGGGTGCGAGCCGCCGCGTCCATGTTGGGCGTGACCTTGCCGAGGCTGGCTTCCAGGGCATTGAACGATACCGCCAGAAAACGCACCACATAGGCATAGATCAGAATGAAGGCCGAGCCGCTGAAGATCAGGCCGGCGATAACGCCAAAGTGTGTGCGTAGCCAGCCATTGATCTGGTCATCCAGCCAGGCGAAGGGAATCAGGATGCCCACCGCCACCACCGAGCCGGGCACGGCGTAGCCCATGGCGGCGATGCGGGTGGCGGTACGGGTCGTCGGCCCCGGGTGCAGGCGAGCGCCATAGCTCAACAGGAGTGCCAGGGCCACGGCGACCAGGGCGGCCAGGGCGGCAAGTACCAGACTGTTGCCGGCGAACTCGAGAAAGGCGGGGCCGAACAGGTTGTCGCCACCGGTCAGGGCAAGGTAGAGCAGCAATCCGCCGGGGATGAGAAAGCCCACCAGTACCGGCGTCAGGCAGGCCAGGCAGGCCGCTGCGGCTCGCCAACCGGCAAGCGGAAACTCCGGCAGGCGCCGGTAGCGGCCCGTGGTGTGGAAATAACGGCGTCTGCCGCGCGAGACGCGCTCCAGCAGTACCAGGCCTATCACGAAGGTCAGCAGACAGGCCGCTAACTGGGCGGCCGCGACCTGCTCGCCCATGCCAAACCAGGTGCGGTAGATGCCGGTGGTGAACGTGTCGACGCCGAAATATTGCACCGCGCCGAACTCGTTGAGGGTTTCCATCAACGCCAGCGAGACGCCGCCGACGATCGCCGGACGCGCCAGGGGCACGGCCACGCTGCCGAACAGCCGCCACGGGCCGCATCCCAGGGTGCGCCCCACATCCAGTACGCACACCGACTGTTCGAGGAAGGCCGTCCGGGTCAGCATGTAGACGTAGGGATAGAGCACCAGGGTGATCAGGGTGGCGGCTCCGCCCAAGGAACGGATGTCCGGGAAGACATAATCGTCTCGCCCCCACTCGAAGGTCGCCCTCAGCCAGCCCTGTACCGGACCGGCATACTGCAGGAAGTCGGTATAGGCGTAGGCGATCACATAGGTCGGCACCGCCAGCGGCAGCAACAGGGCCCATTCGAACAGACGGCGTCCCGGGAAACGACACATCACGATCAGCCAGGCCGTGCCGGTGCCGATGATGAAGGTTCCCAGGCCCACCATGATCACCAGTAAGAGAGTGTTGGCGAGATAGCGACCCAGTACGGTGCTGGCCAGGTGCTGCCAGACGCCATCGGTGGGCATGACGATATGGGCGAGCACCACCAGGACCGGCAGCGCCACGATGGCGGCGATCCCCAGGGTCAGCAGATTCCAGGCATCGAGTCGTAGCCTCGATCGGAGGGCCGTCGGTACGGAGCGTGAAAGACGGGTGCGGGACAAGCGGGAGGTCTCCCGGAGGCAGACGAAGCGGCGGACAGTGCCAGCATATCAGGCGTCGCAGCCCGCTGGCATGGCGGGCTGCGAGATCGTTCAGTGACCGAGCAGCAAGGTCGGCAGACCGGTCACCAGAGTGGGAAAGATGGCCATCAGCACACAGGCCAGCACGATCAGCGCGCAGAATGGAATCACGGCTCGGTAGAGATCGACGATCTCGACCCCCTGGGGCGCCACGCCCTTGAGGTAGAAGAGTGCATAGCCGAACGGCGGTGTCAGAAAAGAGGTCTGCAGCACCACGGCCACCATCACCACGAACCACAGCACGTCGATGCCCATCTGCTCCACGATGGGCAGCATGATCGGGAAGCTGAGCAGCACGATGCCGGTCCAGTCCAGGAACATGCCAAGCACGAAGACCAGAAAGAGCATCAGGATCAATGCGCCGGTGGTGCCGCCGGGCATGGCCATGACGACCTCGCTGATGACCTCCATGCCGCCACCGATCGAGAATACGCCGGTGAAGGCGGTAGCGCCAACCAGCACCAGCATCACCATGGTGGTGGTCTTGCTGGCTTCGATCAGGGTGCGATAGCAGGTTGAGAGCTTGCGGTCGCCGAAGATCAGGAAAAGTACGAACGCGATGGCCACGCCGATGGCCGAGGCCTCGGTGGCAGTGGCGATGCCGGTGAACAGTGACCCCAGGACGCCGAGGATCAATGTCATGGGGGGCAGCACGTACCGGCCGAGCATGCCCAGCAGTTCACCGGTGGAGACATCGGCGCGTTCCTCGGCGGGGACCGGTGGGCCGTAGGATGGCTTCACATGGCAGATGATCAATACGTAGAGGGCATAGAGCACGCCTAGCATGACCCCGGGCACCAGGGCGCCGGCGAACAGTGCGCCCACCGAGACCGGCGAGTAGCTGGCCATCAGAATCAGCATGATGCTCGGCGGGATCAGAATGCCCAGGCAGCCGCTGGCCATGATCACTCCGGTACTGAGTTCCTTGTTGTAGGAGTACTTGAGCATTGGCACCAGGGCGATCATGCCCATCACGGCGATGGAGGCGCCGACGATGCCGGTGGTGGCGGCGAGCAGCACCGAGACGATGACCACGGTGAGCGCCAGGCCGCCGCGCAGGTTGGCGAGCAGCAGGCGCATCGACTCGAACATCTTCTCGGTGACGCCCGAGTCGTTGAGAAAGCGTGCCATCAGCACGAAGAGGGGGATGGCCACCAGGACGTAGTTGTCCATGGCGTTGCCATAGATGTTGTTGATCAGAATACCCAGGGTATTGGCCCCTGGCCCCAGCCAGGCTCCGAGTACAGCGACGCCGCCCAGGACAAAGGCCAGCGGGTGGCCCATGAACAGGCCGACCAGCAGGCCGCCGAACATGAACAAGGTGAGCATCTCGGCGCTCATGCGGTTTCCTCCCTGCGCACTTCCTGGATGGCTCGGATCACCACGGCGATGGCCTGGAGCAACAGCAGGACGGCGGTGACGACAATGACGGCCTTCACCGGATAGACGGGGATGGACACCATGCCGTAGGTGGTTTCGCCGCGGCTGAAGGAGCGCAGGAAGAAATCCCAGCCCAGGCTGAGCAACATCCCGATGAAGGGAACGAAAAAGAGCAGGTAACCCAGGATCTCGAGTCCCGCCTGCTTGCGTCGTGACAGCAGGCGCTTCAGCACGTCCACTTCCACATGGGCGTGGTGGCGCAGTCCATAGGCGGCCATCAGCATGAAGTGGGCGCCGAACAGCATCTTGGTGACATCGAAGGCCCAGTCGCTGGGGCGCCCGATGAGAAAACGCATGGCAATGTCGTAGATCACGATCAGGGTGATCACGGCGAGCAAAGGGGCAATCAGGCGTCCGAATCCCTCATTGAGGGCATCGATGGTCCTGGCAATGGCATTCATGATGATGATCTCGGCGTCAGACGATATCGGCGTGGCCAGGCGCAGGGAGCGCCGTCGTCACGGCAGGGCGGGCCCCGAAGGGCCCAGCCGCTCCGTTTCACTGCTCCATGCAGGCCTCGATTTCCTCCAGGGAGGGCAGGTTGTCGGTGACTCGGCTCATGTTGTAGGGCGCCGAGATGTCGCGCCAGTTAGCGTAATGCTCCATGTAGCTGATCATGGAATGATAGATCTTGGCGTGCATCGGATCCTCGCAGGCGCCCTGCACGATCACCTCGTTGGTGATGTCCTGGATCTCGGCGAGGTCCTCTTCGGAGAGCTGGTTGATGGTGGTGCCGTCCTCGAGGAACTTCACCGTGCCTTCGGTCGACTGACGCTCGGACCAGGCCAGCGACCAGGCCATGGTGGCGTCCGCGGCGATCTTGAGCTTTTCCTGGGTCTCCTCGGAGAGCGCGTCCCAGGCATCCTGGTTGATCATCACGCCGAACACGCTGGCGGACTGGTGCCAGCCCGGCGTCAGCCAGTAATCGGCAACCTCGTTGAAACCGGCCTTGTAATCCACGCCGGGGGTGGAGAACTCGGCGCCGTCGACCACGCCACGCTCGATGGCTTGATAGATTTCCCCTCCGGCGAGCGTGACCTGGGAGCCGCCCAACTTTTCCAGCACGCGTCCTTGGTCCCGGCCGGAGAGGCGCAGGCGCTTGCCCTCCAGGTCGGCGAGGCTCTCGATGGGCGTGCCGCCGCGGAAGCCGGATTCGTTATTGGTGATACCGTAGGGCAGATAGACCATGTTGTACTGGCCGTAGACTTCCTGATAGAGCTCGAAACCGCCCCATTGTTGAATCCAGTTCAGGTAGTCGACGCCATTGAACAGGCTGGTGGTGGTAGCCAGCGGCGAGAAGGCCGGGCTGCGTCCCGCCCAGTAGCCGGGCCAGTCACCGGCGGCCTCGATACTACCGGTCTCGGTGGCGTCGAACACCTCGGTGCCGGGCATCAGGGTGCCGCCGGCGCGGAAGTTGATCTGCAGCTCGTCGCCGGCCAGCTGGTTGACCAGTTCTGCCCAGTGGCGGTCGATCTGGATGAGATCCAGGTTGTCCGGCCAGGTCGTGGTCATGGTCCATTCTTCCTGGGCCTGGACATGAGTCGCCAGCGTGGCCAGGGCAACGCCGGCGGCCAGGCTGGTGAGAGCGAAGCGTGTCATCATGTGGGACTCCCTCATGGGGTTGTTGTGGTTGTCGAGAAGAGACGCAGCAAAGAACGTTGCCATCCCGTGATATCCCCGACCAGCGTAACGGCGGCAGTCATCAAGCTAGCATGGCTTTTCCGCCGTGTTCGATGTCCACCATGGTCGTGTTCCACGCAATTTTGTGGCGACCGCACATGTCATTGATTCATGGAAAGTCTCGTAATATCAGTAGAATGAAGGGGTTTTGGCGTATCGAGTGCTGCGTTGCCGAAGTGCAGTCGAGCGTTTAATTCCCGAAATTCATTAGACCAAAGTTGATTTGTCCAGGAGATCGGCATGTCGCCCTTGCCCAGCCCCCACTTCCCGCCGGAACTGGACGAGTTCTGTCAGGCCCTTCGTCGGCATCGATGGCGTGGACTGGTCTGGCTACAGGGCGAGGCCGGGCGTTGTCGCGAACGGGCGTGGCGGCTCTGGGGAGATGCAAGATGGCAGGCTCCTCTCTGGGTTGCTCCCGAATCGCCAGACGGCATCGCGGCGTCGTCATGGCTTCCGGCGAGCAAGGCGCGGACCCGGCTGGGCGGGGAGCAGGACCTGATCGTCTTCGATGCGGCCTCTCCGGGCGCGGGGTTCGATCCCGAGGCATTCGGTGCCCTGTCCGGCACCTTGCGTGCCGGTGGCTTGATGGTGCTGTTGACGCCCACCGACTGGGGCGCGCGGCCCGATGCCGACTATGCTCGTCTGGCCGAGTATCCCTGGTCCCTGGAGGAGCTGTCGTGCCGATATCTGGCGCGCTTGTCGACCTTGCTGGCGGATGCGCCGGGCGTCGCGCGGTGGACCGATGCGGCATCGCCGGTGGTGCCGGTATTGACCGATGAGCCTCGCGAGGCGCCGACGTCGCCCGACGCTGCCTGCCTTACCCCGGACCAGGCCGATGCCGTGGCCCGGCTAGAGCGTCTACGGCGACGTCGGCCGCTGGTGATGACCGCCGACCGGGGGCGCGGCAAGACGGCCGCTCTGGGCATCGCCTGTGCCCGACTGCTGGCGCGAGGCATCGCCGTTCTGGTAACCGCGCCGCGTCCGGCTGCAGTGGCGGGGCTCTTCGAGCGTCTCGCAGCGCTGTGCCCCGAGGGCGTTCGCCAGGGCAATCGCTTCGCGACCGACAAGGGACACGTGAGCTTCCTGGCCCCGGATGAACTGCAAGCGCGAATCGAACGAGGCGAGGCCGGCGGGGCAGGCAGCTGGTTGCTGGTGGATGAGGCGGCAGCAATACCTGCCGGACTCCTGGGGAGCTGGCTCGAGGCCTTCCCGCGAATCGCCTTTGCGACGACCGTGCATGGCTATGAAGGCGCGGGGAGAGGCTTCGCGCTGCGCTTTCGAGAGAGGCTCGACCGCTTGGCCCCGGACTGGCGCGAATGCCACCTGGCCACGCCGGTGCGCTGGGCCGAGGGCGATCCTCTGGAGGCGTTGACGTCGTGCCTGCTGATGCTCGACGCCGAACCGGATGTCGACCAACCGGAGGCGGGCGTGCACTGGCAGCGCGAGGATCGCCGAGACCTGGCCCTCGACGAGCCGCGTCTGCGTGCCATCTTCGGTCTGCTGGTGCAGGCTCACTACCGCACCACGCCTGGCGACCTGAGGCGCTTGCTGGATGCGCCGGGAGGCCGTATTGCCAGCCTGTCGGGCGGTGGCGGGGTCGCGGCCGTCGCGGTCACCAGCGACGAAGGAGGCTTCGAACCGGTATTGGCAGAGCGAGTGGCGCGTGGCGAGCGGCGACCTCGTGGACATCTGCTGGCCCAGTCACTGGCAGCCCATGCCGGCGAGCGCGAGGCGCTGATGGCCCGATTGCGCCGTGTCCTGCGTATTGCCGTGGTGTCGCCATGCCGCCGCCAGGGCATGGGAGCGCAGTTGCTGGCGGCCGAACGGCGCGATGCCGAGTCGGATGGCATCGACCTGCTCGGTGCGAGCTTCGGCGCCGAACCCGGCCTGCTGGCCTTCTGGCAGGGTCAGGGGTTTAGAGTGGTACGCCTCGGCCTGACCCGCGAGACCTCCACGGGCGAGCACGCCCTGATGGTGGTGCAGCCGATCAGCGCCAAGGGCGAGGCGCTGGCGACACGCCTGATGCATCGCTTCCATCGTCAGCTTCCTGCCCTGCTGGCTTTCGAGCTGGCCGAGCTCGAGCCGCTGGTGGCGCTGGCCCTGCTCGGCGAATGTCCCGCCGGGCCGCTGTCGGCGGAGGACCTTCGCGACCTCGAGGATGTGGCCCATGGGCATCGCGATCCGGCCATGGTGAGGCCGGCCGTGCAGGCACTGATCGGCTTCGTCGCTCCCCATGGCCAGGGCGATGACGCGCTGGCCATGCTGGCCGCCTGGGCCTTCCAGGGGCGTTCCGACGAGTGGCTCGCTCGACGGCTGTCGCTCAGCGGCGCTCGGCAGGTCGATGGCTGGCGGCGGCAGGGCATCGCCAGATGGCTCGATGCCGCCAGTCTTCCCAAGGGTGAGGACGGCCGGTAGAGTCTCCGAGTCAATCACGATACAGAAGCGCCATGAACGCACATCTCGAGCAACTCGCGCCGCGCCCGCTGTGGCGCCATTTCCGCACTCTGTGCAACACCCCGCGTCCTTCCGGCCATGAAGCGGCTCTGGTCGCGCACCTTGAGGCCTGGGCCGACGGCCTCGGCCTGCCGCATGATCGCGACGCTTTCGGCAACCTGCGCATCCGCAAGCCGGCCAGTCCCGGCCACGAGAAGGCGCCGGGCGTGATTCTGCAAGGTCACCTGGACATGGTCGCCCAGGCCAATGCCGATCATCCCCACGACTTCACCCGCGATCCCATCGCAACCCATGTGGTGGATGGCTGGCTGCATGCGCGGAATACCACCCTGGGCGCCGATAATGGCATGGGCGTGGCGGCGGCACTGGCGATCCTGGAAGACGACACGCTGGTGCATGGCCCGCTCGAGGCACTGTTCACCCTGGAGGAAGAATCCTCGATGGGTGGTGCCTTGAACCTGGCGGAAGACTGGCTCGAGGGGGAGATGCTGCTTAACCTCGATTCCGAGGACCGTGGTCAGGTCTACATCGGTTGTGCTGGCGGTGCTGACGTGGTGGTCGAGGCGCAGTTGCCCACCAGCGCGGTGGGCGAGGATGAAACACTGGTGCGCCTCGCCCTGACCGGGCTGACCGGAGGCCACTCGGGTCTCGATATCGACAAAGGACGCGGCAACGCCAATCGCCTGCTGGTGCGGGCGTTGCGCCGCCTCGAAGACGTCGATGCACGCCTGGTCGACTATCAGGGGGGTACTCTGCGCAATGCCTTGCCTCGTGAAGCCTTCGCTACTCTGGCGTTGCCCGCCGAGGAAGTGGAGGCCGCGCGCACGCGCCTGGCAGCCCTGGAGCAGGAGTTGCGCGATGAACTGGCCGGGGTTGATGATGACCTGCGACTGACCCTCGAGCCAGGCGTCGCTGCCGACGGCACGGCTGCCCTGAGCCGTGAGGCCAGCCGCCTGCTGGTCAATGCCCTGCATGTAGCGCCCTGTGGTGTCGAACGCATGAGTACCGCCGTGCCGGGCGTGGTGGAAACGTCCAACAATCTCGGGGTGGTGAGTCTGGCAGACGGCCGCTTCCACCTGTGCGCACTGGTGCGCTCGCTGCGAGACAGTGCGCGTGCCGACATCGCCGATCGCTTTCGCGCGCTGTTCGAGTTGATCGGTGCCCGCACTCGGGTCGAGAACGCCTATCCCGGCTGGACGCCGGCCCCGGAGAGCCCGCTGCTGGCGCGCTTCTGCACCCTGCACCGGGAGCGGCTGGGGGTCGACCCGGCCATCAAGGTGATTCATGCGGGCCTGGAGTGCGGCATCCTCGGTGCCAAGTATCCGGCCCTGGAAATGATCTCCTTCGGTCCTTTGATCCGTGGCGCGCATTCGCCGGACGAGCGCGTGGAGATCGACTCGGTTGCGGAGTTCTGGGACATGCTGCGGGCCCTGGTCGAAGATCTGGTGGACCCCAAGGCGTGAAGGAGACGGCATGAACGAGGCATGGCTCGCGCCCGGTTGGGTGCTGCCGCTCGGGCTGGGCGTGCTGGCACTGGTGAGCCTGGCTTGGGGAATCGGCCAACGCCGCCGTCATGTGGCCGTCAGTGCCCGTCTGGCCGAACGCGAGGCGGCCGCGGCACGGCTCGAGCAGGAACTGACCCAGAGCGACGCCCAACTGGATGGCTGTCGCGAGCGGCTGGCCAGTGTCGAGGCGGCGCTCGAGCAGACTCAAGGGCAACTGGCCGAGCAGCGCGAGCGGGCGGCACGGCTGGAAACGGAACGTGAGCAAGCGGCGCTGCGCCATCGTGAGCAGCTTGCGCTGATGGAAGACGCCCGCGAACGCCTCAAGGACGAATTCCACCAGCTCGCCGGCCAGGTCTTCGACGAACGCCAACGCACCTACAGCGCCCAGAGTCGCGAGAGCCTCGAAGCGCTGCTGAAGCCCTTCCGCGAGCAGGTCGACCATTTTCGTCGACGCGTCGAGGAGTTGCATGGCCAGGAGCAGCGCGAACGCGGCTCGCTCAAGGCCCAGCTGGATCAACTGGCCGGTCTCAACGCCAAGCTCGGCGAGGAAGCCGCCGGGCTGGCCCGGGCACTCAAGGGCGACCAGAAGGCGCAGGGCAATTGGGGAGAGCTGATTCTCGAGCGGGTGCTGGAGCGTAGTGGCCTGCGTCGCGACATCGAGTATCGTCGCGAGGTGACGCTGCACGACGAGCAGGGGCGGCGGCGTCCCGATGCGATCATCTACTTGCCGGAAGACCGTCATCTGATCGTCGATGCCAAGGTGTCGCTCAGCGCCTGGTCCCGAGTGGTCAACGCCGAGGACGAAACCGAGCGGGAAGCGGCGATGCGCGATCACCTGCAGTCGCTGCGCTCGCACGTTCAGGGCCTGGCGGCCAAGGACTATCCGGGCCTCTCGACGCTGCACTCTCCGGACTTCGTGTTCCTCTTCGTGCCGGTGGAGCCGGCCTTCGCGGCGGCCTTCGAACGTGATCCGACGCTGTTCCAGGATGCCTTCGACAAGCAAGTGGTGATGGTCACGCCGACCACCCTGCTGGCCAGCCTGCGCACCGTGGCGGGTCTGTGGAGCCTGGAACGCCAGAACGAGAATGCTCGTCTGATCGGCGAGCGTGCCGAGCGCCTGCTGAGCAAGTTCGGAGGATTCGTCGAGAGCCTGGAAGAGGTGGGGCGACACCTGGAGCGTGCCGGAGACAGCCATCGCCGCGCCATGCGGCGGCTGTCGACGGGACAGGGCAGCCTGGTCGCTCAGGCCCGGGAGCTGGAACGCTTGGGCGTGCGCATGAAGAAGCCGCTGCCCGATGACCTGGTGCGTGCCGCCGAGGGCGAGGCACCGGATGAGTCTCCCGAACACGACGCCGCCGCCCCGAAAGGCGGCGACGAGGATCAAGACCGCTAATGGTCGAGAGCGGATCCAGGGAAATCGTGTTCCCCGAACCTTTTGGGTACAGGAAGTGCTGATTTATGTCGTGAGCGACGATAAGCTGGCCGCCGCCGGAACGGAATAACCGCAGTTTACTGATCGTAAATGAGGATTATGAGTACCGCCGACGGTCAGGGTATCGAGCGCAACAATAAATCAGTGCTTCCTTAGCCGAGATAGGCGTTCAACATCCAAATCGTCTTCTCTTGCTCGCGGATGTAGTCGCTCACCTGGGAGGCGGTACCTTCGTCGTCGGCATCGGATGCCAGGGAGAGGATCTCGCGCTGCAGCTCGATCAGCGTCTGGTAACCCTTGACCACGCCACGCACGCAGGTCTCGCCGTCGTGGATATCCTTCTCTTCCTCGATGCTGGACAGCTTGAAGTAATCGCTATAGGCGTGCACCGGCTTGTGTCCTAGGGTCAGGATGCGCTCGGCGACCTCGTCGATCTTGGCTAGCAGGTCGGTATAGAACTCCTCGAACTTGGTGTGCAGCTCGAAGAAGTTCTCGCCTTTCACGTTCCAGTGATAGCCGCGAACGTTCATGTAGAAGATCTGATAGTTGGCCAGCAGGGCGTTGAGCCGTTCGGCCAGTTGGCTGGCACTGCCGGAATGCAGGCCGATGCTGTTGGTCTCGCTCATGCGAATGCCTCCTTGATTCGTGTTGGGCCAGTATAGGCGCCGGGGTAGTGACCGTTAAGCGAATTTCCTGCATGGACACCATAGCGCTGATTGATGACATGCGGGCGACGTTGCGGGGCTTCAAGAGGGTGGCGACTGCTAGACTGTCGGAAGACACCGAGGAGAGACGCATGGCTCGAGGAAACTGGCACGCCCTGTTGATAGCCCCGTTCGCGGTCCTGGCGGGCTGTCAGGCGACGCCCACCCGCATGCCGGAAGCCGAGCCGGCCCCCGCCGCTGCCTGCCATTGGCCGGTGGAGGCCGGCTCGCGCAGCACCACTCTGGCACGGGTGGTCGAGGTACTGGAGCAGCGCGATTTTCTGGTACGCGATACCGATACCTCGCTGGGGCTGGTCAGTGCCGAGCGTGCCGGCCGCACCCTCTATCATGATGCCGTCGACCCGGCACCCCGCCTGGGCGGTTTTCTGTTCGGCGGAAGCGGCGGTCATGTGGCATCCGGCGTGGGGCTGGGCATCGGCTTTGGTGGCGCGGGGTGGCCGTCCGAGGAAGCCACCCGGATCGAACGTGTCTCGGTGGTGGTCGGCGGCGAGTCGGTGAGGGTGTCGCGTGATGTTCAGCTGTACGACTGGCGCGGTCAGTTGCGGCAGTCGCGCACCGCCAGTGACGCGAATTTCTGTCGCGAGCTGCACGATGCCGTCGAGGCTGGGGAGGTGTCGTCATGAGGCGCCGCTTGCTGGGGGGCGCGCTGATGCTGCTGCTGACGGGATGCGCGAGCATGGCACCGCCCGCCCCCGCCGAGCCTGTCACGGGGAACGTGCCAGGCTCGGTGGTCGACGTGCTGGATGAAGCCATGATCCTGCTGATGGAGCGTGGCTATGTGGTGCGCCATGCCGATGCCGACCTGGGACGTGTCGAGGCCGTGCTCGGGCGTTGGCCCGGTTACCGGCTGCGTCTCGAGGCGAGTCCCGCCGAGCGAGGCAGCCGGGTCGAGATGACGGCCCTGCGTGGCGGTCGTCCCCTGCCGCCATGGTTGCTCGAGCCCTGGCTGGCGACGCTGCGCACACGCCTGGAGAACTAGGCGGGTGCCTTCCAGTCGATGGCTTCTATTTCCGCCAGCAGACGATCGCGCAGGCTCGCCAGGGTGTCCAGATCATAGGGCGAGGCCTGACCGTGGCCCCAGACCGGCGCCGGCCAGGCGTCGTCGTCATGACGTCGCAGGATCACGTGCAGATGCAGCTGGGCGACCACGTTGCCCAGGGTGGCGATGTTGAGCTTGTCGCCCGTCAGACACTCCTTCAACACGCTGCCGGCCAGGGTCGCCTCCCGCCAGAGCTGGCGCTGGTCGGCCTCGTCGAGTTCGATGACCTCGGAGACGCCGGCACGGCGTGGCACCAGAACCAGCCAGGGGAAGCGGGCATCGTTCATCAGGCGTAGCTGACAGAGCGGGAGTTCGGTGATGGGGTAGGTGTCCTCGATCAGACGGGCGTCCGGTTCGAAATCTGGCATGTCGGGGCTCCTTGAAGTCGTTGGTACATGTGCAGCATGCCATGGCCATGCTGCAGGGGAATCAGGTCTGGAAAGCCGGGGTAGGGGGTTGTGCGGGATAGGGGCTGTGCGGGACCGCGCTTCCTGCTAGATTGAACGAGTAGCATCCCTTCCCGGAAACGCCGGAGGAGGCGGTATGGCGCCTGTGGCGCCGTTCGCCTTCCGCGTTTCCCTACCGAGCCGTAACAAGGAGAGCCCGATGAAACGGACCCTTTCTCTGATGATGATCACCCTGTTCACGCTGTCGCTGCTGGCTGGATGCAACACCGTGCGCGGTGTCGGTCAGGACATCGAACAGGGCGGCGAGGCCATCCAGGAGTCCTCTTCCTGACGCATGCCTCCACCATGGCCCGGCTTGCCGGGCCATGGTTCATTGCCTGGCGTCATGTGCCGCCTGGGTCTGACGCTCTTCCTCCTCTTCTGCCCGCTTGCGCAGCTTCTTGCGCAATGCGGCCTTCTCGTGGCGCAGCTGTTGCTCGGGCGTCTTCAACTCCAGAGGCGGCACGCTGGCGGGTTTGCCCGCTTCGTCCACCGCGACCATGGTCAAGTAACAGCTATTGGTGTGACGGATCAGCTTGTTCTGTATGTCCTCGGCTATCACCTTGATGCCGACTTCCATGGACGAACGTCCCACGTGGTTGACGCTGGCCAGGAAGGTCACCAGTTCGCCGACATGGATCGGCTGCTTGAAGCGTACCTGGTCCACCGACAGTGTCACGACATAGCTCCCCGAATAGCGGCTGGCACAGGCATAGGCGACCTCGTCGAGTTTCTTCAAGATGGCGCCGCCATGGACCTTGCCACTGAAGTTTGCCATATCGGGAGTCATCAGCACGGTCATGGTGAGTTCGTGCTGACCGGGCAGTGCATGTTCCGTCATTTGCAGGGTCTCTTGTGGAGGTTGCCCCAGCATAACGCCTTGCCGCCGTAATGGGGACAAGGCGAGCCACACATATGCCATGCGTTGATTCATGGCGCCGGCTGCCGGGGCCAGCCGTCAATCCGGCACCGCTAGAGCCAGGTCAGGACGGCGGCGATGATCACGCCCGTCAGCAGCAACTGGACCAGGCAGAACCCCATGATGTCCTTGGCCTTGAGACCGGCGATGCCGAGGACCGGCAGGGCCCAGAAGGGTTGCAGCAGGTTGGTCCAGGCATCGCCCCAGGCCACGGCCATGGCCACGCGGGGAATGTCCACGCCCAGGGCCTCGGCGGCCGGCAGCATGACCGGCGCCTGCACGGCCCATTGGCCGCCGCCGGAGGGCACGAAGATGTTGACGATGCCGGCGCTGATGAAGGTCCAGAAGGGCAGCGAGGCTTCCGAAGCCATCGAGATCAGGGCGCCGGAGAGCGTCTCGGCCAGTCCGGACTGGACCATGATCGCCATGATCCCGGCATAGAAGGGGAACTGGATGACGATGCCGGCGCCGCCCTTGATCGCTTCATGCAGGCTCTCGAGCAGGCTGCGGGGCGTGCGATGCAGAACGATGGCCAGGAACAGGAAGAGAAAGTTGACCACGTTGAGGTTGAGACCGCCACCACGCAGCACGAAGTGGTCGAGCAGGAACAGCAGCCCCGGAATCCCCACCAGCCAGGCCAGGGTCACGCTGTTCTCGAGACGCTCCGCTGGCCGGGTGATGCGCACGCGTCGTGTCTCGTCCTCGTTCAGCAGGCTCGGGTCGATGTACACGCTGTCCTTTTCGTCGGGCAGCATCATGCGGTTGATCAACGGCATGGCGATGAACAGCACCACCACGATGCCGAGATTGAACAGCGAGAAGACGGTCTCGGAGGTGCCGATGACGCCGATCTGTTCGGCGGCGAAATGGCCGTCGGTGGCGATGGTCAGGGGCACCGAGCCGGCCAGCCCGCCGTGCCAGACGATGAAGCCCGAGTAGGCGCTGGCGACCAGCAGACGATAGTCGACGCGGATCTGGCGGGCCAGCTCCTTGGCGAACAGCGCGCCTACCACCAGGCCGAAGCCCCAGTTGATCCAGCTGGCGGCCAGCGACACCAGGGTGACCAGGACGATGGCGGCGCCGGCGTTGTTGGCCAGGCCGGCCAGGCGTTGCAGCAGTCGCTTGACCGGGGGCGAGCTGGCCAGCATGAAGCCGGTGACCAGTACCAGCAGCATCTGCATCGAGAACGACAGCAGATTCCAGAAACCGTCGCCCCAGAAGCGGAGGACCGTCAGTGGCGTCTGACGTTCGAAGGCGATGGCGGCGGCAGCGGCGATCACCGTCAGCAGCAGCACGAAAATGTAGGGGTCAGGGAGATACCGCTCGACCAGTTTGACCGCTGGACGCGACAGTGACTTGAGCATGGTGCTGGGCCTCATCTCGGGTCAGGGAAATACGGCTTGAATGACGGCACGTGCAAATCGCCATGCCGCACGGCGCTGGGAAGCTCGCCTAACGGTTTGTTATGTCTCGCTTTCTGCGCGTCATTTGCTTTGCGCTTCACGACGCTCGGCTATTCAATCAGCCTTGCCATCGTGGCCGAAAATACTGAGAAATCTCGTTAGATCAGGAAGTTGGGCAGCATCAAATTGCCCGACTTCCCGGGAGCTGTCAAAGCCACCAAAGTCCAATGACTGAAGAGGGCGGTGTGTCCTCAGGCATCTCGCCAGTGCCACCGACGATAGTGCCGATAATAGGCGATCAGTACGGCCGAGCGCGTTGCGGTGAAGACAGTGAAGGCCAGCCACAGGCCGTGATTGCCAAGCGGTTGAGTGAGCCACCAGACGGGGAGGTAGACCGCCAGGCCGATGAAGATGCTGTTGCGCATCTCACGGATTGCCGTGGCGCCGATGAACACGCCGTCCAGCAAGTAACTCCATACCGCAATCAACGGCATGGCCACCACCCAGGGCAGGTACTCGCCGGCATTGGCACGGACATCCGGCAGGCCGGTGAGCAGCGCGATCAGCCAGTGACCGCCCAGCGCGAAGGCCAGGGCGGCGATGCCTGCGGTCAGCAATGAGAAGCGGGTCGCGCCGCGCACTGCTTGGGCGAATTCCTGCCAGCGACCACGACCCACGGCGTGGCCGGTCAGGGCTTCGGCGGCGTGGGCGAAGCCATCCAGGCCGTAGGAAGTGAGCATGATGAACTGCAGCAGCACCGCGTTGGCGGCCAGGATGGTGTCGCCTTGAGCCGCGCCCTGGGCGGTGAAGAAGGCCGTGGCGAACAGCAGCCCCAGGGTGCGCACGAAGAGGTTGGCATTGACCTGGAAAAGCTCGGCGTAAGCGCCGAGACGCAGGAGACGTTCGCGCCGGAAGCGTCCCTCGAGCCGCCGCAGTTGACGGCTGACCAGCCAGAGGCCCACCGCCAGAGCGCTGAAGTCGGCAATGACCGTGGCCCAGGCCACGCCATCGCTGGTCATGCCGAACCCGACCACGAAGAGCAGATCGAGCAGGATGTTCACGGCGTTGGTCAGCACCAGGATGATCAGCGTCACCCGGGAATTCTGCTGGCCGAGGAACCAGCCGAGGATCGCATAGTTGGCCAGTACCGCCGGTGCCGACCATAGACGAATCCGTGCGTACTCGCCGGCCAATGCCGTGGCCTCGGCGCTGCCGTCCAGCAGCCAGAGGCCGAGGTCGACCAGAGGGCCGCCCGCCAGGATCAGCACGAGGCCGATGCCCAGTGCCAGCAGCATCGATTGGCCCAGCAGGTTGCGTACACCCTCGTCGTCGCCGCGTCCCGCAGCCTGGGAGGTCAGGCCGGTGGTGCCCATGCGGAGAAAGCCGAAGCCCCAGTAGAGAAAGCCGAACAGGGTCGCGCCGAGCGTGACCGCAGCCAGATAGCGGGAATCCGGCAGGTGGCCCACCACGGCGGTGTCCACCAGGCCGAGCAGCGGTACGGTGATGTTGGAGAGGATGATCGGCCAGGCCAGGGACCAGACACGCCGTTGGTCGGGATCGGAAGATGACACGGTGGCTCCGGAAGTTCAGCGAGCCCGATAGGATGGGGGAGACGGCTCGTCTGAGCAAGAAAACGGCCCTCGCCTCGACGAGAGCCGTGTCTTTCAAGGGAGGCAGGCGCGCGCCGATCTCAGGCCGCAGTGATGAGCCGGTATTTCTCCATCAGTTCTTCCCGGGATTCCTTGCGCTCCGGGTCGAGGGGAATGCAGTCGACCGGGCAGACCTGCTGGCACTGCGGCTCGTCGTAGTGA
This sequence comes from Halomonas caseinilytica, assembly GCF_001662305.1. Classification (GTDB taxonomy): domain Bacteria; phylum Pseudomonadota; class Gammaproteobacteria; order Pseudomonadales; family Halomonadaceae; genus Halomonas; species Halomonas caseinilytica. Next base: position 58,606 of record NZ_BDEP01000001.1, read on the forward strand.
CCGACACACTCGGTGCACCGGTTGGGGTCGATGATATAGATCTCTTCCCCCGGCGAGATGGCGTCATTGGGGCATTCGGGTTCGCAGACGTCGCAGTTGATGCATTCGTCGGTGATCATCAGGGCCATGGGGCGCCTCATAAAAATCTGCTGTGCGTCGGCCATAGGGCGTTGGCATCTCGCCAGAAAGCGCTTTTGTACGTCTGCTTTTCGTACACCTAAAGAGCGCTTTCCGCTCGATGTTGCCTTGTCTGGCGCAAGCTCGCTAGATTTTAACAGGGTTTGAGCAAATCAGTACCGGGCACACAAGACCGAGTGCCACGGTCAGGTATTGTAGCGATTCTTGAGCGCTTCGGCGACATCGGGATGGACATGCTGCGACACATCGCCGCCGAGGCGCGCGATTTCGCGCACCAGCGTGGAGGAAATGTAGGAGTTTTCCACCTCCGGCGTCAGGAAGACGGTCTCCAGTTCCGGCATCTGGGCGCGATTCATGTTGGCCAGCTGCAACTCGTACTCGAAGTCAGAGACCGCACGCAGGCCTCGCAGGAGAATGCGGGCCTGGCGCTGACGCATGAACTCGGTGAGCAGGCCGGAGAAACCGACCACTTCCACGTTGTCGTGGTGCTCCACCACCTTGCGCGCCAGGGCGATGCGGGCGTCGATGTCCAGAGCGGGCGACTTGCCGGGACTGGAGGCGATGGCCACCACGATGTGATCGAACAGGCGCGAGGCCCGCTCGATCAGGTCGTAGTGTCCGTTGGTGATGGGATCGAAGGTGCCGGGATACACGGCGGTGTTCATGAGTCCTCCTCTCCGTCGTCGAGCCGGCCGAAGGGGTTGTCCACGGCCAGCGAGACCGGCTTGGCATAGCCCGGAATCTGGATGGCGTCATCGCCGACGTCGAGTTCAGGGCCTTCGAGCACGCCTTCGCCGAAGCGATAGCGGGGCGCGAAATGGCCTCGGTCGGCGTCGTGGTAGTAGGCCGCGGCAGTCTCTCGTGTGGCTTCGCGCCGGGCTCGCCAATCTGCCATGGCCGCAGCGCCGTGACGGGCAGTGAGCAGGCGCTCGGTGACGCCGGGAGAGAGCACCACACCGGTGGCGTTGTTGCCGCCGAATCCCTTGGCATTGATGAAGGCGGCATCCGCCTCGAAGGCATAGGGGTCGCGAAAGAAACGCAGCCGGTCGGTGTGGACGTCGTCGGCCACGGCATCCAGGGTTGGAATGCCCGGCAAGAGGCCATGGGCGAAGCTGCCCAGGGCGCTGGCCAGCTGGTCGCCGGCGGCACCGCCCTGTGAATGGCCGACGAAGGCCTTGATGGCCGTTACCGGCCAGTCTTCGATGCCGTGGGCCCGGGCGACCAGGTCGAAGACGTGAGACTCGGTGACACGGTTCTTGGGCGTGCTGGTGCCATGGGCATGCAGGAAGGTGCGATGTCGCAGGGCATGCTTGCCGAGCATGTCGCGCACCAGCGAGGCGGCCTTGCCGAGCGTGATGTAGTTGCCGATGCCCGGTGCCGAGATCGAGCGCTTCCAGCCGTCGGCGTTGACGAAGACCTCGGGCACGCTGCCGAGGAGCTCGGCACCGACCTCCAGGGCCAGGGAGTCATCCATCAGCATCAGGAACTGGCTGGATTCGCCCATGGTGAAGCCGCAGTTGCGGGCGAAGGGGCGGCAGGCCCGCTGGTAGTCGGCGTCGGTCAGCAGTTCCAGGGCGTCCAGGGCACGCAGGCTGTCGTCATCGGCCAGGGCGCCCATGGCGCGAAAGCCCTCGACGATCTCCGGGGTGATCGGTGCGTCGGAGGTGCCGACCATCACGACGCGGCGCCGCCCGGCGCGGATGTCGTCCACGCCGAGCCGCAGGTTGTAGAGGAAGCTGGCGCAGGCGCCCAGTGCGGCGCCCGTGCCCCCTACGCTGCCCAGCACATAGGCATTGAGGAAGTCGGCGGGCATCTGCCCATAGCCCAGCGGCATCTGCTTGGAGGTGGCCCGCTTGCCGGAGACGAAGCTCTTCAGCAGACCGCCCCAGCCCTCGTCATCAAGCTGGCCGATGGAGTTGCCGGCATACACCGCGACCTGGTCGGGGTCCAGGCGGTCGCGCAGTTCATCCCAGGTCAGGCCGCTGTCCCCCAGGCAGTCGCTGGCGGCGAAGATGGCCATGGAAAGCCCGCGGGGGTGGTGCACGCTGCGGTAGAAATGACTGGGTTCGAAGCCCGAGGGAAGCTGGCCGGCGGCCCGTACCTGGGCAGGGCGTGTCTCGGGCAGCATGACGTCCATCTCGCCGGCTGGCACCGTGACTTCCAGATGCCGGCGGTCGAGCTCGCGAACCTGCCAGGTCGGTGGCAGGTCGTCGGGCAACTGGCGACGGCGCACGCGAAAGGTCAAGGGGGCATCCAGCGCGAGGGTCGCTCGGCGGTTGGCGGGCAAGCCCTCGGCGTTGAAGCGGGGATCTTCGATGCGTCGGATCAGGGTGTGGTCCAGTACGCGCTGGCGGGTGCGCTCGACGAGGGTGGTGGCATCGAGGGGATGCCCCTGGGCGTCGTGCCAGGTGCCGTCGTCCTGAGCGTCAGCCAGGCGCATCATCGCCGCCAGGCCGAGCAGGGTCTGGGCCTGGTCATCATCGGGCAGGGCGTCGAGCACGGTGCGGCGAAACGCCTGGTGGCCCGAGGTACGGCCGGCGGGATTCACGCCGCCCATGCCCACGATCACCGGTAAATGTGACAAGCCGGGTTCCTCGTTGGATTGAAATAGCAGGGCAGAATCGTCTCTCGATAGGCCATGGATCATAGCACCCGGCCCGCCACGGCGTCATGCCGGGCCGCTGCGCCGGGGCGATGGCGGCTGCTAGAATGCTCGACCGTCGACATCGCCATCGGTTCCCCCATGACTGGACATTCCCGCGCCATCACCTCCAATCAGCCCGGTCCCCACCGGGATCTGACGCGTCGCGTCGAGCGAGCGCTGCAACACCCCCTGCGCAAGCCTGTGGCCGACCATACTCGCGAGGCGTTCGAGCGAGCCGAGCACTGGCGTGACGCCCGGGCGAGGATGCCACTGATCCTGGATGCCGGTTGCGGGGTCGGGCTGTCGACCCGACGCCTGGCCAGTGAACACCCGGGCTGCGCGGTGATCGGCGTCGATCGCAGCGCCGATCGCTTGTCGCGGGATCACGGGCCGCTGCCCGACAACGCCCTGCTGGTGCGTGCCGACCTGGTCGATTTCTGGCGGCTGGCGCTGGCCGAGGGGTGGCAGCCGGCGCGGCATTATCTGCTGTATCCCAATCCCTATCCCAAGTCGGTGCATCTCAAGATGCGCTGGCATGGCCACCCGATCTTTCCGGTCATCCCGGCGCTGGGCGGTCGCTTCGAGCTGCGTTCCAACTGGCGACTCTACGTCGAGGAGTTTGCCCTGGCATTGCGGCAGGCCACTGGCGTCGAGGCAGGCGTCGAGGCGTTCGAGCCTGATGGCGAGCCGCTGACCCCCTTCGAGGGCAAGTATCGGCAAAGTGGGCAGTCGCTCTGGCGGCTGGTGACCGAGTTGCCGCATCGCCCCGAGCTGCTGCCTGTCGAGTAAGCGTTATCTGAGTCGGTGATCGCGAAACCGTTCACCCAGGGTGCGCTGTAGCCACTGGGCGATGGGGCCGCGTCCGCTGTCGCGGCGGGAGACCGTCTCGACCTCGATGACCGGCGGGATGCCGAGGGCATCGCTGGCCAGGTGGATGAGATCGTCGCGAAAGGGCGGGTATTGGGCGATGTGCTGTGGTACCAGGGCCCAACCGAGCCCCCGGGTCGCCAGTTCGGCCATGGAGTAGAAGCTGTTGAGTCGCCAGAACTGGGCGCTCAGTGGTTGCCAGGCATCGCCCTCGCTGCGTGAAGCGATCAATAGCTGGCGATGCCCGGCCAGATCGCCCGCTGAGGGCGCGGGAAGCTCGGCGAGGGGATGGTGACGCGCGACGACCAGGGCTTGCTGGAGATGGGCGATGCGAATGCCCTCCAGCAGCGGCCCCTGGCCCTGCTGGCGCAGGAGGATGCCAAGGTCGGCGGTCTGGTCTTCCACCCAGCCGGCGATATCGCCCTGGGCGCCATAGAGCAGCGTCAGTTGCAGGGCCGGGTAGTGGCCGGCCAATGCTTCCAGGCTCTCGTCCACCGGCGGCATTTCCACCAGCGCCTCGTCGATGGCCAGCACCAGCCGTGCTTCCTCGCCCTGGCCGATGGCTTGGGCCCGGGATTCGAGTCGCTGACACTGGCGGATGACCGCCCGCGCCTCGTGGAGCAGTGCGGCGCCTGCCTCGGTGAGGCGGGGCATCCGGCCCGTGCGGTCGAATAGCTGGCAGTCCAGGTCGGTCTCCAGGTGCGCGATGGCGGTGCTGATCGCGGACTGGACCCGGCCCAGATGGCGGGCCGCCGCCGAGAAAGAGCCCCGCTCGGCGCAGGCGATGAGGATTTCGAGCTGGTCAAGACTCCAACGCATGATATACGCGACCTATCTGAAAAATTGATGGATTCCAACTCGCACCCATCGCCATCATGGCGAGAATAGGAGGCCACGTCGAGGCCATGTTGGCCTGAGGGACCCGAGTGAGGAGGTCACGATGCGTTCCTGGAAGGAAAGGATCACGCACACTCTGCTTTTCGAAATGGGCGGACTGGTGCTGGTAACACCGCTGGCGAGCTGGCTGACCGGTCACGGCCTGAGCGAGATCGGAGTGCTGGCGGTGGGGCTGGCCAGTGCTGCCATGCTCTGGAACCTGGTCTGGAACCGGCTCTTCGATGTCTGGGTGCCGACGCGACGCCGTTCCCTCGTCCAGCGGATGGCCCAGGCCTTCGGCTTCGAGCTGGGGCTTTTGATCATGACGCTGCCGGCGGTGGCCTGGTGGCTCGGCATCGGGATCGTCGAGGCATTCTGGCTGGATCTCGGGTTCATGCTGTTTTTCCTGCTCTATGCCATGGTATTCAACACGCTTTTCGATCATGTCATGCGCCGGCGGCTGGCGCAGGGGGAGTGCGGATGAGTTATGTATTTCTCGCCCTGGCGATCATCGCCGAGGTCGTCGCCACATCGGCGCTCAAGGCATCGGACGAGTTTTCGCGTTTCTGGCCGAGCGTTCTGGTGGTGGTGGGCTATGTCACGGCCTTCTATCTGTTGACGCTGGTGTTCCGCACTCTGCCGGTAGGCATTACCTATGCGGTCTGGGCGGGGCTTGGCATCGTGCTGGTAACGCTAGTCGGCATGGTGGTCTACGGCGAACGCCCCGACCTGCCGGCGGTGGTGGGCATGGCCCTGATCATCGGCGGCGTGGCGGTGATTCAGGTGTTTTCCTCGTCGACGCCACACTGAGCCGAGATACGGTCGAAACGCCCTCCATGCCCGGGTAAACTGCGGAGTCGCGCCGTTGCCCGAATAACGCTGCATGGATGCCGTCATGTTTCATCGCACGCTGAGCTGTTGTCTGCTGGTCTTGTCATTGCTGCCGTCGTCCGTCATGGCGGCGGGATTTCCACGACTCTCGTCGCTGACTGATGATGGCTTTCGCATCAGTGCCGAGGCACGCCTGCTGGGCACGGGGGATCGCTCGGATGAGATTCTGGCGAGCCTGTCGCCGTCGCTTTCCCTGTCACCGGCCTCGGTCTCCAAGGTGTACACGGCGGCAGCGGCCCTTGACCGTTTCGGCCCCCAGCATCGCTTCACCACGCGTCTGGTCAGCACGGCCGAGCCCGGTCCCGATGGCGTGCTCGGCGGCGACCTGGTGTTCGATGGCGGCGGTGATCCGGCACTGACCAGCGAAGACCTGTGGCGCCTGGTTCAACGGCTGTACCAAGCCGGCGTGCGCGAGGTGACCGGCCGGCTGGTGGTCAGCCAGTGGCGTTTCGGGCCGGTGGACTGCATCACGACCGATCGTTGCGAGGCGCGTAGTCGAGTGGACAACGCCTACAGTGCGCTGCTGTCCTCCGCGGGTGTCAACTTCGGTAGCTGGTGCGTGAACGTCGCGCCGGGCTCGGCGCCCGGTGTGCCAGCCACGGTTACCGGCTGCGACAGCAAGGTTCTGCTGCCGGACATCGACAACCGGGTCGACACCAAGGCCGCCAATAGTGGGACCCAGCTATCGGCCCTGCGGTTGACCGAAGGCGGCGGTGATGTGGTGCGCGTCAGCGGGCAGATTTCCACCAATGCCCATCCCCGGGATCTCTACCGTGCCAGTGCCGCTCCGGCCGAGCAGACCGCGCAACTGCTGATGGCGATGCTCGAGCGTGCCGGTATCCAGGTCCAGGGCGGGCATACCACCAGCACCACGAAACCCTTGGCCTCGGCACGCGAGCTGGCCGCGGTGGATGGCGAACCGCTTCAGGAGGTTCTGCTGCGGACGCTCAATTACTCCAACAACTTCATGGCCGATGTGCTGGCGCTGGATATGGCAGCTGACCCGCGTCCGTCCCTGGAACAAGGCGGTGCCGCCATCGAAGCCTTCGCGGCCGGCATTCCCGACCATGGCCCGCTGACGCTGCGCAGCGGCAGCGGCCTGACACCGGAGAACCGCACCACCGCCAGCGGTGTGAACAGCCTGCTGGCGTACATGTTCGCTCAGCCCTCCCTGTTTCCCAGCTTCGTGGCCGGACTGCAGTCACCCAGCAACGGCGTGATGCGCTTCATCCGCAAGGGGCCTTCGAGCTTTCAGGACCGTGTGATGGTCAAGACCGGCACCCTCAATGAACCGGTGCAGGTACGCGCGATGACCGGCTATTTCCGCACCCGGTCGAATCGTTGGGGCGCCTTCACCGTGCTGGTCAACGGCACCGAGTCGACGCCGTATCTCAACTGGACAATGGTGCTGGAACGCCTGTCCGAGGATTTGGCCGCACTGATCGAGGCTCATTGAGTCGCCAGCGATACCAGATTGTGGAGGGCCGGCGAGTCATTGTCCGGCCGCCAGGCGAGCCACAGCAGCATATCGCACGTATCGAGCTCGGGTAGCTGTAGAAAGTGCACGCCGGGCATTGGGTGGTGGCTGCTGGCAGCGGGCACGATGGCGATGCCGAGCCCGGCGGCGACCATGCCGAGGATGGCGATATTGTCCGCACCGTACTGCACGACCCGGGGCTGGAAGTCGAGCCGGCGAAAGTGCGCCTGTATGCGGTCATGATACTGTGGCGAGGCGTGTCGGAAACCCCAGATGACGTCTGCGTCCGCCAGCTCGCGCAGGCTTGCTGGTGGTGATGTCGCCCAACGGGAATTCTCCGGGACGGCCAGCAGCAGGTGGTCGCGTTGCAACAGCCGTGTTTCCAAGCCGGGCAATTCACCTCCGTCGAGATAAAGGATGCCGGCATCCAGCCCGCCATCCTGCAGCCGATCGAGTTGAGGACCCGACAGCAGTGGAAAGACCTCGAAGGCCACTCGAGGGTAGTGATCCCGATAACTTGACAGCAGGCGAGCCACTTCGGGAACCCACAGGTGGGTCACCGTCACGCCGAGACTGACTCGACCCGTCACCCCTTGGCCCAGAGTCGAAAGGCGCGTGCGTAGCCGTGTGCGTTGATCGAGGAGTTCCCGAGCTTCTTCGTGGAGCGCCCGGCCGGCTACTGTGAGTCGCATGCCGCGGGCATGTCGGTTGAACAGCCGAGTCTCGAGATCTTCTTCCAGTAAGCGAATCTGGCGCGTCAGGGCGGGCTGGGCGACATGAACTCGTCGGCTTGCCGCGGACAACGAGCCTTCCTCCACCACGGCGAGAAAATACTGGAGTTGTCGGAATTCCATGCACGACCCTTGCTGGCAATATCGAAATGATATGGGTGGAATCCATTATGGATATTTTTTATATCGCCTAGCCTGCGCCATAGTCCAGTGACAATCCATAACAAGATTCGCTTCGGCGAGCTGGACAATCCCATGAACAAGACGCTGTATTCCCTTCTGGTCGTCGGGCACTTCACTTTATGCACCCTGGCCATGATCTGGCCCGGTGCGTTGATCGCCAATCGCGTCGAGCCGACCATGCTCGGCCTGCCTTTCCTGTTCGCCTGGTACATCCTGTGGATGCTGGTGCTGTTCCTCGGCATGTGGGCGGCTTTCGTCGTGCGGCCTGCGGGAGGTCGCGATGAATGATGCGATGATCGTCACGGCCATCACCCTGGCTTATCTCGGTATCGTACTCTGGGTCGGGTTACGGGCCCGAGGACGGGGCGGTTCCGGCCTGGAGGGCTATGTGGCAGGTGGCCGCCACGTCGGGGTGGTGATCCTGTTCTTCATCCTCGGCGCCGAGGTCTTCTCGGCCTTTGCCTTTCTCGGTACGCCGGGTTGGGCCTACCAGCATGGTGCCCCGGCCTTCTACATACTGGCTTATCTGTCGCTGGTACCCATCACCATCTGGGTGCTGGGGCCCAGGGTGGCGGCATTGGGCCGTGAACGAGGCTATCTGACCCAAGGCGATATGCTCGCCGACCATTATCGCAGTCGGCCGCTGGGCGTGCTGGCTGGGATCATCGGCGTCATGGCGCTGGTGCCCTATCTGACCATCCAAATCGCCGGGGCCGGACTGCTGTTTCAGGCCGCCACCGATGGCTTGGTCCCTTTCTGGTTGGGTGCTCTGCTGGCCTTTCTGGTGGTGGCGGCCTATGTGTTCTGTAGTGGCCTAAGTGGTATCGGCTGGACCAACCTGGTGCAGGGCATCATGATGATTGCCATTGCCTGGTTTCTGGGACTGGCGATCCCCGAGCATCTGTTCGGCGGTGTTGGTGAGATGTTCGCGCGTCTCCAGATCGAGGCGCCCGAGCATCTCGTCCTGCCTGGGGCGACCAACATGGGCTGGGGCTATTTCAGCACGGCCATTCTGGTTAGTGCCTTCGGCGGCGCCATGTGGCCGCACATGTTCATGAAGTTCTATTCGGCCGACAGCGGCCGGACCCTGCGTCGGGTCAGCGTTTTCTATCCGCTTTATGCCTATCTGCTGGTGCCCTTGTTGTTTATCGGCTTTGCGGGGGCGCTGGTGTTTGCCGAGATGCCCCTGAAGCGCCCGGATACCGTACTGTTGAAACTGGTGATGGAAGTCGCGGCGTTTCCGCCGTGGGTGGTTGGGTTGATGCTTTCCGGAGCGCTGGCGGCAGCCATGTCCACCGGCGCCAACCTGGCTCATACCGCAGCCGTGGTATTGGTGCGTGATGTCCTCGGTACCACGTTGATGCGTGATGTCGGCGAGCGGGCCACAGTGGCCGCGACTCGCTGGAGCGTGCTGGCGCTGTCGTTGATCGCCTATGGTCTCGCTCTGTTCAACCCTGCCTCTCTGGTGATGATCCTGCTCACCGCCTACGGACTGATCGTGCAACTTCTGCCGATGGTGCTGGGAGCGCTTTTCTTCCCATTGCTGAATCGTCGCAGCGCCATGGCCGGTGCCATCGCCGGCAGCCTCTCTTTCCTGCTGCTCGAGTTTGGTTTCGGCTCACCGCTGGGGTGGCATGCCGGTGTCTGGGGCATGCTCGCCAATCTGGCAGTGCTTGGCCTGTGCCAGGCGCTGCTGCGTGAACGTGGGGCCGCTCGCGTCCTCGATTGAGGCCATCCCCTTTGCTGACCCGATGGAGAGAACCATGAATCACCAACATCCACATCTAGACATCAGGGCGGCCGTCGAGAGTCAGGTCGAGTCGACTTTCGAACGGGTTCAAGACCTCTACCAGGCGATTCACTGTCAGCCGGAGCTACCCTTCCAAGAGCACCGTACCAGCGCACTGCTTGCCGAGGCATTGGAAACTCTGGGCTTCGAGGTAACGCGCGGCGTCGGTGGCACCGGGGTGGTGGCCCTGATGCGCAATGGCGAGGGGCCGACGGTGATGTTGCGGGGCGACATGGATGCCTTGCCCATCGAGGAGCAGACCGGGGTCGAGTTTGCCAGTCGGGAAACCGCCGAGAACGCTGAGGGCAAGAGGGTGCCGGTGATGCATGCTTGTGGTCATGATCTGCACAGCAGTTGCTTGGTCGGTGCCGCGTCCGTGCTAGCGGATCTCAAGGCGCAGTGGCAGGGAACCCTGATGCTGGTTGCCCAGCCCGCCGAGGAAATCTTCGGTGGTGCGCGGGCGATGCTCGATGACGGCCTCTATGAGCGTTTCGCGCGTCCGGATATCGTGCTTGGGCAGCATAATATGCCGGCCATGGCCGGTACGCTCGGCCATCTCGCGGGTAACGCCATGGCGGCCGCCACTACCTTGAGGGTGACCATCCATGGCGATGGTGGGCACGGTTCCATGCCGGCCTATACCGTGGATCCCGTGGTGATCGCTGCGTATGTGGTGACGCGTCTGCAGACCATCGTGGCCCGGGAAGTGCCTCCGGAGGAAACCGTCGTGGTCACGGTCGGCAAGCTGCATGCCGGGACCCAGGGCAACATCATTCCCCATACGGCGGAACTCGAGATCAACGTGCGCAGTTTCGACAACGCACTGCACCGCCGCGTGCTCGAGGCCATCGAACGCATCGTGCGGGCCGAGTGCGAGGCGGGCCGCTCGCCTCGAGATCCGGAGTTTCACACACTCACCGAGACCATATCACTGCACAATGATGAGGAAGCCGTCGAGCGGGTGCGTCGTGCCCATGCCGAATATTTTGGTGAGTCGCAGCTTTTCGCCATGCCGCGACTCAACGGCAGCGAGGATTTTCCCTACTTCGGCAATGCCATGGCGGGAGGTTTCGGCGGTGATGATATTCCCTGTGTCTATTGGTTCATCGGCGCGACGCCCGAGGCACGCTGGCGGGAGACGCCAGGCGAGGGGATCTCCGAAAAGATGCGTCATCTGGAAATGCCGCATTCACCGTATTACTTCCCCGGGCAGGAGGCGACCATACGGACGGGAATAGCGGCGTTGACCACCGGAGCCCTGGCCTACCTGGCTCCCTAGAGGAACTGTGCATCGGTTCTGCTACCATCGCTGCTCATACCCTGGCTGATCGATGGATACTGGCAGATGAAACCTGGACACACCGGCCTGCGCCATCTGGTGCATTCCACTCGCTATTCCTTCAAGGGGCTCAAGGCGGCCTATCGCTACGAGTCGGCCTTTCGCCAGGAGCTCGGCCTCTGCCTGGTGCTGATTCCCCTGGCATGGTGGATCGGTGAGGCGCCGGTGGAGTGGCTCTTGCTGGTCGGCAGTTGCCTGCTGGTGTTGATCGTCGAGTTGCTCAACACTGCTGTCGAGAGCGTGGTGGATCGCATCGGCCCCGAGCGTCACAAGCTCTCCGGGCGTGCCAAGGACATCGGCTCGGCGGCGGTGATGCTGGCATTGGTCTTTGCCGGGCTGACCTGGGGGTTGTTGCTGTGGGACAAGTTTCTGGGTTGAGTCGGTGCTTTCTTAAACGCGCCTAGTGTCCGAGGCGTGTGCTTGGTTATGCTGAGGGCATTCGCCAGCCGACGATGAGACGCCCATGGCCCTGCCTGCTGATTTCCTGCCCCTGGATGCCATTCCCGAACCGCTGACCTCGGCGTTGCGGCATACTTGGGAGCGTCTCACCGCTTCGCTCGAGCAGGCCGACAATCTGGCGTCGATGCAGGGCCAGGAGGCGCCGAGTGAATGCTGGACGGCGCTGTCTCCCGAGCGGTGCGAACAACTGGCCCGGGTGCTGGCCGTTTCCGGTTTTGCCGTGGAGACGCTGGTGCGCCATCCCGAATGGCTCGCCCATCTGGATGCGGAGGGCGAACTGGATGCCGCGCCCTCCGAGGCAACCCTGCGCGAGTCGCTCGAGGAACGTCTCGAAGACGCCGAGGACGAAGCCGCCATGCATGCCGCCATCCGCCGCTTTCGGCAGGCTCGCATGCTGGGCATCGTCTGGCGCGACCTGACGCGCCCGCAAGGCATCGACATGTGGCACACTAGCGGCGCCGTGTCGCGTCTGGCCGAGGTGTGCCTGGAGGCGGCGCTGAGCTGGCTCGAGAAGCACGTCGAGCCGCGTTGGGGACGACCCGCCGCGCGAGCCGATGGCAGCGAGCAACGCCTGGTGGTGCTGGGCATGGGCAAGCTCGGGGCCGGCGAACTCAACCTGTCTTCCGATATCGACCTGATCTTCGCCTTCCCCGAGAAGGGCGAGACCCAGGGCGGGCGCAAGTCGCTGGAACATCAGGAATATTTCACCAAGCTTGGCCAGAAGCTGATCGCTGCGCTGGACGCGGTGACCGCCGACGGCTTCGCCTTCCGGGTCGACATGCGGCTGCGCCCTCTGGGGGATGGCGGCCCGCTGGTCGGCAGCTTCACCTCCCTGGCCGGCTATTATCAGGATCAGGGCCGGGAGTGGGAGCGCTACGCCATGCTCAAGGCGCGACCGGTGGCCGGCGACGTGGATGCCGGTGATGAGTTGCTGGCGAGCCTGCGGCCCTTCGTCTATCGCAAGTATCTCGATTTCGGTGCCATCGAGTCGCTGCGCGAGTTGAAGTCGATGATCAACCGCGAGGTGAAACGCCGTGGCATGGAAGGCAACATCAAGCTCGGGCCCGGCGGCATTCGCGAGGTCGAGTTCGTGGTCCAGGCCTTCCAGTTGATCCGCGGTGGGCGTGATACCGAGCTGCAGGTGACCTCGTTGCGCAGCGCGCTCGAACGTCTGCCGGCGCTGGGGCTGCTGCCGCAGGAGGTGGTCGACGAACTCGAGCCGGACTATCGCTTCCTGCGCGATCTGGAGCATGTCCTGCAGGCGCTCGAGGATCGCCAGACCCAGATGCTGCCCGAAGGTGAGCTCGAGCGTGAGCGTGTCGCCCTGGGGCTGGACATGGAGGACTGGCCGGCGGTGATGGGGCGCCTCGACGAAGTCCGCGCCCGGGTGCGTCGGCATTTCGATGCGGTGATCGCCGACCCCGAAGAGGAAGTGGAGCCGGACGAAGGCGCCTCGGAGACGAACAGCGGAGTCGACCTCGAGGAGTGGCGAGCCCTGTGGCGCGGGCATGAAAGTGAGGAGGAGGCCCTGGCACTGCTCGAGGCCGGTGGCTTCGACGCGGCGGCGGCCAGCCATCGTCGATTGATGGCATTGCGTCGTTCTCGCCAGGTCCAGAGCATGCAGCGCATCGGCTTCGAGCGCCTCGATGCCCTGATGCCGCTGCTGCTGGAGGCTGCCGCGGACAGCGACGCGCCCGACACTGCCTTGGAACGCGTGCTGCCCTTGATTGAGGCGGTACTGCGACGCACCGCCTATCTGGCGTTGCTGCGCGAGAATCCGGTGGCTCTGGAACATCTCATGCGGCTGTGCAGCGCCAGCCCCTGGATCGCCGACCAGTTGGCGCGCCATCCCATCCTGCTCGACGAGCTGCTCACGCCGGATACGCTGTACACACCGGCGGACAAGGCGCGCCTGGCCGACGAGTTGCGCCAGGCGCTGGGGCGAATCCCCGAGGATGACGAAGAGGGCCAGCTTGAGGCGTTACGGGTGTTCAAGCATGCTCAGGTGCTGCACGTTGCCGCCTCGGACATCGCCGGCACCCGCCACTTGATGAAGGTCAGCGATTATCTGACCTATATCGCCGAAGTGGTGCTCGAGGCGGTTCTGGCCATGGCCTGGAAGCATCTGACCCGCAAGCATGGCTTTCCCGAACGCCGTGACGGCGGCCGCTGTGGCCAGGTGCCGGAATTTCTGATCGTCGGCTACGGCAAGCTCGGGGGCATCGAGCTTGGCTATGGTTCGGATCTGGATCTGGTATTCCTGCACGATGGCGCCGGCCAGGGCAGCACCGACGGGGCCAGGCCCATCGACAATGCGGTGTTCTTCACTCGACTCGGCCAGCGCATCATCCACTTGCTCACCGCCATGACGCCGGCGGGCAGCCTCTACGAGGTCGACATGCGCCTGCGCCCCTCGGGCAATTCGGGATTGCTGGTCTCGAGCCTCGATGCCTTCGCCGACTACCAGCGCCGCGAAGCCTGGACCTGGGAACACCAGGCCCTGGTTCGGGCACGCGTGGTGGCGGGCCACGAAACCCTGAGCGAGCGTTTCGCCGAGGTACGTGGCGCTATCCTCGGCAGCGAACGCGACCTCGACGAGCTGCGCGGTGAGGTCGTGGCCATGCGCCATCGGATGCGCGAACACCTGAGCGGCAAGGCCGATGCCGGTCGTTTCGACCTCAAGCACGACCCGGGCGGCATGGTCGATATCGAGTTCCTGTGCCAGTACGCCGTGCTGGCCATGGGGCACGAGACGCCCGCATTGCTGACCTACAGTGACAACATGCGCATCCTCGAGACCCTCGAGGAGACCGGCCGGCTGCCGGCCGACGACTGTCGCCGCCTGCGTGACGCTTACCTGGCTTGCCGCACGGCATCCCACCGCTCGGCCCTGACAGGCGACCCGGCATTTGGCGACGTCGAGGACTTCAAGGCGCATCGCGATACTGTCATCGCGGTGTGGGAACGGTTGCTCGAGCTGGCCTCATGAAACCGGCTTATCGATAAGGAAACCATCACGATGCACAAGGTCCTGGTCCTGCATGGCCCCAACCTCAACCTACTGGGTACGCGTCAGCCGGAGATCTACGGTCGCGAGACCCTGGCCGATATCGACCGCGACCTGCGCGAGCAAGCGGCACGGGCCGGCTGGGAGCTGGCCTGCCGGCAGAGCAACCATGAGGGCGAGCTGATCGATGCCATCCATGCCGCTCGGCTAGATGGCACCGCGGCGATCATCATCAATCCGGCCGCTTATACCCACACTTCGGTGGCCATTCTGGATGCGCTCAATGCCTTCGACGGCAAGGTGATCGAGGTACATCTCTCGAACGTGCACAAGCGCGAGGCCTTTCGCCACCACTCCTACGTATCGCTGCGGGCCGATGGGGTCATCGCCGGACTCGGTAGTCAGGGCTACCATGCCGCCCTGGAGGCATTGATCACGGCTGGATGAGCGACACGCTGGACCAGCTTCGCGAGTGACTTGCGCGGATTTATAGTCCTTCACGGGACGGCTGCGCTGCAGGCAGACTAGAGCCCAAGGCTTCATTCATCGATCCTGCCTTCCCAATCTCAGGGGATGACCTTCTCGGCGCGAAGCCGGTCGAATAGATCAAAAAAGGCACCGCGAGTCTCGCGGAAATGGTCGAAGCCGAAGTCGCGGGACTTGGTGGTGTCGTTGACACATTCCTGGTCGCGACTCAGGTCGGCGTCGGTGTGCCACCAGGAAGCCAGCTTGTCGACGTCCGGCTCGACGAGATCGTGCTTTGCGGCGATTTCGCGCCAGGTCGATTCCGCGTTGGCCATCTGATCCTCCAGCGGCTGCGGTGTCTCGGGGCAGTCAGCCACCTCGAGGCCGAAGTATTCACCGATCTCATGCCACATGCGGCGCCAGCGGAAGACATCGCCATTGACCGTATTGAAGGCTTGATTCGCTGCGCCCGGCGTGGTCGCCGCCCATTCCATCTGCCGTGCCAGCACGAGAGCATCGGTCATGTCGGTCAGCGCATTCCACTGAGTCTGCGATCCCGGGAACACAAACGGCTGGCCGGTTGCCTTGCAGATCGATGCGTAGACGGCAAGCGTCGTGCCCATGTTCATGGCGTTGCCGCGGGCATATCCGATCACGGTGTGCGGTCGGTGCACGTTCCAGGCAAAGCCGTGATGCTCGGCGGCCTCTAACAGTACGTCTTCCAAGGCGTAGTAGAAGTTATCGCCCGGCACGCGCGGCTCGGATTCACGGAATGGAGTCTCGATACGCCCACTGCCGTAGGCCTCGAACGACCCTAGATACTGTTTGGTGCCGGTCACCAGCGAGGCATGTTGCAGGTTATCGCTATCGAGCGCTTCGAACAGATGACGCATCATCGCACTGTTGGCTTCAACGTTGGCCTTCTCATTGTCGCGACGAACCCAGGTGCAGTAGAAAACATGTGTGATCGGCAGCCCGGCGAGCGCTTGCTCGGTGGCCGGCTTGTCCAGCAGATCGGCGGCAACGGGAATCACGCCGCTCTGTTCGGTGGCACGGCGCGATAGACCGTAAACGGTCCACCCGCTGGCAACTAGATAAGAAGCCAGATTGCCGCCGGTGATACCGGTGGCGCCCACAACGAGTGCTGTGCCTTTGCGCATGATCAGTGTCCCTCTTGGAAGTTCAAGAAGATCCGGCTTCACGCCAGATCGATGGATACAGCTTGATAGAGGGCTGCTGTTGCTACAATCGGTAGTATTGCAAATCTTTATTGCGTATATCGCAACATAATGAGCCTTGATACGATGGACCTGAACGCCTTGCGCGTATTCGAACGTGTCGCCGCCACCGGCAGCTTTACCGCCGCCGCGCACCATTTTCATCGCGCCGTATCATCCGTTTCGCGACAGATTCGTGGACTGGAAGAATCGGTGGGGCAGCCGCTGTTCTATCGGCACACCCGTGCCGTCACCCTGACCGAGGCCGGTTGGCGCTATTACGAAGAGGTTCGCGATATTCTCGAACGCCTCGACATGGCAACCGAAGCGCTGAATCAACCACAGGCGGAACCTAGTGGTGTGTTGCGCATCAATGCTCCGGTGGCCTTCGGCCAGCGCCAGATCGTGCCGTTGCTTCATCGCTTTCAATGCCGTTTCCCGGGTATCAAGGCGGAACTGCAGTTGAGCGATCACGTCGTCGACCCGGTGCGCGAAGGCCATGACATTACCTTCCGAGTCGGTCATTTATCCGATTCATCGCTGATTGCACGGCAACTGGCGCCGATGAACTACGTCGTCGCAGCGTCACCCGACTACCTGGCAAGGCGGGGAAGGCCGGAAGCTCCCGAGGCACTTGTCGAGCATGACTGCCTGATCTACCAGGGAGAGCTGGGCCGCCAGCGTTGGTATTTCCAGCAGGACGATGGGGAGAGGGAAGTCGCCCATGAGGTCGATGGTAGCCTCGTCAGCAATGATGCTGAGAGCTTGCTGAGGGCGGCGCTTCTTGGCCAGGGGCTGGTCATGTTTCCCACCTGGCTGATCGCTGAGGAGTTGGCTTCGGGGACTCTGGTGGCGCTGCTCGAGGCATGGCGTAGCGAGGTCATGCCCGGCCATCGCGAGCTTTATGTCTTGACGTCCGAGCGCCGGCTCAGGGCACCCAAGGTGCGTGCCTTCATGGATTTTGTGCTCGAGGAGGTGTCGCCTTTCCCGCCTTGGGATGGCTGGCGAGAAAGGTTGTAGCCCGATTCATGCTCAGGAGCATGCATGTACCACCATGGGTCACGCGTTCGAGCTAGCCGGAGGACAGAGCGAACAGGCCGCTATGCCGCATCAGCCACAGCACCAGGCTGATGGTCACAAAGGACCCCAGGGTGCTGACCATCAGGGCGGCGGCAGTGATATCGCTCAGCCCGAAGCGCTGCCCGAATATCGGATAGACGCTGATCATCGGGGCGCAGGCGAACAGCAGGGCGCCGGTAAGCAGCAGTGGATCGATATCCGGCAGCAGAAGGAAAATGCCGAACACCGCCAATGGGTGTAGCACCAGCTTGCCGATGGCGATCTGGCCCATGTCCCGGACCATGCCCTTGGGGCGCAGGCCGTACAGTGAGCCGCCGATCACGAAGAGCGCAGCGGGGCCGGCGGCACCGGCCAGCATATCGATGGCCTTGGCCAGGGGAGCAGGGATGGGGCGGCCCATGACGGCGAGCAGAACACCGATCAGCAGTCCGATCAGCACGGGGTTGCGCACCAGGCGAAGAGCTGTCTGGTGCAGTGTCCCGCGGAAGCCATTACCGGTCTGGCGGCCCAGCTCGGCAAGGGTCAGGGCTAAGGGAATGATCAGCAGGTTCTCGATCAGCATGTTCAAGGCGAGGAACATCGCGGCGGGGGATCCCAACACCATGGCGGCTACCGGGTAGCCGATGAAGCCGCTGTTGGACGCCGACATGCCAAGGGCCTGGATGGCACCGGTGCCCAGGGGTTTGTGCTCCAACCCGAGGGTGAACGCCAGGCCGAGCGCGAACACCCCGAGGGAGCCGGCCCCGTAGGCCAACAGGTAGTCGGGATCGAAGACCTCGCCTAGCGGGTTCTGGGTCAGGGCGCGTATGACCAGCGCCGGAAGGGCGAAGTACATGACGAAGATGCCGATGCCCTGCAACGGCTCATGACCAATGATGCGGCCGGCCCGGGCCAGGTAACCAAGGCCGATGATGGCGAAGATCGGGGTGGTGATAGCGAGAATGTCGAGCATTCGAGGCCTCCTTGCCGCTGTGCTCCCGTCTCGTGTGAAAGGCCGCGCGATGCTCCGCCTGCGGCATGGTGAGGATGGCGGGGTCAGGTGTCAGGCGTTGTGCTCAGCTGACATGGGTCTTGATCAGTTGCACCTTGTCCCGCAGCAACGGCAGGAATGACCGTGTCAGGGTGTCGAAGTCGATGCGCGCGGCATTGGTGCTGATGTTGATGGCACCGAGCAGCTTGCCGTTGGCGTCGAAGGCCGGGACTGCCAGGGAGCGCAATCCCGGGTCCAGTTCCTGGTCGACGATGCTGTATCCCTGCTGGCGTACCTGCTCGATGCAGTTGCGCAACTGGGCCGTATCGGTGATGGAACGCTCGGTATGCGGCTCGAGCTTCACTTGTTCGAGATAGCGGGCCAGTTCGTCATCCGGCAACTGCGACAGCAGCACACGCCCCATCGAGGTATAGGCCGCCGGCAGGCGCGTGCCGACTGACAGGGTGATCGCCATCAGGCGATGCTTGGCGGAAGATCGGGCCACATAGATCACATCGTTACCGTCCAGCACACCCATCGACGACGACTCGCCGATTTCATCGGTGATGTCCTCCAGGTATTGCTGGATCACCGAGCGGTAGTTGTTGGCCGACAGGAAGGCATACCCGAGTTGCAGTGCCTTGGGGGCAAGCTCGAAGTGACGTTGCTGCTTGCGAACGTAGCCCAGGGCATGCAGCGTCAGCAGGAAGCGGCGAGCACGGGCTCGGTTCATGTCCGTCTTGGCAGCGACTTCGCTCAGCGTCATGCGCGGGGTTTCGTCGTCGAAGGCCTGGATGACCTCGAGGCCGCTGGCCAGCGCTGTCACGAAGTCGCGATCATCGGGGGTCAGGGTATCGTCTTGCATGAGGGTGCCTTCGCTATGGTTCATGTCGACTTGCTAGGTCGCTCGCCCTCAATCTAGCATAATTGTTCGAATTGCGAACACCTGTGCGACTTATGTCAAGTGATGCGCCGACTCCCCGCGAGAGCCGGCCGTTCCTGCCAGTGGAGAGCCTGTCATGCCCGACGCCCTGATCCAGCATCCCTTCATGAGCCAGAGCGGTCTGGCCGCGTCCCGCGACGAGGACTTCGTCGGCGCCATGCTGGCTTTCGAACTGGCGCTGGTCGAGACTCAGGAGGCCAAAGGGGCCATTCCTGCTGGGGTCAGTCGACGCATGCGAGCCTGCCTCGAGAGTCACGATTTCGATCCGGGCGCAATAGCCGAGGGTGTGGCCAGCGGCGGCAACGCCGCCATTCCTTTCGTCAAGGCCGGACGAGCAGTGCTCCCCGATGATCTCAAGCCCTACTGGCATCTTGGCGCGACCAGCCAGGACGTGGTCGATTCTGCCCTGATGCTTCTGCTGACGCCACGCCTGGCCCGTCTGGATGCCTTGCTGGCCCGCTGTCGACGCGCGGCGTTGCCGCTGATGGAGGCTCACGCTCGGACGCCGATGGTCGGGCGCACCCTGATGCAGCAGGCGTTGCCGATCACCTTCGGCGTCAAGGTGGCCCACTGGGCCTTGGGGCTGGAGCAGGCGCGCCGCCGTCTCGCCACCCTGGCCGAACCGGGGCTGCCCGTGCAGTTCGGTGGGGCCGTGGGGGTGCATTCTGGCTGGGAAACCCTGGGACTCACTGTCATGGACGGCCTCGCCGAGCGCCTGGGCCTCTCGGCGCCGGTGTTGCCCTGGCACACCGATCGCCAGCCGATCCATGCCCTGGCGACGGCCTTCGATGGTGCGGCCGGGGCCGTCGAGAAGTTGGCGCTGGACGTGTCGCTGATGACTCAGACCGAGCTCGGCGAGGTGGCCGAGCCCGCCGGGGAAGGCATGGGCGAGTCGTCGTCCATGCCCCACAAGCGTAACCCGGTGCGCTGCGCGATGATCCGGGGCGCCTGTCGTCAGATCCATGGTCACACCACGGTCATACTCAATGCCACGGCCCAGCCGCTGGAGCGCGGGTTGGGCGAGTGGCATGCCGAATGGGCGCCACTGCTCGACAGTGCGCTATTGCTGGAGGGAGCCCTCGAACAGGCTGCCGTGTTGCTCGAGGGGCTGGAGGTGCACGCCGAGGCCATGCAGCGCAATCTCACGGTGACCGGTGGCGCGATCATGGCCGAGCCGGTCACCAGGTTGCTGACGCCTCACCTGGGGACGGAACAGGCCAAGGCCCTGGCCGCGGAGGCGGCGGAGCAGGCACGCCAGCAGCGGATCCCGTACGCCGATGCGCTCGAGGCGTTGATGGTGTCGCGTCATGGTGAGCTGTCGGGCGAAATCGGGCGGGCGGATCTCGAGGCGGTCACGGATCCGGCGTTATACCTTGGTAGCAGTCAGGCGCAGGTGGATCGCGCTCGGGCTTGGTTGGAAGATCGCTAATAGACTGAAACTCAAGTGAAAGAAACGTCCTGAACGGGGGCAGGGAACACCTGCCCCCGTTTTTCGTGCGCGTTTGACGGGCCGGAGCTGGCGGATTATTTTGTTCGTATAACAAACCTATGTTCGTACAGCGCACCTTGCCGAGTGACAAGTCTCGGTGCCCATGAGGCGTTGCGACAAGCACCGGTGCGCGATTCAACCAGAGGCAAACCATCATGGCCGAGATCCTCAGCCTGCATGATGCGGTGGCACGCTACGTCGAAGACGGCGCTACCGTGGCCATGGAAGGCTTCACCCATCTGATTCCCTTCGCTGCCGGACACGAGATCATCCGTCAGGGCAAGCGCGATCTGACGCTGATCCGCATGACGCCGGATCTGGTCTATGACCAGCTGATCGGTGCCGGTTGCGCTAGGAAGGTGATCTTCTCCTGGGGCGGCAATCCTGGGGTCGGGTCGTTGCACCGCCTGCGCGATGCCGTCGAAAAAGGCTGGCCGCACAAGATCGAGATTCTCGAACACAGTCACGCCGCCATGGCGTGTGCCTTCGAGGCCGGCGCCGCTGGGCTGCCGCTGGCCGTGCTGCGCGGCTATGTAGGCAGCGAACTGCCCCGCGTCAACGACCAGATCAAGTTCATCGAATGCCCCTTCACCGGCGAACGTCTGGCCGCCGTGCCTTCGGTACGGCCGGATGTGTCCATCGTGCACGCCCAGAAAGCCGATCGGGCCGGCAACGTGCTGGTCGAGGGCATCGTCGGCGTGCAGAAGGAAGCCGTGCTGGCCGCCAGGCACAGCATCGTCACCGTTGAGGAGATCGTCGATGACCTCGAGGCGCACCCCAATGCCTGCGTGATTCCGGGCTGGGCGATCGACGCCATCAGCGTCGCCGAGAAGGGCTCGTTGCCGTCCTACGCGCATGGCTACTACCCGCGCGACAACCACTTCTACAAGGAGTGGGATGCCATCGCGCGCGACCGCGACACCTTCACCCAGTGGATCGATGACAACGTCATGAACGCAGGGGGGAATGCCTGATGAGTTCTGTCGACAATCACCCGGACTACACCTCCTCCGAGATGATGACCGTCACGGCGGCGCGTGCCCTGGAAAATGGCACGACCTGCTTCGTCGGCATCGGGCTGCCGTCCGAGGCTGCCAATCTGGCGCGGCTGACTCATGCTCCCGATGTGGTGCTGATCTATGAATCTGGCACCTTGCAGACCAAGCCGGACGTGCTGCCGCTGTCCATCGGCGACGGCGAGCTGTGCGAGACTGCGCTGACCACCGTCTCGGTGCCCGAGATGTTCCGCTACTGGCTGCAGGGGGGAAAGGTCGACGTGGGCTTTCTGGGCACCGCCCAGATCGATCGCTACTGCAATCTCAACACCACCCTGATCGGCGATTACACCGCACCCAAGGTGCGCCTGCCGGGCGGTGGCGGCGCGCCGGAGATCGCCACCAACGCCGGTGAGGTGTTCATTACCCTCAAGCATTCCAAGCGCACCTTCGTCGACGAGGTCGACTTCGTCACCACCCTGGGCTTCGGTCGCGACGGCAAGGGCCGCGATGGCGTGCCCAACATCGGCCGTGGCCCGACTCGGGTTATCACCGACCTGTGCGTGATGAAGCCGGATCCCGAAACCAAGGAGCTGGTGGTGGTATCGCTGCATCCAGGCGTGACCGCCGAGCAGGTGCAGGAGGCCACCGGTTGGGAGATCCGTTTCGCCGAGACGCTGGAGAGCACACCGGTACCCAGTGCCCGCGAGCTCGAGGTGCTGCGCGAGCTCAAGGAGAGAACCGCTCGTGCCCATGGCGGCCAGTAAGAGCGGCGTGTTCTAGAGGCGAATTTCAGGAGATCAGTGAATCATGAGTGACGCTTTTATCTGTCATCCGCGCCGCAGTGCCATCGGCCGCTTCGGCGGCACCCTGGCAAGTGTGCGCCCCGATGACCTGGCCGCCGATATCTTCAAGGCCGTGCTGGCGCAGGCGCCCGGTCTGGCTCCCGAGGCGATCGAGGAAGTCTTCATGGGCTGCGCCAATCAGGCCGGTGAAGACAACCGCAACGTGGCGCGCATGTCGTCACTGCTGGCCGGTCTGCCGCCTTCGGTGCCCGGCACTACGCTCAACCGCCTGTGCGGCTCCGGCATGGACGCGGTGGGCACAGCCTTTCGCGCCATCAAGGCCGGTGAAATGGAGCTGGCACTGGCCGGCGGCGTGGAGTCCATGTCCCGGGCGCCCTACGTGATGGGCAAGGCCGAGACCGCCTTCGACCGTGGGCAGAAGATCGAGGACACCACCATCGGCTGGCGCTTCGTCAATCCGTTGATGAAGAAGGTCTACGATACCCACTCGATGCCCGAGACCGCAGAGAACGTGGCCGAGCAGTTCGGCATCTCCCGCGAGGACCAGGACGCCTTCGCCGCGCGCTCCCAGGCCAAGGTCGCCGAGGCCCAGCAGGCCGGTCGCTTTGCCGAGGAAATCGTCGCCATCGAGATTCCGCGTCGCAAGCAGGAGCCGCTGGTCTTCGACACCGACGAGCACCCGCGTGCCGGCACCACTGTCGAGAAGCTCGCCAAGCTGCCGACGCCCTTCAAGGCAGAAGGCGGCAGCGTCACCGCGGGCAACGCCTCCGGCGTAAACGACGGGGCCGCCGCCATGCTGGTGGCCAGCCAGCAGGCCGTGGAACAGCATGGGCTCGAGCCCATGGCGCGGATTGTCGGCATGGCCACCGCCGGCGTGGAACCACGCATCATGGGCTATGGCCCGGTGCCCGCCGTGCGCCGCCTGCTGGCGCGTACCGGCGTCTCCCTCGACGAGATCGACGTCATCGAACTCAACGAAGCCTTCGCCGCCCAGGCACTGGCCTGCATGCGCGATCTCGGGCTCGAAGACGACGACCCTCGGGTTAACCCCAACGGCGGCGCCATCGCCCTGGGCCATCCGCTGGGCATGTCCGGGGCGCGGCTGCTGATGACCGCCGCCCACGAACTGCAACGTACCGGCAAGCGCTATGCGCTGTGCACCATGTGCGTCGGGGTGGGGCAGGGTACCGCCACGCTGATCGAAAGGGCGTAAGAGGTAAAAGAGGGAAGGGAGAAAAGATCGGGATGTCTGCCCTCTAGCCGGTGCGAAGCACCGGTCTTCTGTCTTGAGCGGCGAAGCCGCGTTCTTTCTTCTTACCGCTATTGCCAATCGGGCGTCGGGCCATGATTCGATGCCTGGCGATGAGAGAGTGTTTTATGGCATTTCTGAATATCAACGGACGCAACGTTGCCTATCGTCTGCTGGGCGCCGAGGCCAATCCGCTGGTGATCTTGGCGCATCCGCTGGGCATGACCCAGGCGGTGTGGGACGACGTTCTACCGGCATTGCTGCCGCGTTATCGGGTGCTGGCCTGGGATCTGCCGGGCCATGGTGCCAGTGAGGCCTGGCCAGCAGATGGTGGCGATATCACTCCGGCTGCGTTGGCCGCCGATGCTCTGGCACTGGTCGAGCAGGCCGGCGACACGCGCTTCCACTTCGTCGGCACCTCCATTGGCGGCGTCATCGGCAAGCAATTGCTCTCCGAGCATGCCGATCGGCTTTTGTCGGCGGTTCTGACCAACACCGGGGCGGTGATCGGCAATGCCGAGCTGTGGAACACGCGAGCGGGCCGGGTGCGCGACGAGGGCCTGGCGGCGTTGTCCGGCGAGATCGTGCCGCGCTGGTTCGCCGCCGACCTGAACAAGCGCGACCCGGCGCTGGCAGAGGGCTGGCGAACTGTCATGGGGCGTGGCGATGCCGAATCCTATGCCCGGCTCTGCGAAATGCTCGGCCGCACCGATTTCCGCGGCAAGCTCAAGGCGGCTTGTTCCCAGCCCGGGGGAGTCGACGTGCACCTGCTTGGCGGGAGCGAGGACATGGCGACGCCGCCCGAGACCCTGCAAGCCCTGGCGGCCGAGTGTGGCGGCGCGCCGCTGGAGATTCTCGAGAACCTGGGGCATGTGCCTTCGGTGGAGTTTCCCGAGGCGCTCGCCAAGCGACTGCTGCTGTGGATGGCCCCGGATCGCTCCCAGGTCGGCGAGCAGGGCGTGGCCTATGCCGAGGGACTCGAGACCCGCAAACAGGTGCTGGGCGAGGCGCACGTGGCGCGCTCGACCGAGAACGCCACTTCGCTGGATGCCCCTTTCCAGCAGATGATCACCCGTCTGGCCTGGGGGGAGCTGTGGGGCAACGGCGACCTGACCCGGGCCGAGCGCAGCATGGTCACCACCGGCATCCTGGCCGCCCTGGGGCGCGAGGAGCTGGAACTGCATCTCAAGACGGCCAAGCGCATCGGCCTCAGCGAAGCCCAGCTACGCCAGGTGCTGATGCATGTGGCGGTCTATGGCGGTGTGCCGGCGGCCAACCACGCCTTCGCGTTGGCCAAGCAACTCGGCTGGGGCGAGACCCTGGAATGAGGACACGACCGGCCGTGACGGGGGCGTGGCGTTGGATGGGACACAAACGGGAGGCTGAGGTGTGTTGAGCCCGCGTATCAAGTTGCGCCATCTCCAGGCCTTTCTTGAGGTCGCCAAGCATCGCAGTTTCGCGCGGGCCGCCGAGAGCCTGGCGATTACCCAGCCCGGGGTATCCAAGACCATCCGCGAACTCGAGGACATCCTGGGAACCGAGCTCTTCGAGCGTGGTGCCCAGGGTGTGGCATTGAGCCAGTCGGGACTGACGTTCCTGCGTCATGCCGGGCCGGCGATCCGGACGCTAGAAGAAGGTATCAGTGCGGTCGGCGATGCCCATCAGGGCGCGCGCTGGTTGCGCGTGGGGGCGCTGTCCACCGTGGAGAGTCGCCTGCTGCCCACGGCGATTCGGCGTTGGCAGGCTACCCAGTCGGCGGATCGGGTCGGCGTCAATGTGGTGACCGGCCGCAGTGCCTTCCTGCTTTCTCAACTGCGTCTCGGTGAACTCGATCTGGTGGTGGGGCGCATGACCGAGGCGCGCGAGATCCGCGATCTAACCTTCGAGCATCTCTACTACGAGCCGTTGATGCTGGTGGTGCGCGCCGGCCACCCCCTGGCCGGTATCGAGCCGCTGGCCCCCAGTCGGCTGACCGAATTCCCCTGGGTGATTCCGCCGCCGCAGACCACGCTACGCCAGCAGGTCGACAGTTTTTGCGTGCGTCATTCTCTGGACTTGCCCGTTCAACTGCTGGAAACCCTGTCGCTGCCGATCAGTCACCGTTACACGCAGGATGGCGACGCTATCTGGGTGGCCCCGAGAGAAGCGGTGATCGACGATCTCGAGGCCGGCCGTGTCGTCGAGCTGGCGCTGCGGCTGGAACAGCAGGGCGGTTCGGTGGGGTTATGCACCAACGCCAGCATGGAACCTTCGCTGGTACTGGAAGGGTTCTGTGAGGTACTGCGCGAAGTGGCTGCCGAGTCCATAACCACCAAGTTATGACCTCTCGCCGAGACGTCAATTGGCAGCCTGACGGTCAGCCGCCACACTGCGATCATTGGCCGACGAGCCGCCGGGTGCGGTGCGTCGCCTTCTGTCAGCCAGCAAGAGACACCAAGATGCAAGACGATAACAAACGCTTCGTGGAGCGCGACCGTGACTGGCATCCACCGGCCTATGCCCCCGGCTACAAGACCTCCGTGGCTCGTTCGCCGAGCCAGGCGCTGGTCAGTCTGCAGACGTCCAGCGTCTCCGAACTGACCGGGCCGGATTTTCGCCAACTGCGCATCGGGCCCCATGATAACGACCTGCTGATGAACTTCCGCGAGGACCCCGCCCTGGCGGGAGCGGCGGGCCTGCCGGTGGGCGAGCGCATCATCCTGTTCGGCCGGGTGGTCGATCAGTTCGGCAAGCCGGTCCCGCATACCTTGGTGGAGATGTGGCAGGCCAATGCCGGCGGTCGCTATCGCCACAAGAAGGATGGCTACCTGGCACCGCTGGACCCCAATTTCGGTGGCGTAGGGCGTTGCCTCACCGACGAGCAGGGCTGGTATCGTTTTCGCACCATCAAGCCCGGCCCCTATCCGTGGGGTAACGGCATTAATACCTGGCGCCCGGCGCACATCCACGTGTCGGTGATGGGCCCATCGATTTCCACCCGCCTGATCACCCAGATGTATTTCGAAGGTGACCCGCTGATTCCGCTCTGCCCGATCGTGCAGACTCTCAAGGACCCCGAGGCCGTCGAGACCATGATCGGCCGTCTCGACATGGCGCGCAGCCGTCCCATGGACTGCCTGGCGTATCGGTTCGACCTGGTGGTACGGGGCGAGCTTCAAACCTACTTCGAGAATCAGTGAGGGGAGCCGAGACCATGCGACAGCCGAATTCCCAGCCTTGCAGCGAGCTGATGCTGCGCGAGACCGCATCCCAGACTGCCGGGCCCTATGTGCACATCGGCCTGGCCCTGGACGTGGCCGGCCTGCCCGAGCGCGATGAGGAAATCTGGAGCCGGATGGCCAAGCCCGAGGCCGAGGGTGAGCATATCGAAGTGATCGGCACCGTGATCGACGGCAACGGCGATCCGGTGCGCGATGCCCTGCTGGAGGCCTGGCAGGCCGATGCCAGTGGGTGGTATCAGCCGGCGTTCGACCTGCAGAAAGCGTTCAACAGCTTTGGCCGGACCGCCACCACTGCCGAGGGCAACAGCGAGTGGTCGCTGACCACCATCAAGCCCGGTTCCGTGGCCCGTGGCGACGGCAAGGTGATGGCACCGCACATCAACCTGGCGATCTTTGCCCGAGGAATCAACATTCACTTGCAGACCCGTCTCTATTTCGAGGACGAGGTCGAGGCCAATGCCGCCTGTCCCGTGTTGGGTGCCATCGAGTCGCCGACACGTCGCCAGACCCTGATCGCCAAGCGTGAGGAAGTCGACGGCAAGGTGCGTTATCGCTTCGATATCCGCCTGCAGGGCGAAGGCGAGACGGTGTTTTTCGATTTCTAGACGCCCCGCTTCATGAGCCAATGCCACAGTAATTATCGGGCCCTGCGACGGGGCCCGGACGGTTTCATGGCTGCCCTGGTCTCCCGATCCGGCCATGTGTGTTGTGGCCCGCGGCGGCTCAGCGAGATGTGAGGCGGCAACGCCGGGGAAAGCAAGCAGGTGCCAGGCATGCCCTTGGCGCCGAGAGTTCTCTCACCCTCCTTTTCTGGCCTGGATGATCCGATCCAGGGTATCCAGCAGCCACCGACGCTCCTCTTCCGACAGGAAGCTGTCGAAAGCCGACTCGCCTTCATTCACCTGACGGTCGAGGCGCTCCGTGAAGGCCTTGCCTTTCTCCGTCAGGTAAAGGGCGTAAGAGCGGCGGTCATGTTTCGATTTCCGGCGTTCCACCACCTCCATGCCTTCCAGCTTGTCGATGGCCGCGACCATGGCGGAGCGGTCCACATCCAGGGCGTTCGATACGGCCGTCTGGGTGAGCCCCGGGTTGTGGTAGACGATAGCGAGGATGCCGAACAGCCCCGGGGTGATGCCCTCCTGAGCGCACGCTTCGGAGAAAACGTCGAAGTAGACCAGTTGGGCGCGCCTCAGCTTGTAGCCGAGGCGCGACTGCAGCATCGAGTAGTCGATTCCGTTCTTGTCGTCGCTGTGCATGTGGCTGTCCTGATTGCTGTAGACCAATGTTTAATGGTTAGAATGTTTATGTGATAAACAATTTATGAAAGTCTTTAAGTCCATGCTACCAAGGCGTCGACGCCCGGGGTAGGGCAGGTCGACCCTTCTCGACAATGACCATAATGACAGGGTGCGATCATGTTAGATTCCTTCCGCGATGTCCGTCTGGGAACGGCGACTGCCCACCTGGCCCGTCGTGATGACGGGGTGCAACTGCTGCGCGTCGAAGAGCCGCTCGGCGAATATCCGGAAACCCTGATGGGATGCCTGGATTACTGGGCGGCGGTGGCGCCCGATCGGTGTTTCGTGGCGCAGCGCAACGGGGCGGGCGAGTGGCAGCGGTTGAGCTATGCCGAGACCCTGACCAGGGTTCGCTCTCTGGCCCAGGGGCTGCTCGATGCGGGCCTGAATGCCGAACGTCCCTTGGCTATCCTCAGCGGGAAT
The DNA here is from genome assembly GCF_001662305.1 of Halomonas caseinilytica. Lineage (GTDB taxonomy): Bacteria > Pseudomonadota > Gammaproteobacteria > Pseudomonadales > Halomonadaceae > Halomonas > Halomonas caseinilytica. The sequence continues at coordinate 87,163 of NZ_BDEP01000001.1, forward strand.
TCCGTCGAGCACTTGTTGCTGGCGATGGCGGCCATGTACGTGGGAATCCCGTATGCGCCGATATCTCCTGCCTATTCACTGGTCAGCAAGGATTTCGGCAAGCTACGCCATATCACCGACTTGCTGACCCCGGGCATGGTGCTGGTCGACCAGGCGGATGACTTCGCCGCTGCCCTGGAGGCGGTACAGGTCGATGATGGTATCTGCCTGGCGCTGGAGCCCGGGGCGATCTCCGGTGCGCGCGCTTTCGCCGAGTTGCTGGACACACCGGTGAGCGAAGCGGTCGACGCTGCCCATGCAACCGTCACGCCCGATACCATCGCCAAGTTCCTGTTCACCTCCGGTTCCACCGGCATGCCCAAAGGGGTCATCAACACCAATCGCATGCTCTGCGCCAATCAGGAGATGCTGGCAGCCCAGATGCCCTTCCTGCGTGACGAGCCGCCGGTGCTGGTGGACTGGCTGCCCTGGAACCATACCTTTGGCGGCAACCACAATATCGGCATCGTGCTCTACAACGGCGGTAGTCTCTATATCGACGATGGCCGCCCGATACCGGGCGAATTCGATAAGACCATCGCCAATCTGCGCGACATTGCGCCGACCGTCTACTTCAACGTTCCCAAGGGCTTCGAGATCTTGGTCGACCACCTGAAGCGCGACGACGCTCTGCGCGAAACCTTCTTTTCCCGTCTCAACCTGATGTTCTTCGCCGCGGCGGGGCTATCCCAGCATATCTGGGACGAACTCGACCGCCTGGCCATCCAGACCCTGGGCTGCAAGGTAGGCATGTTGACCGGCCTGGGGGCGACCGAGACGGCGCCTTCGGCCATGTTTGCCTCGCTGGAAGAATCGCAGTCCGGTGTGGTGGGGCTGCCGGCGCGCGGGGTCACGGTCAAGCTGGTGCCCAACGGCAGCAAGCTGGAGTGCCGGGTGAAAGGGCCCAGCGTGATGCCGGGCTATTGGCGTCAGCCCGAGGTGACGGCCAGAAGTTTCGACGACGAAGGCTTCTATTGCCTGGGTGACGCGGTCAAGTTCATTGACCCGGCCGAGCCTCAGCGTGGCATGCGCTTCGACGGGCGTATCTCCGAGGACTTCAAGCTGGATACCGGCACCTGGGTCAGCGTGGGCCCGTTGCGCGCGCGAATCATCGAGGCTGGAGCTCCCCATGTGAAGGATGTGGTGATCGCCGGGCTCGACCGCTCCTATGTCTCGATCCTGATCTTCCCGGATATGCCGAAGTGCCGCGAACTGGCGGGGCTGGGCAGCGGGGCCGAGAATGCCACGGTGCTGGCCAGCGAGCCGGTGCGCGAACGTTTCCTGCAGTTGTTGCGTGACCTGGACAGCGAGAGCACAGGCAGCGCTAGCCGGGTACGGCGGGCGATGCTGCTTGCCGAACCGCCGCGCCTGGATGCCAACGAGGCCACCGACAAGGGATCCATCAACCAGCGGGCCGTGCTCGAGAACCGGGCTGATCTAGTGGACGCGCTCTACGCCGTCGAGCCTTCCGAGGATGTGCTTCGACTCGATGGAAACCGGGCCCGATGAGGACAAGATGCTGACCCACACTCATGTCCGCTCCATCGAATGGGGTGATTGCGACCCGGCGGGAATCGTCTTCCACCCTCGCTACCTGGCCTACTTCGATCATGCGACCTGTTTGTTGTTCGCCAGGGCCGGCTTCGACCTGGCGACCCTGCAGTCCCGTTTCGGCGTGCTCGGCTACCCGGTGGTCGATCTGCACAGTCGTTTCACGACGCCCTGCCGCTTTGGCGATGAGGTGCGTATCGAGACGCGAGTTGCCGAGTTCCGCAACAGCAGCTTCGACGTGCACCACCGCCTGTATCGCGGCGCAGACCTGGCCGTGGAGGCCACGGTGACTCGTGTCTGGGCCGGGCCGCACCCGGACGACCCGCAGCGTCTGCAGGCCCGGCCGGTACCGGAGGCAGTGAGAGTGGCGCTGGGAACGGAGTAGAGCGCGGTAGGCCTTGCCTGCGGGGTCCTTGTCAGGTCGATCGGACAGCAGGCCCTTGCGGTATACCAAAGTCTGGTATCGGGAGGAGTGGTGATATGGACTATAATCCGAAAAAAGATAGATGTTTAAATCTATTATTTTTATACACAACAATTACAAGTTCGCTAAATCGCTGAGGTGATCCATGATGCATCGTTCCTTGCTCACGCCCCTGGTCATTGCCGTCTCCCTGGGGAGTCTGGCGTTCGCTGGCCAGGCCCAGGCCCGAGACCTGCGCATGGCGCCTGGGGTGCCGCCGGCGCATCCGGCGTATGACCCGATGTTCACCGAGTTTGCCGAGCGGTTGGCGGAAAAGACGGACGGCGAGCTTACGGGGAATCTGCTGGGCACCGAGGTGGCCAACATCGGCAACATGCGCAACGCGTTGCGCAGCGGCATGGTAGAAGTGGGGCTCTTTCTGCCGGCCTACTTCCCGGCCGACCTGCCGGAGATCAACCTAGTGGGCGACCTGGCGCTTCTTGGCACGAATCCGCATGCCATGGGAGCGGCGATGACCGAATATATCGTGACGTGCGGCGCGTGCCAGCAGGAGCTCAAGAAGCTGGGCATCGTCTATACCAGTTCCCATGCGTCGGACCTGTATCGGATCCTCAGCACCGAACCGGCCAGCTCCCTCGACGATCTCCAGGGGCTGCGCATGCGGGTCGGTGGTCCCCAGTATTCCCGCTGGGCGGAGGCGATGGGCATATCGCCGGCCTCCATTCCAGTGGGCGAGCAGTACGAAGCGCTCTCGCAGGGCGTGATCGAGGGCACTGTCGCGTCCGTCGCCGATATCATCTCCTTCCGGCTGGATGATGTGTTGAACCATATCACCGACATCCAGCTCGGCACTTTTCATAGCACCGTCTCTCACGCGGTCGGTCAGCAGGCCTGGAACTCGTTTTCTTCCGAGCAGCGTGAGGCGCTGGTCGAAGCCTCCGTGGAAGCCAGTGCTGCCATCACCCAACGCTGGGGATACGAGATGGCAGATGAAGCTCGGGAGATCGCCCAGGAAAGCGACATCAAGATTCTGGAGCCCGATCCCGAATTGCTGGATGCCACCGAAGCCTTCCTCGAAGAGGACCTGACCTACGCCGCCGAGCAGGCCGAGAACCGCTATGGCGTCGAAGGTGCGGCGTCGAAGATCGAGCGCTTCCAGGGCCTGGTGGAGAAATGGACCGGTATCGTCGAGGACGTCGGCGAGGAGCCCGAGGCGGTCGCCGAGGCCATGGAGCGTGTGATCTGGAGCCAGGTGGACTTTTCCTCCTACGGCACCTGATGTCATGCCCGGAGGCCGGAATTTGCCGGTCCCGGGACCGCCGAGGATGCAGGAGGCGAATTCATGGCCGTGTTGTACCGCTTGACCAACCGTGTCGCCATCGGGCTGGCGCTGCTGGGTACTGTCGGCATCCTGTTGATGGTGATCCACGTTACCCTGGATGTGGTGCTGCGCTCGACCCTATCGGTGTCGGTTCCGGCAATCGTGGAGCTGGTTACCCGCTATTACCTGATCACCATGGCACTGCTGCCCCTGGGGTGGGTGGAGTGGCGGCGCGAAATGATTGCCGTCGAGGCCCTGGAAGGACTGATGGGCCCTTGGCTAGTGCGCCTGTCGGATGTCCTGGTGTCGCTGCTGTCGGCGGCGATCTATACCGTCCTGGCCGTGGCGACCTGGGGCAAGGCCATGGAGCAGTACGATATCGGTTCCTATGTGATGTCGCTCAACTTCCCCATGCCGGTCTGGCCGACCTATTTCGTGTTGCCCCTCGCCTTCGCCCTGGCGGCCCTGGTTTGCCTGGTTCGCTTGCCCTTCCTGGCGGGAGGCGCGCCCTCGTCTCCCGAATCCCAAGGAGGGAAGTGATTCATGTCCGTCACTGTCGGCGTCTATGGCCTCATTGCCCTGTTGGTTCTGCTGGCCCTGCGTGTACCGGTTGCCCTGGCCCTGATCAGTGTCTCGATGGGAGGCATGAGCTTGATGCTGGGCTGGGATACGGCCATCGGCATGCTGTCCTCCGCGCCCTATGAGTTCATCGCCAAGTGGACGCTCAGTGCGGTGCCGATGTTCTTGCTGATGGGCTTCGTCTGCTTTCATGCCGGGCTCACCAAGGGGTTGTTCAATGCCGCCAAGGTCCTGTTTCGCTGGCTACCCGGCGGCGTGGCGATCTCGAGCATCGTCGCCAGTTCGGGCTTCGCCGCGGTGAGCGGCTCCAGCGTTGCCTGTTCGGCGGCCATGGGGCGTATCGCCATTCCCGAAATGGTCAGCGGCGGCTACAAGCCGAGCTTCGCCTGCGGCACCATCGCCGCCGGCGGCACCATCGGTGCGTTGATTCCTCCGAGCATCCTGATGATCGTCTATGGCGTCTTCGCCCAGGTTTCCATCACCCAGGTATTTCTCGGGGGCATCACCATTGGCCTGCTGACGGCGCTGAGCTACAGCCTGGTGATCCTGACGGTCAGCTGGTTGCGGCCCGACATCGTGCCGCGTGAGGCCGTCGGTGCCCGGGAGGTGGAAGCCCGAGAGGCCCTGGTCGATATCTGGCCGGTACTGGTGCTGGGGGTACTGGTATTCGGCGGCCTCTTCTCGGGGATCTTCACGGCCACCGAGGCGGGGGCGGTCGGTGCCGCCGGAGCGATCTTGGTCGCCCTGGCGCTCGGGCGCCTGAATCGCCAGTCGATGAAGGCCGCGCTGCTCGAGACGCTGTCGACGACCTCGGCGCTTTTGATCATTGGCGTCGGGGCCAGCATGTTCACCCTGTTTCTCAGTCTGAGCGGGCTGGCAGGCCAGGTGACGGGCCTGGTGACCGGCTGGGATCCCTCCTACCTGGAACTGATGCTGGTGATTGTCTGCATCTATCTGTTCTTGGGGCTGTTCATGGAGCCCTTCGGCGCCATGTTGGTGACCCTGCCGGTGTTGCTGCCGGTCTTCGAGCTCTATGACGTCAGCCTGATCTGGTTCGGGGTGTTGCTGGTCAAGTTGCTGGAAATCGGCATGATCACCCCGCCAGTGGGCATGAACATCTTCGTCATCAAGGGTGTCGCGGGCCAGTACGCATCGCTGATGGATATCTTCAAGGGCGTCGCGACCTTTCTGGTCGCCGACATCCTGGTGGTGGCCCTGGTGATCTTCTATCCCCAGATCGTATTGGTGCTGACCGGCGGCTGACCATGCCGTGTAGTGGCGTGTACCGAATTGTCATCGTATTTGTTTGTTATATAAACAATATATTTTAAATAACAACTTTTTATGCCTGAGGAGCCCACAGTGAACAAGGTGATCGACAGCCAGACCGCGGCCGGCCTGATTCGTGACGGTGACACCGTTGCCTGGACTACCGCCGGAATGTGCGGCTTCGCCGAGGCGGTGGCCGCGGCGCTGGAATCGCGCTTCCTCGAGACCGGTGCCCCTCGCGACCTGACGCTGGCGCACAGTTGTGGCTGTGGTGATGGCAAGGACCGCGGCATGAACCACCTGGGCCATGCCGGCCTGGTCAAGCGACTGGTCAGCGGCCATACCGGTCAGGCGCCGCGCATGGGCGAGCTGATCCGCGAGAACCGTATCGAAGGCTACCTGTTGCCGCAGGGCGTGCTGGCGCATCTATGGCGTCACATCGCCGGTGGCAAGCCCGGGGTGCTCAGCAAGGTGGGGCTCGGTACCTTCGTCGATCCGCGTCTGGACGGAGGCAAGGCCAACACGGCGGCCGAGGAAGATCTGGTCAAGGCGGTCGAACTCGAGGGCGAAGAATGGCTGCTCTACCGCACTTTCCCGGTGGATGTGGCGGTGATCCGCGCCACCACCGCCGACGAACGCGGTAACTTGAGCCTGGAGCGCGAGGCGCTCTTCCTCGAGCAGCTCTCCATGGCTCAGGCGGCCAAGAACAGCGGTGGCATCGTCATCGCTCAGGTGGAGTACCTGGCCCGGCGGGGCAGCCTGCACCCGCAGCGGGTCAAGGTGCCGGGCGATCTGGTGGATCATGTGGTGGTAGCTGAGCCTGGGCAGCACATGCAGACCATCTCTACCGGCTACAACCCGGCCCTTTCCGGGGATCTCAAGGTGCCGCTGGGCGGTATCACGCCGATGCCGCTCGATCCGCGCAAGGTGATCGCCCGACGTGCTGCCATGGAGCTGGTGCCAGGCGGCATGGTCAACCTCGGCATCGGCATGCCCGAGGGCGTTTCCAGCGTGGCGGCGGAAGAGGGCGTCAGTGACCTGATGACCCTGACCACCGAACTCGGTACCTACGGCGGTGTGCCGGCCAGTGGTGGCGATTTCGCCACTTCCTACAACGCCGAAGCGATCATCGATCACGGCTACCAGTTCGACTTCTATGACGGCGGTGGCCTGGATGTCTGCTTCCTGGGACTGGCCCAGACCGATCACGAAGGCAATCTCAACGTCAGCAAGTTCGGTGACAAGGTGGTCGGCCCGGGCGGCTTCATCAACATCAGCCAGAACGCCCGCAAGGTGGTGTTCTGCGGCACCTTCACCAACGGCGGAAACGTGGCGGTCGAGGACGGTCGTCTCGTCATCCGTCAGGAAGGACATCGACGCAAGTTCGTACAGCGCGTCGATCAGATCACCTTCAGTGGCCGCTATGCCCATGAGACCGCCAAGCCGGTGCTCTTCGTCACCGAACGATGTGTCTTCGAGCTGATCGACGGCGAAGTCACCCTCACCGAGATAGCGCCTGGCCTCGACGTCGAGCGCGACATTCTGGCGGCCATGGATTTCGTGCCACGCATTGCCGATGAGCTGCGCGGAATGTCGATGGAGCTCTTCCAGCCCCACTGGGGTGGCCTGCGCGCACGGCTGATCAACAACTGAGCCCTCGGACCACATCTCCGTATTTCCCCTTCGAGGAGTCGAGCATGTTCAAGAACGCCTACATCCCTTATGGCGGTTACTACTCCAGCCCCTTCTGCAAGTGGATGGGCAGCCTGGCCAACGTCAACTCCATCGAGCTGGGAGCCGCCACCAGCAAGCGGTGGTTCGCCAGTCGCGACATCGATCCCGCGATCATCGACTACCTCTATCTCGGGGTTTCGGTGGGCCAGAAGTCGATCTTCTACGGCGCTCCCTGGGCGGCGGCTCTGATGGGAGCCGGCCAGGCACCGGGGCAGAACATCACCCAGGCCTGCGCGACCGCGACCACCTCGGTGTTCAACGCTGCCCTGGCCGTGGAGGCCGGCGGCTTCGAGACCACCTACTGCCTGCTCGCCGACCGCACCTCTAATGGCCCCCACACCATCTGGCCGAATCCTGCCGGGCCGGGTGGCGAGGTGATCGCCGAGAACTGGAACATGGACAACATCGCCGCCGATCCGGCCACCGGCAAGGACATGTTGACCACCGCCGAGAATGTGGCCCGTGAGCATGGCTTCTCCCGTGACCAGGCCGATGAACTGACCCTGCGTCGCTATGCGCAATATGGCGAGGCTCTGGCCGATGAGCGCGCCTTCCAGCGGCGTTACATCTTCCCGGTCGAGGTGCCGGTGTCACGCAAGGAGACTCGGGTCGTCGAGGCCGACGAAGGCGTGATGCCGACCACCGCCGAAGGGCTTGCCAAGCTGCGCACGGTGCAGCCGGAAGGTATTCATACGTATGGCACCCAGACCCATCCGGCCGACGGCAATGCCGGGATCATCGTCACCACCCGGGAGCGGGCCGCCGAGCTAAGCACCGACCCCAGGATGGCGGTACAGGTGGTGGCCTACGGGCATGCGCGTACCAAGCCGGCCCATATGCCCATGGCACCGGCCGTCTCGGTGCAGCGTGCGCTGGATCAGGTGGGCCTGTCCCTCGACCAGATCAAGACGATCAAGAACCACTCGCCGTTCATCGTCAATGACCTCTACCTGGCCAAGGCGCTGGGTCTCGATGCCGAGACCTTCAACAACTACGGCACCTCGCTGGTGTTCGGGCATCCCCAGGGCCCGACCCTGGCGCGCCTGCTGATCGAGGCCATCGAAGAGACCGCCCTCAAGGGTGGTGGCCATGCCCTGGTGACTGGCTGCGCCGCCGGCGACTCTGCGGCGGCGCTGATCGTCAAGGTGGGGTGAAGCGTTTCCGGTGATACAGACCGGGAAGCCCGCCAAGGAACTCGGCGGGCATAGAAATGAAACGCCAGGGAATGGAAATCGCACGATGCCTATATCGGATTTCAAGTCTCCCTGAGGTTTGGGATCTCCATTATTAAAACAATGCGGAGATACAAATGAGAGTAAACAAGAACAATATTTTGCTGGCGATTGCACTTTCCACCATTTCCTGCAAGGGCTATTCGCTTGAACTTGGAGAGTTTGATGGAACCAAGGTCAGTATTGGCGGATATATCAAGGCGGAAGGTATATTTACCGATCCCGATGGAGGTGACCGTTATTTCGATTCCAGTGCCCGCCAGTCAAGGGTCAACCTGAAGATCGACAAGGAGGTCAAGGGGCATGATGTAACGGCCTTCGTGGAGGGTGACTTCTGGGATAATGCCACCGATGCCAGTGACACGAGCTACGCCATGCGTTTGCGTCATGCCTATATCAAGGTGGACGACCTGACATTCGGCCAGACCTGGACCGGGCAGTTCTATGCCAATGCGCCATTCGATGTCGAGATTCTCGATTTCTATGGAACGGGTATCGGCACCGTTTCCGGCAGTGGTGCCGTGGTTCGCCCCGATCTCGTCGTGCATTACACGCCGGGTGGCTGGCGTTTCAGCCTTCAGGATCCGGTCTATGACGATGCCGACCTGCCGGACATGGTGGCATCATACACCTACCGTACCGAAGCCGGGCACGCGTTCAACGCCGCGGTGACCGGGCGGGAAGTGCAGACGGATATAGATGACTCGGAGTTCGGCGCTGCGGTCTCTCTGGCGGGGAAGTTGAATTTCGGCGATACCTCTCTCGCCTTGAGCGGCTATACGGGAACGGGCAATAACGTTTATTCCGGATGGGGCTATAACGGTGCGACCAATCCAAGCAGCATCGCCGCTCGAGGTGAGGTCGATGCCTCGGGTGACCTGGTGAGCACGACTGGATTTTCTACAGGGGTAAGTCACAGGTTCAGCGACAAGCTGCGAGGCAACATCCGCTATGCACAGGTCAAGGCGGATGAGGTAGCACCGAGCGTTCCCGACGATACCCTGGAGAAGATCAATGTCAATCTGATCTATACGTACTTGCCCAACCTGGATTTTGGTGTTGAATGGCGCGATCGCAGTGCATTCACCATGCCGCTTCGTCCGGGTGGGCAACAAGTCGAGGTGATGGCGAAGTACAGGTTCTAGCGCGAGCCCGTCAGATAAGCAGTTGAACCCTATTCAGGTTGCTTGTTTCGATTCTTGGGGCGAACCATCAAGATGCGTTGATGGTTCGCCTTTTTTTATGTTCTTTTTTATGTTCTCGGGCTGTGACGAAAGGGCTCATGACATGCCTCTCCCGGATAGATCATGCCGCCTCAGAAGCCTGCCTCTGGAATGCGGGCCAGTACCTGGCCGCCGTGGCGCACCGCCCGGGCGTGGGAGTCGGCTTCGGGGGCCACGCTGGCCATGTAGAAGCGGGCGAGTTCGATGATGCCGACCAGGTGGGCGGCGTCACCTTCGCCGGCGTCGTGTCGGCGCTGTGCTGCCTCGGCGGCGCGGGCCAGCTGCCAGCCGCCGCACACGATGCCCAGTTGATGCAGCAATGGCACTGCGCCGCCGTAGAGTTCGGCGGTTTGCTCCTCTCCCTGGGCGAGCAGCCAGTCGGTCGTCGCCGCCAGACCGTCGACCAGTTCGTTCAAGCTTTCGGCCAGATCGCCGAGGCGCGCGTCCTCGCCGACCGAGCGAGCGCAGGTGCGGATGTCGTCGAGCAGTTCGCGCAACGTGGCGCCGTTGTCATGGAGTATCTTGCGACCCAGCAGGTCGTTGGCCTGGATGCCGGTGGTGCCCTCGTAGATGGTGATGATGCGGGCGTCACGGAATAACTGGGCGACACCGGTCTCCTCGACGAAGCCCATGCCGCCGAACACCTGGATCGCTTCGTCGCACAGCGCGTTGCCGAGCTCGGAGCACCAGCCCTTGGCCACTGGCATCAGCAGGTCGACGTGGCGGCGATGCTTGTCGGCCACTTCGGCGTCCGGGTGGTGGCGGGCCAGGTCGAACCAGCCGGCGGCGGTATAGAGGAAGGTGCGCATGGCCAGCAGTCGCGCGCGCATCCCCACCAGCATGCGCTTGACGTCAGGATGATGAAGGATCGGTAGTCCCGTCTCGCCTCTGACGACGTTGCGCCCCTGGATGCGCTCCCGGGCATGGTCCAGCGCCGCCTGGTAAGCGCGCTCCCCCAGGGCGAGGCCCTGCACGCCGGTACCGAAGCGGGCCTCGTTCATCATGATGAACATGGTCTTGAGGCCAGTGTGGGGCTCGCCGATCAACTGGCCGATGGCGCCGTCGTGGTCGCCGTAGCTGAGCGTGCAGGTGGGGCTGCCGTGGATGCCCATCTTGTGCTCGATGGAGATGCAGCGCACGTCGTTCTTCTCCCCCGGTTCGCCCCGTTCGTCGAGCAGATACTTGGGCACCAGAAACAGCGATAGTCCCTTGACCCCTTCGGGAGCGTCCGGCAGCCGGGCCAGCACCAGGTGCAGGATGTTGGGCGTGAGTTCGTGTTCGCCGTAGGAGATATAGATCTTCTGGCCGTGGAGGCGGTAGTTGCCGTTCTCGTCGGGCTCGGCGCGCATGCGGGTGGCGGCCAGATCGGAGCCGGCCTGGGGCTCGGTGAGGTTCATGGTGGCGGCCCACTCGCCGCTGACGATCTTCTCGAGCCAGGTGGCCTTCTGCGCTTCGCTGGCGGCAATCAGCAGTGCCTCGGCCTGGGCGACATTGAGCTGCGGCAGCATGGTGAAGGCCATGTTGCTGGAGAACCACATTTCCCACACGGGGGTGGAAGCCAGCTTGGGCAGGCCCTGTCCGCCGAATGCCTCTGGCAACGACAGGCCCAGCCAGCCCGCTTCGCGGAACTGGTCGTAGGCGGCTTGCCAGCCCTGGGGTAGGACGACGCGCTCGCCCTCAAGGCGGCAGCCTTCCTGATCGCCCCGGCAGTTCAGCGGGGCCAGCACACCGCTGGCGAACTTGCCGGCTTCCTCGAGGATGGCATTCACCAGGTCGGAGGACGCCTCCTCGCAGTCCGGCAGCGCGGCCACGGCGTCGAGGCCGGCGAGCTCGCCGAGAATGAACTGCATGTCACGCAGTGGAGCCTGGTAATCGATCATAGTGGCGCCCTCAAGCTGATGCTGGCCGGACCCTGGTCGGAGGATAACGTCTCGCTGGTGGGCTGATCCGGCGCCCACCAGCGAGTGGGAGTGCGAGGAGGCCTTACCGAGGTGCCATGCGCAGGGCGCCGTCGAGTCGGATCGTCTCGCCGTTCATCATCACGTTGTCGACGATCTGGCAGGCCAGGCGGGCGAACTCATCGGGCTGGCCAAGACGATGGGGGAAGGGAATGGAAGCCGCCAGGGATTGTTGAGCCTCTTCCGGCAGGCCCTCCATCAACGGTGTCTTGAACAGCCCGGGGGCGATGGTCATCACGCGGATGCCATGACGGGCCATTTCGCGGGCAATGGGGAGCGTCATGGAGACGATGCCGCCCTTGGAAGCCGCATAGGCGGGTTGGCCGATCTGGCCGTCGAAGGCGGCCACCGAGGCGGTGTTGATGATCACGCCGCGTTCGCCATCGGCCTGGGGTTCGCCCTTGGCCATGGCCGCAGCGGCCAGGCGCAGCATGTTGAAACTGCCCAGCAGGTTGATGTTGACGACACGCGAGAAAGCTTCCAGGTGCAGGGGATCCCCGTCACGGTTCACGACCTTGGCGGGATCGCCGACGCCGGCGCAGTTGATCAGTCCCTGCAGGCCGCCGAAGCGTGACACGGCAAGATCCACCACGGCCTGGGCATCGGCCTCGTCGGTGACGTCGGTGCGCTGGAAGGCGGCACGTTCTCCCGCGCCTTGCGCATTGAGTTCGGTGGCCAGTGCCTCGCCACGTGCGGCATTGAGGTCGGCGATCACCACCCGGGCGCCGGCCTCGTGCAGTTCGCGCACCGTGGCCTCGCCAAGGCCAGAGGCGCCGCCGGTGACGATAAAGGTGTTGTCCTGGAATTTCATGAATCACTCCCTCCGAAAGTTAGATGCGCGGGCCCTTACCCTTGCGCTCGAGAAATTCCCCGATCCGTTCGGCAACCTCCGGGCTGGTCTGGGTCAGGGCGGCGGTCAGCGACTCCACGAACAGGCCGTCGTCGCTGGACATGTTGTCGATGCGCGAGATGGCCGAGACCATGGCCCAGTTGGCCATGGGCGCATTCTCGGCAATGCGCTCGGCAAGCTGGCGGGCCTTGTCGAGGCTCTCGCCTTCGCCGACCACATAATGGGAAAGCCCCAGGCGCTGACCCTCGTCGGCTTCCATGATCCGGCCGGTAAGCATCATTTCGCACATGCGACCGGGACCGATGAGGTTGGCCACTCGCACCGAGGCGCCACCGCCGACGAAGATGCCGTGGCGCCCCTCGGGCAACTGGTAAATGGTGTTGGGTTCGGCGACACGCACATGGGTGGCCGTGGCCAGCTCCAGGCCGCCACCGATCACCGCGCCCTGCATGGCGGAGACCACCGGGATGCCGCCGTTCTGCAGGCGGTCGAAGATGCGGTGCCAGCCCTGGGAGTGCTGCATCACGCCGAAGGGGTCTCGATTCTGATGCTCCGTGAGGTCGAGGCCGGCGCAGAAGTGCTTGCCCTCGGCGGCGAGGATGATCACCCGGGTGCCTTCCGGGGTGGCGATCAAGGCTTGCTCCAGGGCGCCCAGCAGGCGGTCGCTGACGGCATTGCGCTTCTCGGGCCGTGCCAGCGTGATGGTGTAGATGCTGTCGTCCAGGGATGTCTTGACGAGGGACTCGGTCATGATGGGCCTCGGCGATGGGAAGTTAAGGACTCAATGAATAATGAATAGTGAATGATGAAAGACGTGGCTGGCATGCCGGTATAAGAGTTGTCAGTCCGAGTGCCGCGACGGAGGAGCATTCGACGCTGGTTGGTGTCGTTCTGTCGGTGGTCATGTCGGCTCCTGATGGCCTGGCGTCGGGGCATCACTTATGTTGATTGATATACTGTTGTTACAATAAACAATATGTAGATTACAACAGATATGCCGTCAGGTCATCTTGGCGTACTACGTCTTTGGTCGGGGCGGGTATCGGATGGGCAAAGAAAAACGGCGACCCAGGGGTCGCCGTTTAGAGGAGGGAAGTGGGGATGTGTCAGGCGGAGCACTTGTCCTGCAGGCTCATGGCTTCGTCGTAGACCGTGCTGGCCTCGTCGCCGATCTCTTCCAGATAGCGGTCGGTGGTTTCCTGCAGTACGGGCCCCCAGTCGGGATGTTCGAGGGCGTTGTCGATGACCACGAAGTCGTCGCCGGCCGCCTCGGCTTCCTGGCGCCCCTGGCGGATCAGCTCGTCGTAGACCTCGGCGGCGCGCAGTGACCACTCAAGCCCGCTGTGATCGTCGATGACCTGCTGCAGGTCGTCAGGCAGGGCGTCGTAGGTTCGCTGGCTCATGGTGGCGAACAGCGACAGGTCGTAGAGCGGGACTTCGGTATGGTGGTTGGCCAGCTCGTTGAGCCGGAAGGTCTTCATGCCTTCCCAGTTGAAGCTCAAGCCGTCGACCACGCCGCGCTGCATGGCGGTGAAGACATCCGGCGCCGGCATACCGACGGCCTGGGCACCGAGGCGTTCGAACATGTCGCCGACCAGTGGAGTGGGGCGGCGCAGGCGCAATCCATCCAGGTCTTCGGGCGTCTCGATAGGCTGTGTCTTGGTGTGCAGGTAACCGGGGCCGGTGGTGAACATGAACAAGGAATGGGTATCGGCATACTCGGCGTTGAGGTGGCCGGCATCGTAGAGGGATTGCAGGATGCAGGACCCCTGGCGGCTGCTGGCCGAGACGCCGGGCAACTCGATGACCTGCGTCAGGGGGAAGCGTCCGGCGGTATAGCCCTGAGCGGAGGCGCCGATATCGGCGATGCCGTTGGCGATGCTCTCATAGGTCTTGTCGGATTTGGTCAGGGTCTGGCCGGGATAGACCTCCACCTCCAGGCGGCCCTGGGAGGCTTCCTCGACGCTGGTCGCCCAGGCCTGGAAGAGTTCCTTGTCGATCATCGAGCCGCCGGGCCAGACATGGGCGACGCGCAGGGTGGTGGTCTCGGCCAGGGCAGCCTGGGTGGTCAGGGCGCTGGCCACCGCCAGGCCGGTCACGATCGGGTTGAGACGCATGGCATCCTCGTTGTGTCGTTGTGATTATGTTGGTGTCGTTGTGCTTGGGAGCGGGCAGCTGAATCAGAGATCCAGCACCAGGACCTTGCTCTTGGCTCGCGAGCAGCAGGGAGTGAATTGGTCGTTGGCGGCGTGTTCGTGATCCTCCAGGAAGAAATCCCGGTGGTCGGGCTCGCCTTCCAGTACCCGAGTCAGGCAGGTGCCGCAGACCCCCTGTTCGCAGGAGACCATGACGTCGATGCCGTTCTCAGTCAGCACCTGGTGGACGGTCTTGTCGGCCGGCACGGTCAAGGTCGCTCCGCTGCTGGCGATCTTGACCTCGAAGCTGTCGTCATCCTCGGTATTGGCCACGGCGCCGGCAAAGTACTCCGTGTGCAGCCGGTCGGAGGGCCAGCCCGCGGCTTGGCAGGTCGACATCACGGCATCGATGAAACCGGTGGGGCCGCAGACATAGACGCGGGTATCGGGGGCCGGCGTGGCCAGCAGTGACTCCAGGTCCAGCTTCTGCTCCGCCGGGCCGTCATCGAAGTGGAAGTGCACCTTCTCGGCGAAGCCGGAGGCGGCGATGCGGTCACGAAAGGCCGTGCGCTCCGGCGAGCGGGTGCAGTAGTGCAGCTCGAAGGTGGTGTCGGTGTGAGCCAGGCGTTCCGCCATGCACAGCAGCGGCGTGATGCCGATGCCGCCGGCCAGCAGCAGGGTGCGTTCGGCGGGCTCGAGCGGGAAGTGATTCTTGGGGGCGCTGATCTGGATCAGGTCGCCCACACGGATCTCGTCGTGCATGGCGACGGAGCCACTGCGCGAGGCTGGATCCCGGAGCACGCCGATCAGATAACGGTCGCGTTCCTCGGGATGGTTGCACAGCGAATACTGGCGAATGATAGTGTCCTGGCCCTTTGATGGGACCTGCACATCGATATGGGCACCGGCGCTGAACGCCGGTAGCGGCCGACCATGGGGGTCGGCCAGCTCGAAGGTGACGATGTCCTGGGCTTCCTCGTGCCGCGCCTTGACCTCGACGATCAGGGAGAGGGATGAGTTGCTCATGTCGTGGCCTCCGTATCGCGTGACTCGCGCTCCTCGGCGAGGATGCGGTCGATGACGCGCCGTGCCTGGACGCCGCCGCCGTCGATGTTGAGCTTGAGCAATTGGCGGTCCGGATAGCGCAGCAGGTTGCGCTGTTGCGACTCGAGCATCTCCAGGTCCTCGGAGAAGATCTGGCCCTGACCCTCGCGAATCTGGTCGGTGAGCTCCTGGTCTTCCGGCTTGAAGTTGCGCGCCATGCCCCAGAAGTACCAGATCGAGGTGTCCGTCTCGGGGGTGATGAAGTCCACCACGATGCTCGATGCCTTGAGGTCGGCGGGAGCGTCATACCCCCCGTGGCCGGCATGGGCGACTCCCACCTCGATCAGCACGTGACTCGGTGGTGTGAAGCGGCAGATCTGCCAGCGATCCACGGGCACATCGTCAGCCAGGCCATTGCCACGCAAGGCCGTTTGCCAGAAGGGCGGAGCCGGGATGTCGTGCATGTGGCGTCCGGTCGTCACCTCGTCGCCCTCGACCTTGGTTTCGGGGGCGGCTTCCTCGATTTCCGGTTGGCCGATGCTGGAGGCATGTACATAAGTCTCATGGGTCAGGTCCATGAGGTTGTCGATCATCAGGCGATAATCGCAGTGGATGTGGTAGAGCCCGCCGCCATAGGCCCAGGCCGGATCGTTGGCCCAGTGCAGCTCGGGAATCAGGGCGGGATCGGCCTTGTCCGGGTCGCCGGGCCAGATCCATACGAAGCCATGACGCTCTTCCACCGGGTAGGCACGAATGCTCGGGAAGCCGCGCACCCGCTGGCCGGGCATGCTGGAACACTTGCCGTTGCAGCCCATCTCCAGGCCGTGATAGCCGCAGACCAGCTTGCCGTCGCGCACGAACCCCAGCGATAGCGGTGCACCACGATGGGGGCAGAAATCCTCCACGGCCGCCACGCGTCCTTCGTCGCCGCGAAAGAAGACGATCGGTTCGTTGCAGATGGTACGTCCCAGCGGCTTGTCTTCGAGCTCATCCGGGGTGCAGGCGACATACCAGGTATTCTTGGGATAGGGGGCTTGATGTGTCACGGTTTTCTCCTCGGGTGGTTCCGGGCCGCACGGATGCATTGCCGCACTTGGCAGTCCGCGATCAGATGTTTTCGGGCGCGACATGGATCCACGCTTGTCTACGGTCAGGAAGTGTTGTTTTGGATCCAAAGTAGATATCTTCAGCGATCATTTGGTCAACTTATGCTTTAGTTGGATCCAGTTGTATTCGAGGGGTCATCTCTCAGCGACGATAGGAAATTCAAGTGAGTGACAGCGACACAAGTGTGGTGAGCCGATTACGCAAGCTGATCGGCGAAGGTGCTTTCCGGCAAGGAGAGCGGCTCGGGGAAGTGGCGGTGGCCGAGCAGCTGGGCGTCTCGCGCACGCCGGTACGCCTGGCTTTCCGCACCTTGGAGCAGGAGGGATTGCTGCAACGGGCCGGCAAGCGTGGCTTCAGGGTGCGTGAGTTCACCGAGGCCGATGTGCTCTGCGCCGTGGAAGTGCGCGGTGCCTTGGAAGGGCTGGCGGCGCGTCGCCTGGCGGAACAGGGAATGTCGCCAGCGTTGACGGCCGAACTGGAGTTCTGGATCCAGAAGGGGCGGGATCTGCTCGCCAAGGGATACCTCGAGGAGCAGGATGTCGAGGTGTGGAGCGAGCTCAACCGACATTTCCACGAGAACATCGTTGGCTCGGCCGGCAGTTCGGTGATCGGAGATGCCATCGCCCGCAACAACCATCTACCGTTCGCGGCGGCGGATTCGATCATCATCGACAGCGAAGCGCTCGATCGCGAATACCGCAAGCTGCAACTGGCCCAGGTGCAGCACGAGCTGGTGGTTCAGGCACTACGCCATGGTGAGGGCGCCAGAGCCGAGATGTTAATGCGTGAGCACGCCTTGATCGGACTGCGCTATGCCGAGTTGCTGGATGTAGGCCGGCACGCCCCTAGCGGGTAAATGAGCATTTTCAGCCGAGTTTGAGCGCCGTATGGGCAAGCGCTGGCAGGTTTCGGGCAGGGCGTAAGACCAAAGTCGTTTTTCACGGCGCACCGGGGTGGTTTATCTTTGCTGCATAGTGCGAACTCATGTTCTCTATGCGAACTTTGAAGCGGATAACGATAACGACACCGATCGTCGGAGGATCCCATGAAGACCAAGGTTTCTGCCTGTGTACTGGCGGCTGCGCTTGCCGGGCTGGCCGCCACGTCCACGCAAGCTGCTACCACGCTTCGCATGGCCCACTTCTGGCCCGGTGCCTCGGGTATCAACCAGGATATCTTCGAAGCCTGGGCCGAGAGCGTCGAGGAGGCATCCGGCGGTGAGCTGAAGGTCGAGATGTATCCTTCTGGCACCCTGGCCAAGGCTGATGCCATCTACGAGGCGGTGGGAAACGGTGTCGCCGACATCGGTGCCACGGCTCAGGGGTATACGGCCGGTCGTTTCCCGCTTTCGCAGATCGTTGAACTGCCCGGCGTGGCGACTACGGCCACCCAGGGGGCCTGTGTATTGCAGACGCTCTATGACGAAGGGCATCTCGATGAGGAGTATGCCGATACCAAGCCGTTGTTCATGTTCACAACCGGCCCCGGCGGCATTCATACCGTCGATACCGATATCCAGACGCCGTCCGATCTCGAGGGACTACGCATTCGGCGTCCGACCTCGGTAGCCGGAGACATGCTCGAGAACATGGGGGCCACGCCGGTCGGCATGCCGGCGCCGGACATTTACACCGCCATGCAGCGCGGCGTGGTCGATGGCCTGAGCTTCCCCTGGGAAGGACTGAAGGGGTTCCGCATCAACGAGTTGGTCAACTACCACACCGAGGTGCCCTTCTACACCCTGATCTTCGTGGCCACCATGAGCCAGCGCACCTACGACAGCCTGAGCCCCGAACAGCAGGCGGTGATCGACGACCATTCCGGCATGCAATGGGCCGAGAACGCCGGCGCCGTCTTCGACCGGCTCGACCGCGAGGGCAAGCAGGAAGCCATCGAAGCCGGCCATACCATCCGTGAGGTCGAAAATCCGCTGGAGGACCCGGATTGGCAGAAGCCGCTCCAGGCGGGCATCGACAGCTATCTGGCCGAGCTGGAGGCGCGAGGCCTGCCGGGCCGCGAGGTCTACGAAGCGGCACTGGACGCCAGCGAGTCCTGCGCCAGCGCTCAGGAGTAAGTCGTCATGCCGAGTCAACTGGAAAGGGTCAGCCACTGGCTGGCCCTCGTCTGTCGTGTCGTTGCCGGTATCGCCCTGGTGGCGCTGCTGGCAGTGACCATTGCCGATGTCGGCACTCGCTATCTGTATCGTCTCACCGAGGGGGCGATTGCCCTGCGAGTGACCGGCAGCGTGGAGCTGGTCAGCTATCTGATGCTGTGCTCGCTGCTGGCAGCCATGGCGGCCAATGTCGAGAAAAGCCAGGTGGTGGTGGAGGCGTTTTCCCACGGTCTGTCGCCGGCCCTCAAGCATCGCTTGCATGGTGTCTATCTGCTGGGCTTCGCGGCTCTCGGCTTGATCCTCTTCCTCGGCCTGCTCGAGTCGGCCGCAGCGGCGGCGCGTCACGGTGAGGTGACCCAGGATCTGCGCTTGCCGATGAGCCCCATCTATTACGTGGCCGCGGTCCTCAGTCTGTTGTTGGGGATCCGCAGCCTGATGCATGCCCTGCTCGGTGCGTTCTGGGGACGCGAGTCGGAGGTGTCCCATGGCGAGTGAAACGATCGGCGCCCTGGGCCTCGGGGCACTGCTGATCCTGATGGTGCTGCGCGTGCCGGTGGCGCTGACCATGCTGATCGTCGGAGTGGTGGGATTCGCCCAGGTGATCAGTTGGGACGCGGCCATCTCCCAGCTCAAGACGATACCGGTGGAGGTGCTCTCCAACTACAGCTTCAGTGCCGTGCCGATGTTCATCCTGATGGGCGTGCTGGCGGCGCATTCCGGCATGGCCGGGAAGTTGTTCCAGGCCACCCGGGTGATCTGCGGTGGCTGGAAAGGCGGGCTGGCGATCGCGGCGGTGGGCTCGTGCGGGGTCTTTTCGGCGATCTCCGGTTCCTCGCTGGCCACCGCCAGCACCATGACGCGAGTGGCGCTGCCGGAGATGGAACGCTATGGATACAACCGTGGCCTGGCCACCGGGGCGCTGGCCGCCGGGGGTACCCTGGGCATCATGATTCCGCCGTCCATCGCACTGCTGATCTACGCCGTGTTGACTGAGCAGTCGGTGGGCGACATGTTCATGGCCGGGCTGGTGCCGGGGCTGATGGGGCTGGTGATGTACTCGCTCACCGTGACGGTCGTGATGCGCCTCAGGCCCTCGTTGGCGGTGGCCGGCGAGCCGACTTCCTGGAGGGAGAAGCTGGCCTCGATGAGCGGGCTGGTGCCCTTTTTCGCGGTCTTTCTGCTGATGATTCTGGGCATCTACTTCGGGATCTTCACGCCGACAGAAGGGGCCAGCGTCGGTGCCTTCGCCACGCTGCTCTACGCTCTGGCCAAGGGCCTGCGGGGGCGTGAGCTGTGGCAGGCGATCCAGGAGACTCTGGCGCTGTCGACGGTGGTGTTCTTCATGCTGGTCGGTGCCGATGCGCTGGGCTACTTCATTTCGGTGTCGCGGATCTCGTTCTCGATCAGCGATTTCCTCTACGGGATGGACCTGGCGCCGATCGTGGTCGTGCTGTGCATCCTGCTGATGTACTTCGTGCTGGGCATGTTCATGGATGCCATCGCCATGCTGGTGATCACGGTGCCGGTAGTCTTCCCGATCATCCAGTCGCTGGGCATCGATCCGGTGTGGTTCGGCATCGTTACGGTGCTGACCGTGGAGCTGGGCCTGATCACTCCGCCGGTGGGCATGAACGTCTTCGTGATCAAGGCGATGGCGCCGCACGTGGGGCTGGGCGAGATCTTTCGCGGTGTGGCGCCGTTCATCGTCTCGGACTTCGTGCGCCTGGCCGTGTTGATCGCCTTCCCGGTGCTGACCTCGCTGTTTCTGCTGTAGGAGGCAAGCGTCGGAGGGGAACTTCCGAACTTGCCACCGGGTCAGGGCTTCGCCATATACCGTGAAGCCCTAACCTGAGCTGGCTATAGCCTCGATAATGTTCTCGCAGAACCAGCGTTGGGCTGGTGATCGGGTCGTATATTCCTGCCAGTAGAGTGCCACGTCGAAAGGGGGGACCTCGAACGGAAGTTCGAGGACCTTGAGTGGCGCTTCCCGCTCGAACGCCGCAGCAATCTGCTGGGGCAAGATCACCAGCAGGTCGCTTTCCTGCAGGATCCTGGGGAGGATCGAAAAGTGGGGAACGACCAGGCTGACCTTTCTCTGGATGCCCAACTCGTGGATGACATCTTCGGCCAGGCCATGTCCCGATGAAGCGGCAACTACGGCATGCCTGGCTGCAATGAACTGCTCCAGGCTCAAGTGATTACCGATGCTGGTATGGTCTCGATTGAGAAGACAGACATAGCGTTCATTGAGGATTACCCTGCGCTCAATCCCCGGAGTCGTTATCGGACGGCTACAGATGACGGCATTGACTTTTCCCGTGGCCAGCCACTCCCCGACCTTGTCGATTTCCAGGGCAATGACCTCGAGTTCTATATCCGGGGCTATAGGGTGTATATGAGCCAGGATGCGTGGTAATAACGCCATCTCGCCGAGATCGGTCAATGCCAGGCGAAAGCGTCGTCTGGAGTGTTGCGGGTCGAATTCACGGTTGCTTTCCAGAACGTTGTCTATCTGTGCCAGTGAGTCACGCAGGGAGGGATAAATCTGCATGGCTGTGAAAGTTGGCTCCATTCCCTCTCGAGACCGGATGAAGAGTCGGTCGTCGAAAAGATCACGCAGCCGTGAAAGGGCATAGCTTACCGATGGTTGAGTGACATGAAGCTGTTCTGCGGCCAGGGTCACGCTTCTGGCGTCGAAGAGCGTCACGAATACCCTGACCAGGTTGAGGTCGAGTGATGGCATGAGATAAACACCATTTATTTTGTATAGAAAATATATTGATTTGATCGATTATAGCAGGGTGGCTAATGTGAAGTGAAAGTTGTCAATTAAGAGAAGCACATGCCGTCCGTACACTCCGTCAGCTACAGTATTCTCCGCCAGCAAGGCCTCGATATCGTCTTCGGAAACCCCGGTTCAAACGAGCTGCCATTTCTCAAGGATTTTCCAGAGGATTTTCGCTATGTTCTCGGTCTCCACGAAGGTGTCGTGGTGGGAATGGCGGATGGCTATGCTCTGGCGAGCGGCAAGTCAGTATTGGTCAACCTGCATGCCGCGGCTGGAACGGGCAATGCGATGGGAGCACTGACCAATGCCTGGTATTCCCATTCCCCCTTGGTCATCACTGCAGGCCAGCAGGCACGCTCGATGATCGGCGTGGAGTCGATGCTTGCCAATGTCGATGCACCATCTCTTCCGCGCCCTCTGGTCAAGTGGAGCTATGAGCCTTCCTGCCCCGAGGACGTTCCGCGAGCCTTGAGCCAGGCAATTCATATGGCTAGTCTGCCGGCCCGTGGCCCGGTTTACCTGTCGATTCCGCATGATGATTGGCAATGCGAGGTCGGGGAAGAAGCGTCGTTGCTGCCTCCTCGTGACGTCCATCATGCGGGCGCACCATCGGATACCCAGATAGATGCGCTAGCCGAGCATCTCGACCAGGCCGACAATCCGGTACTCGTACTGGGACCTGAAGTCGATGCCGAGCGTGCCAACGCTTTGGCCATTGAGTTGGCAGAACGTCTATGCATGGAGGTCTGGATAGCACCATCTGCCTCGCGCTGCCCATTTCCCAATCGCCATGCTTGCTTTCGCGGAGTATTACCGGCAGCCATTTCGGGCATCTCGGAGCAGCTCGCCGGGCATGACCTGATCCTGGTGATCGGCGCCCCTGTATTCCGCTACCACCAATATGCGCCGGGTCGCTATCTACCGGATGGTGCTCACCTGATACATGTCACCAGTGATGCGCAGGAGGCTGCCCGGGCCCCCATGGGCAATGCTCTGGTGGGTGACATCCGCGCCGTTCTGGAGGCCTTGTTACCGAAGTTGGCCCAGAGTGACCGCACCATGCCGGATCCGTTACCGATACCGTCGCCGGCCAATTCCGGTGAGATCGGTCGCCTCTCTCCTGAAAGTGTCTTCGATGTCCTCAATGATCGGGTTCCTGATGACGTGATTTACGTCAAGGAGTCGACGTCGACGGTAACGGCCTTCTGGCAACGTGTGGAGATGCGACACCCCGGGAGTTATTTCTTTCCTGCAGCAGGCGGGCTGGGGTTTGGCTTGCCTGCGGCAGTAGGCGTACAGCTTGCCAGTCCTGATCGCCGAGTCATTGCAGTGATCGGTGATGGGTCGGCCAATTATGCGATCAGCGCACTCTGGAGTGCTGCCCGATACAATGTTCCGGTGATTTTCATCATTCTCAAGAACGAAACCTACGGTGCGCTGCGTTGGTTCTCGAAGATGCTGGATGCCGAGAGTGCGCCGGGAATTGACGTCCCCGGGCTGGATTTCTGCGCGCTGGCACGAGGGTACGGTGTCGAGGCTAACCATGTCGAAACTCGGCAGAAATTCGAGGAGGCATTGTCCCAGGCACTTGATGCGTCATGTCCCATGTTGATTGAAGTGCCAACGACAACCATCGAACCCTGAGTTAGACATTAGTTAGGCAGAATCTGCTGACAATGGGAAAGGCTAATAAATGACAAAAGAGGATGCCCATGAAATTCGCGATATCATCTCTACTCTTGGTTGCGTCAACATTAGGAATGTGCGGCTCGGCCTCCGCAGAATCCACTTTACGCATGGCTCACCTGTGGCCGGCTGGTTCGGTCGTCAACAAGAAGATATTCCAGGATTGGGCCAAGCAGGTTGAAGAAGACTCGAACGGTCAGCTCAATGTAGAAATCTATCCCTCACAGACCTTGAGCCAGGCTGGTAAGACCTATGAGGCGGCAGCAAATGGGATCGCCGATATTGCCGTTACGTTGCAAGGCTATACGGCGGGTCGTTTTCCCCTGACCGAGATCGTACAGCTACCTGGTGTGGTCAGCAGCGCATCGCAGGGATCCTGTATTCTGCAGACGCTGTATAATGAGGGGGACATCGCCGAGGAGTATTCCGATACTCGCGTGCTGTTTCTGTTCACTACAGGTCCCGCCTACCTTCACAGTCAAGACGCTGAGATTCAGAAGCCTGGTGACCTGGAGGGCCTGCGTATTCGTCGACCCAGCTCGGTGGCGGGAGAAATGCTATCAAGTATGGGGGCCCAGCCATTGGGCATGCCTGCGCCAGACATTTATACTGCGTTGCAGCGTGTGTGATGGATGGCTTGAGTTTTCCATGGGAAGCAATGACGGTATTTCGTATCAATGAATTGGTGAATTACCATCTTGAACTTCCTTATTACGCTGGTGCCATTGTGGCCACGATGAGCCAGTCTTCTTACGATGACCTCTCGTCGGATATGCAGGACGTGATCGACAAAAACAGTGGTATGAAGTGGTCCAGAGTGGCAGGTCGGGTCTTCGATGAACTCGATAGGAAGGGGCGCGAAGAAGCGGTTGCGCAGGGGGATACCATCCATGTCGTCGAAGACCCATTGTCTGACCCTGACTGGGCAGCACCCTTGAAGCAGGGCTCCCGGAACTATCTGCAAAGCCTCGAGGAGCGTGGCCTCGATGACGCCGGCGATGTCTATGAAAAGGCATTGGCACTTGGTGAGCGTTGCCAGGCGTGATCAATCGTTCCCTGGGGGACAGCACCTAGTGACAAGCAAAGGAAAGATCATGAAGGCAATCGAACTCTTGATCGGGGGGCAGTCGCGCCCCGCATCGAACCACGCCACCATCGAACGCGCCAACCCCTTGGCCGGCCATACGGTGACCCGTGCTGCGGCGGCGAGTGTCGAGGATGCTCGCGAGGCTGCCGATGCTGCTGGTCGCGCCTTCGAGACCTGTACTCGGAGCGGCCCCGAGGAGCGGCGTCTCAAGCTGCTCAAGGCAGCCGAGCTGATGGAAGATCGCCAGTCGGTATTCGTCGAGCGCATGGTGGACGAAACCGGGGCGACGCCCGGCTGGGCCGGGTTCAATGTCTCGGTCGCAGTTGGCATGTTGCGTGAGGCGGCGGCGCTGACGACCCAGGTTCAAGGCGATGTGATTCCCTCGAACGTGCCCGACAGCCTGGCCATGGGCGTGCGGGTTCCTTGTGGTGTGGTCGTGGGCATCGCTCCCTGGAATGCGCCGATCATCCTGGGCACTCGCGCCATCGCCACGCCCCTGGCGTGTGGCAACAGTGTCATCCTCAAGGCCTCAGAGCAGTGCCCGGCCACGCATCACTTGATCGTCGATATTCTGCAGCAGGCAGGCTTCGGCGACGGCGAGGTCAACCTCATCACCAATGACCCGGCGAATGCCGCCGAGGTGGTGGAGAGCCTGATCGCCCATCCGGCCGTGGCCCGGATCAACTTCACCGGCTCCACCGGGGTGGGGAAGATCATCGCCGAAAAGGCCGCTTCCCATCTCAAGCCGGTACTGCTGGAGCTCGGCGGCAAAGCGCCCTTGCTGGTGCTCGACGATGCCGATCTGGATGCCGCCGTGGATGCGGCGATCTTCGGTGCTTTCTTCAATCAGGGGCAGATCTGCATGTCCACCGAGCGTCTCATCGTGGATGACTCGGTGGCCGACACCTTCGTCGAGAAGCTGGCTGCCCGGGCCTCGGCCCTCAAAGCGGGTGACCCTCGCGACTCGGCCAATGAGCTCGGCACCCTGATCGATGCCGGAATCGGCGAAAAGCTCAATGGCATGCTAGACGACGCCGTGACTCAGGGGGCTCGCCTCGCTGCCGGCGGCAAGGCGGAAGGGGTGATCATGCCCGCTACCGTGGTCGATGGGGTGACGTCAGGGATGCGGCTCTACGCCGAGGAGTCCTTCGGGCCTGTGGTGGCCGTGATTCGTGTCGACGGTGAGGAAGAGGCCCTGCGCGTGGCCAACGACAGTGAATACGGCCTCTCGGCGGCGGTGTTCAGCCGCGATACCGCTCGGGCCATGAGAGTGGCCGGACGCATTCGCTCGGGGATCTGCCACATCAATGCCCCGACGGTGCACGACGAACCGCAGATGCCTTTCGGCGGCGTCAAGGCCAGCGGGTATGGGCGCTTTGGCGGCAGGGCGGGGATCGAGGAATTCACCGATCTGCGCTGGATGACGGTCCAGCTCGGCCTGCGTCACTATCCGATCTGATGCCGAAGGCGGGGGCCGATGCCGTATCTTCGACGGCGTCGGCCACGCGGCTTCTGGTGTCTACCGGGCAGGGCTTCTGCTCATGGCGTTGCCCGGCATTCGTGTGGGTGCTGATCCTTACTGGAAGAGGTCGAGATCATTGGCGAGGACCACCTCGCCGTCGTACTGGCTTTGAACCTCGTCGAGAACCGACTCGATCGGCGCCTCATAGTGCAGGACATGGTAGAGAATCAGCAGGTCCGGCTCGGCTGCACCGGCAAGCTCGGCGAGTTCGTCGGTCAGCGTATGGGCATACTGGTGATAGGCCTGCCATTGCTCCGGCAGCTCTTCCCAACCGCGGCGGCTGATGACTTCGTGAATCAGGATATCGGCGTTCGTGGCTTGGCGCCGGACTTCCTCGTTGATTGAAGTGTCGCCGGAAATGACGATGGTCTTGTCGGGTGTCGTGACCTTGTAACCATAGGCCTTGTCCCAGTCGCCATGGGAAACGGGGAAGGCCTCGACCTTGATATCGTCCTTCTCGAACACGGTGCCGGGGGCGGTGATTTCCGTGACGTCGGCATAGGCCGCATCGGGGTTGGTCACCGGGCTCTTGTCTTTCAGGCGAGTCTCGGTGTCGTCGGCCAGCATGGAATAGGCGCCTTCGCTCATCGCCTGGGTGCCTTCGGGACCGAAGACCTGAAGCTGATCGGTGCGGCGCCACCAGTAGGTGCCGAGCAGCTCGGGGAAATCCAGGATGTGATCGCTGTGCAGATGGGTCAGGAAAAGGTGATCGATGTTGGTGGGATTCAGCGGCTCGATGTCGAAGCGCTCGGCCGCCTGGGTCGCACGCTCCACGACGCCCGGGCCGATATCGAAGACATACGCCTCGTCGTCGTGGATGACGGCAATGCCCGAGCCGGCTCGTTCTCCATTGGGGACGGGGGTACCGGTTCCCAGCATCATGACCTGGGTATTCGCGAGGGTGGCGTGAGAAGCGACCGCCGATAGGCCGAGCAGTGCCAGCGGGAGGATGCATTTCTTCATGGGCTGTTCCTTCTGGAGACGGCGTCCAGAGCATGAGGGTGGGCCGAAGAGGGCGCTGTGTTCATTATGCGAACTATTGTTTGCTCTTCGACCAAGATCCTAGCAAGCGTGGAACGGCCTGCAATTCGACGAACGTGTGGGGTGGCACCTCGATGGGCAGTGCTATGAGAGAAACACGGTAATAGCCGGCCTATTGTTGCCTGCGACCCGCTGCATCGGCTTCCTGGCGGCGGCGGAAGTCCTTGGGCGGCAGTCCCGTGAGTCGCTTGAAGAAGCGCGTGAAATAGGCCGGCTCGGAGAATCCCAGGCCTTCGGCCACTTCGCCGATGGTCAGGTTGGTATAGGTGAGCTGGCGCTTGGCTTCCAGCAATAGCCGCTCATGGAGCAATTGCAGGGCGCTGCGTCCAGCCAGGCGCCGGCAGAGCGTGTTGAGGTGAGCGCTGGTCACACCCAACTGTTCGGCGAAATGCTCGATGCCGGGCTGCTGGCTGAACTGAGCTTCGATCAGCGTCTGATAGGCCTGCAGGTGCTCCCTGGCCTTGTCCCGCTGGCGAGGGCGCGCGCGGGACGGTTGCCGAGCGGCCGTCTCGGCCAGTCGTGCCGTCTCGATGGTCAGCGCTTCCACCAGGGCTTCCAGCAGGTGCGAGCGCCCCAGGGCGGGATGGCGATACTCGTCGTCGATCTGCTCGACCAGGGTAGCGATGCGCCCATGGTGCCGCGTCGTGCCCAGCGCATGGGCATCGGGATTCGACAGTACGCCGGATTGGCTGTCCAGACGGGCTTGCAGCCTTTCGACCAGCGGCCGCGACAGGGTGATGATGTGACCCTGGGTATCCGGCGAGAAGTGGAAGCCATGAATGCTCATGGCCGGCACCACGATCAGCTGTGGGGCCTCGAGAGAGCGGCCGCCACCTTCCAGTTCCAGGGTCACCCGGCCTTCGGCGAGATACAGGAGGTGGCAGAGGTCGGCATGGCGATGTGGTCGAATGCGCCAGTCATGACGACGGCTGCGCTCGGGGATCGATTCGCAGTGCAGCAGGTCGGGGGTCGGCCACTGGCGTGTTTCACCATAGAGCTGGAAGACGGGCACGAGAGAATCGGGCATGGGGCGTCCTGGCGGTGAGCCTACGACCAATGTAGGTAGCAAATGCCGGAAATGTCCAAATGGTGATGTGGATATTGCCTTATACGGGCAAGCATTTCATTGAAAAATGCAATTCATTGAATTGTCCACGATTGCCGGGGAGGACTTCCCATGAAGACACAGGTCGCCATCATCGGTGCCGGGCCCTCGGGCCTGCTGCTGGGACAGTTGCTGCAGCGCCAGGGCATCGACAACGTCATCCTCGAGCGCCGCTCAGGGGAATACGTGCTCGGCCGTATTCGCGCCGGAGTGCTGGAACAGGGCATGGTCGACCTGCTGCGCGAGGCAGGCGTCGACGAACGCATGGATGCTGAGGGCCTGCCTCATGACGGTGTCGAACTGGCCTTCGACAACCGCCGGGTGCGTATCGACCTGGCCGGCCTGACCGGCGGCAAGCAGGTGATGGTCTACGGCCAGACCGAGGTGACCCGCGACCTGATGGCGGCGCGCCAGGCCACTGGTGGCACGACGCTCTATGAAGTCGATGACGTCCAGCCTCACAATCTCGACACCGAACGCCCCTATGTCACCTTCGTCGACAAGCACGGCGAAACGCAGCGCCTCGATTGCGATTATGTGGCGGGCTGCGATGGCTATCACGGCGTGTCGCGCCAGTCGATTCCCAAGGATCGTATCGAGGAATTCGAGCGCGTCTATCCCTTTGGTTGGCTGGGGCTGCTGTCCGATACACCGCCGGTCGCCGACGAATTGATCTATGCCCGTCACGAGCGTGGCTTCGCGCTGTGCAGCATGCGCTCCGAGACCCGCAGTCGCTATTACCTCCAGGTGCCGCTGGAGGAGAAGGTCGAGGACTGGTCGGACGAACGTTTCTGGGAAGAGCTCAAGCGTCGTGTCCCCGAGGACGTGGCGGCGAAACTGGTCACCGGTCCCTCCCTGGAGAAGAGCATAGCGCCGCTGCGCAGCTTCGTGGTCGAGCCCATGCAATACGGCCGGCTCTTCCTGGTGGGTGATGCCGCACATATCGTGCCGCCGACCGGGGCCAAGGGGCTCAATCTCGCGGCCAGCGATGTCAACAGCCTCTATCGGCTGCTGGTCAAGGTCTATCACGAGGGTCGCACCGACCTGATCCCGAACTACTCCCGAGCCTGCCTGAAGCGTATCTGGAAGGCCGAGCGCTTCTCCTGGTGGATGACCTCGATGCTGCACAAGTTCTCCGACGAGGAGGATTTCGGCAGCCGCATGCAGCAGGCCGAACTCGATTACGTGACCGGCTCCGAGGCGGGCCTGACCACCATCGCGGAGAACTATGTGGGCCTGCCCTACGAGTCGCTGGAATAGCCAGAACCGAGCATTCAACGATGTCATTCGCGAAGGCCGAGGTACTGAGTAAGGCAGTCTGCAGCTGCTGGCCGGACGGCATCGAGGCGAACGGTGATCCGTCGTGTGTGCAAAGAGCGTGGCTCGATCCTGGGCCAGTGGCGTCATGCCGCGCGTATCGCTGAGATCAATCCTGCCCATCGCCCGCTGCAACTATCGTCGTTTTCAGGCGGCCTCATGAAGGAGCGGGGGCATTCGCGAAGACCGGGGCCCAAAGGGTCTTTTCCCGCTGTCAGCCGAGCATGCGTGTGCTGGATCGATGGCAGTGGTGCGTGACATCGTCGGCCGTACAGGGAGATCATATCGAATGTCGGGGCCGCTCCGCGCCCTACCGTGAGTCGAGGAATGGTGATGCGAGGATGGCTGGGACTCTTGTTGGGCCTGCTGCTGGCGGGCTGCGATCAGACGCCCACCGGTCGTCAGCAGTTGGCGCTGGTGCCTGATGCGTTGATGTCGCAGATGGGGGCGGATACCTTCGAGCAGATGCGCCAGCAAGGACCCATTGCCACCACATCGGCTATCAATCAGCAGGTGGAATGTGTGTCCCGGGAGCTGCTGGCCGCCGCGCGGCGTCGGTATCCGCAAGTGGACATGCCCGATGAATGGGAGGTGGTGGTGTTCGACCGGCCATCGCCCAATGCCTTCGCCTTGCCGGGCGGGCGCATTGGCGTGCATGCCGGCTTGTTGCGGGTAGCCGAGACGCCGTCACAGCTGGCGGCGGTGATCGGGCACGAAATCGGGCATGTGCTGGCCGATCATGGCAACGAGCGCATGACCCAGCAATTGGGCATCAAGAGCGTGCTGATACTGGTAGGGCTACTTGGCGAGGGCGAACTTGGCCAGGAGCCGCTGCAGCGAGCGCTGGGCATCGGGGCACGCTTGGGCATTGCCTTGCCCTTCAGTCGCACTCATGAAGAAGAGGCCGACCTGATGGGCCTGATGATCATGGCCGAGGCGGGCTACGACCCGGCTCAAAGTGTGGCGCTATGGCGCAACATGGCCGCCGCCGGGGGCGACCAGCCGCCGGAATTTTTGTCGACCCACCCGGCACACGAATCGCGCATCGAGCTATTGCAGAAACACCTGCCGGAGGCGCGAGACATTCGTGAAACGGCGGCGCCTTCGTCCTGTGCGTGATGCCGCCTCCGGGGCGACAAGACTAGCTCGGCCGGGTAAGGTGCGAAGACCCATTGTCGCAACCCGGTAGCCGTCCATGGATGATCGTCTATCCCCCTTCCAGTTGCTGATCCTGGTACTGTCGATCTATGTGCTCGGCGCGTTGGCGGTGGACGTGCTGTTCACTCTGTCGCCCGAAATGTCGCGCCTGTTGCACTATATCGATCTGTTCGTCTGCATGTTCTTCTTTGCCGACTTCTGCATCCGCTTCCGAGCCGCTCGCAACAAGTGGCGCTTCATGCGCTGGGGCTGGATCGATCTGGTGGCGAGCATTCCCGCCGGTTGGCTGTTTGCCGGCCGCCTGGTGCGCGTTGTGCAGGTCATTCGTCTGCTGAGGGCGATCAAGTCGCTGCACATGATCTGGCGAGTGCTGTTCCGCAACCGCGCCAAAGGCTTCTTCGTCTCGGTCACCACGGCGACCCTGCTGCTGATAGCCTTCGGGTCCATGACGATTCTGATGGTGGAAGGCCCCAACCCGGAGAGCAGCATCGACACCGCCGAGGAGGCGCTGTGGTGGGCCTTCGTCACGGTCACCACCGTGGGCTATGGGGACTATTATCCGATCACTACTCTGGGACGTATCGTGGCGGCCATGCTGATGGTCGCCGGGGTTGGCATGTTCGGCAGCTTCGCCGCCTATGTCGGTTCGCTGTTCGTCGAGGAACAGGACGACGAAAACGCGCGTCAGCACCGCGCCAGTCGTGAGTTGATCCGCGACCTGTATGGCGAGATCCAGGCGCTGCGCCAGGAGGTCGAGGCCCTCAGGGAAGAGCGTGATCCGCCCTCCGGTGGACGCTGAGCGACACGCTGCCGCCGAGTCGCCTCAGGAATTCGAGCGGTCGTCGCGGGTCTCGTAGTCGCCTTCGAGCACCTGATGGTCCCGCGCCCGGTCGTTCGAGCGGGGCTCGCGGTAGGTTTCGCCGCCGATGTCCTGGGCCTGTTCGGCGCGCATTTCCTCCATGCGTTTCTTCATGCGGTGCCGCAGGAAGGGCAGCATGGCCCAGCCGATCAGCAGGAATACCAGGCCGATCACGGTGCCGATGATCATCATCACGCCGAAGAACAGCCAGGTGAACAGCAGCTTGATACCGCTGACATTGCCGCCGGGCTTGGCCTGGCGGGCACGCTGCTGCCACTGTTGCGCGGCGCGCCAGGCGGCGTTGCTGCGCGGGTCATTGGGGTTGGGCATGGGAATCTCCATGGTGGCCGGCCGCATCGCGACCGTGCCGTGAATGACTTCCACTTGGAAAGCGTTGCGTCATGAATGTTCCGTGCGGCCAGTCTGCCAGAGTTCGCCGAGAATTTCGTAGCTGCGCAGGCGATCCTCTTGCGCGTAGACGTCGGTGTGGATCATCAACTCGTCGGCACCGGTAGCGTCGAGGAAGGCGTCGAGCCCGTCACGCACGCGCTGGGGGCCGCCGATGACCGCGGCGCCGAAGAACTGCTCGACCTGTGCCTGTTCCAGGGGCGTCCAATCGAGTCGCTCTACCGGAGGGAGGGCCTTGGTGCGATGGCCGCGGATCATGCCGAGGAATTTCTGGCGTGCCGTCGAGGCGAGAAACTCAGCCCGTTCATCGCTGTCGGCGGTGACCACCGGCAGGCCGACCATGGCGTAAGGCGCATCCAGCACTGAAGAAGGCTGGAAGTTGTCGCGATACAGTCGCAGGGCGTGGTGCAGTTGGGCGGGAGCGAACTGGGCGGCGAAGGCGAAGGGCAGGCCTTCGCGGGCAGCCAGTCGCGCGCTGTAGTCGCTGGAGCCGAGAAGCCAGAGTGGCACCTTGGTGCCCTGGCCGGGAATGGCGCGTACGCGCTGGTCGGCTCGCTCGTCGTCGAGGAAGCCGCGCAGTTCTTCGAGGCGCTGGGGAAAGTCGTCGACGCCGGCGCGCGGGTCGCGACGCATGGCGGCCATGGTGGCGCCGTCGGAGCCCGGGGCGCGCCCGAGGCCGAGGTCGATGCGGCCCGGGTAGAGGGTTTCCAGGGTGCCGAACTGCTCGGCGATCACCAAGGGCGGGTGATTGGGCAGCATGATGCCTCCGCTGCCCACGCGGATATGCGAGGTTCGCTCGGCCAGGTGGCCGATCAGCACGGCGGTGGCGGCGCTGGCGATGCCATCGATGCTGTGGTGCTCGGCGACCCAGTAACGCGTGAAGCCGAGGCGTTCGGTCAGGCGAGCCAGCGCGACGCTCTCGGCGAAGCTGTCGGCGGCGTTGCCGCCCTGCCGGATAGGGGCCAGGTCCAGTACGGAGAGGGGCGTGTCGGCCAGTCGGGGCATGAGGGAGGCTCCAAAAGTTAGCATGCTTTATTTATAAGTGAGGGCGAGGCCGGGCAGAAACAATGGGGAAGGGCACGATCGGGCGTGTTCTGCCTGTACGATGATGCCGACAAGACGTATGCCAGGCATGTCATGCAACGTGCGTTTATTTATACTCGGAATATTGGCGTTTCTCTTCGCCAGGACGGCGAGATTGACCACATGGATGGAGACGGTCGCGCGGTAATGCCGCGGGCGCTCAGGGTGCTGGAGGAAAAATGGCGGGGATGTCGCGGACTCGCAAGCGGACTGGCGCGACCCGGCGGCATGCACCGACTCGGCGACATGTGCCGAGTCGGCGGTGGCGGTTCGACTGGTCGTGTTTCGACCGTTGGCTGGACAGGGTCGTGACGCTGGCCGTGATCACCGCCCTGCTGGTGGGCGGGACGGCGTTGGTCCTCCACCTGGTGCTGTGAGACGCGTGGCCGTCACCTTCCTTGTCATGCTTGACGGCGATGCCGTTGGGGCTGCTGCTGCGTGATGCAGTGGATGTTGCCTCCGCCGAGCAGGATCTCGCGGGCCGGCACACCGATCACCCGACGCGTCGGGAACAACCCCTCGATGATGGCTCTGGCCTCGTCGTCCCTTGCCGGATCGAGCAGCGGCATCACGACCACCGAGTTGCCGATGTAGAAGTTCACGTAGGAGCCGGCCATGCGATCGCCGGGCCGGCGCGGATGCGAGTGGCTGAGCCGGTCGATACCGCTGGCCTCGTCCTCTTCGATGGTCAGCGGACCGGGCTGGGGCAGCTTGTGCACCTTGAGGGGGCGCCCCCGGGCATCCCGGGCTTGTTCCAGGATCGCCAGAGCCTCTCGGGAGATGGCGTGCTGGGGATCGGTGTCGTCGTCGGTCCAGTTCAGGGCCACCTCACCGGGGGCGATGAAGCAGCACAGGTTGTCGACGTGACCATCGGTTTCGTCCAGGTAGCAGCCGCGTGGCAACCAGATGATGGTGTCCACGCCCAGGGTATTACGCAGGACCCGTTCCATGTCGTCCCGTGAGAGATTCGGGTTGCGGTTGGCATTGAGCAGGCATTCCTCGGTGGTGATCAGCGTGCCCTCGCCATCCACGTGGATGGCGCCTCCTTCCAGCACCACCGGCGCCACGAAGCGTTCGACGCCGAGCATCTCGGCGATCTTGGTGCGAATGCGGCGATCCTTGTCCCAGGGGAAGTAGAGCCCGCCCTCGAGCCCGCCCCAGGCGTTGAATTCCCAGTCCACCAGAGCCAGCCGGCCATCCGGGTGGGTCAGAAAGGTCGGGCCGACGTCGCGCATCCACGCGTCGTTGCTGGAAAGCTCCACCACGCGGATGCTGTCGGGCAATTGATTGCGGGCGTTTTCGTATTGCTCGTCGTTGACGCCGACGAACACCGTCTCGCTCTCGGCGATGGCCGTGGCGACCTCGACGAAGGCCTGCTGGGCCGGCTTGGCGCCATAGCGCCAGGTGTCGGGACGCTGTGGCCACAGCATCCAGCAGGCGTCGTGGGGCGCGAATTCGGCCGGCATGGAAAAGCCGAGACTGACAGGTGTGGCAGAGGAGGTTGGTGTGATCATGGGCGCTCTCACAGGTAACCGACGGTCAGGAATACCGCAGTGGCGATGGCCGCGGCAATCAGTACATAGGGCAACTGGGTGAGGGCGTGGGCCATCGGTGAACAGCCGCTGCCCTGGGCGGAAAGCACCGTCGAATCGCCGTAGAAGCAGGCATGGCTGCCGAAGGCGCTGGCCGAGATCAGGGCGCCGACCACCAGGGGCATGTCGGCCTGAACGCTCTCTGCCAGTGGCAGCACGATAGGCATGGCCACGGCGAACAGTCCCCAGAAGGATCCCGTTGCGAAGGCCAGAAAGGCCATGGTGATGAAGACCACCGCCGGCAGGAGGCCGGCCGTCATCAGCGGCTGGACGGTGCCGATCACGAAGTCGGTCAGCCCCAGTACGTCATTGACCTCCTTGAGGGCAAAGCCGGCCACCAGGGTACCCAGCGGCATGATCATGGCCTTGAAGCCCTCCAGGGCAGTGTCGAAGGTGTCGTGGAAGCTGAGCAGGCGCTGGGACAGGATCAGCGTCAGGGTCACCGCGAGCGCCACGATCACGCCGCGCAGGATGTCGATGTCGAAATACCAGGTGAAGAAGATCAGGGTGGCGATGGGCACTAGGAAGTTGAGGAGATGAGGGCGTGGCTTGCTCTCGTCGACTTCCAGGGCGTTGTCGTCGACCCCGTCGGGCATCGGCTGGCCGGCGACGGCGCGCGCCTCGGCGGCTTTCATCGGGCCGAGGTTGGGCACCCAGCCCATCGCCACCAGCGGTACGATGGCAGCAGCCACCCAGGCATAGAACATGAAGGGAATGGCCTCGATGTACAGGCTCATGCCATTGCCGGTCACATTGTTCTCCTCGAGCAGGCCGGCGAAGAACACTGCCCAGGTGGAGAAGGGCACCAGAATGCAGATCGGTGCGGCCGTGGAATCGACGATATAGGCCAGCTTCTCCCGGGAGATGCCGAAGCGGTCGGTGATCTTCTTCATCGAGGCGCTGATGGTCAGGGCATTCAGGTAATCGTCGACGAAGATGATCAGTCCCAGGAACCAGGTGGTCAGAAGGCTCTGGGAGCGGCTATGGATGCGTCGGGTCACGGTGTCGCCGAAGCTGAGTACACCGCCGGTCTTGACCAGCAGGGCGATCAGGCTGCCGAACAGGCCACAGACCAGGATGATCCAGGTGACGGTATCGTTGCCGAGCACGTCGAGCAGGATGTCCGAGCCTCGGGAGACCACATGGGTGGGGTCGGTCATCAACAGGCCGACCAGACAACCGGTCAGCAGCGATTCGATGGTACGTCGTGTCAGGATAGCCATTCCCAGCACCACCAGCGTGGGGATCAGGCTCCAGGCGCCATAGGTTTCCATGGGTCGCTCTCTATTTGTCGTTGTTGGTTGACGGGCCCGGCCGAGCGACGACCGGGCGGTCGGTCTTACAGGAAGCCGTCCTCGCGCAGCGTCTTGGTCGCCGCACCGAAGGCCTCGTCGAGGATGTCGACCACGCGATCGATGGTGTCCCGCGTCCAGATCAGCGGGGGAGAAACGATGTTGAGATGCCCGACTGGGCGGATGATCAGGCCGCGCTGCTGGGCCTCGAAGGCGACCCGGTCACCGACGCGGGCCTCGACCGGTAGCAGCTCCTTGGTCGCCTTGTCGGCCACGTTTTCCAGGCACATCATGAAGTGGCTGCCGCGCACGTCGCCAACGGTGGCGTGGTGCGACAGGGTTTTGAGCCGCTCTTCCAGATAGGGGCCCACCTCGCGAACGTTCTTGCAGATGCCCTCGCGCTCGATGATCTCGATGTTCTTGAGCGCCGCTGCGCAGCTTACCGGGTGGCCCGAGTAGGTGAAGCCTGTGCTCAACACGCCGCCCTTTCCCTGGGGCGTGCCCAGCACCTCGAAGAGCTCGTCGGAGATCAGGGTCGCGCCCAGCGGGGCGTAGCCGGAGGACAGCCCCTTGGCGCAGTTGATGATGTCCGGCTGGGTGTCGAACACTTTCTCCGAGGCGAAGAAGTGTCCCAGGCGACCGAAACCGGTCACTACCTCATCGGCGATGAAGAGGATGTCGTTGGCGCGGCATACCGCCTGCATGCGCGCATGATAGCCTTCGGGGGCCACCAGCACGCCACCGGCCCCCATGATCGGCTCGGCAATGAAGGCGGCGATATTGTCGGCGCCGATGCGTTCGACTGTCGCCTCGAACTCGGCCACCAGGTGGTCACAATACTCGGCCTCGCTCATGCCCTCGGGGCGACGATAGCAGTTTGCCTCGCTGAGGTGGGTCACCAGGTGATCGAGGGTATCGAATTCCCAGTTGTTGCTCGCGATGCCGGTCAGGGTCGCGGCCATGTAAGTGGTGCCGTGATAGGCGTTGTTGCGCGAGATGATGCGCTTCTTGTTCGGCTTGCCCAGGCGGTTGAAGTAGTAGTGCACCAGGCGAATGGTGGCGTCGTTGGCCGCCGAGCCACCGCAGCTGTAGAAGACATGGTTGAGGTGGGCCGGCGCCAGCTCGGAGAGCTTGGCGGCCAGCTCTGCGGCCGGTGCGTTGGAGAGGTTGTTGAAGGTCGAGAAGTAGGCCATGCGCGTGGCTTGATCGGCCATGGCCTGGCCGATCTCTGCGCGACCGTGGCCGACGTTGACGCACCACAGGCCGGCGATGCCGTCGATGAAACGGTTGCCGTGGGCATCTTGGACGTAGATGCCGTCGCTGTCGGTGATCAGGTCGCAGCCCTGTTCATGGAAGGTGCTGTAATCGGTGAAGGGATGGATGAAGTGGTCCCGGTCCTGGCGCCACAGTGTCTGGGCGTCGAGTTCGGTACGCGTTGTGCTTGTGGTCATGGCAATACCTCCTGTCGAGTGTCGGCCAGCCTAGCCAGCCTCGACGGTCGTCGAACATATCCTCATTGGGGTATATGGCGGCAGAGGCTCGGTGGCTGCCGCGACAACGAGATCGGCCCCTGCGACTATGGGCACACAGGGGCCGATACCGGAGAAGAGGCGCTGATGGTCGGCGTCTTGTGGTTACGACAGGATCGGCCGTCGACCGGCGGCGAAGGGGGGCGGCAGCACGTGCTCTAGGTCACCTGCGATGCGGAAGGCGGTGGCGTCGTCGTAGGACGGCGCGACGATCTGCATGCCGATGGGCACGTGGTTGGCGCCGGCACCCACCGGCACAGAGAGTACCGGAAAGCGGTTGAGGATATTGAAGGGATAGGTCAGGCACAGGCCGGTCACTCCGTCGGCCTGGCGGCCGTCCACCGTCAGGACGTCGTGGGTCTGATCGTAGTCGGCCGGGATTCGGGTGGTGGCCATGGTGGGGCAGACCAGGGCATCGAAGCCGGCCAGGAAGACCTTGTCCTGCAACTCGCGGAGCATGGTGTCGGCGATTCGCCAGCCGGCCTTCTCGTCCTCGAAGCTGACCTCGGCCCGGCCCTCGACGATCTCGCGGGCATAGGAGGTGAGCTTGTCCATGGGGATGTCATCACCCAACTGTTCATG
This sequence comes from Halomonas caseinilytica, assembly GCF_001662305.1. Classification (GTDB taxonomy): domain Bacteria; phylum Pseudomonadota; class Gammaproteobacteria; order Pseudomonadales; family Halomonadaceae; genus Halomonas; species Halomonas caseinilytica. The sequence continues at coordinate 124,791 of NZ_BDEP01000001.1, forward strand.
GAAGACGCTACCGGCCTGGAACATCAGGTGTTGCATGATCACCCGACCGGCCTCGTCGGGCCAATCGAGGTTGACGACCTCCACGTCGGCCCCCAGGTCGCGCAGCGCTTCGGCGGCGCCCGCCAGAGCCTGGCGGACTTCCGGGTCCACGGCGAAGATACCCAGGTCGGGGCAGAGGGCGATGCGCATGCCGGCGATGGAGGCCTGGCGCTCGGGCAGGGTGTAGGCGGGCAGCGAGCATAGGTCGTAGGGGTGGGGACCTGCGATGACGTTCTGCATCAGGATCATATCGCCGACCGACCGTGCCAGGCCGCCGCTTTGGGCGAAAGACTCACGGTTCCAGGGATAGACCTCGGGAACCCGACCCCAGGGGGCCTTGAAGCCGACGGTGCCGGTGAGGGCAGCGGGGATACGGATCGAGCCGGCGATATCGCTGCCGCTGGCCAGGATGGTGGTGCCGGCGGCCAAGGCCGCCGCCGCGCCGCCGGAGGAGCCGCCGGGGGTGCAGCTGGGATTCCAGGGGTTGCGGGTCACGCCCCACAATGTCGACCAGGTGGCTAGCGACATGGAGAATTCCGGGGTGGTGGTGCGGGCATGGATGATGGCACCGGCATCCTGGAGTCGTTGTGGCAGGGGATCGGTATAGTCGGCCACATAACCTTCCAGCAGTAGAGAACCGTTGGTGGTGGGGCGCCCCTCGATCATTGGCTCGTCCTTGATCGCTACCGGGATACCTTCCAGGGGGCGGGCGGTGCCGTTGCGCCAGGCGCGCTCGGCCCGCTTCGCCTGCTCGCGGGCCTCCTCGAAATAGGTGAAGGAGAAGGCGTTGATGCGCGGTTCCAGGGCCTCGGCGCGCTCGATCAGCGCATCCAGCAGCTCCACGGGTGAGAGGCTGCCGCGGCGGAAGCGATTCAGGCACTCCCGGGCGCTCAGGTAACAAAGGTCCAGATTCATGGGGTGATCTCCTCGGTGGGGGTGGGCACGGCATCGGTGAGTCGGGTCACCGGCAGGGCGGTAGCCAGGCAGGTGGCGAAGCAGCCAAGGATCAGCAGCAGGCCCAGGGAGCTGCCACCGGCATCGATGCCCAGGCCGACCAACCAGGGGCCCAGGGACAGACTGCACATCATCACGAAGCAGCCGATGGCGGTGAGCTCGCCGTGGCGATCCAGTTGGGACAAAGCGCCCTGTAGATAGGGCAGAGTGAATGCCCAGCAGATGCTCAACACCATCACTGCCGCGGCGTAGAGAGTGAGCCCCTGATCCAGCAGCAGGGCGGCAGTGGCGGCCAGTGAAAGCAACAGTCCCCCGGCAAGGGGGCGGGTGCGTCCCCGGCGCTCGCCGAGCCACATCACCGCCAGGGCGCCGATGCCACCGATGCCTCCGGCGATCACGGTGACGCCATGGATCTGTGCTTCGGGCAGTGCCAGCGCTTGGCCGAAGGCCTGGAGGAAGGCCCAGGCGCCGGCGTTGGCGATCTCGAAAAGAGCGATGGCCAGTAGCAGGCCCCATAGCCGCCAGTCCCGCCAGATGGTGCTGGTGCCACGGCGGGCGCTGCCCAAGGGCGCGGTGTCGTCGGGGGCCGTGCGGCCCATGGCGGGGATGCAGCAGAGTGCCAGCAGGGCGCAGCCGGCGAAGGTCAGGTAAAGGGCGGGCAGGCCGAAGTGGGTCACCGGCGCCTCGAGCAGCAACAACAGCAGGCCCGCGCCGAGGAACTGCAGCAATAGCAGCATGGCGTAGCCGCGTTCGGGGTGGTGGCGTCGGGCGGCCCAGGCATAGGCGGCGCCGGCCAGTAGGCCGCCGCCGAGCCCGGAGGCCAGGCGGACCAACACCAGCGGAGCCAGGGCCGTGACGGTCAGGGAGGTCAGTTCGGCGGCCAGGATCAGGCCGGCGCCCCCCGCTGCTAGGGCCTTGAGGCCGGTGCGGCGCAGCAGCCCGGCGACGCCGAGCATGCCCAGGGCGTTACCGAAGAGGTTGGCGGAGACCACCATTCCGGCCTGGGCCTCGCTATGGCCGAGCTCCACCACCAGGCGAGAGACCAGCAGGGGCAGTACCGCCAGTACCACCAGGCCGCCAAAGCCAGCCAGGGAGACCAGAAAGGTGGCGAGATAGCCGTCGGGGTCGAGGCGCCGAGGGAAGGGAGCACGGACAGCCGGAGTACGGGAGTCGGGAGTCATGAAGGGACCCTTGATTGTGATTATGGATGGGAATATCCATCACGCTATCAGGGCCGGGGGTGGTGATGTTTTGCGGCGAGCCGGAAAACTATTGCGACGAGACGGAGCTTCGCCCATGGCAGGATGATCGCCAGCACAAGCGCTGGGCTCAGTGGGCAAGCCGTTGGCGACGATGCTTGCGATAGTCCCGTGGGGTCAGGCCGAGCTCGCGCTTGAAGGCGGTGGTAAAGTTGGCCGGGTGCTCGTAGCCCAGGGTCTCGGCGATCCGGGCAATGGGCAGGCGTTCGTCGTCCAGCAGTCGTTCGGCCTCGCGCAGGCGCGCCTGGCGCAGGCAGTCGGTGAGCGATTGGCCGTGGTATTCCCGAAAGCGCTGCTTGAGCTTGCTCTCGCTCATGCCGATGGCGCGGCTCAGTTCGGCGAGGTGCGGTGGCGGGGCTAGGTCGGCGAGCAGTCGGCGCCGCGCTGCCTCCAGGGCTTCGCGATCCCTGGGTTCTAGTCTCGGGGCTGGGAATGTCTGTGCAGGGGAACTCAGTAGCAAGCAGAGGAATTCGCTGATCTTGGCTTGCAGGTAGAGCAGTAGGCGGTGTGGGTCCACGGGCGGCGAGGCCATGTCCCTCAGGCAGCGGCGCAACGCGGTATCCAGGGGCAGGCGTCGATTGCCGTCGATCTCCGGGGCGAAGCGGGCGACATCGCTGGCGGTGAGCCCGAAGGGAGGCCGGCGCAGGTGTTCCGGATCGAGGATCAGCAGCACCATCAGGTAGCGCCCTGGCTCGGGGCAGCGGTCCAGGAAGGCAGTACCCTGACGACGATGGCTACACAACAACTGACCGTTTCCCAGATCGAAGGCCTCCCCTTCCGGGGTTTCCAAGGCGGTGTCGCCGTCCAGCATGCCGGCCAGGGTCAGGTGGCCGCCAGGGATCCAGGCCGGAAGACAGCCCGAGGCCTGCTCCAGGTCGAGGGTGCGAAGCCAGAGGCCGGGGGGCAGGCGATAGCAGGTCTCCCAGCCGCGTCCCGCTGGCTGATCCCAGCGCAGCCGGAAGGCGTCATGCTGTGCGCTCAGGGTGAACCAGTCGGTGCTACTGTGGCAATCGTATTGCCGGGAGGCGGCCGGCATGATGGTCATGGTGCAGGGTCCTCCGGAGGTGGTATCTGGGGTGGTGCGGGTACAACCCCCGAACAAGGTAGGGCGGGACGATACGCCGTCAATATACCCCGAACGTGGGAAGGCGGCATGCTGGCTGAGGTGCCCCCGCTGTCGACCAGGCATTCGTTCTCGTCGCGGGCGCTATCGTCAACATATCCTGATTGGGGTATATCAGGGAGTCGCGTTGCCCTCGTAAGGTCGCTGTCATGACGAACAACGACCGAAGAGGCTCACCATGACGATTTCCATCGATGGCCAGCGGCTGTGGGACAGCCTGATGGCCATGGCCGAGATAGGCCCCACCGAGAACGGCGGCAGCTGCCGCCTTGCTCTGACCGAAGAAGACGCCGCCGGTCGGCGGTTGCTGCTCGATTGGTGCGAGTCGCTCGGCTGCACCTGGCGGGTCGATCGCATCGGCAATATCTTCATCCGCCGCGCCGGCAGGCGTGACGATCTCGACCCGGTGGCCATGGGCAGTCATCTGGACACCCAACCCAAGGGCGGTCGCTTCGACGGCATTCTCGGTGTACTGGCCGGGCTCGAGGTGTTCCGCACCTTGGAGGACCAAGGCATCGTCACCGAGCGGCCGCTGGCGCTGGTGGTCTGGACCAACGAGGAAGGCAGCCGCTTCGCGCCGGCCATGGTCGCTTCCGGCACCTATGCCGGTGCGTTCAGCGTCGAGTCGACCCTGGCCCGCGAGGACCGCGACGGCGTGACGCTTGGCGAGGCTCTCGAGGCCTGTGGCTACGCCGGCGAGTTGCCGGTGGGCGAGCCCCGTCTGGACAGCTTCTTCGAGCTGCATATCGAGCAGGGGCCGGTGCTCGAGGAAGAAGGCGAGACCATCGGCGTGGTGACCGGTGTTCAGGGCATGCGCTGGTTCGACGTGACGCTCTCGGGCCAATCGGCCCATGCCGGCCCCACCCCCATGCGCTATCGACGCGATGCCCTGGCCGCGGCGGCGCACCTGATCGACCGGCTGCAGGCCTATGCCCTGGCCGATGAAAGCGGTGATACCAAGGTCACCTGCGGCTGTCTGGATATCGTCTCGGCGTCGCGCAATGTGGTGCCCGGCGAGGTGCGGCTCACCATCGACCTGCGTCACGTGGTGGAGCGCGAGCTGGACATCCTGCAGGAGCGTTTCGAGCGGTTGCTCGTCGAGGTCGGCGAGAGCTTCGGCGTGACGGTGTCCCAGGAGCGGATCTGGGCCTCGCCGGTGGTCGAGTTCGCCCCCGAGTGCGTCGCCGCCGTGGAGCGGGCGACTCGCGTACGGGAACTGCCTTACCGCCGCATGATGAGCGGTGCCGGCCACGATGCCGTTTATGTATCCCGCGTCGCGCCGACCGCCATGATCTTCGTGCCCTGTCGCGACGGCATCAGCCACAACGAGGCCGAATACGCCACACCGGAACACTGTGCCGCGGGTGCTCAGGTGCTCTGCGATGCCATTGTCGAGCGCGCCAGCCGCGCGTCCTGAGAACAGGAGGTCGACATGAACGACATGATCCGATCCGAAACGCCGATTCTCGCCACCGAGTCCCCCGAAACCCATGCCGACTGGCGGGCGCTGGCCGTCACGCTGGTCGAGCAGGGTCTCGAGACCCGTGCCTATATCGACGATGCCTTCGTCGCGGCCATCGGCGGCGAGACCTTCACCACCGTCAATCCGGCCACC
>NZ_BDEP01000002.1 GCF_001662305.1 Halomonas caseinilytica
GCCAGGCGACTGTCGGATGCTACCCTGCCGCATCCCCTCCAGGGGCTGCTGGCAGCATTGCAACAGGCCACCCGGGAGTGAAGGAGAGCGATGTCTCGGACACTGATCATCATCGGGTTACTGCTGGTCGTCGCCGGGGTGTTCTGGCCCTGGCTCGGCAAGTTACCACTGGGGCAATTGCCGGGAGATATCGTGATCCGGCGTGAAAATCTGACCCTGTATTTCCCGATCACCACCATGCTGTTGATCAGCCTGGTGCTTTCCTTCGTGCTCTGGTGGTTCCATCGTTGATCGACATTGAGGCACTTCATCGCGTCAATGGATTGCATGTACGAGTTTCCGACGCTAGGCTGCGCGCCCTTCGATGAACCTCGAACCGATGGAGCGCACCCTCATGGAGCATGCCGGCTTCGACCTGGCGATGATCGGCCTGCTGGCGCTGATCTGCCAATGGCTTGCCTGGCAGCTGAAGCTGCCAGCCATTCTGATGCTGTTGGTCGCCGGCATTGCCGCCGGCCCTGTCACAGGGCTGCTCGACCCTGACGCCATGTTCGGCGAGCTGCTGTTTCCGCTGGTCTCGCTGGCCGTGGCGGTCATCCTCTTCGAGGGTAGCCTGACACTGGATTTCCGCGAACTGGGCGGCCATGGCCGCACGGTGCGACGCCTGGTCACCTGGGGTGCCTTGATCACCGCCGTGATCGGCACCGTCGCCGCTCACCTGCTGCTGTCGCTGTCGTGGGAGATGGCCAGCGTACTGGGCGCGTTGCTGGTGGTCACCGGTCCGACCGTGATCCTGCCCATGCTCCAGACCCTAGGGGCCCGTCAGCACCTGACCCAGATACTGCGCTGGGAAGGCATCCTGATCGATCCAGTCGGTGCCATCGGCGCCGTGCTGGTCTATGAATACGTCGCCCTGGGCTCAGGCGCGACGGGCGCTGCCACCCACACCCTGGTGCTGTTCGGCAAGACGGCCCTGATCGGCTTCGGTCTGGGAATTGGCGGCGGCTACCTCTGGGGGCTGATACTGCGCCGACACTGGTTGCCTCGCCAGCTGCACAGCTTCGGCACCCTGATGATGATGCTGACGCTGTTCTCGATCTCCAACCTGCTGTTTCACGAGTCGGGGCTGCTGACGGTCACGGTCATGGGCGCCTGGCTGGCCAATATGCGCGGCGTGCCGACCCGTCCCATCATCGAGTTCAAGGAAACCCTCTCGGTGCTGCTGATCTCGGGCCTGTTCATTCTGCTGGCCGCACGACTCACCGTGGACCAGCTGGCCCTGCTGGGCTGGCCGGCCTGGGCCTTCCTGTTCGTGCTGCTGGGCGTCGCACGCCCGCTGATGGTCTGGGTCTGCACCCTGGGCAGTCAGCTGGATATCCGCGAAAAGGCCTTGCTCGCCTTCATCTCGCCACGCGGCATCGTGGCCGCCGCCACGGCGTCGCTGTTCTCGATTCGCCTGGAGGAGATCGGCATGCCCGGGGCCGAGATGCTGGTGCCGGTGACCTTCCTGGTCATCATCAGCACGGTGGTGGGTCAGAGCCTGCTGTCGCGCCCCCTGGCGGGCTGGCTGGGCGTACGTCGCCCCTCGCCGGACGGCGTGCTGATCATCGGTGCCAATCCGGTGGCGCGACAGATCGGCCAGCAATTGCGTTCCGCGGGAGTCAGCGTGGTGCTGACGGACAGTAACTGGGACGCGATCCAGGAAGCCAAGGCACTGGGGCTGACCACCTACTACGGCGATCCTCTATCGGAGCACGCCGCCCAGCATCTGGAGCTCAGCAACATCGGCTATCTGCTGCCCCTTTCGCCCTATCGTGAACTCAACGACCTGGCGGCGCTGCATTTCGAGCATTTGCTGGGACGCGACCGGGTGTTCCGGCTGGCCGTGGATGAAGGCCGCAGCGCCAATCGTCCCCATGGACAGGCCCTGAGCCACCTGCCACTGCTGTTCGGCCGCGACGTGACCTATGCCCGGCTCTCGCGCCTGGTCGCCGAAGGCGGCGAGCTGCAGCGCGTGCGCTTCGACGAAAAGACTCGTCTGGAGGGACAGCGCCGTCGACATGACGGGCGCTGGCTGCCCTTGCTCAGCATCAGCCAATCCGGTCGGCTACGCCTAGCCACCGCGGAAAACGGGCTGGCGCCCAAACGCGGCGATACACTGGTCAGCCTGGTGTTCGCCGATTCCCCGGCGTTCGACACCCCCTTGATGTCCTGAGCCGGACGAGCTGACCACGTAGGCGGGTCGGCTCGTCCGGTAGCCAAGCGCCTAGAAGAACAGCCGGCGCAGCGACTCCCCCGGGTCTTCCTCGCGCATGAAGGCCTCGCCCACCAGGAAACCGTGGACGTCGTGCTCCCGCATGCGCAGAACATCGTCGCGGGTATGGATACCCGATTCCGTGACCACCGTCACGCCGGCCGGCAGGCGGTCGAGCAGATCCAGGGTCGTCTCCAGACGGGTCTCGAAGGTGTGCAGGTCGCGGTTATTGATGCCCACCAGGGAGAGCTCTAGGGCCAGTGCCCGCTCCAGCTCATGGGCATCGTGCACCTCGACGAGCACGTCCATGCCGAGCTCGCTGGCCTGGCGATGCAGATCGGCCAGACGCGCATCGTCCAGGGCGGCCACGATCAGCAGGATGCAGTCGGCACCGATGGCGCGGGCCTCGCTGACCTGATAGCCATGAGTGATGAAATCCTTGCGAATCACCGGTAGCGAACAGGCCTCGCGGGCCGCGATGAGATCGTCCTCGTGACCCTGGAAGAAGTCAGCGTCGGTGAGCACCGACAAACAGGCCGCACCTCCAGCGGCGTAACGCTTGGCAATCTCGGCGGGACGGAAGTCCTCACGGATCACGCCTCGCGAGGGCGAGGCTTTCTTGATTTCGGCAATCACGGCCGGATCGCCATCTCGCATGCGAGCCTCCAGAGCGGTGATGAAACCGCGAGGCTCGCTCATCTCCTTCGCTCGGGCCAACAGTTCGGATTCGGGCACGGCCCGGCGACGCTCGGTCACTTCCTCAGCCTTGCGAGCCAGGATGCGAGTCAGAATGGTCGGTGTGGTCATAACATGCTCCGGGACAATGACCCTACTGGGCGAAGACGCGCGTGAAGTTGGCCAGTTCCTTGAGTTTCTCCAGAGGCAGCTTGGACGCCTGGGCATCCTGCGCCATGGCCACGCCCTCCTTGAGCGTGTCGGACACGCCGGCAGCATAAAGCGCCGCGCCGGCGTTCAGCGCCACGATGTCCGCCGCCGGACCATCGCCTACCAGGGACTGCTCGACCAGGCGCAGGCTGTCTTCGGCCGTCTGAACCTTCAGCGCCTCGAGCGACTGACGCTCGATACCGAAGTCCTCGGGGGCAATGGTGTACTCCCTGATCTCGCCGTCCTTGAGTTCAGCCACCTGCGTCGGGGCGGCAAGGGATATTTCATCGAGCCCGTCCTCGGCCCACACGACCATCACGTGCTCGCTGCCCAAACGCCGCATGACGTCCGCCATCAGCGGCACCAGGGAGGGATCGTAGACGCCCAGCAGTTGATTGGGCGCTCCGGCCGGGTTGGTCAGCGGCCCGAGAATATTGAACAGGGTGCGCACCCCCATCTCGCGACGCGGCCCGACGGCATGGCGCATGGCCGGATGATGGTTCGGCGCGAACATGAAGCCGACGCCCACCTCTTCGATACACCGTCCGACCTGGTCGGGAGAGAGATCCAGCCCAATGCCTGCCACGGAGAACAGGTCGGCACTGCCCGAGGACGAGGAAACGCCTCGGTTGCCGTGCTTGGCGACATGGGCGCCAGCAGCGGCGGCCACGAAGCTGGAGGCAGTGGAAACGTTGAACAGGTTGGCACCATCGCCTCCGGTACCGACGATATCCACCACGTTCTCGGCATTCAGCGTCACCGGCTTCATCAGCTCGCGCATCACCTGGGCGGCAGCGCTGATCTCCTCGGCAGACTCGCCCTTCATCGCCATGCCCATCAGGAAAGCGGCGATCTGGGCATCGCTGGCCTCTCCCGTCATGATATCGCGCATCAACGCATGGGTCTGGTCGAAGCTCAGGCTCTCGTGGCGCATCAGGGCACCGAGGGCTTCCCGCATCTGCATGGCCGTCTTCTCCTTTGGCTGTGGCAGCATTCAGCGACGCTCGAGAAAGTTGGCCAGAAGCTCGTGGCCCTGGCGCGTCAGGATGGATTCGGGATGGAACTGCACCCCTTCGATGTCGAGCTCCCGGTGACGAAGCCCCATGATCAATCCCGGCGTGACATCATCCTCATCGGTCCAGGCGGTCACCTCCAGGCACTCCGGCAGTCCCTCTCGCGCCACCACCAGGGAATGATAGCGGGTGACCTCCAGAGGATCCTCGAGCCCGGCAAACACGCCACGGCCATCGTGACGGATGCGCGACGTCTTGCCATGCATGACCTGGGGCGCGCGCCGCACCTCGCCGCCATACACCTGGCCGATGGCCTGATGCCCCAGGCAGATGCCAAGGATCGGCAGTCGGCCGGCAAAGTGGCGGACGGCTTCCATGGAGATTCCCGCCTCATTGGGTGTGCAGGGGCCGGGCGAGATCACCAGATGACTGGGTGACAGCGCCTCGATCTCCGCCACGCTGATGGCATCGTTACGATGGGTGACCACCTCCGCCCCCAGCTCGCCAAGATACTGGACGATGTTGAAGGTGAAGCTGTCGTAGTTATCGATCATCACGATCATGTCGGGCATAAGCTCCTGATTCTCATGAGCCAACCGGCTCGATCACTGGATTCTTGCTCGCTTTCCTACCCACAATGCCCGAATCATCTCTACCGCGAGCCGACGGATACAAAAATGCCGCCTCGCGGGCGGCATTTTTGTTCGGACACGTCAGACACGCGAAAGCCGCCCCTTCAATCGTAGAGGCGCCACTGCTTTGCGGAGGTCGTCGTGGAAATCATCATGCTCGCTATAGTGTGCGGCGCGACCGACCCTGTCAAGACGCGTGACCGGGCGTTCACGAGAGATTGTCCAGGCCGCGCTCGGCCATGGCCACGGCGCGGAACAATGCACGGCGCTTGTTGATGGTTTCCTGCCACTCATCATCGGGATCGGAGTCGGCGACGATGCCGCCACCCGCCTGGACGTGCAGTTCACCGTCCTTGATCACGGCGGTGCGAATGGCGATGGCGGTATCCATGTTGCCATGCCAGGAGAGATACCCCACCGCACCGGAATAGATACCGCGCTTGACCGGCTCCAGCTCGTCGATGATTTCCATGGCACGCACCTTGGAGGCCCCGGACAGGGTTCCCGCCGGGAAGGTGGCCCGCAGGACGTCCATGGCCGTCATGTCCGGCCGGAGACGGCCGGTGACCTGGGAGACGATGTGCATGACATGCGAATAGCGCTCGACGGCCATGTTGTCGGTGACCGTCACCGACCCCGGTTCGCTGATGCGTCCCACGTCGTTGCGACCAAGATCGATCAGCATGACGTGTTCGGCGATCTCCTTGGGATCATCGAGCAGGTCGGCTTCCAAGGCCCGATCCTGCTCCTCGGTGGCGCCACGCGGCCGGGTCCCGGCGATGGGCCGTACCGTGACCTCGCCTTCCTCGAGTCGCGTCAGGATCTCCGGCGACGACCCGACCACATGATGATCGTCGAGGTTGAGGAAGAACATGTAAGGCGATGGATTGAGGCTGCGCAGGGCACGATAGAGATCCAGTGGCGGCGCCTGATAGGGAATAGACATCCGTTGAGATGGCACACACTGCATCACATCGCCGGCCTTCACGTATTCCTTGATGCGCTCCACCGCCGCCTTGTAGCCCGCCTCGCTGAAGCTGGCGTGGAAGTCATCCTCCGAGACGTCATGACGACCGCTTCCCGGACTGCGTCCCTCCAGCACCACGCCACGCAGCTTCTCCTCCAGCGCCTGGAGCCGTTCGAGCGCTCGAGCATGCGCCTGCGGCTCGCCTGGATCGGCATGGGTCCAGAGCGTCAGGCGGCCGGCGAGGTTATCGAAGACCACCAGGTCGTCGCAGACCATCAGCAGGATATCCGGCACGCCGAGCGGGTCGGGCTTCTCCACGCCACGCAGCCGTGGCTCGATGTAACGAATGGTGTCGTAGCCGAAATACCCCACCAGGCCGCCGTCGAAGCGCGGCGTATCGTCCAGCCGCGGCACCTTGAAGCGTGCCTGGAAGTCCTCGATCCAGGCCAGCGGGTCCTCGACCTCAACGGCACCGCTCCCCTGGCCATCGACGATGTGCTCGACACGAAAGCCGCGCACCTCGATACGCTCGCGACACGGAAGACCGATGATCGAGTAACGTCCCCACTTCTCTCCGCCCTGGACGGATTCCAGCAGGAAGGTCCAGGGCGCATCGGCGAGCTTGAGATAGGTGGAGAGCGGTGTATCGAGATCGGCCAGGACCTCGCGGGTGACGGGAATGCGGTTATAGCCGGCGTCGGCCAGTTCCTGGAAACGTTCGGGGGTCATCATCTGCCCTGTGCCTCGCGGTGGTGAAGGACTCGCGGTGGAGAAAACGTGACGAATCGAGAGACAGCATGGCTGTCTCAGTAGGCGAGCGTCACCATCGCCAGCCTGCCTTCAAGGTGCGGGATTCGAAAGGTTCGGCAAGATTACGGCAGGCAAAGGCATCCAGCGTCATGCGGGCGTCCATACAGGCAGGTAATGCGAAGATTCCCGGGCATCATAATGAATCGTCATGGGCGGCCCGACGGCGTCAGGCCGGGCCAAGATCACCCTAGACGAGTTCCCGAAGCGATTCAACCACGCCATCCGGACCGCTGGCGGCCACCGGCTCGCCATGATTGTAACCATAAGGCACCGCCAGGGTACGAAAGCCCGCCGCGCGGCCTGCCGCCATATCGTGCCGTGAATCGCCGACCATCAGGCAATTCGCTGGCGATATCGAGAAATGCTCGGCGGCATGGGTCAACGGCAAGGGATCGGGCTTGCGTCGCACCAGGCTGTTGCCGCCCAGGCAGAGGGAAAAATGCCCGGCCAGTTCGAAGTGCTCGAGAATCGGCGCAATGAAGGCCTCGGGCTTGTTGGTCACCAGCACCAGGATCATGCCCGCGCTACGCAATGTCTCCAGCGCCTCGCGCACGCCGGGATAAAGCCGGGTGGCGTTGCAGGGTCGCTGTGCGTAGTGCACCAGGAAGCGCTCATGGGCCTGCCGGCAACGCTCGGGATCGGCATCCCTTCCCAGGGCATCGCGCAAGGCACGCTCGATCAGCACCATCGAGCCATTGCCGACCCAGTCCCGGACTCGAGATTCGCCCGGTGCAGGCATGCCCAGGTCGCACAGGGCTGCATCCACCGCCGCCGCCAGGTCGGGCACGGAATCCACCAGAGTACCATCGAGGTCGAAGGCTACCAGGCGAATGCCATCGAGCAGCGAATGCATAACAGTGTCTCCTTTGACGCGTTCATATCCCTAACGGGGCATGGGCAGGACCCGCTCAGGCGCTTATGCTGGTACTCCCATCTTCTCAGGAGCTTATCGAGATGAGCATACCAAGAATCGTCGTCGTCGGCGGTGGTGCCGGCGGTCTGGAGCTGGTGACCCGCCTGGGACGGCGTCTAGGACGTCGCGGCCGGGCCGAGATCGTGCTGGTGGACCGCAATGCCACGCACATCTGGAAGCCCCTGCTGCATGAAGTGGCCACCGGCGTGCTGGACTCGGGATTGGACGAGATATCCTATCAGGGCCATGCCCGCGCCAATGGCTACCGCTTTCAGCGCGGCACCCTGGAGGGGCTGGACCGTGAAGCGCGCACCCTCACCCTGGCACCGATCCTCGATGATGACGGCCTGGAGGTACTGCCATCGCGCACGTTGTCCTACGATGAGCTGGTCATGTCGGTGGGCAGTGTCAGCAACGACTTCGGCACGCCAGGCGTCGGCGAGCACTGTCACTTCCTCGACAGCCCGCACCAGGCCGAAGCCTTCCGCAAGGACATGCTCAACGTCTTCTTGCGCTACAACGCCCCGCAGCAGGACACCCAGACCCGCATGGTCGTCGGCATCGTCGGTGCCGGCGCCACCGGCGTGGAGCTTGCCGCCGAACTCTACGACGCCTCCCAGATGCTCCACAGCTATGGCTTCACCCCGCTGGAGAGCGAGCACCTCGAAGTCCATCTGATCGAGGCCGCGCCGGGTATCCTGCCCGCACTGCCCGACCGCATCAGCCAGGCGGTGCACACCGAACTCGAGCGCCTGGGGGTTCGGGTCCATGTGTCGACCCGCGTTACCCGCGTCGAGCCCTCGGCCATCATCACCGCCGACGACCAGCGCATCGAGACGGACTTGAGCGTATGGGCCGCCGGCATCAAGGCGCCCGCCTTTCTCTCCGAACTCGGCCTCACCACCGAGCGCAACCATCGCATCAAGGTCGAGCCGACACTGCAGAGCATCGACGACCCGCACATCTTCGCCTTCGGCGATTGCGCCAGCTGCCCCCAGGAAGACGGCTCACAGGTGCCTCCGCGCGCTCAGGCCGCCCATCAGCAGGCCAGTCTGCTCTACAAGAACCTGCGCGCTCGACTCGACGGCAAGCCACTCAAGCCCTTCGTGTTCCGTGACCGGGGCTCGCTGATCTCGCTGGCCCACTTCGATGCCGTCGGCAGTCTGATGCGTGGCGCCTCGGCACGCAGCCTGTTCATCGAAGGCCACCTGGCGAAGTTCTTCTATGCCTCGCTGTATCGCATGCACCAGCGCGCCATACACGGCACCCTGAAGACCGGCCTGATGGTCGTGGTGGATGGCCTCAACCGCTTCCTGAAGCCGCGCATGAAGCTTCACTGAGTCGTGATACCCGGGCTCATGCCCCACATCACGCAACGAGGGCCGCCGGGGTAACCCGACGGCCCTCGTCATGCAGGGTCCGGAGCTGTCAGCCGCTCACATCGGCACCGCCCTTCTCCTCTCCATGGTGATAGACATGCACGTCGCGCTGGGGAAAGGGAATGTTGATGCCTTCGCGATCGAAGCGGCGCTTGATCTCCTCGGTCATCTCCCAGTAGACATCCCAGTAGTCGACGGCCTTGACCCAGGGACGCACGATCCAGTTGACGCTGGAATCGCCCAGCGAGCCGATGCGGATATTCGGTGCCGGGTCCTCCAGGACCCGTGAATCGTCGGCCACCACGCCCTCGAGCACACGGCGCACGGTGTCGATGTCGTCGCCATAGCCGACCCCGACGACCAGATCCACGCGCCGCGTGGGGTGCGTCGAGTAGTTGGTGATGGCATCCGACAGCATCTGGCCGTTGGGCACGATCACCCGACGATTGTCAGGCGTGCTGAGCTCGGTATTGAAGATCTGCACTTCCTCGACCGTGCCGGAAACGCCACCCCCTTCGATGTAGTCCCCCACGCGATAGGGCCGGAACAGGACCACCATGACCCCGGCAGCGAAGTTCGCCAACGAGCCCTGCAACGCCAACCCCACCGCCAGGCCGGCAGCACCGATCACCGCGATCAGCGAGGTAGTCTGAATGCCAAGCTGGCCGATCGCCGCCAGCACCACGGCAAACATCAGCAATATATACAGGATATTGCCCGTGAACGTGATGATCAGAGGATCGGTCTTGGCCCGCTTCATGGCCTTGATCACCAACCGATGCAACAGCTTGGCGATCCAGCGACCGATCACGAAGATCACGATGGCCGCCACCAGGTTGATCACGAAGCTCGTTCCCTGCACCTGCAGGAACTCCACTACCTTCTCCAAGTCCATATCGCCTCCTTTGCCTCTGCCTCAATGAAAGAATAGTTCCTGCGGCCGACGCTTCCCTCAGGCCTTCACGCGTCGTTCTGCCATCCAGCGCCGCTTGCCCTGTGCCGACAACCGCTTGACGCCGGCTTCGAGCCGCAGCGCCTCGCCGCGATCCCCCACAGCCTGCTGATATACTAGTTGCAAGGGCCCCTTACCGCGCAATGCCTTGGCGCCACGCCCCGCCCTGTGCTCGGCCAGGCGCCTCTCGACATCCGTCGTGATGCCGGTATAGAGCGCACCATTGGCCATCTCGATCACATAGAGGTGCCACTGGCACGCCGCTTCCTTCTCCATGCTCAGGCCTCGGCGAGCGCCCGGCGAAACCGCTCGATCACGCTATCGTAGCGGTGCGGATCATCGGGATTGCGCGCCTTGAAGACCGCCGATCCGGCGACGAAGGTATCGGCACCGGCCCGGGCGATCTCGGCGATGTTCTCGACCTTGACCCCCCCATCGATCTCCAGGCGGATGTCGCGTCCCGACGCATCGATGCGGCGACGCGCCTCGCGCAGCTTGTCGAGCGTGCCGGGTAGAAACGACTGGCCACCGAAGCCGGGATTGACGCTCATCAACAGGATCATGTCGACCTTGTCCATCACATGGTCCAGAAACGTCAGGGGCGTGGCCGGATTGAAGACCAGGCCGGTCTTGCAGCCACCGTCACGGATCAACTGCAGCGAACGATCGATATGCTCGGAGGCCTCCGGATGGAAAGTGACGTAACTGGCTCCGGCATCGATGAAATCGCCGATCAGGCGATCCACCGGCTTGACCATGAGATGCGCGTCGATCGGCGCGGTCACGCCGTGGCGCCGCAGCGCCTCGCAGACCATCGGCCCGATGGTCAGATTGGGCACGTAATGATTGTCCATCACGTCGAAGTGCACGATATCCGCCCCCGAAGCGAGCACATCGTCGACTTCTTCGCCAAGCCGGGCGAAGTCGGCGGAAAGGATCGAGGGGGCGATCAGGTAATCGGGCGTCGTTGCAGTCATGAGATTCTCTGGCAAAAGATCGAGTGGTCACGATGGCGAGCCATTCTAGCAGGATCAACGGCACAACTCGTGACTTGCAGGATAGCCACACGCCACCGATAGTTAATGGCCGCCATGCATAACAATGCGACAAGGAGACGTCATGATCCCACGCTGGTTACTCACCCCGCTCAACGCAGGCCTGCTGGTCGGCTCCATGCTGGCCGCTCCCCTGGCCCTTGCGCAGCCGGCGATCCTCGAAGGTGAGCGATTCCACCCCGAAGAGGGTGCCAACGGCATGGTGGCGACCAGCCACTTCCTGGCCTCGCAGGTTGCCCGGGATGTCCTGGCCGACGGCGGCAACGCCGTGGATGCCGCGGTCACCGCCGGCTTCGCCCTGGCCGTTACCCAACCTCGCTCCGGCAATATCGGCGGCGGCGGCTTCATGCTGATCTCCGACGAGAACAGCGACGAAGTCATCGCCATCGACTATCGCGAGACCGCGCCTGCCGCCGCCACCGAGACCATGTTCCAGGACGAGGACGGCAATGCCGTCTCGGAGTGGTCGCGTTTCACCCATCGTGCCGCCGGGGTGCCCGGCACCGTGGCCGGCCTGGCCCTGGCGCTCGAGAAGTACGGCACCATGAGCCTGGCCGACGCCCTGGCACCGGCGATCCAGCTCGCCGAAGAGGGCTTCGAGGTGCCGCCCCGCTTCGTTGCCGGTGTCAACGACACGCGCGAACGCCTGGAAAAGTGGGATTCGACGCGCAAGATGTTCTTCAAGGAGGACGGCAGCGCCTACGAGGTCGGCGACACCTTCCGCCAGCCGGATCTGGCCGCGACGCTCAAGCGCATCGCCGAACAGGGCGCCCGCGAATTCTACGAAGGCAAGACCGCCGAGCTGATCGCCGCCGAAATGGAGCGCCACGATGGCCTGATCACCCTCGAGGATCTGGCCGGCTACCAGCCGGAGATCCGCGAACCCAGCCACGGCACCTATCGAGGCCACGACATCTACGCCATGAGCCCGCCCTCCTCGGGTGGTGCGCACATCGTGCAGATGCTCAATATCCTCGAGGACTACCCGATCTCAGAGATGGGCTTCAATTCCGCCGATACCATCCACGTGATGGCCGAAGCCATGAAACGCGCCTACGCCGACCGCTCGGAATACCTGGGCGACACCGACTTCGTCGACGTTCCGCTCGACGGCATCACCTCCAAGGCCTATGCCGACGAACTGCGCGAGCAGATCGACATGGACAACGCCACGCCGAGCAGCGATATCGCGCCCGGCAAGCCTCTGCCCTACGAGTCCAACGAGACCACCCACTTCTCCATTGCCGACGACAATGGCCTGGCGGTCTCCAACACCTACACCATCAACTTCAGCTACGGCTCGGGCATCGCCGTGGAAGGCGCCGGCTTCCTGCTCAACAACGAGATGGACGACTTCTCCGCCAAGCCCGGCGTGCCCAATGCCTATGGCCTGATCGGTGGTGAGGCCAACAAGATCGAGCCCGGCAAGCGCATGCTCTCGTCGATGACGCCGACCATCGTCAAGCGTGATGGCAAGAACTTCCTGGTCACCGGCAGTCCGGGCGGCTCGCGCATCATCACCACGACGCTGCAGGTGTTGATGAATGTCATTGACCACGACATGAACATCCAGTCGGCGGTCAGCGCCCCGCGCATCCATCACCAGTGGCTACCCGACGAGATCCGCATCGAGGCCGGCATCAGCCCGGACACCCTCGAGCTGCTCGAAGCCAAGGGACACACCATCAGCCAGCAGGCCGCCATGGGGGCCGCCCAGTCGATCGTGATCGAGGACGATCATTTCTTCGGTGGCGCCGACCCCCGCCGCTCGACCTCCTCGGCCATCGGGCTTTGATGCCCCATGCCCCCGGTTCATCCGGGGGCATCCTCCCTCTTCCCTCTTCCCTCTTCCCTCTTCCCTCTTTTGCAGCCGACGTTCCCCTCTTCGATAGTTATAGACAAAAAAAGAATAGATAAACTACTTGTAATTCCATTTGGCGATTACTACCTTAGCGATCTAAGTAAATCCATCGTGGATCCAAGGAGTCGTCATGTCGCCGCTGCCCTTTGTACGTCGCACCTTCACCGCCTCCATCGTCGCTGCTGGCCTGGGCATCGGCCTCGCCACGCCGGCCATGGCCGCTGAGCGGGAGCTGCTCAACTCCTCCTACGACATCGCTCGGGAACTGTTCGCCGAGATCAACCCGGCCTTCAAGGCACACTGGGAAGCGGACCATGACGACACCTTGACCATCAAGCAGTCTCACGGTGGCTCGTCAGCCCAGGCCCGCGCCATCCTGCAAGGACTCGGCGCCGACGTGGTGACCTACAACCAGGTCACCGATGTTCAGGTACTCGCCGACGCCGGCCTGGTGGCCGAGGACTGGCAGCAGCAACTGCCCAACAATGCCTCGCCCTACTACTCCACCACCGCCTTCCTGGTGCGCAAGGGCAATCCCCTGGGCATCGAGAGCTGGGCCGACCTGGCCGACGAGGACGTGGAACTGGTCTTCCCCAACCCCAAGACGTCGGGCAACGGCCGCTACACCTACCTGGCGGCCTGGGGCTACGCGGATCGCGCCTTTGACGGCGACGAGGAGAAGATCAAGGACTTCATGCGCACCTTCCTCGGCAACGTCAAGGTCTTCGATACCGGCGGTCGCGGTGCCACCACCAGCTTCATCGAGCGTGGCATCGGCGATGTGCTGATCAGCTTCGAATCCGAGGTCAACAATATTCGTCAGGAATACGGCAGCGATGAATACGAGGTCATCGTGCCGCCGGTCAGCATCCTGGCCGAGTTCCCGGTCGCCGTGGTCGGCGAGAATGCCGAGGAGAACGGCAACACCGAGCTGGCCCAGGCGTATCTGGATTACCTCTACAGCGAAGAGGCTCAGCGCATTCTGGCCGGCTTCAACTACCGCGTGCACGACGAAACCGTGGTCGAGGAGTTTGCCGATCAATTCCCCGAGACCGAGCTGCTCGAGGTTCAGGATGTCTTCGGTGGCTGGGACCAAGCCATGGAGACCCACTTCAAGAGTGGCGGCACCCTCGATCAGCTCCAGCGCCGCTGAGTGACGCCATGAACGAGGCATCATCATGAAAGCAGCGGCCTTTCCCTTGCCCCGGGCCCGGCAGCGCGTGCTGCCGGGCTTCGGCCTGTCCCTGGGCATCAGCCTGACCTTCGTTTCGCTGGTCCTGCTGCTGCCGCTCACCGGTCTGGTCGGCCAGCTTGCGGGGCTTTCACTGGGCGAATACTGGGCGATCATCAGCGAAGGGCGCGTGGTGGCCAGCTATATGACCACCATCGGCGCCGCGGCGGTCGCCGCGGTGATCAATGCCATCTTCGGGCTGCTGCTGGCCTGGGTCCTGGTGCGCTACGACTTCCCGGGCAAGCGCCTGCTCGATGCCTTGATGGATCTTCCCTTCGCCCTGCCGACGGCGGTAGCCGGCATCACCCTGGCCACGCTCTACTCCAGCAGCGGCTGGATGGGCAAGGCGCTGGCACCGCTAGGCATCGACGTCGCCTATACCTGGGCGGGCATCGCGCTCGCCATGGCCTTCACCAGCATTCCCTTCGTGGTACGCACCGTGCAGCCGATTCTCGAGGATCTGCCGGGGGAAATCGACGAAGCCGCCATGGCGCTGGGCGCCCGTGACGGCGTGGCCTTTCGCCGCGTGATCCTGCCTCACCTCTGGCCGGCGCTGGTCACCGGCACGGGCCTGGCTTTCGTACGCTCGCTCGGTGAATTCGGCGCGGTCATCTTCATCGCCGGCAACATGCCCTACGAGACCGAAATCACCTCGCTGATGATCTTCGTCAAACTGCAGGAATACGACTATGTCGGCGCCTCGGCCATTGCCTCGGTGGTGCTCGCCACCTCGTTGATCCTGCTGCTGGTCATCAACCTGTGGCAGGGCCGCTTCATCCGACGCCTGCACGGAGGAGGCAACTGATGCAACGAATCGGAGACGCTCCCGCCCTGCGCCGCCTCCTCATCGGCGCCGCCGTGGCACTGGCCGCACTCTTCCTGCTGCTGCCGCTGGTGGCGATCTTCGCCCAGGCCTTCGCCGAGGGTATCGGCGGCTTCTGGCGCAATGTCAGCGATACCTATACGCTGTCCGCCATCGGTCTGACGCTGTTCATCACCCTCCTGACCATCCCGGTGAACCTGGTGTTCGGCGTGATGCTGGCCTGGCTGGTGACGCGCTTTCGCTTTCCGGGACGCCGACTGCTGCAGACGCTGATCGACATTCCCTTCGCCATCTCGCCGGTGGTCGCCGGCCTGGTCTATCTGCTGCTGTATGGGCGCAATGGCTGGATCGGCGGCTGGCTGGACACCCATGACATTCAGTTGATGTTTGCCTGGCCGGGCATCCTGATGGTCACCATCTTCGTCACCTGCCCCTTCGTGGCGCGGGAGCTGATTCCGCTGATGCAGGCTCAAGGCTCGCGGGAGGAAGAAGCCGCGGTCACTCTGGGCGCCTCGGGCTTCACGCTGTTCCGCCGGGTCACCCTGCCGAACATCCGCTGGGCACTGCTCTACGGTGTCATCCTGACCAATGCCCGGGCCGTCGGTGAATTCGGCGCCGTCTCCGTGGTATCCGGCGCGATCCGCGGCGAGACCAACACCCTGCCACTGCACGTCGAACTGCTGTATCAGGACTACAACACCGTGGGCGCCTTCGCCAGCGCCGCCCTGCTGGCCCTCATCGCCCTGTTCACACTGGCCGCCAAGGCCGGTCTGGAGTGGCGCGCCACGCGCCGGGAGGCTTCCGCATGAGCATTCATCTCGAGAACATCGCCAAGCACTATGGCCGCGGGGGTCGCCACCAGGCCCTGGCGCCCCTGGATCTCGACATTCACCAGGGCGAGCTGATCGGGCTGCTCGGTCCTTCCGGTTCCGGCAAGACCACGCTGCTGCGCATCATCGCCGGGCTCGAGACGCCCGACCGTGAACCCGCGGGTCGCATCCTGTTCGGCGAGCGCGATGTCACCCGGCTGCACGTCCGCGACCGACGCATCGGCTTCGTCTTCCAGCATTATGCGCTGTTCCGTCACATGACGGTCTACGACAACGTGGCCTTCGGCCTGACGGTGATGCCGCGCCGTCAGCGCCCATCCAGCGGCGAGATCCGCGCTCGAGTGCACCGCCTGCTGGAAATGGTCCAGCTGGAGCAACTGGCGGGGCGTTATCCGGCGCAACTGTCCGGCGGCCAGCAGCAGCGGGTCTCGCTGGCACGCTCCCTGGCCCTGCGCCCCGATGTCCTGCTGCTCGACGAACCCTTCGGCGCCCTGGATGCCAAGGTCCGCCAGGAACTGCGTCGTTGGCTGCGCCACCTGCACGATGAGCTGAACTTCACCAGCGTCTTCGTCACCCATGATCAGGAAGAGGCGCTGGAACTCTCCGACCGCGTGGTGGTGATGAGCGATGGCCGCATCGAACAGATCGACACACCGGAGGCGCTGTATCGCGCCCCTAGCAACCGTTTCGTGTTCGAGTTCCTGGGCGATGTGAATCACCTCGAAGGCGAGGTACGCGATGGCGTTCTCACCTGCGGTGACGCCCGGCTCGAGGTCGACTTGCCCGATGGGGCCGAGGAACTGCTGCTGCGTCCTCACGAGGTAGCGCTGGACAAGACGCCTCGCGAGTCGGCCCATCTGCCGGTGACCGTGACCGCCATCGCGCCGGTTGGCGCGGAGGTGCGCGTGGAACTGGCCGCCGACTGGCTGCCCGGCCCCTGGCTTGCCACCGTACGACATGCCGATTTCGAGCGCCTCGCCCTCACTCGCGGCATGCGACTGTTCGCCCTGCCTCGCCGCTGGCACCGTTTTCCGGAAAAGGCGACGACGCGCGACACCACGGCACTGCTGGCAGACTGAAACAGGCGTTCACGAAACATGCAGGCGTTTCGGCGAGAAGGCTATACTCGATGCCTCATCGCCATGTCAGGGAGAGAACTCATGCAACGTCGATGCTTTCTGCGACTCATCGCCTTGTTGCTGTCGGTCGTCTGGCTCACCGGCTGCTCGGCGCCTCAGTACCTGCAACCAACGCCCGAACGTACCGTTGCAGTCCCGAGCGTCGGCCAGGGCCAGGCCGTGACCGTGGCGGTCGTGGACGGCCGAGACGGGCCGCAGATCGGTACCCGCAGCGGCAACGCCATGTCGACCTCGGTGATCACCGTGGAGGCCGGGCCCTTGATGCCGAAGCTCCAGGCAGAGGCCGAACGCGCCCTGCGCGACATGGGCTTCGAGCCGACCACGCAAACCGCTCAAGGACGTCCTCGCCTGACGCTGACCCTGCAGCGTCTCGAGTACGGGCGCGGCCAGAGCCGACCGCTGATCGATGAGGCCCGTCTCGAGTCCGTGCTGGTCGCCAAGGCAGAGAATGGTGGCGCGACCTACACCGGGACCTATACCTCACGGCGCACCCAGGGGTACGCCGTGCGCCCGGATCTCAAGGACAATACCAAGATGGTCGCCGAGCTGCTCTCGGACGGGCTGAACCGCGTCTTCAGGGACCCCGAACTGGGGCGGTTCCTGGCACGTTGAAGAGGGACCGACCGTGAAGGGACGGCGTGGCCCGCGGCTCTTGCCTTCTCAAGAACGCCCCGGGCCACGCCGGACCAACTGCCAGACACTCTCCTGGAAACCGCTGTCGGGCTGTCGCTCACCATCCTCCAGATGCGTCACCTCGAAGTTGGGCGAGAAGCGCTCGATCACTTCATCGGCCGTCACGTCAAAGGGCGGCCCACCCGTATCCCCCGGCGCGCGAGTCAGGGAGACCAACAATCCCCGAGCGCCGGGTGGCAGCAACTGCGCCAGATGAAAGGCATAACGCTGACGCTTGGCCTCGGGCAAGGCGATCAGCGCTGCCCGATCGTAAAAGGCCCCGAGGTCTGCCGCCTCGTTGACATGAAAGTGGAAGAAATCCCCGCACCACAGCTCCACCTTGCCCTGACGGCTGACGGTGAAGCGCGACTGATGATAGCGGGACACTTCTCCTTCGCCCTCGGCCATGAACTGCTCGATGGCAGGCTCGGCCAGTTCGATGCCCAGCACCGGATGGCCACGAGCGGCCAACCAGCGCATGTCCAGGCTCTTGCCGCACAAGGGCACCAGCACCTTGGTACCTTCGCCGACACCGAGACAGGGCCAGTGGCGCTCGAGCGCGGAGTGGACCGCTTCCCGATGAAAGCCGATGCGCCCTTCTTGCCAACGTTGCCGCCAGTCCTCGTCCATGCTGCGTCCTCTGCTCAGAACCAGCGGTCGCGCTTGCGACGCCGGCGCGGCAGATGAGGAACGATCAACCCCACCAGCAGGCCGGCACCCGCCACGCCCCCGCCATACATGAAGTAACGCATCAGCAGATCCTCTTCCTGGGTCTCCAGGCGGGCCCGCAGATCGCGAACGCTGCTCCGTGACGCTTCGGCCTCGGTGGCAAGCTCATGGTTGCGCTCCTCCAGCTCGGCGATGCGCTGCTCTCTTACCTCGAGTGTCTCGCTGAGCGCATTGATACGCCCTTCCCAGGTGTCATTGATACCGGACAACTCGGCACTCAACTCCTCGACCCGGGTCTCCAGCGCCGGCAACTGGACGCGCGCGCTCGGCGTATCCTGCAACTGGTCGCTCGGCAACCAGACCTCATCGCCGCTCTCGCTGCGCACCTCGGTATACTCACCTTCGGTATCGAGCACTTCCACCGGCTCACCGGCTGTCAGGCTACCGACGATGCGGTAACCATCGGTAGGTCCGCTGCGAACGTAGGTCGTCAGTTCATCGGAGACCCAGCGCGAAGCATCGTCTCCCCCCTCATCATCCTGCTGAGCGAAAGCCGGCAGGGTCAGGGCCCCGAGCAACACGCCCAGTGTCACTTTCTTGCTTAGTTGCATCGTCATGCTGTCATCCTGGGTATCCAAGGCTCTGTGTGCGATGTCTCAAGGCAATGGCGGCAGGTGCCGGTTTCCCTTCCGACCCGACCCGCGATGAGTGCGATGCTCCTGCGACATCATCCACAGTTGCTGTGGACAAGTGCCGGGAAAACCGCTGGAAACCACCGGCCAGGCGGCGTGCTGTCGGCATGGTCGCGGTATCGATCACATCATGACCACCTGTGCGCGCCGCCAGGGCCGATACAGGCGCCAAAGGTACCATAGACTTGGCAAGCCCGGCAGCGCACGACGCTGGCCCCCGAGGTCGTGCGCGCGTATAATTCTGGCCTCATCGGAAGACGTCACGTCTCCTCTTGCCAAGGAAGCGCTGCATGAATCGGCAAGCGTCGTGAAACGCCAGGCGCACGGAGCAGAAAGACACGCCATTCGGTTCGGCGAGTTTTCGAATGCTGTGCCAGCTCGCGGTTCACACGTCAGGACATTCAAGGCAACGTTTCCCTAAACGCTCATCCACCGGTGCAACCCGTCGGGCCTCGACGCCACGACTAGATTCTTATGGCGAAGAAACTCTTCATCAAGACGCACGGCTGCCAGATGAACGAGTATGACTCCGCGCGCATGGCGGATCTGCTCGGCGAATCCCATCAGCTGGAGCTCACCGACGACGAGCATGATGCCGACGTCATTCTGCTCAACACCTGCTCGATCCGAGAGAAGGCACAGGAGAAGGTCTTTCACCAGCTTGGCCGCTGGAAGAAGCTCAAGGACGCCAATCCGGACCTGGTGATCGGCGTCGGTGGGTGCGTGGCCAGCCAGGAAGGCGATGCCTTGCGCAAGCGCGCCCCCCAGGTGGACCTGGTATTCGGCCCTCAGACCCTGCACCGTGTGCCGTCCATGCTCGACGCGCGACAGGATGACAAGATTTCGGTCGTCGATGTCACCTTCCCGGAGATCGAGAAGTTCGATCACTTGCCGAAGCCGACCTCCGATGGCGCCACCGCCTTCGTCTCGGTCATGGAAGGCTGTTCCAAGTACTGCACCTTCTGCGTGGTTCCCTACACGCGCGGCGAGGAAGTGTCGCGGCCGTTCGAGGCAGTGATGGACGAGGTGATTCACCTGGCCGACCAGGGCGTTCGCGAGATCAACCTGCTGGGCCAGAACGTCAATACCTATCGCGGCGAGAACCAGCTCGGCGACGAGATCGACCTGGCCGAGCTGATCAGCTGCGTGGCGGCCGTCGAGGGCATCGACCGCATTCGTTTCACCACCTCGCATCCAGTGGAGTTCTCCGACAGCCTGATCGAGGCCTACGGCGAGATTCCGGAACTGGTCAGCCATCTCCACCTTCCGGTGCAGGCCGGCTCCGACAACGTCCTGGCCGCCATGAAGCGCGGTCATACCGTCGAGGAATACGTCGACAAGCTGGAGCGCATCCGCGCCCTGCGACCGGACATCAGCTTCTCCTCGGACTTCATCATCGGCTTCCCCGGCGAGACCGAGGCCGACTTCGAATCGACCATGGACCTGATCCATCGCATCGGCTTCGACGTTTCCTTCAGCTTCGTCTATTCGGCACGCCCCGGCACACCGGCAGCCGCCTTGCCCGACGAAACGCCGGAAGAAGTCAAGAAGCAGCGCCTGGCCATCCTGCAGGAGCGCATCAACCAGCAGGCCATGCAGATCAGCCGTCGCATGGTGGGCACGACCCAGCGCATCCTGGTCACCGGCTTCTCGCCCAAGGACCCGGGTCAGCTCTCCGGGCGCACCGAGAACAACCGGGTGGTCAACTTCCGCGCCCCCAATCCCACCGAGCTGATCGGCTACTTCGTCGACGTGGAAATCACCGAGGCGCTGCCCAACTCACTGCGTGGTGACCTGGCATCCCCGGAGCGTTTCTGACCCGACCAAGGTTGCCAGGCGCTGTCGGCGCTCGGCATCGGGCGTCGACAGCACCGGGAGATGGCTTCGGCCGCTTGATCCGGTGCGCCGTCGGCGCCCGCCTGGCACCGCTGGGCTTGCCCGCTTCGGTGCGCAGCCTGCCCTCGGGCAGACCACCGTTGCTCCGGCACCCAAGGTGGCAGTAAGCTGACCGCGATCACTCATCAAACCATGGACCCGCCTGTCTTGAGCCAGTCATCCACACCGGCCAATCGCATCATCACGCTCAATCTCGAGCCCAACGACCCGCAACGCCTGGCCAACCTCTGCGGGCAACGCGACGAGCACCTCAAACTGATCGAGGCGCGGCTCGGCGTCACGCTACGCAATCGCGGCAACACCTTTCAGCTGGCCGGACCGGAGCACCGGGTCAAGGCCGCATCCAATGTCGTCGAGCACCTCTATCGCGAGGCCGAGGCCAGCGAGCTGACCCCGGACACCGTTCACCTGTTCCTTCAGGAATCGGGGCTCGAGGCGCTGGAAGAAGAGGAAGCGGGCTCGAACGGCGGGGACGACGTGCTGATTCGCACCCCCAAGGCGCTGATCAAGCCTCGCGGCTTCAACCAACAGGGCTACGTCTCGAGCATCCGTGGCCATGACATCAATTTCGGCATCGGCCCGGCCGGTACCGGCAAGACTTACCTGGCCGTCGCCGCCGCTGTGGAAGCGCTCAACCAGCAGGAAGTGCGCCGCATCCTGCTGGTGCGCCCGGCCGTCGAGGCCGGCGAGAAGCTCGGCTTTCTGCCCGGCGACCTGGCCCAGAAGATCGACCCCTATCTGCGACCGCTCTACGATGCCCTCTACGAAATGATCGGCTTCGAACAGGTCGCCAAGCTCATCGAGCGTCAGATCATCGAGATCGCACCGCTGGCCTACATGCGAGGCCGCACGCTCAACAATGCCTTCATCATTCTCGACGAGAGCCAGAACACCACTCGTGAGCAGATGAAGATGTTCCTGACGCGCATCGGCTTCGGCTCCACCGCCGTGATTACCGGCGACATCACCCAGGTCGACCTGCCGCGCGGCCAGACCTCGGGCTTGATCCAGGTCCTCGATGTGCTCAAGGACACCCCCGGCATCGGCGTGACGCACTTCGCCGCCAAGGACGTGGTGCGCCATCCCCTGGTACAACGCATCATCGAGGCCTACGATGTCTTCGAGGCCGAGCAGGAAGCCGAAGCCAGGGCCAAGCGGGAAGCCCGTGAGCAGGAACGCGAGGCACAGCGTCAACAGCGACAGGAGCGCCGCGACAACGGCGACACCGAGAATACATGAGCTCACCGGATATCGATCGCCAGGTCGCCCTTGAAGCCGAGGACCTGCCGCAACAGGCGGATCTCGAGGCCTGGGTGGCCGGCGTGCTGTCTCGCCACCCCGACGAGACACGCCAGGAGCTGACGATCCGCTTCGTCGATGCCGAGGAGAGTCGGACCCTGAACCGCGACTATCGCGATCGCGACCGTCCGACCAATGTGCTCTCCTTTCCCTTCGAATGCCCGCCGACGGTGGCCGTGCCTCTGCTCGGCGACCTGGTGATCTGCCATCCGGTGGTCGTCGACGAAGCCAGGCAACAGCACAAGTCCCTGACCGATCACTATGCCCACATGGTCGTGCATGGCACGCTGCACCTGTTGGGTTACGATCATATCGAGGACGATGAGGCAGAGGTCATGGAAGCCCTCGAACGAGACATACTCGCTGGGCTGGGCATCGCCGACCCCTATGTCACCCCCAGCCCTCCCCCGCGCGACATCGATACCGAGGACGAGAGAGCCGACGCATGAGCGAAGACCGATCGAGTAGCCAGGGCAACAAGTCCTGGCTCGATAAATTGTTCAGCGCCCTTTCCAGCGACAGCGACGAACCCAGCTCCCGAGACGAGCTCCTGGAATTTCTGCGCCAGGCGGCGACCCGTCTCAAGCTGGAGCAGGACGCCATGATGATCATCGAAGGCGCCCTGAACATCAGCGACCAGCAGGTTCGCGAAGTGCTTATCCCGCGCTCTCAGGTCAACGCGATCGACCTCGACCAGCCACTGGAGGAATACCTGCCGGTGATTCTCGAGACCGGCCATTCCCGCTATCCGGTCATCGGCGAGAACCTCGACGAGGTCAAGGGTATCCTGCTGGTCAAGGACTTGCTGCCGCTGCTGCGCAACGGGCAGGACAATGGCCATGCCTTCCAGCTCGAGGAAGTGCTGCGCCCGGCGATGTTCGTGCCGGAATCCAAGCGGCTCAACAGTCTGCTCAAGGAATTTCGCGACACCCACAACCACATGGCCGTGGTGGTGGATGAATACGGCGGCACCGCCGGCATCGTGACCATCGAGGACATTCTCGAGGAGATCGTCGGCGATATCGAAGACGAACACGATACCGACGAAGAAGCGGACATCCGGGATCTAGGCAACGGTCGCTATGCCATTCGCGCCCTGACGCCCATCGAGGACTTCAACGAGCACTTCGGCACCCGGCTCTCCGACGAAGAGTTCGATACTCTGGGCGGTCTGGTCATGCAGCGTTTCGGCCATCTCCCCGGACGCGGCGAGCACACCGTGATCGGCGGCTGGCGCTTCACCGTGCTCAATGCCGACAACCGCCGCATCCGACTGCTGGAGGCCGAGCAGGATACCCACGACGCCGACGACCAGTGACGGCCCTCGTCCACTAGCCTTGACGACGAACCATGGACGGAACCATGCCTGCCTTTCGCTCCCCACTCATCGGTTGCCTGGCCGCCGTGGTGGCCGGCGTACTGACCACGCTCTCCGCCGCCCCCTTCATGCTCTGGTGGCTCGCCCCGGTGGCCGCCGGCCTGCTCTATGCGGGCCTGCCCGCCCTGTCGCCGCGTCAGGCGGCCTGGCGGGGCTGGTGCTACGGTCTGGGCCTGTTCGGCACCGGCGTGTCCTGGGTCTACGTCTCGATCCACGACTACGGCTATACCGGCATCCCCCTGGCCGTGACCTTGACCGCCCTGTTCGTGGCCGCTCTGGCACTGTTCTTCGCCGTCACGCTCTGGCTCTATCGACGCCTTGCCGGCCCCCGCTTCGCCGTGCTCACCTTCTCCGGCGCCTGGGTGCTGGGCGAGGCTCTGCGCACCTGGCTGTTCACCGGGTTTCCCTGGCTGCTGCTGGGCAGTGGTCAGGTAGATTCGCCGCTGGCGCCCTGGGCGCCGGTGGGAGGCGTCTATCTGCTGTCGCTGGTCACCGCCCTGACCGGCGCCCTGGGTGTGGAACTGCTGCGCCGGCGCTGGTGGGCCGCCCTGCCCCTGGCCGGACTATGGCTGGCGCCCCTGGCATTGCCCCAGCAGTGGACCCACCCGGCCGGCGAGCCCGTGCGTGTCGCCCTGTTGCAGGGCAACCTGTCGCAGCTGATCAAGTGGACCCCTGAGGGGCAACGCACCGCCATCGATACCTATCGGCGCTTGACCCGGGAGTTGGACAATACGCCGCTCGACCTGGTGATCTGGCCGGAAGCGGCGCTGCCGATGTTCGAGGACCAGGCACGGCCGGTGCTGGAGCGCGCCCAGGCGGGCCTCCCCGACGAGACCCAGTTGCTCACCGGCATTTTGCAGCGCGACGAAGAGGGCAATTTCTACAACAGCGTGGTCGGGCTGAACGGTGTACAGGGCGAATATCGCAAGCGCCACCTGGTTCCCTTCGGCGAATATCTGCCACTGGAGAGCCTGCTGCGCGGCGCCATTGCCTTCTTCGATCTGCCGATGCCGGCAATGACGCCAGGCCCCGATGGCCAGGCACCGATGGTGGCCGCCGGCACTCGCATCGGCAATGCCATCTGCTACGAGATCATCTATGCCGATCTGGTGGCCCGGCAAGCACGCCAATCCGATGTCCTGCTGACCCTTTCCAACGACACCTGGTTCGGCGACTCCCTGGGCCCGCAGCAGCACCTGCAGATGGCCCGTCTGCGCGCGCTGGAGAACGGTCGCTACGTGGTCAGGGCCACCAGCAATGGCGTCACCGCCATCATCGATCCGCAAGGAAGTGTCACCGGGCGCCTGCCCCAGTTCGAAGCGGCCACGCTGGTCGGGGAATACACGCCCATGGAGGGCCTCACACCCTTCACCCGCACCGGTAGCTGGCCGATCTGGCTCCTCGCGGCGTTGATGGTACTGCCAGGACTGCGGCTACGCCGCCGCCAGGAGCCGTAAGCTGGAAGGCAGCATGAACCCCGCCATCATGAGGTCAAGGGTTTTCTTCAAGCTTCCAGCTTAAGCCCGCGAAGCGAGCGTTCTTCCAGCTCCGGGCGAAGCCCGGCTCTTCCAGCTTCATGCCTCGATGTCGCCCAGCACCTCGGGAATCGTCATCTTCACGTAGCGCCCCGGTGCCGGCTCGAGGATATCGAGCTGGCCTTCCCCTGGCTGGCGAGCCGGCACGAGCTTGGCGGGGTCGGCATAGCCGTTGTCGGTCATCCAGGCCTGCCAATGCGGCCACCAGGAGCCTTCGTGCGCCTCGGCTCCCTCGAGCCAGGCCTCATGGTCGTCCGGCAGTTCCTCGTTGGTCCAGAAGCCGTACTTGTTCTTGTGCGGCGGATTGACGATACCGGCGATATGCCCCGAGCCACCCAGCACGAAGGTAACGGGGCCCTTGGGGAGCAAGGCGCCATAATAGGTGCTGTTCCACTTGGCGATGTGGTCCTCGCGCGTGGAAATGAAGTAGCTGGGAGCCGAGATCTTGCGCAGGTCGATCTTCACGCCGTCGAGCTCGATGCCATCCGGCTCGACCAGGCGGTTCTCTCGATAAAGGTGCCGCAGGTACCAGCCATGGGTACCTGCCGGCAGGTTGGTGCCGTCGGTATTCCAGTACAACAGATCGAAGGGAGCCGGCGCGTCGCCCTTGAGGTAGTTGTTGATGTAGAACGACCAGAAGAGGTCGTTCTCGCGCAGCAGGTTGAAGGAGTAGGCCATGACTCGGCCGTCCAGGTAGCCATCCCGCTCGAGCGTCTCCTCGATGCCCTTGAGCACCGGCTTGGTGAGGAAGACACCCAGCTCGCCGGGGTCGCGGAAGTCCTGCAGGGTCGCCATGTAGGTAACCGAGCGAACCTTGCGACCGCGCCGGGTACTGGTCAGATAGGCTACCGTGGAAGCGGCCAGGGTGCCGCCGACGCAATAGCTCATCAGGTTGACCGACTTTTCGCCGACGGCCTGCTCGATGGCCTCCATGCTGGCGATGGGACCCATCTGCATGTAATCGGCCCAGGTCAGGTCGCGCTGTTCGGGGCCCGGATTGCGCCACGAAATCAGAAAGACGCTGTGCCCCTGATCCACCAGCCACTTGACCAGCGAGTTCTCCTGGCGAAGGTCGAGCACGTAGTACTTGTTGATCCAGGGCGGGATCACCAGCAACGGCGTCTTGAAGACCTTCTCGGTGCTGGGTGCATACTGGATCAGTTGCATCAGCTCGTTCTCGAAGACCACCGCCCCCGGCGTGACGGCAATGTTCTCGCCGACCTCGAAGGCCCCGCGATCGGTCATGGTGACATTGAGACCCTCGACTGAATTGGCAAGGTCCTCGCGCAGCCGGGCCAGCCCATCCACCAGGTTCTGGCCTCGTGTCTCCAGGGTGCGGCGCATCACTTCGGGATTGGTGGTAACGAAGTTGGTCGGCGACATGGCATTGACCAATTGCCGCGCATAGAAGGCGAGATTGCGCCGATGATCATCCGACAGCCCCTCGAGGCTTTCCACCAGCGCCTCGACCCGATGGGCAAACAGCAGGTACTGCTGCATGATCGACATGTAGAAGGGATCGCTGTGCCAGGCCTCGTCCTGAAAACGCCGGTCTCCCTTCGCCGGCGTAACCAGAGGCGTCACCGACTCGCCGGCCAGCGCCTTGAGGCCGTGCTGCCAAAGCCGGTATTGGTCTTCCATCAGGCGCGCCTGCGTCTGCCACAACAGGGAGGGATCCCGATTCAGCGCCTCGGCACCGGCACGAAAGCTGTCGTGCATGTCGGCATAGACAGACTCGGCGGCGACATCCGGCACCAGGCGGGGCAGCACATCCTCGAGCAAGGCCCGATACTGTTCGCCGATCAGCTTGACCTGCTCGCCCCATGCCTCGAGTTCGGCCTGCGACGGTGCGTGATTCCCTGGCTGCATCATTCCCTCCCGCAATCTGGACACACGCCCCCACCCTCTCGTCCAGCGGGTGGTGGCGGCTCCGGGCATTGGTCGGAAAGGTGACTGCGCACGTCGCCTGGTCGGACAATGCCCGGCGATGGCATGAAAGCCGTTCAGCTACGCTTGCGCGACGCCTGGCTGGTGGCCTTGGCCGGCCCGGCGTCCCCGGATGTCCCGGCCTCCTCGCTCATCGCCTCGGGCGTCTGGCCGGATTCGCCATAGAGGCGCTCCAGTTCGCTCTTGAAGCGCAGGCTCATCTCGCTCATGGCCCGTGCGTCCTCGAGCATCAGATTGGAGAGCTCCGTCATCATCTCGACCTGGCGCGTGCCGAAGTCACGCATGCTCTCGGCATCGCTGACATCGGAGGCATCTCGCAGACGCGAGGTACCCATCTGGCTGTATCGCTTCATGGCCTCCAGCTGGTACTGGGTCACACGCTCCATGTTGTCCAGCATCAAGGCATTGAGCTTGCGCATCGGCGTGAAGAACTCGCGAGCCTGCTCGTTGAACGCATCGATCATCTTGTCCTGCATGGCCTGACCCTCCTCGAGGAATGCGGATGACATCCGTGCTGCACTGCACAAAGACTAGTCTGGCATGCAGCCCGTTGCAAGATGATGACGATGCACGCCCACCCGAGAGCAGTGCCTCAGCTCTTGCGCCGACTCCGAGACTGGGCGCTGGCCGAGGAGGCCTTGCCGGCGCCTTGTCCGGATGTCCCGGAGGGCGGTTCATCCGGGTCGTTTTCCTGGCTTCGGGCAGCCCCGGAGGCGGCGCGGCTCAGCATGTCCATCATCATCTGCTGATAGTTGCCGACGTTGGCCATGCCCTGCTGGAAGAGCGGTTGCTGGAGGAAGGGCTGCATCAGGCTCATGGGATCATAGCCCTCGACGCCGGACTCCATCTGCTTCTGGATACGTTCCAGCAACTCCTGCTGAAAGGCTTCCACATCGGGCAGCCCGAGTGCCCGGCGGAATTCATCGGGCGTCAAATCGAACTCGACGTTGATCTTCATGGGCGCCTCGCCTGGCCAATGTGAGTGAGGTGATACTTCCCCAGTGTAGCAGCCCGGCCGTTCAGGACATGCGGCTCAGGACAGTCTGGGCGTCGACACCTCGACATCCTGATTCTGCCCACGGTGGCGCAGCAGATGATCCATCAGGGTCAGCGCCATCATCGCCTCGGCGATGGGCGTGGCGCGGATACCGACACAGGGGTCGTGACGCCCCCGGGTGACCACCTCCACCGGCGCGCCGGTGATGTCGATGGAACGCCCCGGCGTGGTGATGCTGGAGGTCGGCTTGAGAGCCAGGTGCGCGATGATCGTCTGGCCGCTGGAAATGCCGCCCAGAACACCGCCGGCATGATTGGACAGAAAGCCCTCGGGCGTCATTTCATCGCGATGCTCGCTGCCCCGCTGGGCCACCGAGGCAAAACCGTCACCGATCTCCACGCCCTTCACGGCGTTGATGCTCATCAGGCCATGCGCCAGCTCGGCATCGAGACGATCGAAGACCGGCTCACCAAGGCCAGGCGGCACGCCCTCGGCGACCACCGAGATCCGCGCGCCCACCGAGTCCTGATCGCGCCGCAACTGATCCATGAAGGCTTCGAGCTCGGGCACTTTTTCCGGGTCGGGACAGAAGAATGGATTGGCGTCCACCGCCGCCCAGTCGCGAAACTCGATGGCGATGGGGCCGAGCTGGCTCATGTAGCCGCGCACCCGGATGCCCTGACTGGCCAGGTATTGCTTGGCAATAGCGCCGGCAGCCACCCGCATGGCGGTTTCCCGGGCGCTGGAACGGCCACCACCACGGTAGTCGCGAACCCCGTACTTGTGATGATAGGTGTAGTCAGCGTGGGCCGGGCGAAACTGGTCCTTGATCCGCGAATAGTCCTTGGAGCGCTGGTCGGTATTCTCGATCAGCAGACCAATGGACGTCCCGGTGGTCACGCCCTCGAAGACGCCGGAAAGCAGACGTACCCGGTCGGGCTCGCGGCGCTGGGTGGTATGCCGCGAGGAACCCGGCCGGCGACGGTCAAGGTCGCGCTGAATGACCTGCTCGTTGATCGGCACGCCCGGCGGGCAGCCATCGACGATGGCACCCAGCGCCGGGCCATGGCTCTCGCCGAAGGTGGTGACGGTGAACAGCTTGCCGAAGGTGTTGCCGGACATGGGCGTTCCTCAATGACGAATCAGGCGAAGGACGCCGCATGGGCGTCGAGTTCCGCGGCGGTCAGCGCGAACACGCCCTGGCCACCGCGCTCGAATTCCAGCCACAGGAAGGGAACCTCGGGAAAGGCCGCTTCCAGGTGGTGATCGGAGTTGCCGACCTCGACGATCAGCACGCCGTCGTCGGTCAGATGCTCGCGAGCCTCGCGCAGGATACGCCGTACGATATCCAGACCATCGGGGCCGGCCCCCAGCGCCAGACCCGGCTCGTGGCGAAACTCGGCAGGCATGGTAGCCAGGTCCCGGGCATCGACATAGGGCGGATTGGAGACGATCACGTCATAGCGCCGTCCTTCGAGGGCAGCGAAGAGGTCCGAGGCAACGGCCCGGACACGGTCGCCGACATCGTGACGGGTGATGTTGAGGCGCGACACCTCCAAGGCGTCGGCGCTGACGTCGGCCAGATCGACCTCGCAGGTAGGCAGGTGCAGGGCGGTGGCGATGCCGATGCAGCCGGAGCCGGCGCACAGGTCCAGCACCCGCGATGGCGGTTCGATGGGGAACCAGGCGCCGAAGCCTTGCTCGATCAGCTCGGCGATGGGCGAGCGTGGAATCAGTACCCGTTCGTCGACGCTGAAGGGCACGCCGGCGAAGAAGGCCTCGCCCAGCAGATAAGGCAAGGGGCGACGACTCTCGATTCGCTCCCTGGCGAGCCCGACGATACGACGGCGCTCCATGGGCAGCAGACGTGCGTCGAGCACGCCAGGATCGACGTTCCACGGCAGGTGCAAGGCCCCCAGCGTAAGGGCCACCGCCTCGTCCCAGGCGGAGTCGGTGCCATGGCCATAATGCAGGCCGGCCAGATGAAATTCGCTGGCGGCCCAGCGCAGGCAGTCTCGCAGGGTAATCAATCCCTCGGCAAGCTCGGCGTCGTCGAGCGTCAGAGTGGAAGTCGATGAAGAGCAGACGGAATCGGCCACGGGGCATCCTGTTCGACGATTGCATGGGAGGCGGCTGAGCCCCGATTGTACCCTCGGCGGCGGTTCACAGCCACGTCAGGGCCGGTATACTGGCCCCTTTTCAGGTCCACGCGAGCCACGAACGACATGAGCCGACGCCGCTATCAGCCGGACGCCGATGACATCAACGCCTTCCGTCAGGCGCTGAGCAAGGCCGGCGTGCGTCCGCTGCAAAGCAACCGCGCCGATCCCGGTCGTCCGCGTCGGGAAGACGAAGCCGCGCGAGCACGTCGCGCCGCGGCCACCGACGCCGGCTCGGACAATGCCACCGGGCGCTCCTCCGATGGCCGCGTCGAGGCGGTCCGGCCCTCGGCCTATCTCGATTTCGCACTGCCCGATCTGCCCTATCGCACCCGCAGCCAGCTCAAGCGCGGCCGGATCGCCTGGGAAGCGGGGCTGGACCTGCACGGCCATACCGTCAATGAAGCCCGACTCGAGCTCGAGACCTTCCTGCGCGATGCCGAGGCCGAGCGAGCACGTTGCGTACTGGTCGTGCATGGCAAGGCCTGGGGCACCACCTCCGATTACCCGGTGATCAAGAGCCACGTCAACGCCTGGCTGCGCGAATGGCCGAGTGTCCTGGCCTTCTGTTCAGCCACCGACGTCGATGGCGGCACCGGCGCGGTGTACGTGCTGTTGCGACGTCAACGTTAGGCTGCTCCAGGGCGAGCGGGCAACACGGCCGTTGTCGCGACTCGCTCACCGCTCCGAGGTCAGCCCCACGTTGAGCTCGCGCTCGCGCCGATCCAGCGCCTCCCGGGCCAGATGCCGCCCCAGGCATATCAGTGCCTCGGCGCGGTGGAACTCATAGGCGCCGCAGACCGTCTTGGGGATCTCGACCAGCACATCCGGCGGATAGCCTGCCAGCTTGTACTTGGCAATCGCCCCCTGGGCAATGTCGAAGGATGCCAGCATCATGTCGAGACGCCCCCAGGCATGGCGTCCACGCTCGAGCTTGCCCTGTTCGGCGTCATCATCGCCGTCACCGCCGCCGAAGCCATCGAAGAGCCGGCGAGTGGCGCCTCGAACGCCCTCCATCCAGCCGGCGAAATCGACCGCCCCCGAGCGGTCGCGCTCCTTCTCGCGCGCCTGTTCCTCGGCGGCTTCCTTAGGTGGCAGCAAGGATTCCAGCGTCACCGGCCGCGAGGTGTGGGCAGTCGCATTGACCGCCATGAGGAAATCCGCACTCACGCCCACCGCCGGCATCACCGGCAAGGGGTTGAGCAGGCCACCATCCACCAGCACCTGGGCGCCTCGATAGACGGGCGTGATCACCCCCGGCACCGCAATGGAGGCGCGAATGGCCTGTAGCAACGAGCCGGACTGGAACCACACCTCCCGCTGGCGAGTCAGGTCGGTGGCCACGGTGGTCACCGGAATCGACAAGTCCTCGATCAGTCTGTCGCCGACCAGCTCCTCCAGCTTGCTCATCACCTTGCTGGCCTTCATGGCCCCCATCGGACTCCAGGTGACATCCACCAGGCGCAGTACATCGAAGTAATCCAGGCGACAGACCCAGTCGCGATAGGCACTCAGCTCACCCGCCGCATAAATTCCGGCCACCAGTGCTCCCATGGAACAGCCCGACAGCGCCACGACCTCATAGCCGCGCGCCTCGAGCTCCTCGATGACGCCGATGTGCGCATAGCCACGCGCCCCACCGCTGCCCAGCGCCAGCACGACACGTCGGCCGGCGGCATCATCGGAATGTCGTTCGGTCATCGTCGTTGTCTCCCTCAGCTTCGACCGATGCCGTGAACATGCGTCGCGATCACTTCCGCCACGGCATTCACCCGTCCCGGTTCCAGATGCAGGTGGTGGCCACCCGCCAGCATCCGCCTCGTCAGTTCAGCAACCGCGGCCCGTCTCTGCGCCATGCCCTCCCGCTCGGAGAGAATGCCGTCTTCCCCCTCGACCAAGAGCACGTCACAGCGAATGGCCTCCAGCATGGCCAGCATCTGATCGGAAGAGAGTCGCACCGGCGAAGCCCAGCGCAAGCGGGGATCGCTGCGCAGCCGCCACTCCCCCCATGCCAGGGCTTCCAGGTTACGTTCGACCAGGGGCCTGGCAGTGGCCGAGTCGATCGGCGTGGCACTGCCGGCGACCCGCGCCGTAACAGCGCTCTCGATATCAGCATAGCGTGGCGCCGTCGCCCCTGGCCGCCGACGCGCCATCAGCCCCTTGCGGAGCTGCCGCGGCGCGGCCGGGAAATCGGTGGTCACCGCGCCGAGACCGTCGATCAGGGTCAGCCTCTCGACGCGTTCCGGCAGGCCGGCCGCCAGCAGGCACGCCACTCCGGCGCCCATGGAATGCGCCATCAGCGGGGCACGCTCGAGTCCCAGGGCGTCGAGCGCATCGAGGACATCATGACAGTAGTCCCAGAGGGCATAGTCCCCGTCCCCGGCCAGATAATGCGAGTGTCCATGCCCCGCAAAGTCGAGCGCCACGACCCGGATCCCCAAACGCGACACAAGACGCGGCGCGAGGCGCGAGAAACTGGCCGCGTTATCCAGCCAGCCATGCAGGGCGAGCCAGGTCGGCGCCCGAGCCTCGCCCCAGGACAGGGCAGCCAGGCGACCGTCGGCAAGACGCAAGGCTTCCCCCGAGCTCATCGTCCATCTCCGCACATCAGCGCATCGAGCATGGTCAGCAAGGCCGCGCGCGTCGCTTCAGGATGCTCCATGGGAAACATGTGACCACCGGGCACCTCGGCGACGCGAATGCCTCGGCGCTTCAGCCTGCGTTGCCGCCGCGGCGTGAGCAAGTCGGAATCGCTGCCGGCCAGCACGCCCAGCGGCACTCTCACGTCCTCGGGTAGATCGTTCAGGTGATCGGGCAGATGGCGGAAGACATCCACTTCGATATCGGGATCGTAGCGCAGCACCACCTCTCCCGACTTGAGTTCCTGGGTACCGCCTTCGATATAGTCGTCCAGCGCCTGCTCGGTGAAGCGGCGAAACAACCCTCGGCGACGCAGGTAATCGCGCATCGCCGCGCGATCCGACCAACGCGAGCGGCGTCCCAGGGTCCGCCCCGCCGGGGTGATCCGATCGACGAAGCCGAGACGCTTGGCCGCTTTCATGGCCATGGCATCGATGCCCAGCATCAAGGGAGGATCGAGCATCACGACACAACGGAAACGTTCCGGTGCCTGTTCGGCTGCCATGGCCATCAGCACCCCGCCCATGGAATGCCCGACACCGATGATCGGCCTGGAAAACGCTTGCAGCTGTGCAAGCAGCTCGTCACGCAAGGCAAGCCAGTTGTGCCCTACGGGAAAGTCGGGATGATGGCCGAGCTGCTCCACGGGGCGTACATCGAAACGCGCCTCGAGCGGCGCCAGAAAGCTGCGATAACTACGGCCGGGAAAGCCGTTGGCATGGGCGAAGACAAGAAGGGAGTCGGTTTCGGGCTGGGGCATGGCGTCTTCCGGTTTGGCGGGCCGTCTGGTGATAGCAGGCTAACGGGAATACCATGATGCGCCAAGTCGCCTTTCGCCCCATTCACCCAAGACCTGGAGTCGTCGTGACACATCGCCCCGACAAGCCTCGCCGAGACACCCGTCTGCGCAACCGCATCTTCTTCACCACCGTGGCCATCGCCATCGTCATCGGACTCTGGATGGCGCGCTAGCCGCTATCCGCCCCCCGGCGCCGGATTTACTCGTCCCGATAACGTGCGTACATATCCCTGGAGCGGCTGAGATGCTCATGCATCGCCTGGCGTGCGGCAGGGCCGTCTCGGTTGAGGATGGCCTCCAGGATCCGGGTATGCTCCTCATGCACCAGCTCGAGATAGCGCGCCGAGGAACTCGGGTCGATGTCGACGCTGAGCAGCTTGGAGCGAGGAATCATGCTGTCGCTCAAAGGCTCGTAGAAGCGTTCGAAGAATACGTTGTGGGTTGCCTTGACGATGGCATGATGAAAGGCGAAATCCTCCCGACGGGCCTGAGACTGACTGGCCTGAACCGCCGAAAATTCCGCATGCCGCGCTTCAAGGCGCGCTCGGTCTTCTGCGTCATGGCGTAACGCGGCCAACTCGGCGGCGCTGGGTTCCAGCGTCAACCTCAACTCCAGGACCTGCAGGATATCCTCGACGGTCTGGGGACTGATGTGCACCGCCGGACGCGGCTCGACCACATCGGTGCGCAACACTGTCGTCCCGACGCCACGGCGAGTCTCGACCAGGCCAAGCGACTTGAGATGAGTGATCGCTTCACGAATCACCGTGCGACTCACACCAAAGGCATCGCACAGCTCGCTCTCGGTAGGCAGCTTGCTGCCCACCGGCGTATCCCCTGAGGTGATCCGTCGCTCGAGCTGTTCCAGCACCGCCTTGGACAGACTGCCCTCGCGAGTGATGCGCTTGACGCCCCAAGAATTCGAAACCGCCATCTCACGACCCTCTGCCACATATATTCGACTATCAATGCTGCCATGATACCGGCAGCAGATGGGTTCGACATCCATATTTATAATATATCATACAAATAAACTCGTACCGACAGGCAAGAAGTTCTGTTTCTCCTATTCCGAAAGTGACGATCAATATCCCTGGAGCGTCACACAAGATATTGCAACATAGCGTAACAGCATTACATCGGGAAATGGCGACACAGTGTGGCCCAAGAACCATGCTGAGTCACCAGCACGCCCCATTACGAAACAGCGAGTTCTGACGCACTTACCTCCAATCCGCACATTACCGGTATTGAACAAACGCTTAAGCAAGCGTCGCCTGACACCGTGCGCATAGCACTAATGTCTAAGGGACAGAGACTTTCTGTTTCATTGCCATACTACCATACTAGCTTTATCGAATAGGTCGCCAGCCGGCTCCATGGCGGCGAAATGAGGTGAATCTCATGCACGCGACACTTCAAGCACTATGGCAAGAAACCCGTGATAGCGACTCGGTGCGCCAGCGGCTCCATCAGGTATTACGCCAGTCCATCATTCGCATGGTGCTGGCACCGGGGCAGGCCTTATCGGAAAAGGAGCTCGCCGATACCTTTTCGGTAAGCCGTCAGCCGGTCCGTGAGGCCTTCATCCGGCTTTCGGAAGCGGGTCTGGTCAAGGTGCGACCCCAACGTGGCACCTTCGTGGTCAAGATCTCGCAGCAGGCAGTGCTCGAGGCACGCTTTGTGCGCGAAGCGGTTGAAGTGGCCGTGGCTCGTGAAGCCGCGACTCAGGGACTGGCGCAACAGGTGCTCGCCGAGCTCCGTGAGTTGATCGATCACCAGCGGCTTTGCATCGAACCGGCCGATCACGACCGGTTCTTTCTGCTCGACGAAGCCTTCCATCGCACCCTATCGCTGGGTGTCGGTCAGCAAACCGCCTGGAAAGTGATCGAGGAGGTCAAGGCGCAACTCGATCGGGTGCGCTACCTGAGTATCCCGGCCAGCACCCCCATCGATAAGTTGATCGAGCAGCATGCGGCCATCGTCGATGCCATCGAGCAGCACGATGTGGACGCGGCGGCTGATGCCATGCGCATCCATCAGAACGAGATCCTGCAATCGCTACCCGATCTCGTGGACCGCTTCCCCGACATGTTCCAGGAGACAACAGCCACCTCCCGGGCCATCCACACAGCACTCGGGTAATCCCGACACTGTGATGGCGTCATGGCCTCACCTCAAACTCCCATGAAACACGCCAGGAGATACCATGAAAACAACACTGACCCTCCCTGTTGCAGCACTGGCTCTCGCGGGCAATCTTGCCCACGCCGACTATGAGCTGAATCTATCCACGGCCTTGAGTGGTCAGGATCCCATCGTGAAAGCCATGGAGGAGGCCAAACACGAAATAGAGGAGCGCTCCGAGGGCGAATTGCGGCTCAATGTGTTTCCCAACAGCCAGCTTGGCTCCGACGAAGATGTGGTCGAGCAAATTCGCAGCGGTGCCAATATCGCCATCCTCATCGATGCCGGCAGGTTGTCAGAGTATCAACCCGAGCTGGGCATCCTGGCTGCTCCCTATCTGGTCGAGGATCACACCCAATACGAGGCCATCACCGACACCGACCTCTACCGGGGCTGGGTGGAGGATCTGGCCGACAACAGTGGCCTGAGGCTGCTGAACTACAACTGGTTCCAGGGCTCGCGGGAAATGCTTACCCAGACCCCGATCGAAACCCCGGAAGATCTGCAGGGGGTTCGTACACGCACCATCAACTCGCCGGTCTGGCTCAAGACCATCGAGGCCATGGGGGCCACGCCCGCGCCGCTGCCCTGGTCCGAGGTCTATTCGGCCCTGCAGCTGGGATCGATTGATGCCGCTGAGGCTCAGTTGACCGGCGCCGATGGACAGCGCCTCCAGGAGGTCATCGATCACGTTGCCCTGACCCACCATATCCAGTTGATGACGGGGATCGCCACTTCGGAGCAGTGGTTCCAGTCACTGCCGGATGAACTGCGCACCATCCTCGATGAAGAGCTCAAGGAAGCCGGCAACGAGGCCAGTCAAGCTACCGTGGACGCACAGGACGCCGTGCGCGAGAAGATGGAGCAGGAAGGCGTCACCTTTACCGAGGTGGATACCAGTCTGTTCCGCGAACGCGTCGATACCGTCTATGAAGAGCTTGGCTACGACGAATACCGCGACCAACTGGTTTCCGAGATCGGTGACTAACCATGGGTATCCGTTCTTCTGCTTCCAGCGGTAGCAACGTAAAAGGAGGGGTAGCTCGCCCCTCCCTCTCCCCAACCCGCGGCAAGCGAGCCGCCGGCAAGGCTCGAGGAGTCTCCATGTGGCGCTGGTTCGATCGAATCGAAGACGCCTTGGCCATCACCCTGCTCGGAGCAACGGCTCTCGTCATTCTGGCCAGCGCCACCATGCGGGCGATAGGTCATCCCTTCAGCGGAGGGGCCGAGCTGGCCCAGTTCCTGTTCATCTGGACGGCTGTGCTGGGAGCCGACATCACCCTGCGGCGCGGCGGCCAGGTGCGTATCGACGCGCTCACCGTGCGTATGCCGGTCATGATGCAGCGAGGCGTAACCGTCACCTGCCTGTTGCTGATGCTGAGCTTTCTGGGCCTGCTGGCATGGCATGGCTTCCCGCTGGCGATCTCGAACTGGCAGCGTCCCATGGGGGTGGCCGGGTTGAGCTATGGCTATGTCACTCTCGCCCTGCCGGTGGGCGCTGTGCTGATGTTCATTTCGCTGATTCGCCGCGTGCTCGACAAGGGCATCCTGAAGAGCCTCGACCCCGACGATGACGTCGCGGAGGAAACCCTATGACGACTGCCCTGTTGCTCGGACTCGGACTGCTTCTGATGGCCATCGGTATGCCCGTCGCCTTCGCGATCGGCATCGCAGGCTTTCTTTATTTCCTGATGCCCGAGACCTTCCTGCCGGTGAACATCGGACCTCAGCGGATCGTCTCGGCCACCCAGTCTTTCCCTCTTCTGGCAGTGCCATTATTCATCTTCATCGGCCACCTGATGAATGCCAGCGGCATCACACCACGACTGCTACGTCTGTCGACGCTCCTGGCAGGCTGGATGAGCGGCGGCCTGGCCCAGGCCAGCCTGGTGCTGAGTACGCTGATGGGGGGCGTCTCCGGCTCGGCAGTGGCCGATGCCGCCATGCAGTCCCGGGTGCTGGGTCGAGGAATGATCAAGGATGGCTATACACCCGGCTTCGCCGGGGCTGTTCTCTCCATCGGGGGGCTGATCACTGCCACCATTCCGCCAAGCATCGGCTTGATCCTCTACGGCTACCTCGGCGAGGTATCGATCGGCCGGCTGTTCATCGCCGGCATCGTGCCCGGCGTGCTGCTGATGATCGCGCTGATGATCACCACTGGCATCATGGCCAGAAAGCGCGGCTATGTTCCGGTCCGAGAGCGTCCCCCACGGTTCGGTGAAGTGCTGAGCGCCGCCCGCGGCAGCATCTGGGCGCTATTGTTCCCGGTGTGGCTGCTGGTCGGGATCCGCTATGGCCTGTTCACGCCTTCCGAGGCCGGAGCCTTCGCCGTGGTCTATGCCTTGGTGGTGGGCTGCCTGATCCATCGCGAGATGGGCGTGAAGGAGATCATCGAGTCAATGCGCGCCAGTGTCCGGGACATCGGCATGATCATGCTGATCATCATGTTCTCCGGAGTCATCGGTTATGTGGTGTCCTTCGAGCGCGTGCCTCAGACCATCGCCGAACTGACCCTGGGCGTCTTTGCCAGCCCGACCGCACTATTGCTGACCCTGGCGGTGTTGCTGATCTTCCTCGGCATGCTGCTCGAAGCGACGGTGGTGGTCATGCTTCTGACCCCGATCCTGGTTCCCGTCATCGAAGCGGCCGGCGTCGATCCCGTCCATTTTGGCCTGCTGATGATGACGCTGGTGACCTTCGGTGGCATGACCCCACCCGTGGGGATTTCCATGTACACCGTCTGCGGCATCCTGCGCTGCCCCTTCACCGCCTACAGCCGGGAGATGGTGCCCTTCGCTATCGCCGTCTTCGCGGTAGTGCTCGGCATCATATTATTCCCCGATATCGTGCTCTTCCTACCCAACTACTTGATGGGATGACGTCATGAGTCTTACTGACAAGCTGGATTTCATGGGGCCGGACTTCCTGCTGGAATCCGAAGCCGCCCGACGGCTCTATCATGACCACGCAGCCGTCATGCCAATCTGCGACTATCACTCGCACCTGAGTCCCCAGGAAATCGCCGACAACCGGCAATTCGACAACCTGGCCCAACTGTGGCTGCACGGCGATCACTACAAGTGGCGAGCAATGCGCGCTGCGGGCATCGATGAGCACCGCATTACCGGCAACGCCAGCGACCGCGAACGCTTCCAGGCCTGGGCCGAGACGGTGCCCGACTGTCTGGGTAATCCCCTCTATCACTGGACGCACCTCGAGCTGCGCCACCCCCTCGGTATCGAGAATACCCTCCTCTCACCGGACACCGCCGAAGAGATCTGGACCCGTAGCCAAGAGCGGCTGGCGACGCCAGCGCTGCGCGCTCAAGGTATTCTCGACAGCTTCGACGTACGTACTGTCTGTACCACCGACGATCCCTGCGACGATCTGGCGCTTCACCGACGCCATGCCCAGGGAGATGCTCAGGTGGCCATGCTGCCGACCTTCAGGCCCGATACCGTGCTCAAGATCGAGCAGCCCGGATTCGTTGATTATCTGGAAGCTCTCGAAGCGGCCAGTGGCGTGGCCATCCATCGCTACGACGACCTTCTTGCCGCCCTGCATCAACGGCTCGATCACTTCGCCGCCCACGGCTGTTGCCTCTCCGACCATAGCCTCGAGAAACCAGCCTTCGCCGCGCCGCCACCCACCGCCGAACTGGACCGACAGCTCGAGCGCCGGCGCCGAGGCGATGCCCTCGACGCCGAACAGGCGGCAGGTTTCACCACGGCTCTACTGCTCTGGCTGGGCCAGCAATACGCCGAGCGTGGTTGGGTCATGCAGTTGCATCTGGGCGCGCACCGTAACGTCAGCCAGCGGGGGCTGGCCGAAATCGGCCCCAACAGTGGCTTCGACGCGATCGGCGACGCGACCTACGGTGACCCCCTGGCCGCGCTGCTCGACGCTCTCGAC
This sequence comes from Halomonas caseinilytica, assembly GCF_001662305.1. Lineage (GTDB taxonomy): Bacteria > Pseudomonadota > Gammaproteobacteria > Pseudomonadales > Halomonadaceae > Halomonas > Halomonas caseinilytica. Next base: position 39,530 of record NZ_BDEP01000002.1, read on the forward strand.
CGCAACCAGGTACTGCCCAGGACCGTACTGTACAACCTCAACCCACGCGACAACGAGCTGCTCGCCAGCCTTGCCGGAAGCTTCCGAAGCGATGGCATTCCCGGCAAGGTACAGTTCGGCGCGGCCTGGTGGTTCAACGACCAGCGTAACGGCATGGAGCGTCAGCTCACCACCCAGATGCAGTTCGGACTATTGCGCCATTTCGTGGGTATGCTCACCGATTCGCGAAGCCTGCTGTCCTTCTCCCGCCACGACTACTTCCGTCGCATCTTCTGCCAGATGCTCGGCCAGCAGATGGTGAGAGGCGAGTTGCCCAATGACCTCGATCGAGTTGGAGAGCTGGTACGCGCGGTCTGCTACGACAACGTCCAGCGTTACCTCTTCGAGCGCTGAAAGAACGCTCATGAAAACAGAACGACATTCCCCAGAAGATTCCATCAGACAGACGCATAAAAAAGGCGGCCCGAAGGCCGCCCAATGCTGACTGCTTGCCAAGTTGAATGTCTGGCTCTCAGGCTTCGCGCTTGCCATCGACCAGACGGCTGACGCCGGCCGGGTTGCCGTCCTTGAGCGCCTCGGGCAACAGGGCCTCGGGCAGGTTCTGGTAGCACACCGGACGCAGGAAGCGGTGGATGGCGGCGCTGCCCACCGAAGTGGTGCGTGAATCCGAAGTGGCCGGATACGGGCCGCCATGGACCATGGCGTGGCACACCTCGACCCCGGTGGGCCAGCCATTGGCCATCACGCGGCCGGCGCGGCGCTCGAGGATCGGCAGCAGGCCACGGGCCGTTTCGGCATCGGCGTCATCCATCTGCAGGGTGGCGGTCAGCTGACCTTCCAGGTGTTCTGCCACGCGCTTGACCTCGTCCTGATCGGCACACTCGACGACCAGCGAGGTGGCACCGAAGACCTCGGCCTGCAGGGCCTCGTCGGTCAGGAAGTCCTCGGCGGAGGCCACGAACAGCCCGGCCTGACAGGCATTGGGACCGTCACCGGCAGGTCCCCGAGCCACCTCGCGAGCCTTGTCGCTGGCCACCAGGCTATCGACCCCCTTGCTGTAGGCGTCATGAATCCCCGGGGTGAGCATGGTCTGGGCCGCCGCCCCCTTCACTGCCTCGCCGGCAGCCGCCACGAAGGCATCGAGGCCCTCGCTTTTTTCGGCGATGACCAGGCCGGGGTTGGTGCAGAACTGGCCGGCGCCCATGGTCAGCGAGCCGACGAAGGCCTCACCCAGCGCCGCGGCCCGGGATTTCAGCGCTTCAGGCAGCAGGAACACGGGGTTGATCGAGCTCATTTCGGCATAGACCGGGATCGGCTCGGGACGCGCCTGGGCGGCGGCCATCAGCGCGGTGCCGCCGGAACGCGAACCAGTGAAGCCCACGGCCTTGATGCGGGAATCCTTCACCAAGCCCTGCCCCACTTCGCGCCCGGAGCCATACAGCAGGGAGAAGACGCCTTCCGGCAGCTCGCACTTCTGCACCGCGCGCTGAATGGCACGGCCGACCAGCTCGGAAGTCCCCGGATGCGCGGAATGAGCCTTGACCACCACCGGGCAACCGGCGGCCAGCGCCGAGGCGGTATCGCCACCGGCCACCGAGAACGCCAGCGGAAAGTTCGAGGCACCGAACACCGCGACAGGGCCCAGGGCAACGTGGCGCTGGCGCAGGTCGACCCGCGGCATCGGTTGGCGGTCCGGCAATGCCGGGTCGATGCGCACGTCGAGCCATTCGCCGGCACGCACGACATTGGCGAACAGGCGCAGTTGGCCGCACGTCCGGCCGCGTTCGCCCTGGAGGCGCGCTTGTGGCAGCCCCGATTCCGCCACGGCACGCTCGATCAGCGGCTCGCCGATGGCCTCGATCTCATCGGCAATGGTTTCGAGGAAGGTCGCGCGGGCTTCGAGGCCGGTCTCGCGATAGGTATCAAAGGCTGCCCAGGCCAGTTCGCAGGCCCGCTCGACTTCGGCCTTGCCACCGGCGGAATAGCCCGGGTCGAGACGCTCGTTGGTGGCGGGATTCACTGCCTGGATCACAGCGCCTTCAGCCGAGACGGCCTGTTGGCCGATGAGTTGCTTGCCTTCGAGTGTCATCATCTTTCTCCTGTCGCGGGAAGCGGTGATATCGCCGGCATGGCCATACCACCGGAAGTGAGCCCGGCGGTGGATGTTCATCCGATCCGCCGGATGGCGTGAGGCGACTTCAGCGCACCAGCGCCGGGCGCTTGGGATCGAACTCCCAGCCCTTGATCAGATATTGCATGGCCATGGCGTCGTCGCGCTGGGTGACATCGAGGCGCTTGTATTTTTCGTGAGCCTCCATGAGCTTGTCGTCATCCAGCTCGACACCAAGCCCCGGCGAGGACGGCACCTGGAGCTTGCCGTCGCGAATCTGAAAGGGATCGGTGGTGATGCGCTGACCGTCCTGCCAGATCCAGTGGGTATCGATGGCCGTGATCTCACCCGGGCAAGCCGCCGCCACATGGGTCATCATCGCCAGCGAGATGTCGAAGTGGTTGTTGCTGTGCGACCCCCAGGTCATGCCCCACTCGTGGCATAGCTCGCCGACGGCCACGGCGCCCTGCATGGTCCAGAAGTGGCAGTCGGCCAGCGGGATATCCACCGCGTTGAGTTGCACCGCAAGCTGCAGTTGCTTGTAGTCGGTGGCGATCATGTTGGTGGCGGTAGGCAGCCCGGTACGCTTCTTGAATTCCGCCATGGTCTCGCGGCCGGAAAAGCCACCTTCCTGGCCGCAAGGATCCTCGGCGTAGCTGAGCAGGTGCTTGATCGGCTCCAGCACGCGCACCGCCTCGTCCAGCGTCCAGGCACCATTGGGGTCCAGTGTCAGGCGGGCTTCAGGGAAGGCCTCGTGGAGCGCGCGGATGCAATCGGCTTCTTCTTCGCCGCGCAGCACACCGCCCTTGAGCTTGAAATCACGGAAGCCATAGCGCTCGTAGGCGGCCTTGGCCAGGTTGGCGACGGCCTCGGGCGTCATGGCTTCGCGGTAGCGCACCTCATCCCAGGCATCGACGGGACCGGCGACACGCGGATACGGCAGGTCGGTCTTGTCTGGATCACCAAGCAGGAACAGGTAACCGAGTGCCTCGACCTCATCGCGCTGGCGACCGTACTGGCCCAGCAGATCTGCCACCGGCATGCCCAGCGCCTGGCCGAAGAGGTCGAACAATGCCGACTCGATGGCGGTGATGACATGCACGGCCACCCGCAAGTCGAAGGTCTGGCGTCCGCGTTCCTCGGGGCCGCCTTGAGCCAGCAGGTCGCGGGCCCGGCTCAGCACCTGCTTGACCTCGTTGACTCGCGCACCTTCCACCAGCTCGCGACACTTTTCCAGTCCTTTCAGGATGCCTTCGCTGGAGGGGATCTCGCCAACGCCACGGTTGCCGGACTCGTCTTCCAGCACCAGCACACAACGGATGAACCAGGGCGCGTGGCCGCCGCTCAGGTTCAGCAAAAAGCCGTCCTCGCCGGCGACCGGCACGATGTTCATCTTGGTGATCTTGGGAAACATGGCATTGCCTCTGGTCATAATCGAAAGCACCAACGAAAGGGAATCAGGTCACCGGCGCCGGGTTGAACAGCACCAGATCGTTGTACAGGCCCAGCCGGTCGGCGGCGACTTGGCGGCGGCCGCTGGCGACCTCCAGGATCAGGTGGAACAGTTCCCACCCCATTTCCTCGATGGACGCCTCGCCGGTCGCGATTCGTCCGGCATCGAGATCGATCAGGTCGTGCCAGCGCTGTCCCAGCGTGGAATTGCTGGAAACCTTGATGACGGGCGTCATCGGCAGGTTGTAAGGCGTGCCGCGCCCGGTGGTGAAGACCTGCAGGTTCATGCCCGCGGCGGCCTGCAGGGTGCCACAGATGAAGTCGCTGGCCGGGGTGGCGGCGAAGGTAAGACCGCGCTTGCGAAGTCGTTCGCCGGGGCCGATGACATCGACGATCGGCGAGTTGCCGGACTTGATCACCGACCCCAGCGCCTTCTCGACGATATTGGACAGCCCGCCCTTCTTGTTGCCGGGCGAGGTGTTGGCACTGCGATCCGCCTGGCCCTGGGACAGGTAGTCGTCGTACCAAGCCATCTGATCGATCAGCGCCTGGCCGACCGAACGATCCACGGCGCGCGGCGTCAGCAGATGGATGGCATCACGTACCTCGGTGACCTCGGAGAACATGACACTGCCCCCGGCACGCACGATCAGGTCAGTGGCGAATCCGACCGCCGGATTGGCCGTCAGCCCCGAGAAGGCATCGCTGCCGCCACATTGCATGCCTACTGCCAGGTCAGCGACGGGACAGGTCTCGCGGCGGCGACGATCGAGGCGCTCCAGGTGACGCTCGGCCATGGCCATGATGCCGTCGACCATCTCACCGAAGCCTTCGAAGGACTCGTCCTGCAGGCTCAGCACGTTGGCCCCGGAATCGGCGGCGTCGGTGTGCTCGTAGATCCTGACCGGCTGATCTTCGACCAGGGTCGAGGGCTGCAACTTCTCGCAGCCCAACCCGATGACCATCACCTCATTGCCGAAATTGGGATTCAGCGCCAGGTTCTTGAGCGTACGGATCGGGACTACCGACGCCGGCGCATTGATCGCCACGCCGCAGCCATAGCTGTGATTGAGCCCCACCACATCGTCGACATTGGGAAAGCGCGGCAGCAGCTCGCGCTTGATGCGCTGCACCACATGATCGACGGTGCCCGCCACGCACTGCACGCTGGTGGTGATACCGAGCACGTTCTTGGTACCCACGCTCCCATCGGCATTGCGAAATCCCTCGAAGGTGTAACCTTCCAGCGGCTCCGTCGACGGCGCCGGGCGCGTCGCCAGCGGCAGGTCCTCCAGCGCCGGCGGCGTGGGCATGTGCAGATTGGACTCGTTGACGTGACCGCCCCGAGGGATGGCCATGGCAGCCGTGCCGATGACCTCACCGTAGCGGATCACCTTGTCCCCCTCCGCCAGCGCCACCAGCGCCACCTTGTGCCCCTGGGGCACATTGGCCTGGAGCTCGACACCATCATCGAGTTGCTCGCCGACGGTCAGGCCTCCCCGGCCGACGACCACGGCGACATTGTCACGAGGGTGAATACGGATCACCCGCGGCGCCTGCGTCGACATACTCATCAGGACGCCTCCACCTGACGCTTGGCCTGGCTCTTCAAGCCCATCACCACCGAGAAGATCACAGAGGCGGCGATCAGCCCCCAGAGCACCAGGGCAATGGGGCTCTTGGTGAAGAAGATGCCATAGCTGCCGGCTGACTCCAGACTCTTCACGAAGTAGACCTCCGCTTGGCCACCGAGGATGAAGCCGATTATCAAGGGAGCGACCTCGAGCCCGACCTTCTGGATCAGATAGCCCAGCACGCCGAAGATCAGCAGCGTCCAGACATCGAACATGATGCCGTAGTTGATGGCGTAGGCACCGACCACACACATCATCACGATGATCGGATAGAGGATGTACTTGGGCACCAGCACCACCTTGGCAATGTGCTTGATGGCATAGAACATCAAAAAGAACATCACGATGTTGGCGAACACCAGGGCGGTCATCATCACGTACCAGGTGTCGGCGTTCTCCGGGATGAATAGCGGCCCGACTTGGATGCCTTGCAGAGTGAAGGCGCCGATCAGCACCGCGGTGGTGGAATCGCCGGGGATACCCAGCGACAGCAGCGGGATCAGAGCACCGCCGGTCAGGGCATTATTGGCCGACTCGGAGGCCATCAGCCCTTGGGGGGCGCCCTTGCCCATCTCGCTGGAATCGCGGGACAGGTTCTTCTCCTGGGTATAGGCCAGTACCGAGGCGGCGCTGCCGCCGACCCCCGGCAACATGCCGACGAAGGTACCGATGAAGGAAGAACGCACCAGATTGGTCAGCCGGCCCCTGAAGATGCCGAAGGAGAAACCGCCGCCCTTGCCGAACTTGATATTCTGGCTGGCCAGACCACTCTTTATCCCCTCCTCGGCCTCGAGCAGGATGGTGGCGATACCGAAGATACCGATCAGCACCGGCAGCAGGGAGAAGCCTTCGAACAGGTAGGGCTCAAGGAAGTCGAACATCAGGCGTGTCTTGCCATTGCCACCGTCGGAGATGCTGTAGGTGCCGATCAGGCTCAGCCAGATGCCGATCACGCCGCTGAAGATGCCAACCAGCATGTTGCGCGACATGGACGCGATGACGGTCAGCGCCAGCAGGATGATCAGGAACTTCTCGACGTAGGAGAACTTGATCGAGAACTCGGCCAGCAGCGGCGCGAACAGGAACAGCACGATGGCGCTGATGAGGCCACCGATCACCGACGCTACCACGCAGACCCGCAGGGCACGTTCGCCCTCGCCTTTCTGGGCCATGGGAAAGCCGTCGAAAGTGGTAGTGATCGACGATGGCGTGCCGGGAATGTTGAGCAACACTGCCGGCACCATGCCACCGGAAATGCCCCCCACGTAAAGCCCCAGCAGTAGCGCCAGCCCGTGATTGAGGCCGAGTGCATAGGTCAGCGGCAGACACACGGCGACGGCCATGGTGGCGGTCATCCCCGGGATGGCCCCGAAGATGATCCCGACCAGGGCGCCCAGGGCCGCCAACAGGAAGAAAGTGATATCGAGTAGCGACAGGATATCGAGCATGGAAGTGACTCCGCTACGGCAGGGTTATCTGGAACAGCCTGGCGAGGATGAACCACGCCAGCGTCGGTGCCACGAGCGCGTTGATGGCGGCCGTGAGGACCTTGCGCCTGGTTCTGGTGTGCATGTACATCAGCGACATCAAGAACAGGAAGACCATCGACACGAACAGAAAGCCGTAGCCTGTGTAGGGAAAGAAGTTGCCGACCATCGACATCGTTTGGAAATAGGCGACGATCAGCACCAGGGTTCCGAAGAAGCGAAACTTGTCCATGGATTCGCCCAGGATCGGCAGCGACCGCTCCCCCCGCCTGACAGCGGCGAGGAAGGGAACCACGTTGAACACCAGGACCAGGGCAAAGAGAACGCCCAGCACCCAGTGAATGATGTGGGGGAAGAACAGATGGGAGGTCTCGAAATCGATCGAGACGCTCAACAGGGATGACAGTCCTGATTCCATGGCGGCTCCGGTGAAGGCTCTCGTCAGGTTGGCCTTTCAATCGTTACAAAGGATGAAGCAGCAGCCGCGAGAGCCGGCGGGAGGCTTCCCGCCGGCGATCTTGCCTCACTGGATGTTGGTGATGATGTCCTCGTAGACGGACATTTTGGTTTCCAGATACTCGGCGGCCTCATCGGACGGCTTGAAATTGGGAATGAAGAAAGACGTCTTCTGGGTCTGCTGAATCTCGCCCTCGTCATAGATCTCGGTGAGCGCCTGGTCGATCTGATCGACGATGGCCTGATCCATGTCCTTGTTGTAAAGGAAGAAGAATTCCTTATCGAAGGTGAAGTCGTCGCCATTGCCCATGGGCACGGAGACATTGGGCGCAACGTACTGCAGCAATTGCTCGCGGCTCGTTTGCCCGAGGCCGTCTTCCGGCGCCTGCTCGATGGTGCCCTGGCGTGCGGTCAGCCACAGGAAGCGCATGGCCTTCTGATCGTCTTCCGGCAGGCGAGTGTACTGTTCGTTGGCCTGCACGGTGCCGTTGATCATGTCGGCCTGATCGTTGAAGAGCTGCTGGTTCTTGTCGGCCTGGGAGCCAGTATTGACGGCTACCAGATTGTCCTCCATGCCCGGATGCTCAATCGAGATGGCGTTCTTCAAGGCGCTGAAGCCAATCTCGGACACACCGCCGGGCTGGATGGCAACGCGCACCTCCTCGCCATTGCCGACCGCTTCGATCACATCGTTCAGGGTCTGGTAGGGCGAATCCTTGGGTACCAGATAGGCGTTGCCCGGATTGATGGCAACGGTCGGGCCGATGGTGTATTTCTCGAAGATGTCGTCATACCCCTGGACACCGTACAGGTGGCCGAGGTAGGACTGATCGTGGAAGATCATCAGGGTGTTGCCACGCGGATCGCGATCCAGGAAGCGGAAGGCGGAGCTCGCCCCGACGGCGTCCACCTTCATGTTGATGTCGAGATGCTCGGCCAGGCCATCGGCGACGATGCTGGAGTTCTGATAGGTATCGCCTCCGGTCGAGGTCGAACCGATCACCACGCGAACATTACCGGGTAGCTGGGCATCGGCGGCAACGGCGGAGCTGCCGAAGGCCATGCCGGCCACCATCACGGAGGTTCCCAGTGTCTTGATGATGCTGGGCATGCTCATTGGATCACCTCTTCACTGTCATTATTGGGTATGGGTGAAAGACGGGGATCAGAAACTCTTGGCTTTCTCGACCAGAGTCTCCAACTGCACCCGCTCATCGGCATTCGGCATCTCCAGCGGCGCGCGAACGCTACCGGCGGGACGCCCGATGATCTCGGTGCCGGCCTTGATCAGGGTGACCGCATAGCCGGACTTGTTGTCGCGCAGGTCGACGAACGGCAGGAAGAACTCCCGAGAGATGCGTCGCACCGTGTCGCTGTCGCCGGCCCGCAGCGCCTTGTAGAAGGTCACCGCCATGTCCGGCACGAAGTTGAAGACAGCGCTGGAATAGGTATTCACGCCAACGGCCAGATACGCTTCGGCCATGATCTCCGCGGTGGGCACGCCGCCCACGTAGGCCAGGCGCTCGCCAACACTCTTGATGATGCGGTTCAAGGCCTGCATGTCGCCCTTGCCATCCTTGAGCCCCACCAGGTTGGGACAGGCCTCGGCCAGGCGCTTGACCGATGAGGGCGTCATCACGCCGTTGCCACGGTTGTAGTAGATCACGCTGATGGAGGTGGAATCGCAGATCTGACGCGCATATTCCACCAGTCCATCCTGGGGACATTCGGTCAGGTACGGCGGCATCAGCAGGATGCCATCGGCGCCCTCTTCCTCGGCGATCTTCGCAAAGGCACTGCCCGTGGCCACGCTCAGGCCCGCACTGGCGATTACCGGCAACTTGCCGTCGACCACCTGCACCGCCAGGCGCACGACCTCGCGGAACTCATCCTGGGAGAGGTTGAAGAACTCCCCGGTCCCCCCGGCAACGAACACCGCCGAGATCTCGTGGCTGATGAACCATTCCAGACGCTGCCGATAGCTCTCGGCATCGAAACGTCCCTCGGTGTCGAAATCGGTCACCGGGAAGGACAGCAGTCCATCACTGATCGCTTTTTTGACATCGTCATGTGTAAAACGCACTTGTTCGTCCCCTTGTTATGTCTTGCGATGACATGAAGCCTTACGCTACTTCATGTAATACATCATATGAATGACAACCTAAACGGCCCGTCGATGACTGACAAGCGCCCGCATGGTAAAATTGAACTAAAGTTTTAGCTCTCGATATTGCCTCGGCGACCCCGTGTGCCTGGTCGCAAGATGACGATACCCCGAGGGTTCAGAGCCGACACAGGATGTCCGCATGTCACTGACCGATATTTTCCTCGGCACCCTCGGCATCACCCTGCCGGTATTTGCCATGGTGTTCATCGGCATCGGCCTGAAGCGCCTGGGCTGGATCGATCAGAACTTCGTCAACACCGCCTCCCGGCTGGTCTTCCGCGGCACCCTGCCGACCCTGATCTTCCTGAGCCTGATCGGCGCTGACCTGGGAAACACCTTCAACCCTTGGCTGCTGCTCTACTTCGCCCTGGCAACCCTGGCCAGTTTCCTCTTGTGCTGGGCCTGGGCCGGCTGGCGCATGCCCCGACATCTGCGTGGCGTCTATGTCCAGGGGGGCTTTCGCGGCAACTGCGGCATCGTCGGCATGGCCCTGGCCCATGGCATGTACGGTGAGGCGGGACTGTCCATCGGCGGGCTGCTGCTCGGCGTGGTGATTCTGACCTACAACATCCTGTCAGTGGTCGTGCTCAGCTTTTATCGGCCACGGGATAAAGGCTCGAGACTCGCTCAGTGGCGAAGCATCGCCAAGCATATCCTGACCAACCCTCTGATCCTGGCCGTCCTGGCCGCCACGCCCCTGGCGCTTTTCGAGGTACGATTACCGATCTGGTTGGCCACCACCGGTGACTATTTCGCCTCCCTGACGCTCCCGCTGGCCCTGATCTGCATTGGCGGCACCCTGTCGACCCGTGCCCTGAAAAGGGGCTATGGGCCGGCACTGGGCGCCAGCACCTGGAAGATGGTCAGCATTCCCTTTCTGGCGACCGCAACCGCCTGGTTGATCGGCTTCGAGGGACGCGAACTGGGCGTGATGTTCCTGTTCTTCGCCAGCCCCACGGCAGCGGCGGCCTTCGTCATGGCCAAAGCCATGGGGGGCGATGAAACGCTTATCGCCAACATCATTGCGCTGACTACCTTGATGGCGAGCATCACGATCACTGCCGGGGTCTTCGCCCTGCGGGTGGCAGGGCTGATCTAAGTACCGATACCCGCGGTCGTATCGGTGCCCTCCACCACCTCGAACTGCTCGAGGCCGCCACCTTCACCGGTGGCCTCCGGCGGCATCGGGTTGGCATGAGCCCGCTTGAAGTCGTCGCTGCCCACCCAGGCACGAAAGGCCTCTTGGCTTTCCCACTCGGTCTCGACGACATAGGGCGCCTGGTTGCCCTGCGGGCGCAACACCCGCATGGCAATGAAACCGGGCTGCTTGTCGATCTCCCCGGCCCGGGCACGGAAGCGCTCCTCGAATTCGGTCTCGTAACCAGGATTTACGTGGACACGGTTATTGACGATGAAGCTCATGGTCGGCTAACTCCAGGGTCGGGTAGATCGTCTGGCGTGGTGAAACGCGTCAGTCGTGCGCAGCCCGCCGCCGGCACCTCGGCTTCCAGTTCGGCAATGGCGGCGGTGGGCAGCCCAAGGCCATGATCGCTGCGCCCTTCCACCAGCAGGCCAGTCAGGGCGCCGACCAGCGGCATGTGGCTGACCAGCATGACGGGCGCTTCGGGTGATGCCTCCAGCAGCCAGTCGAGCACCGCGCCGGGAGGATCGTCGGGCGTGATCAGCGACAGGGGTTCCACGGTCAGGCCCAGTGCCTCGGCAATGTGTGCGGCCGTCTGCTGGGCACGCTGATACGGACTCGCCAGCAGGCGCAGTCTCGACAGTTCCAGATCATCGCGACCGGCCAGCCAGGTCGCCATGCGGGTCGCCTCGCGGTGCCCCCGAGGCGTCAATTCCCGTGCGGCATCGGGCGACCCGGCTCCTGCCTCGCCATGACGCATGATCAACAGGGTTTCAGCCATTTTCGCCTCCCGAGTCCCGGTGATCGCGCTGCACGTTCTCCCGTGACAACACGAACTCGACGTCGCTGCTTTGTTCCCCCAGCATCAGCAAGCGCGCCATTTCCCTGGCCGGAACCTCGCGGAACAGCACCTGATAGAGTCCTTCGGCAAGCGGCATGTAGACGCCTTCATGGCGCGCCATGTCGCGTACCAACCTCACCGTGTTGACGCCCTCGGCCACCTGGCCGAGCGATTCGATCGCCTCATCGAGGCTTCGTCCCTCGCCGAGAGCAAAACCCACGCGATAGTTGCGCGACAGGCTCGACGAGCAGGTGACGATGAGATCGCCCACGCCGGCAAGGCCGAGGAAGGTCATGGGATTGGCCCCCTGGGCCACGGCAAAGCGGCTCATCTCGGCGAGCGCGCGCGTCATCAACATGCTGCGAGTATTCTCGCCCATGCCCAGTGCTGCCGCCATTCCCGCGGCAATGGCGTAGATATTCTTCAGGGCACCCCCGAGCTCCACGCCATAGCGGTCGTTGCTGGCATAGACGCGAAAGTAGTCGCATCCCAGCGCGGTCTGGACCCGGGTTCGGGTCACGGGATCATGGCTGGCGATCACTGTGGCAGTCAGTTGGCGCTCGGCGACCTCGGAGGCCAGGTTGGGCCCCGAGAGCACCCCGATGTGCCGGCCACCGGTTTCCTCTTCCAGAATCTGGCTCATCAGTTTGAAGCCTTCTTCCTGGATCCCCTTGGTGGTACTGACCAGGATGCGCTCAGGGTCCAGCCAGGGGCGCGCCTGACGCACCACATCGCGAAAGCCCTTGGACGGAATCGACACCAATACCAGGCCGGCGCCGTCCAGTGCGTCGCTCAGCCGTGTATGTGCCGATACCGCAGGATTGATGTCGTAATCGGGCAGGTAACGGCCATTGCGGTGTTCACGATTGATCTGCGCGGCGAGTTCGGGATCACGCAGCCACTGACGCACCTCGAAGCCGTTGTCAGCGGCGATGCTGGCAAGCGCGGTACCAAAACTGCCGCCGCCGAGTACCGCCACCCTGTTGCAATCGTCGGACATGGTCGCCCCGAGCCTGAGAATGATGGGGAAATTGTAACGAAAAACGCCCCGGTTCGGGGCGTTTGATAGCATGCTGAATCGGGCCGGCCAATGCCGGCCCGACGACTCACTCGATCAGCGGAACCAGAGTATCGATGCTCGAACGGGCATCGCCATAGAGCATTCGCGTGTTTTCCTTGAAGAACAGCGGATTCTCGATACCGGAATAACCGGTGCCCTGACCGCGCTTGCAGACGAAGACCTGCTTGGCCTCCCAGACCCGCAGCACCGGCATGCCGGCAATGGGGCTGTTGGGATCCTCCTGGGCAGCCGGATTGACGATATCGTTGGAACCGATGACGATCACCACATCAGTCTCGGCGAAGTCGTCGTTGATCTCGTCCATCTCCAGCACGATGTCGTAGGGCACCTTGGCCTCGGCCAGCAGCACGTTCATGTGCCCCGGCAGACGGCCCGCCACCGGATGGATGCCAAACCGCACGTCCTTGCCGGCGCTGCGCAGCTTGCGAGTCAGCTCGCTCACCGCATTCTGCGCCTGAGCCACCGCCATGCCATAGCCCGGCACGATGATCACCCGGTCGGCATCATTCAAGGCACTGGCCACGCCACCGGTGTCGATCGCCACCTGCTCGCCTTCAATCTCAGCGGCCGGCCCCTGGCTGCCACCGAAGCCTCCCAGAATCACGTTGATGAAGTTGCGGTTCATCGCCTTGCACATGATGTAGGAGAGGATGGCACCCGAGGAGCCCACCAGGGCGCCGGTGACGATCAACAGGTCATTGGAGAGCGTGAAGCCGATGGCCGCCGCCGCCCAGCCGGAGTAGCTGTTGAGCATCGATACCACCACCGGCATGTCGGCACCACCGATGCCCATGATCAGGTGATAGCCGATGAACAAGGCCAGCACCGCCAGCAGCAACAGCGTCCAGAAGCCGGCACCGTTCAGATAGAGAATGGCCAGCAGCAGCGACAGCGCAGCCGCGCCGGCATTGAGCAGATGCCCGCCAGGCAGCTGGCGAGGTTTGCCATCGACCTTGCCGGCCAGCTTGCCGAAGGCGATCACCGACCCGGTGAAGGTCACCGCGCCGATGAACACCCCAAGCACCACTTCGATCTGCAAAAAGGTCAACTCTGCCGGGGTCTTTTCGGCAACCAGGGCAGCGAATGCCGAGAACCCTTCTTGGCTGCCTTCGGCGGCCAGCACGCGACGGCGTTCCAGGTCGGCATTGAAGCCGACGAACACCGCTGCCAGGCCGACGAAGCTGTGCAACGCGGCCACCAGCTGGGGCATCTCGGTCATGTCGACCTTTTTCGCCAGATAGACGCCGACCACGGCCCCGATGATCATCATCGGCACCATCCACCAGTAGCCGCCGATCCCCGGCCCGAAGGCGGTGAACAGCACGGCCACGGCCATGCCGACGATGCCGTACCAGACGGCTCGCTTGGCCTTCTCCTGATTGCTCAGTCCCCCGAGAGAGAGGATGAACAACACACTCGCCGCGATCGCCGCGGCGGACACGAATCCTTGACTCAACATAGTGTCTCCCCGCGGTTCAGGACTTCTGGAACATGGCCAGCATCCGGCGTGTCACCAGGAAGCCACCCACGATATTGATGGTCGCGATCAGTACCGAGATCGCCGCCAGCAGCCCCACCAGGAAGCTCCCCGAGCCGATCTGCAATATCGCACCTAGCACGATGATGCCCGAGATCGCGTTGGTCACCGCCATCAGCGGCGTATGCAAGGAGTGACTCACCCCCCAGATGACCTGGAAGCCGACGAAGCAGGCCAGCACGAAGACGATGAAGTGCTGCATGAAGGACGCCGGCGCCACCTGGCCGAGCAGCAGCATCAAGGCGCCGCCAACGGCGAGCATGCCCACCTGGCGCTTGGTCTGGCCGACGAAGGCGGCATGCTCGGCAGCCTTTTTCTCCTCCGGTGTCGGCTCCTTCTCCTTGGGCTTCGGCTTGGCCGCGCCGATGGCCTGTACCTTGGGCGGCGGCGGCGGGAAAGTGATCTCGCCTTCGTAGGCAACCGTAGCCCCGCGGATGACATCGTCCTCCATATCGTGATGGAGCTGGCCATCCTTCTCCGGCGTGAGGTCGGCAAGCATGTGGCGAACGTTGGTGGCATAGAGCAGCGAAGCCTGCGTCGCCATCCGCGAGGGGAAGTCGGTATAGCCGACAATGACCACGCCATTGTCCGTCACGATGCGCTGATCGGGCTCGGTAAGATCGCAGTTGCCGCCCCGCTCGGCAGCCAGGTCGACGATCACGGAGCCCGGCTTCATGGCCTTGACCATGTCGTCCAGCCAAAGCTTGGGCGCCGGCTTGCCCGGAATCAGAGCCGTGGTGATGACGATATCCACATCCGGTGCCTGCTCACGGAACAGCGCCAACTGCTTCTCGCGAAACTCGGGACTGGAAGGCTTGGCATAGCCACCGCTTTCCGAGCCGTCTTCAGCATCGTCGAAATCGAGGAACAGGAACTCGGCCCCCATCGACTCGATCTGCTCGGCCACTTCGGGCCGCACGTCGAAGGCACGTACCACCGCCCCCAGGCTGGTCGCGGTACCGATGGCCGCGAGCCCCGCCACGCCTGCACCGATCACCAGCACCTTGGCCGGCGGTACCTTGCCGGCCGCGGTCACCTGACCGGTGAAGAAGCGTCCGAACTGGTTACCCGCCTCGATCACCGCTCGATAACCGGCAATATTGGCGGTGGAAGACAGAGCGTCCATCTTCTGGGCACGGGAAATCCGCGGCACCATGTCCATGGCGATGACATTGGCGCCGGTCGCCCGGCAACGCTCCAGCAGTTCCTCGTTCTGGGCCGGCCAGAAGAAGGAAATCAGCGTCTTGCCCTGCCGCAGGCGCCCGGCTTCCTCATCGGAAGGCTCGCGCACCTTGATGACGACATCAGCCGCGTCCCATAACGCCTCGGCTCCTTCAATCACCTCGACGCCGGCCTCGCGATAGGCCGTATCGTCGAACCCGGCCGCCGTTCCGGCACCGGCTTCTACCAAACATTCGTGTCCAAGCTTCTGGAGATGCTGGGCGCTCTCCGGGGTCAGCGCGACACGCGCTTCCCCTTCAGCGCACTCCTTGGGTGCACCAATCTTCACGTTGGATCTCCCCTTGCAGGTTTATCGTTATCCACGACTCGAACCGGCTATCTTTACCTGAGACGGGAACCTTTCTCAAGGCGCATGCCGCCGATGCCATCGTCGACGACGCTTCCGAATGATCGCTCTAACCGCCGTCCAGACACGACACGACCCCGCCGAGGCGGGGTCGTGCATGGCTGAAAATTTTCTAGCTTGACGTGGACGTCAAGCACTCAGCAAGGCATTGAGTCGCTTGACGTAAGCTGCCGGATCGTCGAGATGGCCACCCTCGGCGATGATCGCCTGATCGAGCAGGATGTGCGCCAGGTCCCCGAAGGCCGCATCGTCGGCACCCTCCAGGCGCGTTACCAGGGCATGCTCGGGATTGAGCTCGAGGATCGGCTTCACCTCGGGCAACGGCTGACCGGCGGCTTCCATGATGCGCCGCATCTGGTAGCCCATCTCGTGTTCGGGCAGCACCACGCAGGCCGGGGAGTCGGTGAGGCGGTGGGTCACCTTGACCTCCTGCACTGCCTCGCCCAGCGCCTCCTTGACACGCTTGACCAGGTCTTCCTTGGCCTTTGCGGTCTCTTCCTGGGCCTTCTTCTCTTCCTCGTCCTCGACCTCGCCGAGATCGAGCTCGCCCTTGGCCACGTCGACGAAGGACTTGCCCTCGAACTCGGTGAGATGGCTCATCAGCCACTCATCGATGCGGTCGTGGAGCAACAGGACCTCGACGCCCTTCTTGCGGAAGATCTCCAGGTGCGGGCTGTTCTTGGCCGCATTGAAGCCGTCGGCGACGATGTAGTAGATCTTCTCCTGGCCTTCCTTCATGCGCCCGATGTAATCGGCCAGGGACTGATCCTGGGTAGCGCTGTCGGTATGGGTGGTGGAGAAGCGCAGCAGGCCGGCGATCTTCTCGCGATTGGCGTGATCCTCCGCCGGACCTTCCTTGAGCACGCTGCCGAAGGTATTCCAGAACGTCTGATAGGCCTCGTCGTCCTTGGCCAGCTTCTTGAGCATGTCCAGGGAACGTTTGGTCAGCGCCGACTTGATCTTGTCGACCTGGGGATCCTGCTGCAGCAGCTCGCGGGAGACGTTGAGCGACAGATCACGCGTATCCAGCACACCCTTGATGAAGCGCAGGTAGAGCGGCAGGAACTGCTCGGCGTCGTCCATGATGAAGACGCGCTGCACGTAGAGCTTCACGCCCCGGGCGCCATCGCGCTCGTAAAGGTCGAAGGGCGCGCGACCCGGCACATACAGCAGGCTGGTGTACTCGAGCTTGCCCTCGACCTTGTTGTGGCTCCAGGTCAGCGGATCGGAAAAGTCATGGGCCACATGCTTGTAGAAGGCCTTGTACTCGTCGTCATCGATCTCCGACTTGGGCCGAACCCAGAGTGCAGTGGCCTCGTTGACGGTCTCCCAGGTCGTGGTCTCGCTGCCCTCTTCGTCGTGGGCCTTCTCGACCTTGGGCATGCGCACCGGCACGTCGATGTGATCGGAGTACTTGCGTACCAGGCTCTTGAGCCGGAAGTCATCGGCGAATTCGCGAGCATCCTCCTTGAGGTGCAGTACGATCTCGGTGCCATGGCGCTCGAGCTCGATATCCGCCACGCTGAACTCGCCCTCGCCCTGGGAGCGCCACTCGACACCATCGCTGGCATCGGTGCCTGCCTTGCGGGTGCGCACCGTGATGTCGTCGGCGACGATGAAGCCAGAATAGAAGCCGACACCGAACTGGCCGATCAGCTTGGCATCCTTCTGCTGCTCGCCGGACAGCTGCTTGAGGAATTCGGACGTGCCACTGCGCGCGATGGTCCCGAGGTTCTCGATCACCTCGTCGCGGTTCATGCCGATGCCGTTGTCGCGCAGCGTGATGGTCCCGGCATCCTGATCATGTTCGATCTCGATGCGCAGGTCGCTGTCGCCTTCGAAGATGGCATCGTTGTCCAGCGCCGCGTAGCGCAGCTTGTCGCAGGCATCGGCAGCGTTGGAGATCAGCTCGCGCAGGAAAATCTCCCTGTTGGAGTACAGGGAGTGAATCATCAGGTGCAACAGTTGCTTGACTTCGGTCTGGAAGCCAAGGGTTTCCTCATGGGTGGCAGTGGTCATCTATCTTGGACCCCTTTCTCGACATGACAGTGGTGGCGGTGGCAACGGCCACCAGCGGATAACTGTCGTCGATATGGGGCTCGCCACGCGTTTTTCAAGCGTCCTGTGCCGATACCTCGGCCAACGCGAAATGCAGACGCGCCGTGGCCACTGGAGACGCTTCGTCCGACTGCCAGGCCCAGACACGCACATTGGCCATGCGTCGCCCCTCGCGCAGTAACTCGCAACGAGCCAGCGTCGGTACCACCCTGGCCGTGCGCAGATAGTCGATGGAGACATCGACGACACGCGGCAAGCGCGGCTCTCGCGCTGCCAGCATCAGGTCCAGGGTCGCGGCGGTTTCCATGAAGGCCGAGACCACACCGCCATGCAGGGCCGGCAGCAACACATTGCCGATGTTGTCCTCGCGTGGGGCCAGACGAAACAGCAGGCCATCGCCCTCTTCCGCGCTCTCGACGGATACGCCGATCCGACGAGCGTAGGGCATCCGCTCCAGCCAGGCCGTCACATCGCCCTGCTGTCGGGTACGCGCCAGCCACTCAGCATCATGGAAGGCATCAGTCATGGTCGTTCTCCGCGGCGAACAGGGCCTGCTTGAACCCCGGCGGCGTATTGCGCGCGCCGAGACGCATGAAATTGGCGATACCTCGCGCTATCGGTCGCTCGGCGCATTGCCACAGCCGTCCCTCGGTGAACACCACCGAAGCCGTGACCGAGACCACCCGAGCCTCGACATGCAGATCCTGCCCTGTCACGCCGGGCCGGTAGTGGTCGACCCGCAGATCGAGAGTCGGGCACACCTCAGGCTCGGGCAGTGCCGGCAACACAGACGAGCCACAGGCCGTATCCAGCAGCATGGTGGCCACGCCGCCATGCAACAGGCCTCGCGTCGAATCACCGAGCAGATCATCGTCCCAAGGCAGACGCAGCAACACCCTTTCGGGCCCCGCCTCGAGCACCGTCAGGCCGAATCCTCGTGTATGAGGAATCACCGTGACGAAGCGTGTGATGGCGCGCCGCCAGGCCGCAGCGTCGGGAGTATCGGAAGACATGGTTGACTCATGACGAACAAACGTTTGATCAACAAGCTAGCGCATTCCGCGCCCATCCGCCAATACGTCAGACCTGCTCGATATCTTCCCCCTCCTTCCAGATCCGATACGGGTCGAGGGAGCGATCCACCTTCGTCAGCAGCCAGCCGACCACGACCACATCGTCGACCAGGCCAATCAGCATCAGAAAATCGGGAATCAAGTCCAGCGGAGACACCAGATAGACCAGCGCCAGCAGCATCCACGCCATCGCGCTCCAGGGGACGGGACGGTAGCGGCCACGTACCACGTCGACTAGCATCGGGACGAACAGCTGCAAGGCACGGCCCATCCGCCCCAGGGCGCGGGAGCGGTGCTTCAAGCGCTGGAACAACGACAATCCTTTGAATAGTGCCATCATGATCTCCTGAGGAAGCAGCACACGGCCAGACGATAGGATATCCTCAACGAGACACTCCGGTCTTGTCGACGACGTCGATATGATGCGGCCATCATGCGTTTCATTCACTTTCGGCTCACGCCGGCGAACCAGCGAGATATTCAGATGCTCCGGTCCCCGTCCTTCGCCTACTGGAAAGCCCTGCTGACTGCGGCCCTGCTGTGGTGGCCAATGGCCGCCCCGGCCGACGATCGTGCCATGCACGACGCCCTGCAGGCAGCACGGAGCCAGCAATGGCACGCCATCGACCAGGCCGCCATCGAGAACCACGTCCTGGCCGGCTACATCGACTACCACCGCCTCAAGGCACGTCTCCCCGCGGCCAGCCCCGATCGCGTACTGCACTTCATCGAGACGCACAGTGATTCGCCACTGGCCGGCTGGATGCGCGGCCAGGCTATCTCGGCCTACGGCGAGGCAGGACGCTACGGCGATCTCCTGGCAGTGGCCGACGGCGTTCCCGACGGTACCGAGCGCCAATGTCACTATTATGCCGCCTTGCTTGATACCGCACCCGCCACGGCGGCACAAGGCGGGCGCGAGCTATGGCACGAGGGACATTCCCAGCCGGAGGCCTGCAATCCACTGTTCAATACCCTGCGCGCCCGCGGCGAAATCGGCCCTCTGGAAATCTGGGAGCGCATGATGCTGGCCTGGCGCAACGGGGAAACGGGGCTCGCCAAATACCTTGGCCGCATGCTCGGTCCCGACTGGGGCGACGGCAAGGCCGCCATGGCGCGCCTGCAAGCCGACTACGCGGCCATTACCACGATACCGACCTGCATCGGCCCCGGCTGCCAAGGCAGCGGTGCACTGTTCTCCGCAGGCATGCACGGCTTCACGCGAGCCGATACCGAGGCAGCCCTGGAGGCCTGGCGCAGGATATCGCCACACCTGTCGATCGACGAGGCCCATCGACGCTCGATCGAGCACGACCTTGTCTTCTATTCGCTGGTTCGCGACATCCGTCAGAATCGCGCCTGGGTCGACGAGGCCCTGCCGCGTCTGGCCGACGCCGAACTGCTCGAATTGCGCACCCGGGTCGCCCTGGCGGATCGCGATTGGCGCGGCGTGATCGGCTGGATCGACAGCATGGCCGCCGAGCAACGCCACAAGGCACGCTGGCAATACTGGCTGGGCCGCGCCCATGCACAACTCGGTGACGACACCACGGCCCGAGCCGCTTATGCGCGTGCCGCCACCGAACGCGATTTCTATGGGTTTGCCGCCGCCGACCGCCTGGGCCAGCCCTATGCCCTCAACATGGCTCCCACCCAGGTCGATCCGGGGCTGCGTCAGCGCGTCGCCAACTGGCCGGCCGTGCGCCGTACCGAAGCCCTGCTGCGTATCGACGAGCCCGGCCTGGCCAGCAGCGAGTGGTACGCCGCCGCGGCCCGCGCCTCGACCGAGGAAGCGCGCGCCCTGGCCGATTACGCTCACCAGCGCGGCTGGCATGCACGCCTGGTACAAACCACCATCGCCGCCCAACTGTGGGATGCACTGCCATGGCGATTCCCCGAGGCCTATCGCGACCAGTTCATGCACTGGGGCGAGCGCACCGGCGTCGACCCTTATCTGCTGATGGGCATTGCGCGTCGCGAAAGCGCCTACAACCCCAACGCCCTGTCACCGGCCGGCGCCCGAGGCCTGATGCAGCTGATGCCGGGCACCGCGGCCAATGTCAGCCGCAAGCTGGGCCTGTCGGACCCAGGGCCCTATGGCGTGCTCGATCCTGCACTCAACATCCGCCTGGGCAGCACCTACATCGACGAGATGCTCGACCGCTACCACGGCAACCGCCTGGCCGCCACGGCCGCCTACAACGCCGGCCCGCATCGCGTCGACCGCTGGCTGCGTGACGCTCCCCAAGCCTTCGACCTCTTCGTCGAAAGCATCCCCTTCCGCGAGACACGCCATTACGTGCAGGCCGTGATGACATACCGCGTGATCTTCGAAAGCCTCGCCAAGGGCGGCGACACCCGCGGTGTGGCGCTGCTCACCCCCGCGGAGCGCCAGGGGCGTTATGATGGATCGCTGCAGGCGAGGAATTGAGTACAGAGAAGCACGCCCCCGGTTTCACCGGGGGCTGAAGCGCGGCTAATGCCGCTAGAAGGGGGCAGTACGGCGCTCCGCGCCTTTAAGAGGATAAGCCCTGTCAGCTGGGGCTTCGTGTCAACGCGAGCTTGATGCCGAAGCCGATCAAGACACCGCCGGTCAGGCCATTCAACCAGCGCGAGAAGGCCGGGCTGGCCAGCCAGCGGCTGGCGCTGCCCACCATCAAGACCACGCCGATCTGCCATAGATTGGCGACGATGAAGTGCACGCCGGCCAACCACAGCGACTTGGCCAGCGCCGGGTCTCCCGGCGAGATGAACTGCGGCAGGAAGGCCATGTAGAAGACCACGGTCTTGGGATTGAGGACATTGGAAAGCAGTCCCTCACGCAACGGCCGCCACATGGGCACCGAACGGGTTGCCTCCTCGACGCCGGACACGGGCAGTCCCTGGCCGCGCCGCGCCGCCATCAAACTGTTGATGCCCAGCCAGACCAGATAGGCCGCACCAGCCAGCTTGAGCGCGCCGAACGCCCAGGCCGACTGCAGCAGGATCAGTGAAATGCCCAGGGCCGAGACGGCAGCATGCACGAAGAGCCCGCTGCAGATCGCCAGGCTGGTCAGAACGCCGTCCCGAATCCCGCCGCGGGCGGTATTGCGGATGACCAGCAGAGTATCGACGCCCGGCGTGATGCTGAGCAGGGTAATCGCCACCAGAAAGGGCCAGAACTGTGAATCGAAGAACATCGCCGTTCCTCAGCCGCCAAAGATGCCTCGCTCGGTATGGCGCATGGATATCTGGTCGTTGAGGGTCCAGAAATCGTACAGCACGCCAAGACCGAGCAACCCCAGGGTACAGAGATAGAGGATACCGGTGAGCCACTTGCCCTGGTAGAAACGATGAATGCCCAGGGCCCCCAGAAAAGTCAGCAGCAACCAGGCCAGGGAGTAGTTGATCGGACCAGCCTGGAAGCGCAGGTCCGCCTGACGATCCATGGCGGGGATCAGGAACAGGTCGATCAACCAGCCGATGCCCAGCAGGCCGAACGTGAAGAACCAAATCGTGCCGGTGACCGGCTTGCCATAGTAGAAGCGGTGTGCCCCGAGAAAGCCGAACAACCAGAGCAGATAGCCGATCAGCTTGCTGTGCGTGTCTTTCGAGGAAATGTGCGTATGGTTCATGAGCCTGTCTCGCCATTGAGCTGTTGCACTGCACCGAGCCGCTGGACGCCCCGGAGCTTTCGATCTACAGTGACCAAGGGTGGGAAGCACCAGTCTCCCCGCGGCACTCTGTTGACGCAACCTTGGTGCTGGTGCACCATCCATTGCGTTGGTCAGCAAGTAGAAAAGTCGTCAGTTGTACGTCGATCCCTTCGATACACCCAGTGCGCACTTCTTTCTTGTCTTGCCCACGCACTTGGGTCACGGCGCGGTTGAGGGCCGTTCGACCCAGCATCATCATTTAGCTAGTTAAGGAAATCGACAATGGCAACTGGCACTGTCAAGTGGTTCAACGACACCAAGGGCTATGGCTTCATCTCTCCGGAAGACGGCGGCGATGACCTCTTTGTCCACTTCTCCGAGATTCAGGCTGAAGGCTTCAAGTCCCTGCAGGACGGCCAGAAGGTCTCCTTCGAAGTCACGCAGGGCAAGAAAGGCCTTCAGGCCTCCAACGTCCGGGTCACCGACTGAGGTCCACGACCTCCGCCCCGGCGTCGTCGTCATCCGACGCGACACCTTCTCGAAGGCCCACCAGCAGGTGGGCCTTTTTGATGGCCGGTCAAGGCGTGGTGTCATCGTCCGTGGAAGACGTTGCCCCGCCCGGCTCCTCGGTCGCATCGCTGATTTCGTCGGGCACCCGACGTTCGGCCTGCTCGAACTGCTGATCGATCTTCTGGCTGGCCTCCTCGAAGCGCCGCTCCGTCTCCTCCAGGATCGCCTGGACCTCCGGATCGGAACTGGCCTCTTCCAGGGTGGCAGCGTCTTCGGGCAATCCGGCGTCTGACTCGAGCGCGGTGTCGAGATCCACGGAGGTCTCGGATTCCGGCGCCGCTGTCGGCTCAGGTGTCTCCTGCTCGGCCTCCTTGAACTGCTCGTCGATCTTCTGGCTGGCTTCCTCGAAGCGCCGCTCGGTCTCTTCGATGATGGCGTCGACGTCGTCACTGCTGGTCTCGCCGGGCATCGCTTCCGACTCCTCCAGGACGCCGGCAGCATTGCCGTCCTGCGGGGACTCGAGAGCCGATGGTTCGTCGGCGAACTCGGCGCCATTCTCCGACGACGACTCGGCGCTCTCCGTAGACGCGGCTTCGCTCGCTGCCTGTTCCGGGTCGGCACTCTCGGCATCACGCGCAACCCGCTCGCTCTGCGTCGCCTCGTCGTCCGTGGTGGCCGCTTCAGTGTCTTGCTGCTGTGGCGCGTCGGCTTCCTGCGTCACGTTCTCTTCGCCCGCGGGCGTGCCATTGTCGTCACCACACCCGGCAAGCACCAACGCCAATGCCAGTGCAAGCGGCACACAGAATTTCATCGCCATCGTTGCCTCCCAAGAAACGAAGCGACATTGCACCAGAGCCCCTGCCCCATCGCAAGCTATGTCGCAAACAGTTGTCCCTGAATGTCTCGGAATGCCTTGAACTCGATGGCATTGCCACTGGGATCCCGGAAGAACATGGTGGCCTGCTCGCCGGGCTCTCCCTGAAAGCGTACGTAGGGTTCGATCTCGAAGCGGATACCCGCCGCGGTCAAGCGATCGACCAAGGCTTCCCAAGTTTCCATTTCCAGCACTACCCCGAAATGCGGCACGGGAACGCCATGACCATCCACGGGATTACGATGTCCCTCGAGCCCAGCATCCTCGCCCAGGGCAGGATTGAGATGGCAGACGAACTGGTGCCCATAGAGATTGAAATCGACCCAGGTATCGCTGGAGCGGCCTTCGTCGCAACCCAGCAACTCGCCATAGAAGCGTCGGGCCTCGGCCAGGTCGCGCACCTGAACGGCGAGATGAAAAGGCGTCAGCATGATGGATCCTCTATGAATTGGTGGCATCGACTCCTTCATGATGCCGCGTGGTCCTCGACTCCGTCACCCTTGGCGCATGACGCTCGAGCAAAGGACACTCTCTCGGTGCCGCGAGTTCCAGAGCCCCGGTATCGATCTCGACATGGAAGCCCCGGCGACGCAACGGCTCGCCATCCAGCGTCAGCGGAAGGTCACCTTCACTCTCGAACGTCACCCAGGAAGTACGAAAGGTTTCGACGAACTCGCCCCTGGCGGGACGGTCCAGCAGCTCACGGCGCATCGTCACCATTTCCCGTAACGAGGTAAAATCGCGTACCAGCAGAATATCCAGCAGGCCATCGTTGAGGCGAGCTTCCGGCGTCAGGCGCTGGCCACCGCCGGACTGGATGCCATTGCCCATGGCCAGCACGAACAGTGAGGCATCGCGCTGCCCCTCCGCCCAGCTCAGGCGTCCGGGATAGGGGCGGTACTGCCAGGCCTTGAGCGCACCGATCAACGAATAGGCACCACCGCCCAACAATCGCTTGAGACTCTTGGGTGTGGAAGACGTGACCTCAGCCCCGAACCCGCCGGTAGTCATATTCAGGAAGTAGCGATCATCCAGCCGCGCCACGTCAACGGAATGCGACGGCAGGTACAACGCTGCCTCCAGCGCCTCCGCGGGCATCAGGGGCAAGCCCAGTGAGGTCGCCAGGTCGTTGGCACTACCCAACGGCAGGATGCCCAGGGCCGGGCGACGTTCGCGCGGCAGGCGCATCAGGCCATTGACCACCTCGTTGACCGTGCCATCGCCACCGCCGGCGATCACTCGCGACCGCCCGGCACGTCCGGCCTGCTCGGCCAGCCTGGCGGCATCCCCATCCTCCCAGGTCACATGCACTTCCAGGTCGGCACCCGCCTCTCGGCTAGCGAAGACGGCATCTCGCACTTGCGGCAATTGCGCTGCCTGGCCATTGAGAATCAGCCTGGTCATGCCCACCCCACCTCCTTGATGGCACCTGGATACGTCACGCTCGCTTCACGACGTCCCGCTACGCTGAAATGATGAATGCCATTCACTTTACGACTTCCTTACACTATTTGCCTGCACGTCTTCCCGGTACCGCGGAGCCTTCATGATCGACCCGGCCATCATCATCGCCGCCTTCCTCGGTGGTCTCGTTGCCCTGAGCCTACGCCTTCCTCCCCTGGTGGGCTTTCTGGCCGGCGGTTTCGCACTCAACTTTCTGGGCATCGCACCACCGCCGCTGCTCGGTGTTCTGGCTGACGTGGGCGTGACCCTGCTGCTGTTCAGCATCGGACTCAAGCTGGACATCCGCACGCTACTGCGCCGGGATGTCTGGGGCGGCGCCAGCTTGCACATGCTTGTCTCGACACTGATGCTGGTGGCCATGTTCACGGCCCTCCAGGCACTGGGATTGCCGTTGCTGGCCGGGGTCGCCCCAACCACCCTGCTGCTGCTGGCCTTTGCCCTGTCCTTCTCCAGCACGGTATTCGTGGTGAAGGTACTGGAGAAACGTAGCGAGACCCAGACCGCCTATGGTCGCCTGGCCATCGGTGTGCTGATCATGCAGGACATCTTCGCGGTCGCCTTCCTGACCCTTTCCAGCGGCACCCTGCCCAGCCTCTGGGCATTGGGCCTGGTGCTGCTCATCCCTCTGGCACCCGCTATGCGCGCCCTGCTCGACCGGCTCGGCCACGGAGAGATGCAGATGCTGTTCGGCATCCTGCTGGCCTTGGTGCTGGGCTATGCGCTTTTCGAGGCGGTCGGCATCAAGGGCGATCTCGGCGCCCTGATCATCGGCCTGCTGCTGGCCCCTCATCCGGCGGCCCAGACGCTGGCACGTTCCATGTTCAGTCTCAAGGAACTCCTGCTGGTGGGATTCTTCCTGAGCCTGGGACTGACGGCCCTGCCGACCTGGGAACAGATGGGCATGGCGATGTTGCTGGTCCTGTTGCTGCCCCTGAAAGGCATCCTCTATCAGTTGGTCTTCATGCGCTTTCGCATGCGCCACCGCACGTCCCTGCTGGCATCACTGAGCCTGACCAACTACTCGGAGTTTGGCCTGATCGTCGGTGCCATCGCCGTGGGCGCCGATTGGCTGCCTGCCAAGTGGCTGGTGACCCTGTCCCTGGCAGTGGCCGTGAGTTTTGCCGTGTCCTCCCTGCTCAATGCGTTCAACGAGCGTCTCTACCGTCACATCGAAGCCCGCTTGCCGGCCATCGATACCGATACCCTTTCCCCCAGCGACCGCCCTATCGAAGTGGGGAATGCCGAGGCCGTGGTGCTGGGCATGGGTCGCATCGGACGCAGCGCCTACCGTCGCCTTCAGAAGGAATATGGTCTCCAGGTACTGGGTATCGACAGCAATCCCAGAAGCGTTGCCCAGCTGAGCGAACGCGGTTTCAACATATTGGAAGGAGATGCCGTGGACTCCGATTTCTGGGACAAGCTGCTGATGTCCCCCGAGGTACGCATGGTCGTGCTGGCCATGCCCCACCATGCCGGCAACCTGGCGGCACTGAAGCAGCTCCGTTCGCGCCAATTCCCGGGCCACATCACCGCCGTGGTGGAGTATCCCGAGGAGATCGAGCCGATCCGCGAACTCGGCGCCCACGCCGTTTTCCACGTCTATGACGAGGCCGGTCGGGCACTGGCCGACAGCGCCGCCGAAGAGGCAGGCATCGATTCGAAGATCGGCCAGCTAGGCTGATGGCGGACGTCTCGTGCCGCCTTGCCCCGCTCCCCCATGAACCGCGATACTGATGCCCGGTTCAGACCAGCGACGGAATCCTCATGGAAGACTTCTTTGCCCTCATCGGGAGCCTGATAGGCGAGGGCATTCGCCTGATCGTCGACCTCCTGACCGGCCTGTTCACGCATGCCGACGATGCCGTCGACGGCTTGTTGAACGGCCTGTCCGGCTCGCTCGGCATCTCGCCGTCACTGCTCAGCCTGGCCATCCTGGTGCTCGGCCTCTGGATGCTGTGGCGCGGCCTGCGCGCATTGATGCAACGTGCCATCATCGCCACCCTCTTCTGGTGGCTGTTGGGGCTGCTAGTGCTCGGCTGGCTGATCAACTAGATCACCGTCATTCAGCAAGCAGCGCAACACACGAAAAAAGCGCCGCCCGTCAGGGCGGCGCTTTCTGTTTGCAGCACTCACATCGGCTCACGCCAGTGCTTTTTCTACCACCTCATAGACATTCGGCGACAGGTCCTCGGCACGAATGCGCTCCAGTTCGGCCTTCATCAGCTCCTGGCGGGTTTCGTCATAACGCGCCCAACGCGTCAACGGCGTGATCATGCGCGCGGCGATCTCCGGGTTCAGACGATTGAGCTCGATGACCACATCGGCCAGCAGCTTGTAGCCCTCGCCGTCCAGGCGGTGGAAGTTGACGCGGTTCTGGGCGAAGGCACCGATCAGGGCACGCACCTTGTTGGGATTGGTCAGCGAGAAGGCCGGATGATCCATCAGGAACTTGACCCGCTCCAGGGCATCCGCCTGGGGACGCGAGACCTGGATGCTGAACCACTGGTCCATGACCAGCGGATCATGGGCCCACTTCCGGCCAAATGCCTTGAGCGCGGGATCGGCCAGATCATCGCGACTGCTGTGCGTCAGCAACGTCAGGGCATGGCGCACATCGGTCATGTTGTGCTCGGCCTCGAACTGTTGCTGAGCCAGTTCCACGCCCTCTTCGTCCTCGATGCTCATCAGATAGGACAAGGCCACGTTCTTCAGGCTGCGCGCGGCAATCTGGTCGGGCTCGGGGGCATAGGGCGAGTCGTCGCGATTGGCCTGGTAGACCGCCAGGAATTCGTCGCGCAGGGTCCGGGCCAGGGACTGCTTGACGAATTGTCGGGCCGCGTGGATGGCATCCACATCGACCAGCGGCTGCTGTTCGGCGATATAGGCCTCGGACGGCAGCGTCAGCATCTCCGCGAGCACGGCCTTGTCATCGGTATCGCCGGTCAACAGGGTGCGGAAGGCCTCGATGACACGTCCGTCCATGACCTTTTCCACCCCGTTGCGATGCGCGGCGATCAGGTCGTCGAGCGCCAGCAGCGACAGGCGCTGACCGGCATCCCAACGATTGAAGCCATCGCTGTCGTTGGCCAGCAGGAAGGCCAGGTCCTCGCGGGAATACGGGAAGTTCAGCTTGATCGGTGCCGAGAAACCACGGGCCAGCGACGGCACGGGCGCCTCGGCGAGATCGGTGAAAACGAACTCCTGCTCGTCTTCGCGCAGATGGATCACCGCATCGCGGCCCAGGGATTCACCGTCCAGCGTCAGCGCCAGGTCGCGGCCGGACTTGGTGCCCACCAGCCCCAGGCGTATCGGAATGTGCAAGGCCTGTTTGTCGGGCTGGTCCGGCGTCGCCGGGGTGCGCTGACGCAGGATCAACCGGTACTCGGCCCGGGCGTAATCATACTCGCCGTGCGCATCGATCTCCGGGGTGCCGGCCTGGGAGTACCACAGCATGAACTGATCCAGGTTGTGGCCGGAAGCCTCCGCCATGCAGGAAACGAAGTCCTCGATGGTCACCGCCTGACCATCGAAGCGCGAGAAGTAAAGATCCGAACCACGACGGAAGGCTTCCCAGCCCACCAGGTTGCGCAACATGCGCACGATCTCGGCGCCCTTCTCGTAGATCGTCAGGGTGTAGAAATTGCCGATCTCGATGTAGTGATCCGGACGCACCGGGTGCGCGGTGGGGCCGGCATCCTCGGCGAACTGGGCGGTGCGGAAGAAGGAAACGTCCTCGATACGCTTGACCGGCGCCGAGTTCACATCGGCGGAAAAGCTCTGGTCGCGGAAGACGGTGAAGCCTTCCTTGAGCGAGAGCTGAAACCAGTCACGGCAGGTCACTCGATTGCCGGACCAGTTGTGGAAATACTCGTGGGCGACGATGCCTTCGACCCGCTGGAAGGCGGCGTCGGTGGCAGTATCGGGATGGGTCAGCACCGCGGCCGAGTTGAAGATGTTGAGGCCCTTGTTCTCCATGGCGCCCATGTTGAAGTCGTTGACCGCCACGATCATGAACAGGTCGAGATCGTACTCACGACCGTAGGTCTCCTCGTCCCAGCGCATGGCGCGCTTCAGCGAGGCCATGGCATGGTCGGTCTTGCCGAGGTTTTCCTCCTCGACCCAGATCTGCAGGGTGACGTCACGGCCACTCATGGTCGTGAAGTGGTCCTCGACCTTCTTCAGATCGCCGGCGACCAGGGCGAACAGGTAGCAGGGTTTGGGATGCGGATCCTCCCAGGTGACGAAATGACGCCCATTCGGCAGCTCGCCCTTCTCCACCGGATTGCCGTTGGAAAGCAGCACCGGCAAGCTGGCGGCATCACCGATCACCGTGGTCGAGAAGGTGGCCATGACGTCCGGGCGGTCCGGATAGAAGGTGATGCGACGAAAGCCTTCCGCCTCGCACTGGGTGCAGAACATGCCGCCGGATCGATAGAGCCCTTCCAGGGCGGTGTTCCGCTCGGGGGCGATTTCCACCTCGGTATCCAGCAGGAAGCGTGACGGCACCCGTGCCACCCGCAGCCCTTGTTCGGTGAGCTGGTACTCGTCCTCCTCCAGCGGCTGACCATCGATGGCGATGGACTTGAGCGTCAGTTGCTCGCCATCGAGTTCCAGGGCCTCGCCGGCCTCGCGCTCGGGGTGACGCTCGACATGCAGCCGCGCCTTGACGCGGGTGGCGGCAGGATCGAGATCGAAGGTCAGCTCGGTATGGGTAACGCGGTAGGCGGGCGGACGATAGTCGCTCAGGTAAATTGCTTGAGGTTGGGACATCGAGGATGGCTCCTGTCGAAAATTGCCAACCATTGTACGGCTCGGCGAGCCCGAACCTCAAAGCGTGATGACCCTGTCCGGTTCAGGTTCCGGAACTGGTGACCGGCTCCGGCCGCGTCAGGATCCAGACACCGAGCAGTGCCAGCCCCAGGATCAGCAGCAGCTTGAGCCACATCAGGCTGACGGTGAAGGCCAGTATCACCATCGACACGATCAGCATGATACCTGCCAGCCACTTGGCATGGCGAGGAATCGCCCGCTCGGCTTCCCAGGCCGTGACCGTGGGCCCGAAACGTGGATGGCGACGAATCCAGGCGGCGAATCGCGGGGAACTGCGCGACGCGAACCAGACCGCCAGCAACATGAAACAGGTCGTCGGCATGATCGGCAGGAAGGCACCGATCACTCCGAGAACGAAACTGATACCGGCCAGGGTCATGAAGGCGACACGGCGTGCTTGTGACATGCGGCGCTCACTCCCTGTGGCGGTGAAGACTATGTTCCCATTGAAGCGCATCGCCAAGCGGACTGCCAATCGACATCCTCAATGACGCCAGGTCATAAACGGCTATGGGAAACCGCTTCACCCGCCCGGTGATGCGCTCAGTTCCTTCGTCATCCGCCAGGCGGCGCATCCATCCTCATAATAATCCGTCAGCCAAGCGTCGGGCAGGAAGCCTTCGCTGCGATACAGCCCGAGCGCCACAGGATTGTCGACGCGCACTTCCAGCACCAGCCGGTCACAGCCACGCGCCATCGCCGCCGAGGTCAGCCACTGCAACATGCCTCGCCCCACGCCATGCCGCCGAGCGCCGGGATGCACGCAGAACGAATAGAGCCTGGCCTGGGTGCTGTTACGCCGCAACAGCAGGGTCCCGTAACCCAGCAAGCGCCTGGCGTCCCCCTCCGCTACCAGCGTCAGGGCATGAGCACGATACAGCAGATGGTGAAATTGCCGTCGGCTGAAGCGATCACCACTCAGGGCGACTTGTTCAAGTTGGCACAATGAAGGCAGGTCATGGCCCGAGGCGAGGCGCAAGGTCGGTGTCATGATGTAGCGTCCGAGAATTCTGGCCCAGATTGTGGCGGGCCGTCATGGCGCTGTCAGCCATGCGGACGTGAAGGTTGTTCATGGAATTCGAAGGCTGCATGAAAGCATCGACGTTGTCTGCCGCGTCACGTAACCTGACTTCCTCTATCGTGCCTTTCCTTTCCCAACTCTTTCCTACCAGGCTCGGACACCGCGCATGACGGATCGTAACAACCGCCACCGCCAGGCCATGCAGAAGCTCAAGTCCCATGTCGACGAGCGCATCGCCAAGGCCAACGAACAACGGGGCCAATTACTGGTCTTCACCGGCAACGGCAAGGGCAAGACCACCGCCGCCTGGGGCACCGTGACCCGTGCGCTGGGCTACGGTTACCGTGTCGGCGTGGTGCAGTTCATCAAGGGCACCTGGGAATGCGGCGAACGCGAGCGACTCATTGAGGATGCCAATCTCGAAGTGGCGATCATGGGGACCGGCTTTACCTGGGAGACCCAGAACCGCGACGCCGATACCCGCGCCTGCCAGACGGTCTGGGCCGAAGCGCGACGCCTGCTCGCCGATCCGAACGTCTACCTCGTGGTGCTCGACGAAATCACCTACATGCTCAAGTTCGGCTACCTGGACATCGACGAGGTCACCACGGCCCTGGACAACCGTCCGGCCGAGCAGACGGTGATCGTCACCGGGCGCAACGCCCACCGCCGGCTTCTCGATGCCGCGGATACCGTCAGCGAGATGCGCGAGGTGCGCCACGCCTTCAACGCCGGGCTGCAGGCCCGACGCGGTATCGACTACTGAGGGCTCTCAGGTCCAGAGCTGGCCGATCGGCATCTCCGGCTGATAATGATGGGCGACCTGGGCCTGCAACAGTTCCGCCGTGGCCAGGGCATCGGTCAAGGCGTGGTGGCCTTGATAGAGCGGCAAGCCATAGCGGCCCCGACTGTCATAGAGACGAATCGAGGCAGGCGGCCGCCCCACCCAGCGCTTGAACCGCGCCAGCCAGGACTGACGATGGAAGCGCGCCTCGACCGCCATGGTGTCGATCACCGGGAATATCAGCCCCTCGCCCAGACGCGCCTTCACCGAATCATCGAGGAACAGTCGCTCGATGTGCCGGTAATGCACCACCACCAGCCGGCCGGCGAGCGTTTCCAGCAAGTCATCGAGAATCTCTCCGAACTCGGGCGCCCGTTCGATATCACTGTGCGTGATGTGGTGAAAGGTCACCGACTCGGCATGCAGGGTACGCTGGGGCCTGACGATCCAGTAGCGTCGCTCGCTCAAGGCGATGCGCCCCAGAGTGAACGGCACGACCCCGATGCTGACGATGGCATGACGACGTGCATCCAACCCGGTCGTTTCCATGTCCAGCGCCACCATTGGCGCCTCGCCGATCGGCGTGTCGGGTGATGCAGTGCCGGCGGCAAAGAAACGAGCAAGCCTTGGATCACGCGCCTTTTCGGCCCGATCGGCCAGGTAAGCGGGCCAATCGGGGACCTGCGGGCGGCGGGGAACGAGCATCGTCATCTAGCGAGACCTTGATGACGGCATCGGATAACGGAACTTGAGAAACTTCTGGGCATGGCTCAATGCCTGGAAGGCTTCCTTGAGGTTGTGGCGTTCCTGGCTCGATACATTCTCCGGCTCGATGTTGTTGTCCGGCGGTTGCTCATGCTCGAGGTCGATGACCTGATGACGAATGCGCGACATCGACATCAGTTCCAGGGAGTAACGCAAGCGGTCGCTGACGCCAGGCGCCAGCAGGGATGTCCGGTCGATATCATCGAGGCGATCGAAGCTGTTCTGGGAACGAGAGCCGCAGGCCAGGGCATGGACTCTGATCAGATCGACCAGTGGCGCGGTACCACGCCGCTTGAGGTTGATCGAGTTGTTGTGCTTGCCATCCTTCTCCATGACGAAGGTACGGAAGAATCCCAGCGGTGGCGTGCGGTTCAGGGCGTTGCGGGCCATGGCCGCCAGGAAGAGCGGGCTCTGGGCCGCCTTCTCGGCCACCAGATCCTGGAGCTGCTCGACCATGACATTATCGCCATGCACGCTATCCAGATCGAAGAAGATCGAGCTGTGCAGCAGGCGCTCGGGGTTCGGCTCCTCGATCCACTCACTGAAATAGCGTTTCCAGGTCGCCAGCGGTTGGCGCCACTGCTCATTGGTGGCCATGATGTCACCCTTGCAATAAGGATAACCACACGCGTCCAGACCATCGCTGACGATGCGCGCCATCTCCAGAAAGTACGCATCGTGCTGCTCGGGGTCGAAGTCATCCGACAGGACCAGGGCATTGTCCTGGTCGGTGACGATCGACTGCTCGTTGCGGGCCATGGAGCCCAGGGCCATGAAGCAGTACGGTACCGGCGGCGGCCCGAGCGTCTCCTCGGCCAGTTCCAGCAGACGGCGGGTGAAGCTGCGCCCGATGGTCGACAGAGCACTGCCGACCATGCGGGAATCTGCCCCCTCCTCGACCATCCTCACGAAGGCGGCACTGACATCCGGCGCCAGGCGCGCCAGACCTTCCGCATTGGGCTGGTGAAAGATGTTGCTGACCAGATAGAGGCTGCTCTGTGTCTCGTAGCGAATGATATCCGAGAGGTGCACGATGCCCACCGGCCGGCGCCGATGCATGACCGGCAGGTGATGGATATTGTTGCGCAGCATGCACAGCATGGCCTCGTGGACCGATTCGTCGGACTGCACGGCAATCATCTTGTTGACGACCACGTCGCCCACCGGAGTATCCGGTGAGCGCCCCTCGGCGACCACCCGGGTACGAAAATCGCTATCCGTCAGGATACCGCGCACCTGCCAGGCACGGTCCTCGCTGTCGCGGAAGGTGTAGCGGGGATTGTCGCCGGGCTCGTCCAGCACCAGCACGGCCGATGCCTGGAAGTCGCCAATCTGCCGGGCGGCCTCCTGTACGGTGGTGGAGGCCTCGACCATCACGGGATAACGGGTGAGCAGCTTGCGCACCCGCGTGATGATCATGTCGTTGTTCTTCCGCTGCTGTTCCACCGCACTTTCCAGGCGCGGCCGTTGCAGTTCGACGAAATCGGCGAATTCGTCGTCGTCCTCGCAAAGGCGCTGGAACATATCCTCGGGAATGAAGTAGATCAGGGTGTCTTCCATGGCCCTGGCCGGATAACGCACCCGATGATGACGCAGCAGACTCAGCTGGCCGAAGATATCGCCCTCGCCGAGCCGGTTGTGAAGTTCTCCCCCGCGCCGGAACACCTCCACCGCACCGCTGCGGATGTAACACAGCTCATGGAGTTCCTGGTCCAGGGCGAGAATCTCCTCGCCGGCCTTGAAGTACGACACTTCGACTCGGCTCGCCACCTCGTCGAGCAAGGCGTCGGACAGCGTCTCGAAGGGCGGAAAACGCCCCATGTGCTGGCGAATTTCCAGCAATTCCACATCCATGTCCAGACTCCGCAAGAGACAGGTTTGGTTAGTCTGAAAGGCCTGGCATGCGCTGTAAAGCACGGGTCTTCAACCCTACGAAAAAAGGCCACCCGAAGGTGGCCCATTCGCTGGTCCCCGCCGTTGCGGGAAGGATGTCACACGGTTCACTGACCCTGGGTCATTTCCTGAACCTGCTGCATCAGCTCGGGATCCTGCTGGACCGCCTGACCGATGGCGTTGAAGGTCTCCACCTCGAGGCCACTACCTTCGACTGCCTCGATCATCTTGCTGTTGGCCTCCTCGCGGATGGACTGCTGGGCTTCCTCACCCTCAGCACCCTGCAGCTGCTTGGTGTAATCCTGAGAGATCGCCGCGATGTCCTTGGAGGCATCGGCGAACTTCTGCAGCTGCTCATCGGAGAAGTTCTGGGTCTGAGTCTGGGCCTGGGTCTGCGCCTGATTGGTCGCGGTGGAGGAGTCCTGAGCCTGGGCAACGCCTGCCATCAACCCGGTGGTGAGTACGGCGGCAGACAGCAAGGTAGTGAGTCGTTGCATGAAGATCTCCAGTCATTCATTGGGTGCGTTTCGTGATTGCGCTTCCCTGTGACGCCACCCATCCAGGCGAGTTCAGACAAAACAGTAACAGTTTGTAACTACCCGCATGAATCAATCCAGACAAAGCCCCTCACCGCGTGAAGACCACCGTACGCTGGTCGTTGAGAAACACTCGGCGCTCGACGTGGTACGCCACCGCCCTCGCCAGGGTCAGACGTTCGATATCACGCCCCTTCTCGACCAGATCCTCCGGGTAGTCGACATGGCTGACCGTTTCCACGCCCTGGGTAATGATCGGCCCCTCGTCCAGGTCGTCATTGATGTAGTGAGCGGTAGCGCCGACCAGCTTGACGCCCTTGGCATAAGCCTGGTGGTAGGGCTTGGCGCCCTTGAAGCCGGGCAGCAGCGAGTGATGGATGTTGATCGCCCGCCCCGCGAGCCGCTCGCAGAGCTCGCTGGAGAGCACCTGCATGTAACGCGCCAGGATGACCAGCTCCGCGCCGGTCTCCTCGATCACCTGCCAGACCTCCGCTTCCTGCTCGGCCTTGGTCTCCGGCGTGACCGGCAAGTGATGGTACGGCAGGCCATGCCAGTCAGCGAGCGGCTTCAGGTCCGGATGGTTTGACACCACCGCGCGAATCTCGATGGGCAACTGCCCGGTGCGATAGCGATACAACAGATCGTTCAGACAATGATCCGCCTTGGAGACCATGATTACCACCGGCACACGGCTATCCGGCGCAGTCAGGTCGAACGCCATCTCGAACTCCGCCGCCCGATTCGCAAAACGGGCATGGAAGTCCTCGGGATCGAAATCGGCATCCAGAGGCCGAAACTCGGTGCGGATGAAGAAATGCTCAGCCAGGCTGTCATCAAAGGATTGCTGCTCGGTAATGTAGCAGCGACTTTCCTTGAGAAAACGGGTGACCACATCCACGGTGCCCAGTCGGCTGGGGCACTGGGCAGTCAAGATCCAGGTATCGGCGCTACGGCTCATGGTGAAATCTCCTGACGAAACAGGCCGGGGCAAGCCCCGGCCTCGTATCACGACGTGATGATGGAAACACTGATGCCAGCGTCACGCGGGACAATGTGCCAGCCTCACGGGACCCGGCACGAAGGGCAGTCCGGCGCACGTCGAACCAGGCTCGCGCACGCGTTGCCTAACGCTCGACGCCGATGGCGTACTCTTCCCCGGCATCCAGCAGCCAACGATAGACGTAGTCGGCGAAGCTACGCCGCACTACCAGCTCCCAGCGCTCCTCGGAAGGACGACGCAGGATCACCGAGGTCTTGGCAAACACCGTGGTCACGGCCTTGCCCACCGGAAAATGGCGCGGGTGTACGTCATAGATCACCGATTTCATCAGCAACTCGCTGGACGCCGCCCCCTCCAGTTCGAGCAGGGTCTGACCACCGCCGACATTGGCGATGGCGAAATGCGCATCGCCCAGGGCTTCACGCAGGCGGTTTTCCAGCTCGAACTCCTCGCCGCCGGGCACGATCAGCAGCCATTCGTCGGGCGATATCCACTGCACACTACGTTCGCCACTGGCGTCGACGACCAGCCCCTGCGGTTCACCAGGCAACGGCATGTCGAGTACCGAGCGCAGCGCCTCATCGAGGACGATGGCTCCGCCGCGCAGCACCAGGTGGCCGAGGAAGGGACGTTCCCGCAACACCGCGCCACTGTCCTTGCCGGGCGCCGGGGCGCCCGAACGTCGATAGGAATAGGCCAGCGGCGACTCTACCGGCACCTTGGCCTCGGTGCGGGTATCGAAGGTTTTGACCTTGTCATCAACAATGTTAGACATTCTGGCGCTCTCCCTTGGGATCGACGAAGATCGGGCTGACGATCTCGGCTTCGTGGACCTGGCCGTCGGCCATCGGTAGATAGACGGTCTCGCCCATCCGCTGCTGACCGCCCTTGACCACGGCCAGGGCGAAGCCGCTGTCCAGGGTCGGGCTGTAGTAGCTGGAGGTCACATGCCCCTTCATGGGCATGGGGATCGCATGGTCAGGATCGAAGACGATCTGCGCCCCCTCTTCCAGCACCACCTTGGGATCACGGGGTTTGAGTCCCACCAACTGCTTGCGGTCGGTGCGCGCGGTGTCCGGCCGCGTCAGGGCCCGCTTGCCGATCCAAGAGAACGGCTTGTCGTAACCGATCGCCCAGTGCATGCCCAAGTCCTCGGGCGTCACGGAGCCGTCGGTGTCCTGACCGGCGATGATGAAGCCCTTCTCGGCCCGCAGCACGTGCATGGTTTCCGTGCCATAGGGCGTCAGCTCGTACTTCTCCCCATGGGCGAACAAGGTCTCCCAGACATGCAGCGCATAGTTGGCCTGGACGTTGATCTCGTAGGCCAACTCACCGGTGAAGGAGATGCGGAATACCCGCGCTGGCACATCGGCCATCCGGCCCTCGCGCCAGTCCATGAACTTGAAGGCCTCGCGATCGAGATCGATATCGGTGATCTCGGCCAGCAGCTTGCGCGCTTCCGGGCCGGTCACGGTCATGGTCGCCCAATGGTCGGTCACCGAGTTGAAGTAGACCTCGAGTTCGGGCCATTCGGTCTGATGCCAGAGCTCCAGCCATTCCAGTACGGCCGCCGCACCACCGGTGCTGGTGGTCATCAGGAAGTGGTTCTCGCCCAGACAGCTGGTGGTGCCATCGTCCATCACCATGCCGTCGTCCTTGCACATCAGGCCGTAACGCACCCGCCCCGGAGCCAGCTTGGCCCACTTGTTGGTATAGACCCGTCCCAGGAACTCACGGGCATCCGGGCCCTGGATGTCGATCTTGCCGAGCGTCGAGGCATCGAGGATACCGACCTTCTCACGCACTGCACGGCACTCCCGAGCCACCGCCTCGCGCATGCTTTCCATGCGGCCCTCGATCCGGCGCGGGAAGTACCAGGGGCGCTTCCACTGACCGACATCCTCGAACTCCGCGCCATGTTCCACATGCCACTGGTGCATGGCGGTATAGCGCTCGGGATCGAACAACTCGCGGCAATGGCGCCCGACCACGGCCCCGAAGGTCACCGGCGTGTAGTTGGGACGGAACACCGTGGTGCCGACCTCCGGGATCGAACGCCCCAGGAAGCGCGCGGCGATGGCCATGCCATTGATGTTGCCGAGCTTGCCCTGGTCGGTGCCGAAGCCCATCGCAGTGTAGCGCTTGACATGCTCGATGGACTCGAAGCCCTCTCGGGTCGCCACCTCGATGGCGGCCGCTGTCACGTCGTTCTGCAGGTCGACAAACTGCTTCGGCCCACGCAGGGTCGGCTTTTCGTGAGGCACCTGATAGAGCGCCACCGGCTTGCCTTCCTGGCGCGCCGCGACCTGCGGCAGACTCGCCTCGACGGCGTCAAAGCCAGTCGCCACGGCCGCCTGACCACCGACGGCCCAGCCATCGGCCAACACTTCCGCCGTGGGATAGACTCCCCGAGCGCCCCCCGCGGCCTGTACGCCGTTCACCAGGTTGGGCACGAACCCGAGGATGTCCTCGCGCCAAGTGGGCCGGGCACCGGTATGCGATGCCAGATGGATCACCGGGCTGTAGCCGCCGGAGCTGGCGATGGTGTCGCAGTCGAGGGTCTCGGCTTCGCCGGCCACGCGGAAGCCTTCGAGATCCACCCGAGCCACACGGGCGCCGGTCACGCGGCTCTGGCCTCGGGCCTCGAGCACCGCCGCGCCGGGGATGATGCGAATACCCTTGGCGCGAGCCTGCTCGACCAGCTCCCCGCTGGGCTCGGCACGCGCATCGGCGATGGCCACGACCTCGCGTCCGCTTTCCGCCCAGTCGAGTGCGGCGCGATACGCGTGATCGTTACTGGTGGACAGCACCAGCTTGTTGCCCGGCACCACCCCGTAGCGACGAATGTAGGTCGAGACGGCACCGGCCTGGAGATTCCCCGGCACATCATTGTTGCCATAGACCAAGGGCCGCTCGTGGGCACCCGTGGCCAGCACCACCTGTCCCGCCCGGACGCGATGCAGGCGTGAACGCACCTGACGACGACCGCCTTTTTGGGGAGCTGTCTCGCCCAGATGTTCGGTACGCCGCTCATGGAGGGTCACGAAGTTGTGATCGTGATAACCGTTGGCCGTGGTGCGCGGCAGCAGCAGGACGTTGTCGAGCCCGGCGAGTTCTTCGACAGCCTCGGCCACCCACTGATCCGCCGGCCGCTCATCAAGCAACTCGCGGGAGTCGAGCAACGAGCCGCCCATTTCTTCCTGCTCGTCGGCCAGGATCACGAGCGCACCGCTGCGACCGGCCGCCAGCGCCGCCGAAAGCCCGGCTGGACCGGCGCCGATCACCAGCACATCGCAGTGGCGATTGAAGTGATCATAGATGTCCGGGTCCTTCTCCATCGGGCTTCGTCCGAGCCCGGCACTCTTGCGGATGTACTTCTCGTAGGTCATCCACATCGAGGCCGGCGCCATGAAGGTCTTGTAG
This sequence comes from Halomonas caseinilytica, assembly GCF_001662305.1. GTDB lineage: Bacteria > Pseudomonadota > Gammaproteobacteria > Pseudomonadales > Halomonadaceae > Halomonas > Halomonas caseinilytica. The sequence continues at coordinate 78,890 of NZ_BDEP01000002.1, forward strand.
TAGAACCCCGGCGGCATGAACTGGCCGCCCAGCTTGCCGATCACGCCCATCAGGTCGCGCTGCACATTGGGCCAGCCGTTGGTGCTGCGTGCCTCCAGGCCATCGAAGAGCGCCTGTTGCGTGGCACGCACGTTGGGCACCTGGGCCGCTTCGGTCGAGCCGAGCTGGACCACCGCATTGGGCTCCTCGGCGCCGGCGGCGACGATGCCCCGGGGCCGGGAATACTTGAAGCTGCGGTTGACGATGTCCACGCCATTGGCCAGCAGCGCCGAGGCCAGGGTATCGCCGGGATGCCCCCGATAGGTCTTGCCGTTGAAGGTGAAGCTCAGCTCACGGGAGCGGTCGAGACGCCCGCCCCGGGCGAGACGATTGGGCTGGCTCATGCTCGAACTCCTTCCTGCATCTGGGCGGTTGAGGTCTCGGCCTGGGCACCGGTCGATGCCTGACCATCACGGGATTCGGCCGTGATGGACGGCGCCTCGCCCATCCGGTAGGTCTCGAGGATTTCGTAGGTTGCCGTGTTGCGGGTGATATTGAAGAACTTGCGGCAACCCACGGCGTGGACCCACATTTCATGGTGGATACCGCGCGGATTGTTGCGGAAGAACAGGTAATCGCCCCACTCCTCGTCACTGCAGGATTCCGGATCTTCCGGCCGCACGATATGCGCCTCACCCTTGGGGTGAAACTCTTCTTCTTCCCGGTGCTCGCCGCAATACGGGCAATAGATATAAAACATGTCTTTTCCTCCATCACTCAGGATGAAAGCAAAATGGTTGTTCTGCGCTCACTGGTGCTGAACGACAGTCGTCGGACACGGACCCTTTTCGTCAGCGCCTAGTGGGCCACGCCGGCAGCGCCGTGCTCATCGATCAATGCCCCGGTATTGAAGCGGTCGATGGAGAACGGTGCGGCGAGCGGGTGCATCTCTCCCTTGGCGAGGCTGGCGGCGAACACATGGGCTGAACCCGGCGTGGCCTTGAAGCCTCCCGTTCCCCAGCCGCAGTTGAAGTAGAGCCCTTTCACCTTGGTCTTGGAGATGATCGGGCACGCATCGGGACAGGTATCGACGATGCCGCCCCACTGCCGGTTCATGCGTACCCGGGAGAAGATCGGGAACATCTCGACGATGGCCTGCAGGGTATGCTCCACGGTCGGATAACTGCCGCGCTGGCCATAACCGTTGTAGCCATCGATGCCGGCACCGATGACCAGGTCGCCCTTGTCCGACTGGCTGATATAGCCATGCACATGGTTGGACATCACCACGGTGTCGAGCACCGGCTTGAGCGGTTCGGACACCAGCGCCTGCAGTGGATGCGACTCCAGCGGCAGCTTGAGCCCGGCCATCTTCGCCAGTACCCCGGAGTTGCCGGCGGCCACGCAACCGACGGTCTTGGCCTCGATGTCACCGCGATTGGTATGCACGCCGTAGACCTGGCCATCGCGAATCTTGAAGCCGGTAACCTCGGTCTGCTGCAGGATGTCCACGCCGAGCGCATCGGCACCGCGGGCATAGCCCCAGGCCACGGCATCGTGACGCGCCACCCCGGCGCGGGGCTGCCATGATGCCCCCATCACTGGATACCGGGCGTTCTTGGAGCAATCCATGATCGGCACCAGTTCCTGCACGCCCTTGGCATCGAGCACCTCGCCGTCGATGCCGTTCAGGCGATTGGCGTTGACCCGGCGCTGGATGTCGCGCATGTCCTGCAGGGTATGCCCGAGATTGAGCACGCCGCGCTGCGAAAACATGACGTTGTAGTTGAGGTCCTGGGACAGCCCTTCCCAGCGCTTCATCGAATGTTCGTAGAGCGCGGCGGCTTCATCCCACAGGTAGTTGGAACGCACGATGGTGGTGTTGCGCGCCGTGTTGCCGCCACCCAGCCAGCCTTTCTCGATCACCGCCACATTGCGGATGCCGAATTCCTTGGCCAGATAATAGGCCGTGCCCAGGCCATGGCCACCCCCACCGACGATGATCACATCGTACGCCTTCTTGGGAGTGGGGTTGCGCCACTGGCGCTGCCAGTTCTCGTGATGGCTCAGTGCGTGCTTGACCAGCCCGAAGCCTGAATAACGTTGCATTGGGATCTCTCCTACTGGATTCCCGCCCTGGCGGGCGGGAAGGGCGTCACGCGATGGAGGCGGCGTCGGCTTGGCTTTCCCGAGGCGCACCGTAGACCGGATGACGAGCACACAGCTCGGCGACCTTGCCGCGCACCTCGGCTTCGATCTCGGTGGTGTCCTCTTCCTTGGCCAGCACATCGAGGATGTCGCAGATCCAGCCGGCCAGGGCCACGCAATCCGCTTGATCGAAGCCACGCGTGGTCACCGCCGGGGTGCCGATGCGCAGCCCCGAGGTCACGAAGGGGCTCTGGGGATCATTGGGAACCGCGTTCTTGTTGACCGTGATATTGGCACGACCCAGGGCGGCATCCGCGCCCTTGCCGGTCACGCCGAGCTTGATCAGCGATACCAGGAAGAGGTGGTCGTCAGTGCCGCCGGATACCACATCACAGCCGCGCTCGACGAACACTTCGGCCATGGCGCGGGCGTTGTCGATGACCCGCGCCTGATAACGCACGAAGTCCTGGCTCATGGCCTCGCGGAAGGCCACCGCCTTGGCGGCGATGACATGCATCAGCGGACCGCCCTGCTGGCCGGGGAAGACCGCGCCGTTGAGCTTCTTGTAGAGTGCCTCGTCGCCGCTGGCGGAGAGGATCAAGCCACCACGCGGCCCCCGCAGGGTCTTGTGGGTGGTGGTGGTCACCACATGCGCATGGGGCAACGGGCTCGGATAATGACCGGCGGCCACCAGACCCGCGACGTGCGCCATGTCGACCAGCAGCCAGGCGCCAACGGCATCGGCGATATCGCGGAAGCGGCGCCAGTTGATCACCCGGGAATAGGCCGAGAAGCCGGCGATGATCAGCTTGGGCTGGTGTTCGTGCGCCAGGCGCTCGACTTCCTCGTAGTCGATCTCGCCGGTCTCGGGATTCAGGCCGTACTGCACGGCGTTGTAGTGCTTGCCGGAGAAGTTCGGCGCCGCCCCATGGGTCAGGTGACCGCCGTGAGCCAGGCTCATGCCCAGCACGGTGTCACCCGGCGAGACCAGCGCCATGAAGGCCGCTGCGTTGGCCTGGGCACCAGAGTGCGGCTGGACGTTGGCGTAATCGGCGCCGAACAGCGCACAGGCCCGCTCGATAGCCAGGCGCTCGACCACATCGACGTGCTCGCAGCCACCATAGTAGCGCTTGCCGGGATATCCCTCGGCATACTTGTTGGTCAGATGAGTGCCCTGAGCGGCCATGACCTGCGGACTGGCATAGTTCTCCGAGGCGATGAGCTCGATGTGGGCTTCCTGTCGCGCCACTTCGTCAGCAATGGCGGCGGCGATCTGCGGATCGGTCTGGGTAAGGTTGTTGTCGTTCATGGCATCACCTGAGGGTTGACTTCACAACGTTAAGAAAAAGTGGATCGCCAGGTATTCTGGAAGCGACACCGTCATCGTCGACCGAGACACCCGGCCGCGATCCGTTCTCCGTTGCCTCATTAATAGCCAACCCGGACGCTCAGCGATTGAACGTATGCGACAACTTTAACGCCATATTCACGACTGGCCGCGCAACATACTGTTCAGGGCGATATTTTTCTCGCCAAAAGATTGAATATCTCCACCACTCCACGGAGACCAACTCCCCCGAGGCACACCCTCGCGGTTCGCTGTCACGCCTCCTGGGCAGGGCGTGATTCAATATGCAGGAAGAAGGGATCGACCTGGATCGCTTCGCGTCCCGAGGCCGTCTTGCGCACCGTGGAAGGCGTGGCACCGAAGGCATCACGAAAGTGGCGGGAAAAGTGCGCCGTGTCGGAGAAACCGCAGCGCTCACCGATCTCGGTCACGCTCTTGGCGGTATAGTGCAGCAACCAGAGGCCATAGCGCAGACGCAGGTCTCGAGCGAACTTCTGCGGACCGACACCGAGCTCGTCGCGGAACTTGCGTTCGATATTGCGGCGCGACGTTCCTACCCGACGAGCCAGCTCATCCACCGTGATCACCTCGCCGAGATGCTGTTCGATGATACCGATGGCGCGTCGCACCACGCGATCCTCCACCTTGTCGAAGACCACTGGTTGCGGCTGGGGATGATCACCGCGACGCACCTCGTCGATGAGCATGATATGCAAGCTCTTCATGGCCCAGGCCTTGCCCAGGTGGCGCTCCACCAGATAGGCCGCCAGATCGGCGGCGGCGGTGCCGCCGGCGCATGTCAGCCGATTGCCGTCGTCGACGAACAGCCGATCCGCCACCGGCTCGATATCGGGGAAGCGCCGTGTCAGGTCGCCATGGTGGTACCAACTGACACAACAGCGCCGCCCGCCCATCACGCCCGCCTTGATCAGCGCAAAGACTCCGGTGCAGACGCCGATGAGCGGCACGCCCGCACGAGCCGCCCGACGCAGGTAGGCAATCGCCGTCTCGTCCACATCATCATGCTCGTCCTGCACGCCACCGATGGTCACGATGTAGTCGAACTCCGTCGGCTCGCGAAAGGCTGTACAGGGCGTGATCGCCGCCCCGCAACTGGAAATGGCATCCTGCCCCGCGCTGGTCATGAACACCCAATGGCAGCGTAGTTGCCGACTCCGGTCGCCTTCGTCCGCCGCCAGACGCAGGCAATCGACGAAGGCCGCGAAGGGCAGCATGGTGAAACGACGCAACAGCACGAAGCCGACGGAAAGCGGTGGCGCAAGGGAATCGGTCATGAGGGCCTCTCGAACGGAACGACCGGGAGCGCTTCAGTCTCCCGGTCGTTGAACAATGACGCAAACCCCGGCAGGGCAGTCGTCTCAGAAGTCCACCACGACATCGCCCAACGGCTTGCTGCAGCAGGAGAGAATGTAGCCCTCCTCGATGTCCTCTTCGGTGATGCCGCCATTGTGCTCCATATCCACCTGGCCGGAGGACAGCCCCACTCGACATGTGCCACAGATTCCCATGCCACATGCCTTGGGAATGTGCAGGCCGAGCTTGGAGGCAGCGGCATGCACGGTCTCGCTGGGCAGAATCTTGACACTCTTGCCGGTGGAGCTGAACTCCACGGTGACCAGATCGGCGGCATCGACTTCTTCCGCCTCGGCCTCGGCCTGCTCGACGTTCTCGATGACTTCTTCCTGGACGTCCATCGGCGTGGCGCCAAAGGACTCCTCATGGTAGTGGTCCATGTTGAAGCCGTTGGCCTTCAGCAACTGCTTGACGGCATTCATGTAAGGCGTGGGACCACAGCAGAAGATCTCCCGGTCCATGAAGTCCGGCGCCATCAGCTCGAGCATCGCCTGATTCAGGTAACCACGGAACCCCGACCAGGCCTCGCCCAGCTCGTCACCCCGCTCGCAGACGATATGCAGCTTGAACTCGGGAATCCGCGAGAAGATGTGCTCCAGTTCACGATGAAAGATCAGATCCTTGGGCGTACGCGCGCTGTGCACGAACTGCAGATCGACGGCGGCATTGGTATCGAACAGCCAGCGCACCATGGACATCAACGGCGTGATGCCGACACCACCGGAAAGCATCAGTATCTTGTCGGTCGGATAGTCGATGATGTTGAAGTTGCCGACCGGCCCATGCACCGCCAGTTCGTCGTTGATGCTCAGGTTGTCGTGCAGCCAGTTGGACACCACGCCGCCCGGCATGCGCTTGACGGTGATCGAGAAGCTGTAGGGAACCGACGGGGAACTGGAAATGGTGTAGGAGCGCATGATCGGCTCGCCATTGATCTCCAGTTCCAGGGTGACGAACTGCCCCGGCTTGAAGAAGAACATGACCGGCTGTTCGGCCATGAAACAGAAGGTACGGGTATCCCAGGTCTCCTGGATCACCTTGACGCAACGCACCAGATGGCGGCCATTGGTCCAGGTCTGGGTGGTGACGGGGTTAAGAAAGTTCATTGTCATCGTCGCGTCGCCTAGGCTGCAGCATGGAGGTGTCCGACCGCGGTGCCCGCCTGCCGTTGAGCGAATTCTGCGCAGCCCCTCGCTTGTCGGCTTGCCTGTCAGCGACACAGGCATATCCATGGCATCCAGAGATACCAATTTTTCTTACATCTGGCGTCGCAACTGCATCGACTCGCGTCGTCGGCAGACAACCCCCGCTTCTGACGCTGTTCCACACTCGCTGCCAATCCGCCACGACCTACACCGTCGCGCGGCCCGCACGACCCTGACCGGCTCCCCCAACCTACAATCCCGAGGTCACGCGAGTGACCCTGCAATGAGGAAGTGCTTCATGGATTCCCTGTCCTTTGCCCGTCTGGATGACCCCCTGGCCACGGCCCGCGATGCCGCGGCTGAGATGTTGACGCAGCGCCATCGCCGCTTCTCGTTGCCACAGCCGTTCTACAACGACGAACGGTTGTTCCAGTTGGATATCCAGGAGATCTTCTCGAAGGAATGGCTGTTCGCCGGCCTGACCTGCGAGCTTCCCTCCAAGGGCAACTTCATCACCCTGGAGATCGGGGACAATCCGGTTGTCATCGTGCGCGGCAACAAGGGCGAGATACATGCCTTCCACAATGTCTGCCGGCACCGTGGTTCGCGGCTGTGCCTGAAGGAGAGCGGCAAGGTCGCCAAGCTGGTCTGCCCCTACCACCAGTGGACCTATGAACTCGACGGGCGGCTGCTGTTCGCCGGCACCGACATGGGCGAGGATTTCGATCTTTCCGCCTACGGCTTGAAGCCCGTGCACGTCAGGACCGCCGGCGGCTACATCTTCATCAGCCTGGCCGAACAGCCTCCGGCCATCGACGAGCTGCTGGAGTCCCTGGAGCATTATCTCGCCCCCTATGACATGGACAACGTCAAGGTGGCCGTGGAATCCAGCATCGTCGAGCAGGCCAACTGGAAACTGGTGATCGAGAACAACCGGGAGTGCTACCACTGCAACGGCGCGCACCCGGAACTGCTCAACTCCCTGCAGGAATTCGACGACAGCGAGGATCCTCGCGCCACACCGGCCTACAAGGAACTGGTGGCGCGCAAGCAAGGGGAATGGCAAGCCATGGGCGTGCCCTGGCAGCTCAAGCGGTTGGGCCGACGCAATCGCCTGACCCGCACGCCGCTGCTGGACGGTACCGTCTCGATGACCATGGATGGCAAGCAGGCCTGCCAGAAGCTGATGGGAAATGTGCCAAGCCCCGACCTCGGCGTGTTACGCATCCTCCACCTGCCCAATTCCTGGAACCATTTCATGGGGGATCACGCCGTGGTCTTCCGCGTCCTCCCGCTGGGACCGCAAAAAACCATGGTGACCACCAAGTGGCTGGTGCATAAGGATGCCGTCGAGGGCGTCGATTACGATCCCGAGCGGATGCGCCGCGTCTGGGACGCTACCAACGACCAGGATCGTCGTCTCGCCGAGGAGAACCAGCGCGGCATCAACTCCTCCGCCTACGAACCGGGCCCCTACTCCGAGACGTTCGAATTCGGCGTGATCGACTTCGTCGACTGGTACAGCGAACGCATGCTGGAAAACCTCGGCTACACCTCCCACCTGGCCCTGGCCGAAGGATGACCGCCACCTGACGATATCGCCGGCCCCTTACGGGGCCGGCGGCATTCAGGGTCGCATCAACGCAACCCGGGCAGCAAAAAGCGCTCGATGGCCGCCCTCACCGAGGGCAGCAACACATCCGTCTTGCCCATCATTTCGCGCACCAGGTCCTGGAGTCCAGGCACCCCCACGTCCATATGCTTGCGCAACGCCATTCGTGCACAGGTCTCGGGACAGGCGTGTTCAGGGATGCGCACTCCCAACTCAACCAGCCGGTCGCGGAAATCGTCCCCATCGATCAGCTCAACGATCATCATCGCATCATCCTCCCTTCGGCCATCGCCGCATCGACGTATCCCGGCGTGACGCTGGGCCGCGCGATGCACGTGACGCTTGCTCTTGACGAAGACTGGCATCGCCCCGCAGGACTGGCAATGCCAAAAGAGGTCCACCCGGGAAACCGGATGGACCTCGTCGAGCCATCATGTCGTCGACTGTGTCTCAGGCAGCGACGCTGCCATGAGGATCCATGACGAATTTCTTCGCCGCGCCACCGTCGAAGTCGGCATACCCCTTGGGCGCCTCATCCAGGGTGATCATCTGAACATTGACCGCATCAGCGATCTTGACCTTGTCGAACAGGATCGCCTGCATCAACGGACGGTGATATTTCATGACCGGGCACTGACCGGTATGGAAGGAATGGGACTTCGCCCAACCCTGGCCGAAGCGCATGCTCAAGGAGCCTTGCTTGGCGGCTTCGTCAGCGGCGCCGGGATCTTCGGTCACATACAGGCCCGGAATGCCGATCTTCCCGCCGGCACGCGTCAGCGACATGGCGGAGTTCAGCACGGCCGCGGGCGCTTCCTTGCCGTGGTTGCAGCCACAGGCGTGGGCCTCGAAACCGACGCAGTCGACGAAGGCATCGACCTCGCGCTCGCCCAGGATCACCTCGATCTTGTCGGCCATGTCGCCATCCTGGGTCAGGTCGATGGTCTCGCAGCCGAAGCTACGGGCCTGTGCCAGACGCTCCTCGATCATGTCGCCGACGATGACGCAGGCCGCGCCCAGCAGCTGTGCAGATACCGCCGCGGCTAGACCGACCGGACCGGCGCCGGCGATGTAGACAGTGCTGCCCGGGCCAACGCCAGCAGTGACGCAGCCATGGAAGCCAGTGGGGAAGATATCGGACAGCAACGTCAGGTCACGGATCTTCTCCATCGCCTGATCGGCATCCGGGAATTTCAGCAGGTTGAAATCCGCATAGGGCACCATGACGTAGTCGGTCTGGCCACCGACCCAACCACCCATGTCGACATAACCGTAGGCAGCACCGGGACGGGCCGGATTGACGTTGAGACAGATACCGGTCTGGCCTTCCTTGCAGTTACGGCAGCGACCACAGGCGATATTGAAGGGTACCGAGACCATATCGCCCGGCTTGAGGAACTCGACATCGCGTCCGGTTTCAATGACGATTCCGGTGATTTCGTGGCCGAGAACCAGCCCCTCGGGGGCCGTGGTGCGGCCTCGTACCATATGCTGGTCACTGCCACAGATGTTGGTGGTCACGACCTTTAGAATCACGCCGTGCTGGCATTTGCGGTTGCCAAGCGCAAGTTCCGGGTAGGGAATCGACTCGACAGCGACTTGCCCTGGACCCTTGTAGACGACACCGCGGTTGGCTGTGCTCATGGTTATCTTCCTTCGGCTTGTGGTGAGAGGCGGAAGCTCCGCCTCTCGACCATAGCCCCTCCACGGAAGCGCACTGTTCCCAGCGAGTCACCGCCATGTCAAAACGAGACATCCGTCATGACACAGCGTCGGCCACCTGCCCGGGACGGCCCTGCAGGCCGAGAGGCAAGCGCATGCCGCGATGGGGACGCCCCTATCCCGGCCTCTTCCTTCGATCATTCGACGCACACCACCGTCAAGCCATCCAGAGGCCATTGTCGCCAGCGACGCCATCGAATGTCTCGACGCGCCACTCGGCCGACGTTTTCGCCCCGTTCACGATACGCTGGTTGCCCGGCACGGGGCATTGATTTACAAAGTGTCTCGGGATGATGAGTGGTGCGTTTCCGGTCACGGCACGGGCATCGAATCGGCCCGATACGGAAAGCCACCGACATTGCCTCCTGGCGCATTCGCCACGGAGGTGATAGTCATGTTGAACTACCCCAGCGATATGGACTCGCTGCCACCTACAGGAGATTGCCGAATATGTTTGACCGCCTCGCGCCACGCCTCTGTCTCGTCGCGCTGCTTTCACTGCTGGCCTTCGCGCCGCAGGCCTTCGCCCAGCAACAACCGACGGGCAATGCCAACGTCACTACCGAGCAGTACCAGGATTGGGAAGTGATCTGCCCGCAGGATGCCAGCCAGGGGCCCTGCACCATGAACCAGATCATCACCAATGCCGACAGCGACCAGCCGTTGATGCGCGTGGTCATCGCCAACCCGCCTCAAGCCGATACGCCCGTGATGACCTTCCTGATGCCGCTGGGCGTCCGCCTGGCGCCGGGCCTGCAACTCAGCGTCGATAACGGCGAACCGGTGCAGTTCCCCTATCAGGTCTGCCAGCAACAAGGCTGCCGTGCCGACGTACCCCTCCAGCCCTCGCTGCTGCAAGGCCTGCGTGGCGGCACCACGGCAACCCTGAGCCTGATCGCACCGAACGGTCAGCGCATGGACCTGGATATCTCGCTGATGGGCTTCACCGACGCCATGGCCCAGATCTGATATCGAAGCTCGCCCGACCTCGGAACGCAAAAACGGCGGCCCTCTCAGGCCGCCGTTTGCGTTTCGTTCAAGCGCCTCACGGGCTGGCGTGTCAACGCAGAACCTCTTCCTCGCGCAGCAGCTTCAGAATTGCCTCGGCCCCCTGTTCCGGCGTGACATCTGTCAGTACCTGACCGCCCCCGCCTTCGGCCTTGGCCGCGGCAGCCTTGAAGCGATCCCGCGCCGAGGCTGCCTTGACGATCTTCAGGCGCTTGGGGCGCTTGCGGGCGGGCTGCACCTGCCATTCGGCCCATGCCTCGTCGCGACTGACCGGGCCCGCGATCGTCTCGAAGGTGCCACGGCGCGCCGGTCCATAAGCGCTCTGGCGAGGCGCGGGAGCCGCGCCGTCGACGGTGACGATAGCCGGCAGGCGCACCTTGAGACGCCGCCGCTGCCCGCGCGGCAGGGCTTGTAGCAGGGTCGCCACACCATTCTCGACGCTTTCCACCGCCGCCAAGCCACTTACCAGGGGCCATCCGAGACGCTCGGCCAGCAGGTAGGGCAACAATCCCGACCCTTCTCCCCGCTCGGCGCGCTCGCCGGTAATCACCAGCTGTGGCATGGCCGCGTCCAGGGTTTCGGCAAGCGCAGGCAGCACATCGGCGCCCTCCGGCTGCTCGAGCAACGAGAGTTCGGAGAAGCCCATGCCCAGGTAGCCACGCAACGCCGGCTCACTCGCCTCTGCCAGTTCACCGGCATGCAGCAGGCTCACTTCAGCGTCCGCCAGCGACCGCGCCAGCTCAACGCCCCGGGCGTCTTGATCGGCACGCCTCGCCCGGCCGGTCACCGGATGACGCCCGATGGAAACCAGCACCGTCACTTCCAGCGCCGGCGTCATGGTGGTGTCAGGCTGCATCGCGTTTCTCCTCTCGCGCTTGTTCCACCAGGCTGACCAAGGCCTCGAGTATCCGGGCCGAGTCGCCGATCACCGCCAGATCGGCGCGCTTGATCATGTCGCACCCCGGGTCCATGTTGATCGCCACGACCTTCTCGCACGTCTGGATGCCCTGCAGGTGCTGGATGGCACCACTGATGCCCACGGCCACATAGACCCGAGCCGTCACCCAGGTGCCGGTGGCGCCCACCTGACGATCGCGCGCCATGAAGCCATCGTCCACCGCCACCCGGGACGCCCCTTCGGTCGCCCCCAGCACCTCGGCGGCGTGATGAAAGCCTTCCCAGTCCTTGACGCCGTTACCGGCAGACAGGATGAACTCGGCCTCGGACAGGGCGACGCCGGATGGATCGACGGGCACCTGGCCGAGATCCTCGATACGCGACAGCATCGATGGCAATGGCTGGGGCAAGGCCAGTTCAACGGCGGCATGGCGCGTCTCGCTGACCGGCTCGGCACACTCGGCCAGGGCCAGCGCGACCCGTGGCAGGGGGCGCTGGATATCTACCGACTCCGCCGCTCCCCGCGCCGTACAACGCCATCCCGACGGCACTTCAGTATCCGCCTCGACTTGCCAGACTCCTGTTGCCGGCCGCTCGCCGAGACGCGCCGCCAGGCGTCGTCCCATCTCGCCGCCGCCCAGCTTGGAGTCCGGCAACAGCCAATGCCGCGGCGCCCAGGCCTGCTCGACCACTGCCAGGGCCCCCAATCGCGCCTCGGGCGCATAGCCCGCCACGTCCGGCGAGTCGAGATGCAGCAGGCGATCGATGCCCGCCTCGCCAAAGCTCGTCTCCTTGTGGGGACCGAAGATGACGGCCACGACGGCGCCCTGATCCTCCGGGTCCGCATCGGCAAGACGGCGAGCCAGACCGAGCAGATCCCGGTCATGGCCGCTCAGGCGGCCGCCGGCCATGTCCGGCACCACCAGTACCGAGAAGGCCGGCTCGTCGATCTCGACCAGTGGCTTCTGGACCACGGTCGACGTCGCGGCCCCGGCACCGGCCACGCCCTGCTGCGCCCCGCTGCGATCGATTCGCTTGATACCATTGGGGCCGATGAAGCCTATCGCATGAGGGTTGCGCCGAAGCACACCGTTCGGCCCCATCCATTCGCTGGCCGCCCCCTGGCCCAGTTCCGCCAGAACTTCCAGGTGCTGCGGATGCAGACGATTGCGGGCAATCCATTCCTTGCGCGGGTCGCGCCGTTTGATCTCACTCATCACGCCACCTCCTCAGCCAACGGCTGCCGGGTCGACGCCGGTCCAGGCGTGCTGGAGGGCGTACTGTCGACCAGTGCATCCGCCACCAGCTCGGCGATATCGCGGACCTCGGCGTCGCTGTCGACCACGCCTTCCAGCATGGCCGTGCACTGCGGACAACCGACGGCGACCAGATCGGCACCTGTTTCCTGGACATCGCCCATGCGCATGTCGGGAATTCGCTGCTTGCCCGGCACATCGGTAATCGGCGCGCCGCCGCCACCGCCGCAACAGCGCGAGCGGAAGCCAGAACGTTGCATCTCGGCCACCTCGATGCCCAGCGCCTTGAGCACATTGCGCGGCGCCTCGAATTCGCCGTTGTAGCGCCCCAGATAGCAGGGATCGTGATAGGTCACACGCCCCCCTTTCCATGCTCGGAAGGTCAGGCGCCCGGCGTCATACAGCTCGGCGATGAAGGTGCTGTGATGGAAAACGTCATAGTCGCCACCCAGTTCGCCGTACTCGTTGCCCAGGACATGAAAGCTGTGCGGGTCGCAGGTAATGATGCGATCGAAACGATACTTCGACAGCGTGGCAATGTTGCGGCGGGCCAGCGACTGGAAGGTCGCCTCATCGCCCAGCCGTCGCGCCACGTCACCGCCGTCGCGTTCTTCGTCGCCCAGCACCGCGAAATCGACGCCGGCAGCACGCAGCACCTTGATCAGGGCACGCAGGGTCCGCTGGTTGCGCATGTCATAGGCACCGTCACCCAGCCACAGCAGCACGTCGGCTTCTCCACGCTGGGACATCAGCGGCAGCTCGAGGTCGGCAGCCCAGTGCATCCGGGCGCCGGGGTCGAAGCCGCCAGGGTTGTCGGTGGCGATCAAGTTGTCGAGCACTTCGGCCCCCTTGCCGGGTGTCTGGCCGTGTTCCAGCGTCAGAAAGCGCCGCATGTCGACGATGGCATCGACGTGCTCGATCATCATCGGACATTCCTCGACGCAGGCCCGACAGGTGGTACAGGACCACAGCGTTTCGGCGTCGACCAGCGCCTTGCCTTCCCGAGCCACGATGGGGCCATGGGGCGAGCCGTGATGCTCGCCCACGGGACGGTCAGGATAGGGGCTGCCGGCATATCCGGCGTCGCTGCCACCGGCCAGGCCCACCACCATGTCCTGGATCAGCTTCTTGGGGTTGAGCGGCTGGCCGGCAGCGAAGGCCGGGCACACTGCCTCGCAACGCCCGCATTGCACGCAGGCATCGAACCCCAGCAACTGGTTCCAGGTGAAATCGGCGGGCTTCTCGACACCGAGTGGCGCTTCCGGGTCCTCGAGGTTCAGGGCCTTGAGACCGGTCGAGCGTCCTTCGCCCCCTCGCCGGGTGGAAAAGCGTTCGGGCCGACGGTGGAAGGCCAGATGCAGCGCTCCGGCAAAGGCATGCTTCATCGGGCCGCCCCAACCCATGCCGACCAGCATCTCGGCAAGCCCCCAGGTCACCAGCAGCGCCAGCAGAAGGGTCAAGATAACGCCCCCCGCGCCAGCCAACAGGCCTTCGGGCAGCAGGCCGACACTGGGCAGGGTGATGACGAACACGCTCAACGAGAAGGCCATCAGGCTCTTGGGCAAGCGCATCCAAGGGCCACGGGAAAGGCGAGCCGGCGGGTTCAGACGACGGCGCGCCACGAAGAGGCTGCCGACGAACATGGTGGCGCTGGCCAACAGCAACAACCAACCGAGCACCCCTTCGGCCAGTCCCAGCCCGTGGACCAGGATCATCAGCACGGCGGCGGCAACGAAACCGCCGGCGGTGGCCACATGGGTATTGGACATCACCTTGTCCCGCGCCACGACATGGTGCAGATCCACCAGGTAACGACGCGGCATGGCGGCGAGTCCCTTGAGCAAGTCGACCCGAGCGGGCCGCCCCTGGCGCCACAGGCGCACGCGCCGCGCGGCACCGATCGCCGCCAGTGCCAGCGCGGCGGCGATCAGGATCGGCAGGAGGATATCGAGCATCTCGTCTCACCTCACGAACATGGAGTTGTTATCGATGCGTTCCGACGCAGGTAAAGAAAGCGCCTGACACATTCGCCTCGATGGGCGGGAAAGCGTCATGGGCAACGGCCAGGCCAGGCGAAGGCCAGCGAGTCAGCGGCGTGGGCCGGAAGCCCATGAGCCTGACAGCCGACCTTCGACAACGCCTGGCCAGTGCAACAGCTTTCCTCAGAAGTCCTTGCAGAGACGCAGGGCATCGTAGATCGCCGCATGCGTATTGCGCGGCGAAGTGCAGTCTCCCAAGCGGAACAGCAACAATCCGTCACCTCCCTCCGACAGGCAGGGTTGTGGCTGAGCGGCGTAGAGCGCTTCGAGGTCCACCTGACCCTTGTTGCGCGACTGGGGCTTGAGGGCATAGTAGAGCGTCTCATCGGGGCGCACGCCGTTCTCCACCACGACCTGATCGACCACGCGCTCTTCCTGGGCACCGGTATACTCGTTCTCGAGTACCGCCACCAGCGATTCGCCCTCGCGGTAGACCTTGTGGAGCCCCAGGTCGGAGGACATGATCACCTCCTTCTCGTAGAGGCTACGATAGTAGGTCGGGAAGGTGGTGCCACCCACCGCGGAACCCGGCTTGATATCGTCGGTGACGATCTCGACCTTGGCCCCCTTGTCGGCCAGATAGTCCGCCGCCGAGACGCCGGAAAATTCGCAGATGGTGTCGTAGATCAAGACGTTCTTGCCCGGCTCGACGCGGCCTTCGAGAACATCCCAGGTACTGACCACCAGACTCTTGTCGGGATCTTCGTCGTAGCCCCACTCCTCGTGCTGATCGAGGAAGGGACGTCCCCCCGTGGCCAGCACCACGACGTCCGGGCGCAAATCGAGGATGGTGGCCTCGTCGGCCCGCGTCCCCAGGCGCTGATCGACGCCCAGCCGCGCCAGCTCGAGTTGATACCAGCGGGTGATACCGGCGATCTGATCGCGCTGCGGTGCCTTGGCAGCGATGGTGATCTGGCCACCGAGCTGCTCGGCGGCTTCGAACAGCGTCACCTCGTGCCCACGCTCAGCGGCGACACGAGCCGCTTCCATGCCACCGGGACCACCGCCCACCACGACCACGCGACGCTTGGGCCCTTCCGTGACCTCGATCTCGTGCGGCATTCCCAGATACTCGCGGGAGGTGGCGGCATTCTGGATGCACAACACATCCAGGCCCTGATACTGACGATCGATGCAGTAGTTGGCGCCCACGCACTGCTTGATCTGATCGACCTGGTCCATCTTGATCTTGGCGATGAGGTGCGGATCGGCGATATGCGCCCGGGTCATGCCCACCAGATCGACATGCCCGCCCTCGAGGATCCGATTGGCCTGATTGGGATCCTTGATGTTCTGGGCGTGGATCACCGGGACCTTGACCACCTCCTTGATGCCCGCCGCCAGGTGCAGGAAGGGCTCCGGCGGATAGGACATGTTGGGGATCACGTTGGCCAGGGTATCGTGCGTATCGCAGCCGGAGCCGACCACGCCGAAGAAGTCGACCTGGCCTGTGGCATCGTAGTAGGCGGCGATCTGCTTCATGTCCTCGTGGGACAGGCCGTCCGGATGGAACTCGTCACCACAGATGCGCATGCCCACCACGAAATCGTCACCCACTTCCTCGCGAACGGCCTTGAGCACCTCCATGCCGAAGCGCATGCGGTTCTCGAAGCTGCCGCCCCATTGGTCGGTACGCTTGTTGACCCGGGGGCTCCAGAACTGGTCCATCAAGTGCTGGTGGACGGCGGAAAGCTCGACACCATCCAGCCCGCCTTCCTTGGCACGACGCGCGGCCTGGGCGAAATCGCCGACGATGCGCCAGATATCTTCTTCTTCAATGGTCTTGCAGGTCGAGCGGTGAACGGGTTCGCGGATGCCCGACGGCGACAGCAGGTGCGGCCAGTCGAAGCCATCCCAGCGCGAACGACGCCCCATGTGGGTGATCTGGATCATGATCTTGCCGCCGTGCTTGTGCACGGCTTCCGACAAGTTCTGGAAGTGCGGAATGATCCGATCGGTGGCGAGATTCACCGAACTCCACCAGGCCTGGGGACTATCGATCGACACCGGCGAGGAGCCGCCACAGATGCACAGGCCACAGCCGCCCTTGGCCTTCTCTTCGTAGTACTTGACGTAACGTTCCGTGGTCATGCCGCCATCGGTGGCATGGACTTCGGCATGGGCGGTGCTCACCACCCGGTTACGAATGGTCAGGTTGCCGATCTGGATCGGCTGGAACATCGCATCGAACGCCATGGTCTCTCTCCTCAGCCTTGATCCCGGGTATCGCGCGGCACGGTGACGAAGTAGCCAACGTCACAGCCCTCTTCAGCGGCGCTCTGGGTTTGTTCCGCGATGGTGCGCAGCTGACTGCCCCGTGCGGCGAGGATCTGGTCCATGGCACCGGCGAACCACCCGGTGAACATGTACTCGACCCGGCGCCCGACCTTGCCCAGTTGGTAGACAAAGGCGCTATGCTCAAGACGTACCCGGCAGGTACCAGCCTCGAGGTCGATGTGCTCGGTGATGAACAGGCCCCAGCCACGCTGGGAAAGACGCGTCATGTAGTGCTCGAAGACCGCCTCATCCTTCAGACCATGCAGCTCCGCTTCCTTCTCGCACCAGTGCCAGGCGCTCTTGTAGCCGGCATGATAGAGAATGTCGGCATAGGTCTCGACACCGAGCGCTTCTTCGACGGCCACATGATTGTTGATGAAGAAGTGGCGCGGCACGTAGAGCATCGGCAACGCATCGGTGGTCCAGACGCCGGTCTCGGCATCCACCTCAATGGGCAGTTCAGGAGCCATCTTGGTCACGGTGTTGTTCCTCAAACTTGCTGATTATTGTGGTAGGGCTTCAGGTAGCATGAGCGCTTGCGGCTGTCGCCGGCGTCTCACTCACCCCAGACGTCCTTGAGCACGCGCACCCAGTTCTCCCCCATGATCTTGCGTACCTGGGGCTCGCTGAAGCCGCGTCGCAGCAACGCCTCGGTGAGGTTGCCGAACTCGCCGATGGTACGAATGCCTTCGGGATTGATGATCTCGCCGAAGCGGGTCAGGCGACGGGCATAGCCCTTGTCGTGGGTCAGCCACTCGAAGAAATTATGGTCCTGGCCCTGGGTGAAGTCGGTGCCGATGCCGATGGCGTCCTCACCGACGATGTTCATCACGTACTCGATGGCCTCGACATAGTCGTCGATAGTGGCGTCGA
Source organism: Halomonas caseinilytica (assembly GCF_001662305.1). Lineage (GTDB taxonomy): Bacteria > Pseudomonadota > Gammaproteobacteria > Pseudomonadales > Halomonadaceae > Halomonas > Halomonas caseinilytica. The sequence continues at coordinate 96,568 of NZ_BDEP01000002.1, forward strand.
CACCCGCCCGCAGGAAGGGAGTGAACATGGTCACGCCGACGAAACCGCCATGGTCAGCGATGAACTTCAGTTCCTGGTCGGACTTGTTGCGCGGATGGTCCTTGAGCCCGGACGGCAGGCAGTGGGAGTAGCAGACCGGTTTCTCGGAGGCCTCGATGACTTCGGTGGAGGTCTTCTCGCCGACATGGGAGAGGTCGCACATGATGCCCACGCGGTTCATTTCAGCGACGATCTCGCGACCGAACCCGGACAGGCCGCCGTCGCGCTCGTAGCAGCCGGTCCCCACCAGATTCTGGGTGTTGTAGCACATCTGCACGATGCCGACGCCGAGACGCTTGAAGACCTCGACGTAGCCGATCTGGTCCTCGAAGGCATGGGCATTCTGGAATCCGTAGATGATGCCGGTCTTGCCTTCTTCCTTGGCTCGAGTGATGTCCGCCGTGGTACGCACGGGACGGACCAGGTCACTGGACTCGGCCAGCAGGGCGTTGGTCGCGACGATATTGTTGACGGTGGCCTGGAATCCCTCCCAGACGGAGACGGTGCAATTGGCAGCGGTCAGCCCGCCCTTGCGCATGTCCTCGAAGAGTTCGCGATTCCACTTGGCGATGATCAGACCATCGATGACGATGGCGTCCTGGTGCAGCTCGGCAGGGGTCATGACAGGGCTCCGGTTGATGCATGATCATGCCGGCAGCATAGCCCTCGCCCCCCTCGCCCCGGCGCCTGGGAGCGACCGGGAAAATCCCAAAAACGTCACGAGCGTCGTGATCGCGACAGCTTGCGTGTCGAGGTGGAGAAGCTCACAGGCGATCCAGGTAGGCAGGCCCCAGATTGCGCATCTGGCCACGGATCCAGTCGCTACGTTGCAGGACGTAAGCACCGGGACGAGAGGCGCTCCAGCCGCGGGGATTGGGAAGGATCGCCGCCAGGCGGCTGGCCTGGACTGGCGTCAACTCGGCGGCAGAGACCCCGAAATAGTGTTGCGCCGCCGCCTCCAGGCCGAAGACGCCGTTGTCCCATTCGGCGATATTGAGGTAGACCTCGAGAATGCGCTCCTTGGGCCAGAGCAACTCGAGGAGCAGGGTGAACCACGCCTCGAGCCCCTTGCGCACCCAGTTGCGGCCGGTCCAGAGAAAGAGGTTCTTGGCGGTCTGCTGGCTGAGCGTGCTGGCACCGCGCAGGGCATCGCCACCCAGGCTCGCCATCACGGCACGCCGCAACTCGACGAAGTCGAAGCCATGATGATCCGGAAACCGCTGATCCTCGGCGGCGATCACCGCCAGCTTGGCGTTGTCGGAAAGCTGCGGCCAGGGACGCCACTGCTGGCGAATATCCAGGGATTCACCGGCGAGCCAGGCCTCCACCTTGCGCTCGATCATCACCATGGAGCCGGCTACCGGCACCACCCGGAACATCAGGACCAGCAGGACGGACAGCCCCACCCACCCCAGCAGCGCGAGCCCCAGGACGCGTGCCGCCCGTCGCAGCCATTCCCGCATCATGTCTCTCTCGGAAAACGCTGCCGCAATGGTCGAGCGTCATGAAGGCCAGCCCCCATACCTGACGGGCCCAAAGGATAGCCGCCAGGCAAGGCGGCTATCGAGAGGCGATTGACGTGCATAGGCATTTAGGCAGTGTGTCCCCTCACGTTCTCAATCTCACGCTGGCATAGGTCGGCTCGCCCCGAGCCTGGTCCAGGGCCGTCATGGCGGCGGAGACCGGTTCATTGGGCAAGGCTTCGAACGCGGCCGCTGACTGCAGCATCGATGCCGCGTCCTGGCCAAGTCGCACCGGGGGCACCAGCTCCACGGCGCTGCTGCTCAGCCGTTCGTCACGCGGCGGGATACCGAAGTACTCGCGATAGCACTTGGAAAAGTGCGGCGTCGACACGAAACCGCAGGCCGAAGCGACCTCGATGATCGACATCGGGGTCTGCTTGAGCAGTTGGCGAGCCCGAGTCAGGCGCAGTTTAAGGTAGTAGCGCGAGGGTGAGCAATGCAGGTTCTTCTGGAACAGGCGCTCCAGCTGACGCCGCGAGACATTCACGTAATCGGCCAGTTCATCGAGGCTGATCGGCTCTTCCAGGTTCGCCTCCATCAGCGCCACGATCTCCAGCAGCCGTGGCTGGGTGGTACCCAGCACATGCTTGAGCGGCACGCGCTGCTGGTCCTGCTCGCCGCGCACGCGGTCGTAGATGAACATCTCGGAGATACCTGCCGACAGTTCACGCCCATGGTCCCGTCCGATCAGCGTCAGCATCATGTCCAACGGCGCCGTGCCACCGGAGGACGTGGCCCGATCGCGATCGATGGAGAACAACCGGGTGGTCAAAGCAACCTTGGGGAACGCTTCCTGCATGGCAGCCAGGCACTCCCAGTGGACGCTGGCCTCGAAGCCATCCAGCAACCCCGCCCGGGCCAGCGCCCAACTGCCCGTGCACACCGACCCCAGGCGACGAGAGCGGCGCGCCTGGGACTGCAGCCAGCCGACGTGCTCGCGCTGGACACTACGCTGCGGGGCCACACCGCCGCAGACGATCACCGTGTCCAGTGCCAGCGGTACCGTGGTGGAAGCATCCGGCGTAACCTGCAGCCCATCGCTGGCACTCACCGGGCTGCCATCCAGGCTCAACGTGTACCAGCGATAGAGCTCTCGACCGGCCAGCTGGTTGGCCATGCGCAGCGGCTCGATGGCCGAGGCCAGCGAGATCAGGGTGAAATTCTCCAGCAGAAGAAACCCCAGGGTCTGGGGCGCGGCCTTCGGAGAGGCCTGGGCAGTGGTTGTCATCATGAAACTCCAGCACGGTTATCGTGGACCATCTTGTTATTGTCGACAGGCGCCTGACGCCGTTGACCGAGCCGTCTGTCGCGATCAGACAAGCTCACCCCGGAATGTAATCCTTGTGTCGTTTTCTGGCATGTCAAATTTGCCTATCAGCGCCCCCTTTCCCGGTATCCTGCGACAATGGTGTCGGTTTTGAGCACGCGGGAGACGCCCGTGGATACGACACGACATCCCCAAACGAAAGCGCCGGCCCAGGATCGGGCCGGCGCGGGTCGGAATGACAATGCCCGTACTAAGCGCGCAGGCGTTCGGCGTGATAGCGCAGGTGATCATCGATGAAGCTGGCGATGAAGAAGTAGCTATGGTCATAGCCGGGCTGACGTCGCAGCGTCAACGGATGATCATGTTCGGCGCATACCGCCTCCAGCCGCGCGGGGCAAAGCTGTTCGTCCAGGAAGTCATCGGCCTCGCCCTGGTCGATGAACAGCGGCTGGCGAGAGGCGCCGCGCGCCACCAGCTCACAGGCATCGTACTGGGTCCAGCGGCTGACATCCTCGCCCAGATAGGCGCTGAAGGCCTTTCGCCCCCAGGGACACTGGGTCGGATTGACGACCGGGGCGAACGCCGACACCGAGCGATAGTGGCCGGGGCGACGCAGCGCCATGATCAGGGCCCCGTGCCCGCCCATGGAATGCCCACTGATCGACTCGCGACCATTGACCGGGAAATGCTGACGCACCACCGACGGCAGCTCCTCGGCCACATAGTCATACATCCGGTAGTGATCCTTCCAGGGCGCCTCGGTGGCATTGACGTAGAACCCGGCACCGGAGCCGAAGTCGTAACTGTCATGCTCGCCCGGCAGGTCCAGGCCGCGAGGGCTCGTGTCAGGGCAGACGATGGCGATACCCAGCTCGGCGGCCAGGCGCTGGGCACCAGCCTTCTGCATGAAGTTCTCGTCGGTGCACGTCAGCCCCGACAGCCACCACAGCAGCGGCACACGCTCGGTTTCGGCCTGAGGCGGCAGATAGATGGCGAACACCATCTCGCAGTCCAGCGCTCGGGAACGATGGCGGTAACGCTTGTGCCAGCCACCGAAGCTGCGGTTGGCCGAGACCAGCTCCAGATGCTCGGTCATGGTCATGGGAGACTCCTCATATGGTTGCGCGGCCTCGCGCGTATCACATCCCGCGTGCGCGGCATCGGCACTTCAATACGGACGCGCTTCAATAATGCAGCACGGTGCGGATGCTCTCGCCTCGATGCAACAGGTCGAAGGCCTCGTTGATCTCCTCGAAAGGCATGTCGTGAGTGATGAAGTCGTCGATATTGATCTCGCCGTTCATGTAACGCTCGACATAACCCGGCAGTTCGGTGCGCCCCTTGACGCCACCGAAGGCAGAGCCTTTCCAGACGCGACCGGTCACCAGCTGGAACGGGCGGGTGGAAATCTCCTCGCCGGCACCGGCCACGCCGATGATGATCGACTCGCCCCAGCCCTTGTGGCAGCACTCCAGCGCTGAACGCATGACGTTGACATTGCCGATGCATTCGAAGGAGTAATCGACACCGCCGTCGGTCAGGTCAACGATCACCTCCTGAATGGAGGCCGAGTAATCCTTGGGATTGACGAATTCGGTGGCACCGAACTGCTCGGCGAGCTGGAACTTCTCCGGATTGACGTCGATGGCGATGATGCGGCTCGCCTTGGCCATTACCGCGCCCTGGATCACCGCCAGGCCGATGGCCCCCAGGCCGAAGACCGCTACCGTCGAGCCCGGCTCCACCTTGGCGGTGTTCATGACCGCGCCGATACCGGTGGTGACGCCGCAACCCAGCAGGCAGATCTTGTCCATGGGCGCCTGCTTCGATACCGAAGCCAGCGACACCTCCGGCAACACGGTGTACTCGCTGAACGTGGACGTGCCCATGTAATGATGCAGCGGCTTGCCTTCCAGGGAGAAACGGCTGGTGCCATCCGGCATCACGCCCTTGCCTTGAGTGGCACGCACGGCGCCGCACAGGTTGGTCTTGCCGGACAGGCAGAACTTGCACTGGCCGCATTCGGCCGTATACAGCGGGATGACATGGTCCCCCGGGCGCAGGCTGGTGACGCCCTCGCCGACTTCCTCGACGACCCCGGCACCCTCATGACCCAGCACCGCGGGGAAATTGCCCTCCGGGTCGGCACCGGACAAGGTATAGGCGTCGGTATGGCAGACACTGGTCGCGGCCATGCGCACCAGCACCTCACCAGCCTTGGGGCCCTCGACATCGATCTCGGTCAACTGCAGGGGCTGGCCCGCTTCCAGGGCAACGGCGGCACGAGACTTCATGGTCCATCCTCTCGGTGGGTGATTGGCATCACCCAAGTCTAGGCAAGAGAGACCGTCGGTATAAACTGCATCAAACGCATGACATTATTGTCACATAGCAACAATGACGAGAGAGGCAACACCGGAATGCAACGCTGGGACCGTGTCGAGGCCTTCATCGAGGTCGTGCGCCTGGGCGCCTTCAACGCCGCCGCCGAACGGCTGAGGGTATCGAGCTCCCATGTCAGCCGGCTGGTCAGCCAACTGGAAAACCAGCTGGATACCCCCCTGCTGTACCGAACCACACGCCGCATTCGATTGACCGAGGCCGGCCGCCTCTATTACCAACACTGCCATCATCTGTTCGATGGCTTCCGCGAAGCCGAAGCTGCGGTCAAGGAGCTCCAGACCCGCCCCAGCGGCCTGCTCGGTCTCACCTGCGCCACCACCTTCGGTGAACGCTATCTGGCGCCCCTGGTCCATGACTTCATGCGTCTCCACCCTCAGCTCGAGGTGCGCATGCACTTCACCAACCGGCGAGTCGACATCATCGATGAAGGCTTCGACATCGCCATCCGCATGGGCACGCTCCAGGACTCATCGCTGATCGCTCGCCGGCTGTGCGAACGTCGCGAGTACGTGGTCGGCTCACCCGACTACTTCACCCATTACGGCCAGCCCCACGCCCTCTCCGAGCTGGCTCGCCATCGCTGCCTGGTGGGTACGCGTGATCACTGGCGATTCGACGTCAACGGCGTGCGCCGCGAGATACGCATCGATGGCCCCTGGCGCGGTAACTCCGGACCGGCCCTGCTCGATGCCGCGCTCAAGGGATTGGGGCTTGCACAGTTGCCCGACTACTATGTCGACGAGCATCTGGCCCGGGGCGAGTTGATCAGCGTGCTCGACGCCTACCGACACGACGATACCGCGGTCTGGGCCGTCTATCCCCGCCACCGGCACCGCTCCCCCAAGGTTCGCCAGTTCCTCGATTACCTGGTCGCCGAGCTCGGGCCCAGCCTGCCGGCACAACGCCGGCCGAGCGCATGACGTCCCTAGGTGTGACGGCGACGCTCCTGCACTACCAGCACCACGAGGGTCAGGGCCGTGATGGGCAACACGAAATAGCTCATCACCGCTCCGAAGCCTTGCAACGCGTCATGATGAGCGACCTGCAGTACCAGATAAGCGGTATAGGCCAGGTAGTAGCCCAGCAACACTCCCCCTTCCCAGCGGTTGATCGTGCCGCCGGTCAGGCAGATCGGCAGGCAGGCGAGCGCCACGGCGAGCATCACCGGCATGTCGAAGCCCAGCATGGCCGCCGAGACACCGATGCCGGACGGCGCCAGCAATCCGGACAGCCCCAACACGCCGAGGATGTTGAAGATGTTGCTGCCCACGACATTGCCCACCGCAATGTCGCGCTCACCCCGCAGGGCGGCGATGAGCGACGTCACCACCTCGGGCAGCGAGGTACCTGCCGCCACGATCGTCAGCCCGACCACCTGCTCGCTGATCCCCAGCCTGGCCGCCATCTCGACGGAGGCGCCCACGAACCAGCGCGAGCCCAGCACCAAGAGCGCCAGCCCACCGAGCACCATGCACAGATTGAGAGGCAGGGGCGTGTTCGCCTTTTCGGACGGCGGCGGCGCCTCACGTCGATTGTGCAGAAACAGAAACAGCAGGTAAGCGGCCAGGCAGGCCACCAGCAGCAGGCTATCAACGCGCCCCAGCCGCCCATCGAGCGACAGCACCAGCAGCAGCCCGGAGAGGCCGATCATCAGCGGGATGTCCAGGCGGATCAACTGAGGGGCCACCGTCAGCGGCACGATCAGTGCTGCGACACCGAGGATGAACAGCACATTGAAGATGTTGCTGCCCACCACGTTGCCCATGGCAATGCCGGCCTGGTCGTCAAGGGCCGACTTCACGCTGACCGCCAGTTCCGGCGAACTGGTGCCGAAGGCCACCACCGTCAGACCGATGATCAACGGCGAGATCCCCATCCGCAGCGCCAGACGCGACGCCCCCCTGACCAACACCTCGGCGCCGACGATCAACAGCGCCAGGCCGGCGACAAACCCGATAATCATCATGTGTGCCCTCTCGATCGCGCTCTCCTGACAGGTTTGCCATGGAGATCTGCCCGATGGTTATTACACCGGTCGAGGTAGCGGTGCAACTGCGTTCCGACCAAGAGAACGACTCGGCCAAACGCCCCATCCCGTCACCGGCACGAGAAGCCCATAAGGGAGGCTCATAAAAAAGCGCGGCACCCGAAGGATGCCGCGCAACAAGGCTGAAGGCACAGCCCAGGAAACGATCGGTTCAGCATTCGATGGCATTGACGGCCAGGCCGCCCTTGGAGGTTTCCTTGTACTTCTCCTGCATATCGGCGCCGGTATCGCGCATGGTACGGATTGCCTTGTCCAGGGAGATAAAATGCTCACCGTCGCCGCGCAGCGCCATCTGGGTGGCATTGATCGCCTTGACCGAGGCGATGGCATTGCGCTCGATGCAGGGCACCTGGACCAGCCCACCGACCGGGTCGCAGGTCAGGCCCAGATTGTGCTCCAGGCCGATCTCGGCGGCATTCTCGATCTGGCCGACGCTGCCTCCCATCACCTCGGTGAGCCCGGCGGCGGCCATGGCACAGGCTGAGCCCACCTCGCCCTGACACCCGACCTCGGCGCCGGAAATGGAGGCGTTCTTCTTGCAAAGAATGCCCACGGCACCGGCGGTCAGCAGAAAATCCACCACATTCCGCTCGCAGGCATCCGGCTGGAACTTCATGTAGTAATGCAGCACGGCCGGAATAATGCCTGCCGCGCCATTGGTGGGTGCGGTCACCATCCGGCCACCGGCGGCATTTTCTTCGTTCACCGCCAGAGCGAAGACATTGACCCAGTCCATGGCGGAGAAGGTGGAGGTGATCAGGCTGGTATCATCCTCCATCGCCAACAGTCGACGATGGAGAGCGGCTGCACGCCGCTTGACCTCGAGACCACCGGGCAGAATGCCCTCATGCGCGAATCCCTGGTTGACGCAGTCCTGCATGGCCTCCCAGATGCGCCAGAGACCGGCACCTACCTCGGCCTCATCCCGCCAGGCCTTCTCGTTCTCCATCATCAGCTCGCTGATGCGCATGTCATGCAGGCGACACAGGGCCAGCAATTCAGCAGCACTGTTGAAATCGTAGGGCAAGGCCGTGGTGTCGGCATCCAGCTCATCCCGGTCGACCTGCCCCTGATCGACCACGAAGCCGCCTCCCACCGAGTAGAAGACATTGCGGTACAGCTCATCGGAGTGACCGTGAGCCACCAGCGTCATGGCATTAGGATGATAGGGCAGACTCTCGTCATGCCACTGCAGGTCGCGCGCCCAGACGAAGGGGATCGCCAGGTGCCCATCGAGCAGCAGGGTCTGGGATTCCAGCAGCTCCTCGATACAGGGCGAGACGATCGCTGGGTCGATGTGATCGGGACGTTCTCCCATCAACCCCATGATCGTCGCCCGATCGGTGCCATGTCCCTTGCCGGTGGACGAGAGCGAGCCATGCAGATGGATCTCGACCCGAGCCACCCGTTCGAGCAGATCTCGACCACGCAACGCCTGGACGAAGTCATAGGCCGCCCGCATCGGGCCCACCGTATGGGAGCTAGATGGACCGATACCGATCTTGAACAAGTCGAAGACGCTGATTGCCATGGTGATGCCTCATTGCGCGACCGGGGGAACCGGTGATCAGGGTCTGGTGGAAGGCGATTGTCGTAGGCCTTCTCTCATGCTTTTGTGTCAGTCAGGCTAAAGCCAAGTGGCATTTACCTTGTTTGACCCTTATGTTGGAGCCACGTTTTTCCTAGGGCAATCGAGAATATCTCGCTTTCAGTATAGTATGACTAAACCATGAGCCGTCTTCTCAACTCTCAGACCCACGCCTGGCTGAAGGTCTTCGCCGTCAGCGCTCGGCATCTTTCCTTCACACGGGCAGCAGAAGAGCTGCACGTCACCACGGGTGCTGTCAGCCAGCAGATCAAGCAGCTGGAGGATCGCCTCGGGTTCAAGCTGTTCCGGCGCCTACCCCGGCGCCTTGCCCTGACAGAGGAAGGCAGGCGACTCGCCACGGTGGTCGATGACGCCTATCAAGCCGTCGGACTCGAGGTCAAGCGGCTGCGCAGCGGGGTCATGAGCGGCATCATCCGCCTGCGCAGCGTCCCCTCTTTCCTCAACAAGTGGCTGATGCCTCGCCTGCCCCGACTGCAGGCACGCTTCCCCGATATCGAACTTCACGTCACCGCCGAGGACAGCAGCACCTCGCTGCGAGAGGGCGATTTCGACCTCGCCCTGGACCTCAACGACGGCCAGACCCCGGGGCTGGCCATCACCCCGTTGATCGAGGAGACCATCTTTCCGGTCTGCGCACCCTCGCTGCTGCGCGGCCGCCCACCTCTGCGCCGCCCCGAGGATCTGGCCTGGTATCCGCTGCTGCACGACGTAACCGCCTGGCGCGGAAGCCGCGACTACGGCGAATGGGAACACTACCTGGAGGCCATTGAGGCCCCCTCGGTCAACGTGCACCGCGGCTATACCTTCAATCGCAACCATCTGACCATGGAAGCCGCCATCGCCGGCATGGGCGTGGCCATCGCTCGCCAGACACTGATCACCAACGAACTGGACACCGGTGCCTTGATTGCCCCCCTGGAACGACGCGTTGCCACCGGCATGCGCTACGGCATCGTCTACGCTGCCGGCGCCCTGGACGACCGTCGTGTGAAAGCCGTGCATGACTGGCTCGTGGAAGAGGCGGAAAGACCGCTTCCCACCCGCTAGCCCCGAGCGACGACAGAACAAGATGCGTATAATATCGGGCTTCGATTCACCTCGCCGCGAGAAGACAGATGCCCAAGATTTCTCCCGACCGGATTAGTTTTCGCGCCACCTGCCTGAGAGCCCTGGCTTACCTGCTGATCATTGCCGCCCTGATGGAAGGCGTCATGCAGGAGGCCCAGCAGTTCGTCGACGTCCGGTTTTCGGAATCCGGATTCACCGAGCTGACCCAATCCTTCTTGCTGCTACTGGCCACAGGGCTGGCCCTTTCCGTACGGGTCTGGCAACGCCAGCTGCCCAATGTCGCCTTGCTGCTGGTCGGACTGCTCGGCGCCTCGTTCATCCGCGAGCAGGACGCCTGGCTCGACACCTATGTCTTCGACGGCGCCTGGCAGACGCTGGTGACACTGCTGGTGCTTCCCGTACTGTTCGTGGTGATCCGCCACCGCCGCGCCTTCGTGGCCGAACTCGAGTCGATCACCGGCACCTTCTCCTTCGGGCTCTTCGCGGCCGGCTTTCTGACCACCTATGCCTTCTCGCGTCTCTATGGGCGCAGCGAGCTTTGGCAGGCGATCCTGGGCGATCATTACCTGCGTATCATCAAGGATGCAGCGGAAGAGGTCACTGAACTGTTCGGCTATACCCTGCTGCTGTTCGCCATGCTGGAGCTGGTGCTGCTGGTACGTCGCCGACTCGCCGCCGAACGGTAAACCTCCAGGCGAGGCCGAAACGACGACGCCCGCGGGGCAAACCCGCGGGCGTCGCACATTGAGCCGGATAGTCGACGTATCGCCGGCTATTCGTCGAGGAAGGAGCGCAGCGGCTCGGAACGCGAGGGGTGGCGCAGCTTGCGCAGCGCCTTGGCCTCGATCTGGCGAATCCGCTCGCGGGTCACGTCGAACTGCTTGCCGACCTCTTCGAGGGTGTGATCGGTGTTCATGTCGATACCGAAGCGCATGCGCAACACCTTGGCCTCGCGGGCCGTCAGGCCGCCAAGCACATTGCGGGTGGCCTCGATCAGCCCCTCGCCGGTGGCCGAGTCGATGGGCAGCACCATGGTGCCATCCTCGATGAAATCCCCCAGGTGGGAATCGTCATCGTCGCCGATGGGCGTCTCCATGGAGATCGGCTCCTTGGCGATCTTGAGCACCTTGCGCACCTTGTCCTCGGGCATCTCGAGACGCTCGCCCAGCTCCTCGGGCGTCGGCTCGCGCCCCATCTCCTGCAACATCTGGCGCGAGACGCGGTTGAGCTTGTTGATGGTCTCGATCATGTGCACCGGAATCCGGATGGTGCGCGCCTGGTCGGCAATCGAGCGCGTGATCGCCTGACGAATCCACCAGGTGGCATAGGTCGAGAACTTGTAGCCGCGGCGATACTCGAACTTGTCCACCGCCTTCATCAGACCGATGTTGCCTTCCTGAATCAGGTCCAGGAACTGCAGACCGCGGTTGGTGTACTTCTTGGCGATGGAAATCACCAGACGAAGGTTGGCCTCGACCATCTCCTTCTTGGCCCGACGCGCCTTGGCCTCACCGATGGAGAGCTTTCGGTTGACCTCCTTGAGGTCGGTCACCATCAGCGCCACCATCTCTTCCTCGAAGGCGATCTTGCGCTGTGCACGCTGGATGTCGCCCTTGAGCGGCGCCAGGCGATCGGCGTACCTGGCATTCTCGGCCATGAAGGCATCCACCCAGTCCTGACGGGACTCATTGCCCGGGAAGGACTTGATGAAGGTCTTGCGCGGCACCTTCGCCTTCTTGACGCACATCTGCATGATCGCCTTTTCCTGGGCACGCACCTGCTCGACGCTGATACGCACCTGTCCGACCAGGCGTTCGAAATGCTTGGGCACCAGCTTGATCGGCGAGAAGAGCTCGGCGAGACGCGCCAGTTCGGCCTGAGCCTGCTTGGCATCGCGACCATGCTCCTCGATAGCGCGACGCGCCGCCTCGTTCTGCTCGCGAATCTGCTCGAAGCGTGCCTTCGCCTCTTCAGGGTCCGGCCCACCCCCGGATTCCTCTTCCTCGGCGTCATCGTCGTCATCGGCGGCTTCACCGTCAGCGGCGCCCTGCTCGAGCTCGGGTTCCGGTACATCGGCCTCGGCCACGCCGGGAATACCCTCGTCGGGATCGATGAAGCCCGAGAACAAGTCGGAAAGACGCCCCGGCGCCTCCTCATCCTGAGTGGCGTCATAGGCCTCGAGAATGGAATCCACCGCGCCCGGAAGGTAGGCCAGCGCCGACATCACTTCCCGAGTGCCTTCCTCGATGCGCTTGGCGATCTCGATCTCGCCCTCGCGGGTCAACAGCTCCACGGTCCCCATTTCGCGCATGTACATGCGCACCGGATCGGTGGTGCGGCCCACATCGCTTTCCACCGCCGCCAGCGCCGCCACGGCCTCCTCGGCCGCCGACTCGTCGGTGGATTGATCGGCCATCATCAGGGTGTCTTCGTCGGGGGCTTCCTCGACGACATTGATACCCATGTCGTTGATCATGCCGATGATGTCTTCCACCTGATCCGGGTCGGCGATATCCTCGGGTAGATGGTCGTTGACCTCGGCATAGGTCAGGAAGCCCTGTTCCTTGCCGCGCGCGATCAACTCCTTCAGACGTGACTGCTGCTGCGCATTTCCAGCCATAGAAACCCTATCTCGACGAAGAAGAATGAAGCACCTGAAGCACTGAGGCGGAGAAAAACTCGATAAGCCGAACAGTATAGCGGTTTAGCCTACTGTTTTGCTAGTTCGGTGTATTTGCGCGGTCATTCAGGTGTGTTAGTTTGTCCGGTTGCGTCCCGTTCGGTTACGCCCCTAATGTGGTGATGGTAGGAGAGAATTCAACCCTCGCGCCACTTTTGCCGGCGGTTTCGCGCCAGCCCGGCAAGCGCTCGAAAGACTTCACCCCTTGAGTTCCATCAGCAACTCACTCAGCCGCTGGCGCTCCTGCTGCGACAAGTGTTCGCCGGCACGGCTCCGCGCCAGCAGCGTGTCATACTCTTCCTGAGGTGAACGCTTCCGATGATGGCGCTGGAAATACGCCACCCAGTTATCCAGCTCCGCACCGCGCACCCCCTTTGGCACCAGGGGCTCACGACGAGCCAGCTCCGCCAGGCGCTCGCCTTCCGGCGTGCCATGGAAGTGCGCCAGCAACACCTGGGCACTGCGGTAGCGCCCCGCCTTGAGCAGACGCACCACTTCACGACACAGTCGGGCATCCTCCCCTTCATGGGCGCACCAGTCGTCGCTTTCCGGTAGACGCTCGACCAGTCCCGGCTCATGCACCAGCAACTGCAGTGCCCGGGCCATCAACCCGAGCGCCCCATCCTTCGCTGGCGACTCGCTCCCCGCCGGCGCCTCGACTGTCGGCGGAGCCCCTGTCTCGACGGCCGGGGCGTGCGCCTCGCTCTCGGCCTCCCCGTGGTGCTTCATCAAAGATTCGAAGCTTGACTGGTCGACGCCAGTACGGCGCGAGAGTTCCGTCAGCAACAAGGATTTCAGCACACCCTCAGGCAGCACGCCGATCGCCTCGAGCACCTGGCTCGCATAGCGCTCGCGGTCTTCGATACGCGCCAGATCGCGCCCCTGCGAGGCCTGCTCGAACAGGAATTCCGAAAGCGGGCTCGCGCAGGTTACCCTGTCCTCGAAAGCCTTGGCCCCCTCGCGACGCACCAGGGTGTCCGGATCCTCGCCCTCGGGCAGGAACAGAAAGCGTGCCTGACGCCCGTCAATCATCATCGGCAGGGCCGTACGCAGCGCGCGATCCGCTGCCTGACGGCCGGCCTGATCGCCATCGAAGCAGAACACCACCTCATCGACGACTCGAAACAGCCGCGACAGGTGATCCTCGGTGGTTGCCGTTCCCAGCGTGGCCACCGCATTGCGAATACCGAACTGGGCCAGTGCCACCACATCCATGTACCCCTCGACGATCACCAGACGATCCAGCCGGGCATTGGCCTGACGGGCCTCATAAAGACCGTAGAGTTCTCGCCCCTTGTGGAACACCGGCGTTTCGGGCGAATTGAGGTACTTGGGCTTGGCATCGCCGAGCACCCGGCCCCCGAAGGCCACGGTGCGGCCACGAATGTCTCGAATCGGAAACATGACCCGATCGCGAAAGCGATCATAGGTCCGCCCGCTGTCCTCGCGATGAACCAGCAGACCATATTCGATCTGGACGGCCTCGCTGATGCCGCGCTCGCCGAGGTGGCGACGCATTGCCTCCCACTCCGCCGGCGCGAAGCCGATGCCGAAATCCCGCACCACTTCGGGTGAGAGGCCACGTTTGTCGAGGTAGGCCCGAGCCGCCTCCCCTTCCGGCATCTTCAGTCGCTCGCGAAAGAAGCTCGCTGCCAGTTCCAGCAGATTGACGCCTTCCTTTCGCTTGCGCTCGCGCACCTGCTGCCGAGGATCATCATCCCCTTCCCGAGGCACCTCGAGGCCCAGCCGCGCGGCCAGTTGCTCCACCGCCTCGGGGAAGCGCAGGCGATCATATTCCATCAGGAAGCGCAGGGCGTTACCGTGCGCGCCGCACCCGAAGCAGTGATAGAACTGCTTGTCGGCACTGACGGTGAACGACGGCGACTTCTCCTGGTGAAAGGGGCACAGCCCCGAGTGATTGCGACCCGTCTTCTTGAGCTTGACCCGCTCCCCCACGATCTCGACCACATCGGTGCGGGCCAGCAGGTCATCGATGAAACGTTGCGGAATCTGTCCGGCCATTCAGGCTATCCCGAAAGCGGAGGAAGGGGGCGAGAGGAACACTGCAAAAACAAGCGGCCACCGATTGGCGGCCGCTTGGCGTCCTCCCGAGGCGACCCGAGAAGGGTCACCCCAAGTACGGATCAATAGAGCCGTTCGAAACGCTTGCGCTCACGCTGGAGTTTCTTCGCGTGACGCTTGACGGCGGCTGCCGCCTTGCGCTTGCGCTCCGCGGTCGGCTTCTCGTACTGCTCGCGACGGCGAACTTCGGAAAGCACACCGGCTTTTTCACAGGAACGCTTGAAGCGACGCAGCGCGACGTCAAACGGCTCGTTATCGCGTACTTTGACAGAAGGCATTAAGCACTCACCTACCTTGAAAACTTGAGTTCGGTTTGAACGCACGCCTCGGGGGCATTCATCGCGCTTCGCCCGGACGAGCCGCAGCGTGGCGAAACAAATAAAGCGAGCCCCAGGCGCACGACCCAGTCTTGCAGCGCACAGTATTCTAGTCGTCGTGACCTCACCATGCAAACCGTTTCGCGATCTCCAGCCCCTGCCGCCCTGCGCCCAAAACGCGTAGAATACCGCCATTTCCGATCCACCGAGCCATGACCATGCGCGTACTGGGCATCGAGACCTCCTGCGACGAAACCGGCGTCGCCCTCTTTGACACCGAGCGAGGCCTTGCGGCCGACGCCCTGCACAGCCAGATCGCCATGCATGCCGAATACGGCGGCGTGGTACCCGAACTGGCTTCCCGCGACCACACCCGACGCCTGTTGCCACTGATCCAGCGCGTTCTCGACGATGCCGGCGCCAGCCGCCGCGACCTCGACGCCATCGCCTACACCGCCGGCCCGGGACTGGTCGGCGCCCTCATGGTCGGCGCCAGTACGGCCCACGGCATGGCCCGGGCACTCGACATTCCGGTACTCGGCGTGCATCACATGGAGGGACACCTGCTCGCCCCCATGCTGGAAGACGATCCCCCCGATTTCCCCTTCGTGGCCTTGCTGGTCTCCGGCGGGCACACCCAGTTGGTGGAAGTCGCGGGCATCGGACGCTACCGGCTGCTCGGCGAATCGGTGGACGACGCCGCCGGCGAGGCCTTCGACAAGACGGCCAAGATGCTCGACCTGACGTATCCCGGTGGCCCGGCGGTGGCACGGCTCGCCGAAACGGGAGACCCGGGCCGACTGCGCTTCCCGCGCCCCATGACCGATCGCCCGGGGCTGGATTTCAGCTTTTCCGGCTTGAAGACCCATACCCTGACCGCCATCCGCCAGCTCGAGGCCGACGGTGCGCTCGATGACCAGGCGCGCGCGGATGTGGCACGCGCTTTCGAGGATGCCGTGGTCGATACCCTGGTGATCAAGTGCCGACGCGCCCTCGACGCCACGGGCCTGACGCGGCTGGTCGTCGCCGGCGGCGTCAGCGCCAATCATCGCTTGCGCGAGCGCCTGGAGCGCGAAACCCGTAAGCGCGACGCCAGGGTGTACTATCCACGCGGTCGGTTCTGCACCGACAACGGCGCCATGATCGCCTATGCCGGCGCCCAGCGCCTGCGCGCCGGCCAGCACGACGAACCCGGACAGATGCAGGCGGTTCCCCGCTGGCCGCTGGAAACCCTGGCCGAGCCTTGAGCCTCGGCCCCATCCATGGCTCGCGAGCGGCTAGTCGTCCCGGCCGGGACTGGACCAACGCCGCAGATAGAGGGCGTGCCGGATCAGCACCAGCAGCGTGAAGACGATCACCACCTCGGTATAGGCCGGCGCCAGCCAGAGCGCGAACAAGGGCGCCACGGCCGCGCTGGCCAAGGAAGCAAGCGCCGCGGTGCGACCGCTCCAGGCCAGCAGGCACCATAACAGCGCGCAGCAAAGCGCCACCCAGGGCGTCAACACGAGCATCACGCCGAAGGCGCAGGCGACGGCCCGCCCGCCCCGAAAGCGATACCAGACAGGATAACTGTGGCCCAGCATGACACCGAGCCCCACGAGCCCCTGCGCCCAGGGCGGTAGATCCCGGAGCAGTGCCAGCCCCAGCACCGGCATGCCCTTGACGGTATCCACCAGCAAGGTCGCCAGCGCCAGGCGCGTGCCATGCAGACGCAACACATTGGAAAAGCCGGGATTGCAGGAGCCGGACAGACGGGGATCGCTCACACCGGCCAGGCGACACACCATCAGGGCGCCGAGCCAAGTGCCACTGAGATAACCCAGGGCCATCAGCGGCAGGGTCGTTTCGAGTGTCGTCAGCACGGCCACGCCTCGAAGAAGGGTTCAACGAGCCATTCTGCCAGCCACACTCTGCCGAGAACAGCGCCCCGCTGTCGTCGGCGAGCGGGCTCGCGTACAATCACTCGCGCCTCCACCGCCAACAGCGCCAGGACCTCCGATGGACCTCGTACTGATCGAAGCACTCAAGGTCGACACCGTGATCGGCGTCTATGACTGGGAACGCACCATGACCCAGACACTGGTGCTGGATCTGGAAATGGCCACCGACATCCGCCCTGCCGCGGCTCGCGATGCCGTCGAGGATACCCTCGACTATGCGGCGATCAGCGAGCGTATCGCAGACTTCGGCGCCAGCCACCGGTTCGAGCTCGTCGAAACCTTCGCCGAACGACTCGCCGAGACGCTGCGCCACGAATATGGCATTGCCTGGCTACGCCTGACACTGCGCAAGCCCGGAGCAGTGCCTGCAGCCAAAGCGGTGGGCGTACGCATCGAGCGCGGCACACGAGAGGTAACGGACTGATGGCTCGGATCAGCGTCAGCATCGGCAGCAACATCGAACGCGAGCGCCACGTTCGCGCCTGCCTGGATGCCCTCGCGGAGACCTTCGACGGCCTGCGTGTCTCGAAGGTCTACGAGAGCGAGCCGGTAGGCTTCGAGGACGGTCGCAACTTCTACAACCTGGTGGCTCTGTTCGACTGCGACTGGACGGTGGGCGAACTGCAGGCCTGGTGCAAGCGCCTGGAAGTCGCCCACGGCCGACGCCCCGACAGTCCGAAGTTCAGCCCGCGCACCCTGGACATCGATCTGCTCGATGTAGGCGGCCTCAGCGGCGAGCACGACGGCGTCAGCCTGCCTCGCACGGAGATCCTGCACCACGCCTTCGTGCTCAAGCCACTGGCGGAACTGTTGCCCGACACGCCCCACCCGGTCAACGGTGAACGGTATCGCGACCTGTGGAACGCCCTGGACACCCGCGACCAGCGCCTCTGGCCGGTGAGCTTCATCTGGCAGGGACGCGACCTGTCCCGCGACTAGCCTCCTCGTCACCCTCGAGCCCCGGCTCGCCACGAAGACGAACGGCACTCGCCGATGTCGCAGGCAGCGCCTAACGAGCCTGCGTCATCACCTCATCGATGGCCTCACGACGACGTCGCGCCAGTTCCTCCCCGAGCGCCTTCCCCTGGTAGCCTTCATCGACCAGCGCCTTCGGCAGGATCTGCATCGCCAGCCGCCAGGCCAGCGCCAAATCCTCGGCCAGGGCGGCGTCATCCAGGCTGACCAGCGCGATCAGCGGCGGCACCCGTTCGCTGCGCCGCCAGGCATCGATGCGCTCGAGCCAGGCCATGACCCGCTCGCCATCGACCGCGCCCTCCTCGTGGACCAGACGATGCGTGCAAGCCGCCTGCTCGGCCAGACGACTCACCGCCTTGGGAAGTCGCAACCGCTCGGCCAGCCGGCGACGCCTCTCTGGTGCCAGATGCTCCACCAGGCGCGCCCAACGCCAGGGCGCCGCCTCATGAGAAGCGATATCCTCCGGTAGACGCTGCAATCGCCCCAGGGCATCATCCAGCTGCGCATCATCCGCCACCAGCTCCGGCATCAGCACCGCCAGGGCGCCACAGTCGTCAAGCGTCTGAAAGTAGACATCGGGCCAGGGTTCGCCCAGGGCCTTCTCGGTTTCCGCCCAGACCCGCTCGGCGACCAGATGCGCGATCTCGCCGCTCGCCACCAGCCGATGCATCAGCACCAGGGTCTCATCGGCAATGACGAAGCCCAGGCCGGCATAGCGTGCCAGGAAACGGGCGACCCGCAGCACCCGCAGTGGGTCCTCGATGAATGCCGGCGAGACATGACGCAGCACCCTGGCCTCCAGGTCGTCGCGGCCGCCGAAAGGATCGACCAGCTCGCCCGACGGCGTCTCGGCCATGGCATTGATGGTCAGGTCGCGCCGCGCCAGATCCTCCTCGAGGGTGACCGACGGACTGGCGTGGATCTCGAAGCCGGTGTAACCGTGCCCCGACTTGCGCTCCGTGCGCGCCAGGGCGAATTCCTCATGACTCTCGGGATGCAGGAAGACCGGGAAGTCGCTCCCCACCGGCTTGAAACCGCGCTGCCGCATAGCCTCGGGCGTGGCGCCGACCACGACCCAATCAACATCGGTGACCGGCCAGCCCAGCCGGGCGTCGCGCACGGCGCCACCGACCCGGTAGACATCGAGGCCGTCGAGACGACGATCAGGCTTCGTCGGCATCACCGGCGACCACCCGTTCGGGATGCTGCATCTGCCAGCCGGTGAAGCCGCCATCCAGACTGTAGACGTCGTCGAAGCCCTGACCCGCCAGCCAGGTGGCGGTCTGCTGGCTAGAATGGCCGTGATAGCAGACCACCACCAGCGGCTGCTCGCGATCGGCTTCGGCCAACAGCGCGGGTACCCCGTCGTTATCCAGATGACGGCTGCCAGGTAGATGGCCGGCGGCAAAACTGGCCGGGTCGCGAATGTCGACCAGCGTCAGCGGCCGCGCCGCATCCAGCCAGCCGCTCAGGGTGGCGGCATCCAGATGCTGGAAGGAAGAAGATGTCATGCGAGCCTCCGTCGTCGGAAGGAAAATGTCAGCGCCAGCCGGGCACGCTGATGCGTTCGCCGGTCTCGAGATTCAGTGCGGTCAGCTCGCCGCCCCAGACACAACCGGTATCCAGAGCCTCGGCATTGACGCGGCTGCCCGGCGTATGCCCCTGCAATGCCGCCCAATGACCGAACAGCAGGCGCACTCGGTCGCGACGGGCGAACTGAAACCAGGGCGCGAAGCCGTCAGGTGCGCTGTCGAGCCCTTCCTTGGCGGCGAAATCGAGACATCCCTCGGCATCAATGAAGCGCATCCGCGTGAAGGTATTGACGATCACCCGCTGGCGCTCGATGCCCTCGAGATCCTCGCGCCAGCATGATGGCTCGTTGCCATACATGCGTTCGAGGAAGTCCCCGGCACGCTCGCCGCTCAGGCAAGCCTCGACTTCGCCGGCCAGGCGCTCGGCCTGGTCGGCCTCCCAATGCGGGGGCACACCGGCGTGCGTCATCAGCGTCTCGCCTCGACGCACCAGCAAGGGACGACTCTGCAGCCAGTCGAGCAGTGCCTCGCGATCGGGCGCCTCGAGGATGGCCGCCAGGGTGTCCTTGCGCTTGAGCCCGGCACCGCCTCGCGCCACGGCCAGCAGGTGCAGGTCATGGTTGCCCAGCACCACCTCAGCACACTCGCCCAGCGCCATGACCTCGCGCAGGCAGTCGAGCGAGGCCGGCCCACGATTGACCAGGTCGCCAGCCAGCCAGAGTCGATCACGGCGCGGATCGAACGACAAGCGCTCGAGCAGGGCAACGAATTCGGCATGGCAACCCTGCAGGTCACCGATGGCATAGGTGGGCATGCTCGCTCCTGTTGTGGTGAGGGGATGACATGAGCGGGTCGATACAAGCCATGGCGCTCAAGCCCCGGCCTCAATGCACCTGGTTCGGCCCGGCCAGCCGAAAGGGCGCGACGGGCACCTCGAAGGGCCGCTGGGTGGCGGTGTCGACGCAGGTGAAGGCCCCCTCCATGACCCCTACGGGGCCATCGAGGATCGCCCGGCTGGTATAGCGGAAGGTCTGCCCGGGCGCGATCATCGGCTGCTGGCCGACCACGCCCTTGCCCCTGACCTCCTGCACCTGACCACTACTCTGGGTGATGATCCAGTGACGCGCCATCAGTTGCATGCTGTGCCGGGAATGATTGTGCACGGTGATGGTATAGCTGAACACATAACGTCGTTCCGAGGGTGCCGATTCGTCGACGCAGAAGGCTGGCTCGACATCGACATGCACCTGTTCGCCCTGGGGGACGGCATCCATCAGTTCCCCTCCTCCGTCAGGTGATCGGCGATGCGCACGAATTCTGCCACCGAAAGCGTCTGAGGGCGACGCCCCGGATCGATGTCCAGCGCCGACAATGCCTCGCCCGACAGGCGACGCTTGAGGTTGTTGCGCAATGTCTTGCGCCGCTGGGCAAAGGCCTCGCGCACCACCTCGAACAGCAGCACCTCGTCCCGGGCGCGATGCGGCGGGACCTCGTGCGGCGTGAGCCGCACGATGGCCGATTCCACCTTGGGACGAGGCACGAAGGCCTCCGGCGGCACGGTGAACAGCGACTCGACATGACAATGGTACTGAGCCAGCACCGAGAGGCGACCGCGTTCGGCATCACCGGGCGCGGCCGAGAGACGCTCGACCACTTCCTTCTGCAGCATGAAGTGCATGTCCGCCACGGCCTCGCCGGCCGCCAGCAGGTGGGAGATCAGCGGTGTGGAAATATTGTAGGGCAGGTTTCCCACCACGCGCAGAGCGGGGCCGTCGCCTCTCAGCTCACGAAAATCGAACTTGAGGGCATCACCTTCGTGGATGACGAACCCCGGCTTGTCGAAGAACTGGACACGCAGCCCCGGTATCAGGTCACGATCCAGCTCGATCACTTCGAGTTGCCCCTCTGCCGCCTCGAGCAGGGGCTCGGTCAGCGCTCCCTGACCTGGACCGACTTCCACGAGCCGCTGGCCGGGCCTGGGGCCGATGGCTCGTACCAGCCGGGAAATGATGCCGGGGTCACGCAGGAAATTCTGGCCGAAGCGCTTGCGTGCGCGATGACCCGTGGGGCGGGATGACATTCAGGGGTGTCCTTCTATCGCTATGATCTTCTGTGCATCACGCGCCGCGCTGCACCATCTCGATGGCCAAGCTCACGGCAGTGATCAGGCTGCCCGGATCGGCCGAACCGCAACCGGCGAGATCCAACGCCGTGCCATGATCCACCGAGGTACGAACCCATGGCAGGCCCAGGGTGATATTGGCAGCGCGTCCGAAACCAGCGTACTTGAGCACCGGCAAGCCCTGGTCATGATACATCGCCAGGACGGCATCGGCTCGGGCCAGATGATGCGGGGTGAACAGGGTATCCGCCGGTAACGGCCCGTCAAGCGTCAGCCCTTCTGCACGCAGCGCCTCCAGGGTCGGGATGATGACATCGAGTTCCTCGCGCCCCAGATGCCCGCCTTCCCCGGCATGGGGATTGAGCCCGCAGACCAGGATGCGTGGCGACAGGACACCGAAACGATGTCGCAGTTCGGCGTCGAGGATACGCAGGATACGCGTCAGGCGAGGCCCGGTCACGGCATCGCCCACCTCGCGAAGCGGCAGATGAGTGGTGGCAAGGGCGACTCGCAGCGCTGTCTCGCCATGCCAGGTGGATGACATGGCATGCAGAGCCGGATCGGTGGCGAGCATCATGACGACCTCATCGACACCGCAGGCATCACGCAGGTATTCGGTATGGCCCCGGAAGTCGGCATGGCCCGCCTCGATGATCACCCCCTTGTGCAGGGGCGCGGTGACCATGCCCGCCGCCTCGCCAGCCTGGCAGGCGGCCACGGCCCGGCCCAGGGTCTCCAGCACGTAAGCGGCATTACGTGCCTCCAGCTCCCCAGGCCGACAAGGTGCCCTCAGTGCGACGGGCCATACCGGCAGCACGCCGGCGCGGGGCACCGGTGGCGTCTCTCCCGGGGCGAGTGCGAGAACCGTGACGTCACAACCGACGGCTCGAGCGCGCTCCTCGAGCAACGCCGGGTCGCCCACCGCCACGACACGCGCGGAGGTCGGCATGTCGCGTGCCATCACCACCGCAAGCTCGGGGCCGATGCCGGCCGGCTCGCCGGTGGTCAGAGCAAGAACGGGTAGGTCAATGTCGCTCACGACTCCGATCCGAGGCGCTCTTCCACAAAGGCCTGAGAACGAATCTCCTGCACCCAGGCTTCCATCTCGTCGTTGGCCTTGCGCTGGAACAGCGCCTGACGGGCCTGCTCGGCCGTCACTCCGCCCCCCTGCTGTTCGATGAAACGCTCGACCTCGGCCTCGGAGATGCTGACCCGGCTGCCGACACGGCGCTGCTGGATCTGACGCATCAAGAGTTCACGGCGCACCTGATCGCGCACCACGCCGAGCGACAGCCCATCGGCCTCCAGGGCATCGGCGAACTGTTCCAGGGTCATGCCATTGTTCTGGGCGATGGCCCGCACCTGACGGTTGAGCTCGGTATCGTCCACGCTGAGATTGGCTTCCCGCGCCATCTGCAACTGGATCTCCTCGACGACCAACCGGTCGAGCACCCGCTGACGCAGCACGTCATCCGGCGGCATCTGCATGCCCTGGGATTCCAGCTGGGCACGGGTCCGTGCCACGCGACCCTCGAGCTGGGAGTTCATGATCGCGCCCTCGTTGACCACCGCCACGATGCGGTCCAGGGGCTGACGCGCCTCCTGGGCCATGGCGGCCCCCACCGGCGCCAGGCCGAGGCACAGGGCCAGTGTCAGGGTGGCAATATGTCGGCTGCGCATGTCTATCCTTCCTTTCGTCATGATGGGTAGCGAGAACGCCTGAAGATGGCGGTCTTGCGCGGTTTCAGGCACCGATCAGGGGCGGCCGAAGTCGGTGCCAAGATAGCCGGGGACCGACGATTCGAAAAAGCCTCCGGCCTCCCCGCCGACGCCGCCCAGGCCCTTGAACACGAAACGCAAGAAGAGCCCGCGATCGGTGGTATCGTCCTCGATGGTATTGGCGGTGTCCTCGTCATCGATCCACTCGCGCCACACCAGCTGCAGACCATAGCAGCAGTCGTTCCACTGCACACCCGCCAGTTGCTCGAGCATCCGGTCATTCGTGTTGTCGTAACGTACCCCACCGATCAGGTCCAGGCGATCCATCGCCTTGTAGGCGAAGGAAGCGGAGAACTCTTCTAGATCGTAAGTCCGGGTGTCCTCGAGATCCTCGGCGGGCTCGAAGCCTTCGAGTTGCCAGCGATAGCCGAGGTTCAACACATGCCCGGCCTCGGCCCGGTATTGCACATCGAATCCCGTGCTTTCGGTGCGACTCTTGCGGTCGTCGTAGAGCCACTCCCAGCGAGTGCGCCAATGATCGTCGATCCGCCAGTCGAGCTGCGTCACCCAGGGCGAGCGTTGACGAGTGGCCCGATAACGCTCATCCGGATCCTCGGGCAGAGTGTCGGAATTCCCTTGCATGTCAATGTGCCGATCCTCGAAGTAGGCCGCCTGGCCCAGCCCGAAGGAAAGCCGTTCACGACCGCTGCTGTCCTCGAGAAAACGGCTCTTCACGCCATAGGAGAGCCGGTTGAGATCACCGACGCGATCACCGCCGCTGAAGCGATAGGGCGACCATAACTGGTTCCAGGAAAAGGCCAGCTCCGAGGTGTCGAAGTCGGGAAACTCGCTCTGGTCCCGCGCCGGCACGTACGCATAGTTGAGCCGGGGCTCCAGGGTCTGGCGGAAGGCATCACCACCGAATTCGAGATCACGCTCGAAGACCAGCCCGGCATCCACGGAAGCCACCGGCAGCGTGCGCGTCAGGCTCTCGTCGCGGTCGGTGAGACGATCGCCATAATCCAGCTCATAGCTGGTATGGTGCAGCTGCAGTCGTGGCTCGAAAAAGCCCCAGGTCGTATCGCCTCGCCAGCCGACGGCCGGCGTCAATTGCAGCCGAGCCCCGTTGGCCGCCTCGCGCAGCGGCACCTGGCGCTGACGGTCCTTGTAATCGTAGAAGCCCTGTTCATCACCCTCGATATCACGCCAGAAGTAGGTCGCGTTGGCCTTCCACTCCTCGTAGAAACCGACATCCTGCTGCCAGCGCGCCTCGGCGGTCAGGCTCGGCAACCGGTAGAACGGCTTGTCGTTCTCGTCCAGGGGATCGTCCAGCACCTGATAGCCCTGGGCCTTGCCCTCCAGCCGCCAGGTATCGCCACGGTATTCGATCTGTGCCAGGCGCTTCATGCTCTGGGTGTCGGTGTCGCCGAACGTCTGGCCGAAGTCATCGAAATAGTTGCCATCGCTGGCGGCGCCATAGCGCAGCTGATAACGGGTACGCTCATCGACGCGGCCAGCGTGGCGATAATCGAGGTACCAGCGGGCATCGCCATCCTCCAGCGTCGAATAGGCCGACGCTTCATCGCCGGCACGTCGGTCGTCGGCAATATAGGCGCCCTCGATGGTGCCCGCGTCGGAGGGCAGCAAATAGCGATATTCGCCGCCGAGCAGCAGGCCACGATCGCTGATCACCCGAGGCGTGATGGTGGCGTCCTGATTGGGCGCGATGTTCCAGTAGAAGGGCTGGGCATAATCGAGCCCGTCACCGGAAACCCCGAGTGTCGGCCACAGAAAGCCGGTCTGGCGACGCTCGTCGATGGGGAAACGGACCCAGGGCCAGTAGAAGACCGGCACCTCGCCGACCTCGAGGCGAGCATGGCGCGCGGTGCCGAAACCGCTCTGCCGATCCAGCTCGATGTCATTGCCCACCAGGCGCCACAGGTCGTTGCCCGGCTCACAGGTGGTGAAACTGGCCTCGGTGAGCTGATAGCGCCCTTCCGCGACACGCGCCAACTGCACGGCATCGCCGCGCAACCGCTGTTCATGGGCCACATAGTGTGCCTGGTCGATGCTCGCCGCCTCGCTGTCCAGCGAGAAGGAGGCGGCATCACCACGCACCAGCAAATTGTGATCACGCAACGCCAGCGGCCCTTCGGCCACCACACGCTCGCGGGAAGCCGGCACTCGCACCTGCGGCGCCTCGAGCTGGGTATTGCCACGCCGCAGTACCACTTCACCGCTGAGGACCGTCTCACCATCCTCGCCGTACTGACCGTCATCGGCCTCGCTTGCCACCTTGCCTTCGGGTGGCGCCGCCAGCCGATACGACGGCATCTGGTAGTATCCCCGACACACGGCTCCCTCGGGGCGATCCTCGCCCCATGGGTGCCAATCCAGCTGCTCGGCCGGCAATGACTCGGGGGGGGCTGCCCACAGCGGGGCAGTCACCATGCTCGAGGTCACGAGGCCGGCCAGGGCCGTCCAGGAGGATCGATTGCCCATGTTCAACGATGTCCTTGGCGGAGTGAATCGGTATTATACAGCCCCTGAACGAGCTGTCCCGCCGACGAGCCCTGTCATCGCCGACGACATCGGGCTTCAGCATGCGGCGACGCCTTGGGGTCGTCAACCAAAGGACGTCCCGGACCGAACGAAACAGAGGTGAAGATGCCAGAGGCCGACACGACCTCGCGCCATGCCGCCCTTCTCGCGTGGGCCGCCGAACGCCACGGGATTGCGCCCGCCGCCCTCGACCTGCGCCTGGCCGCCGACGATGCCAGCTTCAGACGCTATTTTCGGCTGGTCCTTCCCGATGGCACCCAACGTATCCTCATGGACGCGCCGCCGGACAAGGAAGACAGCGCCCCCTTCGTGGCCATTGCCCGCCGCTGGGCGGACGCCGGCCTGCCGGTCCCCGACCTTTATGCCGTGGACCTGGACGCCGGTTTTCTGGAGCTCGAGGACCTCGGCGACACGCCCCTCCAGCACTGCTTCGAGACGTCAGAGGCCCCGATCACCCAGGCCTGGCACGACCGGGCCCTGGCATTGCTCGACATGTTGCAGAATCGTGCCGACCCGGCAGGATTGCCGGCCTACGACGCCAGCCTGCTGGGTCGCGAACTGGACCTCTTCACGACCTGGAGCCTGGAGCGCTGGCTGGCATTGCCCGCCCCGCCAAGCTGGCCCGCGCTTCGTCAGTCGCTGATCGATACCGCCCTGGCCCAGCCAGTGGTGACCGTGCATCGCGACTTCGATGCCATGAACCTGATGGTGGTCGACGACGAGCTGCGCCTGATTGATTTTCAGGACGCCGTGGCCGGCCCCTTGAGCTATGACCTGATCTCGCTGCTGCATGGCCGCTATTGCCGATTTTCGGCAAGCCGTCGCCGCGCCTGGATCGAGGCATTCCGCCAGCGAGCCGTGGCCGATGGCCGCCTGGACAGCATCGAACCACAGTCATTTCACCACTGGGTCGCCTGCATGGCCGTGCAGCGTGCCCTCAAGGTCATCGGGATCTTCTGCCGCTTGACGCTGCGAGACAGCCGCCAGGGCTATCTCGCCCGCATACCGCATTTTCTCGACCACCTGGAGGATGCCCTGGCAGAACTGGACGAGCTGGCCGATTTCCGGCACTGGGTCGCCGATACCCTTCGTCCGGCCCTGCTGGCCAAGCTGGCGGCCCAAGGCATCACCTGGGAGCACGTGGCATGAAGGCGATGATCCTGGCCGCGGGGCTCGGCACTCGCATGCGTCCGCTTACCGACCATTGCCCCAAGCCGCTGCTGGAAGCCGGCGGCAAGCCGCTGATCGTCCATCATCTGGAACGACTTGCCCATGCCGGCATCCGGGAGCTGGTGATCAACGTCAGCTACCGCGCCGAGCAGATCGTCGATGCCCTGGGCGATGGCAGCGCCTTCGGTGTGTCCATCGCCTGGAGCCATGAAACGACCCCCCTGGAGACCGGCGGTGGCATTCGCCAGGCTCTGCCCCTGCTCGGCGACGAGCCCTTCCTGCTCGTCAACGGCGATGTCTGGTGCGATCTCGATCCCGCCACGCTGCCATCATCGCTGGGCACCGACCTGGCGCGGCTCGTGCTGGTCGACAATCCGGACCATCATCGCGATGGCGACTTCTTGCTCGATGCAAACGGTCGCGTTCGAGAAGGGCCTGGCCCGCGCCTGACCTATGCCGGGATCGCCCAGCTCGACCCCGCCCTGGTCGCCGATCGGGACGAGGGCTCCTTCGCCCTGGCGCCGCTGCTGCGTGCCGCCATGGCCGACGATAGAGTCACCGGCCATCATCACCGGGGACAGTGGGTCGACGTGGGCACTCCCGAACGACTCGCTTCCCTGGACCGGATCCTGCGGGGCTGAGTCAAACGCCGGCAACTGCTATGCTGACGCCCCCTACTCGTCTTCTGAATGAATAAGGATACCTTGCGCCATGAAAGCCAGCGTCAAATGGACAGACGGTCGCCAGTTCGTCGCCGAGGCCGGCAGCGGCCATAGCGTGGTGATCGACGGGCCGCCCGACCACGGCGGCCGCAACACCGGCCCGCGTCCCATGGAGATGCTGCTTATGGGCATGGGCGCCTGCACCTCCTTCGACGTCCTGGAAATCCTCGAGAAGTCCCGCGCTCCGGTATCGGACTGCGTGGCCAGCATCGAGGCCGAACGCGCCGACAGCGTGCCCAGTGTCTTCACCAAGATTCATGTGCACTTCACCGTCAGCGGCCAGGGACTCAAGGAAAAGCAGGTCAAGCGTGCCGTGGAACTCTCCGCCGAAAAATATTGCAGCGCCTCGATCATGCTGGCCAACGGCGGCGTCGACGTGACGCATTCCTTTACCATCGTCGAACAGTGAGGCACACGCCCGGGCAATACGGAAAAAAACATGGCTTGCCGGGTGCGCGCCCACCAAGGGCTGTGCATAATACGCGCCTTCACATCGCCACGCGTCTTCCGGCGCGTTCGTCGGGATGCACACCATCAGCCATATCGAAGGAGGCTCGGACGTGACCGGCAATCTCCGACTCCACGGGTTCAATAACCTGACCAGCTCCCTGAGCTTCAACATCTACGACATCTGCTACGCCAAGACCGAGGAGCAGCGGCAGGCCTACATCGATTACATCGATGAGCTCTACAATGCCGAGCGTCTCACCCAGATTCTCAAGGATGTCACCAACATCATCGGCGCCCAGGTGCTCAATATCTCCCGTCAGGATTACGAGCCCCATGGCGCCAGCGTGACCATCCTGATCGCCGAGCACGAGCTGGAAGAGGCGGCGCCCGAACAGATGGCCCCCGGCCCCGGCCCCTTGCCCGAAACCGTGGTCGCCCATCTCGACAAGAGCCACGTCACCGTCCACAGCTACCCGGAATCGCATCCCGACAACGGCATCAGCACCTTTCGCCTGGACATCGACGTTTCCACCTGTGGCCAGATCAGCCCGCTGAAGGCCCTCAACTATCTGATCCACAGCTTCGACTCCGACATCGTCACCATGGACTACCGGGTACGTGGCTTCACCCGGGACGTGGATGGCCGCAAGTTGTTCATCGATCATGACATCACGTCCATCCAGGACTACCTGGCCGAGGACACCAAGCGCGCCTACCAGATGATCGATGTCAACGTGTATCAGGAGAACATGTTCCACACCAAGATGCTGCTCAAGGACTTCGAGCTGGACAACTACCTGTTCGGCACCTCGCGACGCGACATCTCCTTCGAGGAAGCGCGCGACATCGAAGGCCGGCTACGCAAGGAAATGCTCGAGATCTTCTACTCGCGGAACCTGGACTGACCCGCTGCGGCGCGCGGGAGCTGTAAGCCTTAAGCTGTAAGCAAAAGCGAACCCCACCCTGACAAGCTCGGGGTGGGGTTCGCTTTTTAGGGTTCTTCCGGCTTCGAGCTTATGGCTCGCCCCAAAGGGGCTTTCAAAGCCTGTAGACAGACTTGGTCATCACCTTGGACATCAGCGTCATGCCGACCTTGACTGGCGCCGGGAAACGCGCCCCACCGGCTTCCAGAGCCTGATGGGCATGATGGGCCTCGTCGATGGCCATCTGGCGGAGCACCGCCCTGGAACGACGATCGCCAGGCGGCAACTTTTCCATATGCTCATCGAGATGGCGCCCCACCTGCTCCTCGGTGGCAGCCACGAACCCCAGACTGACACGATCGCCCACGGCTCCCGCCACGGCGCCTATACCGAAGGACGCAGCATAGAACATCGGATTCAGCAGGCTGGTACGGCCATCGAGTTCCTGCAGGCGGGCATCGCACCAGGCCAGGTGATCGACTTCCTCCTGAGCGGCCTCTTCCATCTGGCCACGTACCTCGGGCAGCTTGGCGGTCAAGCCTTGTCCCTGGTAGAGCGCCTGGGCACAAACCTCGCCGGTATGATTGATGCGCATCAGCCCGGCGGCATGACGTCGCTGCTCGTCGTCGAGCGCCTCGTCCTGTATCTCGTCGGTGGCAGGCGAAGGCCGCGAGGGCTGAGCTGCCCTGGGCACCAGGGTGCGCAATACGGTATCGAACTGGTGGATCAGGTCGTCGGCGCGGGAATATTGACGAGTCATGGCACCCCCTCGTGAGATCAGTCACGACATTGTAACCGAGCCATCGGCCGCGCACAGCGCCCGGAATACGAAACGCCGCCTCGCGGGCGGCGCTACGAGATGCACCCGATGCGTCGAGCACTTGCGACAGCACGGCCTGACGCCGCGCGGGTTCCGGCTATCCAGCCGGCCAAGTGAAGCGACGACCGCCCATCAGGTGCATATGAATATGATAGACCGTCTGGCCGCCCTGGTCATTGCAGTTCATCACCACCCGATAGCCATCGTCGGCGAACCCCTGCTCCTTGGCCAGATGCGCGGCGGTGTACTGCAGGCGCCCCACCAGGGCCAGATCGCCCTCTTCGATGTCGTTCAGGGTCGCAATGTGCTTTTTCGGCACCACCAGCATATGGATCGGCGCCTTGGGATCGATATCGTTGAAGGCCAGAACGTCATCGTCCTCGTAGACGATATCGGCGGGAATCTCGCGATTGATGATCTTGCAGAACAGGCAGTCCATGTCAGGCTCCAGGGGAAGGCATCGACGAAAACGCTACCCCACGAGAGTAACGGTCGAAAAGGGCGCTGTCAGTCCCGCCCGGCTCAACGAAACCGCCGCTGAGCCAGCAGGTGTCGCACCAGCGGGGCCAGGATCAGTTCCATGGCCAGCGACAGACGCGACCCGGGCACCACCAGAGTATGGGGGCGGCTCATGAAGGAGTCCTGGATCATCGCCAGCAGATACGGGAAATCCACGGTGGCTGGATCGCGAAAACGGATCACTACGAAGGATTCGGCATCGGTGGGGATGTCCTGCACCTCGAAAGGGTTGGAGGTATCCACCGTGGGCACGCGCTGGAAATTGATATGGGTCCGCGAGAACTGGGGCAGGATATAGCGCACATAGTCGTCCATGCGCCCCAGGATGGTGTCGATCACCGCTTCCTGGGTGTAACCCCGCGCCTGGATGTCACGATCGATCTTCTGGATCCACTCCAGATTCATGGTCGGCGCCACGCCCACCAGCAGGTCGACGTGTCGGGCGATGTCATGCTCGGCCGTGACCAGGCCACCGTGCAGCCCTTCGTAGAACAGCAGGTCGGTGCCCGAGGGCAGCGACTGCCATTCGGTGAAGGTCCCGACCTGGTAGCCGGCTTCGATCATCGACTTGTCTTCGGCATGGATGTAATGCCGATAGGTGCCGACGCCGTTTTCGCCATACTCCAGGAACAGCTCCTCGAGCTTGTCGAGCAGGTTGGCTTCCACCGCGAAGTGAGAGAGCTCGTCCTTGCGCTCGGGCTCCTCGCGGAACATGCGCGCCAGTTCCTGGCGGGTATAGCGATGAAAGGCATCGCCGTCGACGAAGGCCGCGTGCACATCCTCGCGGGCGAACATGCGCTCGAAGGTACGTTTCACGGTGGTCGTGCCCGCCCCGGACGAGCCGGTGACAGCGATGATCGGATACTCCCGTGACATCAGTCGTTCCCCATCAGACGGTCTGCCAGGGTAGCGGGTACCGGCGCTGGGCGTCCCGTATCGGGATCAATCAACATCAGATTGAGACGCGCGGTTGCCACGCTGCGGTCATCCGACTCGCGGCGCAGACGATGGTAGACGGCGATCGACTTGCGCGACGGCGCGGGAATGCCGGTCTCGATCATCAGGGCATCCGGCCAGCGTGACTCGGCCTGATATTGCACTGCCAGATCCGCCACCACGCAGAGATAGCCCTCCATGTCGCCCTCGGAGAGTCCCAGGCTGGCCAGGGCTTGTACGCGCGCCTCGTGCATCAGCGACACCACGGCGTCATGCCCGAGATGACGCCCGTAGTTCATGTCGGTGACACGCACCGTCAAGCCATGGCGATGACGCACATCCGCTTCAGGAAACTCGAGCCTGACGCGTTCCATGTTGCGACCTCCTGAAATGTTCTTGCGAGCGGAATATCACGCGCCCAGGTGCCTCTCAGCCGTCATCGCGCTCGATGGCGCGATGAGCGATATCACGACGATAGGCGACATCGGGCCAGTCGATCTCGGCCAGGCCGCGATAGGCCAGATCCCTGGCTGCCGAGATTCCCTCGCCCAAGGCAGTCACACAAAGCACTCGGCCGCCGGCGGTCACGACCTCTTTCCCCTCGCCGAACCGGGTTCCGGCATGGAAGACCTTGCAGCCGGTGGCGTCGGCGGCCTCGAGACCAGTGATGACATCGCCCTTGCGATACTCGCCGGGATAACCGCCGGCCGCCATCACCACGCCCACGGCATCGCGCGCGTCCCAGTCACAGGAAAGCCCGTCGAGCTTGCCTCGGGCACCGGCCAGGCACAGTTCGGCGAAATCCGAGGTCAGGCGCATCATGATCGGCTGGGTCTCGGGGTCGCCGAACCGACAGTTGTACTCGATCACCTTGGGATTGCCTTCGGCATCGATCATCAGCCCCGCATAGAGAAAGCCGGTGTAGGGATGGCCTTCCTCGGCCATGCCTCGCACCGTGGGCTCGATGATCCGGGCCATGATGCGCTCATGGACCTCGCGGGTGACCACCGGCGCCGGCGAATAGGCGCCCATGCCGCCGGTATTGGGACCGGTATCGCCATCGAGGGCACGCTTGTGGTCCTGGCTGGTCGCCATGGGCAGCACCGTGTTGCCATCTACCATGACGATGAAGCTGGCCTCCTCGCCCTCGAGGAATTCCTCGATCACCACGCGCGCACCGGCATCGCCGAAGGCATTGTCCTCGAGCATGTCGCGAATCGCCGCCTCGGCCTCGGCCTCGGTCATGGCCACGATGACGCCCTTGCCAGCCGCCAGGCCATCGGCCTTGATGACGATCGGAGCCCCCTTCTCGGCGAGATAGTCGAGCGCCGGCTCCACCGCGACGAAGGTGCGATACTCGGCGGAAGGAATCGCATGGCGTGCCAGAAAATCCTTGGTGAAGGCCTTGGATCCTTCGAGCTGAGCCGCGCCGGCCGTGGGGCCGAAGATTGTCAGCCCGGCCTCACGGAACCGGTCCACCACGCCGTCGACGAGCGGCGCCTCGGGGCCGACGATCGTCAAATCGATGTCCTCGTCGCGCGCGAAGGCCACCAGGCCATCCAGGTCGTCGACGCCGATCGCCACGTTTTCGAGCCCCGGCTCACGGGCGGTGCCGGCATTGCCCGGGGCCACGTGGACGGACTCGACCCGAGCCGACTGGGCGACCTTCCAGGCCAGGGCGTGTTCGCGGCCACCGCCGCCGATGATCAGAACCTTCATCCGCTGCTCTACCTCAATACCTCGGGGAAACGTCGCGGCATTATGTCAGAAACTCGCCGCGACCGCCGCCCGATCACGACTTGTCGTTGTCGTCGTCGTCCTGCTTGTTGCGGTTGCCACCAAGATTCTGCTGCCAGAAACGCATGTTCTCCTCGGCCAGCTCGCGCATCAGCTCCATGGGCGTGTGCCGCATGGCCTGCTGCCACTGGTCCTGCATGTGCTTCTGCTGTTCCAGCATCAGGCGAGTCCCCTGCTCCAGGTAACGCGCCAGGGGCAGCGGCTTGGCCATGTCGTAGACCCGGATGAACTGGGCCAGCAGGTCGTTGGAAAAGACTTCAGCCTCGCCATCGGCCTGCTCCTGCTCGATGATGATCGAAAGCAGGATGGTACGCGTCAGATCCTCGCCGGACTTGGCGTCCTCAACCCGGAAAGGTACCTCGTCGAGCACCAGGCTACGCAGGTCCTCAAGGGTTACATAGCGGCTCTGTTCGGTATCATAGAGCCGACGGTTGGCATACTTGCGTATCACGCGCACGGCGCTGCTCCTTGTCATTGTCGACTGGGCGATCGCCCTTCATCCAAGTATTGTGCACCGCGCCACCCACCATGCAAGGCACCCGGGGAAAATCGGCAAGCGCCGCCAGGGTCCCTTCCATCCACCACAAGGTATCACGAGACGCCATGAACCTGATCCTGCTCTCGCCCGAGGACCTCGAGACCGGGCAACTGGCCCGGGTCCGCGACCCTCGCCGACTGGCGCATCTCCGCGACGTGCATCGAGCGCGCGTCGGCGACACCCTGACACTGGGGATCGAAAACGGTCTCCTGGGACGCGGCACCCTGCTCGAGCACCGCGACGACGAGGCTCTGTTCGATGTCAGCGGTCTCGGGGAAGCACCACCGCCAGCCTTGCCGGTTCACCTGGTCCTGGCACTGCCTCGCCCGCGCATGCTGGCACGCAGCCTCGAGCACGCCACGGCCCTGGGCGTGAAATCCCTGACCCTGCTCAATACCCGTCGCGTGGAAAAGAGCTACTGGCAGTCGCCAGAACTCGGCGCAGACAAGATCCATCGCCACCTGGTCCTCGGTCTCGAGCAGGCGCGCGATACCCGATTACCCGAAGTGACGCTGGCCAAGGGCTTCCGCCCCTTCGTCGAGGACCACCTGCCGGAACTGCTGGCATCTCGCCGCGGGCTGGTGGCACACCCCGGCATGCCGGAGGCCTGCCCACGCGGCGTCGATGAACCGACTCTCCTGGTCGTCGGCCCGGAGGGCGGTTTCATTCCCTGGGAAGTCGACAAGCTCCTCGAGGCAGGGTGTCAAGGCGTGCACCTGGGGCCTCGCATCCTGCGGGTGGAAACCGCCGTCACCGCCCTGCTGGCACGCCTTGCCTGAAGACCGACGAGGGCTCACTCCTCGTCGGGGTCGAAAGCCACCAGCGGCGAGTCGGTATCGCAATCCGGCTCGGTGGTGAAGGTCTCGCGCACATCCAGCACGCCGAGATGGCCGATGGAGCGACGGCCCAGCAGCATCGGGTAATTCATTTCCTCGCGATTGCGCAGGCTGAACTGCTCCTCGTAGCGTGTATCTCCCACGCAGACCTCGAGCAGCACCACCGGCCGCTCGTCCCGACCGCCCGCACCGCGCACCGTCAGGTCGCGATAGAGCGGACGTTCCAGACGCTCGGAGAAACGCTCGCCATTGGCCTCGTTCTCGAGCTTGAGTCGGAAGCTCACCCACTCCTCGCCGTCCTTCTCGAAGACCTCGATGTCACGAGCATCCAGCGACGAGGTCAACGCACCGCTATCCAGCTTGGCCTTGATCTCCACATTCCCGGGCTCGAGCGTGACCTTCTCCACCCAGCCAAGCGGCTGATCCGCGTCATGCTGCTCATCGGCGGCCATCGCCCACGAGGAGCACAACACCAAGGACAACAGCAGAGGACGAAGCATCGCATTCATGAAGGGCTCTCCTTGATCGTAACGACGACGTACTATCTATTTGCCGTGCTATTCCATGCCATGCGTGTCAGCGACGCAGGCGCTCGAGCAACGCCTTGGTCGCGAAACCATCGGGCGTCACACCGATCTGTCGCTGAAAGGCACGCAGCCCACGACGGGTATTCGGCCCCAGAATGCCGTCGGGAGTTCCCACGTCGAAGCCTCGATCGTCGAGACGCTGTTGCATCTCGCGCACCTCGCTGCGTTTCAGGGGCGGCTGCTCGCGTGGCCAGTCACCCTGAATGCCATCGCGTCCGGCGATCCTGTCACTCAGCGTTGCCACCGCAAGCGCGTAACTGGTGGCATTGTTGTAACGCAGGATGGTCCGGAAGTTGTGGCCAACCAGGAAGGCCGGCCCCTGAGCACCGGCCGGGGTGATCACCGAGGCCGAGGCAAGGTCGGGTAGCGGCTGGCCATCCCAGGAACGCACGCCGGCCGCCGCCCACTCGGCACTGGAACGCCGGATATCGGGCTCAGTCAGGGTATAATCGAAACCTTGTGGCAGGCGCACCTCGGTCCCCCAAGGCTCGCCTTCCCGCCATCCAGCCTCGTCGAGATAATTCGCCGTGGAGGCCAGGACATCGGCGATGTTGCTCCAGATATCCCGGCGACCGTCACCGTCACCGTCCACGGCATGGGCCAGGAAGCTGGAGGGAATGAACTGGGTATGCCCCATGGCACCGGCCCAGGAGCCTTTCATGCGTTCCGGGGAAATATCGCCGGCCTCGATGATGCGCAGAGCGGCAAGCAGCTCGCCTCTGGCGAAGTCACGGCGGCGGCCGTCATGGGCCAGCGTGGCCAGCGCTTCCAGAGTCGAGAAGTCACCGAGATAGTCGCCGTAGCTGCTCTCGATGCCCCAGATGGCCACCAGGACCTCGCTGGGCACCCCGTATCGCTCGCTCATCTGACGAGCCGTATCGCGGTATTCGGCCAGGCGCTCGCGCCCATTGCTGACGCGCGACGCCGACACGGCACTGTCGAGATACTCCCAGATCGGTCTCACGAACTCCGGCTGAGAGCCATCCAGCTCGATGACCCGGGGTTGATAGCGCAGCCCATCCAGGGCGCGCGCGAGGGTCGTCTCGTCGATGCCCTCGGCACGGGCCTGGCGACGAAAGTTCGCCAGCCAGGCCTCGAAGGATTCTTTCTCCGCTTCGGTCACGGAGGCCCCACTGGTCGATCCGGCGTTTTCCGAGGTCGTGGAAGACTCGGCCCGGGCATCCCGGGGCTGGGTGCTCTGGCAGCCGACCAGGGCAGCACACAAGATGGCGAGGGGGAGCAGCTTGAGCGTCATGGCATCGCATTCCTTGGCGGTGTCGGCCCCGATCATCGCCTACAAAGGGCACCGGGCGCCAGCCCATCGCGCCATCTCGTCACTTTTCCCGATCCGACACATCGGCCTGGTCGCCTCGTTCGCTGTCCAGCCCACTGTCCAGCCGGTGACTCAGCGGATCGTAATGCGGCTTGAGTTCATCCTTCAGGGTGCCATCCCATAGGCGTGCGCCGACAAAATAGCCGGCACGCCCGATGGCATGGGCCGCCACGGGCGCGGTCATCATGATGAACAGGATGATCCCGAAGGCCCTGGCCACCACGGCCTCCTCGGCGAAGTGCAGGGCCACTGCCAGCATGACCAGCGACACGCCAAGGGTCGCCGCCTTGGTCGTCGCGTGCATGCGGGTCAGCAAATCGGGCAA
This sequence comes from Halomonas caseinilytica, assembly GCF_001662305.1. Taxonomy (GTDB): domain Bacteria; phylum Pseudomonadota; class Gammaproteobacteria; order Pseudomonadales; family Halomonadaceae; genus Halomonas; species Halomonas caseinilytica. The sequence continues at coordinate 133,409 of NZ_BDEP01000002.1, forward strand.
CCGCAGTACGCCGAGCGCGGCCAGGCACATGAAGGCGGCGCCGATCAGAGTCAGGCCCGCGACGAACCACTCAATCATCACGCGGCCCTCCCCGCTCGAGAAAACGCGCAAATCCGATCGTCGCCATGAACCCCATCAACGCCACGACGATGGCGACATCCAGCAACAGGGCTACATCGGCGGCAATGGCTACCACCCCGATGATGCCGACGAGAATCGAGGAAAACAGCTCCAGGGCCACCACCCGGTCGGGCAGACTCGGGCCACGAAACAGGCGAATGAAGGTCAGGCAGAGTGCCAATGCCATTACCGCCAGACTGATCAGAACCATGGTCGACATGCAGAACCTCTCTTGCTAGCGAAACAGCGCCAGGGCTCGACGCTCCAGCTCGGCCAGGCTACGCCTGAGCGCCGGCTCGTCATCGAGAAACATGGCGTGGATGTACAACACCCGGCGGTCATCGGACACATCCAGGCTCAGGGTGCCCGGCGTCAACGAGATCAGATTGGCCACAAAGGCGATCTCGACCTCCGTCCGGGCTTCCAGCGGCATGGCGATGACCCCCGGCTTCATGTACCAGGGTGGCGTGACGATGTCATACGACACCTTGAAATTGGCCATCACCAGTTCCTTGAGAAAAAAGCCGACGAAACGCACCAGGCGAGGCAAGCGCTGGGCATAGCCCGACAGTGCCGGCACCTGGGGCTGAATCAGCGCCAGCACGAGGTACCCGAAGACCAGCCCCGCCAGCAGGTTGCCGCCGCTGAAGTCGCCGGTCAGCACGACCCAGGCCAGCCCCAGCAGCAAGTTCCAGACCACGCCGATCATCGCTCCCCTCCCCTGACATCGCCGAGCACGGCTTCGATGTAACGCTCCGGCGACAGCAACTGACCGGCCGAGGCCTCGGCAAGGGCGTACAGCGGACCGGCATTGAACCCGATGAACAGGGTACAGAGCGCCAGTCCCGCCACCGGCGTCACCATCAACCACAGCTCGCCGCGCCCGATGGCCTGATCTGGCGCCTCATCGTCCTCGCGCGGATTGGCCTTCCAGAACACTTCGGACCAGAGCTTGACCATCGAATACAACGTCAACAGCCCCACCAGCAGGGCGATGAAGGTCACGCCATAGGCGCCCGCCTCAAGGCCGGCACGAATCACGATGAACTTGGCGAAAAAACCCGACAAGGGCGGCATCCCGGCCAGCGACAGGGCCGAAATCAGAAACAGCACCGCCAGCCACGGGTGCTGACGATACAAACCGCCCAATGCCTCGAGGCGATAGCTGCCTTGCAGCCGGTGCACGATACCGCTGATCAGAAACAGGTTGGCCTTCACGATGATGTGGTGCGCGATGTAGAAGACCCCACCGATGATCGCCAAGGGCGTGAACAGGGCCAGTCCCAGGATCATGTAGCCGATCTGGCTGACGATGTGAAACGACAGGACACGCCGAAACTCGAACTGCGCCGCAGCACCCAGCACCCCGGACAGCATGGTCAGACCGGCACCCCACAACAGGATTTCATGGGTATAGCCCGGATCATGATGGAAGATCAGCGTGAAGACCCGATAAAGGGCATAGACACCCACCTTGGTCAACAGGCCGGCAAACAGTGCCGATACCGCCACCGGCGGCGTGTGGTAGGCCGCCGGCAACCAGAAGAACAACGGAAATGCCGCCGCCTTGATGCCGAAGGCAACCAGAAACATCATCGCCAGCGCATCGACCATGCCGTTGCCGTCGAGCCTGGGCAGTCGCTGGGCGATATCGGCCATGTTGAGAGTGCCGACCATGCTGTACAGCAACCCCACCGCGATCAGGAAGATCACCGACGACACCAGGTTGAGCGTGACGTACTTGATCGCCCCTTCCATCTGCGGCTTCTCGCTGCCCAGGGTGAGCAGCGCGAAGGAAGCCACCAGCATCACCTCGAACCAGACATAGAGGTTGAAAATGTCGCCGGTGAGAAAGGCGCCCGCCACCCCGGCCAGCAACAAGTGCATCAGCGGAAAGTAGCCGAAGGCCTCGTGGCCACGACCCGTGGTGGCCAGCGAGAACATCGCCACCGCGAATCCGATGATCCCGGTCAACACCACCATGATGGCGCCCAGCAGATCGGCGACCAGGCTGATACCGAAGGGAGCCTGCCAGTCTCCCATCTGCATCACCAGGATGCCGTCACGACTCACCGAGACCAGCAACCAGATGCTGGTGAGCAGCAAGCCAGCGGTGCCGAGCACGGCAATGAAACGCTGCATGCCACGGGACCGCCAGAACACCAGCGACACGGCACCGGCCAGCAGAGGGATCAGGATGGGCAATGCAATCTGAGGGGTCACGTGTCGGTATCCTTCATCCGATCGAGATCATCGGCACGCACGACCTCCCAGGCTCGGCGTACCAGCACCACAGCAAAGGACAAGACGCCAAAGGCAATGACGATGGCCGTGAGTACCAATGCCTGTGGTAGCGGGTCAGCCACGGCCCCCGCTGGTGCCGATAGTCCCTTCGGCACCAGCGGCGGGGCACCGCGCACCATCCCCGCCATGGAGAAGATCAGCAGGTTGGCGGCATTGGAAAGCAGCATCAAGCCAATCACCAGCTTGACGATGGAGCGGCGCAGCATCATGTAGATCGCCGTGGCGAAGAGCACGCCGATCGTCACTGCCATCAGAGATTCCATGACTCTCTCCTCAATCTCGCGAATCGTCGGCATGATCCGTATCGACCAGCGCGGTGATCGCCGTCAGCACCGAACCGACGACCGCCAGATAGACCCCGATATCGAAGATCAACGGCGTGGAGGCCTTGAAGTCGATGACCGGAATCGTCCACCACTGGGAAGTGAAGAAGGGCTCCCCCATCCACCAGGCCGGCAGGGTCGAGAGCACACCGAACAACAACCCCATGGCGACCAGATCGCGGGGCGATACCTTGAGCATCTTGCTCAAAGCACCGCGGCCGTAGGCGAAGAAGTAGAGCGTGAAGGCCCCGGACGCCACCAGGCCAGCGATGAAACCGCCGCCCGGCTCGTCATGGCCACGCAACAGCAGGAACACGGAGAACAACAGTTGCAGGGGCAGCAGCAGGCGTGCCGCCACACTGAGGATCAGGGTGCCGGATCTAACCATTGTTTCCCCTCCTGCCGGACTGACCGTGGCCGGCATCGTATTCGGCGGCATGGAAACGCAGCATCGCATGGACGCCGATCGCGGCCAGCGCCAGTACGAACATCTCGCCCAGCGTATCGAGCGCCCGGAAATCCACCAGAATGACATTGACGATGTTATGGCCATGGGCCAGGGGCTGACTGTTGGCCACCATGTAGTCGGAGATGCGCGGCAGGCGCTCGCCGTTCAGCACCGACAGCATCAGTAGCGTCATCAGCGTACCGAAACTGCCGGCCACCACCAGGTCACGCCAACGCTCCGCCGGAGCGGACAGGGTGGCAAATCGCGGCAAGCGGAAGAGCACCAGCACCAGCAAGACCACGGTCAGGGTCTCCACTAGCAATTGTGTGATGGCCAGGTCCGGGGCGCTGAACAGCACGAAGATCAAGGCAATGGAGAAACCCATGATGCCCACGGCAGCCACGGCGGCCAGTCGCGAGCGCATCACGCAGGCCGCCAGGGCGCCGGCAATCATCAGCCCTGCCACCACCACTTCGTGGAAGTAGGCATCGATTGACATCTCGATATCCAGCGGGTGGCGAACGAGCAGCGCATGACCGACCAGCCCCAGCAGGACCAGCAGCGTCATCACCAGATAATTGCGAACATAGCCGTTCTGGAGGCACCGGGTCTGCCACTCGGCAACCCACACCATGCCGGCCATCAGCTTCTCGTAACCGCGTTCTGGACCTCGATGGATGAGCGGATCGAGCCAGGCCAGTCGCCGGCGGACCCCATCCCAGTATCGAAAGACCAGAAGCCCCAGCACCAGGCTCGCCATCGACAGCAAGAGCGGCAGGTTGATGCCATGCCAGAGCGCCAAGTGCACATTCGCTTCGACGGCGCCCAGGCCGTTCACGGTGACCTCCACCAGGGTATCGAGGGTGCCGGGAGCCAGGCCGAACAGCAAGGAAAGCGCCGCCAACAAGGCTGGCCCAACGAGCATGCCAGCCGGTGCTTCATGAGGTGTCTTCGGGGTCTCGACGCGCGGCCCGAAGAACGGCTTCAGTAGCACGATGGTCGCCACCGCAAGCGTCAGAAAGGCGCCAGTGAAGGCCAGCAGCAGAATCAGCCCGCCATAGTGATCGGCGGCGAGAACCGATTTCAGCATCAACTCCTTGCCGAGAAACCCCAACAGCGGCGGCAGGCCCGCCAGCGACAACGACGCCACGCAGGCCACCACTGCCGTTCGCGGCATCACGCGGCGCAACCCGCCCATGGCCGTGACATCCTTGGTCCCGGTCTCGTGATCGACAATACCGGCCACCATGAACAAGGCGCCCTTGTACAGCGAGTGGGCCAGCAGAAAGACGACGAAGGCGACCAGCGCCCCTTCGGTACCGAGCCCCAGCAGCATGGTCAGCGTCCCCAGCGCCATCACCGTGGAGTAGGCCAGCAGCAGCTTGATATTGATGCTGCGAATGGCCAGGAAGGCACCGGTCAGCATGGTCACGGCCCCCACCAGCGAAAGCGTCACCTCCCAGAGCTCGGTTCCCCCCAGTGCCGGGTGCAGGCGTGCCAGCAGATAGACTCCGGCCTTGACCATGGTGGCGGAGTGCAGGTAGGCCGAGACCGGCGTGGGCGCGGCCATGGCATTGGGCAACCAGAAATGGAAGGGGAACTGGGCCGACTTGGTAAAGGCGCCGATCAGGATGCAGAGCAACATCGGCGTATAGAGCTCATGACCGGTGAGCTGCCCGCCTCGCTCGTTGAGCACGGCCAGCGACCAGCTGTCGCCGGCCTGGGCGAGCATGACGAACCCCGCCAGCAGCGCCAGCCCGCCTCCGACGGTGACGAAGAGCCCCTGCTGGGCCGACTTGCGGGCCACGGGATCGGTATGATGGAAGCCGATCAACAGGTAGGACGTGATGCTGGTGAGTTCCCAGAAGACGAACAACGCCACCAGATTATCGGCCAGCACCAGGCCCAGCATCGACATCATGAAGGCGGTGATCACCACCAGAAAGCGCGGCAGGTCACACTCTCCCTTCAGGTACTCTCCCGCATAGACCAGCACCAGCGTGCCGATCACGGTGATCAGCATGGCGAACAACCAGGACAGGCCATCGATCAGGAAGGTCAGGGTGATATCCAGCCCCGGCACCCAGGCCCACTCCAGCAGGAGCGACTCGCCATCGGCAAGAACCGGCCACAGGCTGGCAAGCCACACGGCGAAGGCCGCCGGCAACATGGCCATCAACAAGGGTGTCCTGGCCCCGAAGCCACGATGGAGCAGCGGCGCCAGCCCCGCCACCACAAAACCTGCCAGTATCGCCAGTTGCATGCCGCCACCCCCAGCCGACCGAGCGTACTCAAAACCAGGCCCGACTCTAGAGCGACTCGTGACCCCGAGGCAAGAGAGGGCACGATACTTTACCTTTTGCCAGAGAAGGGGGCGTGACGCGTCCATTTTGCGTTAGAGTAGTGGCCAAATGCCATTGATGGGCCTGTTCACCCAGGGACGGACGCGCCACTCAGCGCTTGTCGTCGATCCCTCCTGCGGTGGGACAGTACCCTTGGCCTAACGCAAACGCGCAGGATGACCAATCGATGACATTGCTCTGGATCGCATTGCTCCCTCTTGTCGGAGTACTGGTGCCGGCATTCGGCGCTCGCCTCGAACGCCCTCTCTGCTCACTGGTCACTGCAGTATTGCCGACCACGGCTCTACTGCTGACCCTGGCACAGCTCCCCGCCCTGCTCGACGGCGAGACCTTGCGTTTTGCCGTGGATTGGGTGCCCTCCCTGGGCCTGGAACTCGCCTTCCGGCTCGACGGCTTGTCGGTGCTCTTCAACCTGCTGATCCTGGGCATTGGCCTGCTGATCCTGCTTTATGCCCATTACTACCTGGCCCCCGAGGAGCCCTACGGGCGCTTCTACGCCTATTTGATCCTGTTCATGTCATCCATGGTCGGGATCGCCATGGCCGACAACCTGCTGCTGCTGTGGATGTTCTGGGAACTCACCAGCCTGTCGTCCTTCCTGCTGATCGGGTTCTGGTCGCATCGCAGTGACGCCCGCAAGGGCGCACGCATGGCACTGGCGGTCACCGGCGCCGGAGGCCTGGCGCTGCTGGCCGGGCTGCTGCTGCTCGGCGACATGATCGGCAGCTTCGACATGAACCAGGTGCTGGCCAGTGGCGACGTCATCCTGGCCGATGAGCGCTACCCGCTGGCACTTGGCCTGGTATTGCTCGGGGCCTTCGCCAAGTCAGCCCAGTTCCCCTTCCATTTCTGGCTGCCTCACGCCATGGCCGCGCCCACACCGGTCTCGGCCTACCTGCACTCCGCCACCATGGTCAAGGCAGGGATTCTGCTGATGGCCCGCCTCCACCCGGCCATCGCCGGTGGTGAGCTCTGGACCCTGGTCGTGACGCTGGTTGGCATGACGACCCTGCTCTACGGCGCCTGGTTCGCGCTGATGAAGACCGATCTCAAGGGCATCCTGGCATTTTCCACGGTCAGCCACCTGGGCCTGATCACAGCCCTGCTGGGAATCGGCACGCCCATGGCGGTACTAGCCGCGCTGTTTCACATCCTCAATCACGCTACCTTCAAGGCAGCGTTGTTCATGAGCGCGGGCATCATCGATCACGAGACCGGTACCCGCGACCTTTCACGACTCGGCGGCCTGCGTAGGGCCATGCCGATCACCGCGTTGCTGACCTCGATCCTCGCGGCAGCCATGGCGGGCGTCCCCCTGCTCAACGGCTTCATCTCCAAGGAGATGTTCTTCACCAGCGCCGCCGGCACCGACATGCTCGGCGGCATCAGCTGGCTGCTGCCGGTACTGGCCACACTGGGCGGTATCCTGTCGGTCGCCTACTCGCTGCGCCTGGTGCATGCGGTCTTCTTCAAGCCCGCTCGCGAGGCACCGCCCAAGTCGCCTCACGAACCCCCTCGCCTGATGCGAGCGCCGGTCGAATTGCTGGCGGTGCTCTGCATCCTGGTGGGGCTGCTTCCCTCGCCACTGGCCGGCGGCCTGCTCGACCTGGCCACCCGAGCGGTACTCGGCGAGCCCATGGAATTCCATCTGGCCATCTGGCATGGCGTCAATCTGCCGCTGCTGATGAGTCTGATCGCCCTGGCCGCCGGGGTCGGCACCTATCTGGGGCACCGCCACCTGCAGCGCTTCCTCAAGGGCTTCAAGCCAGTGGATGCACGCCTGGTGTTCGAGGGCTCGGTGCAATGCGTCGGCCGCTACGCCGAAGCCTGGCTCGGGCGCTTCGACAACGCTTCCCTGCAACGCTACATGAGCCTGCTGCTGCTCACCGCCGTGGTGCTGGCCGGCCTCGGGTTGTTCATGATGCCGAACCTGGCTGGTGACCAGCCCCGCGGCGAAATCGACGGTGTGCTACTGACCGGCGCCATCTTGCTGATGTTCAGTGGCATCGCCACGGTGGCCACCCATCGCTATCGCCTGATTTCACTGCTGATGCTGTCGATGGTGGGCCTGCTGGTCTCGTTGACCTTTGCCCGTTTCTCCGCCCCGGACCTGGCCCTGACCCAGCTCTCGGTGGAAGTGGTGACCATGATCCTGCTGATGCTGGCGCTGTTCTTCCTGCCCCAGAAAACGCCTCGTGAATCCTCGATGCCGCGCAATCTTCGCGACAGCGCGCTGGCCATGGCACTCGGCATGGTCATCGCCAGCCTCAACTACGCTGTCCTGACCCGGGACAATGCCAGCATCGCCGGTTTCTTCATCGACAACAGCGTTCCCGGCGGCGGTGGTCACAACGTGGTCAACGTCATCCTGGTCGACTTCCGTGGCTTCGATACCTTGGGCGAGATCACCGTGCTGGCCATCGCCGGACTGGCGATCCTGAAGCTGCTCAATCGTCTGCGCCTGTTCATGCCACACAGCGATTCCGAGGGCCGGCTCTGGTCTCCCGATCGTTATCCGATGATCCTGACCACCATCTCCCAGGCGCTGCTGCCCCTGGCCCTGCTGGTGTCCGCCTTCATCTTCCTGCGCGGGCACAATCTCCCGGGAGGCGGTTTCATCGCCGGCCTCATCACGGCCGTGGCCCTGATCCTTCTCTACATGGCCCGGGGCGTGGAGTGGGCGCAGGCGCGCCTGGACTTCCAGTACCAGCCCGTGGCCATCGCCGGGGTCGGTCTGGCCACCCTGACCGGTCTCGGCAGCTGGCTGTTCGGCCATCCCTTCCTGACATCGTCCTTCGGCCACTTCCATCTGCCGGTGATCGGTGACTTCGAACTGGCCACGGCCATGATCTTCGACCTCGGCGTCTACCTGGCCGTGGTCGGAGCGACCCTGATGATCCTGGCCAACCTCGGCAAGCTGACGACACCGCACCGGCCGAGCAAGGAAAGCAACATCGCGCCCCCCAGCGAGGAGACGAGCTGATGGAAAGCCTCTATGCCATCACCACCGGCGTGCTCAGCGCCTGTGGCCTTTACCTGACACTACGGGGCAGAACCTTCCCCGTGGTGGTCGGCCTGACCCTGCTGTCCTATGCCGTCAATCTCTTCCTGTTCTCCATGGGCGGACTGACGACCGATGGCGCCGTCGTCGTCAACGGTGACGGCGATTACGCCGATCCGCTGCCCCAGGCACTGGTGTTGACCGCCATCGTCATCGGCTTCGCCATGACGGCCTTTGCGGTCATCCTGGCCATGCGCGCCCGGGGCGACATGGGCAACGACCATGTCGATGGTCGCAAGCATGAGGATCGAGAGGAGACGCGTCGGTGATACAGCATTTGATCGTCCTGCCCGTCGTCCTGCCGCTCGTCATGGGCGTCGTACTGCTGCGCTCGCGCTTCGGCAGCACGCGCTTCAAGCGCATCGCGAGCGTCGCCGCCACCCTGGCACTCGCCGCCATCTCCCTGGCCCTGCTGCTGCGGGCCGCCGACGGCGAGATTGCCTACTACGCCCTCGGTGGCTGGCAGCCGCCCTTCGGCATCGTGCTGGTGCTGGATCGACTCTCGGCCCTGATGGTGATGCTCACCTCGGTTCTCGCGATCGGTTGCGTGATCTTCGCCTGCGGCGGTGACGACGAGAAAGGCAGCAACTTCCACGGACTCTTCCAGCTCCAGCTGATGGGGATCAACGGCGCTTTCCTGACCGGCGACCTGTTCAACCTCTTCGTCTTCTTCGAGGTGCTGCTGCTGGCTTCCTACGCCCTGCTGCTGCATGGTGGAGGCAAATCGCGGATACAGTCGGCCGTGCACTATGTGGTGCTCAACCTGGCCGGCTCGGCGCTGTTCCTGATCGCCGTGGGCGTGCTCTATGGCGCCACCGGCACCCTCAACATGGCCGACATGGCCGCACGCCTGGGCGAGCTTCCCGCCGAGCGCAACGGGCTGGTCACCGCCGGCGCCCTGCTGCTGCTGGTGGTCTTCGGCCTGAAAGCCGCCATCCTGCCGCTCTACTTCTGGCTGCCACGTGCCTATGCCGCCGCCCCGGCACCGGTGGCGGCGCTATTCGCCATCATGACCAAGGTCGGCGTCTACGCCATCCTGCGGGTCTATTCTCTGGTGTTCGGCGAGCAGGCCGGCGAGCTCGCTGCCCTCGAGCAGCCCTGGGTGTGGTGGATGGCACTCGCCACCCTGGTGGCCGCCACCATCGGCGTGCTGGCCGCGAGAGATCTTCGCCTGCTGGTCGCCTATCTCGTCCTGGTCTCTGCCGGCACCCTGCTGGCCGGGGTCGGCATGAATACGCCCGAGGCCACCGCCTCGCTGCTCTACTACCTGGTGCACACGACCCTGGTCACCGGCGGCCTGTTCCTGCTGGCGGAAATGATCGCCCAGCAGCGCGGCAAGGCCGGCACACGCATCGTCAAGGGCCGCCCCCTGACCCAGGGCGGCGCCCTGGCGGGGCTCTTCTTCCTCGGCGCCGCGGCCATGGCCGGCCTGCCGCCACTTTCCGGTGCCATCGGCAAGGCGCTGCTGCTGCATGCCGCCGATGCCGGGCAGCGCCCCTGGCTCTGGCCCATTCTGCTGATCAGTGGCCTGTGCGCCATCATCGCTCTTTCTCGGGCGGGATCGACGCTGTTCTGGCGTAGCCATGAAGGCGAACGAGGCGGCGAGCCGCTGCCCCGCCAACAATGGATCGGCGTGAGCCTGCTGCTTGCCACCTCGCCGCTGCTGGTAGCCCTGGCCGGACCGATCAGCGACTATACCCAAGCCACCGCTGCTCAGTTGGCCGATCCCGGCGCCCTGGTGAGCGCGTTACTGTCCGACAATGGAGGCGCCCCATGATCAAGCCCCGCCGCTGGCTCCCCATTCCCCTGCTGTCGCTGCTGCTGCTGGCCGTCTGGCTGCTGATGGTGCGCAGCCTATCACCGGGCCAGATCCTGCTGGGCAGCGTCCTGGCGATCGTCATCCCCCTGTATACCTATCGCTTCTGGGATGTTCAGCCAAGCGTACGCCGCCCCGGGCTGTTGCTACGCTTCGTGCTGCGCGTGCTGGGCGACATCATCGTCGCCAACTTCCATGTCGCCTGGCTGATCGTCAATCCCTGGCGGCGCACGCGCCCGCACTTCGTGGAATATCCGCTGATGCTGCAGGAGCGCTTCACCATCACGCTGCTGGCCAACACCATCAGCCTGACGCCGGGGACGGTATCGGCCAACCTGCGCATGGATGGCAAATCCCTGCTGATCCACGCGCTGGACGTTGCAGATGACGAAGCGCTCATCGAGCAAATCCGTGAGCGCTACGAGCGGCCGCTCAAGGAGATCTACGAATGCTAGATATCGCGCTGAAGATCAGCCTGGCCCTGGTGTTGATCGCCATCTTGCTCAATACCTACCGCCTCTCGGTCGGGCCCGACATGCCGGACCGCATCCTGGCGCTGGACACCATGTACGTGAACTCCATCGCGCTGATCGTGCTGATGGGGCTGTGGCTCAATACCAAGACCTACTTCGAGGCCGCGCTGCTGATCGCCATGCTCGGTTTCATCAGTACCGTGGCCGTGTGCAAGTATCTGCTACGCGGCGACATCATCGAATAGAAGGAGCACATCACATGTCGATCTATGTGATCCTGGAAGGCGTGATATCACTCTTTCTGATCGCCGGCGGCGCCTTCATCTTCATCGGCTCGCTGGGCATGACTCACCTGCGGGACTTCTACATGCGCCTGCACGGGCCGACCAAGGCCACTACCATGGGGATCGGCTGCATCCTGGTCGCCTCGATGCTCTACTTCGGCGTCATCGACAACTACCCCGTGATTCAGGAACTGCTGATCGCCTTGTTCCTCTTCATCACGGCCCCCGTCAGTGCGCACCTGCTGGCCAAGACGGGCCTGCACCAGCAGCTCAAGCGCGTTGACAAGACGCAGGGTCAGCCGGCCGAACTACGTGACGAGGAAGTCGGGAAGAAACCGGTGCCGCATCATCCGGACGCGGGACACGACTAAGGGGCCATGATGGCCCCTTAAGGAGCGTCGGCGCTCATAGCCAGCCGGCGAGTTCGCGCTCGACGATGGCCGTCAGCGCCTGAATGTGGTCGTCACGAGCATTGAGGCATGGCACATAGGTAAAGGTCTCGCCGCCGGCATCGAGAAAGGCGCCGCGAATCTCTTCCTCGATTTCCTCCAGAGTCTCCACGCAATCGGCGGAGAACGCCGGCGACACCACCGCGATATGCCGGACGCCCTGCCTGGCGAGCTCGGCGACATGCTCCACGGTAGCCGGCCCCACCCACTCTTCAGGCCCGAACTTCGACTGGAAGGTGGTGACGATGGCGTCGTCATCCAGCCCCAGCTGTTCCTGCAACAGCCTCGTGGTCTTGCGACAATGACAGTAATAGGGGTCGCCTTCGTCGAGAAATCGCTTGGGAACGCCATGATAGGAGGCCACCAGCACCTCCGGGCGGGACGTGGCGGCGGCATAGGCCTCGCGCACCGAAGCACTCAGAGCCTCGAGATAGGCCGGATGATCGAAGTAGGCCGGCACGGTCCGGATGGCCGGCTGCCACTTGAGCTTCATCAAGGCCCGGAAGGCCTGGTCGTTGGCCGTCGCGGTCGTCGGCGAACCGTACTGCGGGTACAGCGGGAAAAACACGATTCGCTCGCACCCTTGGGCCTGCAACCGCTTCAGGACGCTTTCGGTCGAAGGATTACCGTAGCGCATGCAGAATGCCACCTCGAGCCTATCCCCATAGAGACGTCCGAGTTCGGTCGCGAGCTTGTCAGTCTGTTCGCGGGTGATGGTCAGCAAGGGGCTCTCGTCCCTTTCCCGGTTCCAGATGCCACGGTAGGCCTTGCCAGAGGCGAAGGGACGACGGCTGAGGATCACCAGTTGCAGCAGCGGTTGCCATAGCCAGGGCGAGTAGTCGACGACACGGCGATCGGAGAGAAATTCGCTGAGGTAACGCCGTACCGACCAGTAGTCGGTCGCATCCGGCGTGCCAAGATTGGCCAGAACCACGCCGACCTTGCCCCCCTTGAGTTCGGGATGCCCCTCAGGTGTCCGGGACAAGGATGCCGTTTCCTCGGGGTGTGCCATGTCGAAGTCTCCTGCGGTGCGGGGCCATGGGAGCACAAGGATACCATTGGCACGGCGACTGGCGGAATAGAGTTATACTATCAACTCAATTTGTACAAGAATTGTAGCGATTACTGACCGAGGCGAGCGAACCGGAACGTGCCGTCACCCACACGCGCGGCTCCGCCGTGGCCCGATTCTCGAAGGCCCGACGGTCGTTGTGTCGATCGATGAGGTGTATGGCGGGAGGAAAGATCGGCTCGCCAACGTCGGAGCCGAAAGAGGTGATATCAGGGTGAATGATGGCAGTCGATGGTGGCCGTTCAGAAGACCAGCGGCATGCGCGCGTTCAGCGGATCCCGATAACGGGCCCGGTGACCGATCATCTCGTCTTCGGGCACCTGTTCCACCAGATAGGCCCGGTTTACACCGGCGCGCTTGAGTTCCAGGTAGACGTCGTCCAGCGAGCGAAACAGCATGGGCTTGCCGGTAGAGGTCAGCATGTGGCGCTGCCCTTCCACGTCTTCGAGTTCCACCTGGTAGAACCGATTGCCCGCATGGCCGATCACGCGGATTTCGAAATTGTCGTGCTGAGCCACGAAGGCCCTGAGGTCATTGAGGTCCATGAATCCCTCCATCCGGGAGTCGACTAGGGTAGATCGGCTCCAGCCTGGAGATGTCACGTGACACCTGGATGACCGATCCGTGTCGCTCCTGTGACCGATGGCGAGACCTTGGGTTCCCTTACTGGTATTCCGAGGGATCGATGGCCTTGCCCAGGGAGTTGCGATCGACCCATTTGCCGGCCTTGGTTTCCTTGTAGCGCAGCACTACTCGATCACCGACCTCGACGGGCAACTCGGCATCCTCGGTCTGATAGCTGTAATGCTCGCCATCCACCACCAGTTGATAGCGGTACAGATCGGGCATCCCCAGCCATTCCTTGAAAGGCCCTTCCCGCTCCACCGATTGCAACTCGCCACGCGCCTCGAGCTTCGGGGCACGGCGACGGTTGCCGCGCCGAAATCCGCCTGCCATGGTCTTCCTCCAGTATGCTGTTGGGGGGTCGGATTATACGGGGCTCGCTGCTCGGCTCAAGCATTGCGCCTCACTCGCCGAACCCGCCGCCTCCATAGCTGTCGGGGGCGAGATCCTCGAAGCGCGTGTACTTGCCGATGAAGGCCATGTGCACCGTACCGATGGGACCGTTACGCTGCTTGCCGATGATGACCTCGGCCAGCCCCTGATTGTCGGGGTTATCGGGATTGTAGACTTCATCACGATAGACGAAGCCGATGATGTCGGCATCCTGCTCGATGGCGCCCGACTCGCGCAGGTCCGACATGACCGGGCGCTTGTTGGGACGCTGCTCCAGGGAGCGGTTGAGCTGGGAGAGCGCCACCACCGGGCAGCCGAACTCCTTGGCAAGGCCCTTGAGCGAGCGCGATATCTCCGAGATCTCCCCGGTACGGTTCTCGGAGAATCCGGGAATCTGCATCAGCTGCAGGTAGTCGATCATGATCAGGGCGAGATTACCGTGCTCCCGCACCACTCGCCGGACGCGCGAACGCATCTCGTTGGGCGACAGGGCCGCCGTATCGTCGATGAACAGCTGCTTGTCCTTGAGCAGGTTCACTGCCGAGGTAAGCCGCGGCCAGTCCTCGTCTTCCAGCTGGCCGGTACGTACCCGCGTCTGGTCGATGCGCCCGAGCGACGACAGCATCCTCAGCATCAACGCCTCCGCCGGCATCTCCATGGAAAACACCATCACCGGCTTGTCGCTGGAGATCACCGCATGTTCGACCAGGTTCATGGCAAAGGTGGTCTTGCCCATCGAAGGGCGTCCGGCAATGATCACCAGATCGGAAGGCTGCAGACCGGACGTCATGTCGTCGAGATCACGGAAGCCGGTGGACAGCCCCGTCATCTCACCCTGCATGTTGAACAGCTCATCGATGCGGTCCACGGCCTTGGCCAGCAGATCGCTCATGCCGATGGGGCCACCGGACTTGGGCCGCTCCTCACTGATCTGGAAGACCAGCCGCTCGGCCTCGTTGACGAGCTCGTCGGCAGGACGCCCCTGGGGCGCGAAGGCGCTCTCCGCCACCTGATTGGCGGCGCGGATCAGCTTGCGCAGGGTGGCCCGCTCGCGAACGATGTCGGCATAGGCGCGGATGTTGCTGGCCGACGGCGTGTTGCGGGCCAGTTCCGCCAGGTAGGCCAAGCCGCCCACGGTGTCCAGCTGGTCGCGCCCTTCCAGTGCCTCCGACATCGTCACCACGTCCATGGGGCGAGCCTCCTCGGCAAGCTGGCCCATGACGTTGAAGATCAGGCGATGCTCGTAGCGGTAGAAGTCATCCGCCACGAGCCGGTCGGCCACATTGTCCCAGGCGAGGTTATCGAGCATCAGACCGCCGAGTACCGACTGCTCGGCCTCCAGCGAGTGAGGCGGCACCTTGAGCGCCGCGGTTTCCTTGTCGAGCTCGAGGGGTTCATTCATGACGGCGAGGCCCTTGACGAAATCGGCGCCACCATTCTACCCGAAGGGGAAAGACGACCCCATGCCTCGGTGGTGGCACACAGGCAATCAAAAAAGGGCGCGAGGTTAGCCCTCGCGCCCCTGGACATCCGCGTGGACATCGCTGATCGGGCTTATTCGCCCACGACCACCACGCGCACGGTGGCGTCGACTTCGGCATGCAGGTGCAGGTCGATGTCGTATTCGCCGGTCTGGCGAATCGGCCCCTGCGGCATGCGAACTTCGCTCTTGGCCACTTCGATACCGGCAGAGGAGATCGCCTCGGCCAGATCACGCGGACCAATGGAACCGAACAGCTTGCCTTCGTCACCGCTCTTGGCAACCAGCGACAATTCGATGTCGTTGAGTTGTTCGGCGCGAGCCTCGGCCTCGGCCTTGCGCTCGGCCGCTTCGGCCTCGAGCTCGGCGCGCTGGGCCTCGAAGGCCTCGATGTTTTCCTTGGTGGCCGGCACGGCAAGGCCGTAGGGCACCAGGTAATTACGGCCATAGCCAGGCTTGACGTTGACCTGGTCACCCAGACCGCCCAGCTTGCCAATCTTGTCGAGCAGAATGACTTCCATCTCGTTAACCTCTTGTCAGTTGCCGTGGCCGAGGCGTGCGCGGAAATCCACGAACGAATCCAGCAAGGCCACGAGCAGCACGATGAGAATCATGGGCCAGGTGAAGATCAGCAGGACATAGAAGATGCCCAGCCACACCCCATGCATTCCCTTCAATCCAATAAAACCATGTACCAGCGCGATGCCGGCCACCAGCAGCGGAACCCAGACCAGCATGCCCAGACCGGGCAGGTTGAGCACTACGCCAGCCAGGCCGATCCCGAACAGCACCAGCAGCTCACGAGGCGCCAGCCGCAGGGCATGGAATTCCTCGCGGAAGCCGCCGGGATTATAGAGCCCGGCCTGCCAACCTCTGGCCAGCGCCAGGCACCCTACCGACACCAGCAGCACCACCAGGCCGGTGACACCGCCGATCAATAGATTGGCGAGTTGCCTGGTGTCCACGCCCTGCCCCGCCAGATCGTCGAGCATCGTCGCGATCTCCGGTGCGCCCTGGCGCAGTTGCTCCAGCAGGGGCTCGACCCCGCCAGGCGGCAGGAAGATCCCCAACTGGATCATCAGCGCCCCTCCCAGGGCACCGATGACAAGCGCTTCGCTCCAGCGCATCCGGGCACGCAGCACTACTGCCATCAGGGTCACCAGCAGGACGCTGGACAGGGGAATGACATCCCCCTGGCTCCACCACCACCCTGCGGGCAGGGCGGCGGCCACGATCACCGGCAAGGCCGACGACAGCCCCCTGCGCAGTGTGACCAGCGCCGCGATGGCAGCCCCCAGCCAGAAAAGCCAGGGAACCAGGGTGCTGACGGCCGCCCCGATCGTCGCCTGGGGCAAGCCCTGCATCAGCCATCGAGCGACAGGCAGCATCGTGACGGTGGCTTACTGGTGGCTATCGGTGTAAGGCAGCAGCGCCAGGTAGCGTGCCCGCTTGATGGCGGTGGACAGCTGACGCTGGTAGCGAGCCTTGGTGCCGGTGATACGGCTGGGAACGATCTTGCCGGTCTCGGTGACGTAGGCCTTGAGCGTGTCCAGATCCTTGTAGTCGATCTGCTTCACGCCTTCGGCGGTGAAACGGCAAAACTTGCGGCGACGGAAAAAGCGTGCCATGTGAAGACTCCTTCAAACGTGCGACGGTTGGGCTCAGGCGGACTCGGCGGTGCGCGGCTTTTCGTCGCGACGCGCGCGCTTGTCCTCGGCCGGCTTCATCATCGGTGAAGCTTCGGTGATGGCTTCCTTGCAGCGCACCACCAGGCTGCGAATGATGGCATCGTTGAAACGGAAGATGTTCTCGATTTCCTCGAGCGTCTCGCCGCTGCATTCGACGTTCATCAGCACGTAGTGAGCCTTGTGGATCTTGTTGATCGGGTAGGCCATGTGGCGGCGCCCCCAATCCTCGAGACGGTGCACGGTTCCGCCGTTCTCGGTGACGATGCCGGTATAACGCTCGACCATCGCCGGGACCTGCTCGCTCTGGTCCGGGTGGACCATGAAGACGATCTCGTAATGACGCATGGATTCTCCTTGCGGTTTGGCAGCTTCCGGTGGAGGCGTTGAGCACCCCAGGGGAAGCAAGGAGGTGGTTCTCGGAATATACGTTGCCCGCTCGCTGGACGAACGGGCGCAAGTATTCTATAGAGTGCGCGGGGTGTACGCAAGCTGCAGGCAAGCGCTCACTCCCGCCTCCGCGGCCACACGACGCTCGAGGCGCGAGCCTCGCCACGCACGTCTAGGCCGGCACAAAGGTCAGGGCCAGCCCGTTGTTGCACCAGCGCAGTCCCGTGGGCTCGGGGCCATCCTCGAAGACATGCCCCTGATGACCGCCGCAACGGGCACAGTGATATTCGGTACGCGGTATCAACAGGACAAAGTCCAGCTCAGTGAGCAGGTGACCCTGGATGTGAGTGAAGAAGCTCGGCCAGCCCGTGCCGGAGTCATATTTCATGCCGCTTTCGAACAATGGCAGGTCACAACCGGCGCAATGATAGACGCCTTTCCGGGTTTCCTGATCCAGCGGGCTGGAAAAGGCCGGCTCCGTCCCCGCTTCCCGCAGTATCTCGAACTGTTCATCGGTGAGCTTCTCCCGCCACTCGGCCTCGGTGAGCTCGAGCGTCTCGAGGCCCGGCGCCGGGGAGAGATCCAGTTTGGGGCGAGCACTGGCAAGGCCGGGAGCCAGGCCGGCCAGGCCACCGAGCCCCAACAGACCGAGAAAATGACGACGTTGCATGGCACGACTCCTTTTCCAGGACGTGATCCGCGAGGGCCCGCTGCCCCAGGTGCGATGAAAAAAGCGGAGAGGAATGCCCCTCTCCGCTTTCGACTCTCCGCAAGCAGCGGTGTTCAGTGTCGCCCTCGGAACTCAGTCGAGGCTGGGACCGGCCTTGATGATGGCCTCGCTGACGCCGTCGAACTTCTTGAAGTTATCGACGAACTTGGACACCAGCTCCTTGAGATGGCGATCATAGGACTCCCGGTCAGCCCAGGTCTCGCGCGGGTCGAGCAGGCGGGTCTCAACGCCCGGCACGGCCGTCGGCACCTCCAGATTGAGGCCTTCGATGCGCTTGGTTTCGATATCGCGCAGCACCCCGGACTGAATGGCATGAATGATGGCGCGCGTGGTGGGGATGGAAAAACGCGCCCCACCCTCACCGTAGGCACCGCCGGTCCAGCCGGTGTTGACCAGATAGACCTGGGCATCCTTCTCGGCCACGCGCTTGATCAGCAGGTCGGCGTATTCCCGGGCCGGGCGCGGGAAGAACGGCGCCCCGAAGCAGGTGGAGAAGGTGGCCGCCAGCCCCTCGGAGGAGCCCATCTCGGTAGAGCCCACCTTGGCCGTATAGCCCGACAGGAAATGATAGGCCGCCGCTTCCTTGGAGAGCACGGAAACCGGCGGCAGCACGCCACTCATGTCACAGGTCAAAAAGACAATGGCGTTGGGTTCGCCGGCTCGATTCTCGGCCACACGCTTCTCGACGTGTTCGAGCGGATACGCGGCACGCGAGTTCTGGGTCAGGCTGTCGTCGGCATAATCCGGCTGGCGACGATCATCGAGGACCACGTTCTCGAGCACGGTGCCGAACTGGATGGCATTCCAGATTACCGGCTCGTTCTTCTCGGAGAGATCGATGCACTTGGCATAGCATCCCCCTTCGATATTGAAGACGGTCCCCACACCCCAGCCGTGCTCGTCGTCGCCGATCAGGAAACGCGACGGGTCGGCGGACAGGGTGGTCTTGCCGGTTCCGGAAAGCCCGAAGAACAAGGTGGTCTCGCCATCCTCGCCGACATTGGCACTGCAATGCATCGGCAGCACATCGGAGGCCGGCAGCAGGAAGTTCTGTACCGAGAACATAGCCTTTTTCATCTCGCCGGCATAACGCATGCCCGCGATCAGCACCCGGCGCGCGGCGAAGTTGATGATCACGCAGCCTTCGGAATTGGTGCCATCACGCGCCGGCTCGCACTCGAAGAAAGGCGCATTGAGAATGGTCCACTCGTCCTTGGCCGAGGGGTTGTACGGCTCGGGACGCACGAACATGGTGCGGCCGAACAGGTTGTGCCAGGCCGTCTCGGTGGTCACGCGAACCGGCAGGTAGTGGACCGGGTCGCTGCCCACGTGCAACTCGGAGACATAGTGCTCGCTGGCACCCAGATAGGCCTCGACACGCTCCCAGAGGGCATCGAACCTGTTGGCATCGAAGGGTTGGTTGACACTGCCCCAGTCGATCTGGCCGCTGGTGGACGGCTCCTCGACGATGAAACGATCCTTGGGCGAGCGGCCGGTACGTTGACCGGTATTCACCACCAGTGCGCCATTGGCCGCCAGACGGCCTTCGCCATTGGCCACGGCACGCTCGATCAACTCGGCGCTGCTGAGGTTGACGTGGGCGGTGGCGGACTGCGCACTGGCAGCCTGTGGAACGGCTTGAGTCGTGGTCATGTCGGTTCCTGGGCCTTGCGGCCAATTCTCTCTCGTTTGCCGGGCGTCCTTGACGCGTGTCTGCCCATCCCTCGAACGCCGCATGCGGTTACCCGTCTCGTGTTCGGCGACGCCCGTTTGAGGATGAGTGGCGCGCATTATGGCAAAAACCCAGCCATCGGGAAACGCCGACATTGCCCGACGTTCTTGTAGTTTTACTACTACATCAGGACCGATCACCTCATGATCCACGCTGTTCGACTTGCCGCTCCTGATTCAGTGAACCGTCGGCGGAGGCCCTTCCGGGTCGTCGAGCATCGCCTCGACCTCGGCGACGGTGAACTGGTAGCGGGTATGGCAGAAGTGGCACTGGGTGGCGATGCCACCCTGCTCGGCCAGGATATCGCGCAATTCCTCATTACCCAGACTCAACAGGGCTCCCGCAATGCGCTCACGGGAGCAGGTGCAACCAAAGCGCAAGGCCTTGGGATCGAACACCCGCACCTGCTCCTCGTGGAAGAGACGATGCAGCAGGTCATGCTGTTCCAGCGCCAGCAGTTCATCGGCCGTGACGGTGGCAGCCAGATGCACCATGCGCTCCCAGGCATCCTCGTCCTGATTCAAGGACTCATCGGGCAAGCGCTGCAGCAGCAGCCCTCCACAGCGTTGCTGATCGGCAGCCAGCCAGAGTCGCGTGGGCAGTTGCTCGGAGCGGCTGAAGTAATCTTCCAGACATCCGGCCAGGCTATCCCGCTCCAGCGTGACGATGCCCTGATACCGTCGCCCTTCACGGGGATCCAGGGTGATGGTGATCTGCCCTTCGCCAAGCAATTCGGCAAAGCCGGCCTCATCATCAGGGATCGCGGCATTCTCATCCAGTTGGGCGATGGCACGCAGCTCGCCACCGGGATTCGATTCCGCCATCAGCAACGACAAGGCTCCCTTGCCCCGGACCTCGATGCTCATGGTGCCATCGAGCTTGACGGTCTCAGTGAGCAGCGCTACGGCGGCCAGAAGCTCGCCGAGCTGCCGGGTGACGGCAGGCGGATAGTCGTGCCGCTCGAGGACCTCGGCATGGGCCTGCTCGAGGGAAACGACTTCACCACGCACATTGGTGTTGTCGAAAAGGAAACGCTGTATCTGGTCGGTCATGAATACTGCCTGAACTATGTAGTAAGAAATCAGAGGAGGAGGAAGACGACACCTGCCTCGGCCCTGTTTGCTCCTTGCTTGTCTCTGTCCCGCTTCGCGGTGTCTTTACTCCCCGCGCATGAAGCGCTTGATCTCGCGGCGCTGGCGCTTGTCGGGTCGCTTGAAGGGATGTTGCATGGCCTCATTGGCCTGACGTCGGCGCTCGGCCTCCTTCGTTCGACGCGCCTCGCTCTCCGCCGTCTCGCGGTAAAGCAGGCGAGCCTCGGGAGCACCGCGTCGCTGGTCCGACAACGCCATCACTTCGACTTCCCAGACATCCCACCCCTGGGGCACCTTGATCAAGGCACCGATTTCGACGTTCTTGCTGGTCTTGGCCCGGCCACCATCATAGTGCACCTTGCCACCTTCGATGGCTTTCTTGGCGAGCGCACGGGTCTTGAAGAAGCGCGCGGCCCACAGCCACTTGTCGAGCCTGACGTTATCCATGAATACCTCCCTTGGGCGGCAGGTCCTCGGGCAGCAGCGCCGCGAACCGATCCAGAGCAATGAAAGACTCGAGCTCACGACCCGGTCGCTGGCTGTCGGGCTGCAGAATGCCCAGCAGGTGACGAATGCCGAATTCGCGCGCGCTCTCCAGCACCGAGGGGTTGTCGTCGATGAACAGGGTGCGGGCCGGATCGAAAGGTTCCACTTCCTGAAGGGCGAACCAGAACGCCTGCTCTTCCTTGGGAACACCAAGATCGGCGGACGAGACGATGGCATCGAGGTAATCCTCGAGACCGGTCAGCGGCAGCTTCAGTGCCAGGCTCTCGCGATCGGCGTTGGTTGCCAGGATCACCCGTGGATGGGCCTGCTTGAGCCATGTCAGGAAATCCAGGGCGTCACCGCGCAAGCCGATCAGGTGTTGGACCTCGCGCTTGAGCGCCAGGATGTCGACCCCGAGCTCACGACGCCAGTAAGCCAGGCTGTACCAGTCCAGAGTCCCCTGCTCGCGGATGATGCGCGCACGAACCTCTTCCTGGGTGGCGTCGTCGAGGCGGTGCAGCTCCACGTAGCGCCGTGGCAGGTGCTCGAGCCAGAAATGGCTGTCGAAATGCAGGTCCAGCAAAGTGCCGTCCATGTCCAGCAGGACGGTATCAATGGCACGCCAGTCGATCATGGGCTCCTCGTGGGTGACGCGATGGCGTCTCGCAGGTAGTAGGCGTGATAGTGTAACCAATCGACATTGACGACGCATTTCGACGCCCTCATCGACTGGAGTCCCCATGGCCGAACATCACGCTAAACCGCATGTCCTGTCGCGACGCAGCGTCGCCACGAGCCGCCTGTTCAACATCGAGGAAATGGAACTACGCTTCGCCAACGGCGCCGAGCGCACTTTCGAGCGGCTGAGCGGCAATGCCAGGGGCGGCGGCGCGGTGATGATCGTCGCCATGCCCGATCCCGAGCATGTGTTGCTGATTCGCGAGTACGCCGCCGGCCTCGAGGAGTATGCCCTGACGCTGCCCAAGGGACTGGTGGATCCCGGCGAGGATGTCGTGGCCGCCGCCAACCGCGAGCTGATGGAGGAATGTGGCTTCGGCGCCCACCGCCTCGAACCGCTGGTGGAACTGACCCTGGCCCCCAATTACATGTGCCATCGCATGCAGGTCATGCTCGCCACCGACCTCTATCCCAGGCGGCTTCCTGGCGACGAGCCCGAGCCCTTGATCGTGGAAACCCACGCCATCGACGAAATCGGCTCCCTTCTGGCAAGGGACGACTTCCACGAGGCGCGGGCCATCGCCGCCCTGTTCATTGCCAGAGACAAGATGCGCGCCGAGTCGACCACCCCAGCCCTGTGGTAGGGCCCGTCAGGCGGACTCGCCGTTCCCCTGGGCATGCAGCAATCGACGACGGACGCCATTGCCTTCCTTGAGCTTGACCCAGCGCCCCTGCCGGTAGCTGTCGAGCCCGGCTTCGAGCAGCGACATCGTGTCCAGGGCCTCTTCGGCGCTCACCGGCGGTGGCGTTCCCCTCAATAGCGTCTTGGCGATGCCGTCATAGTAGGCTCGATAGTCGCCTGCCTCGCCGGGCAACTCATGACTGACCAACGAGACCTCATCGCCCTGCCCTTCATCGAGCGTCAACCGACCGGGATTGTCATCCTCGCCCCAGCCCACTTCCGGCGTTTCGCCGGCCTTGAGCCAGGCTTCCTGGGGATCGAGGCCATACTTGATGAAACTGCCTCGCGTGCCATACACCGCAAAACGCGGTGTCGGCTCGGCCACCAGGGAACTGGCGCCGAGGATCACGCGCGTGCCCTCATAATCCAGCACCGCCAGGAAGTCATCGTCGATCTCGGCACCGTCCCGCGCGGTCGACAACTCCAGCAGAATCGCCCGCGGCATGCCGAACAACTCCCGAGCCTGGTCGAGCAGGTGCGGCCCCAGGTCGAACCAGATGCCGCTGCCAGGGCGATGATGATCCCGCCAGCGATCGCTGACATGGGGCCGGAACCGATCGAAACGGGACTCCAGCGCCGCGACCCGCCCCAACTCGCCACGCTCGAGCAGCGACTTGAGCGTCAGGAAGTCACTGTCCCAGCGACGGTTGTGGAAGACGCTGAGCAAGCGATCCACCGTATCAGCTTGCGATTTCAACTGACGCGCCTCGGCCAGCGACACCGACATGGGCTTGTCGATCACCACGTGCTTGCCGGCAGACAATGCCGACTTGGCCAGCGGAAAGTGGGACTCGTTGGGCGTGGCGATCACCACCAGGTCGATATCCCTGTCGGCGAACAACGCCTGGGACCTGGCATGCACCGTCACATCGGGATACACCGCCTGCACCTTTGCCGCGTCGCCACTGACCACGGCGGACAACTCCAGGCCCGGAGCCGCCTGTATCAGAGGCGCGTGAAAGGTTCTGCCGGCCATGCCGAAGCCGATCAGGCCAACGTTGAGGGTCTGAGTCTTCATACCAAGGCGTCCTAGCAACAATGAAGATGAGGCCCCGGCAAGCTAGCCGGGGGAATCCGATCCAGGCGACCAGGCGCTCAATCGAGCTTGGTCAGGTCGCGCACCGCGCCCTTGTCCGCGGATGTCGCCAACAGCGCATAGGCCTTGAGCGCCGCGGACACCTTGCGGACACGCTGGACGGTCGGTTTCCAGGCATCGCGCCCGCGCGCCTGCTGAGCCTGGCGACGTCGCTCGAGCTCCTCGTCGGAGAGCAGGACGTCGATGGCGCGTCCCGGGATATCGATGCGAATCGTATCGCCGCTCTCGACCAGCCCGATAGCGCCTCCCGCCGCCGCTTCAGGCGAGACGTGACCGATCGAAAGCCCCGATGTACCACCGGAGAAGCGACCGTCGGTGAGCAGGGCGCACGCCTTGCCTAGCCCCTTCGACTTGAGATAGGAGGTCGGGTAGAGCATTTCCTGCATGCCCGGGCCGCCCTTGGGGCCCTCGTAGCGGATCACCACCACATCGCCCTCTTTTACCTGGCCGCCAAGGATGTGCTCCACCGCCTGGTCCTGGGACTCGACGACATGCGCCGGCCCCTCGAACACCAGGATCGACTCGTCGACCCCGGCCGTCTTCACCACGCAGCCATCGCGGGCGATATTGCCGTGCAGCACGGCGAGCCCGCCCTCTTTCGAAAAGGCATGCTCGAGATCACGGATGCAGCCGGTGGCCCGGTCGCCATCGAGGCTCGGCCAACGAGCGCTCTGGGAGAATGCCGTCTGGGTCGGCACACCGCCGGGGCCGGCCCGATAGAACTCCACCACGTCGGCACTCGGCGAGCGCATGATATCCCAGGTCTCGAGCGCCTCGGCCAAGCTGTCGCCATAGACGGTGGGCACTCGGGTATCCAGCACGCCTGCCCGGTCCAGCTCGCCGAGAATGGCCATGATGCCGCCGGCGCGATGAACGTCCTCGATGTGATACTTCTGGGTATTGGGCGCCACCTTGCACAACTGCGGCACCTCCCGGGAGAGGCGATCGATATCGGTCATGGTGAAATCGATCTCCGCCTCCTGGGCGGCAGCCAGCAGGTGCAGGATGGTATTGGTGGAACCGCCCATGGCGATGTCTAGCGTCATGGCGTTCTTGAAGGCCGCCTTGGAGCCGATGGCGCGAGGCAGCAGGTGCGCCTCGTCACCCTCGTAGTAGCGCTTGGCCAGCTCGACGATGCGGTGCCCCGCCGTCTCGAAGAGCCGGCGGCGATCGGAATGGGTCGCCACCACGGTGCCATTGCCCGGCAGCGCCAGCCCCAGCGCCTCGGTCAGACAGTTCATGGAGTTGGCGGTGAACATGCCCGAGCAGCTACCGCAGGTCGGGCAGGCGCTACGCTCCACCTCGGAGAGCGTCTCGTCGTCCACCGAGTCGTCGGCAGCCATGACCATGGCATCGACCAGATCCAGCCCATGATCCAGCAGCTTGGTCTTGCCGGCCTCCATCGGCCCGCCGGAGACGAAGATCACCGGCACGTTGAGGCGCATCGCGGCCATCAGCATTCCCGGCGTGATCTTGTCGCAGTTGGAAATGCACACCAGGGCATCGGCACAGTGGGCATTGACCATGTACTCGACGCTGTCGGCGATGATGTCGCGGCTCGGCAGCGAATAGAGCATGCCATCGTGGCCCATGGCGATACCGTCATCGACGGCGATAGTGTTGAACTCCTTGGCCACGCCACCGGCCTTTTCGATCTCCCGGGCCACCAGCTGGCCCATGTCCTTCAGGTGCACGTGCCCCGGCACGAACTGGGTGAAGGAATTGGCCACGGCGATGATCGGCTTGTGGAAATCATCGTCCTTCATGCCGGTGGCGCGCCACAGGGCGCGGGCACCGGCCATGTTGCGGCCGGCAGTGGTGGTTCGGGAGCGGTACTCGGGCATGGGATCCTCTTGCTCAGTCACGCCGCCTCCGGCGGGCGCACAGCCGCCTGACGGTCTCGGTGTCCAGGTTGGACTCCGATTCTGGCATGAGAGGCGCAGGCATGCCAGATGCGGCGGCCTGCTGCCGGGCCGGCGCTTCGGCGCCCACACAGGCCCCTTGCTTGCCGTGACGCGCCCTCGATCAGCCTCAGGCGCTGAAGTTGAGCATCCGCTCCAGCGGCTTGAGCGCGCGCTGACGCAACGCCTCGTCGACGAAGATTTCGCCGCTGCCATGACGCAGGGCGCCTGCCAGGTTGTCCAGGGCGTTCATCGCCATCCAGGGGCAATGGGCGCAGCTCTTGCAGGTAGCGCCATCGCCGGCCGTGGGTGCTTCGAAGAGCGTCTTTTCCGGTACCGCCTGCTGCATCTTGAAGAAGATGCCTCGGTCGGTGGCCACGATCAGTTCCTGCTGCGGCAGTTCCTTGGCGGCCTTGATCAACTGGGAGGTGGAACCGGCGACGTCGGCCAGTTCGACCACTGAGGACGGCGATTCCGGATGCACCAGCACCGCCGCGTCGGGATACAACCCCTTGAGGTCCTCGACCCCCTTGGCCTTGAATTCTTCGTGGACGATGCAGGCACCGTCCCAGAGCAGCATGTCGGCCCCGGTCTTGCGCTGGATGTAGCCGCCCAGATGCTTGTCCGGAGCCCACAGGATCTTCTCGCCCCGCGCCTGCAGGTGCTCGATCACGTCCACGGCGATGGAAGATGTCACGACCCAGTCGGCACGTGCCTTCACCGCCGCCGAGGTGTTGGCGTAGACCACCACGGTGCGATCCGGATGCGCGTCGCAGAAGGCCGAGAATTCGTCGGCCGGACAGCCGACGTCCAGCGAGCAGGTTGCCTCCAGGGTCGGCATCAGCACGCGCTTCTCCGGCGAGAGGATCTTGGCCGTCTCGCCCATGAAACGCACACCGGCCACCACCAGGGTGTCGGCCTCGTGACGCGCACCGAAGCGCGCCATCTCCAGGGAGTCGGCCACGCAGCCGCCCGTCTCTTCGGCCAGTTGTTGAATGGCATCGTCGGTATAGTAATGCGCCACCAGGACGGCGTTGTTGGCCTCGAGCAGTCGCTTGATCTCCTCGACGCGCGCTTCGTCCTCGGCGGGAATACGGGTGGGGCAATAGCGGCGTGCCAGCTGTTCGCGCAGCTCGGCACGGGAAGTCATGATCGTCATCGTGTCTACCACTGTGACCGGCAGGGCATCCCCCTGCGTTACACCAGGTGCCGGGATTCGTGCGCTCCGCACGGCTCGACACACCAGAGGGCCAACCGTTGCGTCTCTCGCTGTGGTCGACCCGCGTCTCTTGCGACCGATTCGCGCTCCGCGATGCCGGTGCAATGAAAATGACGTTGTTCGATAATGACGCTGACACGCTCGGGTTGCAAGTTCGACCGGTTCGGCGGCCTCGTGCACGCCCGCAGCCCGACAGACGAAAACGCCCCCGCCTCGAAACGAGGCGGGGGCGCGATATCTGGTGGGTCGTGTAGGATTCGAACCTACGACCAATTGGTTAAAAGCCAACTGCTCTACCAACTGAGCTAACGACCCGGCATGGCCCTGATGAGGCCAACACAGGTTCGGTTGGTGGGTCGTGTAGGATTCGAACCTACGACCAATTGGTTAAAAGCCAACTGCTCTACCAACTGAGCTAACGACCCCTGCCGAACGGGTGCACATAATACGGATGGGCCCGGTCGCTGGCAAGCGATTTTTTCATCGTCAGGCGATCAGCTTGCCAACGAGTCCTGCAAAAACAGCGACCTTGCATGCCGCAGCCCCCGAGCCACACCGCCTTGCGGGATCAGCGCCCCCTGTTCCGGGGTGACTTGGGTTTGCGCACTCCCTGTACCGGACGTCGCTTGTTCTTGTCACGACTCCAGCGATTCTTTTCATCGGGCGTCAGTTCCGGCACCTTGCGCGATGGCAGCCCTGCCTGGCCGGCCAGGTCGTCGATCTCGTCCTGGCCGAGTTCGACCCACTCCCCCGCCTTGGCGCGCTTGTCGAGGAAAATATTGCCATAGCGCACGCGCTTGAGACGGCTGACGGTGAGGTTCTGGGACTCCCACAGCCGGCGCACCTCGCGGTTGCGGCCCTCCATGATGACCACATGGAACCAGGTATTGATGCCCTCGCCGCCGAACTCCTGCACATCGGTGAAGCGCGCCGGACCATCATCGAGCATCACGCCCTCGACCATCGACTTGATGTGCTCCATGGTCACCTCGCCCATCACGCGTACCGCGTATTCGCGCTCGATCTGGGTGGCGGGATGCATCAACCGGTTGGCCAGCTCACCGTCGGTGGTGAACAGCAGCAACCCGCTGGTGTTGATGTCCAGCCGGCCGATGGCGATCCAGCGCTCGCCCTTGAGGCGCGGCAGGCGATCGAAGACGGTACGACGTCCTTCCGGATCCTTGCGCGTGCACAGCTCGCCTTCCGGCTTGTTGTACATGATCACCCGGCGGGGCACGTCGTCGGCACCACGCAGGGTCACCGGACGATCGTCGAAGGCCACCTTGTCGCGCAGCTCGATCCGGTCTCCCAGGGTCGCCACCTGGCCGTTGACCTTGACCCGGCCATCGGCGATGGCGGTTTCCATTTCACGGCGCGACCCCAGCCCCGCCCGGGCCAGGACCTTCTGCAGTTTTTCGCTGGTGTTACTCATCAGTCGTCTGTCTCACTTGTCGTGGATTCCGTCCCCGCAGCAGCGTCCTCGTCGACGCGGCCACGGGCACGCTCGGACAGCCGAGCCTCGATATCGGCGAAGCTCGGACTCGTCCGCTCGGACGCCGTCCCGGCGTGTCTCTCGTTCTCGTCGGCCATCCCGGTCGACGGCTCGCCGGATCGAGCCGGCGATTCTTCTTGCTCGGCGACGACCGTCTCCGGTGTCGCCTCCTCGAATTCCCGGTCACTGCCGCTCTCGGACTCGCCCGTCGCCTCGGTGTCGTCCTCGGGACCATCGATGGGCTCATCCGCCTGCGCCAGTACCTCCTGCTGGGGAGGTGGCGGCTCGTCCTCCTGATGCGACGCTTCCTCGCCGAAACTCTTGAGTTCGTGCATCGGCGGCAGCTCGTCGAGCGTCTTGAGGCCAAAGTCGTCGAGAAAGGACCGCGTCGTCGCGTAGACCGCCGGTCGACCGGGAACATCACGGTGCCCCACGACCCTGACCCAGCCTCGATCGACCAGAGTGCGCATGATGGAGCCGCTCACCGAAACGCCACGCACCTCCTCGATGTCGGCCCGCGTCACCGGCTGGCGGTAGGCGATCATCGCCAGGGTCTCGAGCAGCGCCCGCGAATAGCGCTGGGGGCGCTCATCCCACAGCCGCGAGACCCAGCTCGAGAGCCGCGGCCGGATGCGCAGCTGGTAGCCCGAGGCGGTTTCTAGCAGCTCCATGGCGCCGCGCTCGTGGCGCGTCTCGAGGCGCCTCAGGGCCTCGCGCAGGGCGCGTCGGGGCGGCAGCTCATGGTCGTCGAACAGGCTCTCCAGCCGCTCCAGCGAGAGCGGCTCCCCGGCGGCGAGCAGCGCGGCCTCGAGGATCTCGTCCAGGGCCTCGGGAATTTCCATGGCGGTCATGGCGACTGGCTCCCTTGGTCGTCGTCATCCGCGAAGGGGCTCTCCCCTTCTGGCTCGTCGTCAGCGTAGACGTCTTCTTCTGCCTCGTCGTCCTGCGGGCCGCCCCGGGCGCGGACATGAATCGGCGACAGCGGGGCGTTCTGCACGATCTCGATCAAGGACTCCTTGGCCAGCTCAAGAATCGCCATGAAAGTGACGACCACACCGGCTCGCCCTTCCTCGAGACTGAACAGCGACTCGAAGGGCGTATGGTGCTCATGACTCAAGCGCTCCATGATCGCCAGCATGCGCTCGCGGGTGGAGAGCACCTCGCGGCTGATCTGGTGAGCCTGGTTGAGCTCTGCCCGGCGCAGTATGCCGGCCAGCGCTCCCAGCAACTCATCGAGCTCCACCTCCGGATGGATCACTCGGGACTCGAGCGGCGGCAATGCCGCTCGCGCCGGAAACCAGTCGCGCCCCTGGCGCGGCAGATCGCCCAGCGACTCGGCGGCATTCTTGAGCCGCTCGTACTCCTGCAGGCGACGGATCAGCTCGGCGCGCGGATCCTCTTCCTCGTCGTCACCGCCTTCCTTGGGCGGCTTGGGCAACAGGGTGCGCGACTTGATCTCGGCCAGCATCGCCGCCATCAGCAGGTACTCGCCGGCCAGCTCGATCTCCATCGCCTTCATCAGCTCCACGTACTCGATGTACTGGTGGGTGATGGCCGCCACGTCGATGGCCAGGATGTCCAGATTCTGGCGCCGGATCAGGTACAGCA
Organism: Halomonas caseinilytica; assembly: GCF_001662305.1. GTDB lineage: Bacteria > Pseudomonadota > Gammaproteobacteria > Pseudomonadales > Halomonadaceae > Halomonas > Halomonas caseinilytica. Next base: position 163,469 of record NZ_BDEP01000002.1, read on the forward strand.
GCAGATCCAGCGGCCCCTCGAAGGCCTCGAGAAAGACACGCAACGCCTCCGGCGGGATGTAGAGATCTTCCGGCAGTTGAGTGATCGGCTCGTCGAACAGCCGGCCCAACACCTCGGCGCTCTGGACGGCACCGGCTTCGGTGGCGGCATCGGCGGGCTGTGGCGTATCGCTCACGCGTGACCTTCTCCTCGACTGCGCCTTACGGCGCGCCTGCGAAAAACGCGCAGTTTAGCAAGGCAGTCGAGGAGCGAACACGCCCGCGTGTCGCGAGGCGTCCGAATCGGTGTCAGGTCGCGCGGGCGAAGCGCCGGTAGATGAAGTCGGGACTGCCCGAGGCATCGATCACCGCCAGCGCCTGGACCTCGTCATGATAGGGCGATTGCTCGCAGACCGGGTCCATCTGGGCAGCGTCGCCGGTGAGCATCAGCGCCTGACAGCGGCAACCACCCCAGTCGATCTCCTTGCGCTCGCAGCTCTGGCAAGCATCGGGCATCCAGTCGGTGCCGCGGTAGGCGTTGAAGGCAGGGCTGTCGTACCAGATCTCGTCCAACGAATGCTCGGCGACGTTCCAGAACTCCAGGTGCGGGATCGACTCCGCCACGTGGCACGGCAGCACCTTGCCCGAGGGCGTGACGTTGAGCGACTGACGCCCCCAGCCGTTCATGCACGGCTTGGGCAGACGCGCGTAGTAATCCGGCACCACGGCGTCGATCACCAGCCGGCCCTGCAGGCGCTCGCGCGCGGCCTCGACCCGTTCGACGGCTTCCACAACCTGCTCCCGGGTGGGCATCAGGGCGGCCCGGTTGACCAGCGCCCAACCGTAGTACTGGGCGTGGGCGATCTCCAGGCGTCGCGCGCCGAGTTCCAGCGCCAGGTCGACGAAGTCGTCGATCTGATGCAGATTGGCGCGGTGAATCACCGCGTTGAGGGTCAGCGGCAGCCCGAGGTCGGTTACCTCGGCGGCGAAGGCCAGCTTGCGCACATGGGCGCCGGCCATGTTGGCGACGTGATCGGTGACCTCGGGCGTGGCGCCCTGGAGCGACAGCTGCACGTGGTCGAGCCCGGCATCCGCCAGCTCTTCCAGGCGGGCGCGGTCGAGGTTGACCCCGGCGGTGATCAGGTTGGCATAGAGCCCGGCGTCGACGCAGGCCGCCACCAGCTCGGGCAGGTCGGGCCGCAGGGCCGGCTCGCCGCCGGACAGATGCACCTGCAGCACGCCGAGCTCGGCGGCCTCGGCGAAGACGCGCCGCCAGGTCTCGGTGTCCAGCTCCTGCCGACGGCGCTCCAGCGCCACCGGGTTGGAGCAGTAGGGACACTGCAGCGGGCAGCGATGCGTCAGCTCCGCCAGCAGGCCCATGGGCGGGCGGACGTCATAGGAGCGCGATGCCGTCACGCGACCTCCAGCACACGCTTCTCGACCAGGCCCGCGAACATGGCGATCACGTCCTCGGCGATGCGCTCGCGCGGTGCCTGGTAGGCCTCGCACAGGCGGTCGACGATCTCGCCGACGCGGCGCTCGCCGTCCACGTGGCCGATCACGGCCTGGGCGATGCCGTCGAGCTGGAAGACACGCTCGGGCGCCAGCAGCACCCAGCCGCCACGCTGCTTGTCCTCACGCAGCCTCACGCCACGCGGGATGCGGACGATGTAGCTTTCCTGAATCTCGGTCATAGGGCCTTACCGGGTTGGAGCCTGCCGCCGGTCGTCTCGCCGTCCCAGGCGCCGGGCGGCACCTGGCCGGGCGCGACGTAGGCATGCTGCAGGGCATCGAGCTGGGTCCACAGCACCTGGCACTTGAAGATCAGCGCGTCGAGCACCGCCTGCTGCTGGTCAAGCCGCAGCGCGTGGCGCTTGACGTAGTCCAGCGCCATCTCCGCGTCCCGCGGCGCCTGGGTCAGGCGTGGCGCGAAGTAAGCCAGGGTCTCGGCAGAGACGAAATCGTAATGCTGGAGCATGCCGCTGACCCGCTGGCCGATCACCATCGGCGAGAACAGCTCGGTCAGCGACGAGGCAATGGCTTCCAGCAGGCTGCGCTCACGCACGAAATGCAGGTAGGCCTCCACCGCGAAGCGCGTGGCCGGCAGGATGCGGCGCGTCGAGATCACCATCTCGCGGTCCAGGCCCAGGCCGTCGGTGAGCATCAACCAGCGCGCGATGCCACCTTCACCCTCGGCGTGGCCGTCGTGATCCTCCAGCCGGGAGCGCCACTCGCGGCGCAGCGCCGGCTCCTCCAGACGCCCGATCAGCGAGCCATCCTTGAGCGGGATCATCGACTGATAGTAGTAGCGATTGAGCGCCCAGGCACTTACCTGGCGGCGGTCGAGCTCGCCGTTCTGCAGCATCAGCTGGAAGGGATGCCGATGGTGGTAGCGCTGCTCGCCGATGGCGCGCAGCCGGGCCTCAAGTTCATTCGGACTCAGCACCTCGCGCAGCGGCGCATCGATATCACTCATCAGCACTCCAGCTCCATGCCATCGTAGGAGATTTCCCATCCCTGCCGCTCGGCCTCCTGCCGCTCGGGGGAGCCCTCGATCAGCACCGGGTTGGTGTTGTTGATGTGGACGAACACGCGCCGTCCGAGGTTCAACGACGCCAGAGCAGCCATGCTGCCGTCATTGCCGGCCATCGACATGTGCCCCATCCGCAGGCCGGTCTTGTGGCCGACGCCGGCGCGAATCATCTCGTCGTCCCGCCACAGGGTGCCGTCGAACATCACCAGGTCGGCGCCCTCAAGGCGCGCCGCCAGTCGCTCGGTCAGCGTCGCGCAGCCGGGAATGTAGTAGGCCCGCCGTTCACCGACGCGGAACTCCACGCCCACAGTGGCCTCGCCCTCGCCACCGATCTCGACGTCATCGCCTTCCAGGTACAGCGCCGCCTTGCCGGGCACGGCGAAGATCCGCGCCTCGAGCCCCTCGGCCAGCTCCAGGGTCTGCTCCAGTTCGACGCCGCAGCGCTCGACGTGATCGGGGTTGAGCACGTTGAAGACCGGGCTGTCGCCCAGGGCGGTATGGATTTCCGGCGTGGCATAGAGGCGATAGGGAGAGCTTTCACGCAGGCTCAGCAGGCCACCGATGTGATCGATGTCGCCATTGGTCACCAGCACCGAGGCGATGGGCGTGTGACGCCTGCCTTGCTGAGGAAAGAGCGCCGGGGTCTGGCGAATCTGGGTCAGCACTTCGGGCGCGCAGTTGATCAACGCCCAGGAGTGGCCATCGGCGCTGACGGCGATGGAAGACTGGGTTCGCGGCGTGACGCGTGGGTCGCCCGCCCACGCCAGCCGGCATACCTCGCAGCGGCAGTTCCACTGGGGGAGACCGCCGCCGGCGGCCGCCCCTAGCACTCGAATATGCAACGCTGCCTCAGAATTCAGCGGGCATGTAGTCGTTGATTTCCAGCGCGATGCAGATCTCTTTTACTTCCGGGGTCGTCCAAGCCATCGTCATTACTCCATCAGCGAATTCGCAACATGCATGATAAGCCGTTAGCCTGTTTATTGCATTATCCAACCTCTCCCTGACGTTATCCCGCCTCGGCGGCGAGGCGGTAGCGGCCAGTGTAGTCGAACAGCTTGCGCCGCACCTGCCAATGGCGGCCGGCCTTGCGGCCGATCACGAAGTCCGGGGCGCGCAGGCGGTGCTGTTCGGCGACCACCTCCTCCGGCGTGCTCGGTGACCAGCGCGTGCCGGGGGCGCGCAGATGCTCGCGCAGGAAGGCCGCGGCGAAGGCCCCGCGCTGGGCCGAGGTCTCCAGGGAGAACCATTCGGCCAAGGTGGCACCGTCCTCGTCGTGGTAGACGACCTTGAGTCGCGGCAGACCACGCCCGTTGTGCGTCGCTTCGAGCTGCATGCCGGTCACGCGCAGCACCATGGCATCACGCAGCCGCAGGGCCTCGCGCAGCTTGTCGTCGGCATCCACCAGCATTGCCTGGCAGCCATGGCAGCGACGCGCGGCAATGTCGTTCTCGGCGCCGCAATGCTCGCACTCCTTGAAGCGATAGCGAAAATCGCACTGATGCTGCCGGCCCGCCTCATCGTCGACCAATCCCTGGCAGCGACGCCCGAAATGCTCGATGACCAGCTCGCCATCACGACGCCCCCAGAAGAGATTGGCGTGACCACAGGCGGGACATTCGACCTGGACGGGCTCGGTGTCCGACGCCGGCCGGGGACTGCCTACCTCGGGGGCATAGAGGTCCCAGGGATTGCCGGCGTAGTCGAGGATCAGGCAATCGCGCTTGCCCTCGGCCAGCCGCAGCCCGCGCCCGACGATCTGCTGGTAGAGCCCGACCGATTCCGTGGGCCGAAGAATCGCGATCAGATCGACATGGGGTGCATCGAAACCGGTGGTCAGCACCGACACATTGACCAGGTACTTGAGACGTCGCGCCTTGAACGCCTCGATGCAGGCCTGGCGTTCGTCGGACGGCGTGGCACCGGTGATCAGAGCCGCCTGCCCCTCCGGTAGATGACAGAACACTTCTTCGGCGTGCGCCACGGTGGCGGCAAACAGCATCACGCCCTGACGTTCGGCGGCATACGCCACCACCTCGGCGACGATGGCCGGCGTGGCACGATGGCCGGCCACCACCCGATCGAGCTCGGCTTCCTGAAAGTGCCCGCCGGCACCCGGCGCCATCCGCGAGAAATCATAGCGGGCCACTGCCGCGTCGACGCGCCGTGGCTCGGCCAGGTAGCCCTGCTTGACCATCAGGCGCAGCGGCTGCTCGAAGACACACTCGCGAAAGAAGCAATCGTCGTCGCCACGCACCATGCCATGGTAATGACGATGATAGACGAAGCCCTGCCCCAACCGGTACGGCGTGGCGGTCAAGCCGAGGATCTTGAGATGCGAGTTGTGGCGACGCAGGGCGTCGATCACGCGCCGATAGCTCGAGTCCTCGTCCAGCGAGACCCGATGACACTCATCGATCACCAGCAACGAAAAGGCGCCATGCTTGCCGCCCTGTGCATCGAGGCGCTCACCGAAGGCGTCGAGGTTGCGCACCACCGACTGCACCGAGCCGAATACCACCTGTCGCGCGGCCCGCTTGCTGCCGAGCCCGGCACTGAAGATGTCCGCCTCGAGCCCGTAGGCCTCGTACTTGGCGTGATTCTGTTCCACCAGCTCGCGTACATGCGCCAGCACCAGCACCCGGCCTCGTGCCAGACGGGCCAGCTCGGCGATCACCAGCGACTTGCCGCTGCCAGTGGGCAGCACCACCACGGCCGGGTCATGACTGGCTCGAAAGTGCTCGATCACTCGGGTTACCGCGTCCTGTTGATAAGGGCGCAATCGTGGTGCGAAAGAGATGCTCATGGGGCCACTCGTGCGGTGAAACGTCGCCATCTTGCCACCTGCCGCCATCGCTGCCGACAGCAAGACGGCCGAGCATGGCTTGACCTATGGGCATACAGGCATGATACCTAGGTAGTATGAGAATGAATCATCTCGTATTGCCCTAAGGGAGAACCTTGCATGACCACTCAAAAGACCAGCCCCAATTGTCCGGAATGCGGCAGCCACTGGAAGCGCCTGCCGCCGGGTCGCGAGGGGCAGTACCACGTTTATTGCGAAGAGTGCGGTCATGATTTCGGGCGTTATGACCGCCTTCAGGCACAATTCCGCAGTCTACTCGAAGATGTGGAATCGCATCTGAAGCACAAGGACGACGTCCCGGACAACAACGCCTCCTGACCCCGCGCCATACCGAGGCGACATGAGCCGAGACAAGGCAAGACGCCGACGCCCAGCCGGGCGTCGGCGTCTTGCATGGCGGCCCCTGACGGACGCGCCGCCTGTCTTCAGCCCAGCCAGCGCCGGGCGTTGCGGAACAGGCGCATCCAAGCGCCATCCCGGGTCCACTCGGCCGGCCGCCAGGAGTTGGTCACCGCCCTGGCCACACGCTCCGGATGCGGCATCATGATGGTCACACGACCGTCCGGCGTGGTCAGGCCGGTGATGCCGCCCGGCGACCCATTCGGGTTGGCGGGATAACGCGTGGTCACCTGCCCGTGATTGTCGAGATAACGCAGGGCTACCTGCGCGCTGCCCTGCATGCGGCGCAGGTGGGCGCTGTCGCGGAACTCGGCGCGCCCTTCGCCGTGGGCCACGGCGATCGGCAGTCGCGATCCCTCCATGCCGGCCAGCAGGATCGAGGCGCTCTGCTCCACACGGACCATGGAGACCCGAGCTTCGAACTGCTCGGACTCGTTACGCACGAAGCGCGGCCAGTCTTCGGCCCCAGGGATCAGCTCCCTGAGCTGGGAGAGCATCTGGCAGCCATTGCAGACGCCCAGCGCGAAACTGTCATCACGACCGAAGAAGCCGGCGAACTGATCGCGCGCGCGCTCGTTGAACAGTATCGACTTGGCCCAGCCACCGCCGGCACCGAGCACGTCCCCGTAGGAGAAGCCGCCGCAGGCCACCAGCCCCTTGAAGTCCTCGAGGCTCACCCGCCCCTCGAGGATATCGCTCATGTGCACGTCGACGGCCTCGAAACCGGCTCGGTCGAAGGCCCAGGCCATCTCCAGGTGTCCATTGACGCCCTGCTCCCGCAGCACGGCCATGGGGGGCCGCGCAGTATTCACGAAGGGCGCGGTGATGTCTTCATCGACATCGAAGGTGGGCGACGCCGAGAGCCCGGGGTCGCGGCCGTCGAGCAAGCCGTCGAACTCGTTCTTGGCACATTCGGCATTGTCGCGCAGTGCCTGCATGCGGTAGCTGGTCTCGCTCCAGGTACGCTGCGCCAGCAGGCGCGTGGTCTCGAGCAAGGGTTCCTCGAACAGGGTCACGCGAACCTGGTCGTCATAACGTGGCCGGGCGATGACGCCGCACGTCTCGATGCCCGCACCGGCGAACTGCGCCAGCACCTCTTCGGTATGCTCGCGGGATACCTGGATCACCGCACCAAGCTCCTCGGCGAACAACGCATTGAAGGCATCGGTGGGCTCGTCGATCAGCCAGTCGAGCTTGATTTCCAGGCCGGCATGCGCCGCGAAGGCCATTTCCAGCAGCGTGACCAGCAGGCCACCGTCACTGCGATCATGGTAAGCCAGCAGCTTGCCGTCGGCATTGAGTCCCTGAATCACCGAGAAGAACGCCTTGAGATCTTCCGGGTCGTCCAGGTCGGGACATTCGTCGCCAACCTGACCGTAGACCTGCGCCAGGGCCGAGCCGCCAAGGCGATTCCGGCCACCGCCGAGATCGACCAGGATGAGGTCGGACTCGTCCTGCTCCAGGTTGATCTCCGGGGTCAGGGTACGCAGAGCATCGGTGACGGGCGCGAAACCGGTGGTGATCAGCGACAGCGGCGCGGTGACGCTCTTCTCCTCGCGCTCCCCCTTGTCGTTCTCGGCTTCCCAGGCGGTGCGCATGGACATGGAGTCCTTGCCTACCGGCACGGCGATGCCCAGCGCCGGACACAGCTCCATGCCCACGGTCCGAACGGCGTCGAAGAGGGCCTGATTCTCGCCGGGATGGCTGGCCGCGCTCATCCAGTTGGCGGAGAGCTTGATGTCGCCCAGCTTGGCGATCGGCGCTGCCGCCAGGTTGGTGATGGTCTCGGCCACCGCCAGGCGAGCGCTGGCGGCAGGGTCGATCAATGCCACCGGTGGCCGTTCCCCCATGGCCATGGCTTCACCGGCGTGCGTATCGAAGGTCGCGGTGGTCACGGCGACATCGGCCACCGGCACCTGCCAGGGGCCGACCATCTGGTCGCGCGCCACCTGGCCGGTGATGGAACGATCGCCGATGGTGATCAAAAAGCTCTTGGACGCCACCGTGGGCAATCGCAACACGCGGTCCATGGCCTCGCGCAGGTCCAGGTTGTCGAGCATGATGCCCGGCAATTCGCGGTCCTGGCGCGTGAACTCGCGCTGCATCTTCGGCGGCTTGCCGAACAGCACGTTCATCGGCAGATCCACCGGCCGCGTCTCGAAATGGCCATCGCGCACCTCGAGATGATGCGCCTCGGTCGCCTCGCCGACCACGGCGTAGGGGCAACGCTCACGGCGACACAGCGCCTCGAAGGTCTCGAGGTCGTCCGGCGCCACGGCCAGCACATAGCGTTCCTGGGCCTCGTTGCACCAGATTTCCAGCGGGCTCATGCCAGGCTCGGCGTTGGGCACCTCGCGCAATTCGAAGCGCCCGCCCCGGTCGCCGTCCTTGACCAGTTCCGGCAAGGCGTTGGACAGCCCGCCGGCACCGACGTCGTGGATGAAGCGAATCGGATTGTCCTCGCCCAGCGCCCAGCAGCGGTCGATGACCTCCTGGGCACGACGCTCCATCTCAGGGTTGTCGCGCTGCACCGAGGCAAAATCCAGATCGGCGCTGGAGGCGCCGGAGGCCATCGAGGAGGCCGCACCGCCGCCCAGGCCGATCAGCATGGCCGGCCCGCCCATGACGATCAGCTTGCCGCCGACGGGAATCTCGCCCTTCTGGACATGCTCTTCACGGATGTTGCCATAGCCGCCGGCGATCATGATCGGCTTGTGGTAGCCCCGGCGCTCGATGCCGTCGGCGCCTAGGGCATCCTGTTCATAGCTGCGAAAATAGCCGGTCAGGTTGGGGCGGCCGAACTCGTTGTTGAAGGCCGCGCCACCGATGGGCCCCTCGAGCATGATCGACAGCGCACTGGTGATGCGCTCCGGCTTGCCGTAGTCGAAGGCTTCCCAGGGCTGGACGAACTCGGGAATGCGCAGGTTGGACACGGTAAAGCCGGTCAAACCAGCCTTGGGCTTGCCACCGATACCGGTGGCGCCTTCGTCGCGGATCTCGCCGCCGGCACCGGTCGCCGCACCAGGGTGCGGGGCGATGGCCGTCGGGTGGTTGTGGGTCTCCACCTTCATCAGGATGTTCACCGATTCCCGATGTGCGCCATAGACGGCACGGTCGGCCGCCTTGCCGGTCAGTGGTGCCGCGAAGAAGCGCCCGGCTTCGCTGCCCCGGATGACCGCCGCGTTGTCGCTGTAGGCAGAGAGGATATCGTCCGGCGAAGCCTCGAAGGTGTTCTTGATCATCTTGAACAGCGAGTGCGATTGCGCCTCACCGTCCACGACCCAGTCGGCATTGAAGATCTTGTGGCGGCAATGCTCCGAGTTCGCCTGGGCGAACATCATCAGCTCGACGTCGGTCGGATTGCGCTCGAGGCCCTTGAAGGCCTCGCACAGATAGTCGATCTCGTCCTCGGCGAGCGCCAGGCCAAGCTCGATGTTGGCCGTTGCCAACGCCGCGCGGCCGCCCTCCAGAATATCGACCTGGCCGAGCAGGGCCGGCTGGTGATGCACGAACAGGCGAGCGGCATCCGAGGCGTCGAACAGTACCGTCTCGGTCATGCGATCATGCAGCGCCGCCGTCACGGCCTCGAAGCCCGACTCGGAAAGCTCCCCGGCAAACTGCACCCGATAGGCGATGCCTCGCTCCAGACGACGAACCTTCGTCAGCCCGCAATTGTGCGCGATGTCGGTGGCCTTGGAGGACCAGGGTGACTGGGTGCCGATGCGCGGCACCACCAGGAAAAGATGCCCTCGGCTACCGGGCGACGCCTCACGCGTCGACCCGTCGTCCAGCAACTGCTCGAGCAACCGTCGATCACCATCGGCCAGTTCCCCGTCGTGATCGACGAAGTGCACGTAGTCGGCTTCGAGCGCCTCGACATCGGGCACCACACTACGCAGGGCATCCAGTAGCTTGGCGTGACGAAAAGCGGATAGAGCGGGCGCACCGCGCAGTTCGAGCATATCCTCGGGCCTCTGAAGCAAGCGAAAATTAAGGAAGCGCCGAACAACCGACTCACGACCTCAAGCACAGGGCGAGCAACGCGGAGCATACGAAAGATGAGCGAAGGGGCTCCGGTCTCGCGCAATGCCGTGATTGAGCCGCGTGGGTGTTCATCCAGTGTTTCCTGAAGGCCGCGGCCGGCGGCAAAGAGGCCTTATGATACTGGAAAGCGCCGGCCGCGAGAAATCGAGAATGATGACAGCCGAAGGGAGGCTGGGTAAGGTGGAGGGTCTCATCGCCGCTCATCACCGTTATGCTCGCATTCTGGCTCGACCATGTCCGCCGCCACTGGCGTGGCTACCTGACGCTGTGCGCCGTTCTGCTGCTCATGCTGCTGCCGGCAAGACACCACAGCGAACCGGGGCCACATCTGCAGGACGTGCTGCAGCGGGACTTCATCAGCGTGCATACCCGCAACACTCCCACCACCTATTACGAGGGGCGCCAGGGACCTACCGGGTTCGAGTATGAGTTGATGCGACGCTTTGCCGATCATCTTGGCGTCAGCCTGGCACTGAACGACGACCACAACACGACCGACGTGCTCGGAGCGGTACGCCATCAGGGCGATATGGGCGCCGCCGCCCTGCCCCTCGACCCGGGGCAGGAGGGCGTGATCTTCAGCCGTCCGATCATGCCGCTGCAACCCTTGCTGGTCTATCGCCGCGACCTGCCACCGCCGCAGGACATCGAGGATCTTCAGGGCCTGGAGATCGGTACCCTGAGCGGCACCGGCACCGACACCGTCATGCGGGAACTCCAGGCCGAGCATCCCACCTTGAGCTGGAAGGAAGCCAACGACATGGAGGTCGCCTCGCTACTGAGCCAGGTTGCCAGCGGCACGCTGGATGCCGCCGTGGTCTTCGAGCACCAGTTCCGGCTCAATCGCCTGTTCTTCCCCGAGGTCGAGGACGGCTTCCGGCTCGGTAAGCCACTTTCCCTGGCCTGGGCCTTTCCCGCCGGCCAGGGGTTGGGCCTGGTACGCGAGGCCAATCGCTTCCTCGCCGACATGCAGGACAACGGCCTGCTCCAGCAGCTCGAGACGCGCTATTTCGGTCGCGACAATTATCTCGAATACGTCGGCGCGCGCACTTTCATTGCTCATGCCCAGGAGCGACTGCCGGACTACGCGCCACTCTTCCGCCAGTCCGCTCGCGATACCGGCTTTGACTGGAAGCTGCTGGCCGCAGTGGGCTACCAGGAATCCCATTGGGATCCCGAAGCCACCTCCCCCACCGGCGTGCGCGGCCTCATGATGCTGACCCGCCCGACCGCCAGCGATCTGGGCGTCGAGAATCGCCTCGACCCGGCCCAGAGCATCGAGGGGGGCGCGCGTTACCTGAGGAGTCTCGAACAGCGCTTACCCGAGTCGATCACCGGCGACGACCGCCTCTACATGGCACTTGCGGCCTACAACGTGGGACTCGGACACCTCTACGATGCCCGCGACATCACCCTCCAGCGTGGCGGCGACCCCGATGCCTGGAAGGACGTACGCCGCTCCCTGCCGCTGCTTCAGGAAAGCGGCTGGCATGAGCAAACCCGCCATGGGTATGCGCGAGGCGGCGAGCCAGTGATCTATGTCCGCAACATTCGCCGCTATCACGAGATCCTGGCCTACGTGGACCGTAGCCAGGAACAGTTCCACCCACTCAACGCTCGACTGCCCGAGAAGGCAGGCCGCGAAGCGTTCGATGTCGTCCCGCCCAGCACCTGAGCTGCTCAAGGCGCGGCAGCGTTCCGCCGCGCGGCAAAGAACGCCTTGAGATGCTTGGCAATACGAGACGCCAGCACGCCCCCCGTCACCTCGACCCGATGGTTGTACCAGGGTTGTGCAAACAGATTGGCCCGCGACTCCGCCATGCCGCTGCGAGGCTCGGCCGCGCCATATACCACCCGAGCCAGACGCGCGTGGATGATGGCCCCGGTACACATCAGACAGGGCTCCAGCGTCACGAAGAGCGTACAACCATCGAGACGATAGTTGCCGAGCCTGGCGCCGGCATCGCGCAGCGCACGAATCTCGGCATGAGCACTGGGATCATGACCGGAGACCGGTGCATTGAAGCCACGCCCCACGATGTCGCCGTCCGGATCCACGACCACGGCTCCCACCGGCACCTCTCCTGCCGCCTCGGCGAGATGCGCCTGCTCCACGGCCCGGTGCATGTAATACTCATCGCTGCGCATCGCCGTTGACTCCAGTAGACTGCTCGACATGTAGATGATGGCTCGGCAGCACCCACCGCAGACGGTGTTCACAGGCGGGCCGACACCCTTCTCAGGAGGATACCCCCGAATGTCCGACGCGCTAAACGCCCTGGTCGATCTGCTCGCCCTGGAACCCCTGGAAGAGAATCTCTTCCGAGGCCGTAGCCAGGACCTGGGACTGCCGCAACTCTTTGGCGGGCAGGTGCTCGGCCAAGCACTCTCGGCCGCCACCCATACCGTGGATGCCAAACGCCACGTGCACTCCTTGCACGGCTACTTCCTGCGTCCCGGCGATGCCCAGATGCCGGTGGTCTATCAGGTCGACGCCGTGCGTGACGGTGCCAGCTTCACCACCCGACGCATCACCGCCATCCAGAAGGGTCGCCCGATCTTCTTCTGCAGCGCCTCCTTCCACGGTGAAGAAACGAGCATCACCCACCAGCCGCGCATGCCCGAGGTGGCGCCTCCCGACGCCCCCGAGAACGACGACACGCGAGTGACCCGCTTCCCGGGGCACCCCATCGAATTCCGCCATCTCGAGGACAGTGCCGAACCCGGCCAGCCGGCTCGCAAGCGCCTCTGGTTCCGCCTGGCCGGCGAGTTACCCGACGACCCGGCGCTGCACCGCTATCTGCTGGCCTACAGCTCCGACTTCAACCTGCTGACCACCTCTCTGGTGCCTCACAACATCACCTTCGGTGATCCCCGGCTGCAGATCGCCAGCCTCGACCACGCCCTGTGGTTCCATCACGACGTCAAGGTCAACGACTGGCTGCTCTACGACATGGATAGTCCCTGGGCCGGTGGCGCACGCGGCTTCAGCCGCGGCAGCATCTATGACCGAGACGGCCGCCTGGTGGCCTCCAGCGCCCAGGAAGGCCTGACACGACTGCGCGACACGCCACGCTGACCACCTGACAGCGGGTGTCGTCCCCGGAAATTCCGGCGTCGCCGCTGGAACGGTGGCCGGCGCGTGCACGCCTACCTTGAAGGTATCGGCGGCCCTCATCCACAACGACCGACACAATCCAGATGACGCCGTCGAGCGGATGCCCCCCCCCGGGCCTCCGAAAGCGAGGGCCGAGTCGTCGAGGACGGCGTGAACGGCGGCGATGCAGTGCGCCTCCTCGGCATCGTTCTCGGGCCAATAGCCAAGGACGAGGAGTGCCGCACCATGCCACATAATATCAATTTCCAGCAGTCCATCGACCAGAGCGAGCGCCTGGTGCCGGTCAACCTCCGCCAGAGCGGCGACCCAGGCATTCAGTTGCTGCTTTCCAACCGGGTACGCAAGTCGCCCTACTGGCACCTCTCGGTGGAGGCAGGATGCTGGAAGGCTACTGTCTACAACCGCATGTATCATCCCCGCGCCTACGTGCGCCCCGAGGACGGTGGCGCCATGGAGGAATATCGCGCGCTGGTCAACGACGTCACCTTGTGGAATGTCGCCGTCGAGCGGCCGATCCGCGTCAGGGGCCCCGAGGCAGAAGCCTTCTGCAACTATGTCTGCACCCGCGACGTGACCCGAGTACCAACGATGATGGGCCGCTACGTGGTGCTCTGCGATGAGCAGGGCCGCGTGCTCAACGACCCGGTGATGCTGCGTGTCGCCGACGATGAGTTCTGGTTCACCATCAGCGATTCGGACCTGGCCTACTGGTTCCGGGGCGTCAATCACGGCATGCGCTTCGATGTCGAGATCGACGAGATCGATGTCAGCCCGCTCCAGGTCCAGGGGCCCAAGTCCGAAGATCTGTTGGCCGACCTGGTTGGCGAAGCGGTGCGTGAAGTGCCCTACTATGGTCTGATGGCCGCCAGGATCGAGGGAGCCGACGTCCTGATTTCCCAGACCGGCTTCTCCGGCGAGAAGGGCTATGAGGTCTATGCCTACGATTCGACCCTGAACGCCGAGACCGTTTGGAATGCCATTCGCACCGTCGGCGAAGCCTACAACCTGATGGTGATCGCTCCGGCCCACCACCGTCGCATTGCAGCCGGCATCCTGTCCTATGGCCAGGATCTCGATCACGAGACCAATCCCTTCCAATGCAACCTCGGGCACATGGTGCCCAAGGCCAAGGAAGCGGACTACATCGGCAAGGAGGCACTCGAGCGCACCCGGGAGCTCGTCAAGGCCGGCAAGCCGCCCTTCAGCCATCAGCTGGTAGGCTTGAAGCTCGACGGCAAGCCCATCGAGGACTATGCACCGGACTTCTGGCTGGTCAGTCCGGATGCTGGCAGCGAACCCTGTGGCTGGATCACCTCTCCCTGGTACTCGCCGGAACTCGGCACCAATATCGCCATGGCCTATGTACCGGTGTCCTCGGCGACGTTGGGGACCGAGCTGGTCGCCTGGCTACCCGATGAATTCCTCGACATACCCGGCCAGCCCGTGGCCGCGACGGTCTGCGAGATGCCCTTCCGCGAGTCGGTGAACCCGAGCTCACGGGAACGCGCCAAGGCCGCCGGTCGCGATTACGCCTATTGAACGCCAGGCCTGGCATACCGGCGCGCCTCCCGGTAATATACGCGGCGCGCCGGTGTAGCTCAGTTGGTAGAGCAACGCACTCGTAATGCGTAGGTCGGTGGTTCGAGTCCACTCACCGGCACCAGGAATCTCAACAGAAACGGCCACTTGGCGAATCATCGCGGTGGCCGTTTCTATTACCGTCTCGTCAGCTGTCAGATGGGCAACACGCTTGGCCTGCCAACACCTTGACCCGATGAGATGGTCGCCCTGCGTCAGGGGTTCTCTTGTCTCTTTCTCCTGCCATGTTCTCCTCCCTCAGGCAGATCGTTCCCCCGCCGCAAACACTGCAACAATACCTTTCGTCATAAGAGATGAAAAAACATTATATAGAGAGGGATTGAAATCCTCATTGGCAACCAAATATCTGCTCATGCCAGACAGCCCTCCTTCGAGAGCGGTAACCGAAAAGGTGGGCAAGACTATCGAGATATGATCCCGTCAAGTGATAGGGAGGACATACCGATGAGCACTGCACTTTCACTTGAGCCGCTCTTTCGTCACTCCATTGGCTTCGATCGATTCAGCGATCTCTTCGATCGTGCCTTGGAGGGAAGTTCGACATCGACATTCCCTCCATACAACATTGAGAAGCATGGAGAAAACAATTATCGCATCGTACTGGCAGTCGCCGGCTTTTCCGAAAAAGATCTCAGCATCAGGCTGGAAAACGGCGTTCTGACGGTATCCGGCGTCAAGGATGACGAGAAGAGCGATAACAACGTGACTTACATGCATCACGGTATTGGCCGGAGTTCCTTCAAGCTGACCTACAAGCTTGAGGATCACATCGAGGTGCAAGGCGCCAATCTGGAAAACGGTCTACTGGTCATTGACCTGTTGCGTGAAATCCCCGAAGCGGAGAAACCGCGGGAGATCGAGATCAATAGCCTCAACTCGGGCCAATCCGGGGTTCAACAGATCGAATCCGACGAGAAAGATTCAGCCTGACGAATAGAGCAGGCATTACGCCATGACATCTTTCTGGCCTCGCCTCAAGGCGGGGCCTTTCTGTACTCCTGTTCCCCATAAAGATGGGTAACAAGGCACCCATTACAGCCAAAAATACGGAAAAGGCCAACTCGCCTGCCACGAATATGCCCCATCGACAACACACCAAACAGCGAGTCACCGATGGGGCAAGCATCGTGGATAACACGATGATACGATGCCGTCCCTGGCAAAGCACGATCTCGCACTAATGTGGATATCGCGCTGCAAACTATACCCAATATGGCCGAATACCGCCTAGCAATTTTCCATGAACTTTCATGAATTCTGGCCGACTCATTTCTCTCACATCAAACCATGGATCGATCAGATACTGCCGCATTGCGCCACTCTTCTACCAACGCCTTTATCAGGGAAGCCGCTGGCAATTCCCGGGCCAAAGGAGCCCCTTGCCCCGCCCAATGCGGTGCAAAATCATGGTTATCGACGGCACCGGCTACCGCGTGCAACGCCTTGGCCGCATCATACGCCACGGGATAGTCGGGCGGTGCGGGGTCGCCGGCAGCTTCATGCAGGCGATTGACGAATCCGCGCGCGGGGCGCCCGGAAATGGAGGAGGTAATACGCGTGTGATTCGCCCCTTCGCACTTGAACCTCTCGCGATAGGCGGCATCGGCGGCGGATTCCGGGCAGAGCACGAAGGCCGTGCCGAGCTGAACCGCCGAGGCTCCCAGTAGCAAGGCGGCTGCGATACCGGCACCATCCATAATGCCACCGGCAGCGATGACCGGCCGGCGGCTGTTCGCTACCAGCAACCGAACCAGCGTCAAAGTGCCGATGCCGTCATCGCGTTCCGGATCAAACACTCCCCGATGCCCGCCAGCCTCGACTCCCTGGGCAACGAGGGCATCGACGCCTTCGCTCTCGGCTCGCTCGGCCTCTTCGAGAGAGGTCACACAAGCCAGCGTCATGCAGCCGGCTTCGCGCAGGCGATGCACCACTTCGCGACCCGGCAGCCCGAAATGGAAGCTGACGACCGCCGGTTGCTCCTCGAGCAGCATCTCGAACATGGCGTCATGACCGACGAAGCTCTGGTAGATTTCCCGCAACGCCTCTGGTGGCCGGGCATTGAACTCGGCGAAACGCGGCGCCAGATGATCGAGCCAGTCGGCTTCACGTCCAGCGTCGCGGTCGGCGGGGCGATGGCAGAACAGGTTGACGTTGATGGGACCATTCGTCAGTTCGCGAGTCGCGCGAATCTGCTCCCTGGCCCGGTCCACACCACAAGCTCCCAGGCCCAGCGAGCCCAATCCCCCCGCCTCGGTGACTGCCGCCGCCAGTGCCGGCGTGGAAACGCCCGCCATGGGCGCCTGGATGATCGGATAACGGATACCGAGCTGCTGGCATAAAGCATCGCAGATCGACATGGCTGGCTCCCTTGGCAAATTCACATCGTCCTGACGCAGCGCGAGGACGCCGTCCGCATGGCGGCTTTCCGCTTCTTCGCCGTCCCCTTGCCGTCAGGCGCAATATATCCACGCTCTCGAGAGTACCACGCCGGGTGCACCTTGGTTCAGAGCCCGTCATTCGATGCCCGATGCCGCCTCTCCCATCCGGGTGTCTGGCAACCCGAAAGGGCGGAAACTGACCATTGTGACGCACTTCATGGTGCCTTTATCGACTCATTCATCTTCCTTCAGCCTCTGAAGACGATACCCGTAGCGATATACGGAGGACAGCTTCCAGCCATTCTCGGCATTCAGCCCCAACTTCCTCCTGAGACGATAGATATGGACATCCAGCGTCCGGGACATGGGGCTCTCCTCCTGTCCCCAGACCGTCTCATACAGGTAGGAGCGACTTAAGGGGTGATTCAGGTTGCGTAACAGCAGCAGTGCCAGTCGATATTCCTGATAGGTCAACTTCACGGGCTCGCCATGGCTCGTGATGATCTCTTCCTTGGGATATACGGTGAGATCGCCATGGCTGAAAGGCTCGTAGCGATGCTTGCTCCCCACGTGATGGCGACGCAGTGTCGTCAATACGCGCGCCACCAGCTCTTCGGAACGAAACGGCTTGCTGATGAAGTCTTCCGCACCAGCCTTCAGGGCCTCGACGACATCCCGCTCTGAATCCCGGTGAGTGACCATGATGACGGGCGGAGTCACCAGAAAGTACTCGTCCAGCCAGGCCAGAACCTCGGGACCGCTCAGGTCCGGGAGCATCCAGTCGAGAAGAACGAGGTCATAGGTTCGAAGCTTGATGCCGCGAATGAAAGTCCTCGCGTCCTGATAGCAATCAATATGCCACCCTTTCTCCCAACCATCGACACGCCACCCCTTTCGGCTTTGCGCCGCCGCCGCTTCCAACAGACTCGATAGCTGATCGAGACATACAGGGTCGTCCTCAAGGATGGCTATGAATATCAAGGTGCAACTCCCCACGTGTAAACTTCACGATTCTTCACTCATCATGAACATCACACAGTATAACCAATTCGTTACACATTGAAACACCCAGACACTTTACCAAAAAATAGATAATTTCACGCAAAATAAAAAAGCCTGGCACGGGGCCAGGCAAGAGCAGGGGGCCATAGGCGAACCTATGACATCATCATGGTAGGCAATGGCTGCCCGAGTGTTAATCCATGAAAGATGAAGAAATGAAAAACACCCATTTTCATAAAATTATCCTACCATAACATAAAAATGATCGGTGTACGCACTGGATGGATTGAGAGCGGGAGGCAGGCTCGAGGAACTCGCACCCGAACTCTCCTGAGTGCCATATCGCCGCCGGTCTGTCTGATCTTCCAGGCGATTGACGCGACGTACAGCAGCACGTCTTTTGCCATCTTTCCACAGGCATCAACATGACCAAAGCATTGGATAAAGGCCACACCATTTCCTTTTTAACGACTTTTAACCACTTCCCTTAAATTCAAAGACATCTAGAACACCTTGAGCTAAGAGCGTTACACATCTTCAAAAGATCCCGAAAAGCGGTCATCGCCCCCCCCCTCATTCGTCACTATCCAAAACGGCAAGCACCACATGCTCTACAGGCAAAAGACACTTTACCCATCAATCCCCTACGACACCCATGACTGCCAGAAAACTCCGCAAGCTGGACAACAAACCCACGCTTCAACATCAAAAGACCCTGATATTCATCATATAGCACAAACCACCCTGCTTCCGTCTTGTTAAACAACTCTTTCCTCACCGCACTTCGCCCCCTTCTTCATGATGAACACCTCACTTCACCAACTGCTCATCCAAAACCAGACAAGATTAAACTTTGTTAAAAAATGACAAAAAACATTTCGCTACCAGACCAGTTACCTTACCATTCCTGAAATCTACCAAGTCATAACCTTCTGACAATTGGCATACTGACGCCTCACCTTCTTGAAGGAAGGGAATATGAAAAAAAGGACTTCATTACTTCTGGGCATAACTTTTCTACTGGGGATAGCACAGGCTGATGAGAGCACCCAGACCAGGCCAGCACAAAGCGAGATTCACTATGTGCAACCAGGGGATACCCTATGGCACTTGTCCGAGGAGTATCTCGGCGATGCCAAAGCGTGGCCCCTCCTTCAAGAAGCCAATCAAATCGAGGCCCCCGGTACATGCAGCCCGGCCTGGCGCCCCAGCTACCCTCTCTGCCCCCGCTGGCCGCTGAAGTCAGTCATCGGAAAGGTACCGCCTGGCTGGTCGAGGACGATGGCGAACGCATTCCACTGCGCAAAGGGATGACCATCGCCCCCGGCGATATCGTGGAAACCGCGAACGAGTCCTTCGTTTCTCTACATCTGCCCCATGGAGAGGATGTGGTCTTGCCTTCCAACTCCCGGATCGTCGTCAAGCGACAGGGCCGCAACGGTACACGGCTGTATCTGGAGCGCGGCGAACTGGAAGCCAATGTACCGTCGCAACACGACCACTCTGACGTGCTGCGTATCGAGACGCCGACGAGCATCATTGGGGTGCGCGGCACCCACTTTCGAGTCACCTATGTCGATGACGCCACTCTCGTCAGTACTCTGGCAGGCGAGGTCGCCTTGAGCCATGAAGGACAAACCATCAGCGTCCCCGCCGGCCAGGGAGCTCGTTCGAGCGCGGCGTCGCCCGTTCAAACGGCAGCATTGCTCCCGGCCCCGACCGTGCAGGAGGGTGGCCAGCCCTTCGACCGATCACTGCAGATCAACTTGTCGAAGGTGGAAGGTGCCGTGGCCTATCATGTGCAACTGGCTCGAGACCCCAACTTTCGAAGCATCATTCACGATAAGCGTGACACCTCGCCCACCATCATTTTCGACTCGGTACCGCAAGGCTTCTATTACGTGCGAGGCTCGGCTTTCGACTCCCTCGGCATCGAAGGCCACCAAGATCGTCAGTTGATCCTGCATCGTCCGATCGAGGCGAGCCTGGAAGTCATCGACGATGGCTACAAGTTCCACTGGACCCGTATCCCTCGCCTGGAATATCGCCTACAGTTGTCCGAAGATGCCACGTTCAGTGAACCTTTCATGAACCGATCATTCGCGACGAGTCAGGGCGTTACCTTGTGCAACCTGCCGACAGACGACTTCTTCTGGCGATTGCTGGTATCCGGTACGAGCGGGGAGCTCGCGGACTACTCCGCCGTGGTGGCCTCCGGGAGGCAAGGTGCCGCACGCCAGCCATAGCCTGTTTAGAGATCTGACCCGTACCTGGCTTCTGATCGGCTCCTTGTTGACCGTGTTCACCTGGTGGGCGGGGCAACACACTTGGCTAGCCGATACCTATGTGTATGATCGCCTGCTGACGACACAGACACACCCACCGAACGACAGCCTCCTGATTGCTGCCATTGACGGACGCAGCTTGGAAGCCCTGGGCCAATGGCCCTGGCCACGCGATATGCACGCGGACTTCCTGGATCGTCTGACCGAGAGCGGTGCCAGTGCCGTGCTCTTCGATGTCGTGTTCACCGAACCCTCATGGGAGAGTCGCCATGACCAACGTCTTGCCCAGGCCCTCGAGCGCCATGGCCATGTTTTCCTGCCCATGTTTCATGTCGAGGCCGAAGACGACCCTTCGGGTCTCCGTGGCCTGTTCCCCACCGACCTGCTACGCGACGCCGCCCGGGGCATCGGGCATATCGATATCCGAACGGATGCCGATGGCGTCGTGCGCCGCATCCGCCTGTGGGAACACCACATTCCCCAACTGACGTTGCGACTCTATCAAGACCTGATTGCGCAAGAACGGATCGAACCTGCCGACACGCTTGCCCCTTTCATGTCCCATGACGGTAATGCGCATGAGATCCGCATTCCCTATCGGGGCGGGACCTCCCACTATCCACAGGTCTCTTATGTGGACATCCTCGAAGGCCGCGTACCCCGCTCATTGCTGGCAGACCGCATCATCTTGGTCGGCGCTACCGCCAAGGGCCCGGGCGATCATCACCCCACCCCCTACGGAGGCGCCAAAGGCGGCATGCCCGGCATCGAGATTCAGGCCAACTTGCTGGATGGCCTGATGCAAGGCAACATCACTCAGGACATGCCCAAGTGGCTCGCGTCACTGCTTTCCCTCCTTTCCTTATGGCTTTTCCTGGCTCTGGTCTGGGCATTCAAGTTTCGTCATATGGCCAAGTTGACCCTGGTCATTCTGGTCATGATGCTACTGGGGGCCTGGGGGTTGCTGGCCATGGGCTGGTGGTGGCCGATCACGGCAGGCCTGTGCTCGGTCCTCGCCGCATGCATTCTCATCAGTTGGCGCTGCCAAGCCGCGGCCCTGCGCTGGTTCCAGCAGGAAATCGCTCGGCTCGAGACGGTGCCCCGCCTCATTCCCGAGCCCGCCCCCAACCCGGCACGCACAAAATGGGGACTCAGGCTGCATCAGCGGCTCCTCTCGCTCGAGGGAGCCATCACGCGCATGCACAATACTCGTCAGTTCATTGCCGACTCGATCGACTCCATGCCCATCGCGACCCTCGTGGTGGATATGCAGGGCCGGATCATTCTTTCCAGCGCCCAGGCCAAGCGGCTGTTCCGATCGTACGGCATCGCCCAGGACGCATCGGTGCATGATCTACTGGACATCATGACGCCGGAGACCCACCCCACCGCCAGGCCGGTCAAGGAAGGCAACGAGGCACTCGGCGCACTCGACGATACGCGTTATCAGGGCGCTGACGAACGCCACTATCATCTCAAGGTCTCGCCACTGGTGACCGCTGCCGATGCCTTCGAAGTGGGCTGGCTGGTCGGGCTCGTGGATGTCACCAGCGAACGACAGGCCGAAGAGCAACGTGCCAGCCTCTTGCGCTTCCTGTCGCACGACCTCAAGGCGCCACAATCCAGCATACTGGCCCTGACCCAGCTGCAACGCACTTCGTCGTCTCCGTTGCCAGAAGCGGAGCTGCTCGACCGCATCGCGCAGCAGGCACGCAATGCACTGACGCTGACGGACAGTTTCATGCAACTGACCAAGGCCGAGTTTGGCGCCATGAACCAGGGCTTTGTGCTGCTGTCGGACGTGGTTCTGGAAGCCATCGATCAGGCTTGGCCAGCGGCGAGACAGCGATCCATCGACATCGAGAGCGACATCGAGGACGAGTGCCCGATGGAAGGTGACCGCGCCTACCTGTTGAGAGCCGTGTTCAACCTGCTGGATAACGCCATTAAGTACAGTCCACCGGATACCCGGGTGTCCATCACGGCCAAGGCTTCAACGGAACGCATTACCCTCTCGATCCAGGACCAGGGAGTCGGCATCCCGGAACAGGATCTGCCACACATCTTCGACAGCTACCAACGCAGCTCCGGCGCCAGCCTGTCAGCGGGCTACGGCCTGGGGCTGTCGCTGGTGAAATCGGTCGTGGAATGCCATGGAGGCACCATCGAGTGCCAGAGCACAGAGAAGGTCGGCACCCGCTTCCTGCTGACCTTTCCTGTCGAACTGGAGCCGCTCGACGAAGACATCGACGACGAACGACACTAGGCCACCGCTGGAGACCGCCTCCCTCAACGCGCCTGGATGGCGATGACGACCTGATCATCGAGACAGGTATCGTCGACATCGAGTCCCCGGCAAGAGGCGATGTCTTCCGAGGTGAGTGATACCCGGCCGACCGCCTCACCATCCCGAGCCCTCAGGAAGCGTTGGACAGCCTCGCATTGAGCACGATAGCGACCAGGCTCGGGATAGCTGCCAATGACCAGCATCGGGGCATGGAAATCACGCTGCAGGATCTGTGCGAACTCCTCCAGCGCCTGGCGCCCATCAGCGGTCAAGCGCCCCTCTTCCGAGAACATCCCGACGACGGGCAGGTGGTAGCGCGGCCCCATGTCATCGCTCTCGAGCGGTTCGATCTGAATGGCCGAATAGCGCACAGCGCACTCGGCCGTCCGCCATCGGGTCTTCTCGACACGCATCGCTCCATCGAACGTCAGCTGGAACTGGCACATCCCGGTACCAGGGCGAGCGTCGCCACTGAGATCGAACAGATAGTCCCACCTCTGAGCGTTGAGCCGCCCTTCGGCGAAATGAGGACTCCCCAGCAAGTGCCGAACCTGGTCCTTCGTCATGCCGGGCTGAACCGATCTGATCGCCTGAGGCGATTCAAAGATACCTCCCCGTATGTAGGCGTCATCCGGGTCGGGAAAGCCATCGCCGCTCTCCGCTCCGGCACAGCTACTCAACATCAGTGACATCATGAGTGTGCCGCCGCATGAAACCTTTCTGACCGAGTGCGATGCTCTTTTCCTCGCCTGATAATGCTCGAGGCACATGCCGACCGATACGCCATCGAGGGTATCCCTGTTTATTGTCATGGTACTGCTTTACCTTTTCCCCACCTTCAGGCGTCAGGATACCGTCAAACCACCCGACATTGCAGACCACGGCCGACCCTCTCGATACCTTTCGCGGGGGTGCCTGCGACCTTCCTTCCTCCCTGTTAAACCGACCTCTTCACTGCTGCCATTCACTATCAGGGATACGCCGCAGATGAAGATGGCTGGCCAGCCGAATGGCTGGTCGCACCAGAAACTGGAAGCTGCCGATGATGAACATCCAGACCGCCAGGGTTTCCTGGCTGGGATAAAGGAAGAGCACACTGCCGACGAGAAACCAGATGGCAATGAGAAAGTCATTGGCAATACTGAGCGTTTCATAGCGTCGGCGAATGACCAGCTCTTCATGGCCGACCTTGAGCGTCAAGGGGTCATCGACATGCGACGGTTTCATGAGGGAAATCTCCTTTTCATGATGTTATTTCTTCCATGGACCGACAATCATCCTGCTCGGCGGACTGCGAGGCATCGAGCCCCAGGAAGCCTCCCGATTGACGTCGCCACAGCGCGGCATAGAGTCCATCGCGAGCCAGCAGTTGTTCATGGCTTCCGGTTTCGACGATCTTGCCCTCGTCGATCACCACCAGGCGATCGAGCATGGCGATGGTCGACAGGCGGTGTGCAATGGCAATGACCGTCTTGCCCTCCATCAGCGCATAGAGCTGTTCCTGAATGGCCGCCTCGACTTCGGAATCCAGCGCCGAAGTCGCCTCGTCGAGCACCAGGATCGGCGCATTCTTGAGCAGTACCCGTGCGATGGCGATCCGCTGGCGCTGGCCGCCCGACAGCTTCACGCCACGCTCCCCGACATGGGCATCCAGCCCGCGGCGCCCCTGCGGGTCGATCAGGTCATCGAGAAAGCTGTCGGCATGGGCCTGGCGCACCGCCTGCTGGATAGCCTCCTCGCTGGCCTCCGGGCTACCGTAACGGATATTGTCGCGTACCGAACGGTGCAGCAGCGAGGTATCCTGGGTCACCATGCCTATGCAGCGACGCAGCGACTCCTGGGTCACCTCGGCGATGTCCTGGCCATCGATGCGGATCGCGCCGCCTTGCAGATCATAGAAACGCAGCAGCAGGTTGGCCAGCGTCGACTTGCCGGCCCCCGAGCGACCGATAAGGCCCACCTTCTCACCCGGCGCGATGGTCAGGTCCAGACCATCGAAGACGCGTCGCGCCTCGCCGTCAGGCAAGTCATAGCCGAAGCGCAACGCCTCGAATCGGATCTCGCCCCTCGGCACCTCGAGCTCGCCGGCGTCCGACGCGTCCAGCACCGCCGGCGTGCGCGCAATGGTATTGATGCCGTCCTGCACGGTGCCGATGTTCTCGAACAGGCTCGCCACTTCCCAGAGAATCCAGTCGGACATGAAACGGATACGCATCACCAGCCCGATGGCCACCGCGATCACGCCCAAGGATACGACCTCCAGGTACCAGGCGCCCACCGCCATCGCGGCGACGCCGACGAGCAGCAGTGAGTTGAGCAGCGTCAGACTCACCGACAGCCGGGTGGCCAGGCGCATCTGGCGGTGCACGGTGACCATGAACGTTTCCATGGCGTCACGCGCATAGTCCTGCTCACGGCGCGTGTCGGCGAACAGCTTGATGGTCTGGATATTGCTGTAGCTGTCCACCACTCGACCGGTCATGCGCGCACGGGCATCGGCCTGGGCCATGGAAACGTCGCGCAAACGCGGAACGAAGAACCACATGATGCCGACATACCCCGCCAGCCACACCACCAACGGTGCCATGAGCCACGGCTCGGCATTACCCAGCAACAGCATGGCGCCGGTAAAATAGACGGCGACATAGACCAGCAGGTCCATCAGCTTCATGACCGTCTCGCGAATCGCCAGCGCCGTCTGCATGACCTTCTGGGACACGCGCCCGGCAAACTCATCCTGGAAGAACGCCATGCTCTGACGCAGCATGTGGCGATGTGAAAGCCAGCGGCCAAGCATTGGATAATTGCCGAAGATGCCCTGGTGGGTCAGCAGCGACTGCAACAGCACCAGCAAGGGCAACCCCACGACGACCAGCAGCCCCATGCCGGCAAGACGCCAGCCATGCTCGGCGAGAAAGCCTTCACGCTCGGCACCGGACAGCCAGTCGACCAGCTCGCCCATGTAGTGGAAGAATACCACCTCGGTAGCCGACACCAGGGCAGTGGCCAGCGACATGGCCACCAGCAGGCCGGCCACCGGCCGGGAGAAGTGCACAATGAAGGGCAACAGCCCGCGCGGCGGCACCCGAGGCTCACCCTCGGGGTACGGATTCACCAGATTCTCGAAGTAGCGGAACATAGCGGCACTCTCGAATGAAGAAGGACGGGCACTGCAAGCCTGCAATGTAGTTCCTCAACTTAACTTGAGGTCAATACTCTGGATCGCGCTCGCTCGGGAATGCCGCCATGACCTCGATCAGCACGGCGTCACCAGGCGCCAGTCATTGTCGGTCAAGGCCACGCCTCCCTCGGGCGTGATCCTGACCGTATCGCTCAGGCCGATGCCCCACTCACCCGGCCGTCGCAGACAAAGCGGCAGATGAAAGACCATGTCGCTCTCGAACACGTGCATCTGCCCTCTCGCGATGAAGCCCGTCCCTTCGACCCAGCTCGGCGGGAACTGGGCGCCCACGGCATAGCCGAAGACACCGGAAAAGAATACCTGCTCGCCGTGAGGCGCCAGCACCGCCTCGGCGGCACGCGCCGCCTCGTCGAAGGTGTTACCCGGTCGCATGGCCGCGCACAGGACTTCCCCGATCTCCCGGCACAGCTCTCCGAGCGCCAGCATGTCGCGGCTGGGATCGCCCGCCACGGCCGTCCTCATCATGGGGGCTGTGTAACGCTGGAAGGCCGAGCCGAACTCCAGGAACACCGGCTCGCCAGGCGCGATCGTCCGCCGCTTGTGGTTGACGTGAATGGTGCCGGTACGATGTCCGCTGGTCACGATGGGCTGCAGGCTCATGAACTCGCTTCCCGCTGCCAGCATAGCCCTGGCCCCCTCGGCCGCGACATCGCTGTCGGTGACGCCGGGCGCGATGATCGACTCCGCCGCACCTAGCCCCAGAGACGTGATTCGAGCGCTTTCACGCAGGCACTCGAGCTCCGCTGGACTCTTGACGATCCGTACCCGGTCGAGCAGTTCACCGCCGTCATCGCGGAAACGTGATGCTCCAAGCCTGGCCTGAAGCTCACGGATCACCCCGAAGCGCAAACCGGCACCGAACGTATCCAGACCGATGACGCCATGGGGGGACAGCGTCTCGGCCAGCGGCTCGACGACCTCGTCGAGACTCTCCCAACGGTAGCCGAGCATCTCGTCAACCATGGCGGTGACCACCGCCGGCCCGGTCTCGATCGAGGGCACCTGCAGCACCAGGCGCTCGCCGGTCACCACCAGGCAGGCATGCACCGAAACCTCGAAGGTGTGATAGCCGGTCAGATAGTACAGATCGGCCGGGTCGGTGAGCAGCAGCGCCTCGATGCCCCTCTCGCGCATCCGACGACGCACCTCGAAGCGGCGCCTTTCGAACTCATCCGGCGGAAACGGCAACTCGCTTCCCTGTCGGGTCGTGGCGAGGGCATGACGATAGGCCCGATGATCCATGGTTGCTCTCCCGGCAACGGCTCTTCTCCGAGGAATTCTCTGGCATGAATGCCCGCGCGGCTCGATACGCACGCCATACCAGTGTAGGCAGTCGTTCCGGGAAGCCGAAATAAGACTGTTCCCACCTCCTGCGGTTTCGTAGAATCCTGCACAACATTAGCGGCAACAGGACAACGCAATGGGCAGGGCCTTCCAGAACCGCAAGGAATCCATGGCCAAGACGTCGGATGCCAAGGCCAAGGTATACGGCAAATATGGGCGCGAACTCTATGTATGCGCCAAGCAGGGAGGCAGCGACCCTCATGCCAACCTCGCGCTGAGGGGACTGATCGAGCGCGCCAAGAAAGCCCAGGTGCCCGCACATGTCATCGACAAGGCTCTGGACAAGGCCAGAGGCGGCGGTGGCGAAGACTACTCTCCGGCACGTTACGAGGGCTTCGGTCCGGGCAATGCCATGGTCATCGTCGAGTGTCTGACCGATAACCCCAACCGCACCATCGGCGATGTTCGCACCTGCTTCACCAAGTGCAAGGGCAAGCTCGGCACCCCTGGCAGCGTCAGCCACATGTTCGACCACTGCGCGATTCTCGCCTTCGATGGCGAGGACGAGGAAGCGACCCTTGAAGCGCTGATGGAAGCCGATGTCGATGTCACCGACATCGAGAACGAAGCGGGACATATCACCGTCTTCGCCCCTCACACCGAATATGCCAAGGCCAAGCAGGCCTTGCTCGACGCCTTCGGCGAGCTGGAATTCGAAATCGACGAGATCCAGTTCGTACCCCAGACCACCACACCGGTGGAAGGCGATGATGTCGCCCTGTTCGAAAAGCTGCTCGACATGCTCGACGACCTGGATGACGTGCAGAACGTCTATCACAGTGGCGAGTTGCCTTGAGCGCCTCGCAGAACGCCAGCGCAAAAAAGGCCGGCCCCAGGGGCCGGCCGGATCAGGGTCGACGGTAGCGTTTACGTGAGGTGTTGCACCACGAACTGCGCCAGCAGTTCGCCTTCGTCGTTGTAGAGTTCCAGCCTGTCGGCCAGCACTCGATAAGACGTGGTTTCCTCCAGGGCCGCCAGGAAGCGCGACTCCACATTCGCCTCGTTCATGCAGGCCATGCGCGTGGTCGCCAGAGGACCGAAGCTCAATTGGTCATCTTCCAGCTGGTAACGGCCCGAAAGCTGGTTGCAGCCCGTGGCCCCGGCCACCCTTTGCTCTTCGGGATGCAGCACCAGATGCGCCTCGCGCTGCCCTTGTGTCGTCTCGATGGGCTCGCCCCGCAACTCGGTAAGCCTCCAGTAGCTGTTCTCCAGCGTCTCGGTGACAAAGCCATCGGTACGCTTCAGGGTATAGTTCAGGGAAGATTCGATCTCGTTGCCTTCAAGATCCAGGGCTTCCAGGGTGGCAGCATCCCGCACGCGCCACAGTCGAGCGCCCTCGTCGTCCGTCAGGGTGAGCGTCTTGCCGGCACCATCCAGCGACCACTCGCCCTTCTCGTGGAAACGGTTGGCCTCGTCACTGCCCAGATAGACCGTCTCCAGGGTATAGACACCATCCTCGAACAGCGACAGATGATAGCGAATGCCGGGGCAGTCGGCGCATGGCAGCGTCCCCCGGAAACTGGCCGGCAACTCGCCCAGCGCTGCCTCGGCCTTCTCGTTCCCCGAGCGCTCCACGGCAGCACAACCGACCAGAACTGCGGCAGCCAGCAGAAAATAGAAAAAAAGAAACATCCGTTTCATGGTCAATCATCCTAGTAGTGACAAGACATGTTCCTTGGACAGCATCACGGGCAAAGGTTCGTGCCAACCGCACCTTCGCGGATCGACCGCCAGACGCTCACTCGGCGGTGACGCTCACTCGACGGTAATGGTGATGGACTCCGAATGCACCGCCGGATCGAAACTGATATGGCGATAGTCCATGAACAGCAATTGCAGGGTGTGCTCGCCCGGCGGGAGGTCGAGCGTGGTCTGGGTCTGACCGCCACCGAAGTGCAGTGTCTGATCAGTGGCAGGGAGCGGCGAGGCGAGATCCACGTCATCCAGCGGCTTGTCGATCAAGAGGTGATGATGGCCGGTATTCTCGACCTCGATGCCCGCCGGCGCGACGCCCATGCCCTCGAGCCCCATGCGCACGGTCACGGGACTCGACACGGTGGCGCCATCCTGCGGCGAGATGAAATACACATTGGCATCTTCCGGTGGCGCCGCGGCCTCGACGTCGGCCATTGCCGGTGCAGCCAGCAAGGCACTGCCGAAAAATGCGGTAGCGAGCAGAGATATCACGCGCGACATGACGAAACCTCCTCCTGTCGATCGAGCTCGTCATGCGCATCGATGCCGCACATGAACAGAGCACGAGTGTCTTCGGGGCAAATGCTTCAGAGCACTCCCAGTGTAGCAGTCTCCCTCAAATGAATAAGTCTTTATTGATACACCCCCAGTCCCTCGCCTGCCAATTGCAAGGCGATGACGGCCATCATCACGCCAATGCCACCATCGATCAGGCGCCAGGCCAGAGGCCGTGACAACCAGGACGACAGCAGGGCTCCCCCCCAGGCCAGCAAGCTGAACCATGCCACCGAGGCGCTACCGGCACCGACCACGAAGGCAACCGCACTTTCCTGCTGCGCTCCCACCGAAGGAATCAGCAGCAACGTGTCCAGGTAGACTTGGGGGTTGAGCACCGTAACCGCCAGGGTAGCCAGCAGCACATGGACCAGCCCGCGCCTCTCGGCCTCGGCACGCTCCAGCCCGTGGCGACCCGTGGCGGCGCGATACATCCCCTGCAACGCCAGCCAGGCCAGAAAAGCCACTCCCAGCCAGCGCATTATCGCCAGGGCCTCGGGGACTGCCAGCAGAAGCCCGCTGACTCCGAACATGCCGGCGGTCACCAGCAACAGATCCGTGCTCATGCACAGCCCAGCCGACCACCAGTGATACTCGCGGCGCACAGCCAACCCCAGGACATAAGCGTTCTGGGCACCGATGGCGATGATGATACCTCCGCTCACCAACAACCCGGTCAGATAACTCTCTAACATCGACATCGTCCTTCTCTGGCTTGCCATCACTCCGCCAGATTAACGACATGCTGTTATACTAAAAAATCATTCTGCTAATAACGCATTAGTTTTGCTTATGCTCGACTACAAACTGCTCGAAGCCCTGGCCACTGTTCTGGAAGTCGGCGGCTTCGAACGTGCCGGGGACGTGCTGGGGTTAACGCAGTCGGCAATTTCGCAACGCATCAAGGCTCTCGAGGTACGGCTCGGCCAGCCCGTGCTGGTGCGTCATCCACATCTGGCAGCGACCCCGGCCGGCCAACGTCTGCTCAATCACTATCAGCGGGTGTGCCTGCTGGAGCGCGAGCTGGGCCATGCCCTGCCAACTCTCGAGGTCGCCTCGCCACGCCTGAGAATCGCCGTGAATGCCGACAGCCTGGTGACCTGGTGGGCATCGGCGGTCAGCGACTTCTGCCAGCGCGAGGACGTGCTGCTGGATCTGGTGATCGAGGACCAGGACGTGGGGCTCAAGCGACTACGAGATGGCGACGTGGCCGCCTGCCTGTGCGCCAGCGACCAGCCGATCGCCGGCGCACGCTGCGTACCGCTGGGCACGATGGCCTACCACCCGATGGCCACGCCGCGCTATATCGCGCGATATTTCCCTGACGGCCCGACCGAAAGCGCCTTTCGCCGCGCGCCCGCCATCGTCTATGGCCCCCACGATCAGTTGCAGCATCGTTTCCTCGCCCGGTTCGGCTATCACGGCCCCTTCCCCTACCATCTCTGCCCGGAATCGGAAGGCTTCGTGCGCCTGGCCAGTGCCGGGATGGGCTATGGCATGATGCCGATGATGCAGGTTCGAGAGCCGGTCGAGCGGGGCGAGTTGATCAGCCTCGCCCCCGGCCACGCCCTGGAGGTTCCCCTCTACTGGCACTTCTGGCGACACAGCGGCACACTCCTGGAGCGCCTGACGAGCACGCTGCGCGCGGTACATCTGACCTGAGGCGGCTCGCCGCGAGGGCATCATGCGCGATGCCACGGCAAAGCGCTTCGAGCAGGCCTTCACCATCCACCCCGCCCCTGACCACGACACACCGCCCCGTGACAGCCGACCGCATCCCGCCGACAATACCGGGCTGTGCCCTTCGCCCCACGAGGAGTCTTCATGCCGCTCGCCGTCAGCCTCATCGCCCCGTCGTCTTACACCGCCCCCGAGGCCATCGATGCCGGCATTCGCGGCCTGGAGGCACTGGGCGCCGACGTCCACTACGATGAGCCGCTGCAGACACCGAAGCGCTACCTCGCCGGCAGCCGCGAACATCGCCTGGCCCAGCTGCACGCCGCCTTCGACGCTCCCGAGACCCAAGCGGTATGGGCAGTGCGCGGAGGCTACGGCGCCGCCCAACTGGTCGACGGCATCGACTGGTCGCGACTCGCGCGTTCGAA
This sequence comes from Halomonas caseinilytica, assembly GCF_001662305.1. Taxonomy (GTDB): domain Bacteria; phylum Pseudomonadota; class Gammaproteobacteria; order Pseudomonadales; family Halomonadaceae; genus Halomonas; species Halomonas caseinilytica. The sequence goes on from NZ_BDEP01000002.1 coordinate 194,859, forward strand.
CAAGCCGCTGATCGGCTATTCCGATGTGACGGTGCTGCTCGATCACGGCCACCGCCACGGCGTGCCGGCCATCCACGGCCCAGTGGCCAAGGCCGCCGTCGGCGTGCTCGAGGGCGAGGCCGACAAACGGGACATCGTGCGACGCCAGTTCGAGGAGACCCTGGCGCTGATTCAGGGGCCGACACCTCTCGACTACCCCCTAGCACCCTACGCGGATGCTCCTGCCACCCTGGAAGGGCCTGTCGTAGGCGGCAATCTTGCCACGCTCGCCAGCCTGATCGGCACCCCGGCGGGCTTTCGCCCCCCACCCGGTTCGCTGGTGATCCTCGAGGACGTGGGCGAGCCCTATTACCGCCTGGAACGTGCGCTGTGGCAGCTGGTGCACGGCGGAGCCCTGGACCGGGCCGCCGCGGTGTGCCTAGGCACCTTCGAGGGCTGCCGGCCCTATGGCGACACGCCGCTGGAAGCCATCGTCGCCGAGACCCTGACCCCGCTCGGGCTGCCGCTCTACACCGGCCTGCCGAGCGGCCACGGCCTGCACAACCGCCCCTGGCGCTATGGCGCCATCGGCCACATCACCGACGAGCGCCTCATCATCGGGGGCTAGCCCGTGCCCTACCAACTCAATACCACCAGAAAAATAGTATGCGAAAGTCTTTGACCTGAGCGAGACAGCGTGACACTGTGGCGTCAGTTGGTAAGCAAGCAGCATGGTTCCAGAAGCATTCGATCCTTTTCGACCGCCTGTAATTGTATTTCTTGTTGTACCCGCTACTGATCCTGGGTAATACCAGAAACTTTACAAGGCGCTTAGCGCGAGAGGATTTTCAAATGACGACTGGTACCGTCAAGTGGTTCAACGATTCCAAGGGTTTCGGCTTCATTTCTCCTGCCGACGGCAGCGACGACGTGTTTGCCCACTTCTCCGAAATTCAGGCTGAAGGCTTCAAGTCCCTGCAGGAAGGTCAAAGCGTCTCCTTCGACGTGACCCAGGGCAAGAAAGGCCTTCAGGCCTCTAACATCAAGTCTCTCGGCTGATCCCAAAGATCACGAGAGCACGCGAACCCTCGCGGTTCGTTGAACGGGGCCCGCACATGCGGGCCCCGTTTCGTTGTGGCCGCGTGCCCGTTACACAGGCGCCGCCGGCCTCGGGCCCACGGCGCTCGCCAGGTCAGATCCGGCGGATCAAGAGTTTATAACGTCCTGCGTCTTGTGCTCGAAGTCGCTGGCGTCGTGGCGCTCGTGAAGCTGCAGCTCCGGCTCACCGAAGGTCCGGTTGACCATGCGCCCTCGCTGCACCGCCGGACGCGCATCGATCTCCTGTGCCCAGCGCACCACGTTCTCGTAGGTATGCACCTGCAGGAACTCGGCAGCATCGTAGAGACGCCCCAGCACCAGCTGGCCGTACCAGGCCCAGTTGGCCATGTCGGCGATGCTGTACTCATCGCCGGCCAGGTAGCGGTTCTCCGCCAGATGGCGATCGAGCACATCGAGCTGGCGCTTGGTCTCCATGGCGTAACGGTCGATGGGGTACTCGAGCTTCACCGGCGCATAAGCGTAGAAGTGACCGAAACCGCCGCCCAGGAAGGGCGCGCTGCCCATCTGCCAGAACAGCCAGTTGAGTGCCTCGGTCCTCGCCATGGGGTCTTTGGGCAGGAAGTCGCCGAACTTTTCTGCCAGATAAAGCAGAATTGCGCCCGACTCGAAGACCCGGGTCGGCTGCTCGGTGCCGTGGTCCATCAGCGCCGGAATCTTGGAGTTCGGATTGACGTCGACGAAGCCGCTGCCGAACTGATCACCGTCGCCGATCTTGATCAGCCAGGCATCATATTCCGCCCCCGCATGGCCTTTCGCCAGCAGTTCCTCGAACATCACCGTGACCTTGACGCCATTGGGCGTGGCCATCGAATAGAGCTGGAACGGATGCTCGCCGACCGGCAGCGTCTTGTCATGCGTAGGCCCGGCAATCGGGCGATTGATGCTGGCGAACTGGCCGCCACTCTCCTGGCGCCAGGTCCAGACCTTCGGCGGGGTGTACTCGGTATCTTGGCTCATGGGAATTCCTGTACGAGTGCGTTGCGGGCGCGACGATGCACTCGCCATGCATCGCCGCTCACCTCTGACAGGGAAAAGATAGCCTGTTAAAGGTTACCTTTCGACCCCTCGCAACACGCCACCGCCACTCGTCTGCTCCACGCTGAGTGTCAAGAGGCGGATCAGCGCCCATGGACCGAATGGATCGTGTCTGACCTTCAGGATTTGCAGGTCGCATCGGTCTCCGCGCTCTCCGACGTGCCGATGCGCTCGTTCTCGCTGCGACCGATCAGCGCGGTGCCAACCAGGTCACCCGTCACGTTTAGCGCCGTACAACCCATGCCGACCAAGGCATCGATGGCGGTGAGCAACGCCACGGCCTGGATGGGCAGGCCCACCTGGGAGAACACCGTGGCGATCATCACGATGCCGGCACCGGGCACCCCGGCGGTACCCACCGAGATCAAGGTGCCGACCACCACGATCTGCAGCATGCTGGCAAGGTCCAGTGATGCGCCCGCCACATTGGCGGCAAACACCGCCGAGATGGCAATGCGGATCGCTGCCCCGTCCATGTTGAGTGTTGCCCCCAGCGGCAGACTGAAGCCATAGAGGGTCCGGGAAAGCCCCAGCCGACGCGCGGCCTCGAGGGTCAACGGCAGCGTACCGGAGCTGCTCTGAGTGGCAAAGGCCGTGGCCATGGGCGTGCGTGCCTCACGGAAGAAAGCACCCAACGGCACGCCGAAGCCCTTCAACAAACCGAGATAGACCAGCAAGTGAACGGCCAGCGCCACGTAGAGCACCACGACCATGTCACCGAGCGACAGCAGCGTGTCGATACCCCGCTCGGCCACGGTACCCGCCACGATGGCGAACACCCCGATCGGCACCACATGCAGGATGCCACTCATCACCTTGAGGGTCACAGCGTTGAGCGCCTCGATCAGCCCCGCCAGTCGCTCGCCCAGCTCGCTGCGGCTATCGGACTGTCGCAGACGGGCCACGGCGAGGCCGAAGACCATGGCGGTGAAGATGATGCCAAGCAGGTCCTGCTCGGCGAAGGCCTCGATGATATTGGTCGGCACGATGCCGAGCACGACCGACAGGATGCCTGGGTTCTCGGGCACCGACACCGACTCGGCCCCCTCCAGCGACATCCCCTCGCCCGGCGACAACAGGGTCGCAACGCTCAGCCCGACAATGATCGCCAGCGCCGAGGTGGCCATGTAATAAAGGAACACCTTGCGACCGATGCGCCCCAGACTACCGGCTCGCCCCTGATTGATGCCGGCCATTAAGGTGAACAGCACGATCGGCAGGATGATGAACGTCAACAGCCGCATCAGCAGCTCGCCCAGCGGCGCCAGCGCCTCGCCGACAGCCGGGCCACCTACCAGGCCGACCACGGCACCCAGAATCAGGGCAAGGGTGACCCGCAGTATCAGCGACGTATCGCGATAGCCGCGCCACAAGGATGTCAAAGGCGTGGACATGGGGGCTCCTCAGAAATGAACAGGCGCCGCGAACCATAGGCCCACGGCGCCTTTCGTGCAATGGGAGCACGCCTCGTCATGGAAATGATGGGGGCTGACTCTCCCCGAGCGGAAGGCCTGACAGACCCGGTAGAAACAAGGATGGCGGCTATAGCGCGGCACTCAGCATGCGCAGACGGCTCGTCGGTCCTGCCCTAGAGATCATCCCCTGCTAGCCGCGGGGAATCGTCGCCGCGAATGCCTCCGCCCCCTGCAATGAAGAGGATCAGATAGCCCCAGTCCCTTCCTTGAGGCTACCTCCAATCCCCAGGAGCCAGCCTGGGCGGTCGCCCTCAAAAGTGCCGCCCGTCTCGATACTGCCCCAGAAGTTGGTGGGACCGAACCAGGAATTGTCATCAAGGCTCAGATCACCGGCCGTGGCGATACGACCATGGTCATTGTTCAAGTGATGAACCGTCATGCTCATGTCATCAGTACTGGCAATCGTGCCATGGTTATTGTTGACATCCTGAGTCGTGATGATCTGCATCTTCGCGTCTGACTTGATGGTCCCCGTATTATTCAGGTTCCGGGCATGGACGATCTGATCGCCACCACTATGCACAAAGCCGTCCACGACCACATTGCCATAGGCATCAATATTCAAACCATTGTTCGCCATGATATCGCCATCGACGTTCACACCAACGCCCACCTGGTTATCGGTCGACAGGATACGGATATTGTTGGCACGAATACCGCCCAATGCCGCAACGTCGATCGCGACGTCGGGGTGCACGGCACTGCTGCCTGCATCAATGGCAGCCGTGCCCGCGGACATGAAACCATGGCCCGCCAAGGCGGCAACGTTCTGGCCGGTGACGATGCCATCGATGAACAGTTGGTTGGCCGCCAGGGTCAAGGCGGATGTACCGGAGGCATCCAGCCCTTTTTCGCCCACCTCGAGGATACCGGAGACCGCGAAACCGTCCAGCGTATCCTGAGAAATACGCGATTCCCCCGCTACCAGAGTCGCTTGGTTCACATTGCTGAACGAGCAGCCGTTGCAGGAAACGCCATTGGGATTGGCGATAATGACGTGCGCATCCTGCCCTACCAATTCGACAGCCCCGTTCAGCGAAGAGCCCGCCGATCCCACTACCTCATTCAGGATGACGGAGGCGCTTCCCTTGGCGAGGTTGGCATTCCCGGCGATATCGCTACCCAACAGGCTAGACGCCCCTCCTGTAGAGGAGTTATTGAGAACGACTCCGGAATGAGAAACATTGAAGTCCGTATATTTGTTGTGAGACAGCCCGTTCTTATCCGGCGTGGCGATGTTGATGACATCAACGCCGGAAGGCTGATGGGAAACGTCCACCCCGGCATTCGGGACAGTCGCAATGCCTCCCGCCAAGGCCGCCAGGGGAGTGACAAGAGACGATAGACCCGCGACAGCAGACCACGTAAAGCGAAATTTCTTTTTCATTAACATTATGCTCCTAAACATTAAATACCTGACTCAACTGTGCCACCAATATTAAAAAACCATCCAGGAACATCACCCTCAATAGACTTAGCAGCCTTGATGGTTCCGAATGTATTGTTCACACCGAACCAGGATTTATCCTCAAGAGAAATGGAGCCATAAGACTGAATATGGCCACCAACATTATAGATATGGTTAGCAGAAAGATCTATTGTATTCTGAGAGCCAATTACTCCACTAGCATTGTCTATCGAGTCTTTGGCATGAGCATACGTTGCGTTACCCGCCTGCACACGCCCACGATTATAGAGGCTATGGTCAGTAGTCAACTCTAATTTATCAGCTGCATACAACACTCCTCCTCCATCGATATTGATATCACCATAGGAGTCGATTCTGATATTCCCTTGAGAATCACTCCCGGAATTGGAATCTACATAGCCAGCTATATTTACTCCAACGCCTCCATAGTTCCCCGATACCAAACGAATGTTAGATGCACGAACTCCACCTAGCTCTTCCACCGAAATAGCCACTTTTGGGAAATACCCTGAACTATCCGAGGAACGTATAGTACCGTCCGGACGCAAATGCCCTCTGTTGGCCACTAGATTGACGTTATTGCCTTCTATCCCCCCCTCCACGAGGATAGCATTCGCCATAAGATTGAGCTCATCGGTAGCAGAGGCATCCAGCCGCTCGCCCCCAGCAACGGTGATTTTGCCGTCATCGATCCGGTACCCCTTGAGTTCGCCATTGAAGGTGTCCGGCGCGCCCGCCACCAGATCGAGCTGATCAATATGCCTAAATTGGCACCCATTGCAGGCGATTCCATTAGGGTTAGCCAGAATGACCTTGGCATCGGCGCCGGCTAGTTCCAGCGCCCCCCCCAGCTGACTGGCATTCGCGCCTACCACCTCATTCAGGATGACGCTTGCGGCATGGCCACCGAGATTGGCGTTGCCCGCGATGGCCCCCGCCAGTTCCGTCTGAGTCCTGACCGTCGAGTTGTTCAGCACCACGCCATTGGGGCCAACATTAAAGTCGGTATACGTATTGTGGGAAATGCCGTTGGCATCAGGCGCCACGATATCGACAAGAGTGGTACCGCTCTCAGTCAGTGAGACGGAAGTGCCGGATTGCGCGGGGTTAATGGTGATGCCGGCCGCCAGCGCGCTTGACGACAGGGCAACGCCTGCTCCCACCAGCAACAGTGAACCTAAGGTTTTCATAGCCAGTCTCTATTCAGATGTCATAACGAAGGTTGAAATACAGAGGGTCTTCATCCCTGAAGCCCTCAGGATGGATCAATGATTTCGCGTAAGTGATTTCCAGTGAGAGATTTCCTCCTTTCAGTCCCAGCGTTGAAGATGCCGAGGAGAGCCTCCCCGAGTAAGTATCGTTATAGAGCTCTCCCTTGGCATGCCCGATGTCATACCCCAGTCCGACATAGGCGCTATCGACCAGGCTCTCCCAGCCGTCAACGGCATGAAAACGATGCACCAGTGACACCTGGTTTCTTGAATAAACCCCTGTACTGCTGCTGGTCAGTTGATCTCTGAACCCACGAACCGATGCGCTCCCGCCGGCACTGAACTTGACGGGGCTTGGCAAGACATCGTCCGAATACTGGGCAACCAGCAATGTTTCATAGGTAATATAAGCGTTCTTGTCGATGAACCAGGGATACAGAAGACTTCCCGCCAGATTGAACCGATCATACGATAGCCGCACATCGCCCAACGCTTCAGCGTTATCATGATCGGCCCCCAGCGCATTGATGCTCTTGGCCCAATTCAGACTGCCGTAATAGGTCCCATTGCCAAGATACCCACTGCGGGAAAGGCCAAGCAGCGCCTCGCTCAGATCAAAGCTCGACAAGTCCAGCTTGATGTTTTCAATGAAGTTCTCGGACTCGATTTTGTTGACCCCGCCCATGACGGAGGTTTTGCCATTACCGTCACGCTGCACAACGCGCTCGAGTCGAAGCTGCTGAAAGGTACTTTTCCCCGTGTTATCAAATGCCAGCACATCGGCCAGGCGCAGGGGCACCCTCGCCTCCTGCTCTTGATAGGTGTAAGAGAACAGCCACCACCCAAATGGAATGCTGTAACGGCCACCGACCTGCGTCAGTTCCCCCTGGTCGTTCACGCCATCCAGCGACTTCTCTCCGGACAGAGACAGTTTATCCGCCAGCCCCAGCGGACTGTCGTAGGATAGATCCCAGACAGCTCGATGACGCCCGGTAGACACTTGTCCAGAATTGTCATACTCAATGCCAAGCTCAAGGGGAAAGTCTCTCGTTCCCTTGACATCAATGCGACTCGTGCCCAGAGCGTTCCCCGGGGCAATATCGACGGAGGTGCTGACGCTATCCAACCTGGAAACCTGATCCTGCAATTGCTCCAGGTCACGAATGTTCAAGGCATGGCGCCGTTCGGGAAGAAGCATCCATAGTTCGGAATCCGACAGAATGTCGGAGGAGACTTTTTCGATTTTTCCCTCGACCACCGTCAGCCTCAAGGTATTCCAGCGACGCGGAGACAGTTGTTGCTCCCCAAAATAGACCTTGGTGGTCAAGAACCCTTCATCGATGTATCGAAGGGTCAGATCTCGGCGCACCTCATTCAACTCGGAGAACGTCAAGCAGCGGTGTTCATAGTGACCGATACCGTCTCGCAACTCCTGGCGTGTCAATGCAACATTGCCGGATATCTCGACCCTTTCAACAGGAATGCACCTTGCCGCATCGGCCTGACCCTCAGATGGCGTTTCACTCTTTTCCTCCTCCCTTTTCTCGGTCGTGAAGGATCTTGATTTTTCTATCTGCTGTAACTGATGGCGTTGATGCTCGAGCAGATCCTGCTGACGCGATTGATACAGGCTATTGCTGCCCGCAGTCGACTGGCCCCAAACGGAGGCCGAAACCGTCAACAGGATAATGAACGTCATAGAGAGAAGAGGCCGATAGGCCTTACGGCCTACCGACTCCTCGAGAGGTTTAGTAGGCGACATCGACAACCACGCTATCCTGGTAAATGCCGCCCGAAGGGGTACTCTGATCTTCCAGTATCTTGGCGGTATAACGATACGCCTGAGAGTTCAGCCCATCGGCCTCCCCCGGATTTACACTGGCATCGGCACTGTCGAAGCGTTCGCTGCCGGTATTCCCCCAGCGCTCCCCTGTGGTGCCGTTTCCTTTATAGATCTCGTACTTGATGGCTTGAGTACCATCTATTTTTTGCATGCTCCGAACACCATCGACAGGATGATTGCCATCGCTCAACCCCACCGAATAGGCTTCCCCCTTGGCACACTGTACTTCAATGCGTTGTTGGACGGGATCAAACTCACCCACCAAAGGCGCCGAGCCAAAGTCGATATTCGGCGCATTAATCTGGCAATCTTTCGTAACATAAAGCTCAACGTTTATAGTTCCTACCGCCCCTTGACCAAGCTCTTCTGGTTTGTAACAAATCCCCAGAATACAATTTGTCACAAGCCCAGGACTGGTATTCCAACCCAAACATATTTGGCCAACACCAAGTCCTTGACATACCTGCCAATACCATCGTACGGGAATACTTCCCACGTATCGACCAGCTCGAACATTCGACCCAGGGATCGTTCTCAAATAGAGAGGAATGCCTTCTTTAGCACCACCAAAGTCAATAACTGAAAAATCAGAGAACTCTTGTACTTGTGTTGTCAAAGGTAGCGTATAGCCTGCATCTGTATAGACCTCAAAACCGATTTTTTCAGAAGGATATGCTTGATTTACCAATTCAAAAGGGCCTGCTGACTCTGATTTCGAGAATATCCAGCGGTTACTAATAAACCCAAGATTTCCTCCACATACTATTCCGCCCGCACCACTTGTTGTTACTGGTTGCTCTCGGACAATTTTAGAAGTAGGACTACCAAAACCTGCATCTCCTACAGTTACATTACAATCAGCCCAGATATTGCAACTCCAGGTCCAGCCGCAGAGCGCGGCAAATATCAATATGATCTGACGCATGATTCCTGCCTCCCAAGTTCTACTGGCATACCAGAGGGCCAATGTTTGCGATTTGCTCGGAAACTTCCTTCATCTCGAAAGATGCATGACAACTACCGCCATCCGCCTTTTCCACCAGCAGGGAATTTTGCTTTTGGAGATCCTTCGCGTAGATCACGCCATCCCAGCCGACAGGCGCCGTTGTTGTGTCGTTGATCGTGGCGACAGAACCCAGTGCGATAGACTGGCCTTGACTGTCCTGCAAGGTAACGGCCGCGGAACGAATCGATTTAATACCGAAGTCGACCTTATAGCCCGTACGGCTCTTGATGGCGACGCGCTGCTCCACGGTCGATACTTCAGTACTCGAGGGCAGATTCATCGGATCAATGGTGTATTTCGCATCGTAATAGCCGGTCGCCCAGGGGACGAGCACGGTACCGGAGGCATCCGTTTCTCCGATCAGCCGGTTTTCATAGCTAACAGGAATGCCTTCGTAGCCGGAAGCATCCACGACAGCAAAGGCATCCGTGATCTTGTTGGCGAGATAGGCATTGTCGCCCATTACGACGACCGAGCCAGAGGCATCGAGCCACTTGGTGTCCTCTCCCCCTTCATAGCCATAGATGCCGCCGCGCAATTGGGCATAGCGTGAGCGATAGGTAGCATCGGCCTGGTAGTAGCCATCATTGCCTTCGTTGTTGGTATAGGCCACATTGACCCCTACGCCACCATCACTGGGCACGCTATGAGAATAGCGCACGATTTGTGACGCCGTACCTTTATCGGGATGATTCGTCGTCGCGCTGACGCTTCCGGCCGTACCAATCGGCACACTGACCTGTGCCATTGTTGTCCAGCCACCATCATCGCCCATGTCCTTATTCGCCGAGAAAAAGGCACTGACGTTTGACCATAGAGATTTACTCCACGAGAGGTTTAACAGCTTGGTTCTGTCACCCTCGAAGCTCTTGATGTCAAAGTATCCCGCTCCCAGCGTGCCGATTTTATCGAAGGACATACTGGCATTGGCCTGCAAAGACTGATCGCTCAACCGATAGCCAGATTTGTACGAGGAAAGATCCGTATACCCCGAATCTCGATCCGTGTACTGCAAACCAAAATTATAAGCTCCAGCAGAGTACTGGTAGCCGACATTGTACTGACTGCCACTTTGAGACTCGTCATTATCGTTGCTATAGCTATAGGCAGTATTCAACGTCCCCAGCATGCCTAGCTGGTAGACACCCCCGAGACCATATAGCTGCAGCCCACTCGCCCCCTCAAGATGGCTTTCCAGGGTAAAATCATTTGTCACACCATAGCGAAAGATACCGTTCGCCACTGTCGAGCCATAAGAAAAATCCTTGGTGCCGTAGTCCTCCCGGATCTGACCGATTCCAAAGGAGTAGTCCGAAAGCCCTTGTCTCAACAAATCACTCGTGACGTAAAAGGGTACGGTGGTCGACACCTCCCGACCCAAGGCATCGCGCGTGACGACAACTGCTTGCCCCGCACCGTTGATATATGGAATATCCGTCAGAGTAAAAGGACCGGGATTGACATCAGTTTGCCCGGAACGGTTACCGTTAATGAACAAGTCAACGGTAGAGGGCACCGCCGCCGATCCGCTGAACTCGGGAAGCGGGTACGTCACCAGGTCAGGACGCACGCCAAAATCGCGCGAGACCTGTACCCCTCCCGCACGAACACTGTTACTCCAGGGCAGGGAGCCGGAAACGAAATCGCCGGCTTGATACTTCCTCATGGAGTGCTGGTCGGAGTACTCCCATGAAGTATCATAGCGAATGAAATTATCCTGCCCAACGATCTCATCTCCCCCAGAAATGTAATCCTGATAAACTGAGGTTGTGGAGAAGGTTCCAGCAGGACTAAAGAACCTAATCTCATTCCACAGAGAAGTATTGGTTCCGATATCGGTCCGCGTCGTATAAGAGTCATAGTTAAAAAGCAGACCCGTACCGACCTTGGCTTCCGTGTAGTTTCGGCCATCCGCCAGATTCAAACTCTGCTCGGGAAGCCATTCGGAAGGCACCGTGATTTCCAGTTTCTGCTCTCTCTCTTGATACTCGACCTCCACGTCTGTCAGCTGAGATACGTTGACACGCATGGGGGCATCATTGGGAACACGAATGTCATGCTCAACCAGGAACGACTTATCCAGGAAGAAGTCATCGCCTTTTCGTATAGTTCGGTAAATCGTGCCCGTACTGCGTCCATTCACAATAATTTCTAGATACAGCTCGACCTCCTGAGAGGCCGCCAGGTCCGATTGACTTTGGCTATTGCTCTCTGAAGGGATATCAGGAATGGTACGAAAGCCTTCGGCCCAGACCACATTATGTTCTGCGGAAAAAAGGGCAACGCCGGCAACCAACGCCGCCCCCCTTGCCCGAACCAAAAAGCCATTTTTATTCTGAAACAAGAATGGCCAATTTTTATCTTCACACACCCTGAATCCCCTTTTTCAGAATATAGTCTTAGCCCTTGTTAATAATAACGGCGTCCCCACCGTTCACCTGAACCTTAAGCGAAGACTGATTGTTCAACCCATCAGGCAAAGGCCAACGATTCGAGGAGTTGGCAAGCACATACCCCAACAACTCATTCCCCTGAGAAACCTCATGACTACCGTTAACTATGCTGGCTGCAGTAAGCCGCACATGGTGATTCGACGAGTTACTGATCTCCAGCATATTGTCGACAATTCTCCAGCTAAGACCATCTTCCAAAAAGCCAGAGGAATCTTCACCTTCCTCTTTCAAAGGTTGCGCCCCCTCCCCATAAACAAAAAGGGGAATGGAATACCTCATTTGAAATTTCAAAAGTGTGCCTTGATTATCGGGATCTTTATTATTTACAGGAACTTCATCCACAATGACCCGATAAGCATCTTCAACTCCAGGCTCAACGCTTCCAACCTTTGTCAGCCTAATAAGCTGTTTCTCACCAGCAGGCACTGTAAACACAGGCGGACTGGCTATAATATTTTTCTGGTTCGAATAAACATCTCCAGCTTCCTGCTCCCATGAAAACGTCCGTACCTGAAGAGTAACCTCTTTGTTGCCACGATTCTCCAGCCATAGCCCAGTGGCGTTTTCTTCGGAACGAATTACCGGGTTAATCGGCCATATTTGAACAGAAGCCGCAGCCAAGGCATTCGTTGTAAGCAATGCCAGCACCGCACCGATCAAAAATCTCTGCAATCGAAATGGTATCTTTTCCATGATTCAATCACCATGTAACGGTTAATGTTAGGTTGTCATTATAGCGTCCCGCAGGATTGCCCCCTGATAACTTCAGCTTCCCATAAAGCGGTATGCTTATTTGGTTAGCATCTTCTGCTACAATCATGATATTTTCATTCACCCCGACGGGGGTTGCCATATTGGCATCGCTATAAATAGAGTAAGGAATTAGGCTGCCACTTCCATCTTCGGCTATCATATTCCGCTGTCCATTGACATAATTCTGACCACCATCAATAGCAGCGTTGAGAGTCACGCCCTCAGTGCAATAAAAAGAGACACTCTGATTCCTTATCAGCTCAGCTGTCTTTTCATCGGTTGAAAGGGTCGAGGCCGTTCCAAAATCCAGCGTTCCGTAGTTTCCGTTCGCCCCCCCACCAGAAACCACGCACCCTTCTACTATCGCGGCAGATACCTCAAAGGTTGCGGTTGGAGCTGCCCACATAGGGTTAGTAACCAATATTCCGACGCAAGCAACGCAACAAGAGCATAAAATCCTCATACGATTCGTCATGTTTTGCTCTCTTTAGATCTCGATGGTTATATACAGCGTATCTGAATATTCGCCCGCCTCTGTGTCATGGGTAATATTGGCCATACCGTACAAAGGTATTGATTGTGCACCACCATCTCCCTTGACAGTTGCTATAACATCGCCATCTTGCAGAGGTGTCGACATACTCACTTCATTATATACATCGTAACCTATACTATTTCCTTCCCCATCCATCATGACTCTTGTAGCACTCACCCCTGCTTGGACCGTGTTCAAAGAGCTCTGCAGTAGCACACTGGCATCGACACCGGTGGCACACTTCACACTAATTCCATTACCAGCTTCACCACCGGAAAGCTGGGTCGTTCTCTTGGCATCCTGTGGATAAAAAGAGCCGAAGTCCATGGTTCCAAGATTTACGTTCCCTTCGCCACTTCCGGCCCCTCCCCCCGCCAAGAACTCACATGCGGGAGTGAGCTCCATCGTCACTTTGACATTCAAAACTGCTTCATTGGAGCTGGGTGTTTGTGCCATGGACACGGAGGCAACCGACAGAAGCAATAAACCAGTAACATAAGAGCAGTGAGAGGTTTTCATGACCAACCCTCTAGACAAAAAACTTCCATTTTCAACCAGAAAAAGGATACGAATTAATCATGATCTTTGCCTTCACGTATATGGCGAAGACACTTGGCTGAAAAATTCAGTTGCCTCATTCTATAAGCAGCAACATGATATCCTTTTCACACAAAAAATCTCCACGACAGAATTCTCATTTCCCAGAAGAAAAATGAGATAGTTCTCATCCTGAGAGTCGTCATCCTGCTATGCTGCATACTCTGTGAGAGTATCCAGCTTATCAAGAGCAGAATGAAAAACCAGTAGGGATTTAAAAAATGAGAATTTTCCCATAGAGGCGAGCAAGCGGCTCACCTATTCTAGGCAAGGTACTTTCAATCCGAAAAGTACAAACCAACATTCAACCGAACACCTTCCTATACTGAAGAGCAAGGCTAACTACTATGAAATTAAAGAATGTTATGTTGGCAAGCGTTGTTGGTGCATCTATGGGATTTGTTTCTCTTGCCAATGCACAAACAGCGCCTGTCACTGGTCAGATTGAGGTCAAGGCCACTGTCATGGAAGGCTGCGCAATTAGCACTGATGGCGGCCAAGGCGGGGGTAGCGAAACATCCTGGGGTGTCCTGGATTTCGGAACACTTCAACCCATTTGGAGCGAAGCCGTTAATGCAGAAGTTACCAGTTCGGTTAGCGGCGGAGCCATCTCGGTTGTATGCTCAGGAGGTGTAAACTCCTTTACACTGGCTCTCGATGGCGGCACATCGGGTGGTGCAGAGCGGCAGATCAGCACTGCTGGTGGCGACACACTCACCTATAACATCTATCAAGATGATGCCCGCACTCAAGCATACGGCATCAATAAGGCTGTGACATTCAACATTACCAATGGGCAGGCAGTTGAAGTTCCTCTCTATGGTAAGCTGAATGCTAACGACACAGCTGCAGTTGCAGGCACTTATACAGACACCTTGACCGCAACACTGCAGTTTTAAGTCGTCTATCATAGCGTATAAAAGGGAGGGTTCACACACCCTCCTTTCCAATTCTCCCATTATATAACAAACTCACTTTTATCTGCAAAAAGACTTCCCCATTGGCTCATTTTAGTTAGTGACTCGAAGCATCAAACTTAAAGCAAGCGATCACAAGACTGGAGAATTATACGGCTACAGCTTCCCGATAAGTATTGCTTTCGCTACCTGAGTTATTCGACTCTGGAAATATCGTAATAATCTTCAGGCTTCGTGACGAACACCAATTCCAGAAGCACAGTGAGCTTTCGAATCATTCTCTATATGTCACCACATCGCTAACGACGACTCCATTCCGTATTTCAGCCAGATTCACAATTCGAAACGCATATAGTGAGCTCCTCACTAGCCTGAACGCTCCCTGATCGGTTCATTAGAACTAGAGCCTATCTCAGTACCCCTTTCGTTCTATAGCGCCCAGCTCATATATCGAATAGCGCTTATCGGGCTAGGCGAAAACGAGTGGCGTCCGTGCAACACTCTAGCGACCGCCCCACTCAGAAGGTACTGCTTCCCATAATTGATAATAGTGCTGAAGAAATTTCTAACCAATCGGCTAAAGTTATTTTCTTATTTGCCACTACCTCTTACTCGCCAGCTCCTCGATTTCTCTAACAGCATCCCAGATACAATCTATATATCGTGACAACAACGTTTCCTTCAATTCCCCATCACTTCTCCATCTTTCCTCAAGTAGTGCCCCTGCCTCGACAGCATCGTGACAGTTAAAAAGTCGCAATGAACCAAGTTGTCGGTGTACATTACTAACGATCTGCTCGGCATCATAAACTCCAATGCTATCCTCCAGCTCCTTGTTATCTTTCTTGACCATTGAAATCCACTTCTCCACAAGCTCGGGAGAATACCCCTCAATGCTATAAACATTCTCCTTGTAAAAGCTTTCCTCACTACTGGAAGCGAGAAGCTCCCCCTCCATTCCACTAAAACTTAAAGAGGAAAGTATTTCTAAAAGATTATCGGAAGTAACAGGCTTTATCAAAACCCTTTTCATTCCATATGCCAAGCATTCGGACACATGTTCCTTCTGTGCATTAGCTGTCATTCCGATCACATTCATGCCGGAAAACTGACTGTTATCTTGTATTCTTCTCGCCAATTCCATACCATCGATGCCAGGCATGTAGCAGTCGGTAAGAACGATATTATAGCCTTTCTCTTGCAACATGGCCCACGCTTGATCCCCGTCATCTACGACATCTACAGACTGTCCCAAGTTTTGTAGTTGCTCCTTGATGACATTACGGATGACAGGATTGTCTTCCGCCACCAATATCTTGAACTTCCCTATAGATTCGCTTCCTCCCTCCTTATATTCAAAGCGACCAAACTCTTTTATCCCCAGATGGTCAAGAATGATATGAGACAGCTCGTCATGCTGCAGAGGATATACGCTAATAGCCACGTCATTAGAGTGAATCAAATGACTTTTAGGGCATTCCACAAGCCTTATTTTGTTCTCCGTGGAACTGGAAATTCTGTCAGAAAGCACCACCCGCGCTTCCTCTTCATTTTTCAGAAGGGTCGCTTCGTGATAATACAAAGCATTTTCTACAGCACGCCTGGTTTTACCATTTCTCACATCAAGTGCGATGCCTATTCCTTTCAATAGTGGTGCAGGGTTTCGGGACTCCACTACCTTGGCAGAAAAGTCGATCGTTACTGTGGTTCCTTTATCCAATGTACTTTCAAGGGTTATATGGCCATTCATGGCTTCCATCAATTGCTTGCATATGGAGAGTCCTAGACCTGTTCCCCCAGCATTTTGTACTCTATGATCATACGCTTGGGAAAATGGAGTAAATAGCTTTTTCTGTGCCGAATCGCCGATACCTATCCCTGTATCGACAACCTTGACCTCTACTCTTTGCATTCCATCATGAATTTCATTTGCTTCAATTTCTATATCAATACTTCCACTTTCAGTAAACTTTGCTGAGTTGGATATAAGATTAAACAAAACCTGTCTGAGCCTTCTTCCATCAATCCACAGACAGGTAGCCAGTTTACTGTCTATATCCAGGCTCAAGTCGACCCCTTTTGAATATATATTATCCGACATTATATTGACAGAGTGGCATACAATTTCTCTTATATTTATCTTCTCCGGATGTATCTGAAGCTGTCCTGCTTCTATCTTGAAATAATCCAGTATGTCTTCCAGGAGCTGGAGCTGTCCTTCTGCCGTCATCTCCAGCTGTTCTATCCAATATCTCTCCTCTCTGCTAGGAGAGCCTTTCCTAAGTATGTCGATTATCCCGACGATGACACTGAGCGGTGTTCTTAGCTCATGGGACACAATAGCCAACATGCTTTTCATCGATTTGTTGGCCATTTCCGCCTCATTTTTGGCTTTCGATAGCGCTTCGGCCTGGTAATGCTGTGCTGTGATATCCACCCAGTATCCATTCCAATGGACGTCTCCATTTTCCAGACGTCGAGGCTCAAGGAAGGTTCCCACCCACCTTTTTTCACCTTTCTCATAGAAGGAAAACTCTCGGTAAATTGGAGAGCAATTACGTGAGGACACTAGCAGGCGCCCTACCAACCACTTGATATCATATGTGCCAATCCTGTTAAGCAGAAGCATTGGATCATGCTCTATATCCCTTGGCGAGATACCAAACATCTTCTCACTGTTACCAATGATTAATAAGAGGCTAACCTCCTGTTTCGAGACCTTGAGCTTGTAGATGACAGCGGGAAGGTTTTTGGCCACATCATCCAGCCTTTTCTGAACGACAACCCTTCTTTCCACCTCCTTTTTCAGCCTGATATGTGAGATGACCAACACCATGATCGCCGGAAGAAGCACCAGTATAAGCAACAGAAGGGGGTAAAAGTACTTATCCAGATTATCTTTGCTCTCAGACAGCTGAGAGCCAATCCAGATATTGGCAACCCTCATCCTTTCATAATCTGACATGTTTTCTATTGATTGATTAATATCATCAATCAGTCCAGAATTGTTTTCGGTCGCTATGAATGCCAGCTCATCCATCCAATGAGTCAACCGCGCTATCTTTAACTTGTCTGAAAAGTCTCCACTCAACAAGGGAGTCGCCAGCGCCAGGTTAGCCACTGCAAAGTCGGCCTTCCCGTCACAAACCAATGTGTATGCCTTTCGTAGATCCGACTCTTGAATATAAGAAGCACCATCAATCTTATTTTTCATGTCATCAAACCATGAGTTATTCAAATCTCCAACGACAATCTTTCCGCTTAACTCAGGGAGCTCTTTGACAGGATCTTCATCCACTTTTCCGACTATGACAACGGGATAATCTATAAGAGGTTCGCTGGATATGAGACCTGGCACCTTGCTCGCTATAGAAGCACTTGCTAGAGACAACTGTACCTTTCCATCCAAGAGCATGTTAAGAGCGTTCTCCATACCTTCTGCCGGATAATACTGAATCCTGTTGTACTCCGGTTTAAATATGCTTTGAGAATACTCGACACCGAGACCGGCAATGCCATCTTCATCATCCTTCCAGGTAAAAGGAAACGCTTTAGCATCGAGGCTTATTTTTATTAGTTTCTTGGGCTTTTTTTCTTTTGCTGCCATACTGCTTGACACCCACTCCGTCAGAAGGCGGGATTTTTCGTCATCTGATAGATGAGCCCATGCCTCACCAACCACTTCCTTTAATGATTTATCTTTCTCTGAAAGGGAATATGCGTATCGACGATTCTCCGGTATAGCTTCCGGCCCGACCCTGAGCCCCTTACCGTTGCCATTTTTTAGATACTTGTTAACAAAATATCTATCCCCCACAAAGGCATCAGCATATCCTTTCCTTACAGCTTCTATCATGTCGCCATAATCATTTCTTTCCACTACCTTGACTTCTGAAAAGTTATTTTTTATGTAATTCTCGACTCTGCTCCCATTGACGACAGCGACGCGCAATGATTCCCATCCTTCTCGACTTATCGGATAGTCCGCTTCACTGTTCAATATCCAATACGGACTCTCTCCCGGGGATTGAAGCGGCCTTTCAATACGGCTAAGGGGATTATAATGGGGATTTCCTTTTCCACGATGCGCTATATCTATCAGCCCCTTGGACAAAGCCAAATTCAGAGATTCGGCGTCTGGATAAACAATAAATTTAACTTCAACACCAATTTCCTTCGCAATCGCCTTTATTATACTTGTCGAGTCACTTCTTTCATCGCCTGAGCTAGTATCTTCATCTTCCTCATCAAGACCTGCCAGACCAACGATTAACGTACCATGACTTTCCTTCCACTCCCTCAGGATATCTTCATGGTCCGTGCTTCTGGACTGCGATGAGCCTAATAGAAAAATCAGAAAGACAACGATATGAATTGTATTTTTGAAAAAAGATAAAAACATAACCCGCCAAACTTTTATATCAGCCCAATCGCAGAAATTGTTTGATTCAGATAAACATCACTTTCAACCCCAAGCTTTTCCATCGCACTTCTTTTTTGCCTGCTTATTGTTTTCTCGCTCTTGTTAAGTTTTTTCGCTATTTCCCTTCCCGAAAGCCCTGAGGCATATAGTCGAATGACTTCTAACTCCCTTTTTGAAAGCTTGCGCTCAAGGTCGGCTTGCGTCATATGAGAATCAGACTTATCTACCCACCTTGAGCTATACAAAGTCATGCTTTTATTATTAATACTTCTTATAGCTCCTACAAGAACAGGGAGCTCTTCTCTTTTGTCAAAAACTCCATTGGCTCCGGATTTAAAAATTGCGTTGATCATGCTTGAATTATATACCATGGTAACGACCAGAATGGTTACTGAAGGGAAGTTTCTTCTTATTCTTGAGATCAGCTCCAGTCCATCGGTCATTTTTCCTGAAGGCATATTAAAATCAGTCACAATGACATCGCATGCTTTCTCATTCAAACACCTCCATAACTCATCAGGATCATTAGCTTCCCCGACCACCTCCACTTTATCCTCACCATATCTGTTTATGACTTCCTTCAGCCCCAACAAAACCAGAGGATGGTCATCAGCAATAATTATGCGGATATTTTTCATTTATAATCCCTACAGCATATCAATTTCAGCCCTGCATCGGACATATGCTAAACAATGCACAGAATGTGGTGTATCCATGAATGTTCTTTATTAACACCTCCATTCCAGCGCCTTTGGCATAGAAAACCGAGGACCGCTATTCACTATATTCTACCCCTCTCTTAACCTTCTTTAAATAAGAAAAATATTAAGAAATGAAAAATACCAGAAAAGAAGACCATGATCCATTACCAGATAGAATAAAACATGTATCTGATCTTTTCGAAAGCTGTAGATAACTTAAAATCTTAGGAACAGAAATTCATCCGATAGCCCCCCAGTCGACCGTTTTCGACTTGTGGCGCCATTTGATGCCCTAAGCCCACGATCTGTAAGACCAGTATTCGCGGAAACCTCTGAGGGCAAAGTGGCCTGGGGTCCCCGCACATGGCTGGACAAAGGCTGATATAGAACATAAAAAAAGCCCATGAGAACATGGGCTTAAGTATCTTTTATGCCAATTTGTACCAGCTAGTGCCTAACGTGTGATCACTCCCACTCGATGGTTGCCGGCGGTTTGCTGCTCACGTCATAAGTGACGCGGGAAACGCCTTCCAGTTCGTTGATGATACGATTGGAGACGGTTTCCAGCAGTTCGTAGGGCAGGTGGGCCCAACGGGCGGTCATGAAGTCGATGGTCTCCACGGCGCGCAGGGCGATGACCCATTCGTAGCGGCGGCCGTCGCCGACCACACCGACGGATTTCACCGGCAGGAAGACGGCGAAGGCCTGGCTGGTCTTGTGGTACCAGTCGGCCTTGTGCAGTTCCTCGATGAAGATGGCGTCGGCCTCACGCAGGATATCGGCGTATTCCTTCTTCACCTCGCCTAGGATGCGCACACCGAGGCCCGGCCCCGGGAAGGGATGACGATAGACCATGTCGTAGGGCAGACCGAGCTCGACGCCGAGCTTGCGTACCTCGTCCTTGAACAGCTCGCGCAGGGGCTCGACAAGCTGGAGCTTCATGGTCTCGGGCAGGCCGCCCACGTTGTGGTGGGACTTGATGACGTGCGCCTTGCCGGTCTTGGCGGCGGCGGATTCGATCACGTCCGGATAGATGGTGCCCTGGGCGAGGAATTCCACCCCCTCGATCTTGGCCGCCTCGGCATCGAAGACGTCGATGAAGGTATTGCCGATGATCTTGCGCTTGGCCTCGGGGTCATGCACGTCTTCCAGACGCGACAGGAACTGCTCCTCGGCGTCGACGCGGATCACCCGCACGCCCTTATGGCTGGCAAAGGTCTTCATCACCTGATCGCCTTCGTCCTTGCGCAGCAGGCCGTTGTCGACGAACACGCAGGTCAACTGGTCACCGATGGCCTTGTGCAGCAACGCGGCCACCACCGAGGAATCGACACCTCCGGAAAGCCCCAGCAGCACGTGACGATCGCCCACCTGCTCGCGCACCCGGGCGACTTGGTCCTCGATGATCTGCGCCGGTGTCCACCAGCGTTCCGCCTGGCAGATTCCCAGCACGAAGTGCTCGAGGATGCGCTGTCCTTGCAGGGTATGCGTCACTTCGGGATGGAACTGCACGCCATAGAAGCGCTTCTCCTCCCAGGCCATGGCAGCGATCGGGCAGCTCTCGGTGGAGGCGATCACGCTGAAGGCCTCCGGCACCCGGGCGACCTTGTCGCCGTGGCTCATCCACACATCGAGCAGACGCTTGCCGCTCTCGGCTTCGATGTGATCGGCGATGTCCTCGAACAGGGGACTCTCGCCATCGAGACGAATCTGTGCGTAGCCGAATTCACGCTTCTGCGAGCCTTCCACGCCACCGCCGAGCTGCTCGGCCATAGTCTGCATGCCGTAACAGATACCCAGCACCGGCAGGCCCATCTCGAAGACGCACTGCGGTGCGCGGGGCGAATCCAGCTCGGTGACGGATTCCGGACCACCGGCGAGGATGATGCCGTTGGGAGCATACTCGCGGATCTCCTCCTCGGTGATGTCGAAGGCACGAATCTCGGAATAGACCCCGATATCGCGCACCCGACGGGCAATCAACTGAGTGTACTGGGAGCCGAAATCGAGGATCAGGATCTTGTGGGCATGAATGTCGGTCATCGGGGGCTCTCTAAATAAGCAACAGCGCCTCACCAGCGCCGCTGAACAACGGTGTCCCTTGAACGGGGCGATTCGCTCGAGAATCTTTCGAGCGACGCTCAGGCGAGGCGAATCGTGGCGAGACAGCGGAGTTTACATGCTGGTAAATGAGCACGTTGAGCCGCGATTCAACACTGCCTGAGCGAGCGCAGATGATTCTTACCCTGCCCGGTAGTTGGGCGCTTCCTTGGTGATCTGCACGTCGTGGACGTGGGACTCGTTGAAGCCGGCGCCGGTAATCTTCACGAACTCCGGCTTGGTGCGCATTTCTTCGATGTCGCGGCAGCCGGTGTAGCCCATGGAAGCCCGCAGTCCGCCCATCAACTGGTGAACGATGGCGCCCATCACGCCCTTGTAGGGCACGCGGCCTTCGATGCCCTCCGGCACGAGTTTCTCGACACCTTCGCTCTTGTCCTGGAAATAGCGGTCGCTGGAGCCCTGGGTCTGCGCCATCGCGCCCATGGAGCCCATGCCACGATAGGCCTTGTAGGTCCGCCCCTGGTAGAGCTCGACCTCACCCGGCGCCTCTTCGGTGCCGGCCAGCAGGCCACCCACCATCACGCAGCTGGCACCGGCGGCCACGGCCTTGGCCAGATCGCCGGAGAAGCGCACGCCGCCATCGGCGATCAGCGGCACGTCGTAAGGCTTGAGCGCCTCGGCCACATTGGAGACGGCGGTGATCTGTGGCACGCCGACACCGGCCACCACGCGGGTGGTGCAGATCGAGCCGGGGCCAATGCCCACCTTGACGCCATCGGCGCCCGCCTCGGCCAGCGCCTTGGCCGCCTCCGCGGTAGCAATATTGCCACCGACCACCTGAATCTGCGGGTAATGTTCCTTCACCCAGGCCACACGCTCGATCACGCCCCTGGAATGGCCATGAGCCGTGTCGACGATGACGGCATCGACACCGGCTTCCACCAGGGCGGCAATACGATCGGACGTCTCGGGGCCAGTGCCCACGGCAGCGCCGACCAGCAGGCGGCCGTCGCTGTCCTTGGCGGCGTGCGGGAAAGTGCGCGCCTTCTCGATGTCCTGGAAGGTGACCAGGCCGCGCAGACGGAAATCGTCATCCACCACCAGCATCTTCTCGACGCGATGCTCCTGCATCTTGCCCTTGATGACGGCCAGCTCGGTGCCTTCGGCCACGGTAACCAGCTTCTCGCGGGGCGTCATGATGTCGGCGACGCTGTCGCCGTGATTGGGCTGGAAGCGCATGTCGCGCTCGGTGACGATGCCGACCAGGGTTTCCCCCTCCACCACCGGAAAGCCCGAGAAGCCATATTCCTTGGCCATGGCCAGCAGGTCGGCCAGCTTGGCCTTGGGCCCGACAGTCACCGGATCCTTGACGATCACGCTCTCGTGCTTCTTGACCTTGCGCACCTCGGCGGCCTGCTGCGCGATGGTCATGCTCTTGTGGATGATACCGATCCCGCCTTCCTGCGCCATGGCGATGGCCAGGCGGGCTTCGGTCACGGTGTCCATGGCGGCGGAAACGAGCGGGATATTGAGGAAGAGGTTGCGGGTCAGGCGAGTCCTGAGGCTGACGTCCTTGGGCAGGACATCGGAGTAGCCGGGTACGAGTAATACGTCATCGAACGTAAGAGCTTCTTGGGCCATACGTAGCATAGTCGGCAACACCCAGTGCGCTGTGGGAGGAGGGAGTAAAGTTAATCAACCATTATAACGCGGCCCACCGAATTCGGGCAATGTGGTGGTGCTTTCTGCTGTCTTGGCTGCTCGCACCGCCTTCTCCTGAGGCCCTCAGCGACGGCGCTGGAATTCGCGGCGCCAGCGTGCCATGAAGGCGGCGCGGCGCTGCGGGTCGACGAAGGCCAGCAACGACGCATTGATCGGAATGGGATACAGCTGATCGCCGACCTGATCGCGCAGCCGCTGTGCCGTGTAAGGGCCGCTGACATCCGGCCGTACGCTGAACAGCGGCGTCTGCCCCGCCAGCACGCGCTGCCCTTCCCGGCTGAGCAGAAAATCGACAAACTCGCCGGCGCGTCGTGGATGCGGAGCATCTCGATGAATGAACACCATGCGCATCATCACCAACGAGTAATCCTGAGGCACCTGAACGATCACTTCGGGATGATGCTGGGCCCAGACCATGGCGTAAGACCCCAGCAGGTTGTAGCCCAGCCAGTAACGACCCTCGGTGATGCCTTGAAGCATAGCGCGGGTATTCTCCTCGAGGCGGGCATCGACGTTGCCCATGGCCGCGACCAGATCCCAGAAGCGGGGCGTGTAGCGCGCGTCCTGCTGGAAAAGGGTATAACCCACACCGCTGCGCGCCGGCGAATAGGTAGTCACCTTGCCGCGCAGCATGTCCTGCCGGGTGGTCAGCAGCGTATGCAGGTCGGCATGCGTCGAGGGCGGCATCATGTGCCGCGGCAAGTCGAGCCGGTAGGCCATGACGATCGGCTCGAAGGTGAAACCGAACACCTCATCGCGCCACTTGGCCCAGTCCGGCCAGGCCCGCGCCTCCCGGGAACGCAGGGGACGTGCGTAGTCCTGGTTGACGCGCGCCATCTGCCAGGGCATGGCCGAGCTGATCACCACGTCGGGCGCCGGATCGGCCCGCTCGACCAAGGTATCGACCTCGAGGGTAGACCGGTCGTGAAACCTCAGCTCGATATCAGGGTGAGAGCGTTCGAAGGCGTCGAGTAACGGCGCGACCACGCGCCGATCGAGCGCCGCCTCGACAACCAGCGTCTCGGCGGCAACAGCCTCGCTGAACGAGGCGACCAACAGGCCGATGAACACGGCGAGGCGTCGCGCTCGCATCATGGCTCCTCCCGGCTCGACAGGGTAAAGTGCAGCGCCACACGAAGCCCTCGAGGGTCAAGGTTGCTCACATGCCAGTCGGCGCCGTGGCGCTTGGCGATGGAATCCACCACTGCCAGCCCGAGTCCGGAGCCCTGAGTGTCCTGACGTCCTCCTCGTTCGAAGGGATGATGCAGGCACTCGAGCAACTCGGCCGGCACGCCGGGGCCATCGTCCTCGATGTAGAGCGTTGCCGTGCCGGCATCGAGTTCGATGCCCAAGGTAATCTCGCTGCCCGCCGGGGTATAGCTCAGGGCATTGTCGATCAGGTTGCCCAGCAGTTCGCGCAGCGCCCAGGGCGACCCCAGAATGACGGCCGGTCCGACCGGCAGTTCGGCCAGCCCCAGATCGTGATCCCGGGCAGCATCCCGACCAGCCCAGTCGAGCGTCACCTCGCGCAGCATGGCCGCCAGGTCGAGGCGCGTCATGTCACCGTCGCCACCGACATGGCGCAATCGCGCCAGGCTCAGCAACTGGCTGGCCAGCCGGCTGGTGCGCGCGGCACCCTCGTTGACATCGACCAGGGCCGCCCGCCATGCCGCCGGGTCATCATGGGCAAGCGCCAGCTCGCTGGCATTCTGCAGGCCGGCCAGCGGTGTCTTGAGCTGATGGCTGGCATCGGCGGTGAAGCGCAGCAGAGCGTCGCGGCTGTCGCGCTGGTGGGCAAACAGGGTATCGAGTGTCTCGGCCAGTTCGCGCAGTTCCTCGGGCACGCGGGCATCCAGCGGCCCCATGTCATCGGCATCGCGGCGGCGCAGCAGTTGCCGCAGCCGGCGCATCGGCGTCAGCGCCACCCGCATGGCCAGCAGCATCAGCAAGCCGGCGAGCAGCACCATGGCCAGAAAGCGTGTCACCGCGCGCTCGAAGAGCTCCCCCGCCAGCGCCCGGCGACCGGCCATGGTGTGCCCTACCCAGATCTGTACCGGGTCCTGAGTTTCCCAGCCAGCCGAATCGTATTCCCGCCCGTACAGGCGCCAGTCCTCCCCACGCCAGGTCAGGTCGCGCCAGAAGGGTTCACGGGCGGCGTGACGCTGGTCGGCCGGGTCGATCTCGAGCGCCAGGTTGGCGGAAATACGCTTCCCGTCGGCATCCAGCACCGCATAGAACACGCGCTCTTCGTGACGGGTGGAGAGGATCTGCAGCGCCGCCGCCGGAATCTCCAGCACCGGCTCGCCCTCCCGCCATTGCACCGACTCGACGATGGTCAGGACGGCAGCTTCCAACTGGCTGTCATAGGCACGCTGCGCCGCGCGCTGCGCGCCCAGGTAGGCCTCGATCATCAACAGGGTACCCAGGCCGGTCACCGTGACCAGCAGCCAGATCGCCAGTCGACGCTTCAGCGAGCCGTCGACCTCGATCACGTCCGCGCTTCCTCAAGGCGATAGCCCAGCCCCCGGAAGGTACGGATGCACAGTCCACTGCCCTGCAGCCGCTTGCGTAACCGGCTGACGTAGACCTCAAGGGCGTTCGAGCCCACCTCGCCGAAACCGAACAGGCGACTTTCCAGCATCTCGCGCGGGGCAATGTCGCCCGCCTGGGACAGCAAGCCTTCGAGCAACAGCAGTTCGCGACGCGGCAGCTCCAGCACGGCCTCGTCGAGGGTCACGCGTCCGGAGGCCGAATCAAAACACAAGGGCCCCAGGCGCAGCAGGTTGTCGCTGCGCTGCTGACTGCGCCGGAGCAGCGCGCGTACTCGTGCCTCCAGTTCGGCGAGCGAGAAGGGCTTGGCCAGATAATCATCGGCGCCCAGATCGAGACCACGCACGCGGTCCTCCACGCCATCCCGAGCCGTGAGGATCAGCACGGGCGTCATGTCGCCACGCTCGCGAAGTGCCTCGAGCAGCGTCAGGCCATTGCCGTCGGGCAGCCCCAGGTCGAGCAGGACCAGATCGAAACCGCCCTGGCACAGCGCCGCGCTCGCCTCGGCGCAATGCGTGAAGACTTCCACGATGTTGCCGAGCGGCGCCAGGGCATTGTCCAGTGACCTGGCAATCAGCGGATCATCCTCGACGACGAGCAAACGCATGCGACCAAAGTCTCACAGAGCGATTCATGACATGACAGGTTGATGAAAGGTAGCGCTCCTAGGATCACTCCCGTCATCCCCGATGACGCCGAGGCCGCAGCCTCGATCACAACAAGAGAACAGGAGTTCGCCATGAAGATCAACACGACGCTACGCCACGCCTCCTGCCTCGCCCTGCTGGGCAGCCTGTTGCTGACCGGCAGCGCCCAGGCCCAGTCCGGCGAGACCGAATGCATCGCCCCGGCCAAGCCCGGCGGCGGCTATGACCTGACCTGCCGCCTGGCCGCCAACGGCCTGGAGGAAACCGGCCGCATCGACCAGCCGATGGTGGTCACTTACATGCCCGGCGGCATCGGCGCCGTCGCCTACAACCATCTCAATGGCGTGCGCACCGACGATCCCAGCCTGATCGTCGCTGCCAGTACCGGCGCGGCGGTCAACCTCGCCCTGAACAAGTTCGGCGATTACAGCGGCGACGAGGTCCGCTGGCTGGGCGCACTGGGCGTCGACTATGGCGCCATCGTGGTCAATGCCGACGCTCCCTGGGAAGACCTCGACGACCTGATGTCGGACCTCCAGGACAAGCCGGGCGAGATTGCCTTCGGCGCCGGCGGTACCGTGGGCAGCCAGGACTGGATGAAGGCGGCATTGACCGCCAAGGCCGCCGACGTTTCTCCGCAGAAGCTGCGCTACGTCGCCTTCGAGGGCGGTGGCGAGGCCCTGGCGGCACTGCTCGGCAACCATATCCAGGTCTTCACCGGCGACCTTTCCGAGCTCAAGTCGCAGCTCGAGAGCGGCAAGATCCGGGTGCTGGCCTCGCTGTCCGAGGAGCGCATGGGCGGCCCCTTCGCCGAGATCCCTACCGCCGCCGAACAGGGCTATGACGTCCAGTGGCCCATCTGGCGCGGTTACTACATGGGCCCCGAAGTCAGCGACGAAGCCTACTCCACCTGGGTCGAGCGCATGAAGGCGCTCTCCGAAGATCCCGAGTTCGCCGAGTTGCGTGAAGCTCGCGGCCTCTTCCCGATGTCCCGCTTCGGTGATGACTTCGATCAGTACGTCCAGCAACAGATCGCCAACTTCAAGTCACTGGCACAGGAAGTGGGGCTGGGCCAATGAGAGTGACGGCCGACAGGCTGTTGGGGATCGTCCTGTTGGGCCTGGCGGCACTTGTCGCCGTCCAGGCCCTGCAGTGGCAGATTCCTTTCAGCTATGAACCCGTGGGCCCCAGGGCATTTCCCCTGGGGCTGGCATCGCTGTTGTCGATCCTGGCCCTGGTGCTGGTGTTCAGGCCCGGCGCCAATGGGCACTGGCCGCATCGTGCCCTGGCCGTGAAGCTGTTGATGGTACTCGTGCTGCTGGTGGTCTACGCCACCCTGTTCACCCGGCTCGGCTACATCCCCGCCTCGTTGCTGGCGGCGACGATACTGGCCCGGCTGTTCGGTACGACCTGGGGCAAGGCATTGATCACCGGTGTCCTGATGGCCATCGGCAGTTACTTCCTGTTCACCAGTGGCCTGGGCATCTCGCTGCCCGACGGCTATCTGGCAGGCATCGTCTAGAGGAGCGTCAGCATGTTCGACTTTCTGATTCATGGCTTCGCTGTCGCCTTGACCCCCATGAACTTGGGGCTGGCCTTCCTCGGCGCCCTGCTCGGCACCCTGTTCGGCTCGTTGCCGGGCATCGGGCCCATCAACGGTATCGCCATCCTGATGCCCCTGGCCTATACCCTGGGACTGCCGGCGGAGTCGGCGCTGATCCTGCTCGCCGGGATCTATACCGGCTCGGAATACGGCGGCCGCATGTCGAGCATCCTGCTCAACGTGCCGGGCGATGCCGGTGCGGTCATGAGTACCCTGGACGGTCACCCGCTGGCCAAGAAGGGCCTGGCCGGGCCGGCACTCGGCCTCTCGGCGGTCAGTTCCTTCGTTGGTGCCACCATCGCCATCATCGGCCTCACGCTGTTCGCCCCGCTGCTGGCGGAGGTGGCCGTGATGTTCGGCCCCGCCGAATTCTTCGCCCTGATGGTGTTCGCCTTCGCGTCCATGTCGGTGATGATGGGAAAGGATCCACTCAAGACTGCCATCGGGGCGATACTGGGCATCCTGATCGGCACCGTCGGCGTCGACTCGGGTACCGGCGTGATGCGCTACACCTTCGGCATGGCCGAGCTCTACGACGGCATCGACTTCGTGGTGATGATCATCGGGCTGTTCGCCATCAGCGAGATCCTGCTGATGCTCGAGCAGGGCAACCGGCGCGATGGCCTGGACGAGGGCATTCCGCCTCTGGGGCGTGTCTTCGTCAGCCTCAAGGAGATTCTTGCCTGCAAGGGGGCCATGGGCCGCTCCGGCCTGCTGGGCTTCATCATCGGCGTACTGCCCGGCACCGGCGCCTCGGTGGCCAGCGCGGTGGCCTATACCACCGAGAAGCGCATTTCCGACAAGCACGATACCTTCGGCCAAGGCGACATGCGTGGTCTGGCAGCACCGGAGGCCGCCAACAATGCCTCGGCGGCGGGCTCCTTCGTACCCATGCTGACACTCGGCATCCCCGGCTCCGGCACCACCGCGGTACTCCTCGGCGCCCTGATGCTCTACAACATCACGCCCGGCCCGATGATGTTCACCGAGCGTCCCGAGGTAGCCGGCGGCCTGATCGCCTCGTTGTACATCGGCAATCTGGTCCTGCTGGCCTTGAACCTGCCGCTGGCCGGCCTCTTCGCCCGGGTGCTGACCATTCCCCGCTGGGTGCTGGTACCGGGCATCGCCCTGCTCGCCTTCGTCGGCGTCTATCAGTTGCATTCCGATCTCACCGCCATCTACCTGATGCTGGTCATCGGCATCCTCGGTTATCTGCTGCGCAAGCTTGGCATCTCGCTGGCTCCGGTGATCCTAGGCTATGTACTCGGCGGCCTGATGGAGCAGAACCTGCGTCGCGCCCTGTCGATCAGCGGCGGCGACATCGGTATTCTCTGGCAATCCGGCATCTCGGTGGGCCTGTGGATAGCGGCCGCCGCGCTGTTGATACTGCCCTGGCTGCTGCCGAAGCTGCTCGCCGGGCGCACTCGCCATAACCGTACCGGCTGATGTACGCTCCGGGCCCGCCCGACGGGCCCGATCCCTCTCGACTGGAGACCCCGACTTGCCCACCGCGCTCCCAGCCCTGCTTCGCTTTCTGCCCACCCTGGCGCTAGGCATCGTTGGTGGTGCTCTGGCCTTTGCCGTGAACCTGCCGCTGCCCTGGCTGCTCGGCGCCATGATCGCCACCACGGCGGCGAGCCTTTGCGGCGTACGACTACGTTCGCCGGGGCGAGGTCGCAAGGGTGTGCTGGTCGTGATCGGCGTGATGCTGGGTACCGCCTTCACCCCCGGCATGACCGGCGATTTGGGCCTGTGGAGTCTGAGCCTGGCGGTAATGCTGGTGGCCACGGCGGTGATGATGGCCTTCTCGGTGTGGTTCTCGCAGCGGGTCGCCGGCCACTCACGCGAGACTGCGCTGTACGCCGGCGTGCCGGGTGGCGTTTCCACGGTCACGCTGATGGCAATGGCCTCCGGGGCCGACCTGAGGGTCGTGGGCATGACCCATGCGATACGCATCCTGGTGGTGCTGTTGGCCATCCCGCCGGTACTCCAGGCGATCGGCCATGTCGACCTGGCAGGCGCCACACCTGACCTGGCCCAGTGGCTGTGGTTACCCGGTGCGGCCGATGCGGCCTGGCTCACCGTCGCCGGGCTCGGCGGCCTGTGGCTCGGGCGCCGCTTGCGCCTGCCCAATGCCCTGCTGTTCGGCCCGGCACTGGTCTCGGCGGCGCTGCATCTCACCGGCGTCACCCATGCTGCGGTGCCGCCCACGCTGCTCGCCCTGGCCCAGGTGATCATCGGCGTTTCGGTGGGCGTGCGCTTCGCCGGCACCTCACTGGCACGGCTCGGCCAGACGCTGGTGATGGCCTCGCTCCAGGCACTGGTGCTGCTCGTGATCGCCGTGCTCGCTGCCTGGATCGGCCACCTGCTGACCGGCTATTCGGCCGCCGCCGCCCTGCTCGCCTACATGCCCGGCGGTGCGCCCGAACTGAGCCTGGTGGCGCTGACACTGGACATCGACCCGGCCTTCGTGACCACTCATCACCTGATGCGCATCAGCGTGCTGGTACTGCTCCTGCCGGCGTTGCTCAGGATGATGGCACGGCGGGCATGATAGGCTAGGCAGCCCACGTCATTGTCAGGACAGACCATGTCATCCACCGCCGAACGGCCTTTGTCGGTCGAGACCCTCAACCGCAACGCTCGCCAGCTCCTCGAGAGCGGGATCGGCGAGGTCTGGGTGGAAGCCGAACTCTCCGGGGTCTCGCGGCCGGCCTCTGGCCATGTCTACTTCACGCTCAAGGATGAACGTGCCCAGTTGCGCTGCGCGCTGTTCCGCACCCGGGCTCGCTTCGTGACCACGCCGATGCGCGACGGGGATCGGGTCAAGGTGCGTGGGCGAGTCTCGCTGTTCGAGCCACGTGGCGACTTCCAGCTCATCGCCGAGGCCGTGCAACCGGCCGGCGAAGGCGAGCTGCTGGCCGCCTTCGAGCGTCTCAAGGCCAAGCTGGATGCCGAGGGCGTCTTCGCCAATGCCCGCCCCCTGCCGTTTCCACCCCGGCATCTGCTGGTGCTCACCTCGCCCACCGGCGCGGCGATTCGTGACGTGCTCGCCGTGCTCGAGGCACGCTGGCCACTGTCCCAGGTCACCTTGATTCCCGTGCCGGTTCAAGGCCGCGAGTCGGCCCCGGCGCTGATCGCCGCGCTCGGCATGCTCAACCGCCAATCGGCCCTGACCCCGGAACACGATGCCATCCTGATCACCCGCGGCGGTGGCAGTCTCGAGGATCTCTGGGCCTTCAACGACGAACACCTGGCCCGGGCCATCTTCCATTCCCGGCTGCCGGTCATGTCGGCGGTGGGCCATGAAGTCGACGTCACCCTGGCGGATTTCGCGGCCGACAGCCGCGCCCCCACGCCATCGGCGGCCGCCGAACGGCTGGTTCCGGACGCTGCCGCCCTGCGCCAGCGCCTGATCCAGCTCGAGGATCGACTGACCCGCTCGCAACGGGCCCGCCTGGATACCCAGGGCCAGCGGCTCGATCACCTGAGGGCCAGGCTGCGCCACCCCGGCGAGGTGCTGGTCTATCGCCGCCGCCAGCTCGAACAGTTGGAAGGCCGCCTGCACCGCGCCATGAACGCTGGACTGGCCGAACGGCGGGAACGCGAACGCCACCTGCGCCAGCGCCTGACGCTGCGTTCGCCACGAAGACAGGTAGAACAGGCCGAGCAACGCCTGACACTGGCTACCCGACGGCTCCAGCACAGCATGCCCCGTGCGCTGGCGCGACATCGCGAGCGCCTCACTGCCGTATCTCGCGAATTGCAGGCGGTCAGTCCCCTGGCGATATTGGGACGGGGCTACTCGATCCTCGAGACGCCCGACGGCCGAGTGCTCAAACGGGCCAAGGATACCCGCCCTGGAGAACGACTCGAGGCCAGGCTGGGAGAGGGACGCCTGGCGCTCGAAGTGTTGCCGCCTTCCGAGGCTCCCTCATCATCCGGCCACAAACAATAACAAGTATTATTTACATCATCGCCGATTGCGTTAACATGCCTGCCTGCATGACAGGCTGACAGTGCCAAGCATCGGGTGACCTTCGCTGTGCAACAGCCTTGTGTCCGTCATCCAGTGCTCGCTTGACGGCGCCCGCCCCGGGCGCCGTCCTTTCACCCGCCGCTCAAGCCCTGTTGGAGTAAGCGACGTTCGGCTTGAACGTCGAAGGTTCGAGTTCGTGCCGGGCCAGCAACTTGTAGAAATCCGTTCGGTTGCGGCCGGCGATCCGCGCCGCCTGGGTGACATTGCCCTCGGTGATCTTGAGTACCTTGATCAGGTAGCTGCGCTCGAACCCGGCCCGGGCGTCGTTGAAGGTCGGCAGAGCGTTTTCCTCGGCCACCAGGGCCTGGGCCACCAGCGCCTCGGGGATGATCGGCGAGCTGGTCAGGGCCACGCACTGCTCCACCACGTTGACCAGTTGTCGCACATTGCCCGGCCAGGCGCTCGACGCCAGCAGGTTGATAGCTTCCTTGGAGAAGCCCTTGACAAAGGGCTTATGGCGTTCGGCTGCCTGAGACACCAGATACTTGGCGAGCAACGGCACGTCTTCGGCACGTTCCTTGAGCGGCGGCAGCTTCAGGTTCACCACATTGAGGCGATAGAAGAGATCCTCGCGGAAATCTCCGTCGTGCATGGCCTGCCCCAGGTCGCGATGCGTCGCTGAGATCAGGCGCACGTCCACCGGTACCGAGGCGGTCGAGCCGAGGGGACGAATCTGGCGCTCCTGCAGGGCGCGCAGCAGCTTGACCTGCAGAGGCAACGGCATGTCACCGATTTCGTCGAGAAACAGCGTCCCGCCGTCGGCGGCCTGGAACAATCCCTGGTGATCGCTGATCGCCCCGGTGAAGGCCCCCTTGGCGTGGCCGAACAGTTCGCTTTCGAGGAGCTGCTCGGGCAAGGCGCCGCAGTTGATGGCGATGAAGGGCTTGTCGGCTCGCCGGCTGGCCTTGTGGATGGCGCCGGCCAGCAGTTCCTTGCCGGAGCCGGAAGGCCCGGTTACCAGCACGCTGACATCGGAGCTCGCCACCATTCTGGCCTGCTCGAGGATGCGTTCCATCTCCGGGCTACGGGTGATGATCGCCTCGCGCCAGCTGTCATCCTCGCCGGCCGCCGCCGACGTATGCGCCAGGGCATCGTCGATGGTGGTGAACAGCTCGTCTCGATCCACCGGCTTGGTGAGAAAGCCGAAGACCCCTTGGCGCGTGGCGCTGACGGCATCGGGAATCGAACCGTGGGCGGTGAGGATGATCACCGGCAACCCCGGCAGGCGCCGCTGGATTTCCTGGAACAATGCCAGCCCGTCCATCTCGTCCATGCGCATGTCGGACAGCACCAGGTCCGGGCGGCCGGTATCCAGATGCTTGAGGGCTTCCCGGCCACTCTCGGCGGTGGTCACGCGGTAGCCACGGCTCTCCAGCCGCATACCCAGCAGTTTCAGCAGGCTGACGTCATCGTCCACCAGCAGGATATGGGCAGCCTGGTCGGCGTTGGCGTGAAAGTGTCCGGTCGGGGTCATGTCATCTCTCCGGGTCATTCGTTCCGCTGTCGCGAATTGATATTTCGCTCGATGTCGGTCAGGGCATCGAGCTTCTGTGTCAGTGCCTCCTTTTCCGCCGCCAGGGTGCCTCGTGCCTCCTCGCTGTCAGCCAGCCGGTTCTGCTGCTCGCGACGACGTTCGACCTCGTTGAGCCAGTAACGCAACAACGGTTGTAATCGCGATGGGGCCGCATGCAGGTCGGCCTTGAACAGTTCGGAGGCCTGCTTCCATTGCGATGGCGGTCCCCAGGACAACACCACGGCCCTGGCCAGACGTTCCTCGGTCTGACTGCCGGCGAGACGCTCGCGCATGCGTTCTCGCCATTCACTGTCACCACGCTGGGCTGCCAGGCCGAATCCCACCCAGTCGCGCAACAGGCAGGCATCGTCGGCAAAGCCGGGGACTTCGGCATAGCAGCTTGGCGTGTCGTCTTGCCTCACGGAGGGTTCCGTCACGTTCTTCCGAGACTGCTCGGGCAACCACTGACAGCCCGCCAACCAGAGGGCGGCCAGGCAGATGGTCAAAGCTCGTGCGTTCATGTCATCCGTTCCTTGCGTGCGTACCCGTCAGTTCGGGCACTGTTTCTGTTGCGTCGCCACTTTCGGTGAGCGCCGGCAGCGTCAGGCGGAAACACACGGACAGCCGATCCTCGACCAGCGCCAATGTGCCCTGCTGCAGGCGCGCGCAGTCGGCGGCCACCGAAAGGCCGATGCCAGAGCCCTTCAGCGCCCCCTTGCGACGTATACGGCCCTGATAAAAGGCCTCGAAAAGATGCTCGCGATCTTCCTCGGGAATCGGCTCGCCACTATTGGCGACCTCGAGTATCAACGACGACTGGCTGGTACGAGCACGGATTTCCAGCACGCCGGCGTCCTCGCCATACGCAATGGCATTGGAGATGAGGTTGTCGAGGATCCGCCCCGTGGCGGTACGATCGATTCGCCAGGTCACAGGACCATCGAAACACTCGACCCGCATCTCCTTCTGCTGCAGCGCCAGGCGGTGCTTGGCCAGTACCTCCTTGGCCACCGTTGCCAGGTCAAGACATTCGAGTTCGAGGCGCCGGTTGTGCTGCAGCAGGTTATAGTCGAGCAGCTGCTCGATGAGCTGTTGCAGTTCGCTGCCACTGGCATCGATCAACTCGAGTATCTCGCGCTGGTGCTGGGTAAGCTCGCCGGCCACCCCATCGGTGAGCAATGCCGAGCCCTCGCGCACACTGGCCAGCGGGGTCTTGAGCTCGTGGGACATGTGACGCAGGAACTGCTGCTTCTGTTCCTCCAGCTCATCGAGTCGAGACGACAGCCAGTCCAGCCGCTCGTCCAGCCGGACCAGCTCGGCAGGGCCTTGTACCGGCGTCACGCCGCGCGGCTGACCGCCGCTGCCGATCCCCAGGATACGTCGCTCGAGCTGGCGGATCGGGCGGATGATCAGGCGCGTGAACAGCAGCATCAGCAGCAGGCTGGCCGAGACCAGAGCCGCCGTCTGCCACCACAGCCGCGTCTGCACCGCCTCGGCCCGGGTACGAATATCATCGAGTCGCTCGTCGATTCGCTGGTTGGTGGCCTGCCGCATGGCCTCGGTATGCTGGGCGAAGGCCAGAAAGGCCGACAAGCGCTCTCGAAATTGCTCGATGGGCAGTTCGGGCAACTCGGCGAGTGCATCCAACTGATCGCTGAGCGCCGCGACATCCGGGTCGTCGGGCAACAGTTCACGTTGCTTGGCCAGCAACGCGCGAAATTCATTGATCCGTTCATCGTAGATATCGAGCAGGCTCTCCTGCTCGACCACCGCGTATTGACGGGCGGCACGTTCCAGCTCCAGCGCCAGGGCGCCCAGGGTGCGGGCCCGGCGGGTCTCTTCCACCGCCTGTCGGGCACTGACATCGGCCAGGCGCGACAGTTCGGACAGCGCCTGGCCGGCCTGGAACATCAATACGGCCAGCGGCAACATCACCATGAGAAAGGCCAGCAACACCAGCTGCAGCAGGGAGCGTGGGCGCCAGCGACGGGAAACGGCAGAGGTCATGGCCAGCGTTCTATCGAAGAAAGTAAAAGGAAGCACCATTGTTCTTGCTCGAGAATACCAGAGTTTCGCCGGCCAGCCTGCAATGCATCGCACACCCCAGGTCGATGTGCGGCAAAAAAAAGGCCGGCAGAGCCGGCCAATACGCAGGGAACTGAAGGGTTGGAAAGCCGCTCGATCGACTGGCCTGATCCCGTCCGTCGATCGACTCTCCACTGGGCCTGCAGAGGGCCCTCGAAGCCACACGATAGCCGTTTGCCACCAGGGACCGGTCATCGAGTGTCGGGTGGCGAACCACCCTCGCTTCGATCCTGGCATCGCCGCCTCCGAGGGCGCCGATGCGCGATTCGTCCCCCATCTCGGGGGAGAGGCATCCTTGCCAGAGCGTCCATGCCCTTTTCGGTACACCTCCCTGACAGCGTCGGTACCGTCTCATCGCAACCTAAAGTCACACATCGCTGGAGCAGACGTTGGTCGCTTTGAGGCCGAGCACACAGGGCAGTGATGTCACATGCCTCGCAGCGACCGGAGAACGATTCGAGCCGTATGAATCGTTTTCCGTTTGCTCACCCTGACTATTGCCACATACATGCCAAAAACAAAAAAATCCATACTTATCAATTAACTAAACGCATCCCTCTTTGCCATGGCGCCACAACAAGGTCTCATTCGCCTCATGACACGGCCAATAACGTTGCCATATCGCGACGCTCGCCGAGGCAAAGAAAGAAAGTTCTTTCATAACAATCAGATAATCTGTCGCCTTGAGGCGACAGATTAGAAGATGGGAGAATCAGGGAAGACGGCACCGCCTTCAGGCAAGCGGCTTGACCAGTACCTTCGACTGCCTGGCGTGATTGTAGGTATCACGCTTGAGCGGCGGCAGGTCGGCGAGTTCAGCGGCACCAAAGCCATGCTCGAAGAACCAGTGCGCCGTATGGGTCGTCAGGGCGAACAGCGAGTTCAGGCCCAGCCGTCGGGCACGGCGCTCCACCTCGCCCAGCAACAGGTCGCCTCGAGCGCCACCGCGATAATCGCCATGCACGGCCACGCAGGCAAGCTCGCCCATGCTGGCCTCGGGGAAGGTATGCAGGGCGGCACAGCCGATGACCATGCCATCGCGCTCGATAACGACATAATCGTCGATTTCGTACTCCAGGCGCTCCCTGGAGCGCGGCACCAGCATCCCATGCCGCTCCAGCGGCTCGAGCAGTTCCAGCAGGCCACCGACATCCGCGATCTGGGCGGCACGTAGCTGTTCGTAGCGATGGCGCGAGATCATGGTGCCCACGCCATCGCGGGTGAACAGCTCACCGAGCAGCGCATCGTGATCGCGCCATGACAACAGGTGGGTACGCATCACCCCATGACGGGCGGCGGCACAGGCGGCACGCAGATGGCGGAAGGCTTCATGATCGGGCGAGGTGTCGGCGAGCCAGGCGCTCGCCTCGTCCGGCGTCAACTGGCGTTGCAGCTGCCCGTCGGCGTCGAACACGCCACTGGCCTCGCCGAGCAGGATCAGCTTGTCGGCGGCCAGGGCCGTGGCGACCTTCTGGGCCACCTCGGCGGCATCCAGATCGAAGACCTCTCCGGTACTGGAATATCCCAGAGGTGGCAGCAATACCAGCGCTCCTTGTTCCAGCAGAGCGGTGATCGCCGTATCGCGGACTCGGCGTACCTCACCGCTGCGCGCGAAATCGACCCCATCGCGCACCCCCAGTGGCTTGGCCATCACCAGATTGCCGGATACGGCGGTCATCTCGACGCCATGCAGCGGCGAGTTGGGCAGCCCCAGAGAAAGCCGCGACTCGAGCCAGAGGCGTTGCTCGGCCGCCACCCGCTCGACCTGCACCATGATCGACTCATCGGCCACCCAGCGACCATGGTGACGGCGCGGCGTGATCGACGCCGCCTCGAGGGCGTCGTTCACCTGGGGGCGAATGCCCAGCACCACCACCAGACGCACTCCCAGGGTGTGCAGCAGCGCCAGATCCTGAATGAGCTGCTCGCCACGTCCCTCGGACACCGCCTCGCCTTCGATCAGGATGACGAAGGTTCGTCCTCGATGGGCATTGATGTAGGGCGAGGAATTGCGAAACCAGTCGACGAAGGGAAAGCGAGTATCCAAGGCCGCGCTCCGGCAGCAGGTGAAAGAAGGCACGAGCTCCGACTATATCAAACACGCGAGCAGGAAGGGACAAGAGCGGCGCCACACGCTTTTCGGAAGGAAGCCATGGCCTCTCAGCTCAGGGCATGGGAGACCAAAGCGCTTTTTCCCTCTTCCAGGCGACAGGCGCCGCTCTTCGACGAGGCGGAGGATTAACCAAACATGCCCTTGAACATGAAGAAGAACATGATGGCCAGGGCCGCCCCCGCCGGCAGCGTGATCAACCAGGACATCACGATGGTGCCGATCACCCGCAGGTTGAGTGCCGCCATGCCGCGCGCCAGGCCCACGCCGAGCACCGCACCGACCAGGGTGTGAGTGGTGGAGATCGGCAGACCAGTGCCGGAAGCCAGCACCACGGTGGTGGCAGCGGCCAGAGTCGCGGCGAACCCGCGGCTCGGTGTCAGCTCGGTGATGCCGGTGCCGACGGTGGCAATAACCTTGTGGCCATAGGTCACCAGGCCAACGACGATACCACCGCCACCGAGCATCAGGACCCACCAGGGCACCAACGCCTCGCCGCCGACGGTACCACCACTCTCCACGACGCTGATGACGGCAGCCAGGGGGCCGACGGCATTGGCCACATCATTGGACCCGTGGGCAAATGCCATGGCACAGGCGGTGAACAGCATCAGCACACCGAAGACACGCTCCACGCCACCGAAGCCGAAGGCATCGTCCTGGCGCTTTCCAGCTCCCACTCGGCGCTCTCTCACGATCCCCAGCACCATCAGGGCCAGGCCCATCAGGATGGAATACAAGAAGCTGGCACCGAAGCTGAGCTCGAGACCGACGTGCTTGAGTCCCTTGGTGAAGGTCACCATGGCGACGATGAAGCCGACCAGGAAGACATACATCGGCACATAGCGCTTGGCGGCAGCGAAGGGATCGCGGCTCTCGAAGATCAGATGCTGGACGGACTTGAACAGCATGAAGGCAATGGAGCCGGACATCAGCGGCGAGACGACCCAGCTGGCGGCTATCTGGCCGACCTTGGTCCACCCGATGGCGTCGAGCCCGAGTCCGGCCATGGCGAAACCGACGATGGCGCCGACGATGGAATGGGTGGTGGAGACCGGCCAGCCACGCATCGAGGCGATCAGCAGCCAGGTTGCCGCCGCCAGCAGGGCGGCCATCATCCCGTAGACCAGCAACTGGGGGTCGCCCTGGAGCATGGTCGGATCGATGATGCCCTTGCGGATGGTGTTGGTGACCTCGCCACCGGCCAGCCAGGCGCCGAGGAATTCGAAGATCACGGCGATGATGATCGCCTGCTTGATGGTAATGGCCTTGGAACCTACCGAGGTCCCCATGGCATTGGCCACGTCATTGGCCCCGACGCCCCAAGCCATGAAGAGGCCGAAGAGACAGGCAAGAATGATGAAGATGTCGCCATGTTGAGCGATGATCGACATAGGACGGTGTCCTTCTGCGGTCAGAATGTGGCGGATGGTTCTCGGGAATTCCCGATCAGTTGGCCGTCATGATCTGAAGGCGACTGCCGACGCGCTCGGCGCGATCGGACAGTTCACCGACCCAGTCGATGATCTTGTAGAGGAACATCACCTCCACCGGCGGCAGGCTGTCTTCCAGCGCGAACAGCTGGCGGCGGATCGCGATCTGCTGGCTGTCGGCCTGCTGCTCCAGGGTGTGGAGCTCGCGGATCAGGTTCTGCATGACATCGGAGACATTGCGCCCGAAACCGGACTCGAGCAGATCCTTGAGCTCTTCCAGCGCCTGGCGCGCCTGCCCCACGCAAGCCACGGAGGTCTGCATGTAGCTGCGCATTGGATCGGCCAGCGTTTCCGGTACCTGCATGCTGCGGCCGAGCATGATGCCGGTGATGTCACGGACCTTGTTGGCAATCTTGTCCTGAACGCTGATCAGGTCCAGCAGATCGGACCGCGAGACCGGCAGGAACATGGTATTGGGGAGGTTGAGGCGCAGCTCGGTCTTGAGCTCGTCGGCCTCGTGTTCGAGACGCGTGATAGTCTCGCGGTGAACGCCGGCTTCCTGCCAGTCACCATTGAGCGTGGATTCGAAGAACGGCAGCAACTGTTCCGCGCAA
Organism: Halomonas caseinilytica; assembly: GCF_001662305.1. Taxonomy (GTDB): domain Bacteria; phylum Pseudomonadota; class Gammaproteobacteria; order Pseudomonadales; family Halomonadaceae; genus Halomonas; species Halomonas caseinilytica. The sequence goes on from NZ_BDEP01000002.1 coordinate 234,712, forward strand.
TCGTTGACCTTGACGATGTGTGCCAGCAACGGCTGGAATGGCGAGCGGCCAAACATCGCGGAGAAAGGATTGGATGTCACCATGGGCATCTGAACACTTGGAAAATGGCGGCGTCAGTATAGTGATTGGGCATCCCGGCGTCATGAAAAATTCATCTATCTTTCATTCTACCCTCACAAGGCAAACACGCCATGGCAAGTGAAATCGAACTCAAGCTGGCCCTGGGCGAGTCGGGGCCGGACGCCCTACGGCGCCATCCCCGGCTCGCTTCCCTGCCCTCTCGGGTCAGTCGATTGGGCAACACCTACTTCGACACCCCGGACGGGGACCTGGAAGAAGCACGCAGCGCCCTGCGCCTGCGCCGCGACGGTTCCAGGCTGCTGCAAACCGTGAAGACCCGTGGCGAGGGCAGCGGAGGCCTCTCGAGCCGTGGCGAATGGGAATGGCCGGTGGCCGGCCCCGGGCTGGACCTCGAGGGACTCGCCGAGATTCCCCCCATGGCCGCGCTCGGCCAGGACACTCTCTCGCGCCTCGTACCGCGCTTCTCTACCGACTTCACCCGCGAGACCTGGATGGTGGAAGACGCTGGTGCTGTCATCGAGGTGGCACTGGATGCCGGTGAGATCCGTGCCGGCGAACGCACGGCGACGATCCGCGAGCTGGAGCTGGAACTCAAGGAAGGCAAGGAGGGCGCCCTGCACCAACTCGCCGCCACCCTGGCTGAAAGCGTGCCCCTGCGTCCCTCGGACACCAGCAAGGCCGCCCGGGGCGGAGCCTTGCTGCTCGGGCAATGGCGTCTACCCGAGGGCGGCACACCCGCCGCCTGGCTGCATCGTGCCGGCGTGGCCCTGGATGCCTTGGGCGATACCGGCGAGCCGGCCTGGCGCCATGAGGCACAGGCGGCCTTCCGGCAACTGGCGGCACTGGGCGATGATCCCGCAGGCGATGCGCACTGGCTGGCCCGGGCCCTGGAGGATGATGCCTGGCTGAACGAGGCCTTCGGCGTTCGCGCCCTCGCCCTGTCACGCCAGCTGCCCGGGAACACCCCCCTCGACTGATCCCGTTAACGCCGAGACAAGGACGACACCCACCGTGAGCCAATTCAAGCCCGCCTCGGAAGGCCTGCGTACGCGGATTTTCCAGCTCATCTTCGAATCCGATACACCATCGGCCAAGGCCTTCGATATCGCCTTGATCGGGGTGATCCTGTGCAGTGTGCTGGTGGTGATGCTGGAGAGTGTCGTACCGCTGCGCGAGCGCTACGGTGCGTTGTTCTTCTGGCTGGAATGGGGCTTTACGCTGCTCTTCACCTTGGAGCTGGCGATACGCCTCTACTGCCTGGAGCGCCCCTGGCAGTACCTTCGCAGCTTCTACGGCGTCATCGACCTGCTGGCCATCCTGCCCACCTGGCTGGCCCTGGTACTGCCCGGCGCCCAATCGCTGGTAGTGGTGCGCCTGCTGCGCGTCCTGCGCATCTTCCGAGTACTGCGCCTGATGGAGTTCATCGGCGAAGGGCGCCTGCTGATCGATGCCTTGAAGCGCAGCGCCCGGCAGATATTCCTGTTCCTGTTCACCGTCTGCATGCTGATCACCATCTTCGCCTCGCTGGTCTATCTGATCGAGCCTGCCGAAGCCGGCTTCACCAGCATTCCCACGTCCATCTACTGGGCCGCGGTGACCCTGACCACCGTCGGCTACGGCGACATCGCCCCGGTGACACCACTGGGACAGTCGATCTCGGTCATGATGATGCTGATCGGCTATTCGATCATCGCCGTGCCCACCGGGGTCTTCTCCGCCGAGGTGATTCGCTCGATCCGCGCCGACCGCTATTCCGACGAAGCCTGCCCAGGCTGCGGACACGATCGACACGAGAAACGTGCCAGCTACTGCCTGCACTGCGGCACCTGGCTGGATGAAGAGCACCCGGACCCCAGGGAAGAAGGCAACGATTCGTCCCACACCGACGAGACATGAGGCTCCTCGGACCTTGTCTTCCTACCGCGAGCAAGAAGAACGTTTCCTGTCCGAACGCGACGCCGTGCCGTGACTGGCGCAATTCCCCCTTGCCACAACGCTCCCGGAGGCCAATGTGAGTTTGGGCTCAGGGGGCAAATAAATCGTTGGTCTGCCGCCTTCGGGCGCGTCATTGTACGGGATCGAAGACGCTCCTTTTCCGCAGCTTCGACACCAACAATACTCGCCCGGGAGGTTTTCCCATGACACGACCCAACGTATTGGTCCTGATGGCCGACCAGCTCAACGGTACACTGTTCGAGAATGGTCCCGCCGATTTCCTGCATGCCCCCAACCTCAAGAAACTGGCCAAGCGCTCGGTCAACTTCAACAAGGCCTATACGCCGAGCTATCTGTGCGCACCGGGGCGGGCTGCCTTCATGTCGAGCCAGCTCCCGAGCCGTACCGGGGTATACGACAACGCCGCGGAATTTCCCTCCAGCGTGCCGACCTGGGCGCACCATCTGCGCCGCGCCGGCTACTCCACCTGTCTGTCGGGCAAGATGCACTTCGTCGGCCCCGACCAGCTCCACGGCTTCGAGACCCGCCTGACGACCGATGTCTATCCGGCCGATTTCGGCTGGACGCCGGACTACACCAAGCCGGGGGAGCGCATCGACTGGTGGTACCACAACCTGGGCTCGGTGACCGGAGCCGGCGTCGCCGAGATTTCCAACCAGATGGAATACGACGACGAGGTCGCCTTCCATGCCGAGCAGAAACTGTACGACCTGTCGCGCGGTCATGACGAGCGGCCCTGGGCGCTGTGCGTCAGCTTCACCCACCCGCACGATCCTTATGTGGCGCGTCGCAAGTACTGGGACCTGTATAACGACTGCGAGCATCTCGAACCGCAACAAGGGGCCGTGCCCTTCGATGAGCTGGACCCGCACTCCCAGCGGATCTTCGAGGCCAACGACTACACCAAGTTCGATATCCAGCCACAGGACGTACGCAACGCCCGCCAGGGCTATTTCGCCAACATCTCCTATGTCGACGACAAGATCGGCGGCATCCTGGACGTGCTCGAGCGCACCCGCATGCTCGACAACACCATCATCGTGGTCTGCGCCGACCACGGCGACATGCTTGGCGAGAAGGGGCTCTGGTTCAAGATGAGCCCCTATGAAGGCTCGTCGCGCGTGCCGCTGATGCTGTCCGCCCCGGGGATCGAACCGCGCAACGTCGAGGACCCAGTATCGATCATCGACATCAACACTACCATCGCCGACCTGGTGGGAATCGATCTGTCATCGATCGCACCCTATACCGATGGCCAGTCGCTGCTGCCCCTGACCCGAGGCGAGAGGCGCGACGCCCCGGTGTACATGGAATACGCCGCCGAGGCCAGCTATTCGCCGATCGTGACCATCCGCGAGGGCAAGTGGAAATTCAACCACTGCGAGATCGACCCGCCCCAGCTGTTTGACATGGAGGCCGACCCGCTGGAGCAGCACAATCTGGCAGAGCATCCCGACTATGCCGAGGTACTGGCCGAATATCAGGCCAAGGTGCACGAGCGCTGGGACATGAAGGCCTTCGATGCCGACGTGCGCGCCTCCCAGGCGCAACGCCTGATCGTCTACGAGGCCCTGCGCAATGGCCACTACTATCCATGGGACTATCAGCCGCTGCAGGACGCTTCCGAGCGTTACATGCGCAACCACATGGACCTCAACGAGGTCGAGGAAGCCCAGCGCTACCCCCGCGGCGAGTGAGACGATGACGCGTCACCTCGCCTGAGCCGAATCGGCAAGCAACGCCAACGCCCGTACCAGCCTGGTACGGGCGTTTTTCGTCGTGCGAGATGCTAAACGCCCCTTTGCCGGACGTCGCCACCCGGCAAGAGGGGCGTCACGTCACCTTACGTTGCGCATGCGACGCAGCTCGCCGTTCAGGCCCCTGATGATGGAGTAGCACATCAGCAGCATCACGAGGGAAAACGGGATGGCCGTCGCGGTGACGCCTGCCTGCAGTGCCGACAGCCCGCCGCCGATCAACAGCACGATGGCGATCAGCCCCTCCACCGTGGCCCAGAACATGCGCTGGGGCCGCGGTGCATCGATCTTGCCGCCGGCGGTGATGGTATCGATCACCAGAGAGCCGGAATCCGAGGACGTCACGAAGAAGATCAGCGCCAGGATGATCCCCAGCGTCGACATCAAGCCGGTCAGCGGCAGCTCATTGAGCATGCCGAACAGGGCCAGTTCGGGCCGGTAGTTATCGATCACGTACGCCTTGACCAGACTGACGCCCGGATCGGCATAAAGCTGGTCCAGCGCCGTACTGCCGAACACGCCCATCCAGATGAAGATGAACAGGCTGGGCACGATCAGTACGCAGAGCACGAATTCACGCACGGTACGCCCCCGCGACACGCGAGCGACGAACATGCCGACGAAAGGCGCCCAACTGACCCACCACGCCCAGTAAAAGACCGACCAGGCCTGGCGATAGGCATCATCGTCACGACCAAAGGGCGCCGAGAGCGGAATGAACTCCGTCACATAATGCGTCATCCCCGACCACATGCCGCTGAGCGCCACCAGAGTCGGACCGGCCAGCAGCACGAAGATGAAGAACACCACAGCCGCGCCCATGTTGAGTTCGGAGAGCCGCTTCACGCCCCCTTCCAGACCGCGCCATACCGACACCAGCGCCACCGCCGTGACAAGGACGATGACGATGACCTGGGTCATGGTATTGACCTCCATGCCGAAGACGAAATTCATCCCCGCATTGGCCTGCTTGGCGCCCAGGCCGAGCGCCGTGGCCAGACCGAACAGGGTGGAAAACACCGCCAGGATATCGATCACGTGGCCCCACCAGCCCCAGACGCGATCCCCCAGGATCGGAAAGAAGACCGAGCGAATGGAAAACGGCAGCCCCTTGTTGTAGGTGAAGATGGCCAATGCAAGCGCCATCACCGCGTAAACGGCCCAGCCATGCAGCCCCCAATGCAGAAACGTGCCCGCCAGTCCCATGGCGGTGGCCTCGGAAATCACCGACCGATCCAGCGCGCCATCGGCACCGAAGGGCGAAGGCGTGCCCAATGGCGAAGATACATTGGCGTGATACACCGGCTCCAGCACGCTGAAGAACAGCAAGGCGATCCCGATGCCCGCAGTGAACAGCAACGCGAACCATGACAGGTAGCCGTGTTCCGGCCGGGCATCCGGGCCGCCCAATCTCACCTTGCCATGGGGCAACACGACCAGCGCCAGGCAGAACACGATGAAGAAGTCCACCAGGAGCATGAAGTACCAGTCCAGGGTGCTCGTCGAGAAGCTGACCAGGGACTGGAAGAGTTCCCCGGCCCGTTCCGGGAACATCAGGGTCAGCACGATGAAGATCACCGAGGCGAGTGCGGAGACGACGAAGACCCGGTTATGGATGTCGAAGCCGATAGGCCCCAGATGTCCTTCGATGTTGTCCTGTCCGACCACATAATCCGTATGCATGTCGCTATCGTCGTGCGCCGCCGACGACGCCCGTCTATTCGATAAGCCCATAAAATACCTCTCCTTGTTGTAATGATAGCGTTGTCGTTGTTGTCGCATGGCCATGACAGAGCGCTTGTCGAAACGCCACGGCCTTGTTGTTCGAGGCCTGTCATGCGAAGCCCCAGGACAACGTCTCCTACAAGGTAATGGCCACGAGCGGCCCACCTTGTTGAGCGCCATCGACCAGCCCCACGCGCTGCAGGCGGGCGACGACACTGGGTTTCGTCCAGGCCAGGTGCAGCTTGCCGCCCCGGGCATGGCAGCGGCGCGCCTGGCGCTGTAGCAGATGGATACCGCTGAGATCGATGAAGTTGATGCCCGCCGCCAGGATCACCAGATCGGGTTGTTCGAAACGCTCCAGCCTGCGCCCTATCGAGTCGCAGGCACCGAAGAACAGGGAGCCATCGATCCTGACGACATCGCAGTACGGCGCTTCCACGACTTGCTGGATGGTCAACGGCGCCTGGGACAGGTCACTTTCCACCACCGGCGGCCGAGTCGTGCGGCGCAGATACAAGATCAACGAGGCCAGCACGCCCAGATAAATCGCGAATTCCAGCGCCAGCAGCAGCGTGCTGAAAAAGGTGATCAGCAACACCGTGGCTTCCGAACGGCTGAGCGTCAGTGCCTCGCGAATGCTTTTCCGGTCGACCAGCTTGAAGGCGACCAGCAACAACTGGCCCGAGATGGCGGGCATCGGCACATGCTGCAGCAGCGGAGCCGCCACCAGCAGAATCGGTATCAGAAACAACGCCGAGAACAGAGCGGCCAAGGGCGAACAAGCCCCCGCGCTGGCATTGAGCCCCGAGCGCGTCAGGGACCCCGAAGAGACATAACCGGAAAAGAAGGCCCCGCCCAGATTGGATAGCCCCTGACCGATGAATTCCTGATTATTGTCGAGGCGTTGACCGGTACTGGCCGCGATGGCCCGGGAGATGGCCACCGCTTGAACCAGCCCGAGCAGGCCCAGCGCGATGGCGCCTGGTGTCAGCAAGCGCAGATTGTCCAGGGAGAGATCGGGCGTCGATAACGGAGGCAACCCGGCCTGGACGGTCGTGACGCGCTGGACGGCGTCACCGCTCGGGTCCAGCCAGGCCACCAGCAACGTGGCCGCCACGATCGCCACGATCATGCCCGGCCAACGCGGCAGCCAACGCTGGAACGCCAAGCAGGTAATGACGGTAAACCCGGTGACGAACAGGGCCATGGGCTGTATCGCCTCGAAATGAGCGATCAACTGCGGCCAGATGGCGAGAAAGTTGCCACTTTCGATATGCGTCAGCCCCAGTGCATGAGGCAACTGGCTGGCCGCAATGATCAGCGCGGCTCCCGCCGTGAACCCCGTGATCACCGAGTGCGAAACCAGTTCTACCAGCGCCCCCAGACGCGCCAGGCCCAACAGCAACTGAAAGGCACCGGCCAGGAACGTCAGCGTCATCGCCAGCGTGATGAACTCGCTGGTGCCGGCGTCGGCAAAAGGCTGCAAGGTAGAAAAGAGCGCGATCGACAACGCGGCCACGGGGCCGCTGACCATCTGTCGGGACGAGCCAAACAGAGCCGCCAGGATGACAGGCACGATGGCCGCATAAAGGCCATATTCCGGAGGAAGACCGGCCAGCAGTGCATAGGCGACCCCCCGGGGCAACACCAGTACGGCACCGGTCAATCCCGCGATGGCATCGACGCGCAGTGAGCGTGGCGTCTGCTGCGGCAGCCAGTGGAGAAACGGCAACCAACGCCGCAGCCCGGCCGGCTGACGCGCGCGGGATGGCGACGTCATCATGGCGTCTCCGGACTACGTTCCGGGCCACGTGCACATCGCGCGAGATCATCCGACGCGATGGCATCCGGCGGGCACCTGCCGACCTGCCAACGCGTCGCGCTTTCATCATGCAACGGCTCGCTCGTCCGGGCGGTCGCGTAGTCCATTCGATGCAGCAGGTGCTGCCCTGCTGCATCGAATGGCGAGCCGAGAAACCGCCGGCCTGTCCCTGTATGGGGTTGCGTCATGGAGAAACCTCCCTGGCGGGGATTGCCAACATTGAAGCAGCCCGTCTGGTCGCTTAGGTCTCCGCACCATGACGCCCTTGTCGCCAACAGACCAACGATTTATTTGCCCCCTGAGCCCAAGCTCACATTGGCCTGGGAAATACCCCCCTCTGCAACCCTCGAGTGCTTGCGATCGCCAGCGTGCTGACCACACCCAAACGAGGAAGACCGACATGACCAACCGCCATGCGTTCGTCATTCATGAACATCCCCCGTCAGTCGTCATCAACGAGGGGGAACAATCATGGGAAATGAGGCCACTATGGCTGCGTGAACGTCAGGTGCTAGAGCAATTGCACGAGAAAACCCCGAGGGCTAAGCACTGCTCAAGAGCACCTCGGTGCGCTTTCGTTTCGTCGATGCCGGGACCGAACTGGTCCCATCGCACCATGATCCAGGCCGATGACGACGGTCATCGTGGGTAAGGAAGGCTTCGAGGCGCAAGCCGCCACTCGACGAGCTCGACGGCTTGCCCTGCGTTGGCTCACTCCGTGTCGAGCGGTGCTTCCCAGGCGTTGAGCTCGGCCTCGCTCCAGTCACCATAGCCGGCGTTGGGGAAGACGATCCAGTCGTCGCCGAACCGCTCGGCATTGTCGTCGACCAGACGACGCTGCGCTTCGAGATCCGCCTCGGCGAACTCGCCGGAGAAATCGTGCAGGGAATCGCCGAGCTGCATCACCAGGGTGTGATTCTCGACGACCTCGGCACGCCGTTCCGCCTTGGGCGGCCCGAGCAGCATGACGCTGTCCTCCGACACCTGGGGCAGTTCAAGGGCTTCCAGGCTCGCGATGGTATCCGCCTCGTTCTCCTGGTAGCGATCGGAGACATAGAAGATGTCCACTCCCTGCTCGTCGGCGAATTCCAGAAAATCTGCCGCACCGGGGATCAGCCGCGGTTCACCTTCGCGTTCCCAGTGCTTCCAGGTATCCCAGGTGGTGTAGTCATGGCACGCTTGCATGTCGCGAACCAGCAAGGCGCTGTTATCGAGCACCGTCTCGTCCAGATCGGTGATGATCGCCAGGTTGGCATCCTCGTCATGGTCGGCGATGGCCTGCTCGAGGCGCAGGGTGGCCAACGCATACCCCTGACGCTGCAGAGCCGCCACCTCGGCAGAACGCTGCTGATAGCGAAGCCCCATGGAATAGGCCGCCTGTGCGCAGAGCGCGTCGCCTTCGCTTTCTTCGGCAGCGAAAGCAGCACCGGTGACGGGCACCATGCCGGCGGAAAGCGCAGCGACAAGCAGAGCTTTGCGATTGAACGTCCTCATGGATATCTCCTGGTCTGGTGATTCGAATCGCACGGCCGTATTGCCCGGCAATTCGATCACGTGTTGTTATCGAAAAATGACCAGATGATCATATTTTATTTTTATTAGTCGTTCAAATTAGAGACCTCGATCCATGTCTGCTCGGCTCATTCCAGGTGACGGCAATAATGCACGCTGGACGTCACTGTCGGCGACAGCCAGCGCCGACCTGCCCTGCCCAACTCAGGCAATCGCCGACCTCGATCCCCTTGGCGTCGAAGTAACCGGCATTGACTTCCAGGGCAGCGTGATAGGGCATCGATGGGCGCGTCACCGGACAGTCACTCGGGGAAGCGGAGCGGCAGGGCTGCATGCGATGGATGTCGTTGATGCGGCCCTGGGCATCGAGAAAGGCAATGTCCAGCGGAATACGCGTTCGGTACATCCAGAAGCCGTTTTCCGCTGGCTGGACATCATCATAGAGAAACAGCATGCCGGCATCCTCGGCCAGCCTGTCTCGCTCCATCAGCCCGAGGTTGCGTTCGGCGGCGCTGCGGGCCAGCTCCACCGTCAGCCGGTGCGGCCCCTGTGCGCTGTGAATCGTCAAGGTGGTGGTAGGCAGCCCCGAGGCTCGGGCATCGGGTCGCCACAGGGTCAACAACGGCATGAGTGCCATGCCCAGCAGCAGTCGGCGACGGGTCGGGTTCATGAAGGTCCTCTTGATGGCTGACGATGGCCGGGATGCGACGATCCGGCAGCATCAATGTAGTCGACGACCAGGCCGTCTGGAAGATACGTCCCCCGCCGACCGCAGCCGGCCCTTTACCCGCCCGCTGAACACAGACCACCCGGCACCTGCATCACCCAGTCGCGAATGGCGAGGATGACAGGGTCATGCCGCCGACGTTCCGGATACACCAGGTAGAAGGGCTTGCCTTCCAGTTCCGGCCCGAAGGGTTGCACTAGTCGCCTTTCGGCCAGCTCATCGGCAATCAGGGGACGGCTCATCAGCGCGACGCCCTCTCCGCCGACGGCCGCAGAGATGGCGTGGGTTTCATCGGAAAAGACCAGTCCGGCGCTGACATCGAGGTCCGGTATACCAGCGCATTTTTGCCAGCCAGCCCAGTCCAGCGGCGCTATCGACCTTCCCTGGGGACGAAAGTGGATCAGCGGATGTGCAGGCAAATCCTCCACGCCCTCCAGTCCCAGGTGAGGACTGCAGGCGGGAACGAAGGTGTTATCAAAGAGCTTTTCCGTCACCAGCCCCGGCCAGTGCCCATCACCATAGCGGATCGCCAGGTCCGCCGTGACGCCATCCAGCGCGACGGGATCATGGGAGGCGTGGATACGCAGATCGATGTCCGGATGCGAGTCGCGCAGCAGGCATACCCAGGGCAACAGCCAGCGCACCGCCACCGCCGGTGTGGTGGAAAGCGTTGCCGCCTGACGGGCGGGCACGGTCTGGAGGCGTTCGACGGCATCGCCGATGCTGTCGAATGCCGTCTCCAGGGCCTGGAACAACTCGTCGCCCTGTCGGGTAAGTACCAGTTGGCGAGGCTTGCGAACGAACAGCGTCACGCCCAACGCATCCTCCAGGTCGCGGATATGGTGGCTGATGGCCGTGGCGGTCACGGACAGTTCCTGTGCTGCCTGCTTGGCGCTCTCGTGCCGGGCAGCCGCTTCAAATGCCCTCAAGGAGGACAGCGAGGGTAATCGACGGGCACTCATGGCTGATCTCAACTCATCCGTATACGCAAGAAAAGATCGTTTGTTGCCTATATGCCGTGGTCCTAGGCTGATCTGGCTACTGAAGAATACCTGAAACAGACTCACACTAAGGAGCCGTAACCATGACTCACATCCTACACCTCGACGCCAGCGCCCGCCCCGGCATCGCCGGTACCGACGAACACGGTTCCATCAGCCGTCGGCTGACACACCGATTCGTCTCGGACTGGCAAGCCCGACAGCCGGACGATAGCGTCACCTACCGGGACATCGGAGGCCATCCTCCCTCCTTCATCGACCAGCCATGGATTCAGGCCGCCTTTACGCCGGCGGCGCAACGGTCATCCTGGATGGCCGACACGCTCGCCGAAAGCGACCAGTTGGTCGACGAACTGGTGGCGGCGGATCTGCTGGTCATCGGAGCGCCGCTCTATAACTTCGGCATGCCGGCGGCGCTGAAAGCCTGGGTGGATCAGGTGGTGCGTCTCGGCCGCACGGTGGATTATGAGCCAAGCCAGCCACAGGATCCGTTCATTCCCCTGCTGGCCGACCGCCCCCGCCATGCGGTGATTCTGTCGTCCCGGGGCGATGCCGGCCTCGGTCCAGGCGGCCCCATGGCGCACATGAATCACCTGGAGCCCGCCTTGACCACGGTGCTGGAATTCATCGGCATCACCCGGATTGACCGGATTGCCGTCGAGCATCAAGAAGAAGGCGGCGCCTTGTTGGCAGCCTCCATCGAGGCGGCGGAACGCGACGTGGATGCCCTGGTCGACCACCTCTCGCAGAGCGTTCATGCCAAAAAACAAGCAGAGCCCGCCTGACAGCCATCAGGCGGGCCCCGCTCTTGGCCGGCGCGGTATCTAGGATTCTTCAGCAGTGCGCCCCAGAATCGACATCAAGTCGATGCTGTTCTCGCGGGGGCGCAGATCGAGCAATGCCTCGAGGCTGTGGAGATGGTCATGGACACAGGCACGGGCGGCCTCACCATCCCCCTTGCCGAGCCGGTCGAGCAGACGAGGATGATCGTTCTCCAGATAGCAGGAGGCCAGACTCGGCCGCTTGTAGAGGGCAATGACGATGGACGTACGCAGCACGAGGTCGGTGAGCATTGCGCCCAGCACACGATTGGGCGAATGCTCGGCCAGCAAGTGATGGATGGTCAGGGAATGTTCGATCCGTGCCGGCTCGTCGCCACGTTCATGGGCCTCGGCTTCCAGACGGGCCTGGGTTTCCAGGGTGGCCATGACCTCGGCATCGAGCCGACCGGCCAACTGCGCGGCCACCTCGCCCTCGACCAGGCGTCGCGCCTCGAAGGTCTCGCGAGTCTCCTCGATGCTGGGCGCGCGAACCCGGGCCACCTGGTTGGGCCGTTGATCGACGACATGCTCCGAAGCCAGACGCGTCAACGCCTTGCGCACCACGGAACGACTCACGCCGAACACCTCACCCAGCGTTACCTCCGGCAGCTTGGTATCCGGTGGTAGACGCTGCATCAACACCGCGCGTCTGACCTTCTCGACGATATCCTGATCGCTGATGCGACCGCCGGCCCTGACCTCGGCCAGCATCTCCTTGTGCCAGGCGTTATTCATGAATTGTCTCCTGGGATTGCCTGTCGAGACCTTCGCATGTTTCACGCCTGCTGACCACAGTCGAAACCTTTTTTGTATACAGTTTCATCGTTCAGTCGCTGCGGTGCTCATCGCCCACATCCAAGATCTTCAGCGTATTGGTGCCGCCGTGGGCGTTCATGTGGTCCGGTCTCTTATACACAACTG
>NZ_BDEP01000003.1 GCF_001662305.1 Halomonas caseinilytica
CGGGTGTGGATAACCCAAACCCCGGGCCGGCGACGAAAACGCCCGCTCGCGGCGGGCGTCTCGGTTCGACATGCAGGCTCCGTCAGGTCTTCCGGCGTGGCTCACGCAGCTTGCGCAGTACGGCCAGCACAGGGCCCGAGGCAACATAGGTGCCAAACAGCAACAATAGCATCAGGGAAGGTTCGATGGAGATGACCACGAACCCCAGCACGATGGCCAGCAGCATGACGAAAGGCACCGGCCCCTTGAGGTCGATATCCTTGAAACTGTAGTAGCGGATGTTGCTGACCATCAGCACGCCGGCCGCCCCGACGAGGAACAACATCCAGAGCTTGAAGCCAAAGGCCTCGGCATCGAAGCTATGGAAGGTCCAGACACTCGCTGCCACCACGGCGGCAGCCGAGGGGCTGGGCAGGCCGATGAACCATTTCTTGTCGACACTGCCGAGCTGCACATTGAAGCGCGCCAGCCGCAATGCCGCACAGGCTACATAGAGAAAGGCTACCACCCAGCCGGTCTTGCCGACGTCTTGCAGAATCCAGATAAAGGCGACGAGCCCGGGGGCGACGCCGAAGGACACCATGTCGGAGAGGCTGTCGTATTCGGCACCGAAATCGCTCTGGGTATTGGTAAGCCTCGCGACCCGACCATCCAGGCCATCGAGCGCCATGGCAATGAAGATCGCGATCGCCGCGGACGTGAAGTCGCCATTGATGGCGGCCACCACGGCAAAGAAGCCGGAAAACAGCGCCGATGTCGTGAACAGGTTGGGCAGCAGGTAGATCCCCCTGCGCTTCACCTTCTTGCCATCCTCCAGCGCTTCCTCGACCACCTCCGACTCGCGCACGAAGGTCGCGGCCAGATCCTCGTCATTCGATTCACGTCTATCACGCTCGCCGTTGCTGGGGTCCTGGCTCATCTGTGTCTTCCGTTGTGACTGAAGGTATCGCCCATTCTACACACAGCAACCGGGATGGCTCACGACTCATCGCATCCAAAAACGCAACGGGGGCGCGGATAACCGCGCCCCCGTTGTGCTGTCACCCGAACGGATCGATCAGTTCTTGCTCTTGTCGACCAGCTGGTTGGCGGCGATCCAGGGCATCATGCCCCGCAGCTTCTCGCCGACCTGCTCGATCGGGTGCTCGGCGTTCAGACGACGGCGCGCCGTCATGGAAGGATAGTTGCTGTTGCCTTCGTTGATGAACATCTTGGCATACTCGCCGGTCTGGATGCGCTTGAGGGCATTGCGCATGGCCTGGCGAGACTGCTCGTTGATGACCTCGCCACCGGTGACGTACTCGCCGTACTCCGCGTTGTTGGAGATGGAGTAGTTCATGTTGGCAATGCCGCCCTCGTACATCAGGTCGACGATCAGCTTGAGCTCATGCAGGCACTCGAAGTAGGCCATCTCCGGGGCATAGCCCGCTTCGGTCAGAGTTTCGAAGCCAGCCTTGACCAGCTCCACGGCCCCGCCGCACAGCACCGCCTGCTCACCGAACAGGTCGGTCTCGGTTTCGTCCTTGAAGGTCGTCTCGATGATGCCACTGCGGCCACCGCCGATGGCTGCAGCATAGGACAGGGCCAGTTCCTTGGCGGTGCCGGAGGCATCCTGCTGGATCGCGATCAAATCCGGAATCCCGCCGCCGCGGGTGAACTCGGACCGCACGGTGTGGCCCGGCGCCTTGGGCGCGATCATGATCACGTCTAGGTCGGCACGCGGCTCGATCTGGTTGTAATGGATGTTGAAACCATGAGCGAAGGCCAGGGTCGCGCCTTCCTTCAGATTGGGCGCGATCTGCTGCTCATAGATGGCCTTCTGGTACTCATCGGGGGCCAGCAGCATCACCACGTCGGCAGCCTGGCAGGCATCTTCCACGGTGGCGACCTTCAGGCCGGCGGCTTCCGCCTTGGCGGCGGAGGATGAACCCGGGCGCAGCGCGACGGTCACGTCGACGCCGGACTCCTTGAGATTGTTGGCGTGGGCGTGGCCCTGCGAGCCATAGCCCACGATGGCGACCTGCTTGGCCTGGATGAGGGAGAGGTCGCAGTCCTTATCGTAATAAACGCGCATGTCGGGCTCCTGGAGATCGTAAAAAGGCGATTGTGTCAGCGTCGATGGCCACCCGCGCCGTCTTGTGCGGCGCTGGGAGAATTCGTTGGGCTCTCGGCCCCGTCGATGGGTCGACTTTACGCCAGGGGCCCGCGTTGCGTAAAACGCTATATTTGCAATACCACATCCCGATATGTGAAATAATAGATGCATGGACATGCGCCCCCTGAAACATTTTCTGACGCTTGCCGACACTCTGCATTTCGGCCGCGCCAGCGAAGCGTGCCACGTCAGCCCCTCGACGCTCTCGCGCTCCATCCAGCAACTGGAGGAGAGCCTGGGTGTCAGGCTGTTCGAGCGCGACAACCGCCATGTGGCCCTGACCCGCCAGGGACACAGCTTTCACGCCTACGCCCGGGACACCCTGGAACAGTGGGAACAACTGCGACAGTCGCTGATGCGCGACGCCCATGTGCTGACCGGCGAGATCAGCATCTACTGCTCGGTCACCGCCAGCTACAGCTTCCTCTATGACCTGCTCAGCGAATTCCGCACCCGTTATCCGGGCATCGAGCTGAAGCTGCACACAGGCGATCCCGCTCAGGCCATGCCTCGAGTGCTGGCCGGCAACGAGGACATGGCCATCACCTCGCGTCCCCGGCAACTGCCCGAGGGCCTCGCCTTCAAGTCGCTGACCCGTTCGCCACTGGTGTTCATCGCGCCACACGATGCGCATGAGTGGGTACCGGCCGACCCGCGCACCCCCAGCGCAGAACAGTGGCGCAATGTGCCGATGGTGCTCTCCGAGTCCGGGCTGTCACGGGAAGTCAGCAACACCTGGTTCAAGGCACTGGGCATCTCGCCCCGGA
The DNA here is from genome assembly GCF_001662305.1 of Halomonas caseinilytica. Taxonomy (GTDB): domain Bacteria; phylum Pseudomonadota; class Gammaproteobacteria; order Pseudomonadales; family Halomonadaceae; genus Halomonas; species Halomonas caseinilytica. The sequence goes on from NZ_BDEP01000003.1 coordinate 2,923, forward strand.
TCTACGCCCAGGTGGCCGGCCACGAAGCGATCGTCAGCATGGTTGGCCTGGGATTCGGTGTCGGCGTGGTGCCCCGCATCGTGCTGGAGGCCAGCCCACTGTCGGAGCGCGTGCGGATCCTGCCGGTCAAGCCGGAGCTCCCGCACTATGATGTCGGTCTCTGCGTGCTCAACCGGCGCCTGCGGAGTCCGCTCATCCAAGCACTCTGGGACGAGGTCGCGGAACGGGGTTGAACGCGCCGGCCAGCTTGCCGCTACCGGCAAAGGGCTCCAGACTGTTACCGTTAGTGAGCTAACCACTACCCCGAAATGGAGGCTCCCATGAAGGTCATTTCCCTGGCCAGTCCCGGCGGACTGGATCGACTCCGCCTGCAAGAACACGACGCTCCCGGCGCCCCGGGGCCCGGCGAGATACGTGTCAGGCTTCACGCCAGCTCGCTCAACTTCCATGACTATGGCGTGGTCAGCGGCGCCATGCCGACCGCCGACGGGCGAATTCCGATGTCGGACGGCGCCGGCGTGGTCGACGCCATCGGCGAAGGCGTCGATGCCTTTGCCGTGGGCGATTCGGTGGTATCCACCTTCTTTCCCGACTGGCTGACCGGGCCCGCCGAGGTCGGCGACTTCAAGACAGTGCCAGGTGATGGCGTCGACGGTTACGCTCGAGAGCTAGTGGTCTGCCCCCAGACCTGCTTCACGCATGCCCCCCGGGGGTACAGTCATGCTCAGGCGGCGACGCTGACCACGGCCGGCTTGACCGCCTGGCGCGCCCTGGTGGTGGAAGGCGGCCTCAAGGCCGGCGATACCGTGCTGGTGCTGGGAACGGGCGGCGTCTCGATCTTCGCGCTGCAATTCGCCAAGGCCATGGGGGCCACCGTCATCGCCACCTCCTCATCGGACGACAAGCGGGAACGGCTCGAATCTCTGGGCGCCGATCACACCATCAATTACCGCACATGCCCCGAGTGGGGAAGCCGGGTGAAGGAGCTCACCGCCGGACGCGGCGTGGACCACATCATCGAGGTCGGCGGCCCCGGCACCCTCGCCCAGTCCATCGAGGCCGTGCGCATCGGCGGTCATATCTCGCTGATCGGCGTGCTGACCGGCCGCGGCGGCGACGTCCCCACGGCCAAGCTGATGGCAAAGCAGGCCCGCCTGCAAGGCGTCATCGTGGGCAGCCGGGCCCACCAGCAGGACATGATTCGCGGCATCGAAGCCCTCGGCATCGAACCGGTCATCGATCGACACTTCGCGCTCGATGATATCGCCGAAGCCTTCCGCCACCAGGAATCCCAGCAGCACGTCGGCAAGATCTGCCTGGACATCTGAGCCCGCCTCACGACACCGAGAAACGAAAAAGCCGCCCGGAAGGGGCGGCTTGCATGACGGCTGTCGTATGCCAGCGACGATCAGAGCGACAGGACCTTGTCGCCTCGGGCAATGCCCGAGACGCCGGTACGCGCCACTTCATGAATGCCCACCGGCGCCATGGCCTGCAGAAAGGCATCCAGCTTGTCGGCATCGCCGGTGATCTGCACGGTGTACAGGCTCGGCGTCACGTCGACGATCTGCGCACGGAAGATGTCCACGGTGCGCTTGACCTCGTCACGCGCCGCCCCCAGCGCCTTCACCTTGACCAGCATCAATTCGCGCTCGATATGGCTGCCTTCGGTGAGGTCCACCAGCTTGACCACGTCGATCAGCTTGTTGAGATGCTTGGTGATCTGCTCGATGACCCGATCATCGCCCACCGTGGTCACGGTCAGCCGGGACAGGGTCTCGTCCTCGGTGGGAGCGACGTTGAGGGTTTCGATATTGAAGTTACGTTGGGAAAACAGCCCCACAACGCGAGACAAGGCGCCCGGTTCGTTTTCCATCAGAATCGAGATGATATGGCGCATCAGCTCCGCTCCGTCTTCGAAAGCAGCATGTCACGCATGGAGCCCAGAGGCACCTGCATCGGATAGACGTGCTCGTGCGGGTCGACCATGACGTCGAGGAACACCAGCTCGTGCTTGTCGGCAAAGGTCTTCTCCAGTGCCGGCTCGAGTTCCTCCATCGTCTCCACCCGCAGCGCGGTGAAGCCATACGACTCGATGAGTTGCTGGAAATTCGGCAGTGACTCCATGTAGGAGTGCGCGTGACGGGACTTGTAGTTGAGGTCCTGCCACTGGCGCACCATGCCGAGCGACGCATTGTTCAGGTTGATGATCTTCACGCCACCGCCGAACTGCTTACAAGTCGACAGCTCCTGCATCATCATCTGGAAGCTGCCCTCGCCGGTCACGCAGACCACCTGCTCATCGGGGAAGTTCTGCTTGATGCCCATGGCGGCCGGAAAGCCAAAGCCCATCGTCCCGAGCCCACCCGAGGTAATGAAGCGATTGGGCTTGTCGAACTTGTAATACTGGGCCGCGAACATCTGGTGCTGGCCAACGTCGGTCGTGACATAGGCCTCGCCCCGGGTCTGCCGGCAGACCGCCTCGATGACTTCCTGAGGCTTGATCGGCTCGCCGGGTTTCGACGGCTCGTAGAGCTTGCCACGTCGCTCCTCGCGCCAGCCCTCGATGGTCTGCCACCACTCATTCAGCGCCTCGGGGTCGGCGATTTCCCGACCCTGCAGCAGGCTGATCATCTCGTTGATCACGCTCTGCGCGGGACCGACGATGGGCACGTCCGCACGCACGGTCTTGGAGACCGAGCTAGGATCGATATCGACATGGATGATCTTGGCCGTGGGACAGAACTTCGAGGTGTTGTTGGTCACCCGGTCGTCGAAGCGCGCCCCGATGGCGATGATCAGGTCGGCATGGTGCATCGCCATGTTCGACTCATAGGAGCCGTGCATGCCCAGCCAGCCGAGGCATTGATCGTCGCTCTGCGGGAAGGCGCCGATGCCCATCAGGGTGGTGGTGATGGGATGCCCCAGCCGCTTGACCAGATCGGTCAGGCCTTCGCAGGCACGCCCGGTGACCACGCCGCCCCCGGTGTAGAACACCGGGCGGCGCGCCTTGAGCATCAGCTCCACGGCTTTCTTGATCTGGCCGGTATGGCCGCGCGCTACCGGATTGTAGGAGCGCAGCTTGACCTTCTTCGGATAGACGTATTCGTGCCGCTCGGTGGGCGTGGTCATGTCCTTGGGAATGTCCACCACCACCGGACCGGGGCGACCGGTCGAGGCCAGATAGTAGGCCTTCTTGAGGACTTCCGGGATCTCGGACGGATGCCGGATCGAGAAGCTGTGCTTCACGATCGGCCGTGTCACGCCGATGATGTCGGTTTCCTGGAAGGCATCATCGCCGATCAGGTGGCTCATCACCTGACCGCACAGCACCACCATCGGAATCGAGTCCATGTAGGCGGTGGCGATACCGGTGACGGCATTGGTGGCGCCGGGGCCCGAAGTGACCAATACCGTACCAGGCTTGCCCGAAGCCCGGGCATAACCATCGGCAGCATGGGTGGCGGCCTGTTCATGGCGCACCAGGATGTGCTTGACCTTGTCCTGGCGAAACAGGGCGTCATAGATATGCAACGCCGCGCCGCCCGGATAGCCATAGATATATTCGACGCCCTCATCCTGCAGGAAGCGGGCGATCATGTCCGCGCCGGAAAGCAATTCCACAGATGTTTCTCCCCTGGAGGTCTCGAGTGCAATTCGTGCCTGTCGGGGCACGAGTTCGAGTGCGGCGGTATGCCGCTGCCGGACGCGCCGGCACCTGATGCCAAACCCTGGCGTATTGAGGCCCGGTTAGGGCCAGCACTCTCTCGGGAACGCCGATTCACTGCTGCGCTCGCGACATGAATCAGCCATTCCCTCTCGCGGCGGATCACCGCGTCGGGGCATTGGCCAGGTCGGGCGGTTGGCCCGGACCCGGTAGTCCTTCGGCGGGTAGAGGCCCTTGGCCTACCCTTCGCGCGGGAATGGGGGATCGCCCGCTGGAGTCCGCGCCCGTATCAGGAACCGTCAAGATTCCAATAGCGGTCGCGGAGTGTCAACCTTGGACCTCCCCACCTCTGGCCATCACCGCCTGAGATTCCCCGCAACACCATGAAAAAACGCCCGCCCGATCACATGGATCGGACGGGCGTACAAGGTCAGGACACGACCTTCATCATCAAGGTAGTCGACACCGGGCAAGCCGGCAGCGTTCCCCCTCAGTGACGGAAGACCAGTCGCTCTCCCTCGGCCTCGACATGGATCGTCTCGCCGGGCGAGAAGTGGCCGGCCAGCAGGTCCTGGGCCAGCGGATTCTCGATGCGACTCTGGATCGCCCGCTTGAGCGGCCGGGCACCGAAGACCGGATCGAAGCCGGCCGTGGCCAGCTGCGCCATGGCGTCGTCCGACACCTCGAGCGCGAGGTCGTGCTCGGCCAGGCGACCACGCAGGCGGTCGAGCTGAATATCGGCGATGGCCCGGATCTGCTCCTGCTTGAGAGCATGGAAGACCACGACCTCATCGATGCGATTGATCAGCTCCGGACGGAAGTGATTGCCCACCACTTCCATCACCATGGACTTCATCTGCTCATAGTCGCTGTCGTCGCCACCCATGCGCTGGATGATGTCCGACCCCAGGTTGGAGGTCATCACGATCACCGTGTTGCGGAAATCCACGGTGCGTCCCTGTCCATCCGTGAGTCGACCGTCCTCAAGCACCTGCAACAGAATGTTGAAGACATCGGCGTGCGCTTTTTCCACCTCGTCGAGCAGCAGCACGGAGTAGGGCTTGCGGCGCACGGCCTCGGTCAGGTATCCGCCCTCCTCGTAGCCGACATAGCCGGGAGGCGCCCCGATCAGGCGCGCCACCGAGTGCTTCTCCATGAACTCGGACATGTCGATGCGCACCATGGCCTCTTCGGTATCGAAGAGGAAGCCGGCCAGCGACTTGCACAGCTCCGTCTTGCCCACCCCGGTGGGCCCGAGGAACAGGAAGGAGCCATTGGGCCGGTTGGGGTCGGCCAGGCCAGCCCTGGAACGCCGCACGGCATTGGATACCGCGTTGACCGCCTCATCCTGGCCGATCACCCGCTCGTGCAGCGCCTCTTCCATGCGCAGCAGCTTGTCACGCTCGCCCTCGAGCATCTTGGCCACCGGGATGCCCGTCCAGCGCGAGACCACCTCGGCGATCTCCTCCTCGGTGACGTTGGAACGCAGCAGACGATGCTCCGAGGTATCGGCCTCCTCGTCGCTGGTCTCGGCGATCTTGCGCTCGAGTTCCGGAATCACGCCGTACTGCAGTTCGGACATCCGCCCCAGGTCGCCTTGCCGGCGCGCCTGCTCGAGGTCGATCCGCGCCCGGTCGAGCTCGTCCTTGAACTGGGCGGCCCCCTGGATGCTGGCCTTCTCGGCCTTCCAGATCTCGTCCAGGTCGGCGTATTCCCGCTCGAGCTCGCCAATCTGCTCCTCGAGGCTCTCGAGGCGCTTGCGCGACGCCTCGTCGGTTTCCTTCTTGAGGTGCTCGCGCTCCATCTTGAGCTGAATCAAGCGACGGTCGAGACGATCCATCTCCTCCGGCTTGGAGTCGAGCTCCATGCGAATCCGGGAAGAGGCCTCATCGACCAGGTCGATGGCCTTGTCGGGCAGCTGGCGGTCGGTGATGTAGCGCGTGGACAGCTTGGCGGCGGCGATGATGGCACCATCCGTGATATCGACGCCATGATGCACCTCGTAGCGCTCCTTGAGGCCACGCAGGATGGCGATGGTGTCCTCCTCGGTCGGCTCGTCGACCAGCACCTTCTGGAAACGGCGCTCCAGGGCGGCGTCCTTCTCGATGTGCTGACGGTACTCGTCGAGCGTCGTGGCCCCCACGCAGTGTAGCTCGCCGCGCGCCAGCGCCGGCTTGAGCATGTTGCCGGCATCCATGGCGCCCTCGGCCTTGCCGGCACCCACCATGGTGTGCAACTCGTCGATGAACAAGATGACCCGGCCCTCTTCCTCGGCCAGTTCCTTGAGCACCGCCTTCAGGCGCTCCTCGAACTCGCCGCGGAACTTGGCACCGGCCAGCAGGGCGCCCATGTCCAGAGACAGCACGCGCTTGTCCTTGAGACCTTCCGGCACCTCGCCATCGACGATGCGCTGTGCCAGCCCTTCGACGATGGCCGTCTTGCCCACGCCCGGCTCGCCGATCAGCACCGGGTTGTTCTTGGTGCGACGCTGCAGCACCTGAATGGTCCGGCGGATCTCGTCATCGCGACCGATCACCGGATCGAGCTTGCCATTGGTCGCGCGCTCGGTGAGGTCCAGAGTGTACTTGCCCAGCGCCTCGCGCTGGTCCTCGGCATTGGGATCGTCGACCTTGGCGCCGCCCCGTACGCCATCGACGGCGGTTTCCAGCGCCTGGCGCGACAGCCCGGCCTGGGTCAGCACCTTGCTCACGGCGTGGCGCATCTCGAGGGCCGCCAGTAGTACCAGCTCGCTGGCGATATACTGATCGCCACGCTTCTGGGCCTCGCGGTCGGTCAGATTGAACAGCTTGACCAGATCCCGGGACGGCTGTACCTCGCCATCGAACTCGGCCACGCGCGGCAGGTCCTCGAGGTGCCCCACCAGGCCATCACGCAACCGGGCGGCATCGCCCCCGGCCTTCTGTATCAGCGATTTGACGCCAGTATCGCTGGCATCCAGCAGCGCCAGCAGCAGATGGCCGGGCTCGAGCTGGTTGTGCCCATGCCCCACGGCCAGGGACTGGGCATCCGCCACGGCGTTCTGCAACTTGGCGGTGAACTTGTCGAAACGCATTCGCTTTCCTCCATCGGGGTAACGGCGCGGTCGGACGCGCCACTTGACCCTGTCAATGTATCTTGACACAAGAGATGGAGTCTGATCGGACGGTTTTCAAGTCAGCTGGAAGGCAACATGAAACCCGCAGTCCCTGGGTCAAGGTTTTTCTTCAAGCTTCCAGCTTACGTCCGCTAAGCGGACGATCTTCCATCTCCCGGCGAAGCCGGGCTAGCGAAGCCAGATCATGCTGGCCATGCGGCCGGTCACGCCGTCGTCACGACGATGGGAGTAGAAACGGGATTCACAAGCCGTGCAGAAGTGCCCGCCGCTGATATGAGAAACGCCGAGCCGTTCGAGTCGCAGGCGCGCCAGCTTGTAGAGATCGGCCATGTAGTGACCGAGGCGGTAAGGGCTGGGATCGAACGCCTCCAGCGCCTCAGGTTGCACGGCGACGAAGGCCTGGCGGACTTCCGGGCCGACCTCGAACTGGGCGTTGGAGATCGCCGGCCCCAGCCAGGCCATCTGCGTCTCGGCCGGCACGCCCAACGCCGCCACGGTGGCCTCGAGCACGCCGCCGGCGAGGCCACGCCAGCCGGCATGGGCCACCGCTACCCGCTGCCCCTCACGATCACAGAAGAACACCGGCAGACAATCGGCGGTGAGTACCACGCAGGCATAGTCTCGATTCCGGGCGACGGCCGCATCCGCTTCCGGCGCATCATCGGCGAAGTGCTGTTGCACGCGCCCGCCATGCACCTGCGTCAGCCACAGCAAGGGACGATCATCGCCGATCACCTTGTTCAACTGACGACGACATAGCGACACATGATTCGGATTGTCGCCGACATGCTGGGCCGGATTGAAGGCGGCAAAGGCGTCCTGGCTCGGACCGGTCTCCCGCGTCGTGACACAGGCAGCCACCGAGTCGGGCGCCGGCCAGTCGGGGCGCACCAGCGTCGGGTGGAGGTCGAGGGCGTCACTCATCGCATCGTCTCCCGGTCGTCACGGAGGAAATCGAGCAACATCAGCAAGTCGTCCGGGAGTGGCGCCCGGAAGGTCATGGTAGCGCCGGTCGTCGGATGCACGAAGGCCAGCTTGCGAGCATGCAGCGCCTGGCGCGGGAACTCGCGCAGCACCTCCTTGAGCGACTCCCCGGCCCCGGCGGGCAGCTTCAAGCGTCCCCCGTAGACCGGGTCACCGACCAAGGGGTATCGCAGGTGCGCCATGTGCACCCGAATCTGGTGCGTCCGCCCGGTTTCCAGTCGACAACGCACATGCGTATGTGCCCTGAACCGCTCGATCACTCGGTAGTGTGTCACCGCAGGCTTGCCGGAAGCATTGACCGCCTGGCGCTTGCGATCACGCGGATGGCGGCCGATCGGCGCATCCAGGGTGCCCCCCGATGTCATCGTGCCGACGGCCACGGCGTCGTATTCCCGGGACACGGTCCGCGCCTGGAGTTGCTCGACCAGAGCGGTCTGGGCGACCAGCGTCTTGGCCACCACCATCAGGCCACTGGTGTCCTTGTCGAGCCGATGCACGATGCCGGCCCTCGGCACCGCGGCAAGCGAGGCACAGTGATTCAGCAAGCCATTGAGCAGGGTACCGTCGGGATTTCCGGCAGCCGGGTGAACCACCAGGCCGGGTGGCTTGTCGATGACCAGAACGTCGTCATCCTCGAAGACCACTTCCAGGGGAATGTCTTCGGGTTCGAAACGGGCATCGTCTTCGAGCTCGGCCACGAGTGCCAGCGCCTCGCCGCCATGCACCTTGTCCCTGGGCCTGGCAGGCCCGCCGTCGACGGTCAGCGCCCCCTCCTTGATCCAGGCCTTGAGCCGTTCCCGGGAGAAATCGCTGAACAACTCGGCGGCTGCCTGATCGAGGCGTAGGCCCGCCATGCTGTCGGGAATGCGTTGATGGGCATCGAGGGTCTGTGACATGAGATCGTCAAGGGTCCGTCTGGGGGAGTGGAGCGCTACCCGAAAAGCGTTGGTGCATCACGGCGCCTGATGACTGCGTTTTGCCGCAAGGTGCTTTATAGTGGGCGGATTCAGGCCGATTCTAGCACGGCCGCCCAGGGTTGTTTGACACGAGGATCACGATGCGCGTTATCACGACCGGTACTCGCCTGGCCGCCATGCTGTTGGCGACCGCCCTTCTGGCCGGCTGTGCCAGCACCAAGGAAGAAGAACAGGCTCCGGATGTCGCGGAGGACCAGTTGTATCAGGAAGGTCGCGCCGCACTGGAGGAAGGCAACTATGTCACCGCCGTCAATCGACTGGAGGCCATCGATACTCGCTATCCCTTCGGCGATCACGCGGAACAGGCCCAGCTCGAGCTGATCTATGCCTATTATGAGACGAGCGATTGGGAAGCCGCCCGTGCTGCCGCCAGCCGCTTCATCCGCCTGCACCCCGATCACCCTCAGGTCGACTACGCCTACTACATGCGTGGCCTCGCCGCCTGGGAGGCCGGCCGGTTCAGTCTCGAGTCGCTGCGTCTGATCGACCTCTCCAAGCGTGACCTCGGGGCCAGCCGTGATGCCTACTCCGACTTCCGCGACCTGATCCAGCGTTACCCGAACAGCCAGTACGCGCCGGATGCGCGCCAGCGCATCGTCTATCTGCGCAACCTCCTGGCCCGGCACGAGCTCGAGGTGGCCGACTTCTACTTGCGCAAGGGCGCCTACCTGGCCGCCGTGAAGCGCGGCCGCTGGGTCATCGAGAACTACCCCGAGGCACAGAGTACCCGCGACGCGCTGGCCGTGATGGTCGAGGGCTATCTCGGCCTGGACATGCCGGAACGTGCCAAGGAAAGTCTCCGCGTGCTGATCAAGAACGCCCCGGATCACGAGCGTCTCGACGGCCGCACCTTCGACCCGCGCTACGTCAAGGCCGACCCGATTTCGGTCTAAAGCTGGAAGCTGGAAGCTGGAAGGCAGCATTAGTCCGACAATTGCAGGATCAAGCTTTTTCTTCCAGCTTCCAGCGGCGAAGCCGCGCTCTTCAAGCTTCCGGCCTCACTCCCCCGGCTGCCAGCCGTTGACGATGGGATAACGCCGGTCGCGGCCGAAGCCTCGACGAGTCACGCGAACCCCCACCGGTGCCTGACGGCGCTTGTACTCACAGCGGTCGACCAGGCGCACCACCTTGTAGACATCGTCATGGTCGAAGCCGGCGGCGATGATCGCCTCGGCACTCATGTCCCCTTCGATGTAGCGCACCAGAATGGCATCCAGGGTGTCGTAGTCGGGCAAGGAGTCGGAATCCTGCTGATCCGGTGCCAGCTCGGCGGAAGGCGGCCGTTCGATGACGCGCTCGGGGATCGCCGGGTCCTGGGTATTGCGCCAGCGGGCCAGACGATAGACCCAAGTCTTGTAGACATCCTTGATGGCATTGTAGCCGCCCACCATGTCGCCATAGAGCGTGGCATACCCCACCGCCATCTCGCTCTTGTTGCCGGTCGAGAGCACCATGAGGCCTTTCTTGTTGGAGAGCGCCATCAACAACACGCCACGGCAGCGCGATTGCAGGTTCTCCTCGGTGGTATCACGCTCGGTGCCGGCGAAACTGTCGGCCAGCGTGTCCATGAAGGCATCGACCATCGACTCGATGGGCAGCACCTCGTAGTCGACGCCCAGCATCCGGGCCTGCTCGGCGGCATCTTCCTTCGAGATATCGGCAGTGTAGTGATACGGCATCATCACCGCATGGACGCGCTGCGGCCCCAGGGCATCCACCGCGATGGCCAGCGACAGGGCCGAGTCGATCCCACCGGAAAGGCCCAGCACCACGCCCTGAAAGCCACTCTTGTTGACGTAATCGCGCAACCCGGTGACTAGCGCGCAATACAGGTTCTCCTCGGCGCAGACCTCCTCATCGATCTCTCCTGCACTCGGCACCCAGCTGCCCTGCTCGCGCACGAACTGGACCGGCATCAAGCCGACTGCCCAATGCGGCGCCTGCACGCGCAGCTCGCCATCGGCACCGACACAAGCCGAGCCCCCATCGAACACCAGCTCGTCCTGGCCACCGATCTGGTTGACATAGACGATCGGCAGGCCCACGTCGCGCGCGCGTTGCTCGAGCAGCGCCAGGCGCTCGGTGGGCTTGTCCTGGTGGAAGGGTGACGCATTGAGCGTCACCAGGATATCCGCCCCGGCCTCGCGGGCTTGTCGGACGGGCGATTCTTCCCAGATGTCCTCGCAGATCAGCACACCAAGCTTGGCCCCCTTGTGCTCGACCACCAGGGGCGCATCGCCCACCGCAAAATAGCGCTGCTCATCGAAGACCTCATAGTTGGGCAACGCCTGCTTGGCATATTCACCAATCCACTCGCCGTTATAGAGCACGCCGGCCAGGTTCCAGTTGCCTCCCTCGCGTCGTCCCGGATAGCCGACGATCACCATCACGTCGCGCGCCACCTTCTCGGCCATGCGCGCCCGAGCATGGCGCAGTCGCGTCTCCATGGAAGGGCGCAGCAGCAGATCTTCCGGCGGATAACCGGTCAGGAAGAGTTCGGGCAGCACCACGATGTCGGCACCATGCTCGATGCGTGCCTCGCGTACCGTCTCGATGGCCCGCTCGGTATTGCCGGGGATATCCCCCACCAGCGGGTCCAACTGGGCCATCACCAACGTCAGGTCTTGCATGGGCGTAGAAATCTCTCGAGAATCCATCGATACCGACATTGTCCCGCAAGGGCGGCCCACTCGCAAAGCCGGCCGCCTCGAACGCCCTCTTTCAGGGAGCCGTCCACAGGATGAACCTCTTGCTGATCCGCCTGATCATTTTCGCCGTGCTGTTCTTCGCCGGCCTCAAACTCTATCGCATGTACCGCGAGTGGAAGCGTGATCGGGATGCCGACGAACAGGACACTACGGCGGGCAACCCGATGGTGCGCTGTGCCTGGTGCAAGGTGCATCTACCGGAGAGCGATGCCCTGCGCGAAAAGGGTGAATGGTTCTGCTCCTCGGACCACCGCGACAAGTATCTCGCCGAGGATACCTCGGAGAAATGATTCAGCTCCGGGAAGCTCCCGTTCACGCGCCTTTCAAGCGACCACCCGTCAACCGATAGGGTGTCGGGTCCAGAATGGGCTCCCGGCCCAGCAGTTCGTCGACCAGCAGATGCGTCGAGGCTGGAGCCAGTACCAGCCCATTGCGATAGTGGCCGGCGTTCACGTGCAGGTTGTCAATGCCCGGCACCGCGCCGATGAAGGGCACACCATCTGGCGACCCCGGTCGCAATCCTGCCCAGTGATGCTCCACCTCGCAGTCGGCCAGTGCCGGTACGATACGTGTCGCCGACGTCCATAGCGAGTCTTTCGCCGACGCACAGAGCGATTTGTCGAACCCGGTTTCTTCCAGAGTCGAGCCCGCCAGCACCCGACCATCGGCTCGAGGGATGACATAACGCCCGTCCATCAGCACCACACGCCGTACCAGCCCGGGCGGCGCCTTGAACAGAATCATCTGCCCCTTCACTGGCCGTATCGGGAGTGTCACACCGACCGTCGCCATCACTTCGGCGGCCCAGGCACCGCCACATACGATGACCTGGTCACCATGCAGCTCGCCCGCTGGCGTCTCGACCGCAACGACACGACCGCCCCGCTCGCGCAGGTTCGTGACTTCGCAATGCTCGCGCAGCGTGACTCGCGGCATGTCATCCAGGCGCGCGCGAAGCGCCTGGGCCAGTCGCGGATTACGGATGCTGCCAAGGGTCGGCATCCACAACGCGTCCGAAAAACCGGGCGCCGCCTCGGGTTCCTTGTCGTACAGAAACGTGTCGGACACCCGCTCGAGAGGCTTGCCGACCTCCCTCGCCCAGCTCATGGCGGCCTGCTCATCGTCGACACGCAGATACACAAGGCCCTTCTGACGATACTCGGGGTCCACGCCCGTCTCTTCCAGCAGGCGTAGCGAGAGTTCCGGATAACGCCCCTCCGACCAGGCGGAAAGACGCGAGATCGGCGCACCGTGGCGCCACGGATAAAGAGGGGAGACGATGCCACCGCCCGCCCAGGAAGCTTCACGACCGCACTGGCCACGTTCGACGAGGGTGACCGAATGACCGGCATCGGCCAGGTGCAGGGTCGTCATCATGCCAATGACGCCCCCGCCAACAACGAGAAAATCACTCACGAGACTTGTCCGAGTTCGCCTACGGAAAGAATGCGACATCCGGCTAACTTGATAGCACCCACAACCTGGCTCGGGGAAACACGAGGCGGGAGATCACATGCGACCGGAGCGCATCACGGAGACTTACCATACCGGCATACCGGATAGCCTGGCAAAGCCGCGCCAGGCCGGCCTGACACTTCTCGAACTCTGCGTGGTGACGGGCATCCTGGCCTTCACCGTCGCCTGGACGGCGCCCAGGCTGGACGGCTTCATGGCACGCAACGAAGTGACCTCGGATGTCATGCGACTCAAGGAAGTCCTGGCGACCGCCCGCAATGCCGCCATCATCAGGCGCACGGTCATCACCGTCTGCCCCAGCCGGGACGGTCGACGCTGCAGCGATGACTGGACCATGCCGCTGAGCATCCTGCAGGGAGAGGTCGACCTGCCACCGAGCCAACGCACTCTCCTCGGCCGGCGAAATGCCAGCCAGGTGCCGGCCATCGCCTACCGGCTCGATCATCGCCCCGTCCGCTACCAGCCTACCGGGCACGCCACGGGACACAACGGCACCTTTCGCCTCTGTGGCCGACGCGGCGAAGGGGCCTCGGTCATCGTCAGCAACTTCGGCAGAGTCCGGGTGGTCGATACCACCCCGCCGACGTGCTAGTGCCGGATGTCGACCGTGTCACTCCCAGCTCAACAGACGTTTCTCACGGGGCGCATGAGGCAGTACCGGCTCACCCACAAGATGCGCCAGTGCCCCGCTCGCCTGGATATCGCCATGTGCGATGATGGCCCCCTCCAGTGTCGTTCCCGGCGCCAGTTCTGCATCGCCCGCCGACATGAGCCAGCCTCGGACGATTCCCGGCGCCTCGAGACGAATGTCGCCCCCCGAGAGCACAGCCACATCCACAGCTGACGCTCGCCCGATCTCGCCGGACAGGTGGGCATCGTCCCGAGCGACGAAGGCGGCATTGTGGAAGCGGGCCGCCGCCCCAATTTCCAGCCGGCCCTCACAATGGTAGACGCGCCCGCCGAGATCACCGCTTTCCTCGAAACGACAGTACGGTAGACCGTCCTCATCGGAGCCCACCGCCAACGACACAGCGCCCTCCGGTGGCGAGGTATCGGTATAGGGAATCCTGACGCGCTCGCCCTCATCCTGAGCCGCATTGCCATGTATCCGGCTCGCCGATGCCCTCCCTTCCCCGGTCGCGACCTCGCCACCGGCCAGCAGGACATAGCGGGAAAACAGTTCGGCAAGGCGCGAAAAGACCACCGCGACTCGTACCGGCTCGCTCGACGCCAGGACACGGCCGCCGCCCTCCATCACGGCCCCCATGGCCACGACGAGATGACGCCGGGATGCCTCTTCGACATAGCGATAGGCGCAGCGCCGTGGAGCGGCACAGTCAGCGAGCCTGGCCGGCTCGCCCTGGAAATGCGAGGGATCGAGAAACTCGTGCCAGGTCATCGATTCGGACATTTCTTGAGACGACTCGACGGTGATGTCGCCGGGCCCGCTCAAGGCCGCCCAACCCCGCGAGGCGGCAACCTCCGCCGCCATCCCGGCCTGCACCGATGCCTTGAGGTTGCCCGCCAGGCGCTCCGCGGTCAGCGACGAACGCAGCCCGGCCGTCCCCAGCATCGCGGCCATGGCCAGCAATACCAGAACGATGGGCAATGCCATCCCCGCCTGCGGCATCGCGCTTTCCCTCATGATCCCCGTTCTCCTGGCGACGACGACCCGGCATGCCGCACCGCCGCTTCGCGGTCCATGGCATGGAGCACCAGCGGATTCACACCACCGAGCGGCCTCAAGGTGATCCGATACAGACCGGCCCTGCCCTCCACATCCGCCCGAATCGGCTCGCTCGCCGCACAACTTCCGGCCGTCGCGGCCAGGCCGTCCACCAAGGGTTCTCCCGCCACCCTGTCGTGGAGGGCACATCCTTCACCATCGGTGGCGTCGCGCAGCTCGTATCGCCCCGGCTCCACGCCTCCGCGCCGGATATCGCGCAGCAGAAACAATGCCCCCAGGGTCACGGCTTCCTGGCGCTCGCCAAGCTCGTCCACGCGAATCAGGTTCTCGACCCCATCCAAGTACAGGCGCCCGGCTCCCAGCAAAACGAGCATGCCGACCGCCAGGGCCACCAGCAGCTCGACCAGCGACACCCCACTCTCGACGACACGCCCCGCCATCATGGGGATTCACCGGGCAGCCGGGTGGTATAGACGAAGGATGTCTCGCTCTCATCCACCAGGCGTGATGCCTCCCATTCGAGAGTCACCACATAGGTGCAGTCATCGCCATCCGGCTCGACGCGGCCCCGCAAACCGGGAATCCAGGCACGCCAGCGAGCCTCCCAGCGCGCGGCTTCGCCCCCCAGGCCAGGACACCTGCCGGCCTCGAGACGCGACCACAGCAGCTCGACGGCGTCCTGTGCCGCCAGAGAGGCCAGTCCACGCTGATAACCAGCATGTGCGCCACGCAGGGATTCAAGCTGGACCGTGGCCATGCCCAGCAGCCCAACCGAAAGCACCAGCAGCGCCACCAAGGCCTCCAGCAGCGTAAACGCTCGCTGGGATCTCGCTATCGTCATGATCCACGCCTCCTCCCGCTCCCTGGCTTACCTGCACGCCTCGGGCAACGTCCGTCCCGTCGCGTCGAGCACCAGCACACGACAATCCGTCCTGACGGCCTCGCCCTCATGCGTGGCCGTCAGGCGATAGTGCGTCGAAGATAACGTGGTCGCGAGACGATAATGCCCTGCCTGCGAATGGCTCGGCAGGTCCGTGCAGGCATCATAGGAATGCGTACGGGTGCGGCAGCGCTCCAGACGCCCCGCCAGCGCCATGAGCGCCGACCGCCCATCCGCGACCCGCGCTTCGCCCAGCGCATCCTGATAGCGTGGATAGGCGATCCCGGCGAGTATGGCGATGATCGCCACCACGAGCATCAATTCGAGCAACGTGAAGCCGGCCTGTTCGCGACAGGCCTCGGAGCGGCGTAGACCGCGCGCCGTCGAGTGGCACATATCCCTTGGCCTCGGCGTGATGTCCTGCCCTCAATATGGACCAGGATGACGGTGTCCGGTAGCGTCCGAAGCATCTTGCCACGAAAAAGCCGGGCGACAGGCCCGGCTTCACGAAGGGAACATGACACTCGACCGAGCGAGGTCTATTCGCTGGCGATCACTCGCTCGCGAAGCTCGGTGGGCATGGAAAAGGTGATCGTCTCGGCACGTCCCTCGAGTTCTTCCGGCATCTCGGCCCCCAAGGCGCGCAGGCGCTCGATCACGCCCTGTACCAGCACTTCCGGTGCACTTGCGCCGGCGGTCACGCCCACCGTCTCGACATTTTCCAGCCAGGCAGCGTCGATCTGCTCGGCGTTGTCGATCAGGTAGGCCGGCGTGCCGACCCGCTCGGAAAGCTCGCGCAAGCGATTGGAGTTCGAGCTGTTGGGACTGCCCACCACCAGCAGCAGATCGCTCCCGGCGGCCAGTTCCCTCACGGCATCCTGACGATTCTGGGTGGCATAGCAGATGTCATCCTTGCGCGGGCCCTGGATCTCCGGGAAGCGGTCGCGCAGGGCGTCGATCACGCGAGCGGTGTCGTCCATCGACAGGGTCGTCTGGGTCACGAAGGCCAGCTGGCTCGGGTCCCGCACCTCGAGACGCGCCACGTCCTGCTCATCCTCCACCAGGTAGATCTGGCCTCCCTGGGAGGTGTCGTAGCGCCCCATGGTGCCTTCCACCTCGGGATGCCCCTGGTGGCCGATGAGAACGCACTCCTGCCCACGACGGGCATAGCGCAGTACCTCCATGTGCACCTTGGTGACCAGCGGGCAGGTCGCGTCGAAGACCCGCAAGCCACGACGCTCGGCTTCCTGCTGCACGGCACGGGAGACGCCGTGCGCCGAAAAGATGACGATCACGTCGTCGGGCACCTCATGCAGTTCCTCGACGAAGATCGCGCCGCGTTCGCGCAGGCTGTCGACCACGAAACGGTTGTGTACCACTTCATGGCGCACGTAGATCGGCGGGCCGAACACGTCCAGCGCCCGGTTGACGATCTCGATGGCACGATCGACACCGGCGCAGAAACCGCGGGGATTGGCCAGCTTGATTTGCATGGTTGCCTAGCCTCGGTGCTTGCCTAGTGGGTGGTAGCGGGCTGCACGTCCAGCACCTCTACTTCGAAGGTCAGGGTACGCCCGGCCAGGGGGTGATTGAAATCCACCTCGACCTGCTTGTCGCCGACCTGCTTGATGACCCCCGGCAACTCACCGCCGCCGACATCGGCGAAGGACATCACCATGCCCGTTTCGGGCGCCTCGTCGCCGAAGTCGTCCCGGGCGATCATCTGGACATTCTGGGGATTGTGCTGGCCGAAGGCATTCTCGGGCGCAATCTCGTAGCTGCCGTTCTCGCCGGCGCCGAGTCCCTTGAGAGGGCGCTCGAAGCCAGGCGGCAGGTTGCCGTCACCGACCTGGAAGGTGGCCGGCTGCTTGTCCCGGGTGGAATCGACCACGGTGCCATCCTCCAGCTTGAGGGTAAAATGCAGGGTAACCTGCATACCCTCGTCGATGCGATGGCCGTTCGCTTGTTGATCGCTCATGGATGCTCTCTTGCAGATGATGTTCAACGCCGTCGTCTGGCGCGGCGACGTTCGCCGAACAGCGACTCGACGATCAGCCCGATGGCGCCCAGGGTGATGCCGATGTCCGCCACATTGAAGGCCGGGTAGTACCAGCCGGCGAGGTGAAAGGACAGAAAATCCACCACATAACCATGCACCAGCCGATCATACAGGTTGCCCAGCGCCCCGCCGATGACCAGGGCAAGCGAGGCGCCGAGCATCTTTTCGTCGGCGCGCAGGCGCCGCATCCAGATGGTCAGCCCTACGCTCGCCGCCACGGCAATGGCCGCAAAGAACCATCGCTGCCAGCCGGGATGATCGGCCAGGAAGCTGAACGCCGCGCCGGTATTGTGCAGCAGCGTCAGGTTGAAGAACGGCAGGACCTCGAGCGGCCTGGCGTATTCCAGCAGGCTGGACGCCAAAGCCTTGGTGCCCAGGTCGACGACGATCACCGCCACGGCGAGCCACAGCCAACGCAACGGCTGTCGCATGGGAGCCGCCTTGGCTCCCTGCCGGGTGTCATGCTCTGGCATGCTGCCCACCTCACGCATAATGACGGGTCTCGCCGGGGCCTTCCGGCAGGTTGCTGATGCAGCGACCGCACAGGTCTTCATGACCGGCATGCTGGCCGACATCCTCGCGGTGGTGCCAGCAGCGCTCGCACTTGCGGTATTCGCTGGCCGCAACGGCTACCTTGAGCCCCCCAAGCTCGGTCGCCTCGGCGTCGCCGCCATCAGCCAGCGGGGCCAGGTGCACCTCGCTGGTCAGCATCACGAAGCGCAGCTCGTCGCCGAGACGGCTCAGCGTCTCCCGGAGCTCGTCGTCCACGTAAAGCGTCACTTCGGCGGCCAGGTTGCCCTTGATGACCTTGGCGTTGCGGGCATCTTCCAGGCACTTGTTGACGGCCTGCTTGACGTTGAGCACCCGCTCCCAGAACTCACGTCCCAGCTCGGCGCTCTCTTCCAGGGTGCCCAGGCCATCGTAATATTCCTCGAGCAGGACGCTGTCGCCCCGCTGGCCAGGGATATGCTCGTAGATCTCCTCGGCGGTGAAGCTGAGGATCGGCGCAATCCAGCGGACCAGCGCCTGGACGACGTGGTACAGCGCCGTCTGGGCGCTGCGTCGGGCCACCGAGTCCACCTGGGTGGTGTACTGGCGATCCTTGATCACATCCAGATAGAAACCGCCCAGTTCCCGGGCACAGAAGCCATGCACCTGCTGATAGACGTCGAGGAAGCGGTATTCCTCGTAGGCACGCTGGATGCGCGCCTGCAACTGGCCGGCGCGATCCACCACCCAGCGATCCAGCGCCAGCATGTCATCGAAGGCCAGGGCATCGCGCTCGGGGTCGAAGCCGTTGAGGTTGGCCAGCAGGAAGCGTGAGGTGTTGCGGATGCGTCGATAGACATCGGCGGTACGCTTGAGGATCTGGTCGGACACGGCCATCTCGCCGGAATAGTCGGTCGAGGCGACCCACAACCGCAGGATATCGGCCCCGAGCTTGTCCATCACATCCTGAGGCGCCACCACATTGCCCAGCGACTTGGACTGCTTGCGCCCCTTTTCGTCCACGGTGAAGCCATGGGTGAGAAGCTGGCGGTACGGCGGATGGCCGTCGATGGCCGATCCGGTGAGCAGCGAAGAGTGGAACCAGCCGCGGTGCTGATCCGACCCCTCGAGGTACAGATCGGCGCGCGGCCCCTGATCGTGCCCCATCGGGTGCGAGCCGCGCATCACATGACGATGCGTGGTGCCGGAATCGAACCAGACGTCCAGGGTATCGGTGACCTTCTCGTACTCGCCGGCCTCCTCGCCCAGCAGCTCGGCCGGATCGAGGCGGAACCAGGCGTCGATGCCCTCGCGCTCGACGCGCTTGGCGACCTCTTCCATCAGCTCGACGGTGCGCGGATGCAGCTCGCCGGTCCGCTGGTGCAGGAAGAAGGGAATCGGCACCCCCCAGTTGCGCTGGCGCGAGATGCACCAGTCCGGACGGTTGGCGATCATCGCATGCAGGCGCGCCTTGCCCCAGGCGGGCGTGAAGGCGGTCGACTCGACGCCGGCCAGGGCCTTGTCACGCAGGCTGAGACCGTCCTGACCGATCATGTCCATGCCCACGAACCACTGGGCCGTGGCCCGGTAGATCACCGGCGTCTTGTGGCGCCAGCAATGCATGTAGCTGTGGGTGATGGTGTGGTGGGCCAGCAGGGCATCGACTTCATCAAGCTTGGCGACGATCTGCAGGTTGGCCTTCCAGATCGACTGCCCACCGAAGAACGGCAGATCGTCCACATAGACGCCATCGCCCTTGACGACGCTGATGAAGTCATCGAATTCGATGCCGTAGCGACGGCAGGACTCGAAGTCGTCGACCCCGTGCACCGGCGCCGAGTGGACGATGCCGGTACTGCCCTCTTCGACTTCCACGTAGTCCGCCAGGAACACCGGCGCACGACGCTCATAGAACGGATGGGCGAACTCGATCAGCTCCAGCCGCTCGCCGGCGGCGGTGGCGATGATGTTGCCCTCGAGCCCGAACCGCTCCAGACAACTTTCCACCAGCTCCTCGGCCAGCAGCAGCAACCGCTCGCCCACGTCGACCAGGGCATAGGTGAACTCGGGATGTACATTCAGCGCCTGGTTGGCAGGGATGGTCCAGGGCGTGGTCGTCCAGATCACCACAGCGGTGGGCTTGGGCAGTTCGGTCAGCCCGAAGGCGGCGGCCAGCTTGTCGTCCTCGGCGCAGGGAAAGGCCACATCGATGGCATCGGACTGCTTGTCGGCATACTCGACTTCCGCCTCGGCCAGGGCCGAGCCGCAATCGAAGCACCAGTTGACCGGTTTGAGCCCCTTGAAGACGTAGCCCCCCTCGACCAGATCGGCCAGGGCACGGATCTCACCGGCTTCGTTGACGAAATCCATGGTGCGATAGGGACGTTCCCAATCACCGATCACCCCCAGGCGGATGAAACTCTCGCGCTGCCCGTCGATCTGCTCGGCGGCGTACTCGCGGCACAGCGCCCGGGCCTGCTCCGGCGCCAGGTGCTTGCCATGGGTCGTCTCGACCTTGTGCTCGATGGGCAGGCCATGACAGTCCCAGCCCGGCACATAGGGGGCGTCGAACCCCGCCAGGTTCTTGGACTTGACGATGATGTCCTTGAGGATCTTGTTGAGCGCGTGGCCGATGTGAATGCTGCCATTGGCATAGGGAGGGCCATCGTGCAGCACGAAGGACTCGCGCCCCCGACGCGCCTCGCGCAGGCGATGGTAGAGATCCATCTCCTGCCACTGGGCCACCCGAGCCGGCTCGCGCTTGGGCAGCATGCCGCGCATCGGGAATTCGGTTTCTGGCAGATTCAGAGTGTGCTTGTAGTCGCTCATATCCTGGGGGTCAGCCGTCATCATGGTCGGCGGGCAGTCCCGCCGAGGAGTCGGAAAACACGGCCTCGCGCGCCAGCGGCGCCGATGCCAGAGGTAGGGAATCTCCGGTCGCCGCCGTCTCGGCGAAGAAGCGTCGCGCGCGAGCCTGGTCGGCGCGGATCTGGGCCTTGAGGGCCTCGAGGCCATCGAATTTCATCTCGCCGCGCAACTTGGCGCAGGGCAGTACCGTCAATCGCTCGCCGTACAGGTCGTCGTCGAAATCAAACAGGTGCACTTCAAGCACCGGGCGCGAGCTCCCCACGGTAGGACGCCAGCCGATATTGGCCACGCCCTCGGCATGGCGCCCTCCCGGCAATTCGGCCTTGACCGCATACACGCCCTGCAAGGCCAGCGGATGCGGTGGCTGCGGCAGGTTGGCGGTGGGCACACCGATGGTCCGCCCGAGCTGGCGATCGCGCACCACCCGGCCACCGAGCCGATACGGCCGCCCCATCATGCGGGCAGCCTGATCGAAGTTGCCGGAAGCCAGCATGGTGCGCACCCGCGTGCTGGAGACACGCTCGCCATCCAGCAGGAAGGTCCGGGTATGCTCGACATCGAAGCCCGACCCGCTGCCGACCGTCTGCAGCAGCTCGAAATCGCCCCGCCGGTCACAGCCGAACCGAAAATCATCGCCCACTACCAAGTGACGCACGCCCAGCCCCTGCACCAGCACCTGCTCGATGAAGGCTCGGGCGGTCAGGCTGCGCAGGGCATCGTTGAAGGGCAGGCACAGCACGCGATCGGCGCCGTGCTCGGCCAGCAGCCGGACCTTGTCGCGCAGTCGCGTCAGCCGGGGCGGGGCCTGGTCTCCGGCAAAGAATTCCCTGGGCTGGGGCTCGAAGACCACTACCGTGGCCGGCAGCGACAACGAGCGCGAGCGCTCGAGCAGTTGATCGAGGATCGCCTGATGGCCGCGATGCACACCATCGAAATTGCCGATGGTCGCCACGCAGCCATGATGCTCGTCACGCAGATTGTGCAATCCTCGAATCACTTGCATGGGCTATTCGCGCAGAAAGTAAAGTGGTCGATTATAACGGACCGAGCGCCCCTTGACAGCCGCGCTGAACGTGGCCCCGTCCTCAACTTTTCATCCGGAAATGCCGGAGCCGCACCCCCGTCGCCGCCAGCCAGGCGAAATACACCGCCGCGCCACTCACCACCAGGAGCCCCATCCAGCCCACTCGCGTCATCAGCGACCAGCCGAGCCACTGGTGCCAGTCCGGCGACAGCCAGGCAAGCGCCACTCCCATCGCCACACAGCCACCCAGCAACTGCACCGCATAGCGTCCCCAGCCCGCCTGGAAGACCAGGATGCCTCGACGATACAGCAAGCCACCCAGCAGCCCGGCATTGAGAAACGCCGAAAGCGCCGTGGCCAACGCCAGCCCCGCATGCGCCAGCGGCCAGATCAGGATCAGGTTGAGGACCATGTTGGCAGCCATGGCGATCATTCCGATCGTGACCGGCGTCTTGGTATCCTGGCGGGCAAAGAACCCCGGCGCCAGCACCTTGATCAGCATGAAGGCCACCAGGCCCACGGCATAGGCACGCAGACTCATGGCCGCCATGTCGATGTCGTGATCGGTCATGGCGCCATAATAGAACAGGGTGATCAGCAATGGCTCGGCCAACACCACCAGCGCCAGAGCCGCCGGCAACCCCAGCAAGAGCACGGCACGAATCGCCCAGTCGAGCATGCGCGCAAAGTGCTCCCGGGACTGCTCGGCATGCCGCTTGGACAGCGCCGGCAGGATCACCGTGCCGATGGCCACCCCGAACACGCCCAGCGGCAGCTCCACGAGACGATCGGAATAGTACAGCCAGGACACGCTGCCGGCCGTCAGCAACGACGCCAGCACGGTATCCAGCAGCAGGTTGATCTGCGCCACCGAGACGCCGAACATCGCCGGCGCCATCAGCTTGAGAATGCGGCGCACGCCATCGTGGGCAAAATGAGGCCAGGGGCGCGGCAGCACGCCGAGACGGGCCAGGAACGGCACCTGAAAGATCAGTTGCATCGCCCCGGCGATCAGCACGCCCCAGGCCAGCGCCATCGCGGGCTCGCTCACCAGGGGCGTCAGCAACACCGCCGCGCCGATCAGCGACAGGTTGAGCAGCACCGGGGTGAAGGCCGGCACGGCGAATCGCCCCCAGGTATTGAGTACGCTGCCCGAGAAGGCCGTCAGCGAGATCAGCAACAAGTACGGAAAGGTCAGGCGCAGCATGTCGGCGGTGAGCGCCAGCTTCTCGGGGTCACGCGCAAACCCTGGCGCGAAGGCCCAGGCCAGCCAGGGGGCAGCCAGCATGGCCAGGGCGGTGATCAGCACCAGCACCGCCGCCAGACTGCCGGCCACGGCGTCGAGCAGCTCGCGCACCTCCTCCCGGGTACGCTGGGTGGCGTACTCCGACAGTACCGGCACGAAGGCCTGGTTGAACGCTCCCTCGGCGAACAGCCGGCGCAGGAAATTGGGCACCTTGAAGGCAACGAAGAAGGCATCCGCTCCCTGCCCCGCGCCGAACAGCGTGGCGATCACCATGTCCCGGGCCAGCCCCATCACCCGCGACAGCATGGTCATGCTGCTGACGACCATGCCCGAACGCATCAGCCCGCTTCGACGAGGCGCCACCTGGTGCGAAGCCCCCTCAGTGACCGCTGTCGTGGCATCGGATGTTTGCTCGGGATATTCCTGTCGATCGGTCACGGTGATTCCTTGCCAGGCCAGGTAAAGCGGACACCAGAAGCCGCCGGGAACGGTTGTGGACGTCGCACGGCAACGATCCTCGGGGCACCTGCCGGGAAGTGCCAGCACAAGAGACCGTCAGGCGCTATGCTTGAGGCCGCAACACGACGGCCCAACGGGTAGCCACAAAAAAACCGGCCGCAGCCGGTTCTTCGATGGGGCATTCGCGAAATGGTTCGCAAAGCCCCATGGGCGTCCGGCGCGCTTACGCTGCCAGGGCCTTGATACGCTTGTTGAGACGGCTCTTCAGGCGAGCGGCCTTCTTCTTGGAGATCACGTCCTTGTCGGCGATGCGGTCGATGACCGGCTGGGCCTGCTTGAAGGCATCCATCGCCTTGGCGTGATCACCGCCATTGACGGCCTTGATGACGTTCTTGACGTAGGTGCGAACCATGCTGCGCTGGCTGGCTTTCAGGACACGACGGCCTTCTGCCTGACGGGCGCGCTTGCGGGCTTGCTTAGTGTTAGCCACTGACTGTCTCCTTGGAGAAAGTTGTTACCGCCGCACTCGACGGTGTTCAATAACATTTTGATCCAACAGGGAAATAAAAAATCCCCGTCGGCCTGGCCATCCGGCCGACCGCGCAAGGTGGCGCAGTCGCTTACGGGCCGTGTCTGAGAGGATGGCGCATACTATCATGCCGCGCGACATCTTGCCAGGCTCGTCAAGGGGGAGCGCCCACCCTCAAATCACCACCAGGTTGTCGCGGTGAATCAACTCCGGCGATTCCATGTAGCCAAGAATCGCCTCGATGCGGTGGCTGGGCTGACCAAGCAGGCGACGGACTTCATCGACACCGTAATTGACCAGCCCCTTGGCCACCCGCTGCCCCTGCTCGTCGACGCACAACACCATGTCGCCACGCACAAAGTTGCCCGACACGCCTTTCACCCCCACCGGCAACAGGCTGGAGCCGCTGTCTCGCAGCTTCTTCACCGCGCCATCGTCCAGGGTCAGATTGCCGCGCACCTGGAGCTGGCCCGCCAACCAGCGCTTGCGCGCCGCCATGGGCGCACGCTCGGGCATGAGCAGGGTCCCCAGCCGTTCGCCTTCGACGAGTCGGCTCAACACCTCGCGCTGACGGCCGCTGGCAATCACCGTGACCGCCCCGGAACGCGCCGCCAGACGCGCTGCTCGCACCTTGGTCGACATGCCGCCCCGCCCCAGGGCACCGCTGCCCCCGGCCACTTCGGCCAGCCGAGGGTCGTCGGCGCGCCCCTCGGCAATCAGGCGAGCATTCGGGTCATGGCGAGGATCGGCATCGAAGAGGCCTTCCTGGTCGGTCAGAATGACCAGGGCGTCGGCTTCCAGCAGGTTGGCCACCAAGGCCCCTAGGGTGTCGTTGTCACCGAAGCGGATCTCGTCGGTGACAACGGTATCGTTCTCGTTGACCACCGGCACCACCCCCAGCTCGACCAGGGTGCGCAGCGCGGAGCGCGCATTGAGGTAACGCTTGCGATTGGAAAGGTCGTCATGAGTCAGCAGGACCTGGGCGGTGGTCAGCCCGTGGCGGGCGAAATGGCCCTCGTAGCACTCGGTCAGGCCGTTCTGCCCCACAGCGGCGGCGGCCTGCAGGGCGTGCACCTCGGAGGGACGGACCTGCCAACCGAGGCGCACCATGCCTGCCGCCACGGCGCCGGAAGACACCAGCACCACTTCGATACCACGACGATGCAGCTCAGCGATCTCGTCGACCCAGCCGCCGATGGCCGGCTCGTCGAGCCCCCGCCCGTCGTTGGTCAACAGGGCGCTGCCGATCTTCACCACCACACGTCGCATGCGCTTCAGCGCCTCGCGACCGGGTACTTGTTCGAGATCGTCCATCGGCTCCTTGGCTCCTCGGCTCAACCTTCTTTCCCCCTCGAGCTGGAAAACTGAGCAAGCAACGACCAGACGAGGCAAAAGCTGGCGACAAACCGGCAGGAGCCGATTTGGGCTGCTCTGCCGCTCGAAGAGCGGAGTCCGCTATTGCACACGAGCATCTTGAGCCTGCCTTTAACCCCACATGGTCGAGCGCAGCCAGTTCCTTACCCCTCAGGGCGCGTATTCGACCTCGACATCATAATCATCATCATCGAAGTCATCGTCGTCCTCGTCGGCTCGCTTGCGCTTACGACCCAGGCGAGACTCGGCACGCGCCACGGCCTCGTCGTCCATGCGACGGCGCATCTCGCGTTCGTGCTCGGCGGCCTCCTCGTCCTCGTTCTCCAGCCGACGCTGCTCGGTGAGCCAACGATGCACGGCCTGCACCAGGGCATCGGTCCCCTCGCCGCTGATCGCTGACAGCCGGAAGACAGGCCCCTGCCACGCCAGGCGCGTCACGATGTCGTCGACCGCGGCATCGCGCTCTTCCGCCGGCAGCAGGTCGAGCTTGTTGAGGACCAGCCAGCGCGGACGTTCGGCGAGCGCCGGCGAGAACTGCCCCAGTTCGTGAGCAATGGCCTGGGCGGCCGCCACCGGATCGCTCTCATCGAAGGGCGCGACATCGACCACATGCAGCAGCAGTCGCGTGCGCGTCAGGTGCTTGAGGAAACGCAACCCCAGGCCCGCGCCATCCGACGCCCCCTCGATCAGGCCCGGCACGTCGGCCATGACGAAATGCTCATGCTGGCCGAGCTTCACCACACCGAGGTTGGGCACCAGGGTGGTGAACGGGTAATTGGCCACCTTGGGCTTGGCCGCCGAGACCGAGCGGATCAGGGTCGACTTGCCGGCATTGGGCATGCCCAGCAGACCGACATCCGCCATCACCTTCATCTCGAAGCGCAGGTTGCGACGCTCGCCCTCGGTACCCGGCGTGGTACGCCGCGGCGCCCGGTTGGTCGAGGACTTGAAGTGAATGTTGCCGAGCCCGCGACGACCGCCCTGGGCGACGAGCACCACCTGCCCAGCCTCGGTCACATCGGCAATCACCTCGAGGGTGTCCTCGTCGATCACCGTGGTGCCCACCGGCACCTTGACGTGCAGGTCCTCGCCGGCGCGCCCGCTCATCTGCCGGCCCTGCCCCGGCTGGCCGTTCTGAGCCTTGTAGAAGCGCTGGTACTTGAAGTCGATGAGGGTATTCAGGGCGTCGTCACCGATCAGGTAGACACTGCCACCATGGCCACCATCGCCGCCATCGGGGCCGCCCTTGGGCACATACTTCTCGCGGCGAAAGCTCAGACAGCCATTGCCGCCCTTGCCGGCTTCCACGATGATCGAGGCTTCGTCGACGAACTGCATTGGTCATTCTCCCGGCGATCCATATCGCCATGATACAAGAAGGCCCCGCCATGGCGGGGCCTTCTCGCGACAGTTCGGGGCGGTCTCAGGCGGAGACGACGCTCACGAACTTGCGATTCTTCGGACCCTTGGTCTCGAACTTGACCACGCCCTCGTCCAGAGCGAACAGGGTGTAGTCCTTGCCGATCCCGACACCGGCGCCGGCATGGAACTTGGTGCCACGCTGACGGACGATGATGTTACCCGGGGAAACGGCCTGGCCGCCGAACAGCTTGACGCCGAGGCGCCTGGAGTCGCTGGCGCGGCCGTTACGGGTAGCGCCC
>NZ_BDEP01000004.1 GCF_001662305.1 Halomonas caseinilytica
TTAGATGATGACCCATGGGCAAAGCTCATGGCGTTGTAGGCATCCTGATCCGTGAGCAGCAAGGTCAGCTCGCCGGTGATGGTATCAACATCGGTACCCACCAACCTGACAGTCCCGGCAGCCACGGCCTCGGGGCGCTCGGTGGTATCGCGCATTACCAGTACCGGCTTGCCCAAGGAAGGAGCCTCTTCCTGAATCCCCCCTGAGTCGGTCAGGATGATATCGGCACGGTTCATCAAGTAGACGAACGGCAGGTAGTCCTGGGGCTCCACCAGGTGCACGTTCTCGATATTGCCCAGCAGGCGATTGACCGGCTCGCTCACGTTGGGGTTCAGGTGCACTGGATAGAGAATCTGCACATCGGGATGGGCCTGGGCTGTTTCGGCCAGTGCCCTGCAGATGTTTTCGAAACCGCCACCAAAGCTTTCACGGCGATGCCCGGTCACCAGGATCAGCCGCTTGTTATCGTCCAGCATGGGGAAGCGCGCCCGTTGATCGGCCGCCAGTCGCGCGTCGTCTTCCAGCTTGCCGGTCACATCGAGCAGTGCATCCACCACGGTATTGCCGGTCACATAAACCGAGTCGGGGGCAACCCCCTCTTTCAGGAGATTATCGCGCGAGGTATTGGTGGGAGCAAAATGCAAGGCAGCCAGGGCACCGGTGAGCTTGCGGTTGCCTTCTTCCGGCCAGGGTGAATAGAGATTGCCGGTACGCAAGCCGGCTTCCACATGCCCCACGGGAATCTGCTGATAGTAGCAGGCCAGTGTGGTAGCAAAGGTGGTGGCAGTATCACCGTGAACCAGCACGATATCCGGGCGGAAGTCCTCCAGTACGCCTTTCATGCCCTGAAGGATCCCGGTCGTCACATCATTGAGATCCTGACCGGGCTTCATCAGGTCGAGGTCATACTCGGGTACAAGCTCGAAGAGACTGAGCACCTGATCAAGCATCTCGCGATGCTGAGCGGTAACGCATACTCGCGCATCGAAGCGCTCGTCCGCAGCGAGTTGCAGAGCCAGCGTCGCCATCTTGATGGCTTCGGGCCGAGTACCGAACACGGTAAGAACCTTGCATTTCTCAGTCACATCATCTTCCTTAATCGTGGGTGAGAACAATGGAAAAATTGCCGATCGATCAATGATCCAGGAATTGGCCTTGCAGTTCCTGGCAGCGTCTGAAGTAGTACTCGAGCAATTGCTGGGTATCCTCCAACTGATGTTCCAGCTGCCTTTCCCTGTCCTGCGGAATCTCGCGGGGCTGCTGACTTGGCAGCGGCGGCGGGGCGGACTTTACGTGCGTGCGGGGGACTTCCGAGGCCGGATCGATTCGGCGGCCTTCCGATTCGCCATTGCGCAGGTAGTGCAAGAGAGGATTGACGTCAGCCCGGCGGACATCGTCATGCCGCTGGAGATAGGCCGCCGTGGAAAATCGGGGCCCCGGATCACGCCCGAGACGCCAGCCATATTCCAGAAAGTGCTGCTCAGGCGTCATGCCAGCATAGCGTACATCGGGATAGCAGGCTTGATACCATTCGGCATCGAACAGTGAAGATTTCTGAAGCAATGCTTCTTCATCGAGTCGTGACATAAGGTTACTTCGTGTTAGCGGTTGAAATCGGTACCTGACATTGTCGTGACACTCCTAGTCACGATGGTCCCGAATGATCAGCACCAGCATGCTGAAAATGAAGGCCAGGAAGATGGTGGCAAGCGCGAATACCGTGGTGTTGTACAGCCGATCCGGCTTCGTCGGATATTCCGGCATCAGCGGGCTTTGCAGTATGCTGACCTGCTTGAGCTTGCGTGCCGCCTCCAGTCGCGTGTTCTCGAGTGCGGAGAGCGCGCTGGAATACGTCTCCTGAGCGAACTGAGCCTGGAGTTCGAGCGTCTGATACTCGGAGGACACGCGGTTGAGCGATTCGCCAGTTGCCTGGGCTAGACGGTCACGCTGCTGTTGGATCTGCTCGCGCAGGGCCGCGATTTCACTCTGAACACGTTGCATGTCCGCCGAGCGTTCGCTCTGGTAGCTGGCAAGCGCCTGGCGCTGTGCCTTGAGCTGAGCCAGGTTGCCCTCGAGCGTAGCGACGACCTGATTGATGCTTTCCACGGTTTGCTGCGGCGCCACAAGCCCTTCACGGTTCTGGAACTCCAACAGATCGGCTCGAGACTCTTTCAAGCGATCGTTGAGTCGCTGGAGCTGCTGTTCCAGGAAGCGGACCTGCTCCTGTGCGAGCCGTTGCCCCATCTCGTTCATATGGCGCTCACCGGCATCGAGCAGCAATTGCACCATCTGCTGGGCAAACTCCGGCGTATAGGCCTGCACCTCGATATTCAGCACACCGGCATATTCATCCATCTCGACGGTGACGCGCTTCTGGTAGTACTCGTGAAGCGATTCAATGGGCGCTTCGGCATCATTCAACCGCGCGAACACATCGCCATGCTCACTGTAATGCGAACGAAAATCGAGCTGCTCCTGCACCTGCTTGAGCATATCGACAGAAAGCAGGTATTCCCGCAACAGCAACAAGTCGGTATCGCTGGACGTACCGGTCAGAATGGAGGAGAAACTGACATCCGCCTGGGAAAGCTGCGGACTTTCCATCACGACCGTGGCGCGCGAGACATAGCGGTCTTCGGCCCAAAGTGCCCAATAGAAGGCAACCAGCAGGATGGCCACACAGGCGAGTACCCAATGTGGCTGGTGTTTCAATAGGCTTTTGATACGTTCTTTTGAGGCCATAGAATTAGCAACAAACCTGGTAACGTGAAGACTTCAGCACTCTCGAAGGCCTTTCGGGTTCCCGCCGACCTTACCGAGTACACTTGACGATGAGATCACAACGGGGCTATCCGGCACCGTCGTCTGGACTTTCCTGAAAGGCTTTCAGCCGTGCTTGCGCGTCTTTGAAGTTCTGCTGGGCGGTACGGAAGGCATCGCCATAGTGGCGACGTTGGCGAGGGATCAAGTCCTTCTCCTTGGCTTCCTCGAACAGCGCCCTGGCATCCTGCAACTCCTTGCGGCGCCGTTGTAGCTGCTGTCGTGCTTCGTCCTGAGTGGAGGGCTCGGCAAGGCGCGCCGGCCTGACCGGCGGACCAAGCGGGTGGTCCTCGCTATTGCCATCCGTTTCGGCGTGATAGGCCTCGATGGCTTCTTCCACATCATCGTACCAGAAGGCTTCTCCATCACGCAGATACACGCCTGCCTGGCAGAGATCCTTGAGAATGCCCTCACCGTGGGAAACCATGATCAGACTGGCCTGGCCGACCTTGTCCTTGAAAGCCTTGGCGGCCTTGGCCTTGAAGGCTCGGTCACCTACCGAGGTGGCCTCGTCGGAGAGATAGACATCAAAATCGAACGCCAGCGAGAGGCCGAAGTTGAGGCGGGAACGCATGCCGGAAGAATAGGTCTTGATCGGTTCATCGAAAGCATCGCCGATCTCGGCGAAGTCCTGCACCCGATCGATAATTTCCTGTTCCTTGTTACGCCCACCATGCACTCGAGCAACGAACTTGACGTTCTGGCGGCCGGTCATCGAGCCTTGAAAGCCTCCCGCCAGGCCGATCGGCCAGGAAACACGGCAATTGCGCTCGATGCTGCCCCGCTCGGGATGATCCATGCCGGCAATCAGCCGCAACAACGTCGATTTACCGGCGCCGTTGCGCCCTACCAGACCGACACTCACCCCTTTGGGAAAGGAAAGGTTGATGTCCTTGAGCACCCAAGGGCTGCCGTGATGGTTATGGTAACGCTTGTAAAGGTTGCGAATTTCGATCATGAGTGGCCTGTCGGCTTATCTGGCTTTGAGGCGATCCCTGAAGCGCATGTGCATCAACAGGCCGAGAGCCAGCGTGCTCAACGTCCAGGCCCAGAAATAGGTCATGCTGGTGCCATGCACGACGTGGTAGCCCTCGAAGAAGCTGGCACGCAGCATCTCCAGTCCATGGACGATGGGATTGAGCATGACGTATTCCAGCAGCCAGTGCGGTAGCTGATGTAGCGGAAAAATCACGCCAGAGAGAATCAACAACGGCATGCTCAGCATCCGCACGATCTTGCCAATTTCCGGCACCAGGGTACCGGCTACCGAAACAATCAAGCCAAGCCCGAGCCCCAGGCACCAGAGTGAGAACCAGTCCCACATGGCATACAGGGCATGATCCGGCATGAGATCCGTGCCCAGCATCAAGGCACCGACGATAAAGAGCAGGAAGATCAGGGTGCGCAGCATGACTTCCAGAAAATTGCGCACCAGCACCGAGTCCACGGGCTGCACCTGGCGATAGGCAAACAGCGCCTGATTGGCCTCCACGGCGCCCAGGCCACGCATCAATCCCTCACGGATCAGGAAAAAGCCCATCAGCCCGACGATCATCCAAGGAATGAATTCAGCCCCAACGATCAGACGATCTCCCCGGATGAAGCCACGAATGCTGACCATGATCAGCGTGAAGGCCGCAGGCTCGGCAATCATCCAGAACCAGCCCATGCGGTCGGTCATGGTGCGCGAGATGGCCTCACGCAGGAACATGGCATACCAGACACTGCGCGTGACTTGCCATGGCGAACGTTCGGTACCGCTAGTACCGCGAGAAAATATGTCAAACATGGTGGGGTAACCCCGTCAGCAAGCACTCAGGCGGCGCCAAGGCCGCCTGAGCATTCAGACCTCGTCACAGATCGAGCGCGACCTTGGTGGCCACGGCAACCTGATAGAGGATCTGCGTGATCGACTTGGCAAGCTCGAGGTTGCTGGTCGGCGCCCTCGGCAACACGATGATCTCGTCGCCGGCACGCAGTTCCGCGTCATCCGCCGGGATAACGGCGCCATTGCGATGCGCCACCAGGATTTCATCGTCGTTGGCACGCGGCGTAAAGCCACCCGCCTGCTCGATGTAGTCCTCGACGGACATGCCAGGCGTATAGACCACGGCCTGCGGCATGGTGACCTCGCCACTGAGCAGGATGGCATCGTTGGTCTCGGGGATCTTGACGACGTCGCCGTCCTGCAGGCGCACATCGGCGATGCCGCTATTCCCGCGCGCCACGACCAGCTGGCCGGTGGGCTCGACCTTCGAGGCCTTCTGCACGAAACGCTCGATCAACTCGGCCTGCTGTACCTGAATCTTGCCCTCTTCCGCGGTGCGCGCCGGATAACCCAGGTAGGTCGTCTGCAGGCGTTGCAGGCTCTTTTCGAGTGCCTCTTCCTGCTGCTTGGCGACGCTTTCACGCAGGATCGAAATATCGTGAACGCTGGTCATGTCCTTGGGCACGCCGACCGCATCGAGGAACTCGCCAAGGCGTGCATTGCGTGGCAGTGCATAACGGGAGGGGCCATAGAAGCTGCCCTCAAGCTCGACGACGATCGTCTCGGCACGCTTGTCGGCACTGAACAGCACTTCATCACCGCTCTGCACGGTCTGGCTGGCGAACTCATCGAGCGGGAAGTACTCGGCCATCGGACCATCACTGCGATCACCGCGCAGCAACACGTGCGAGACACCACTGTTCAGGCGGGCGAGCTGCTGCACATCCCGTCCGCTGAGTTGTTGCCCTTGCAGCTCATAGCGATATTCACGCTTCACGTCGCCGGTCACGGCAATTGCCGGGCCGCGCTCCTCGACCACAATGGTATCGCCGTCCTTGAACTGCGGACGCTGGATATCACCGTCGAGCAGGAAATCGTAGAGATCAACGGTGGCGACCGTGCGGTCACCTCGTTCTACCCGGATCTGCCGGTAGCTGCCCAGATCCTTGTCGATGCCTCCCGCCTGATCGAGGAAATAGAGTACCGAGTCGGAGGGAGTGCCAGCGTAACGCCCCGGATTTTCGACATAACCGGTGACGAACACGCCCACCGGCTGGACGCCTTGCAGGTTGGTGTACACCTGCACGTCCTGGGGATAGACATCCTGAATCGCCTGGCGAACCTGGGCATCGAGCTGCTGACTGTTCATCCCCTGTACCTGCACCGGCCCGATCGAGGGGATGTAAATATTGCCCTGGGCATCCACGGGCACGGTCTGGTCAAGTTCCACGGCCCCCCAGGCACGCAACGTCACCTGGTCACCGGGCTTGATCTTGTAACTGGAATTGAGGCCATCGGCCATGGTGCCACGGAAGCCGCCCTCGAAAAGGTTGGCCCCGAAGGGGTCCAGCTTGTCCATTTCGGCCTTGGGAGGCTCGGCTTTCATCCCGTAGCGGTTGGGCTTGACCACCGGGCCATAGTTGGCGCTCTCCCAGTTGGCGCGGGGCGTCGCATCGACATTGCTGCTCTGCCCGCCACTCTGCGCTTGTCCGGACGCGCTCTGGAACTGCCCCTGGCTCTGCTGTTGCTGCTCCGAGCCACCGATGCCCGACTGCAGGAAGCTCTGGGCATTTGCCGAGCCGGGCAGCAGCAACAAGCCCGCTACCAGCAGGGCGCCCAACGTCGAAGTGTCGCGATTGATCACCGGCTCATTCTCCCTGCCTGGGTTTGCGTTACCAGCCGCTGCGAGACCCAGCTGCCATCGGACGTCTTGCAGGCCACTGCCGAGCGGACATTGCCGCCCTGCAACTGCATGATCTGCAGTTGCCGGCAGTCACGACCGCTTGCCGCGTAGTACGTCGCATCCGCCATCACCTCGACGTTCCCTCCCCAGGGACTATCCTGCAACACGACAGTGGCACCGGGACCGGACTGGCTGAGAAAGCCATTGAGATTGGAGCCTAGCTGGGTGCCCTGGGTGGGCCCGTCGATGACCGAGCCGGAGGGATTCTGCCCCTGTTGCGTGGCGCAACCCGACAAGCTCACGGCGAACGCCACCAGCATCGCGGATGCATGGCGGCGTCTCCAGGGACGCGATGTCGCTCCCATGCGGAACATGCCACTGAATTGTCGTTTTTCCATATTGGTTTCCCTTGCAATATCGGCATGGCAGTCGCCGCCGCTTCGAATTGATCGGCGCCGCCCGGGCCTGGCCCTTGCTTGCGGCGGCACTTCATGATGGAAGGGCGGCGGCTACCAGGCAACCGCATACCCGCATGCAGCGCACGGCGTTGACCCTCGGGTCGCCGCCGTGCGTGCCTGTCTAACGGGTGATGAGTCAGAGCTCCTTGAGGAGACGGGTCAGGATATCCTGCTGACTCATGGTTTCAGTGTTGACCGTCACCTCAGCGTTGCTCGGCGCTTCGTAGGGGCTGTTGATACCGGTGAAGTCTTGGATTCTGCCTTCACGCGCCTTCTGGTAGAGCCCCTTGGGATCACGCTGCTCGCAGATATCCAGCGGGGTGTCGACATGGACTTCGATGAAGTCGCCCTCGTCGAACAGTTCGCGAGCAGCCTCGCGGTTAGCGCGGAACGGTGAAATGAAGGCAGTGATCACGATCACGCCGGCCTCGGCGAACAGCCGCGCGACTTCACCCACCCGGCGGATGTTCTCGGCACGGTCACCTTCGCCCATGTCCAGGTCCTTGCACAGGCCATGGCGGATATTGTCACCGTCGAGCAGCATGGTGTGATAACCGCGGCGATTGAGCTCGACTTCCAGCGCGTTGGCCAGGGTCGACTTGCCGGAACCGGAGTAGCCAGTGAACCAGACACACTTGCCTTCATGGCCATTGATCTGCTCACGCATGGCCTGGGTGACGCTGGTGCGATTCCACACCACATTGGCCTTGCTGTCGTGCTCGCGGAACTCGTACGGCAGCTCGCTTTCCAGCGGCTGATGAATCATCCCGACGCCCACGGTGATGTTGGTGAGTCGGTCGATGATGATGAAGTTACCGGTACCCGGGCTGGTACGGTAGTCGTCGACCGGCACCGGCGCGGTCAACTCCACCTGGCAGCGCGCGATGGCGTTGAGGTCGAGGTGATCGGCGTGGCGCTGTTCGAGGGTATTGACGTCGACCTGGTAGTCGATGGCCTTCACCTTGCCGGCCATGTCGCGGGTGGCCAGCTTGAGATCATACAGCTTGCCGGGCTCGAGTGCCTTCTCGTGCATCCAGACGATGTCGGCTTCGAAGCTGGTAGCCAGCGGCACCTGGGCATCCTCGGCAACGATCCAGTCACCGCGCGAGATGTCGATCTCGTCTTCCAGCGTCACGGTGATGGCCTGTCCCGGGTAGGCAACCTCCAGATCGCCATCCCAGGTGACGATGCGCTCGACCCTAGACGTCTTCCCGGAAGGCAAGGCACGGATGGCCTGGCCCGGCTTCAACACACCGGCAGCCAAGGTGCCGCAATAGCCCCGGAAGTCCAGGTTGGGACGATTGACGTACTGCACCGGCAGGCGCAGGTCACGCAGGTTCTGGTCGTGTCGAATCTCGACGGTCTCGAGCAGCTCGAGCATCGCCGGCCCCTCGTACCAGGACATCGCTTCGCTCTTGTTGACCACATTGTCGCCCTTCAGGGCCGACATCGGCACGAAGCGGATATCCGGGGCATTCAGCTTGTCGGCGATCTCCTGGTACTGCGCGACGATCTCGTTGTAGCGCTCCTCGGAGTAGTCGACCAGATCCATCTTGTTGATCGCCACCACCAGGTGCTGGATGCCCAGCAAGTCGGCGATGAAGCTGTGTCGGCGAGTCTGGGTCTGCACGCCGTGACGCGCATCGACCAGGATCACCGCCAGGCTCGCCGTGGAGGCCCCGGTGGCCATGTTGCGGGTATACTGCTCGTGCCCCGGCGTATCGGCGATGATGAACTTGCGCTTGTCGGTCGAGAAAAAGCGGTACGCCACGTCGATGGTGATGCCCTGCTCCCGCTCCGACTGCAGGCCATCCACCAGCAGTGCCAGATCCACCTCGTCGCCGGTGGTCCCGCTGGTCTTGGAGGCCTGGGTGATCGCGGCCAGCTGATCCTCGTAGATCATCTTGGAGTCGTGCAGCAACCGCCCGATCAGGGTCGACTTGCCGTCATCGACGCTGCCGCAGGTGATGAAACGGAGCAAATCCTTGTTCTCGTGCTCCTTGAGATAGGCTTCGATATCGTCCGCGATCAAACTAGATTGATGTGACATAACGCATCCCTAACTGGAAGCTGGAAGCTGAAAGCTGGAAGCTGGAAGAACTTCCACCCCATTCGCCACACAGCAGATTTATTCATTTGTGAGTTTGCCTACCAGCCCTGAAAGCATGGCGGCAATTTCACGAGTTTCCTGTATCCATCGGTGACCAATAGCCTTGTCGATATAGCCAATGTCGATACCGATGTAAATTTGTGTTCGTAATTCGGCACATGAACCCTTAGCAATCAATAGGAACCGGCATTTATCTTTCAGGGTTCCGCGAGTCATGCCTTCCGCGATATTACTGGGTACTGATAGGCCGGTGCGCGTAATCTAATCCTTGAAACCAAAATCATGTAAATTGCGCATTTCCTTATAAAGTTCGGCCGATAATCTGGCCGAACGTTTCCACACTTGCAGCTTTTCGAAGTCCATCTCGATCCCCCGCTTCCATGACTATCATGCAGATTAGCTCATGTAGTGAAGGCTGAACTTCAAGCTTCAAGCTTCCGGCTTACAGCTTTCTGAGGCGCTTCACACCTCAGAAGTACCCTTCCCGCTTTTTCTTCTCCATGGAGCCGGCCTGGTCGTGATCGATGGCGCGGCCGCTGCGCTCCGAGGTCTTCGTCAGCAGCATTTCCTGGATGATTTCGGGCAGGGTGGTGGCCTTGGATTCCACCGCGCCGGTCAGCGGGTAGCAGCCCAGGGTACGGAAACGCACCCATTTCTCTTCGGGCACTTCGCCCTCCTCGAGCGGCATGCGGTCGTCGTCGACCATGATGTCGATGCCGTCGCGGTGAACCACCGGACGCGGGGCGGAGTAATACAGCGGAACGATGGGAATGGATTCCAGGTAGATGTACTGCCAGATATCCAGCTCGGTCCAGTTGGAGAGCGGGAAGACGCGGATGGATTCGCCCTTGTTGACCTTGGCGTTGTAAACATTCCACAGCTCGGGACGCTGGTTCTTGGGGTCCCAGCGGTGGTGCTTGTCGCGGAAGGAAAAGACCCGTTCCTTGGCGCGACTGGCCTCCTCGTCGCGACGGGCTCCGCCGAAGGCAGCATCGAACTGGTACTTGTCCAACGCCTGCTTGAGCGACTGGGTCTTCATGATGTCGGTGTATTTCGAGCTGCCGTGGTCGAAGGGGTTGATCCCGGCTTCCACCCCTTCCTGGTTGATGTGCTCGATCAGCTCCATGCCGGCCTCCTCGGCCATGCGGTCACGGAACTTGATCATTTCCTTGAACTTCCAGGTAGTGTTGACGTGCATCAACGGAAACGGCGGCGGCCCGGGATAGAAGGCCTTGCGCGCCAGGTGCAGCATCACCGAGGAATCCTTGCCGATGGAGTAGAGCATCACCGGGTTACGGAACTCGGCGGCCACCTCGCGAATGATGTGGATCGACTCGGCCTCGAGCTGCTTGAGGTGAGTCTGGCGTTCGGGTGTTATTTCCATATCGGTCGTTCCATTGAGTTTTCTGGCACTGGAAAGAAGCTTTCAAGCCGGCAAAGCGCGGCGATAACGCTGAAGGAGAAAACGCGATGCGACACGCCTTCAAGGGAGAAGCCAACTACGTCTCGGCCAGGCTCTCGCCTAGCGCATCGGTCCAGCGCTGATCGCGCTCACCGCAGACGATGAAGAATGGGTTGAGTACCGAATCTTGCTGGTTGCAGCGCAGGGGTTCAAGGGTCTCGGCATTGAGCACCTGCCCGCCGGCGGCCACGACGACCGCCTGGGCGGCGGCGGTGTCCCACTCGCTGGTGGGCGCCAGGCGTGGATAGAGATCCGCCTGCCCCTCAGCCACCAGGCATAGCTTGAGCGAGCTGCCCATGGAGACCCGCTCGTGCTTCGGCAGGCGAGCACAGAAAGCCTCGAACGCTTCCGAGCCGTGGGAGCGGCTGCCGACGATCTTCCAGGCGACGCCGCCTTCGCCAGGCAGGGCACGAACCTGGATGCGCTTCGCGGCGCCCTGCTCCACTTTCCAGGCGCCCTGGCCGACCTGCCCGTGCCAGGTCGTATCGAGCACTGGCGCATGGACGATGCCGAACACCGGGTCGCCGTTTTCCACCAGCGCCACGTTGAGGGTGAACTCGCCGTTCTTCTTGATGAATTCCTTGGTACCGTCCAGCGGATCGATCAACCAGTAGCGATCCCAGGTACGGCGAGTCTCGTAGGGAATATCGCCGGACTCCTCGGACAGCACCGGCACACCGGGTGTCACGGACTCGAGCAAGGCCACCAGCGCGTGATGGGATGCCATGTCCGCCTCGGTCAGAGGGCTGTCATCCTCCTTGGTTTCCACCTGATAGGACCGATTATAGACTTCCAGCACCTCTCGGCCCGCGGCATCGACACCGGCAAGCAGTCGGTCTCGCATGTCATCCGTTACAAAATCAGTCAAAAGAGTCTCCTTGGTTATTAGCCCTAAGCTTTAAGCTGGCTCTAAGCTGGAAGAGCGCCGCTTCGCGGCTGGATGCTGGAAGTCACCCCGGGGGCAAAACCAGAACTGGGGGTTAGATTGCAGTTGCTTTTTCTTCCAGCTTCCGGCTTCAAACTTTAAGTTTTCTGACCGCATAGCGGTCAGAACCCCCACACCAACGGTATCAGCCCCACCGCCGTACTCCCGACGAGCAGGCTGAGCGGTGCGCCCAGGCGCAGATAGTCGATCAGTCGATAGCCACCTGGACCATAGACCATCAGGTTGGTCTGGTAGCCCAGCGGTGTCATGAAACTGGCCGAGGCAGCAAACATGATAGCGATGGCAAATGGCATAAAATTGACACCGAGCTGCTCGGACACCGACATGGCGATGGGGAACATCAATACCGCCGCCGCATTGTTGGTGATGATCTCGGTGAAGAGTGTCGTCATCAGGTAGATCATGGCCAGTGCCAACCAGGGCGACATGCTGTCGCTGACCACTGCGCCGGCGATGGCCTGGGCGGCGCCGGAGCTGGTCATGGCCGCGCCCAACGAGAAGGAGGCGGCAATCACGGTCAACACGGAAAGATCGATGTAACGACGCGCCTTGCTGACGGTGATGCAACCAGTCATCAGCACGCCGCCACCGGCCAACAGCGCGGCCTCGAAGATCGAGAGCAGGCCCAGGCCTGCCACGCCGACCATCAGGCCCAGCACCGCCAAGGCGAGCGGCGCCTTGTGAAAGTTGGGTGGCGTGGAGTCGTTGAGGGCGCTGACCAGCAAGAAGTCGCGCCGGTAACGATACTGCTCTACGAAGTCGTGGCCGGTTTCCATCAGCAGCGTATCGCCCACCTGCAGACGGATATCCCCCACCTTGCCAGGCAGGCGGCGTCCCTGACGGGAAATCGACAGAATCACTGCCTGGAAGCGCGAGCGCACCCGGGCTTCGCGAACCGTGTGTCCGACACCGGTGAAATCCGGCCCGATCACGGCTTCGACCAGGCAACGCTGATGGTTGGCCACATCCAGCTTGTGGATGTCGCCATTGGCGGGCGTCACTCCCCGGACCTGGCGAAGCTCGCGGGCACATTCCGGCGCGCCGATGAAGACCAGCACATCGCCGGGCTCGAGCTGGGTCTCGGGGGGAACGGCGGTCATCAGGCGGCCATCGCGTTCGATGTCGGTCAGGTAGCCGTATTGCAGGTTACGCAGCCCAGCCTCTGAGATGGTCTTGCCGGCCAGGGGGCCGCTCTCGTTGACCACGAACTCGACGCTGTACTCACGCGCCATGTCGAGTTGTTCGATCACCCCTTCGCGACGCGGCAGCAAGCGGTCGGAGAACAGGATCAGGAAAGCACCGCCGATCAGCAGGATAGGCAGGCCGACCTGCGCGAGCTCGAACATGCCCAGCGACACGCCCTTTTCGCTCTGAAGCAGGCCATCGACGACAAGGTTGGTACTCGTCCCGATCAGCGTGCAGGTACCGCCGAGGATGGCGGTGTAGCTCAACGGCAAGAGCAGCTTGGAAGGAGATAACTTGAGCTTGCGGGACCACTCTTGTAGTGCCGGTATGAACATGGCGACCACGGTGGTGTTGTTCATGAAGGCACTGAGGCTGGACGCGGGCAGCATGACCCGTAGTTGCGCCTTCTTGAGAGAGCTGGGATGCCCCAGCAGCCCATTCGCCACCCACTGTACCGCACCGGTTTCCTTGAGGGCGGCGGCAACGACATAGAGGGCCGCGATGGTCATGACGCCGGTATTGGAAAAACCGACCAGCGCCTCGGCAGGTTCGAGCACGCCGCTGACCACGAGAAACGCCATGGCCGCCATCAGGATGGCATCCGCCGCGATACGCGTGACGGCCAGGGCCACCAGGACGGCGATTACGCTGAATATACTGAGCCAGGCATCCATTGCCATGTGATATGAGACTCCAAGTTCGCCGAGGCACGCTACCGCCCCGGGATTGCTCCGGGCGATTTCCCTTGCCCTGTCGAGTTGCGTTTGTATGGCGCCGCTTCCTGCGGCCTCCGGCGGCTATTGCGCCAAGAGTACCGAGGCACAGTCCGCCGGCCATTCTATGGATTTACGGCAATGACGACCAGCCGAAAGACCCAAGTCGTGGTACAGAAGTACCTGAACAATATGTAAGTTTTTGTTACTCCCCTGGGCGTGATGGTGTTCGTGACCCGCACGCCCCTGGGTGTTACCCGCCAGCGTGACTTCTTTGTCTTGCCATTCCCAATCTCGCTAGTCGATCTTGTCCCTATCTCACCACATGAACGCGCGACTTTGTATTGTCGCTGTTTGCTGACACTGACTGAAAAATGTCATCCGTGATCCAAGGTTCATCAGATGGCGATAGAACTGTCATCCACTTTGCCTAGCCTCCTGAATGCCGATAACGACCCAAGGAGACCGATGACATGCCGACACGACGCCAGGTACTGGGGCTTGGCCTGCAAGGCGGGGTGGCACTTGGCGCTGCCCTGGCCTCACCCGCCATCGTGCTTGCCGAGACACGCCGG
Source organism: Halomonas caseinilytica (assembly GCF_001662305.1). Lineage (GTDB taxonomy): Bacteria > Pseudomonadota > Gammaproteobacteria > Pseudomonadales > Halomonadaceae > Halomonas > Halomonas caseinilytica. The sequence goes on from NZ_BDEP01000004.1 coordinate 13,941, forward strand.
CCGATGATCACCTCGGGCGTGATGAGCGGAGACATGCTGACCGATCGCGCCATGATCTGGTCCCGCGCGGACCGACCGTCCAGGATGCTGTTGGAGATCGCCGACAATCCAGAATTCAAGGGCGCACGCCAACTGCGCGGCCCCGACGCCATGCCTGTTCGAGACTTCACGGCCAAGCTGGACGTCACCGGACTCGAAGGCATGGACACCCTGCACTATCGCGTGCGGTTTGCGGCCCTGGGCGATCATCGCGCCGTCAGCGAGCCAGTGACCGGCCGGCTGCCCCTGCCCTCCAGTACCAAGCGCAATGTCCGGTTCGTCTGGTCCGGCGATACGGCCGGACAGGGCTGGGGCATCGACGAATCGCGCGGCGGCATGACCACTTACGAGACCATGCGGCGTCAACGCCCGGATTTCTTCATTCACTCCGGCGACACCATCTATGCCGATGGCCCTCTGAAGGAGAGCGTCGAGCTGGCCGATGGCAGCATCTGGCGCAACCGGGTCACGCCAGCCAAGAGCAAGGTCGCCGAGACGCTCGACGAATACCGGGGCCAGCATGCCTACAACCTGCTGGACGCCAATGTGCGACGCCTGAATGCCGAGGTGCCGATGCTGGCCCAATGGGATGACCACGAGACGGTGAACAACTGGTTCTCCGGCGAGGTGCTGGACGACCCGCGTTACACCGAAACCAACGTCTCGTTGCTCTCAGCTCGCGCTCGCCAGGCCTTTCTCGAGTATATGCCACTACGCCAGCAACCCGAGGCGCCGCAGCGAATTCACCGTCGCTTTCCCTATGGGCCGGGACTCGAGGTGTTCATGCTCGACATGCGCAGCTTCCGTGGCCGCAATGATGGCAATCGCCAACAGGACGGCGCCACCCTGCTCGGCCGTCAACAGATCGACTGGCTGATCGATAGCCTGAAGCGCTCCACCGCCACCTGGAAGATCATCGCCTCGGACATGCCGATCGGCCTGGTGGTCACCGATGGCGACAATTTCGAGGCTGTCGCCAATGGGGAACCCGGCCAGCCATTGGGTCGGGAACAGGAAATCGCCCGACTGCTCGAGGCCATACGCGACCATGACGTCCATAACGTGGTCTGGCTCACCGCCGATGTGCACTACACCGCAGCGCATCACTACGCGCCGGAGCGCGCCGCCTTCAAGAATTTCCGGCCCTTCTGGGAATTCGTCAGCGGCCCCCTGCATGCCGGCACCTTCGGCCCCAATGACCTCGACGCCACCTTCGGGCCCGAGGTCGTCTTCCAGAAAGCGCCGCCCGACGGCCAGGCCAACCTGCCACCTTCGGCGGGCTATCAGTTCTTCGGCCAGGTGGATCTCGATGGCGAGAGCGAAATCTTGACCGTTACCCTGAAAGACGCCGCCGGGAATGCCTTGCATAAGCAGGAGCTAACACCAGAGCGCAGCTAGCACCGCTGGCAGAGGGAAGAAGGGAGGACCCAGCCTCGAAGCTAGTTTGGGGGTTCTTCCCTCTTCCTTCTTCTCTATTTCCTGCCGCGAAGCGGCGCTCTTCCGCCTCCCCTCCTTCCCGCCCGAGCTTGTTCGCGTATCATGTCCGTCTACTTCAGTGAACGGCAGAACGATGGACAGCACCCCGAAACAGAATCTCGGTATCGGCGCCTATCGCAGCCTCAAGCACGACATCATTCGCGGCGTCTTCCAGCCTGGCGAAAAGCTGCTGATGAGTCGCCTCAAGCAGCGCTACGACCTGGGTGTCGGCCCCTTGCGCGAGGCGCTTTCGCAGCTGGTCGCCGAGCGTCTGGTCGTGGCCATCAGCCAGCGCGGCTACCGGGTCGCGCCGATGTCCCGGGAGGAACTCGCCGATCTCTACGATGCCCGGGCACAGCTCGAAGGACTGGTGCTCGACCTGGCCATCCAGCGCGGTGACGATGCCTGGGAAGCCGACATCCTCGCCAAGGCGCATACGCTGGCCAAGGTCATGGAGGTCAACAGCCCCGACGAAATGCTCGATGTCTGGGACGCCCGTCACAAGGCCTTCCACAACGCCATCGCCGCCGGCTGCAATTCCCCGCATCTACTGCAGATTCGCGAGAACCTCTTCGACCAGGTCGAACGTTATCGCCACCTATGGCTGTATGAGACGGTCTTCTCCGACGAGGCTCTGGCGCGCAAGCGCCAGGAGCACGCCGCCCTGGTCGAGGTCATCCTCGCTCGCGACGCCGACAAGGCCTGCCAGATGATGCGCGATCACCTGATGACGCCGGTCTCGATCATTCTGGAGGTGATGGAACGACGCGGCCTGGCCTAGACGTCCGCGCTTTTTCACGAAGCACGCCAATGAGCGTCAACGGTTTGTCACAAAGTCGGCCTATACTGGCATCATCTCGCCAGGAGACCGCACCATGCCGCACTTTCTGCGCTTTTCCCAAGGACTCGAAACCCGCCTGGAGCGCCTCGCCGAGCGCACTGGCCTCTCCAAGGCCGAGCTGATCGAGCGTCTGGTCAGCGAGGGGGTCGATGAGCTCGAGACTGACCTGATGTTCGAGGACGCTCCTCGCCGTTCGCATTCGGAACTCTCCATCGACCAGCTACTGCGCGAAAGCGGGCTCGGTATCTGAGATCGCCGCACCGCGCTTGCCCGACGGCGGCAGCGACGACAGCTACCGGAAGCCGGCACGAAAGCGTCGGTATTGGCGATGGGCGCGCTCTGGCGCAGTGACCATCAGATACACCTCCTGCCCCGGCAGGCACTGTGCCAGCCGTGCACAGGCCAGTGGTGTCAGGGCACCCAGGCGCGGATAGCCGCCGATGGTCTGGCGATCGTTGAGCAGCGCGATGGGCTGGCCATCCGGCGGAACCTGTACCGCACCGAGCCCGATCCCCTCGGACACCATGCCGCCAAGTCGACAACGCAACTCCGGTCCGCGCAGGCGAACTCCCATGCGATCGGCCCGGTCATCGACCCGCCACGCCGTATTGAAGGCCCGGTACAGGCTGCGACCATCGAACTCGGCAATCTGGGCGCCCGGCAACAGGGCCAGTCTCGGAGGCTCGGCATAGTCGGGTCGCTCATCTAGCGGCGCACGAGCACCGGCATCCGGCACGGCCGACGACGCTTCGGCTTCCAGTCTGTCGCCCGCTTCCAGCTTGTGACCGAACCCATCCAGGCCACCGAGGCCCTCACGGGGTACGCAGGCCGTACTGCCGAGAACCGGCTCGGCAGCGAAGCCGCCGGCAATGGCCAGATAGGCACGCAGGCCATTCACCGGCTGAGCGAAGGCCAGCTGCTGTCCCGGTCGAATTCGCACACTTTCCCAGAGCGGCAAGGGATTGCCATCCAGTGCCACACCGAGGTCGGCACCGCACACCGCGATGATGGTATCGGCCGTGCATTCGAGTTCCAGGCCCCCCATCGTCACCTCGAGGGCCGTGGTGCCCCAGGCGTTGCCGACCAGATGATTGGCCCAGGCCCAGGCGTGCAGATCGGCGGGGCCGCCCTGGGTGACGCCCAGGCGTCGTACGCCGAAACGACCGGCATCCTGCAGCAGCGCCAAGGGGCCGGCACGGCGCACCTCGAGGCATGTCTTCCGGTCGCTCATTGGCTGGCCTCCACACTCCGGACATCACCGCCCAGCCGCTCGAACTCGGCGCGCGAGACGGGCACGAAGCGTACCCGGTCGCCCACGGCCAGCAGGCTGAAGCCTTCGCGATGGCGATCGAACAACACTGCCGGTGTACGGCCGATCAGGTTCCAGCCTCCCGGCGACTCCAGCGGGTAGGCCGACGTCTGACGTTCAACGATGGCCACGCTGCCCTTGGGCACGCGACGGCGCGGCGTCTCCAGTCGTGGACAGGCGATCCGTTCGTCGACTCGCCCCATGAACGCAAACCCCGGCGCAAAGCCCAGTGCGAAGACACGATATTCAACCTGGCTGTGTCGCTCGATGACCTGCTCGACGCTCATGTCACCTCGCTCGGCCAGACGCTCGAGTTCCGGCCCCACCGAGGGGTCGTACCAGGTCGGTAACTCGCGGGGGGCGGCCTCATCGCACGTTGCGTCGGGCTGCAGATCGGCCAGCAGTTCCACGAGCCGGCGCCGGGCCTCCTCCGGGGCCATGGCCAACGGATCGAACACCACGAGCAAGGTGGTGTAGGACGGCACCAGGTCCACCAAGGCATCGCCGAAGCTCGCCTCACAGCGCCGCACCAGGGCGGTCAGCCAGGGCATGTTGGCTTCGTCGATGGCATCGAACAGCCGAATCATCCAGCCGTCCAGGCCGGCGGACTCGATTCTCGGCAGCGCGGCTGTCATGGCTGCCCGCCCTGGTTTGTGGAGCGCCCTGTCGCCCGGCCCTCCTCCGCCAGCGCTTCGCGAATGGCGGCAATGGCTGCGATGGACTCGGCATTGTCGCCATGCACGCAGAGGGTATCGGCCTGAAGCACCAGGTCGCTGCCGTCGTTGGCGATCAGCGGCTCGCCACGAGCGATGCGGCGAGCCTGGTCGACAATGACCTCGCGCTCGTGATGCACCGCACCTGGTTCGCGTCGCGACACCAGGCGCCCCTGGCCATCGTAGGCACGATCCGCGAAGGCCTCGCGCCATAGCGTCACGCCGTGCTGGCGAGCCAGCCCCCATTCGGCGCTGTTGTCGCGGGTGGCCATCACCATCAAGGGCAAGCTGGCATCGAAGGCCGCCACGGCACGCATCACGGCGGCCAGGATGTCATGGTCGCGCATCATGTCATTGTAGAGAGCACCATGGGGCTTCACGTAACCGAGTGACTGCCCCTCGGCGCGACACATGCCGGCCAGGGCACCGACCTGGTAGAGCACGAGATTTTCGATTTCGGCGGGCGAACAGGCCATGGAGCGTCGCCCGAACCCCATCAGGTCCGGATAGGCAGGATGCGCGCCCACCGTCACGCCGTGGCACCCGGCCAGGCGGACCGTCTCGCGCATCACGTCCGGGTCCGAGGCATGGAAGCCACACGCTACATTGGCCAGGTCCACATGGGCCATGACCTCACTGTCCATGCCCATGGTCCAGGCACCGAAGCTCTCGCCCATGTCGGCGTTCAGGCGCAGGATGTGCATGCTCCTCCCCTCATTTCCATCTCGATCTCGATGCCATCATCGGTCGTCCAGCCCCACTTTAACAAGCCGACCGTACGGCCCTTCATGCCGTGGCCAGTTGCAGGGTGACATCGTGAATCAGCCTCACGTCATTGAAGGCACTGGCCCGGGTCTCTTCCTGGCGCAGACGAAAGGCCCGCTGCTCGCTGCGCGGCAGGCCCTGGTACTCGGCGATGACCTGGAAGAGCCAGATTTCCTCACCCCATTCCAGGCCGCTTTCCTGCAAGTAAGCCAGCGCGCTGATACCAGACGAGTCGGGGTGATCGATCACCGACAGATAGAAGCTTTCCACGTCCTGCTTGAGCGCCTGCTGACGAGCCGCCACCAGGCTCTGCTCCTCGACCTCGGCAGGCCTTGCCGCGGCAACCTCCCGAGGCTTGTGCATCGGCGCCGGCAACTGGTGCAGAAGGTCGGTCAGCACCCGGGTATCCGGCTCGTGGTCCAGGGCCGGTGCGGCGGCGGCGGTCAGGGGCGTGGCCCGGTTGACCAGCTCCGGCACCTCGCTGCGACGCGCGTAGTTGCCGGGCACGAAGCTGGGATGCTCGCGCAGGAAGGCGGCCATGCCGCTCACCAGCCGGCTGCGTGATTGCTGCTGACGAAAGCGCGCCATCAACTCGGTGAGACGGCTCTGCACCTCGCGCAGGCTGGTGTAGTGCTGGCTGAGCTGACGCTGCAACTGGCTGATCAGCAGCTTGCGCAATGCGCCATCGGTGCCGACCAACTCGATCAGTTCGTTGAAGTCGATCAGTTGCAGACCGTCCAGCAGGCGCACGATCTGCTTCTGGGCCCGGTCGTTCTCGCGGATCTTGTCGTTCAAGCGGCTGACGAAACCGAAATCGCTGTTGAGACGCTGCCAGAGGCTGTCGATGGCGTCGGCGAAGCGGCCGTTGAGGTCATCCACCGCCTGACGCAGGCGCAGCAGCTGCTGTTCCTGCCGCCAGTGTTCCCCCTGGTTCAAGGCCTCGCGATAGCTCTGCACCAGGCTGCGCAGCAGCTCCAGGGTCTCGCCCACATCGGCATTGACGTGGCGGCGGGTTTCGTCGGCCAGCATCTCGGCGATCAATTCGCGCACCCGAGGGGCGAGCTTCACGCCACCATGGTCGTCGGGGCGCCAGACGATGCGCGCGGCCAGCAAGCGACGCAGCGCGGTTTCGCTCAGGGCCTCCAGCGGCACCTCGTCGCGGCTATAGCCCTGCATCAGGGCATCGGCATGCTTGCCGAGCAGCGCCAGCCGCTCGACGCCGGTGGTGATCAGCCGGCTCTCCAGCTCGTGATCGTCCCTCACAGCAGACTCTCCTGCGCCCTTGGCATCTCGTCGTCGACAGGGAGATTCTCTTCGTCGCGGATGAACCGCACCAGATCGATGAGGTAGTCGATCTTGCCGGTGACCAGGTAGACCTGGCGATCGGCATGGGGCTGAAGCAGATAGCCGTGTTCCTTGAGTCGCTTGAAGACCTGCTTCATCTGAGCATCGAGCTGCTCGCTCTGGGAGCCGAAAAAACTGTCGCCGGCGAGCCGCTCGAGATGCTCGCGCAGGCTCTGGTTGTCTTCACAGCGAGCGCTCAGCTCGGCCGGCTTGAGCACATCGCCGGGGGCGATCAGGGCATCGTGGCCCAGCGCTTCCTGCATCAACTGGAGCCATTCCAGCATCGGCATCAGGCTGTTCAGGGTATCGCTCAGCTGCCGGGATAGCTGCTCGCGCGCCTCGTAGTTGAGCTGTCGCCAGGCCAGGAAGTAGACGCTGCCCTCGGTATTGGTGGCCAGCCGGCGATTGAGCGGGCGCAGGTAGGTGTCGATCTGTTCGCGCACCTCCTGGTCTTCGAGACGGCGGAAAGCCCTGTCATCGCTGACCGCGCAGATGAACTCGCCGGCCAGCAGGCGTTCCAGCAGCGGACCATGCTCGATCATGACGGGACCTCCTCATTGGCAGGCTCGGTGGTGCGTGCTTGCAGGCGCTCGGCCAGACGGCTCAGGCGCGGCTCGATGCGCTTCAGCCGGCGCCGGTGCGGCTGGGTGGCGTCGCGGTCGATAAGGTAGCGGTTGTGGAACAGCAGCAGAACGTCGGATTCCGGGTTGGGAAAGGCGCCCACGATATGAATGCGATTACTGTCGCAGGCGTCGAACAGGGTCTCGACGTTGTGGTAAGCCAGGGTGCCGATCTCGTCGATGGGCCAGTGAATGGCGATCTCCGAAGGTCCGCGCAGCAGCCGCGTGAAGGCCAGCAGGAACTTGCACAGGATCAGGTAGGCCATGCCATGACTCGAAGACTCGAGTAACTGGCGATCGTTCTTGATCACCAGATCCGTGCCGCCCTCGTTCAGATGCAGCTCGAGCCGCAGCAGGCTCTCGAAGCTGTACTGCTGGTCGTGGCGCAGCAGGTCCACCACGTCGCCCAGGGCATCCAGGTAATCGTCGCTGGGCAGTGTCTGGGTGGAATGCTCCCAGTCGCGGTACAACTGGGCGAAACGCTTGAGCGGCTCCCAGAAGCCCAGCTCGTCGATGGTCGACTGGATGCGTACCTCGGCCTTGCCGATGCCGTCGAGGCGCAGGTCGTCGGCGACTTCCTCCGATAGCCGCCGGCTCTGGGCGCTGATGCGGCGATTGAGGTCGCGAAAGACGGTAAAGAACTTGTCTAGGTCCGCCCCCAGGTTGCGCCCCTGCTGGATCAATTGCTGCTGCTGGTCCTCGAGCAGCTGGAGCATGCCACGCAACAGCGGCAACTGGCGACGCGGGCTGACGCCCTGCTCCGCACCGTCGCCGCCGAGCTTGGCCCGCTCGGCGTCCAGGGTCTCGACGAATCCCTGACTGGCGCCCTTGATCAGATCCGCTTCGACCTGCTCGCACCCTTTGCGCAGCGTCTCCAGCTCCCGGCCACGCTGGCTCAGTGCCTGACGGGTGCGTTCGATGCGCTCATGCACATCACCGGGCGCCTCGTTGATCGGCTGGTTGGCAACGCTCAGGCCAAGCCCCTCGACCTGGCTCAGCAATGGCTTGAGGGCATCGATGATCTCTTGTTCGCCATCGCGACGGGCTTTCAAGGCCTTGACGGCGTCCTGGTGCGCGACCTTGGCGGCCTGGAAATCGCTGCGGCACTGTTCGCGCTGGTGCTCGGCGGCTTGCTTGTCGCGCGTCAGGGTCGTTTCCCGGTCGACCAGTTGCGGCTTGCGCTCGCCCCATTCGACGCGCATGAAGCGACTGTAGGCGTCGAGCTCTTCGCGACGCCCCTCGGTGACACGAATGCGCTCTTCCAGTTCGGCAATGCGCCCGCGAGTGGACCTCAGTCTTTCCGGGTCGACACCCTGCTCCTGCAACTCCTGATCGAAGGCGGCTTCCAGTTCCTTGCGCTGACGCTGGTGCTCGGCCTTGAGCTCCTCGAGTTGCTGCTTGTGCTGGTCGATCCGCGCGTCGAAGCTCGCCAGCCGGGCCTGCCCGTCGGCCTTCAGTTCCAGTAGCTGCGCCTGGTGGGTATCGTCGAGCGTGCCGAGGGCTTCACGCTTTTCAGCGCGCAGGGCCTGGTCGGCGGCCTGCTGGTCGGCCAATGCCTGTTCGGCGTCACGCCGGCGCGCTTTCTGCTGCTGGGCATGACGCTCCTGGAGCTGATGCCGGGCATCCATGGCATATTCGACCTCGTCGTCGGCCCGCTTCAGGGCAAGCCGTGCCTGGCCAAGCGTTTCCTCGACGCCCTGAACGCGCTCGTGGCAAACCTTCAGTTGCTTCTCGGCAGCCTGGAGGTCGGCCTCGGCACGGGCCTGCTCGATCTCGGCGGCTTCGATGGCCTCATTGAGACTCGCCTCGTCGCGTGCGTGATCGGGCAGTTCGATGGCGGCAAGGTCGAGCGCCACACCGAATAGACCATCGTGCTCGGTTTCCGTCAGCCGAGGCGAAAGATCGCGGCGCTCGAGCAGCTCGGGCGCGATAATCTTGCCCAACCGATGCTCCCAGCCCGGACGGTGGTAACGCATGAAGTGACGCAGGCTGCCCTCGGCCGGGTCGCGCTGACGCTGGAGCTCCTGCCAACGCTGTTGCGCTCGATTGAGCTGCTGCCTGGCGCTTTCCCGTTCCTGTTCGGCCGCTTCGCGCTCGCGACGCAAGGTCTCGTGCTCGCGACGCAGGCCTTCGACGCGGCCGGCCGCACCATTGCGATCGCTCTGTGCCTGATCGACCCTGGCCTGGGCCAGCTCGCTTTCCTGGGCCTCCTCGGGCGACTGGCCGGTCGAGGCGAGTTGGGCCTTGAGGTCGGCCAGGCGCTCGATGCCCTGCTCGAGTCGTGTCTGATAGGCGGCCTCCAGCTCGGCTCGCTGGGTGTGGTACTGGGCTTCCAGCTCGCGTTCGGACGCCCACTGCCGCTCCTGGCAGGCGGCCTTCTCGTCGCCCAGCTCATCGATGAGCGCCTGGATCTCGTCGGTACACCGTGACAGGTGGTCGGAAAGCTCGCGCAACCGCCCATCCAGCCGGGATTGATTCGCCTGGGCGGCGTCCTGCATCAAGGCCAGGTGCTGCTGCAATTGCTGGACCTGTTCGCGCCACTGAGGCAGCTCGGCCAGGTCCCGCTCCAGGGCGGGCATGTCGGCCTCAGCGTATTGCTCGTACTGCTGTTGCAGGTCGTTCAGGCTGCGCTGGGTGCGATCCAGTTCGCTGGCAAGCTCGCTGATGCGGTCGTTGAACGCATCACGCGCTTGCTCGTACTCGTGCTCGCGGGCCTGAAAGGCTTCCTGCCGGGTGTTGAGCTCGGCCTCGGCGTCGGCCAGCACGCGCTCGGCACGATGACGGTCGGCGTCCAGCTGGGGACCGAGTTGCCACAATGTCGACTCTAGGTCGGCAATGCCTCGATCCACGTCCTCCAGGCGAGCCAATGACTGCTGAAGCGGCTCCAGGCGCATCGACTGGCGCATCTGGGCGATCCACTCGCGAGCCTTGGTGTTGCGGATCCGGGTCACCGGCAGTTCGACGCCGTCTTCCTCGAAGATCGCCGCCAGCATGGTCTTGAGGGTGTCCATCTTGCCCTCCTTGGCATGCACCGCCGAGATCAGCTTTTCCATGTGACGGATGCGCCGCTCGGGCTTGACCAGGCTGAACTGGGCGGCGATCTGGCGAAGTTTCAGGGCCTCACGACGGTTGCCCTGCTGCTGGGTGAAGTCGTTCTGGATCACCGAGCGGTATTCGGAGGTCGCGCCGAGCTTGGACGAGACGTTGACGCCGGCACGGCGCAGCCCGCTCACCCAGTCAGCATAATCCAGTGCCACGACGCCCTCGCCACTTTCCACCAGATAGTCTTCGGGCTGATAGGGCGCGCCGACGAAGCGGTACTCCAGACCGCCTTCCTTCTTGCGCGTGAGCACCGCCTGGCAGACGTTGCCGGCCTCGCGCCGATATTCGTAGATCAGATAGCTGTTGCGATGCGGCAGATAGAAGGCATCGAACTTCATTCGCGTCTTCGGCACGACCTTGTTGGGCAGCTCGCCGTAGAAGACCGGCACCAGGCGCTGCAGGGTGGTCTTGCCGGAGGCATTGGTGCCGCAGATATTGGTGTGGCCATCGACATCCAGTTCGACGACGCCGTCCAGGTGACCGTGAATCATCACGATTCGTAACAGGTGGGCCATGCCGCGTCCTTGATCAGTGCAAACAATCGAGCATTGCCTTCGCTATCGAGCCGTCGCTGTCGGTGTGGCGCCATGTCTCGGCCCCATCGCAGCGTCAAACCCGAGGTGAAGCGTCGGGGAGCGAAGGAAACGGTAGACCACTATCTTGCCAGACTGCGCAGCCAAGCTCATTCATGACCGAGGTTGTGAGCAGGCCAGGGCCACGACGCTCAGTCGTTGTTCGACTGCATCGCCGCCATGGCGGCACGTGGGTCGCGGGGGTAGAAGCGTTCGGGCTGGCGCGCCACGTGGGGGAAGAAACGGGTGTCCTTGTAGGGCATCTTCATGAAGCCCGAGACGCCGAGCCCCTCGATCAGCCCGACCGCGTCGAGAATATCGTCGAGCCGCCGGCGGAATTCCGCCTCCCGGGAGGGATCGAGCAGCCGATAGTGACTATGGATCTTGAGGTGCTCGGGCAAGGCTTCGAAGATGATCATCCCGGTATGATGGATCTCGTTCAGCGCCTCAAGCGAGGTGATGATGGCCTCCGGCAGCACCAGGAACTCGTCCGGGTCCGGCCCATCCTCGAAATAGCTGTGCAACCGGGAGCGGTCCTCCAGCTCAGGGACGGCGCTGACCTCGTAGTCGAGCCGCAGGCCCGGGGGAATCACGAAGGGACGATCCGGCCCCTCGCGCTCCAGATGGAGAGTATCGCGGGCATTGAACAAACAGCTCTTGAAGATGCCTCGGCGGTGAATGGCCCGGGCCAGGCTGACCATGTTGTTGACGGCGGCGACGAAGGCCGGCTTGAGGGAAGGATCGTGCAGGTTGAGCGAGGTGTCGATATAGACACCTTCGGCCTCCCAGCGAACCGCCAGCCCGCCCACGACCGGATAGTTGCCCAGCCGACTCACCGCCGCCAGGAAGGCCTTCTCGGTATCGCCCATGCCCTGCATGAAGTTCTTGTAGTAGCGATCGAGCTGAACGTCGTTGACATCGCTGAGCGTCTCGCGCCCGCCCTCCTCACGCAGGAAGGACTTGCGCGAGCTGTAGACCACAGTGTCGATCTCGCGACCGGCGGCACGGCTCCACACCGGCACCAGGGGCGTTTCCGGTGGCTCCGGCAGGTCGAGCATGACCAGCCTGGCCAGGCGCGGCATCTCGCGGGTGAAGTGGTCTCCCGCCCGGCGGCGCACGTCGGGGTCCGGGTCCAGCATGCCGTCGAGCATGCGGGCGAATTCCCGAGGCAACCCCAGCGAGGTAGCCGGAATGGCCCGGTGGCCAAACCGGCAGGACTGGGCCGAGGCCAGCGCGTATAGCGTGCCGGCCGCGCCCTGTTCGTCGAAACGTGGCGACGACAGGGCGCCGTTCAGTTGCTCCTCGCCGATGAAGTAGACATCGCCCAGTCGGGCGTTGGTCTGCTGCAGGTTGTCCGACATCAACTCCATGACGTTGGCGGCGACGAACTGCTGATTGGCATCGAGCTGGGCGAATACCGAGGAGCCCCAATCGATCAGGGCGATCGTCTCGGCCTGCTCGTCGAAGACCAGGTTGGAGGGCTTGATGTCACCGTGCACTACCGGACGGCCGGCCGGGCCGGACTCGCGGCGCAGAGCCCGCAGGATGCCGGCGAGCTGATCGGCAATGCGCACGATCAACCGGGGCGGCAGGCGACCTTCGCGCAGCGAGAATTCCTCCAGGTTGATGCCCGGGGCACGCTGCATCACCAGGATCGACTGATTGCGCACCCGCTGGAAGACGATCAGCTTGGGAATGCGGGGATGGGCCACCTGCTCCAGCATGAAGGCCTCTTCCTCGAGGCGATCCTGGATGCGCTGGGGCAGATTGACCCGCGTGAACTTGAAGACGTACTCCTCGCCAAGCGCGGTGACGCCGGCGAACACGAAGCCATAGGCGCCCTTGCCGATCAGTTCGATATCCCGATAGCCGAGCTGCTCGAGCTGCGCCTGGCACAGCGCCACCCATTCGCGCAGCTTGCGCGCATCGTGGTGGCTGAGCAGATAGACCGACTGGTCCTCCGGAATGTAGAACTGCTGCAATGGCGCCTGGCTCATGACGGCACCTAACTAGCGCAGCTCGAGCAACATCGTTTCCGGATCCTCCAGAAAGCCCTTCCAGACATTGCAGAACCGGGCGATGGTACCGCCGTCGATCAGCCGGTGATCGCCGGCCCAGGTGGCGGTCATGATGGCTCTCGACACCACCTCGCCGTTGTCGTCGAAACGCGGCAGCCACTGGGTCTTGCCGATGGCGACGATAGCGACCTCGGGGGCATTGATGATCGGCGCGGCATAGGTTCCCCCCAGGGCGCCGATATTGGAGATGCTGATGGTACCGTCGCGCAGGTCCGCCTGGCTCACGCGGCCATCCCGCGCATCGGCGGTCAGCCGCTGAACCTCGCCGGCGATCTCCAGCAGCGAGCGGTGCTCGACGTGCTTGACGTTGGGCACCATCAGGCCAGCCTTGCCGTCCACCGCCATGCCGACGTTGCAATGCGGCAGGTAGTGAATCTCCTCGGCCTCGGCATCGAGCCGACTGTTGAGGATCGGATACGCCTCGACCGCCAGCGCCAGGGCCTTCATGAAGAAGGGCATCAGCGTCAGGCGCATTTCCTCGGCCTCGGCACGCGGCTTGAGCCGCTCCCGCAGGGCCAGCAACTCGGTGACATCGATCTCCTCGCCGTACTGGAAGTGCGGAATGGTCGAGGCGGACTCCACCATCCGCTTGGCCATGGCGGCACGCACACCGCGCAACGGCTCGACTCGCGTCTCGGCCGGCCGGGTGCCAGCGGCAGCGGACGACGTCTCGGTGGCAGCAGCGACCGGCTCACCGCCAGCGGTGCTTCCTGACTCCAGATAGGCCAGCACGTCGCCCTTGAGCACCCGGCCATCCTTGCCGGAACCAGGTACCTGCTCCAGGCGCAGGTCGTTCTCGCGCAGCAGCCGACGCACGGCGGGACTGGCCGGTATGCGCCCATAGGCGCCCTGCCCCTTGCCTCGCTCGCCCTCGGTTCGCCGCTCTTTCGCCGGGGCCGGCGTGGTTCGGGTGGTCTCGGCCGTCGCAGCACGGCTTGCCTCCTGCTCGGCACCACGCTGGGCTTCGGCATCATCCGGCACGTAGGCAAACAGCGGCGCGTGGACCCGGGCCGTCTCGCCCTTACCAACATGCAGGCGACTCACCCGTCCCGATTCCGGCGCGGTGATCTCGACCATGGCCTTGTCGGTCATCACGTCGACCACCGGTTGATCCTCGGCAATCGCGTCGCCTTCCTGAATGCGCCACTCGACGATCTCGCACTCCACGATGCCCTCGCCGATGTCCGGCAGGATGAATTCCCGGGCTGCCCCCTCGACCACCGGGGACGACGACTCGCTCGAGGTCTCCACGTGGTTCGATGATGCCTCGGCGGCATGTCGCTCGCTGATCTCGCTCGCGGCTTCGCCCTCGGCCTGATAGGCGAACAAAGGCTCATGCACCCGGGCGGTCTCGCCCTTGGCCACATGCAAGCGGGTCACGCGTCCCGATGCCGGTGCGGTGATCTCGACCAGTGCCTTGTCGGTCATCACCTCGACCACCGGTTGGTCCTCGACGATGTCGTCGCCTTCCTGGACACGCCACTCGACGACTTCGCACTCCACGATACCTTCACCGATATCGGGCAGCTTGAACTCGGTCATGATCTCTCTCCCGTCCTTAATAGTGCACGCTAGCGCGGATAGCCTCGTGGATCTTGAGGTGATCCGGCAGGTATTCCTTCTCCAGCGTCAGCGGGAAGGGAGTATCCAGGCCGGTCACACGCATGACGGGCGATTCCAGGTACAGGAAGCAGCGTTCCTGGATGGCGGCGGCGATCTCGCCGGCGAAACCTCCGGTGCGTGGCGCCTCGTGGGTCACCACCAGGCGGCCGGTCTTGAACACCGAATCGGCCACGGTGTCCTCGTCCCAGGGCAGGATGGTGCGCAGGTCGATCACTTCACAGGAGATGCCGTCCTTTTCGGCAAGCTCAACGGCACGCTCGATGACTTCCATCTGAGCACCCCAGCCCACCAGGGCGACATCACTGCCCTCCTTGGTGACCTCGGCCTCGCCGAGCGGCAGTTGATAGTCTTCTTCGGGCACCTCGCCTGTCGAGGCGCGATAGAGCCGTTTGGGTTCGAAGAACAGCACGGGGTCCGGGTCGCGGATCGAGGCCAGCAGCAAGCCCTTGGCCTCGTAGGGATTGCGGGGTATTACCACCTTCAGTCCCGGTGTGTGCGCGAAGTAGGCCTCCGGCGACTGGGAGTGATAATGGCCGCCCGAGATACCGCCTCCATAAGGCGCGCGGAGCGTGAGGCCGCCGACATTGAACAGATCGCCCGAGCGATAGCGGAACTTGGCGGTCTCGTTGACGATCTGGTCGAAGGCCGGAAAGATGTAGTCGGCGAACTGGATCTCCGCCACCGGTACCGAGCCCTGGGCCGCCAGGCCATTGGCAAAGCCGACGATGCCTTGCTCGACGATCGGGGTATTGAAGCAGCGCGCGTGCCCGTATTTCTCCTGGAGATGGCTGGTGGCACGGAAGACACCGCCGAAGCTGCCCACGTCCTCACCGAAGCACAGCACGCGCTCGTCCTCGGCCATGGCGATATCCAGGGCATTGTTGATGGCCTGCAGCATGTTCATGTTCGGCATTTCAGGCCCCTCCCTGGTCGGTCGTGGCGTCGGCGCCGCCATTGACGCTCGGATCCAGTGATTGCGCGCCTTTCGGATAGGCGTCGGGATAACGACGGATATGCGCCTCCAGGGCATCGAGCTGGCGCTGCAACGCCGGGGTGACATCGGCATAGACATCGGTCACCAGGGTGCCCAGAGCGGGCGGCGGGCGTTTCTCGGCACGCTTCATCGTCTCCAGCACCTCGCGGCGCAGCTCTTCCTGCAGTGATTGTTCCTCGTCGTCGGTCCACCAGTCGCGTTCGGCCATCCAGCGTTTCATGCGCAGGATCGGATCCTTCTCGCGCCAGGCTTCTTCCTCTTTCTTGGAGCGGTAGCCGGAAGGATCGTCGGACGACGAGTGTGCCGCCAGCCGGTAGGTCATGGCCTCGATCAATACCGGCTTGTTGTGTTCCACCGCGATGCGACGCGCCTGTTCGGTGGCGCGATAGACTGCCAGGATGTCGTTGCCGTCGATGCGGATCACGTGCATGCGATAGCCCAGCGCCCGGGGCGCCACGCCGTCGGCAGCAAACTGTTCGACGGTCGGCGTGGAAATCGCATAGCCGTTGTTGCGGCAGAAGAAGATCACCGGCGCTTCATGCACCGCCGCCATGTTCAGGGCGGCATGGAAGTCCCCCTCGGAGGCAGCCCCCTCGCCGAAGAACACCAGGGTGCACAGACCTTCTCCGGCCAGCTTCTGACCATAGGCATAGCCGGTAGCCTGGGGAATCTGAGTCCCCAGCGGCGATGAGATGGTCATGTAATGCAGCTTGCGCGAACCATAGTGAACCGGCATCTGCCGGCCCTTGCCGTAGTCGAGCTCGTTGCCGAACAGCTGGTTCATGAATTCGTCGAAGCTGAAGCCCCGATAGACCAGCGCCCCCTGTTCACGGTACTGGGCCATGATCATGTCGGCATCGTCGAGCGCCGCCGTGGCACCGACCACCGCGGCCTCCTCGCCGGTACACTGCATGTAGAAGCTGAGCCGCCCCTGGCGTTGTGCCGCCATCATGCGCTCGTCCATCACGCGGGTGGCGAGCATTGCCTGGTAGATACGGCGCGCCTTGGCCCGTTCGAGCTGCGGCGCTTCGGCCCCCTCGATGAGTCGACCGTCCTGGGACAGGACACGATAGGTGGGAATGCTGTACTCGTCCCCAGCCAGGAACGCCGGCGTGGACGTCTCTCGCGTTGTTGTCATCGTCATGATCCTTACCCCTTTTGGGGGCAGTGTTGTCTCTATTCCTTCGGTCCGCCAGGGGGTTGCCCGGACGCCGATCAACGCAACAAATTGACGTTAACGTAAACTGCGATCCAAGAACAGTCCTACGAACGACGAACTGTCCTGCAATGGAATTCCGAGCCTCTCCTCGTTGCCGCCTCTCTCCGACAGCATAGCGCATGAACGCCCTGTTCAGGATGACGAGGCGGGCTGGAAGCGGGCAAACAAGCTGTCGACACTGAGCGCCAGCAGGCCGATCAGCAACGCGCCCTGCAGGACATGGGCCGTATTACCGTTGACGATGCCGGAGATGATCGGGTCGCCCAGGTTGCTCGCCCCTACCGTGGCACCGATGGCTGCGGTGGCGATATTGATGGTCACCGAGGTGCGAATACCGGCCAGGATCACCGGTGCCGCCAACGGCAGTTCCACCTGGCGCAGGCGCTGGCCACCGGTCATGCCCATGCCGCGTGCCGCCTCGGCAACGCCGGGATCGATGCCTTCGAGCCCAGCCAGGGTGTTGCGCACGATGGGCAACAAGCCATAGAGCAGCAGGGCCACGATGATCGGCAGCGTACCGAAGCCGAGCACCGGCACGGCAAGCGCCAGCACGGCGACCGGTGGAAACGTCTGGCCGATGGACGCCAGCTGGCCGACCAGCGGCAGGAAGTCGCGCCCACCGGGACGCGTCACGGCCACTGCGGCCCCGACCCCCAGCAGGATGGCCAGCAAGGCGGCCACGCCCACCACCAGCAGATGGCGCCCCAGCAGGACGATGAAATCCGCTCGGTCGTAGATCAGTGCCTGGCTGTCAGGCTCGACGAGACGGAACAAGCCTTTCAGTCCTTCCATGCCCAGGCAGGCAGACAGCAAGAGCGACAGCCACAGCAAGGGCGAAAGCCAGCCGTATCCCCGCGAGGACCTCCCCTTACGCATCATGGTCTCGCGCTCCCACCAACCGCCGCAGGGAAAGCTCGCCGATGGGCACCTCATCGTCATCGACCACGGCAAGGTGCTCGACATGGCGCCACAGCATGACCGACAACGCCTCGCGCAGTGTGGCATCCCGGGCAATTCGCTCCTCGGCCAGCGGCCCCGGCCCGAGCGGCGACATCCGTTCGCTGACGGGCAGCAAGGCAGCTTCCTTGAGGCCGCGGTCCTCGCCGCCGAGCAGGGATTCAACAAAAGCATCGGCGGGAGCGCGCAGCAACTCGATGGGATGGCCCTGCTGGACGATACGCCCCTGATTCATGACCACCAGCCGATCCGCCAGCCGCAGTGCCTCGTCCATGTCATGGGTGACGAAGACGATGGTCTTGTGCAACCGCGCCTGCAAGCGGGCCAGCTCGTCCTGCAGCGACTCCCGGGTGATCGGGTCCAGAGCGCCGAAGGGTTCGTCCATCAGCAGAATCTCGGGGTCGGCGGCCAGAGCCCGCGCCACGCCGACACGCTGCGCCTGGCCGCCGGAAAGCTGGCTGGGATACTTGTCGGCGAACTCCGTCATGGAAAGCTCGAGCAACGCCATCAGCTCCTCGACTCGCTCCCGCACCCGGTTGGCCGGCCACTTCAACAGCCGCGGCACCAGGCCGATATTGCGCTCGACGGTCCAGTGCGGAAACAAGCCGGTACTCTGGATGGCATAGCCGATGCGTCGGCGCAGTACTTCCTCACGGAACTCCCGTACCGGCTGGCCATCCAGGTGGATCTCGCCATCACTGTGCTCGATGAGGCGATTGATCATGCGCAGGGTCGTGGACTTGCCACAGCCAGACGTGCCGACCAGCACGCATAGCTCACCCTTGCCCACACTCAGTGAGATATCGTCCACCGCCACGGCATCGCCGAAGCGCTTGGTCACGTGGATCAGTTCGATCATGTCGCCCCTCCCGGGCGCAGCAGGTCGGTCAGAGCCCCCAGCAGCGCATCCGCCACCAGCGCCATGGCGAGGATCGGCAAGGCACCGAGCAGCACCATATCCATGGCGGCCTGCCCGAGCCCCTGGAAGATGAAGGTGCCCAGGCCACCGGCACCGATCAGGGCCGCCACCGCCGTCAGCCCGATGGCCTGGACGGTGGTGATACGAATGCCTTCCAGGATCAACGGCAAGGCCAGTGGCAACCGGACCTGACGGAACACCTGGCCACGACTCATGCCCATGCCTCGCGCCGCCTCGATGACATCGAGGTCCACTTCATCCAGCGCCACATAGGTATTGCGTACCATGGGCAACAGGCTGTAGCCGATCAGTGCCAGCAGTGCCGGTGCCCAGCCGATACCGCTGACGCCGAACGCGGCGAGCCAGTCGAAGCGACTCGACAGCCAGGCCAGCGGCGCCAGGAGCAGACCGAACAGCGCCAGGCTGGGAATCGTCTGCAGGAAGTTGAGGATCGCAAAGCCGACCCGCTGCGCCCTGGGCCAGTGACGCATGGCCATGGCCAGACCGACGCCCAGCAGGAGACTGAGGCAGACGGCCACGCCGACCAGCAAGAGGTGTTCAGCGATCGCCGACACAAAGGCCTCGCTGCGCCCCTGATATTCCTGGCGAAGCGCCAGTGGCTCGAGCCCGAACGAGAGGCATGCCGCCAGGCTGGCCAGGGGCACGAGCAACAACGCCCAACCCCGTGCGCGAGGCATCGTCAAGCGAGTGCGCAGCTCGATCAATGCCAGCAGCAACAGGAACAACGCCATCCAGACACCGCCACCGATGCCCATGCGCGCCTGGGGCATGTCCGGATCGACCGTGAACGCCGCCGCGACCATCAGCCAGACCGGCAATGCCGAGAGCATCAACACCACCAGCCCCGTCGACCACCGCAGGCGATCCGGCGTCGGACGCCAGGCCAGCCCCAGGGCAACGAGCAAGGGCGAGATGCTCACCGCCATCCCGCCCCATCCGGCAACCCCCAGCACATCGACCCCCTGGCCGGGCACGATGCGGTTAGGCGCCACACTCACTGCATCGAGCCCCAGCCAAGCGACCAGGGTGGCCAGGAACAAACTGGCCAGGACAATGTTTGGCTGCACCGCATCCCTGCGCACGCCCAACCTCAGCTATCCAGGCTGTCGAGGAAGTCGGACGCCACCTGGGCCGGATCGAGCCCATCGACCGCCACGTCGCCATTGAGTCGCTGCAGGGTATCGCGATCCAGAGCCTCGAAGACCGGCGCCAGCAGGGTCTCGATCTCAGGATGCGCTTGTAACACGCTCTCACGCACCACCGGCGTCGGCTGATAGACCGGCTGCACGCCGAGGGTGTCGTCCATCACCACCAGGTCCAGCGCCTTGAGTCCACCGTCGGTGCCATAGGTCATGGCGGCGTTGACACCACTGGTCTGCTGGGCGGCGGCACGCATGGTAGCGGCGGTGTTGCCGCCGGAAAGCACCAGCAGCTGATCGTCGGAAAGATCGAACCCATAGGCTTCCTGGAATGCCGGCAGCGCCTGGGGCGACTCGACGAACTCGGCACTGGCCGCCAACTTGACGTCACCGCCCTCGTCGAGATAGTTCGCCAGATCCTCGAGGCTGGCGAGATCGTGCTCGCGCGCCACTTCCCCGCGCACGCTGATCGCCCAGGTATTGTTGGCCTCTGCCGGGGTCAGCCAGACCAGGCCGTTGCGTTCGCGGTCCTCGGCCTTGACGGTCTGATAGGCCTGCTCGGCATCCTTCCACACCGGGCTGTCGGCCATGTCGAAGAAGAAGGCACCATTGCCGGTGTATTCCGGATAGAGATCGATCTCCCCTGCCGTGAGCGCCTCGCGCACGATGCTGGTGGTCCCGAGTTGCAGGCGATTCTCCACATCGATACCGCCATTCTCCAGACGCTGCAGGATCAATTGCCCGAGCACCGAGCCTTCGGTATCGATCTTGGAGGCCACCACCACCGGAGAATCGTCGGCCTGGGCCAGGGAGAAGGTCATCAAGGTGCCGACCGCGGCGGCGGCGAAACGCGTCAATACAGGGGTCATCATTAGCACCTGCTTGCTGTGTATGTATCCTGAGAGTATAAGGCCCGACGCCTCGGGCTGTCAGAACGGCACCTCAACGCCGCAGCGAGGGCGCATGCCACCCCACGATACCGACTTCCTGGAGCGCTGGCAGCATCCCCAGGTCAGAGACCTCGCCTGGTTATTGCTGGCCCCGGACCTGCTGGCCCTGGCCTGGCCCGGTCGCCCTACCCGGTACGCCCTGGGTCTTGGCGATGCGGGCGCACTGCATGGCTATCTCGACGCCCAGCAGGCACGTCCCGATGCCCTCGAGGCCAAGACGGGCGCGCCCGGCGCGACACGCCTGGGTCACTACCACGAGCGCCTGTGGCAGCACCTGCTGGAAACCGCGCCGGGCACGCAACTGCTGGCACATAACCTGCCGGTCGTGCGCGAGCGTCGCACCCTGGGCGAACTCGACCTGCTCTATCGGAGGAACGGCGACCGCACGCCCGTGCATCTCGAAGTGGCCATCAAGTTCTATCTGGGTCTGCCGGAAGGGCCTGGCCAAGCGCACGATCAGGCACGTTGGATCGGCCCGGGCGGCCTCGACAGCCTGGCCATCAAGCGTACTCACCTCGAGCGCCATCAATTGCCCATGGTGGCCATGCCGGAGGCACAACGCGCCTTGTCGCAACGACTCGGCGAGCACTTCGATGGCCGGTTGCGTCAGCAGCTGGCGATGCCCGGCGTGCTCTTTTATCCCTACCGGCAGCGGATGCCGTCGCCGCGCCAGGCACATCCCGCCCATCGCCGCGGGCAATGGTTGCATTGGCGTGACTGGCCGGCCATGGCGGCAACGCTACCCACGCGAATACGTGGTGCCTGCCTGGGCAAGCCTCACTGGCTGGCGCCGCCCCGCCAGGCAGAGCTGATGCCGCTCACGGCGCTCTCGGCGTGGCTCGACACGCATTTCACCCACGGCGGAGCACCGCGGCAGCTCGCCCTGCACGACCCCGTCCAAGGCTGGCGACGCCTCTTCGTGGTCGATGACGCCTGGCCACGCCAGATTCCCTTGCCACCGTCGGCCCGAGACCTGTCTTGATTCGACTCGCCCCCAACCCACTCGTGACGAGAAAGCCCCTCCGGCAAATGGCGCGGGTGACGATTTCCATGAAGGTTTCCATGCCGTGATGGCGGCCTTGTCGGCCAGGCGAACGCCCCAGGACGGGAACGGCATGATGCGAACGGTGATGGTGTCAGGGAGATGACATCAATCGCCGGCGGAACGCCGAGACCATGAACGCTCCAGGAAGCTGAAGGCCAGGGTGATAAGGCCGGCCAGGACCAGATAGATCAGGGCCATCAGCAGCAAGGGTTCATAGACCAGATAGGTTTCCTGGCGGATACGCCCGAAAACGGCATAGGTATCCAGGGCGGCGATGGTGGCGACCAGCGGCGTGGCCTTGAGCTGGATGACCAATTCGCCATTGAGCGTCGGCAGGACACGCTGCACGGCGCGAGGCAACCAGATACGCCGCAGGATGGTCAGAGGATGCATCCCCAGCGAGCGGGCCGCCTCCAGCTCCCCTCTGGGCACGCCGGCAAAGGCGCCGCGCATCACCTCGCCTTCGTAGCCGGCGAACGACAGCGTCAGCGCCGCGAAGGCATAGGGCCAGGCCTCGATGAGATAGGGCCACAGCCAACTCTCGCGTATGCCCGGCAGGTAGGGAAACAGCGAACCGAGGCCGTAGTACAGCAACCAGATCTGCAGCAGTAATGGCGTACCTCGAATCAGGGTGCAGAAACAACGTGCCAGCCAGGCCAATGGACGAGGCCCCGCCGCCTGCACCAGACCCAGCGGAATCGCCAGCAGGAACCCCGCCACGCTGGTGGTCACCAGCAGGATCAGCGTCAGCCAGAGTCCGCCCAGGATGGCATCGTGATAATCAAGCAACCAATCCCAGCGCATCTGCAGGGCCATCAAGGTGACGGCCACCCCGGCGGCAGCGATCAACCCGAGTCGATGCAGCGGCAGTCGAGATTCAACCATGTGACAGCCCCCTGGTGGCACGACGCTCCAGTACCTTGAACAAAAGGTTCGAGACCAACGAAACGAGTAGATAGAGCACGCCGGCCGCGCACAGGAACAGTAGGTGGTGCTTGGTGGCACCGGCTGCCTGGCGGGCAGCCAGGGTCAGCTCGGTGAAACCGACCACCGCCAGCAGCGCCGTGTCCTTGGTGGCAATCAGCCACAGGTTGGAGAGTCCCGGCAATGCCCCCGGCAACATGGCCGGCAAGGTGATGCGCCGGAAGGTCTTGGCGGTTGACATGCCCAGGGAGTAGGCCGCCTCGATCTGCCCATAGGGTATGGCGCGAATCGCGCCGCGCATCACCTCGGTGGCGTAGGCGCCCTGGACCAGGGCAATCACCACGATGCCGGCAGCGAAGGGACCGATTTCCACCTCCCCCAGCCCGACCATGGCCAACAAATGGCTGAGAGCCTCGGGCATGGCGAAGTACACCAGCAGGATCAGCACCAGCTCCGGCACCGCACGGATGACCGTGGTGTAGCACGTCAAGAGATCGCGGATGACAGGGCCACCGGAGAGCTTGCCGGCAGCGCCGGCCATGCCGATCAGCAATCCCAGCAGATAGCCACCTCCGGCTACCTGCAACGACAGCCAGAGCCCGTCGAGCAGGACACCGCCCCAGCCGGGCGGCGCCAGCGCGAGCAGCTCTGCCATGCTCATGTCACGATAGTTCATGGCCTAGGCGACTCCCTGACCCGTCAATAATCCCTGCCACCTCAGGTGTCAGGTTCGCCGTAGATATCGAAGTCGAAATAACGGGCGGTGATCTCGTCATAGGTACCGTTGGCCCGGATCTCGGCGATCCCTTCGTTGAGCCGCTCGCGCAGGGCGTCATCTGCCTGGCGTACGCCGAAGCCGATGCCCTCGCCCAGGGTCTCCTGGTCCTGAGTCACCGTGGCCTGCATCTCACAGCACAGCTGGCCTTCTTTGCTGTCCAGGAACTGTTCGATGATCAGACGATCGGCCAGGGTGGCATCCAGCCGCCCGGCAAACAGGTCCTGGTTGGCATCGTCCTGGGTCTGGTATTCGCGCAGGATGGACTCGGGAAAATGCACCTGGGCATAGGCCTGGTGGATGGAGGCGGACTGCACTCCCAGCGTCTTGCCGGCAAGCCCTCCGGACGTCGTCTTCAGGTCGTCGCCCTTGGCCCCGGCCAGTGCGGCGGGCGTCTGGTAGTACTTGTCCGAGAAGGCGATGGTCTCGCGACGCTGATCGGTGATGCTCAACGACGCGGCGATGACATCGAGCTTGTCACCGGTCAGGGCGGGAATCAGGCCGTCCCAGGAGGTCGTGACGATTTCGCACTCCAGTTCCGCGGCGTCGCAGACCGCTCGAGTGATGTCCACTTCCCAGCCTTGCAACTCGCCGCTCGCATCCAGCGTGGCGAAGGGCGGATAGGGCTCGGTCGCGAAGCCGACACGGGTCACCTCGGCCTGCGCCACCGGTGCCAGGCAAAGGGAGGTCAAGGTAGCCGTCATCAATCGTTTCATTGTCATTCTCCTTGGGATGGACCGACCGAGCCCAGAAAGCGCTGCAGTCGCTGGGCCGTGGGGGCGCCGAACAACCGGCCCGGTGGCCCTTGTTCGGCGATCTCGCCCTGATCGAGGAAGATGACCCGATCCGCCACGTCGGCAGCAAACGCCATTTCATGGGTCACGATAATCATGGTGCGCCCCTCTCTGGCGAGGTCACGTATCACCGCCAGCACCTCCCCCACCAGCTCGGGATCCAGTGCCGAGGTGGGCTCGTCGAACAGCATTACCTCGGGGCCCATCGCCAAGGCACGGGCAATGGCGCCGCGCTGCTGCTGTCCGCCGGAGAGCGTCGCCGGGTAGGCCTCGCGAAGATGATAGAGACCGACTCGTTCCAAGAGCGCTCGCGCCTCGTCGCGCGCTTCGCTCCGCGAACGTTTCAGCACCTGGATCGGTGCTTCCATGACGTTGGCCTCCAGGGTCATGTGGGGCCACAGGTTGAACCCCTGGAAGACCATGCCCAGACGCGCCCTCAGACAACGCAACTGGCGGCGATCGGCCGGCTCACGCCGCGCTCCCTGACCGCGGAAGGGAATCGCCTCGCCCAACAGACGCAGCGAACCGGAGGTCGGTGTCTCGAGCAGGTTCAGGCAGCGCAACAGCGTGGACTTGCCCGAGCCACTGCTGCCGATCAGCGCCACAACATCCCCTCTCCCGGCGGCAAGATCGATGCCCTTGAGAACCCGGGCGTCGCCATAGGTCTTGTGCAGATTCTCGACCTCGATGACGGCATCGCCACGAGAGGCGGTAGTGGTCGAAGCATCGCTCACGTCAGGGCTCCCGGTTTATGCCTGTTGTTATGCGGTTGCATAAACTATGCATCTGTATAAGATGCGAGTCAACGATCCCCACCAGCCACGGAGTCCCGCCATGTCCCGCTACGGATGCCAGTCCATGGCCGCCCCCATGACCCGCGTACTGATGCGCCGCCCGGGAGCGAGCCTGAAGCAAGCCGACCCTGTCGAATGGCACTACAACGATCATTTCGACGCCGACAAGGCCATCGCCCAGTACGACGCCTTCGCTGAACTGGTGCAGGCCTCTGGCGCCGAGATCCTATGGATCGAGGACAACGACGACGGTCTCTCCGATGCCATGTTCACCCGCGATGCCTCCCTGATCACACGTGCCGGCGCCGTGCTGCTCAAGATGGGCAAGCCGTTGCGTGCCTCGGAACCCGAGCTGCACGGGCAGCATTACGAGGCGGCGGGCATCCCGGTGCTGGGGCGCCTGACCGACGAGGCCTGCATCGAGGGCGGCGACACCTTATGGCTCGACGACAGCACCCTGGTCGTGGGCATGGGCTTTCGCTCCAACCGCGAGGGAGTGCGCCAGCTGGAGACTCTGCTCGCCCCGCACGGCATCGAGGTGCTGGGCTTCGACCTGCCGGTGTGGGACGGTGAGGCCGCCTGCCTGCACCTGATGTCGGTCATCTCGCCGCTCACCGACGACCTCTACCTGGTCCACCCCAAGCTGATTCCGGCCGCTCTGTGGACCTTGATGAAGGCTCGTGGTATCACACTGGTGGCGGCTCCCGAGGCCGAGTTTCGTGATTCCCTGGGGCTGAACCTGAATGTCATGCCTCTCGCACCGGGCGATTGCCTGATGATCGACGGCTTCCCCGGTACCAGAGCCGTGATGGAACAACACGGCGTTCGGGTGCGCACCTTCGCCGGTGATGCACTGTGCATGGCCTGCGAAGGCGGCCCCACCTGCCTGACCAACCCGATCC
Source organism: Halomonas caseinilytica (assembly GCF_001662305.1). Taxonomy (GTDB): domain Bacteria; phylum Pseudomonadota; class Gammaproteobacteria; order Pseudomonadales; family Halomonadaceae; genus Halomonas; species Halomonas caseinilytica. The sequence goes on from NZ_BDEP01000004.1 coordinate 39,856, forward strand.
TGCGCGAGGCCTGAGCCCATGGCGACCCGGCGTGCCGGCAACGACCGCGAGAGCGTCCTGATCGACGCCACACTCACCTGCATCGCGCGGGAGGGCATCTCCGCGGCCACGGTACGCAACATCGCCGACTATGCCGGCGTCACCAATGGCCTGATCCGCTTCTACTTCAAGAGCAAGGACGGCATTCTCCAGGCGGCTTACCGGCGTTTTCTCGAGCGCCTCTTCGAGGCGGCCCACGGCACCATCGGCGACGGCGACACGACGGCTTGCGAGCGTCTCGAACGCTACCTACTGGCCAACCTCTCACCGCCCATCGTCACCCCGGACAGCCTGCTGCTGTGGGCCAACTTCCTGCCCCTGACTCATCACGATGACGCCATGGCCGACATCCGACGACACTGGTACGGTCGCACGACCCATGCCTTCCGCGACCTCATCCACGGGGCGCTGGAAGAACACGGTCACACGCCAGGCGACACCGAGCTGCGCCGACTCTCCGTCGCCGTCAACGGCCTCATCGACGGTCTGTGGATCGAAGGCTCCCTGTCTGCCGAGTCTCTCGATATCCGGGAACTCCAGGCCATCGGCCTTGACGCCGCCTCGCGCTTGCTGGATATCTCGTTCTCCCGTTCACCGGCAACCTAAACCTCATCGCTCCCCCGGCGACTCCCGGCGATGATGCCATCGCGAAGGCAGGTTAAAAAACAGCGTTTGCAAACAGCGTTTTTATACTACGCTGGAAGGCGAGGACCAGGGTTGGATCGGCATCGGATGAGTTCCAGCCCTGCGCCCTGATGACCGGCGACCCAGTGTCGCCCTCATGACCGCAAAGCCGTTCGGAGGGATGCAATATGAACCCGGTATTGCTGTTGACCCACACCCCCTTTGGGGAACGCCGCCTTCCCGAAGCCCGCCCGGTGCGTCGGATCGCACGCAGCGAGCCGCTATACCGGACAGGTGCCCGCACCCATGACAAGGTGAAAGTCGGCTGCCTCTCCCATGCGCCCCACGAAGATCTGGGACCGGTGGATCTGGCCAACGCCAAGCGCAGGCTCGACTTCTACTCCCGTTGGCACGGGCTGGCCGAACCCCGCTTGCAGATCTGGAAAGCATCCTGAGCGCCTCGCCTTGCACGAGCGCTGAAGGAGGGAATCTCATGAACACCGGAGCGCCGCTCGCCGCCCGCTGGCAACATGTCCATGCCGACTGGTGGCAGGACAATCGGGGCAACGAGATCCATCGCGTCGATATCGATGGCGATGCACTCTACCACTGCCATCTCGCCGGCTCGTCACTGCCATGGAGTGCCGTGGCCAGGAGCCTGGACGAGGCCATGGCCGCCGTCGACAAAAGGTCGCCTTCCTCCTCGCCGGCCCCAGGGGCACACTGGATGCCCCTGGTCCCCCTTGGGTGGCGCAGGGAGGCGGAAGGCGGCGGCCTCCACCTCTTCGGTCGGTCAGGGCGCTGACACGATGCCGTGGCTCAGTCGCCGGGCGCCTCGAAGACCCAGCGGGTTCCTTCGCGACTATCCTTGAGCACGATGCCGAGCGCGGCCAGCTCGTCGCGGATGCCATCGGCACGCGAGAAATCCCGGGCGCGCTTGGCCTCGGCACGCTCGGCGATCCGCGCCTCGATCTCGGCCTCGGACAGCGGCAGCTCACCGTCCCCGCCCTTGAGGAAAACGCTCGGCTCCTGCTGCAGCAGGCCGAGCACACCGCCCAGGCGCTTGAGCTCGGCGGCCAGCGCCGGAGCCTGCTCGGGCGATTCCTTGCGCGCCCGATTGAGCTCGCGGGCCAGATCGAAGAGCACCGACATCGCCCCGGCGGTATTGAAGTCGTCGTCCATGGCCTCGGTGAAACGCCGATCGAAGCTCGGGTCCACCGCGCCTTCCCGAGCCTCCTCCGTTGCCAGTCCGTCGAGCGCATTGTAGAAACGCTCCAGCGACTTGCGGGCATCGGCCAGCGAGTCCGGGGCATAGTTGATCGGACTGCGATAATGGCTCGACACCAGCAGATAGCGAACCACTTCCGGATCGTGATGCTCGAGCACCTCGCGGATGGTGAAGAAGTTGCCCAGCGACTTGGACATCTTCTCGTGATTCACCCGCACCGCGCCGGCATGCATCCAGGTGTTAACGTACGGCTTGCCGGTGGCCGCCTCGCTCTGGGCGATCTCGTTCTCGTGATGCGGGAAGGTCAGATCGGGCCCCCCGCCATGGATGTCAAAGGTCTCGCCCAGGCAGCAGGTCGACATCGCCGAACACTCGATGTGCCAGCCCGGCCGGCCCGGCCCCCAGGGTGATGGCCACTCCGCCTCGCCGGGCTTGGCGGCCTTCCATAGCACGAAGTCGAGGGGATCCTCCTTGTGCGCTTCCACGTCGACCCGGGCCCCGGCGCGCATGTCGTCGGGGTCGCGATTGTTGAGCTTGCCGTAATCGGCGAACTTGCGGACCCGGTAATAGACGTCGCCATTGGGCGCCGCGTAGGCGTAGCCCTTGTCGATGAGCGTCTGGATCATGGCGACGATCTCGTCGACGTGCCGGGTGGCACGAGGCTCGGCATCGGGCCGCAGCACGCCGAGCCGGCCCTCGTCCTCGTGCATGGCATCGATCATGCGGTCGGTGAGCGACTCGATGGCCTCGCCGTTCTCCTCGGCCCGCTTGAGAATCTTGTCGTCGATGTCGGTGATGTTGCGCACGTAGGTGACATCATAGCCTCGTGCCCGGAGATACCGGGTAATGACGTCGAAGGCCACCATCACCCGGGCATGGCCCAGGTGGCAGTAGTCGTAGACGGTCATGCCGCAGACGTACATGCGGACCCGCCCGGGCTCGATGGGCGTGAAGGTCTCCTTGCGCCGCGTCAGGGTGTTGTAGATCTGCATGTCAGCCCTTCTTCTTGATCTTCGCCCAGGAGTCCTTGAGCCCCACGGTACGGTTGAATACCAGGTGGTCGGGTCGACTGGCGTAGCGATCGGCGCAGAAATACCCCACCCGCTCGAACTGGTAGCGGCTCTCCGGCTCGGTTCCGGCCAGGCTGGGCTCGCCAATCCCCTGTACGGTGACCAGCGACTCGGGGTTCAGGTGCTCGAGGAAATCGGCATCGCGATCCTTGTCGGGCTGCTCGACCTGGAACAGGTTATCGTAGAGCCTCACTTCCATGGGAATGCCGTGGATAGCGCTGACCCAATGCAGCACGCCCTTCACCTTGCGGTCCTCGGGATTCTTGCCCAGGGTGTCGAAGTCCACCGAGCAGTGCAGCTCCGTCACTTCGCCCTCGTCGTCCTTGATCACCTCGTCGCAACGGATCACGTAACTGTTGCGCAGGCGAACCTCCTTGCCCGGCGCCAGGCGGAAGAACTTCTTGGGCGGCTCTTCCATGAAATCGTCGCGATCGATGTAGACCTCACGAGTGAACGGGATGCGACGCGTCGGCATGTCGTCCCGGGCGGGATGGCCGGCCACCTCGTACACTTCCTCGTGGTCCTCGGGCACATTGGTCAACACCACCTTCAGCGGCTTGAGCACGCACATGGCCCGCGGCGCGTTGTCCTCGAGATCCGAGCGGATCGCGTGGGTCAGCATGGCGATGTCCACCAGCCCGCCGTCGGCGCGGGTGACGCCGATCATCTCGCAGAACTTGCGAATCGAGGCCGGCGTGTAGCCGCGCCGACGCATCCCGGAGATGGTCGGCATGCGGGGGTCGTCCCAGCCATCGACGATGCCCTGGTCCACCAGCAGCTTGAGCTTGCGCTTGGAGGTCAGGGTGTAATTGAGATTGAGCCGGGCGAATTCGATCTGCCGCGGTCGAGAGGGAACCGGCAGGTGCTCCAGGAACCAGTCATAGAGCGGCCGGTGATCCTCGAACTCCAGCGAGCAGAGAGAATGCGTCACCCCTTCCAGGGCATCCGACTGGCCGTGGGTGAAGTCGTAGGACGGGTAGATCTTCCACTTGTCGCCGGCCTGATGGTGTCTGGCATGGCGAATGCGATAGAGGATCGGGTCGCGCAGGTTGATGTTGGGCGAGGCCATGTCGATCTTGGCCCGCAGCACCTTCTCGCCCTCGGCGAACTCGCCGACACGCATACGCTCCAGCAGATCGAGATTCTCCTCGACGCCGCGTTCCCGATACGGGCTCGGCCGGCCCGGCTCGGTGAGGGTACCGCGATATTCGCGGATCTCGTCGGGCGACAGATCGTCGACATAGGCCTTGCCTTCGCGCACCAGGTGCTGGGCCCAGGCATACAGCTGGTCGAAGTAGTCGGAAGCAAAACGCACATCGCCGGCCCACTCGAAGCCCAGCCAGTTCACGTCCTCCTTGATGGCATCGATGTAGGCCTGCTCCTCCTTCTCCGGATTGGTATCGTCGAAGCGCAGGTTACATTCGCCACCAAACTGTTCGGCAAGCCCGAAATTCAGACAGATCGACTTGGCATGGCCGATATGCAGGAAACCGTTGGGATGCGGCGGGAACCGGGTGACGATCTTGTCGTGCCGGCCGGCCTCGAGTTCCTCGGCGATCTGGTTGCGAATGAAGTTCGGCGCGCTGGTGGTCTCGGTCATGTTGATAGGGCAACCTCTGGTTGAACGCGGGCCTGTCGGGCGTTACCGGCTTGCCGGCTTCGCGCATCGACGCAAAACCGCTATTATAGCGCCACGCCCATGCACGGCGCCAAGGCGTCTGCCCAGAAGACAGGAAATCGTCATGATCACGCTGCAAACCAATTTCGGCGATATCGTCATCGCCCTGAATCACGACAAGGCACCGAAGACGGCGGCCAACTTCGAACGCTACGTGCGCGAAGGCTTCTACGACAACACCCTCTTCCATCGGGTGATCGACGGTTTCATGGTTCAGGGCGGCGGCTTCGACCTGGACTTCAACCAGAAGCCGACCCACGAGCCGATCGAGAACGAGGCCGACAACGGCCTGGAGAACCGCGTGGGCACGCTGGCCATGGCCCGCACTCAGGACCCTCACTCGGCCACGGCCCAGTTCTTCATCAACATCGCCGACAACGACTTCCTCAACCACCGCGGCAAGAACCTGCAAGGCTGGGGATACTGCGTCTTCGGCGAAGTGGTCGAGGGCATGGAGGTGGTCGAGCGCATCAAGTCGGTCAAGACCACCCGTCGCGGCATGCATGCCGATGTGCCCGCCGAGGATGTCATCATCCAGAGCGCTCGCCTCCAGGATGCCGCCAGCTGACCGCCGTCGCCAGCTTACTCCGCGCCCGCCTCCGCGGGCGCGCCCTCTTCGCACCCGCCCACGGAACATGACATGGCCACCCTGCTGATTTCCGACCTGCACCTGCATCCCGGCGCTCCGGCAGTCACCGAGGGCTTTCTGCGCTGGCTCGACGAACGCGCCCAAGGTGCCGATGCGCTCTACATCCTGGGCGATTTCTTCGAGGCCTGGATCGGCGACGATCTGCTCGATCTCGGCGCCGCCGACCCGACCGGCACCGCCCCCCTGGCCCAGCGCGTGGCCTCGGCGCTCAAGGCGCTCGCCGATACCGGCACCCACCTCTACCTGATGCATGGCAATCGCGACTTCCTGCTCGGCGAGCGCTTCGCTCGGGAAGCCGGCGCGACCCTGCTGCCCGATCCGACGCTGGTGACCCTGGGCGACGAGCGAGTGCTGCTGATGCATGGCGACAGCCTGTGCACCCGCGACGAAGCCTACATGGCCTTCCGAGCCCAGTCGCGAGACCCCGACTGGCAGGCTCAGATTCTCGCCATGCCGATTCCCGAACGCCTCGAACTGGCCCGCCAACTGCGCGAACGCTCCGGAGAGGCCAACTCCAACAAGGCCGAGGACATCATGGACGTGACGCAGGAAGACGTCGTGACGGCCCTGCGCGAACACGGCGTGACCACCCTGATCCATGGTCATACCCATCGCCCCGCCGTGCACGATCTCGAGGTCGACGGGAAAGCCGCCCGCCGCTTCGTACTGGGCGATTGGCAGCCCGGAATCGGCTGGGAAATCGAGGCCGCACCGGGTCATGACCTGGCGTTGCGACGCGTCACCCTCTCGGACTGAACCTCAACTCGATGCCGCGGCCGGCAGGTCACCGGCCGCCTCGGGCGCTTCCGGATTGAGCTCGGCGGGATCGTCCCGACCGGGATACCAAGGCACCCGCCCTTCGAGCACCCCGGTTTCCTCGATGATGCGCGCCACCGTGGCTTCCTGTCGGTAGGCCATGATGTGGGCGCCGCTGACGCCTTCGATCTCGCGCACTTCCTGCAGGATGTCCCGACACAGGCGAGCACCTTCCTCGCGTTGATCGCTCGCCCCTTCGAGACGGCGAATCACGGCATCGGGAATGTGGATGCCAGGCACATTGTCGCGTATCCAACGCGCGCTGCGCGCCGAGGCCAAAGGCCCCATGCCGACCAGTACATGGAGTCGGTCGGGCCCTTCCAGCAGGCCGTAATCGGCGACTTCGGCCATGAAGTCCCGCAAGGTGGCGGTATCGAAACAGTACTGCGTCTGGATGAAGCGCGCCCCGGCCGCTGCCTTCTTGGCCAGGCGCTGGGCCCGCCAGGCCCGGGGCGGCACGAAGGGATTCGCCGCCGCGCCGAGAAACACCCGCGGGGGCGAGTCGATCGGCCGCCCGCTCTCGAAGCAGGATTCATCGCGCATCCGCCTCGCCATCTCGAGCAACGACAGCGAGTCGAGGTCGAAGACCGGCCGGGCATGGGGGTGGTCGCCGGCCTGGACGCCATCCCCGGTCAGGCACAGCAGGTTGCAGGCGCCCATGGCTGCCGCCCCGAGAATCTCACCCTGCATGGCGATCCGGTTACGGTCGCGGCAAGACATCTGCAGGATGGTCGCGTAGCCGACGCGCGTCAGCAGCGAGCAGACGCCGACGCTGGACATATGACAGTTGGCGCCGGAACCGTCAGTGGCATTGATGGCATCGACATAGCCATCGAAGATAGCGGCACGCCGCAGGACCTCCGCCGGATCCGCCGAATCCGGCGGGTCGATCTCGGTGGTCACGGCGAAGCGCCCGGCTCGCAGAACCCGCTCGAGCCGACCCGGCGAGACATGTCCCGGCAACACGGGAAGCGAATACCCGGGAACCGGCTCGTCATCGAACTTCATCACCGGCCTCCTGCATCATGCTCACCCCGCGCCACCCGCAACCAGGAAGAGGTGCCCTCCAGCGAGGCATCCACGGGCAGCTGCACGACATGAATGCGGTCCCCATGCTTCATGCGCTGGCTGCCCTCCCAGGCATCCAGCCATACGCAGCGCATCTCCGGCTTCACCTCGCAGCCACCATCCTCGCGCACCCCGCCGCAAGGGCCGTTGCGCAAGCGCTTGGGGCAATTCATGGGACACGACATACCCGTCGAGCTCAGCACGCAATGGCCGCACATCTGGCAATCGAACAGCAGCCCCTTGATGGCTCGCTCGAGACGGGCCACCGGCGCCTCGAGACGCGCATAGCCGATACGCTCCAGCAGCGGTGCCGAACGCTGGAGCATGACCTCAAGGCCTGCATAGAGCAGTTCGAAGGCACGGGCATGGCGCACTGCCCAGCGTCGTACTCGATACATGGCGACTCCTGGCAATCGCGAGATTTCTCCACCGAGACGACTTTTGCTTCGTAGCCTAGGAGGGCGACGACGCAGGCACATCCATCAGGACGACAATGACGTGTGCGTCACCGTCGTGACGCGAGACAGGCGGTCACGGACGCTTCCAGGTGCTCGGCATCGGGCATGGACGCCGGCTCGCCCAACACCTCCAGGCGAGAATCATGGCGCCAGACACTCGGCCAGCTCTCCGTCACCCCCGACACGCGATTGTAGAACCACCACCCATGGTCGGTATGGAACACTCCCTTGACGCGCAGCGCTGCCGGCAGTGCCTCGAGCCGGCTTTCCAGGGCATGTCGATCGAAGCGATCCCGGAAATGCCAACGCCAGCCCAGGCTTGCATGCCCCAGGGCATGGCCTTGCTCGAATACCGGACCCCCCTGGCGCGGCTCCCTCGAGAGACTCGAGGGTCGAGACTCGGCGTGATGGTGCGACACCGGTGAGGCGAGCGTCTCGCCGACACCGGGGTCGGCCGCGAGCACCCATTCGCTCGGCAACCGACCATATGGCGCCTCGCGCACCCAGCGCCGCGGTGGCCATAATCCTTCGAGCCAATGACGCGCCGCTGCCATCTGTCGAGCGGAGGCGAGATCGGTCATGGTCAATGCCACGGCATCGGCCATGCGGAGTTGATCGCGAAATGTCTCGTGGGCCATGGCCCGGGCATCGTCCAGGCGGCGCGGATCCAGCACGGCTACCACGCCGCGAATATCGAGGACGTCGGCGAACCCCTCGCCGCGCAACAGATCCAGCAAGCCCGCGGGATGCCCCAGGCCCGAAGGCTCGATGATCAGGCGATCCGGACGCTGGCGACGCAGTAACCTGACAAGCGACGCGCGCAACACCACGGCTTGCTGACAGCACAGACAGCCGCCGGGCAACGCCTCGACGACCAGGTCGGCACGCTCCTCGAACATCGCCTGGTCGATACCGACACGGCCGAATTCATTGATGACCACGGCCCAGCGCTCCCCTGCCGGCTTGCTGGCCAGCAAATGGTGGATCAGCGAACTCTTGCCGGCCCCGAGAAAGCCGGTGATCACATGCACCGGCACAGCTGACAGTCTCGATCGGCTCATTGGCCACTCCCTTTCAGCCGCCCGATATTCCCTGGTGTGACGACAAGCGGCACACTCGCCTTGCTTCCTCACGATCGGAGGCGTGAGGTGTCGCCGACACAAGAGAAGATGGAGATAACGGTATAATAGAAGTTGGCGACACTTTCCTCGCCACAGCCTCATGAATCAAGAGGCCAACAATGAAAAAGGGGCCAAGGCCCCTTTTTCATGATACGTCTCGAGCAGGTGCCGTCAGAACCGCTCGATGTCTGCCTGCTCACGCAGGTAGCCAAGCAGGCCGTTGACGGCTGCCTGGGCGCGTAGCTGCTGCGCCATGCGCGCAACATAGGCCTCGCTCTGCTCATCGACCTGCCCATCGCTCACCTCGTCCAGGGCGATCAGCACGACACGCTGCCCATCGACTGCACGACCGTAGACGGTCTCGTCGCCTTCCGGGTGCGGCAGACGGAAGACCGCGTCCACCACCGGCTGGGCGAGCCCGGTATCATCCTGACGGCTCAGCGTCTCGGCCGGCTGCCAGTCGATCGCTGACGACTCGCCGGAGCGCAGCGCCTCGATCCGTCGATCCGCCTCGGCCGTCAACGCCTCGCGCACCTTGAGTGCCTGGACGGCATCGACCACCTGGGAGCGCACCTCTTCGAGCGGCAGGGTCGTGGCCTCACGATGGTCAAGCACACGCAGGACCATGCGGCGATCCTCGTCGAGCTCAATGACCTCGCTGTTGAAGCCCTCTTCGAGCACATCCGGCGTGAAGGCACGGCGCATCACGCCCGGCTCGGCGAGAATGCCCGAGGCGTTGTCACGGCTCACCCAATCGGTGGTCTGACGCTCGAGTCCCAGATCTTCCGCCACGCTCTGCAGGTCCTCGGCAGCAAAGCTCTCGTCGATCAATCGCTGGGCGCGGTCATCGAAAGCGGTCGAAACCTGCTCCCGCGCTACCTGGCGTGCCAGCCGATCACGCGATTCCTCGAACGAAGGCCGGTCCAATTCGGTCACCTTGATCAAGTGCAGGCCATTGTCGGTTTCGACGACATTCGAAACCTGCCCCTCGCTCAGCGAAAACGCCGCCTCGTCGAACGCCTCACCGAAGAAGCCGCGGCTGATGACGCCAAGGTCGCCCCCTTCGCCGCTGGTCGAGGTATCGTCGGAGTACTCGGCGGCCAGGTCGGCGAAGGACTCGCCTTCGGCGAGGCGCTGCTGCACTTCCTCAAGGCGTGCCTCGGCCTCTTCCCGAGTCCGCTGCTCACCGAAATCGACCATGATGTGCGACACACGACGATCGGCATCGGCGGCCTCGGCATTCCAGGCGTCACGCAAGGCTTGTTCGCTGACTTCTTCCTGCTCGGCCATCCGCTCGCGATCGAGCACGACATAGGCCAGCTTGACCTGCTCCGGACGCTGGTAGTCGTCGGCATGCGATTCGTAATAGGCCTGGAGCTCCTCGTCGCTGGCCTCGGGACGGCTCTCCAGATCGTCGGCAGTCAAGACATGCTGGCGGAATTGGCGAGTCTGGCGCTGCAGGGCAGCCAGCCGCTGTTCTTCGCTTTCCAGGCTGAACTCACTGGCGGCCAGCCCCTGTTGCAACTGACGACGTTTCATGTCCGCACGCAACTGGTCACGGAAGGCCAGCGGCGTGAAGCCGGCGCTGGAGAGACGGTTACGGAACAGTTCCTGAGAGAAGTTGCCGTCCTGATCCTGAAACTCGGGCAGATTGACGATCAATTGATCGATCTGGCTTTCGGAAAGGTGCAGCCCTCCCTGCTCGGCGTATTGGGTCAACAGGCGTTCCGAGATCAGGCTGTCGAGCATCTGGGCGCGCAATTCGCGTTCCTGCTCGGGAGGCACCTGGCCGCTGCGAATGGCGCGCTGAACCTGGAGCTCTAACTGCTGACGCGAGATCGACTCGCCATTGACCTTGGCGACATCGTCACCGTCGTTGCCCAGCAATCCGATCAGCGACTCCGCGCCGAACAATGCCATGGCCACCACCACGGCACCGATGATGATCTTGGCGCCCCAACTGGCGGAGCGGTCACGAATACTTTGCAGCATGCAGGCCTCTGCTGAATGAAGAGTGTCGGAACGCGCCACATTATACGCATCCTCGAGGGGCTGGCGACCCTCGGCGCACGTGGTGAGCCGTCCCCCTTTCGGCCCGGACCGGACGTCAGAAAACAAAACAGGCGCACCGCGAAGCGATGCGCCTGTATGGACCCGACGTCAACGGTAGTCGGCGATACGCGACAAGCTCAGTTGACGGAATCCTTCAGCGCCTTGCCGGCCTTGAAACTCGGCACCTTGGCGGCGCTGATCTGAATCGGTTCACCCGTCTGCGGGTTACGACCGGTGCGTGCCGCACGCTCCTTGACAGTGAAGGTACCGAAACCCACCAGGGACACGCTATCACCCTTCTTCAGGCTATCGGCCACGGCGTCCACCATGGCATCCAGCGCGCGCGAGGCAGCGGCTTTGGGAATATCGGCAGACGCGGCAATGGCTTCGATCAGCTCGGATTTATTCACACTTCACCCCTTGACTGTTTCGTAAATTGGCTCTAATCGGCGAGACTTACGGCTGAGTGACGCGATCACAGCATAGCGCTAGTTTATAGCAATGTGATGAAAGGCATGTCAAGCGACCATCCCTGATAATCCCCATCATGCCGGGCTTTTCGCCTCGGCATGATGGCGAAAAAACGTCAGTGTGTACTGATCATTGAGTGAGAAGAGGCCGGCTCTTCCGCTCTTGTTTCTTCGTTATCCGAACCTGCTTTTTCGGCTAACGCAACGTCGAGAACCTCGTCGATCCACCGAACGGGGCGGATATCCAGAGCATCCTTGATGTTATCAGGAACCTCCTTCAAGTCCCGGCGGTTCTCCTCCGGAATAAGCACCGTCTTTATACCACCCCGCCTGGCCGCCAGCAATTTCTCCTTGAGCCCCCCGATCGGCAGCACCTCGCCACGCAGGTTGACCTCGCCGGTCATCGCAACGTCACAACGCACGGGACGACCAGTGTAGGCCGAAATCATGGCGGTGACCATGGCGATGCCGGCACTCGGTCCATCCTTGGGCGTGGCACCTTCGGGAACGTGGATGTGCAGGTCTTCCTTCTCGAAGCGCTCCGGGTCGACACCAAGCGAGATCGCCCGGGCCCGCACCACCGTCTGAGCGGCACTGACCGACTCTTTCATCACGTCACCCAGCGAGCCGGTCTTGTCGAGCCGCCCCTTGCCGGGCGTGACCACGGACTCGATATTGAGCAGCTCGCCGCCCACCGAGGTCCAGGCCAGGCCCGTCACGCGGCCGACCTGATCCTCCTGATCGGCCAGGCCATAGCTGTAGCGACGCACGCCAGCATAAGACTCGATGTCCGCCGCCGACAGGTGATCGGGCGCCTGGGCACCTTCCTTGCTCTCCTGCTCGAGACGCTGACGCAGCACCTTCCGGCAGACCTTGGCGATCTGGCGCTCGAGCTCACGCACACCGGCTTCGCGGCTATAATAGCGAATCAGCTCCAGCAGGGCCTCGTCGGAAAACGATAGCTCGTCGTCCTTGAAGCCGTTGGCCTTGAGCTGCTTGGGCACCAGGTAGCGTCGAGCGATGGCCAGCTTCTCGTCCTCGGTATAGCCCGGCAGACGGATCACCTCCATCCGGTCGAGCAGCGGGCCGGGGATGTTCATCGAGTTGGCGGTACAGATGAACAGCGTCTCTGAAAGATCATAGTCCAGCTCGAGATAATGGTCGCTGAACTTGTCGTTCTGCTCCGGATCGAGCACCTCGAGCAGCGCCGAGGCAGGGTCGCCGCGATGATCCATGCCGATCTTGTCGACCTCGTCGAGCAGGAACAGCGGATTCTTGACCCCGGCCTTGCTCATGCGCTGCACCATCTTGCCCGGCAACGAGCCGATGTAGGTCCGGCGATGGCCGCGAATCTCGGACTCGTCACGCACACCGCCGAGCGCGAGGCGCACATACTTGCGGTTGGTCGCGCGAGCGATCGACTGACCCAGCGAGGTCTTGCCCACCCCGGGCGGCCCGACCAGACACAACACGGGCCCCTTGAGCTTCTTGACCCGCTTCTGCACGGCCAGGTACTCGAGGATGCGCTCCTTGACCTCTTCCAGGCCGTGGTGATCCTCGTCGAGCACCTTCTGGGCATGCTGGATATCGTGACGCACCCGGGTACGCTTCTTCCAGGGTACCGACGTCAGCCAGTCCAGATAGGAGCGAACCACCGTGGCCTCGGCGGATGACGGCGACATCATGCGCAGCTTGCCGAGCTCCTGCCGGGCCTTCTCCGCTGCCTCCTTGGGCATGCCGGATTCCTCGATGGCCTGCTCGTACTTGTCGGCCTCGTTGGGCACGTTCTCGAGCTCGCCCATCTCCTTCTGGATGGCCTTCATCTGCTCGTTGAGATAGTACTCGCGCTGGGACTTTTCCATCTGGTCCTTGACCCGCGAACGAATACGCTTCTCGACCTGGAGCAGATCGATCTCGGACTCGATCAGCGCCATCAGGTGCTCGACCCGGTCGCGCACCCGGTCCATCTCCAGCAGCTGCTGCTTGTCATCGATCTTCAGCGACAGATGCGCACAGATGGTATCGACCAGTCGGCTCGGGTCCTCGATACCGGACAACGAGTTCAGTACCTCGTTGGGCACCTTCTTGGACATCTTGACGTACTGCTCGAACTGGTTCAGCAGCACGCGGACGAGGGAATCCTGCTCGCGCTCGGTCAGCGGCTCGCTCTCGCGCAGTACCACCTCGGCACGGCTGTAGCCCTCGTCAACGGACTGGATGTCACGAATATCGGCCCGGGACTCTCCTTCGATCAGCACCTTGACGGTACCGTCGGGCAGCTTGAGAAGCTGCATGATCTCGGCCACGGTACCGATGGAGAAGAGGTCCTCGTTGTCCGGATCGTCCTTGCTGGCCTCGCGCTGTGCCACCAGCAGCACACGCTTGTCGGCCTCCATCGCCGTTTCCAGCGCCTGGATGGATTTCTCCCGGCCGACGAACAGCGGAATGACCATCTGCGGGTAGACGACCACGTCCCGCAGCGGCAAAAGGGGCAGACTCAGGGTCTGTTCGGCGTTCTGCTGCATCGCAGACGTTCCTCAAACGATTCGGGTGAATACCAAGGGGATGGGGACGATACCCCGACATTGCAAGGTCGCGGCGACAGCGTGGCACAGAAAAGGGCCGCCAGGCGGCCCTTTCGTGACGTCTCCCTGTCCGGGGCCCCGAGACGGGACCGGCCACCTCGGCAGATCAGCCGCCAGTGCCGTCGACCCGTGGCTCGTCCTGCTGCTGGGAATAGATCAGCAGCGGCTCGCTCTCGTTGGCGATCACCGAGGCATCGATCACCACCTTGGAAACGCCCTCGATGGAGGGAATCTCGTACATGGTGTCGAGCAGCACCGATTCGAGAATCGAACGCAGACCACGTGCCCCGGTGTTGCGCGCCATGGCCTTGGCGGCCACCGCCCGCAGGGCATCCTCGCGGAAATCGAGCTCCACGTTCTCCATGTCGAACAGACGAGCGTACTGCTTGATCAAGGAGTTCTTCGGCTCGGTGAGGATCTGGATCAGGGCGTCCTCGGTGAGCTCTGTCAGGGTCGCGATCACCGGCAGTCGACCGACGAACTCGGGAATCAGCCCGAACTTGACCAGGTCTTCCGGCTCGACCTCGAGCAGCAGGTCGCCGACACCCTTGGTCTCGTCCTTGGTCTTGACCTCGGCGTTGAAGCCGATGCCACCCTTTTCGGCGCGGTCGCGAATGACCTTGTCGAGACCGGCGAAGGCCCCACCGACGATGAAGAGCATGTTGGTGGTGTCGACCTGCAGGAACTCCTGCTGGGGATGCTTGCGCCCCCCCTGGGGCGGCACCTGGGCCGTCGTGCCCTCGATCAGCTTGAGCAGCGCCTGCTGAACGCCCTCACCCGAAACATCGCGGGTGATGGAGGGGTTGTCCGACTTGCGCGAGATCTTGTCGATCTCATCGATGTAGACGATGCCGCGCTGGGCCTTGTCCACATCATAGTCACACTTCTGCAGCAGCTTCTGGATGATGTTCTCGACATCCTCGCCGACGTAACCGGCCTCGGTCAGCGTGGTCGCATCGGCGATGGTGAAGGGAACATTGAGAAGACGCGCCAGGGTCTCGGCCAGCAGGGTCTTGCCGCTGCCGGTGGGACCGATGAGCAGGATGTTCGACTTGCCCAGCTCGACCTCGTCCTTGGCCCCGTAGCGCAGACGCTTGTAATGGTTGTAGACCGCCACCGACAGCACCATCTTGGCGCGGTCCTGGCCGATCACGTAGTCGTCGAGAGTGTGACGAATCTCGCGCGGGGCGGGCAGGCGCTCCTCATCGCTCTCGGCATCGGCATCGAGAACTTCCTCGCGAATGATGTCGTTGCACAGGTCGACACACTCATCGCAGATATATACGGACGGACCGGCAATCAGCTTGCGCACCTCGTTCTGGTTCTTGCCGCAGAACGAGCAATACAGCAGCTTGCCGTCTTCGTCCTTGCCTTTGCCGTCGGCCATTCGCGTACCTCTCTCGCAGCGGCGACCCTGCGGTCGCCGGGAATCACGTAATCAGAGCGTGGTGAATTTCACGCTATCAGGATGTCGGCCGCTTATCCAGCACGGCATCGATCAGACCATATTCCGCTGCCTGCTCGCCGTTCATGAAGTTGTCGCGGTCGGTATCCTTGGCGATCGTCTCGAACTTCTGGCCGGTATGATGCGCCAGAATCTGGTTGAGGCGCTCACGGATGCCGAGAATCTCGCGGGTATGGATCTCGATATCGGACGCCTGCCCCTGGTATCCCCCGAGGGGCTGGTGAATCATCATCCGCGAATTGGGCAGGCAGTAACGCTTGCCGTGAGCCCCACCGGCCAGCAGCAGCGCCCCCATGCTGGCCGCCTGGCCGATGCATACCGTGGAGACATCCGGCTTGATGAACTGCATGGTGTCATAGATCGACATCCCCGCCGTGACGGAGCCACCCGGTGAATTGATGTACAGGTGGATGTCCTTGTCGGGGTTCTCGGATTCCAGGAACAGCAGCTGTGCCACCAGCAGGTTGGCCGTGTAGTCCTCGACCGGGCCGACCAGGAAGATCACGCGTTCCTTGAGCAAGCGAGAATAGATGTCGTAGGACCGCTCGCCCCGTGCGCTCTGCTCGACCACCATCGGCACCAGGCCGCCGGCGGATTGGATATCGAACTCGTTATTCATCTGGGTGATGTCCTTGCATCCGATGTATGGAAGCGGCGGCTGATACCCCGCCCGGTCCAGGCCGGGCGGAGCTGTCGGGAAGGATCAGGCCTGACGTTCTTCGGCCTCTTCCTCGGCTTCCTCGTCACCACCACCTTGTTGCTGGGCTGCCGCGAGTGCCTCCTGGTAGCTCATTTCCACGTCCTTGACGCTGGCCTGCTCGAGCAGCACATCGACGGCCTTCTCTTCCAGAACGGCGGACTTGACCTGATTTTTCATCTGGTCATTGCCCATGTAGTACTCGACGACCTGCTCCGGCTCCTGGTACTGCTGTGCCAGTTCCTCGACCTTGGCCCTGATATCGTCATCGCTGGCGTCGAGCTCGTTCACCTTGATGACTTCGGCCAGCAGCAGGCCGATCTGCACACGGCTCTTGGCCTGCTCGGCAAACAGCTCGTCAGGCAACTGACTGACGTCGAAATCCTCGCCAAGACCAAACTGCTGAGCCGCCTGACGCTTCAGGCCATCGGTTTCCTGCTGGATCAGCGCCTGGGGAACCGGAATGTCGTTGGCCTTCTTCAGCGCTTCGAGCACTTGCTGCTTGACGCGGTTGTCAACGGCCTGCTCGGCTTCGCGAGTCATGTTCTTCGCGATTTCCTCACGGAACCTGTCCAGATCGCCGTCTTCGACGCCGAACTGCTTGACGAACTCGGCGTCCACCTCGGGCAGCGCCTGAGCCTTGACCGCGTGAACCTTGACCTTGAAGGTCGCTTCCTGGCCGGCCAGCTGCTCGGCCTGGTAATCCTCGGGGAAGGTGACCTTGAGCTCCTTGTCCTCACCGGCCTTGGCACCGATCAGCTGCTCTTCGAAGCCGGGGATGAAGCTGCCGGAGCCGATCACCAGCTCATGACCTTCGGCGCTGCCACCCTCGAAAGGTTCGTCGCCCAGGTATCCCTGGAAGTCGATGGTCAGCTGGTCGCCATCTTCGGCGGCACGCTCGACCTCTTCCCAGCTGGCATTCTGCTTGCGCAGGGTCTCGATCATCTCGGCGACGTCGGCATCGGCCACCTCGACGACCGGGCGCTCGACCTCGGTGCCCTCGATGGAGGACAGCTCGACTTCCGGATAGATTTCCAGCGTCGCGGTGAACTCCAGATCCTTGCCGGCCTCGTTGACGTCGGTCTCGATCTGCGGGTTGCCGGCCGGATTGAGATTCTCGTCGGTGATGGCGCGGACGTATCGCTCACGCATCACCTCGCCGACCACCTCGTTACGCACTTCGCTGCCATAACGCTGGCGGATGACCGACATCGGGACCTTGCCCTTGCGAAAGCCATCCATGCGCACGGTCTTGGCGGCGTCCTTCAGACGGGCGGTGACGGCCTCATCGATTTCGGCGGCCGGCACCTGCACCTTGACGCGGCGTTCAATCTGGGAGGTCGTATCGACGGAAACTTGCATGAATTGTCCTCTACACCGACGGGGGCGTTGGTTCTGTGGATAGCGTTGAAACGTTCAAAGGAGGGAATTCTATGAATCCCGCTACGCACTGGCAAGCGCCATGCCCTGACAAATGAGGGCTAAACGGCACACTTCAAGGGGAATACAGGAAAAGAATTGTTACCGACACCGCGAAACACCAGCGCCGTAAGGCAACGACGGCATGGTATCGCCCACCACGTCAGACGTCTGTGGAGCAAATTCGCGAAGCAACTTGACGGGGCATCATCAGAGGGAGGCAATGGGGTGGATGATGGGGATCGAACCCACGACCACCGGAGCCACAATCCGGGGCTCTACCACTGAGCTACATCCACCACTGCCTGGATAGGGTGTGTCGACTGGGGTGGATGATGGGGATCGAACCCACGACCACCGGAGCCACAATCCGGGGCTCTACCACTGAGCTACATCCACCATGGACGACACTGCTCGACCGGCCCGTTCCGCCAGACGGGAACCACTGACATGGCACGCCCAGCAGGACTCGAACCTGCAACCTACGGCTTAGAAGGCCGTTGCTCTATCCGGTTGAGCTATGGGCGCATTCTACGTTCCCAAGCGCCTTCCCGCAAGCCACTGACGAAAAATCTTGCTTTTCAATCAACAGCTTGTGGTCGGGGTGGAGGGATTTGAACCCCCGACATCCTGCTCCCAAAGCAGGCGCGCTACCAAACTGCGCTACACCCCGCCGGCTCTTGCACGGCCCTGACGTCGCCGCAGAGGCCTCGCCAAGCGCTGCGTATTCTACGGAACTTTCCCCCACCGTCAAGTCGATAGCCTCACCACCTTCGCTTTGCCTGGACGTCCGGTCATGCGAAAATCGCCTTTTCCACCCATCCGACCACCAGAGGGAAGCTCGATGACCGCCCAACTGATCGATGGCAAGTCCATTGCCGCCCGCGTTCGCCAGCAGGTTGCACGCCAGGTGCAGGTACGCCGCGAGGCCGGCGCGCGCACTCCCGGACTCGCCGTCGTGCTAGTGGGCGAAGACCCTGCCTCGCACGTCTATGTCCGCAACAAGCAGCGTGCCTGCGAGGAAGCCGGCATCGATTCGGTCAAGCACCGGCTGCCCGCCGACACCTCCCAGGAGGACCTCGAGGCACTGGTGGATGAACTGAACGCCGACACCAGCATTGATGGTATTCTGGTCCAGCTTCCCCTTCCCGAGCACCTCGACCCTCGCCCCATTCTCGAGCGCATCCACCCGCACAAGGACGTCGATGGCTTTCATCCCTACAATCTCGGCCGCCTCGCCCAGCGTCTGCCCCTGCTTCGCCCCTGCACACCCAAGGGCGTGATCACCCTGCTGCAGGAGAGCAATCTCAAGGTGCGCGGCATGGATGCCACCGTGGTCGGAGCCTCCAACATCGTCGGCCGCCCCATGGCCCTCGAGTTGATGCTGGCCGGCTGCACCACCACCGTCTGCCATCGCTTCACCCGCGATCTCGAGGCGCATGTGCGCCGCGCCGAACTACTGGTGGTGGCCGTGGGCATGCCTGGCCTGGTCAAGGGCGAATGGGTCCGCGACGACGCCATCGTCATCGACGTGGGGATCAATCGTCAGGAAGATGGCCGCTTGATCGGCGATGTGGAATTCGAACCTGCCGCCGCCAGGGCCAGCCACATCACGCCGGTGCCCGGCGGAGTCGGCCCCATGACCGTCGCCTCCCTGCTCGAGAACACTCTGCTAGCTGCCGAGATGCACGACGCCATGGCGTGAGTGCCGTGCAAGACCCACGAATCTCGGTTAAAATATGCCGCCTAATTTTTCCGACTCGCGAGGTGCCGCGATGAGCGACAAGATGAATGTGGAGAGCTTCAACCTCGACCACACCAAGGTGAAGGCGCCCTATGTTCGCCTGGCCGACATCAAGACCGGCCGGCACGGCGACACCATTCACAAGTACGACCTGCGCATCTGTCAGCCGAACAAGGCGCACATGGAGATGCCCGCGCTGCATTCCCTCGAGCACCTGATGGCCGAGCTGTCTCGCAACCACTCCGAGCAGGTCGTCGACATCAGCCCGATGGGATGCCAGACGGGCTTCTACATCGCCATGATCAACCATGACGACTACGACGGCGTGCTCGCGCTGATCGAAGGCACCCTGAAGGACGTGCTCGAGGCCGAGGAAGTGCCGGCCTGCAACGAGATGCAATGCGGCTGGGCCGCCAGTCACAGCCTGGAAGGCGCCAAGGATCTTGCCCGCGACCTGCTGGCACGCCGCGACGAATGGACCCAGGTCTTCGCGGAAGCCGGCTGACGGCCTGCCCCGCTCGGTATCCTGACCATCGGCCGCGCTTGCCATCCACCTTTCACAGCGGAGACCCGGATAGATGAAACGCATCGGCATCATCGGCGCCATGTCCCAGGAGGTCGCTCAACTGGCGGCGATGCTGGAGCATCGCGAGACACGCCACCATGTGGGCAGCACCTTCCATAGCGGCCGCCTCCACGGTGTCGAGGTCGTGATCCTGCAATCGGGCATCGGCAAGGTGAACGCCGCCGTCGGCACCACCCTGCTGCTCGACATGTATCAGCCCGAAGCGATCATCAACACCGGCTCCGCCGGAGGTTTCGGCGAAGGACTCGAGATAGGGGACGTGGTGGTATCCAGCGAAGTGCGCCACCACGACGTGGATGCCGTGGTCTTCGGCTACGAGCATGGCCAGGTGCCGCAGATGCCGGCTGCCTACCTGCCCGACGAACGCCTGGTACGAGTGGCGCGTGAAAGCGTCGAAACCATGAACGAGGTCAAGGTGGTCGAGGGGCTGATCGCCACCGGCGACGTCTTCATGGCCTGCCCGGAGCTGGTCGAGCAGACACGCTCTCGCTTTCCCACCATGCTGGCCGCCGAGATGGAAGCCGCAGCCATTGCCCAGACCTGCCACCTCTATGGCTGCCCCTTCGTGGTGATCCGCGCGCTCTCCGATATCGCCGGCGGCGGCGACAATCACCTGTCCTTCGAGGAATTCCTGGTGCGGGCCGCCGATCACTCGACACGCATGGTCAGCGCCATGGTCGGGCGTCTGGCAAGCGAGACGGTCGCCGTGGAAGACGCCACGACCGAGTCGTGATCCCGGATATCACGCCCCTCGCCTGAACCCGCCCGACCTGCGTGCCGGGCGGTGTCGTTTCAACGCATCCGCCACGCCAGGGTTTCGCCTCCCCGCAACGGCACGATGTCCTGCCCGTCCAGGTAAGGCAGCGTCTCCGGTATCGTCCAGGGTTCACGCACCAGGGTGACGGTCTCGGTGTTGCGTGGCAGGCCATAGAAATCCGGCCCGGCATGGCTGGCGAAGGTTTCCAGTCGCTCCAGGGCCCCGGCCTGCTCGAAGGCGGTGGCATAAAGCTCGAGAGCCACCGGCGCGGTGTAAGCACCGGCACAGCCACAGTCGCTCTCCTTGTCGCCCTTGGCGTGGGGCGCGCTGTCCGTGCCCAGGAAGAACTTGCCGCTACCGGAGGTCGCCGCTTCCACCAGCGCCTCACGATGCCGCTCGCGCTTGAGGATCGGCAGGCAGTAGTAGTGAGGGCGAATCCCGCCGACCAGCATGTGGTTACGATTGAACAGCAGGTGATGAGCGGTGATGGTGGCGGCCACGTTGTCCGGCGCGGCGGTGACGAAGGCCGCGGCATCGGCGGTGGTGATATGCTCGAACACCACGCGCAATGTCGGATGCCGATCCAGCAGAGGCTTCATGACCCGCTCGATGAACACCGCTTCGCGATCGAAGATATCAATATCAGCGTCGGTCACCTCGCCATGCACCAGCAGCGGCATGCCGAGACGGGCCATGGCAGCAATGGCACCATCGCAATGCGCAAGATCGGTCACGCCGGCATCGGAATTGGTCGTGGCACCGGCCGGATAAAGCTTGACGGCATGCACCCGCCCACTGGCATGAGCGCGCTCGATTTCCTCGGCGCTGGTGCGGTCGGTCAGGTAGAGCGTCATCAAGGGATCGAAACTCTCGCCATCCGGGACCGCCGCCAGGATGCGCTGCCGATAGTCGAGGGCCTGCTCGGTGGTCGTCACCGGCGGCTTCAGGTTGGGCATGATGATGGCACGGCCCATCTGGCGGGCACTGGCGGGCACCACCGCGGGCAGCACCGCCCCGTCACGCAGGTGAAGGTGCCAGTCATCCGGGCGGGTCAGGGTCATCGAGTTCACGGCGTATCCTGTATTGGCATGGGTGGGTGGCATGAGTCCGCGGTGCTTCAGTATACCGCAATGTCGCGCCCGCCTCAGTGGCTCCCCGAATCCCAGAAAGTCCTTCACGTCGCGAAAATTTGACGTATCATCCCCGGCTGAGCACTGCCACGAGGACATCATGCCGAAGGTACGCTATTACGCCGATCTCGTCGCCATCCTGGCCGGCCTCATGTGGCTGATGGTCTACTGGTCGGTGAGCTACTCGGTGCATATCGGCAATATCGAGCCCTTTCTCGCCGCCATGCTGCTGACCGGCAGCCTGATCCTGATCAGCTTCATGCACCGCCCCACCCGGGTGATGCTCAGGCGCTATCATGTGCGCAAGCGACGAACCGAGATGTGGATGCACATCCTCGCCCTGCCGCTGACCCTGGCCTTCCTCCTGGCCATCGGCATCGATTACCTGATCACGCCCCTGAACGGCGAACAGAAGATGCTGTTGTTCAACATCATGGCCACCGCCGGCTGGCTGGTCTTCATCTTCACGCTCGCCGTCAAGCTGCTGATTCACACCTTCATCGAACGACGCAAGGCCAAGCGTTGAGCCCGGCTCCAGATCGCCAAGGCCATCTGAAAGGACTCGGTTTCGTACAGAGCCTAGAAACGATCGAAGCGATACGGCGCCATCTCGATCTCCGTCGTCTCGCCATCCATCATCTGCGAGAGCAACCGCCCGGTGGCAGGACCGAGCGTAAAGCCCTGATGGCCATGGCCGAAGGCGCACCATAGTCCGCGTCGTCCCGGCGCAGGCCCGATGACCGGCTTCATGTCAGGCAGGCATGGCCGGGCGCCCTTCCAGGGCTTCGCCTCGAGCCGCTCGCCCAGCGGAAAGAGTTCCCGGGCACGCGTCTCGGCGGCCGCCAGCTGCTGATGATGAGGTGGCGCTTCGAGACGCTCCAGCTCGGCGCCGGTAGTCAAGCGTATGCCGGCTCGCATCGGTGCCAGCAGATAGCCGACCTCGGCATCCATCACCCAGTGATTCAGGCTCACCCCTTCGCGGCTGGCATAATGCATGTGATAGCCACGCTTGACGAACATGGGGACCGAAAGCCCCAGACGCTCGAGCCAGACGCGCGACCAGGGCCCCATGGCCAGGACCACGTCTTCAGCATGCCGGGCCTGGCCGTCGACCTCGACCCGCCATCCCTCGCCGTTTCCGGTCACGTCATTCACCTCACCGCGCAACAGACGGCCTCCCTCGGCCTCGAAGGCGCGCGCATAGGCCTGAACCAGGCCACCCGGGTCGGAGACCGACCAGGAATCCTGCCAGTGCACTGCCCCTGCCAGCTCGCCGATCAGATTCGGCTCCATGACCGCGAGCTCATCAGTCTCCAGGCGCCGATAGCGGACACCGAAACGGGTATCGTTTTCCTCGGCATCCTGAAGCCGCGCCGCCAGTTTTCCGGCGTTGCGATACACCTCCAGCCAGCCGTCGCGACGTACCAGGGACTCGGCCCCGGCGGCCTCGATCATGGGCCCGTGGGCATCGAGGCACAGACGAATGAGTGCCGCGTACTCGGGAATGAGCCGTCGATAACGGCTCGGGGCTGAATTTCGCCAATACTGCAGCAGCGGACCCGCAGCGCGCAGCATGCCGCCCGGCCGATAGCGAATATCCACTTCCCGATTGGGCAACACCCGCGCCAGGGTGGCCAAATCACGAGGAAAGGGATAGGGGCGCACTGCCTCGCGCTGGATCAGCCCGGCATTGCCGAAGGAGGTCTCGCGCCCGGGCTCGCGGCGGTCCACCAGCGTGACCCCATGACCACGCCGTGCCAGGTGCCATGCCACCGACACCCCGACCATGCCGGCCCCCAGAACGATGATGTCCCGCGCCATCCAACTCTCCTTTTTCGTCATCGTATAGGCCCTGACAATTGCGGCCCCGCCTCGACGGAGCCGCAATCGATGCTATCAGGATGATGCCAACCGCGCCGTTTCAGTCGGCCGCTGCGCCACCTTCGGCACGCTGTTGCTCCAGCAACCGGGTGCGCACGAAGTCCGAATGACTGACATGCAGGAGTTCGGCAAGGCGACGAATGCGATGTTCCTCCAGCGCATCCTTCTCTCCGTCGGCGAAGGCCAGCGCCCACATCGACCTCACCAGTTCGACCCGTGCCTCATAATCGCACTCATCACGCACCAATCGAACGAAGCGATGATGATCCACCGCCGTCTCGGTCTCGCGCTGGGCCAGATCCATCAGCTCGGCAAGCGCCTCTTCGTCGAGTTCGAAGCGTTGTCGCAGCTCATCACGGAGGGCATCCATCTCGGCTTGCTCAAGGCGATAGTCGGCTCGCATCACCTCGCACAACAATGCCGCCGTCGCCAGCGCCAGGGAGGGAGGCTCCCGCGTCTCCGACGTCGCCGTCATGTCATTGATCCAGCGCTGTAGCGACGCCAGCATGGCCAAGCTCCTCTTGCAATTCTTCGGTGACTCCCGCCGCTCCGACCGGGAAATTCATTCATGCTGGAATCGACCACAGCATCAACGGGACGTTCCCGCCGCAGAAGCGCCATGACGATGATAACCGGGAAGGCGAATGCCCGCGACATCCGCCTCCCCGGCCGCATTCGATGGCGTCTAGGCGCGCCAGGCCTTCAACCGAGCCTGATCGGCATTGCCGAAATCGGGATCGACATAGATGTGCATGCGACAGATCAAGTCGTCCTCGAAGGCAAAGACACTGCAGAAGCGCCCCTGGGAGATCTCGCCATCGGGCCATGCCGCACCATTCCGAAGGCGCCCACCCTCGGTTCCTTCCACCACGACATGGTCATCATCGACGATATAATGGAAACGCTCGATGTCGTGGACCAGCTCGGGGACCTCCCGGCGAACCCGTCTTCCGAACTCGACCAGCGCAGCCTTGCCCGATGCCGGCCCGAACTTGGGAAAATAGAAGCTGACGTCCTCGGTGAACAGCGCCGTCACCGAGGGGTCGTCGGCATCCACCCGGCGGAAGTAGGCCTTCACGATATCAAGACGTGACGTCATGCATTGGCTCCTCCATCGATGGTGAATTCCGCTCCCGTCACCGAGCGCCCCTCGGGCCCCGCCAGCCAGCGCACCAGGTTCGCCACATCGTCGGCCTCGTTGTAGCGAGGAATCGCCATGGCGCCGCGCTGTAGGTCTGACAATTCACCATCGGCGGGATTCATGTCGGTGTCGGTGGAGCCCGGATGCACGACATTGACGGTGATGCCGCGAGCCCCCAGGTCCCGGGCAGCCCCCTTGGTGAGCCCGATCAGACCGGTCTTGCTCATCGCGTAGAGACTGAGCCCCGGCCAGGGAACACGTGGCCCGAGGTTGCTGCCGATCGACACGATACGTCCCTCGTCACGCATGTGACGCGCCGCCACCTGGATGGCCACGAAGGGCGCACGCAGGTTGATCGCCAGGGTCCGGTCCAGATCGTCGCGTTCCAGCTCGGCGATATCCCCGATCAGAAAGACCCCAGCGTTGTTGACCAGGATATCGAGACCGCCGTAGCTCGACACCACGCGCTCCACGGCTGCCTCTATGGCACGGTCATCACGGCTGTCGGCCTGAATCGCCATGGCGCGACCACCCGCTTGTTCAATGTCCGCCACCACGGCCTGGGCCTTGTCCTCGCTGCCGGCATAGGTCAAGGCTACCTCGGCGCCATCATGAGCCAACCGTTTCGCCACCGCGGCACCGATGCCCCGGCTGCCTCCCGTCACCAACGCTACCTTGCCTGTCAGTTGAGTCATGTTGCGGCTCCCGTCGTTTCTTGCATTCGATGGATCAAGATATTTATGTATTGATCAATACATAAATAACCATGGCTGGACAATCTCGACCCTGTCAAGATATTTTTGTATCGAATGACACACAAAAGGAGGCCGACATGGCGACACGCGGCAGGCCACGCGGCTTCGACAGGGAAGCGGCCCTGGCTCGGGCCATGGAAGTGTTCTGGGAACGGGGCTTCGACAATGCCTCGCTGGGCGAGCTGACCCGCGCCATGGGCATCAACTCTCCCAGCCTGTATGCCGCCTTCGGCAGCAAGGAAGGGTTGTTCCAGGAGGCCATGGCCCTCTACGTGAAGACCGCCGGTGGCGGCATCTGGGAACCCGTCGACAGCCTGCCGACTGCGCGAGACGCCATCGCCCATGTCCTGTATGCCACGGCAAGGGCCTTTACCGGCCATGGCCAGTCACGGGGCTGCATGATCGTGCTCGCCTCTCCCCAGGCTCAGGGCTCCAATCCGTCGATCAGCGGCGAGTTGGAACGACATCGGCGCGGCAACCGAGAGTGCCTGGAGAAGCGTCTGCGTCGCGCCGTCGAGGAGGGTGAACTTCCCGACACCACGGACTGCCATGCCGTCGCCACCTTCTACTCGACCGTGCAGCACGGCATGTCGATCCAGGCCAGGGACGGCGCTTCCCGAGAGGAACTGCTCGGTGTCGCGGATTGCGCCATGAGCGCCTGGGAAAGCCTAACTCGCCCTGCATGACAGACTTCAGTGGTTCAGCCACTCGCGCACGAAGGCACGGGAACATGCGTCTCGAAGCTTCCCCTTGTTATGCTCCAGAACATCCGGTCAGCCCGTTCCGGGCTCCAATTGAGTCGCATGCCCCCTGCGAGCCCGCCCGACTCCCTGTCCGAGAATCGGCCCGACAAACAACACGGAATCGACATGGACACAATGCAATCCCAGCCTTCGGCATCTCTCTCCACGCTACTCGATCAACTGCGCGAGCGACTCGGCGCCGGTGCCGTACTCACCGGCGATGACGTCGCCGCCCGGTCCGTCGACTGGCTGACCGGCACACCCTGCCACGCTGCGGCCATCGTGCGCCCCGGCACGCCCGATGAGCTGGCCGAGACACTGCGCCTTTGCCACGCAGCCCGCCAGCCGGTGGTAACGCACGGCGGATTGACCGGTCTGGTACACGGCGCCGAGGCCTCGCCCGAGGAACTGGCGATCTCGCTGGAACGTCTCGATGCCATCGAGGCCATCGACCCGGTCGGCGCCACCATCACCGTCCAGGCCGGCGCGCCATTGCAGAAGGTCCAGGAGGCAGCCGAAGCGGCCGGGCTGCAGTTCGCCCTCGATCTGGGCGCGCGCGGGAGCTGCACCATCGGCGGCAACATTGCCACCAACGCCGGCGGCAATCGGGTGATCCGCTACGGCATGATGCGTCAGCAGGTACTGGGGCTGGAGGCAGTGCTGGCCGACGGTCGAATCATCAGTTCCATGAGCCCGATGCTCAAGAACAACGCCGGCTATGACCTCAAGCAACTGTTCATCGGCAGCGAAGGCACCCTGGGGATCGTCACGCGGGCGGTGCTTCGCCTACAGCCCGCCATGCCCGACACCCGCACCGCCCTGGTCGCCTGCCCCTCCTTCGATGCCATGACCGGACTGCTTGCCCACATGCGCCAGACTCTTGGCGGCGAACTCAGCGCCTTCGAAGCCATGTGGCGCAGCCATTACCGGCTGCTCACCGAGCAGAGCGGCCGTCATCCGCCCCCCGTGGGCAGCGAGTCGCCCTTCTATGTCATCATCGAGTCCCAGGCCATCGATGCCGACCGCCATGGGTCGCGTTTCGACCAGGCCCTCGAGTCGGCCTTCGAGGCCGGTCTTCTGGCGGATGCCGCGATCGCCCAGTCCGATGCCCAGCGCGACGGCTTGTGGGCCATCCGCGAGGACATCGAGGGACTGGTCCATCTCCTTTCTCCCTTGATGACCTTCGATGTCAGCCTGCCGATCAGTGACATGGAAGACTATGTGGCGCGGGTGGAAACGACGCTGCAAGAACAATGGCCGCAGGGACGCCTGTCGGTGTTCGGTCACCTGGGCGACGGGAACCTGCATCTCATGGCCAGCGTCGGCAGCGACGACGCCGACACTCGACACCGGGTGGAAAGTTGCATCTACGCACCGCTGGCCGAACTCGGCGGCTCAATCTCGGCGGAGCACGGCATCGGCCTGGAAAAGCGCAACTGGCTGCCGATCTCGCGCTCCCCGGACGAGCTCGCCCTGATGGCGACCCTCAAGCAGGCCCTGGACCCGCATGCTCTGCTCAATCGCCACAAGGTCGTCACCGGCGCCGCTCAGGACGAGCGCTGATCGTCCACCTTTGCCCTTCACCTTCACCAAGGGAGATGTCATGCCCCGCTTCGCCGACCACCTCTACCACCCGGGCCCGGACAACCCCTTCCCCGGCATCTGGGTCCTCCAGCGCCGCATCGGCCGCGAGATTCCTCATCGACTGGGATCCAACGAGGGCCTGGACATGCCGCACTCGGCCCTGCGCCGACATTTCGGCGACGCCATGGCCGAACACGCCTACTGCTATGGCGATGCCGAGGCACTGGGTATTCGCAAACGCCTGTCACGCCAGCAGGGCATCCCCGTGGAGGCCCTGCTGGTGGATGCCGGCGCCGACAGCCTGCTGGCTCTGGCATTGCGCGCTGTGGCCACGCCCGATACTTCGGTGATCGCCTCGGCAGGTACCTACCCGACCTTTGGCTATTTCGCCCGAGGCCAGGGTTGTCGTCTGGTCGAGGTCGCCTACGACGAGGGCAGCGATCGACTCGCACCCGACCTGGACGCCCTCGCCCGTGCTGCACATGCAGAAAAGGCGCGCCTGGTATATCTGGCCAATCCCGACAATCCCACCGGGCACCGGCACGACGATGACGCCGTTCGCCGCTTGCGCGACGCTCTGCCCGATGACTGCTGGCTGCTGCTCGACGAGGCCTACCACGATTTTCGCGACGATGCCGACACGCCCTTCGCCTCGGAGGTACTGCCGGGCGTGATTCGTTGTCGGACGCTCTCCAAGGCCCACGGCATGGCCGGACTGCGCATCGGCTACGCGATCGCCGAACCCGAGACTCTGGCAATGCTGATGAAGGTGCGCATCCACTATGCCGTCTCGACCCTGACCCAGGCCGCCGCCGAGGTGGTGCTCGACCACCCCGACGAGACCCGACGACACATTGCCGCGGTGCGCGAACGCCGACAGCGCCTGAGTGCTCATTTCCAGCAACTGGGCGCCGATGTGCTGCCAAGTGCCACCAATTTCATCGGCATCCGCCTGGCCAGCGCCGAACTCGCCAAGCGCGTGCATGCCGAACTGCTCGAGGAAGGCAAGCTCATCGCCCGTCCGGCGCATCCGGACCTGGGCCATGTCCTGCGCATCACCGCGGTGGAGGATGCCATGGTACCCGGGCGTCTGGCGACGCTGGAACGGGCCCTCCAAGAAAACACCTGAACAGGCACGAGGGGCGAGGCATGCTCAAGGCAGGCTGGCCCATCGGCGAGCAGGCCGGATAGGTGAAGGTGAAGGTGCCGGCAAGCGGCGACTTCGCCTGCCGCCGGCATCGCATCGATACAATGTCGCCTCAGGGGCGCTTCAGGGAGTCGCCGCGCCCCACGGCAAAGTACATCAACCCCGCCTTGCGCACCGTCTCGGGGTCATAGAGGTTGCGTCCGTCGACGACCACCGGCATGCCAAGCTGCCGCTTCAGCCAGTCGAAATCCACCATGCGGAAGACTTTCCACTCGGTGCAGATCACCAGGGCATCGGCCCCTTGAACCGCCGCTTCCCGCGAATCCACCAGCGTCAGATCGTCCCGCTCGCCATAGAGGCGACGGCACTCCCCCATCGCCTCGGGATCATAGGCCTGAACCCTGGCGCCGACGCGCCACAGGGCCTCCATCAAGGTACGGCTCGGCGCATCGCGCATGTCATCGGTGTTCGGCTTGAAGGCCAGCCCCCACAGGGCGATGGTGCGACCGGCCAGAGCGCCGTCGAAGGCACGCTCCAGCTTGTCGAACAGCGTCTGCTTCTGGCGGTGATTGACGCCTTCTACCGCGCCCAGCAACTGCGCTTCATAGTGCACGTCGCTCGCGGTGCGCGTCAGGGCTCGCACGTCCTTGGGAAAACAGGAGCCACCATAACCGCACCCCGGGTAGATGAAGTGGTAGCCGATACGGGGGTCCGAGCCGATACCGCGCCGCACCTGTTCCACGTCGGCCCCCAGCCGCTCCGCCAGGTTGGCGATCTCATTCATGAAACTGATCTTGGTGGCCAGCATGGCGTTGGCCGCATACTTGGTCAGCTCGGCGGCCCGCACGTCCATGAACATCAGCTTTTCCTGCAAGCGAATGTAGGGGGCATAACATTCGCGCATCAATTCGCGAACCCGCTCGGAACTGGTGCCGACCACGAAGCGCGCGCCATGCGTGAAGTCCTCGATCGCCGCCCCTTCCTTGAGAAATTCCGGGTTCGAGCAGACCTCGAAGTCGAGCGCTTCGCCACGCTCCTCGAGCACCCGCGCCACGACCTCTCTCACCCGATCGGCCGTCCCCACCGGGACCGTGGACTTGTCGACGATCACCTTGAACTCGCGCATGTATCGGCCAATGGTCTCGGCGACCGTCAGCACATACTGCAAATCCGCACTGCCATCCTCGTCGGGCGGCGTGCCGACGGCGATGAATTGCAGAACGCCGAAATCGACCGCCGTGGCCGCATCGGTGGTGAAGCGTAACCGCCCCGAGGCGGTATTGGCGGTCACCAGCTCCTCCAGACCGGGCTCGAAGATCGGAATCTCGCCGGCCTCGAGACGCGCCACCTTGTCGGCATCCACGTCCATGCACAACACATCGTGTCCGACATCAGCCAGGCAAGCCCCAGTGACGAGCCCCACATACCCGGTGCCGAAAATGGTGATCCTCATTCCCTATTACCTCGCCAGAATCCTTGCCCACGCAATGTCGTGACCGCGACCCGATGCAACGCCGGTCGCCCCTGTCCGCAACCGTAATCGCCGGTACGGCATGGCCGCATTGTAACAGGGCTTCGGAAAAGACCCAGGATTGCACTGCCTCCGAGCAGGCACGCTATGCTGAAGCATATGGACACCATCCACGCCACACAGGGACGCCGGCATGAGCGTTCGGCCCCGACGGCCGAAGGAGGTGACATCATGGCCATGCCGATGACGATCCGGGAGTATCTCCGCGCCTGCGATATCGATTACGAGGAGGTTTCCCATCCACGCGCGGTCTCGACCAGCCGCATCGCCCGCGTCGCGCACGTCGAGGGCGACCAGTTGGCCAAGGCCGTCATGCTGCACGGCGATGCCGGTTACCGCGTCGCCGTACTGCCCAGCGACCGTGACGCCGATCTGGAACGGCTCACGCAACTCTTCCATGAAGATCTGGAACTGGCCACGGAGGACGAAGTACGTCACGAGTTCGATGACTGCGACCCCGGGGCAGCCATTCCGGTGGGTCAGGCTTACGGCCTGCAGGTCTATCTCGATGATCACCTGCGCCACCGGCCGGATGTCTACTTCGAAGCGGGCGACCATGAAACCCTGGTGCACATGAGCGGCGGTGAATTCGACCGCTTGATGGCCGGCAGCCAGCACGGCGACTTCAGCCGCCCCCGTTGACACCGTAACGACACGAAGGCCGGGACGGACGTGTCTCGGCCTTCCTCAACCAGCCGGCGTTGCCTCGATCAGCAGGTTGCGAGGGGTCACGTCACGCTCGCAGAAGGTGCCGAGACGCACCTGGAAGCCAGCCTCCTCCATCAGCCTGACACGGTCCAGCGCCAGCCAGATCTCGAGCGGGCGCCGAAACAGATGGCGCACGAGCTCGAGCCGGGTGACCTCGCCCAGACGCTGGAACCCTTCGGCTTCGTAACGCGGCCAGTCGACACGGGCT
Source organism: Halomonas caseinilytica (assembly GCF_001662305.1). GTDB lineage: Bacteria > Pseudomonadota > Gammaproteobacteria > Pseudomonadales > Halomonadaceae > Halomonas > Halomonas caseinilytica. Next base: position 71,210 of record NZ_BDEP01000004.1, read on the forward strand.
GGCAATGACAGCGATTTGCGCTCAGCCGCCCAGCGGCAGAAGTCGTCGAAAGTACCGGGCATTCGTCCATAAGCCAGGCTCGGCACCGGCAGGTAAATATCCCGCCCCGAGAGGTCGCGCTGCAGAGCATCGAAGCCCAGGCGCCAGGCATTGGCCACCTGGCGCTGGCGCCGCACTCCGGCCGGCGCGGTGACGGTCTCCTGCACCGACATCGCCAGGTCATCGCGACACAGCCGCCAGCCACGCTCGGCCATCTCCCGGCGCCCCTGCTCGGAGAAGGGATGGTAGTTCGCCGCCTCGGTTCGCTGATAGCAGCACGGCGCCAGGGTCACCGCCGCGCCGCGACTGGCCGCCAGCTCGAGCAGCCGGCCATGCAGGTCACCGCAGGCGTGCAGTGCCATTACCCGAGTGCCCGGTACCAACCAGCGCCCGGCGTCCTCGGCCATCACGTCCTGCTGGTGCAGGCGCACCGCCACCGCCTGGCGCTGCGCGAGTGCGTTTCCGGCACGACACAGCCCAGCCTGCCACTCCAGGGCCTCGATACCGACGCCATGCCAGCGCCCCAAGGCGCGTGCCAGATGGCCCTTGCCGGCGCACCACTCCACCAGATCGGCATCCGGTGCCACCAGCGGGGCGAAGGCCTGAATCTGGCGCCACTTTCGGCCACCGACGAAGGTACCCCAGGCATCGGGCAGTGTCGGTCCTTGCGGGGCCATATCGGGCAGATCCACCAGCGAGGCCAGCTCATCCACGGGCAGCCACGCCGACAAGGGAGACGCCGTGAAGGGACTCGCCTGCAAGCGGGCCGCCTCGTCGTCGGACAGCTCTCTCAACGCCTGGGCCATCGCCGGATACCGGGCTTCCCAGGGTAGGCGGCGGTGCTGGAAGGGCAAGGGCTGCCATACCGGTTGCCACTCGGCCAGCACGGCACCCAGGTGCCGAAAGCGGTGTTCATGACTCGGCGTCATTCCAGCCTCTCAGACGGCATTGCGCAGCCCGAGCTCGTAAGGGTGGGGATCGAGGTAGGACTGGCCACAGATATAGTCCGAGCCGTGACGCTTCAGGTGATGATTGAGCAAGCGCATCGGTACCGCCAGGGGCACCTGCTCCAGACGATATTCTTCCACTGACTGGAGCAGGTCGCGACGCGTCTCGCCATCCAGGGACCGCTTGAGATAGCCCAGCACGTGCAGCAAGGCGTTGGCATGCGTCTTGCGCGACGCGGGTTTCGACAGCGCCTCCATGAAAGTCGGCAGGTAATACGCCAGCGTCTCGTCCAGGGGACGTCGATGCGCCTCGGCCAGATAGCGCCCCAGCTCGCGATAAGCCTCCACCCGATGCGCCATCAGCAGAAGCTTCTGACGGCTATGGAACTGCAGCAGGGCATGATGGCTGGGTGCCTCCTCGACATTGCGCTTCCAGTCGTCGAGAGCATAGACGCGCGTCATGAAGTTCTCGCGCAAGGCCGGGTCATTGAGCCTTGCCTCCTCTTCCAGAGGGAGCTCGGGAAAATGATGGCGCAGGACGCGCACGAAGACGCCGGAATCGACGTGGCTGGGCATGCCGTTCTCATGATAGACCTTGACCCGCTCGAGCCCGCAGCTGGGCGAGCCCTTCATCAGGATAAAGCCGCGCAGGTGACGATGCGCCTCGACGAAGGACTCGCCGACCCGCTCGATGCGCTCGGTCACATCCCGATCGGTCGTTTTCGTGCCCCTGGCGCGAGGCGTCTCCCCAGGCCGCCCCACCAGGCGGATCGGTTCGCGCGGCACGCCAAGCCCCGCTGCTAGCTCGGGACAGAAGGTCTCGAAACGCAGACAATCCGCCAGCACATTCAGGCAATAGCGAGACCGCTTGTGACCGCCGTTGTAACGCACCTCCTCGCCGGTCAGGCAAGCACTGATGCCGACCGGGATACCGGTATTCGCTGCAGAGGCGTGTGTTGCCATATGGCGCTCCTGTGGCGACGCTTTTCTTGGTTACAGGATAACGCCGGGATCCGTATATCGCGATTCCCGACTGGCCGCCGAGCACCATCGTTCAGCGATCCTGCCCCTGCCGCTTTGCCCCGACCGGCTGGCTCGATAGGCTGTCATGGTCCCCCTTGCTTCAGGAATCATGCATGCCTCCTCGTCGCCATACCCTCCCTCTTGCCCGCCGCGTCGCACCACTGCTCGTCGGTTTCACTTGGTTATCCGACGCCCAGGCGGCCACCTGCCATGCCCCCGGGCAGTGGCTGGACAAGGCGGGAGCCCCCATTGCAACCGATGTCATGATGCGCGATCTGGCCGAGCAACAGGTGGTGATGCTGGGTGAACGGCATGATCAGCGTGCCCATCATCGCTGGCAACTGCAGACGCTGGCTGGACTCCACGCCCTCCGCCCCGACATGGTGATCGGCCTGGAAATGCTGCCACGCAAGGCTCAGCCGGTGCTGGACGATTGGGTCGCCGGGGCATTGAGCGAAGCGGCCTTCCTCGAGGCGAGCGATTGGTTCGAGACCTGGGGCTACGACCCAGAGCTGTACTGGCCGATCCTGCACTTCGCCCGCATGCAGGACGTGCCGTTGAAGGCCCTGAATGTCACGCCCGAGCTGCAGCGACGGCTGGTGAGGGATGGCTGGGACGCCGTACCGTCGGACGACAGGTTCGGCATGACCGCACCGGCTCCGGCATCGCCGGCCTACCGCGCCGATCTCGCCGATGTCTTTGCCGCCCACGACCATGCCGCCAACGCTGGCGACGAGGGCCTCGAGCACTTCATCGACGCTCAACTGGTCTGGGACCGCGCCATGGCCAGCGGCCTGGCCGAGGCCTCGGCGGAAGGCAAGCTGGTGGTGGGCCTGATGGGGCTACGCCACCTCAGCGATGGACACGGCGTGCCCCATCAGCTCGACGACCTGGGGGTAGCCGAGCACCTCAGCCTGCTGCCTCGGCGACTCGACGCTGCCTGCCGACCACCTCCCGCCGGTCGGGCGGATGGTTTCTTCATCCTCGATCAGCGCCGGGAAGAGGCGCCAGCCGCCCCCTGAAGGGGCCCTTACCCCTCGCCGATGTCGGGCCGGAACCCGCAGGACAATACTATCCGGTTCCAGCTATTGATGATCACCACCAGAGAGGTGAGACTCAGTTGTTCCTCCAGGCTGAAGCTCGCCCTCACCTGGTCGCGGAGCGCCTGTTCGATCTCGCTCTCGGCCAGCAGAGTCAGCGCCTCCGTCCAGGCCAACGCTGCCCGTTCACGCTCGCTGAAGCCCGGTGACTCCCGCCAGGCCGGCAGAACGTCGAGACGGGCCTGGCGTTCGCCATCGCCACGCGCCTCCTCGGAATGCATCCGCTGGCAGAAGGCACAGCCATTGAGCTGGGAGGCACGCAGGAAGATCAGGTGGATCAGGCCGGGCTCGATGCCTGAGGCTTCCACGGCCTCCTGGGTCGACTTGAGGCCCTGCACCAGTTCGGGCTGCAGGCGATAGAAATCGGCACGGGAAACATGCTCTTGCATGATGCACTCCTGATCTGGGACATGGAGTGCCCAGCATGCGCGCGGCGCACGGTCACGCCTTGTAGATTTGCGCCAACTTGCGCTGCCGATACTCGCCCGGGGTTTCCCCGGCATGGCGACGGAAACGGTGGGTGAAGTGCGCCTGATCGTGGAAGCCACACGCCAGAGCGACCTGACTGAGCGACGACTCGGCTCGCGCCAACAGGGCTCTGGCATGCTTGAGGCGTTGCAACAGATCCATCTGCGCGGGCGCCAGACCAACCTGATGGCGAAAGGTCCGTTCCAGCGTGCGGCGGCTCAGGCCATGGTGCGCCACGACCCGGTCGATCGTGAAGCGTCCGCTGTCGATCAGCGGCAGCAACCGCTGGACATGGCCGATCCTGGGCCCGTTCGCCTCCGCTCTGGCCAGCAGCCAGGCATCGAGTCGTGCCAGGCGCTCCTCCAGCGGCAGGGCCGGTAGTTCGTCCCGCAACGCCAACCAGTCATCGGGAGCGAACCTCTCCCATAGATCGTCATCACTCAAGGCCTCCAGCGACATGCCGAACAGCTGGAAAGCCCCGCCGGGACGGAATCGAATGCCCAGGCTGGCCCCTACCGTGGTGGTATACGCCGCTACCGGTCGGCAGGTGATGTCCCAGCCAGCCGTCGGCGAAGTGGTATCGAGACGCCTGAAGGTCAGGGTGGTGCCGCCATCGGGATAGAGCTTGTTACGGGTCGGTGCGTCCGGCGGAGGCCCCTGGACGAACCAGTAATGATCTACCCAGGGGCGCAGCGCTGCCGTCGGCAGCAGACGCCGGATGACCAGCCGCGGCAACACCAGCGGCGCCAGGTCGGCTCGGGGGCCAGGGGTATCGACGGGGTCTCGGAAGGACATTCGGCCTCCGCAATGTCGGTGATTCGACGGCGCAGGACAGTATAGCCCAGCGACCCACCCGTCCTCGCTGGACAAGACCTTGGTTGCACTGCAGCAAGAAAATCGCAAAAAAGGGTTGATTAGCCGACTCAGCAAATGGCGAACACTGTTTCTTTCATGTAGAATGCGCCTCGTTTTATCGACCCTCCGCCCTCCCGTCTCAGGATGCTTTCGTCATGCTGACAAACCATCGTTCTCCACACTGGCTCCGGCACAGCGCCCGGTGGCCAGGCTTTCTCGTGCTCGCGCTTCCGATTTTGCTGTTCAGTCCCCTCGCCCAGGCCGCTTCCGCCGGCGAGCTGGACCTGACCTACACCCTGCCCGGTTTCATTGCCGTCACGCTCTTTCTGGCCGCCTATGCCCTGGTGATGGCCGAAGAAAAGCTGCACATGCGCAAGTCCAAGCCGGTGCTGGTGGCCGCTGGCCTGATCTGGGCGATGATCGGTTGGGTCTATGTGCATTCCGGCCTGCCCAACGCCGCCGAGGAAGCCTTCAGCGACACCCTGCTGGAATACAGCGAGCTGCTGCTTTTCCTGCTGGTGGCCATGACCTACATCAACGCCATGGAAGAGCGTCGCGTCTTCGACAAGTTGCGCGCCTGGCTGGTGGAGACGGGCTTCAGTTACCGGTCGCTGTTCTGGATCACCGGCATCCTTGCCTTCTGGATCTCGACCATCGCCAACAACCTCACCACCGCCATGCTGATGTGCGCCGTGGTCCTCAAGGTTGCCGAAGGCGACAAGCGCTTCATCAATATCTGCTGTATCAACATCGTGGTCGCTTCCAACGCCGGCGGCGCCTTCAGCCCCTTCGGCGACATCACGACCCTGATGGTCTGGCAGGCCAAGCTGGTCGAGTTCCAGGAATTCTTCGAGCTGCTCGGTCCTTCGCTGGTGAACTACCTGGTACCGGCCCTCTTGATGAGTCTGTTCATCAAGAACCGCAAGCCTGCCGCCCTCGAGGAAGACATCTGGCTCAAGCGCGGCGCACGCCGCATCGTCCTTTTGTTCCTGCTGACGATCGTCATCTCGGTACTGTGCCACACCATGCTGAACCTGCCCCCGGCGCTCGGCATGATGACCGGTCTCGGCTTCCTGCAGTTCTTCGGCTATTACCTGCGCCGGAGCCTGCCACGCTCCCTGGAGCGCAAGCGCACCCGCTACAGCCAGCGTGGTGACTGGCGCAAGCTGGAATCCCTGGGCAGCGTGGTGCCCTTCGATGTCTTCACCCGAATCGCTCGCTCCGAGTGGGATACCCTGCTGTTCTTCTACGGTGTGGTGATGTCCGTGGGCGGCCTGGGCTTCATGGGCTATCTGAGCCTGCTCTCCGAGACCCTTTACACCGGCTGGGATCCCGTCTGGGCAAACATCGTGCTGGGCCTGGTCTCGTCAGTGGTCGACAACATCCCGGTGATGTTCGCCGTCATCTCCATGGAGCCCGACATGTCCATGGGCAACTGGCTGCTGATCACCCTGACCGCCGGTGTGGGCGGTAGCCTGCTGTCGGTGGGCTCCGCTGCCGGCGTGGCGCTGATGGGTCAGGCACGCGGCATCTACACCTTCGCCAGTCATTTGCGCTGGGCACCGGTCATCGCCCTGGGCTATGCGGCCAGCGTGGCGGTGCACATGCTGCTCAATGCCGACAGCTTCGCCATCTTCCACTAAACTGGCCCTCTCCTGCCCGGCTCCGCCGGGCGGGAGCTCACAGCTCTTCTAGCCCGAGCCGGGCGTGCCATTCGGCGATGCTCTCGTCCGGATAGCCGGCGAAGCAACGATCCTGCTGCCGCGACTCGACTTCCACCCAGTCCGGCTTGTTCTCCAGCATGAGGTGCACCCGCTCGGGAGGCCTTGGCAGCTCGCTGTCGATGGCCGAAGCGAAGGGATGCACGAGTTCCGGCCAGCGCGGATCGAATACCCAGAGCGCGCTGGCACACCGGGCACAAAAGTGCCGCTCCCCAGGACTCTTCCGGCCATCGATCTCGGCCTGATAGATCGACGTGTGCTCGGCGCCATGAATCACCAGGGTGTCCGCCTCGCCACTCAGATTGATGGCATAGCCGCCTCCGCCGGCCGTCTTGCGGCAGATCGAGCAATAGCAACGATTGAACGGATAGGGATGCGATGACATGACGCGAAACCGCTCCGCACCACAGTGGCAGGATCCCTCGAGCAACATGGTGGCGTCTCCCCGACGGTCGCTTGATTGACTTAAGCCTAGAAAGCCAAGGTCATTCCGGCCAGGCAGGCTCTCGTCCCAAGCGGCGTCTCGAGAGATGTCCTCCGTCGCATCTCGCGCTAGGATGAAGTGGGTCGCCATTCACTCCATGAAGGAATACCGATGTACAGGACAGTCAGACCAGCGTGGAGATCCTCCGTGACACTCCTGCATGGCACAAGCGATGCGGGAGGTGGTCGGTGAGCGATGCCACGGTGATCCACGTCCAAGGCCTGTCGAAGGTTTATGACAGCGGCTTCCAGGCACTCAAGGGCATCGATCTCGAGATCCGGCGAGGCGAGATCTTCGCCCTGCTCGGCCCCAACGGGGCCGGCAAGACCACCCTGATCAGCGTGATCTGCGGACTGGTCAATGCCAGTGGCGGCACGGTCCTGGTGGATGGCCACGACAATGTCCATGCCTATCGCGAGGCACGTTCGCGCATCGGCTTGGTGCCACAGGAATTGACCGGCGAGGCCTTCTCCACGGTCTGGGACACGGTGAGCTTCAGTCGCGGCCTGTTCGGCAAGCCGGCCTCGCCAAGCCATATCGAGAAGATCCTGCGCTCGCTGAGCCTCTGGGAAAAGCGCCGCAACAAGCTGATCACGCTTTCCGGCGGCATGAAACGCCGCGTGCTGATCGCCAAGGCGCTGGCCCACGAGCCACAGATTCTCTTTCTCGACGAGCCCACCGCCGGCGTCGATGTCGAGCTGCGCCGCGACATGTGGGACGTCGTGCGCAGCCTGCGCGAGAATGGCGTGACCATCATCCTCACCACGCACTACATCGAAGAAGCCGAGGAGATGGCCGACCGCATCGGCGTGATCCGTGCCGGCGAGCTGGTTTTAGTGGAGGAGAAGCGCGAACTGATGCGCAAGCTCGGCAGCAAGGCGCTGACGCTGCACCTCAGCGAGCCGCTGGCCCGCATCCCCGAATCCCTCGCCGGCCATGATCTGGCCCTCGAGGAAGACGGCCACGCCCTGGTCTATACCTATGACGCCGCACGCCAGGACGATGGCGGAGAGGAACCCGCGGGCATCGCCGAGTTGCTGGCCGACCTGGAAGCCGCCGGCATTCACTTCAAGGATCTCCACACTCGCCAGAGTTCCCTCGAGGAGATCTTCGTCAGCCTGGTGCGGGAGGACGCATGAACCTGAGATCCGTGAAGACCATCTACGTCGCCGAGATGGCACGCAGCCTGCGCACCGTGCTCCAGAGCATCGTCTCGCCGGTGATCTCGACGTCACTCTATTTCGTGGTGTTCGGTGCAGCCATCGGCACCCGCATCAGCGAAGTGGATGGCGTCAGCTACGGCGCCTTCATCGTGCCCGGCCTGATCATGTTGATGCTGCTCACCCAGAGCGTCTCCAACGCCTCCTTCGGCATTTTCTTCCCCCGCTTCACCGGCACCATCTACGAGATCCTCTCGGCGCCCATTTCCTATTTCGAGGTGGTGCTCGGCTTCGTCGGTGCCGCGGCCACCAAATCGGTGATCCTGGGCTTGATCGTGCTGGCCACGGCCAGCCTGTTCGTGCCCTTCACCATCGCCCATCCGTTGATGATGCTGCTGTTTCTGGTGCTCACCTCCCTGACCTTCAGCCTGCTGGGCTTCATCATCGGCATCTGGGCCGACGGTTTCGAAAAGCTCCAGCTGGTGCCGTTGCTGGTGATCACGCCTCTGACGTTTCTTGGCGGCACCTTCTATTCCATCGACATGCTGCCCCCCGCCTGGCAGGTCGTCACCCTGGCCAATCCGGTGGTGTATCTGGTCAGCGGTTTTCGCTGGAGCTTCTATGGCATGGGCGATGTCAGCATCTGGGCCAGCCTCGGGATGATCGCGCTCTTCCTGGCGGTATCCCTGGCCGTGGTGAACTGGATCTTTCGCAGCGGCTATCGACTCAAGCCCTGACGCCTGCCTCGCCGCATTCCGTCGTCGTGCCTCGCCCACCACCGGGGTGCGGTGAAAGGGCGCACCCAAGGCCTCGCCGGTTGCCCCGGCGCACATGTCACCGCATGCTGTGCGGGCGCCCTTCCCGAAACCCGTCGGCCATGGGAAGGCGTTACAGGAGACAAACATGATGTTGAGCATCGCCACCTTCGTGCTGATCTATCTCGGTGTCTGCATCGCCATCTATCAGTTGTACGATATCTACTGCGCTCAGAGCTTCGGCGACGCGCGACGGCTCTCCGGAATCGAGGACGAGGCACTGCGCGATCTTTCCCGTCAGGCCCGACAATACGCGCGGACGGGCGAATCCGCCGGCTTCGCGGCTTCGGTCGCCGCGCTCTTCGGCAAGGATCTCGATCCTCGGGTGGTGCTGGCGGCCTTCTCCGAGGGCAAGGCAGACCTCGACGCCGCGCCGCTGCTGCGCCGCCGGCACAACATCGTCTGCAACGGCGCGATCAGCATCCGCCACCTGCCCTTCTGGAAAACCGCCCCGCCCGGCAAGAGCCTGCGCGGCCCTCTCCTGGTCCTGATCATCGTCAACACATTGCTCGCCATCTTCCTGGGAGGCCTGAGCGTCTACACCATCGGCTACGAGATCTCCTGGCCCACGCTGGCATGGGCGAACAGCGCGCCGCTTTTGATGCTGCTGGTCTATGCACTGATCCTGGTCACGCATCTCATTGCCCGGCTCGACACCTATCTGCACGACATCTACCGGATCGGGCAGTTGAACGCGCACTTTCCGCCGACGTTGAATCGCCTATGAGCATGGCCCTCGAGCGTCATCGGGGCAGCCGAGCCAGGGGCTCTTGCGGTATCATCGCCGCCCGTCATCCGCGAGCCGCGAGGTCCCCATGCCGATCCTGCACAGCATCATCCACCGCATCGACAAGCAAGACGGCGAAAGCCCCGCACGGGTCGTGCCCGCCCCGGGGGAGCTCGAAGCGTCTGCCGCCCTGGACGACCTGCTGGCCGGCCTCAACAGCGCCTATCATGCCAAGGCCAAGGGTTGGGGGCGTTTCAGCGACGACACCGAGGCCAGCCTGCCCGGCGCCCTGGCGCGCTACCTGGCAGATGAACTCGATTTCACCGAGCTGACGCGAGAACTGGCCCATGCCATTGCGCCCCTGGTCGACGCCCACCTGCCGCTGGGCGGCCACCTGCTGGTCGTCGACCATCGCCAGGGCGAGGCCCGCTACCTGATCATGGCCCTGCTCCACCACCGCGAGGGGTTCGGTATCGGCGAACACCTGGAGATCGTTCCCAGCCGGCAACTCAACCTCTCCCAGATGACCCTCGGCGCGCGCCTCGATATCGGTCAATGGCGCGATGGCAGCGCCTCCCATCCCTACCTGTCCTATACGCGCGACCGTGGCGGTCGCAAACTCGCCGACGCCTTCGCCGAGGTGCTCGGTGCTAGCGAGCCGCTCGATGCTAGCCAGGAAACGCGTACCCTGCTCAAGGCCTTCAGCGATTACGTGGAAAGCGAGGACTTGCCGGAGGAAACCAGCCGCGAGAAGACCGATACGCTGATCGACTACGCCAGCGACCAGGCCAGCCGAGGCGAGCCGATGACGCTGGAAGAGCTCTCCGAGCTGGTCGACGAGCAGCAGCCGAAGGCCTTTTACGAGCATATCCGCAACAGCGACTACGGCCTGGCGCCGGAGATCCCCCCGGACAAGCGGACCCTCAAGGCCTTCAAGCGCTTCACGGGGCGCGCGGCCGGCGTGTCGATCAGCTTCGACTCCCACCTGCTCGGCGCCGCCGTGGAGTACGACGAGGAAAATGACCGGCTGATCATCAAGCAGGTGCCCACCGGACTGCGCAAGCAACTACGGAAAGAGGAATAAAGGGCAAGACATAAGAGGGAAGAAGGAAGACAGCTGAGCGCAGCAATAAATCAGCACTTCCCCCTAGGCCTTGTCTGAAAAGTCGACGAGCGATAGGCCCGTTTCCGACGGGCCATCGCATTTCCCACATCCATGTGGATCACAAGGCGAAAATTTGCGACAAATCGCCAGGATTGGCGATTTGGGCAGCTCTGCTGCTCGAAGCGCGAGTGACAGGGATGTCACGAGTCAAAATGCGGAGTTTACAAGGAGTAAATGAGCATTTGAGCGGATTTTCAACGTCGTATAACCGAGCGTAGGCACTTTTCGGACAGTGCCTAGCGCTCGCTCAGCGCCAGCTTCACTCCCAGCGTGACGAACAGGCCCCCCAGGGCCTTCTCCAGCCAGGTGCCGAGACGGCGATGATCGCTCAGGGCACGCGCCAGTCGGTCGCCGATGAACACCAGCGGTGGCTCGATCAGTGCCGCCACCAGGATGATCAGGCCGCCGTGCAAGGCCAGCTGCAAGGCGGCCGGCCCGGCGCCGGGCACCACGAACTGGGGCAGAAAGGCCAGGAAGAACACCGCCACCTTGGGGTTGAGCGCCGACACCAGCATGCCCTGACGGAAAATGGCACCCGGGCGTGGTGTGCTCGGCACGGCGACGCCGGAAGCTTCCCCGGTTCCTCGGCGCAACAGGATCTGCAACCCCAGCCACACCAGGTAGGCTGCCCCGATCCATTTCACCAGCGAGAACGCCAGCGCCGAGGTAGCCAGTACCGCCGAGAGCCCCAGTGCCGCCATGGTCACATGCAGCGCGGCACCACTCCAGACACCAAACATGGCGGCAATACCGCCTCGCCGGCCATGTCTGGCGGTCTGCCCGAGAATGAATGCCATGTCGGGCCCCGGCGACAGATTCAACAGGATCGCGGTAGAGAGAAAGGCCATCCAGTGGGCCAATGAATAGGTCAGCATGATGACGGGGCTCCTTTATTCCTGTCGCGACTCAAGGAGAGGATACGACCTTATCCCGGCAAACGACATGCCGGCTCGCCTGCCCTGTCTCGACTGCCCTGAAATGAGGCATGCAGGCACTCGATGGTGATGGAGTGGTGCATCACGACATGAAAACGGCGGCCCAAGAGATGGACCGCCGCATGGTGAAGCTTTCAACTTGTTGTTCTTGTTCGAATTTTCCTATCCAGGCATGATTTTCGGATAGCAAGCGGGTGAGCTGGCGTGCTCCTCTTGTCCCCTTCGGGGGACATTTTTTTTTGTCAGGTCGCCGAATCCGCCGGCGCACCCGCCATGATCTCATTGTTTGCGTTAATGAAACGCCATCCACGCTACCGCGACAATCCGACCTTCGTTGCACATGCCCGCCGCAAGCACGACGCCATTTGATGGAAACCGTTTCCATGACGCATGCTATAGCGCCAACGCCATTGCAATGGAGACTTGCCCATGCCCCGCCCCCGTCTCGGTTTCATCGGTATCGGCCTGATGGGCGATCCCATGTCACGCCGCCTGATCGCCGCCGGCTTCGATGTCACGCTCTGGAACCGCACGCCCGAGAAGGCCGCCTCCGTGGCCACCGAGAGCGGCGCGCAACTTGCCGACGACGTCGCCTCCCTGATCGACGGGGTCGATGTGATCATGCTGTGCCTGGCCAACACAGCGGTCGTTCAGGAACTGGTGTTCGGCCCCGGCGGCCTGGCCGAGCATGGGCACCCAGGGCAACTTGTGATCGACCTGTCCAGCAGCGATCCCGACGCCACCCGGCACATGGCCAAGACACTCGCCGAGCGCCGCGGCATACGCTGGGTGGACGCCCCGGTGTCCGGTGGCGTGGTCGGTGCCGAGACCGGCGAACTCGCCATCATGTGCGGCGGCAACAGCGAGGACATCGACGCGGCCCGCCCTCTGCTGGAACCGCTTGCCGCGCGCATCACGCACATGGGGCCGGTGGGCAGCGGTCAGGTGACCAAGGTCTGCAACCAGATGATCGTCGGCTGTCAGGCGGCGGTGATCGCCGAGGCGGTGGCCCTGGCCGAGACCAGCGGCGTCGATGCCTCGCGTCTCACCGAGGCTCTGGCCGGCGGTTTCGCCGACTCCACGCCGCTGCGCATCCTTGCCCCGCGCATGGCCGCCAGCGATTTCGACTCTCCGGCCTGGCACCTGCGTACGCTGCTCAAGGATCTGGACATGGCCGTGGCCCAGGGTGGCCGAACCCTCAGCGCCACCCCCATGAGCGGCCTGGCTGCCCAGTTGATGCGTGCCCATGCGGCGCACGGGCATGATGAGAGCGACCCGGCCACCCTGGTCGAGACCTATCGTCGGTCCTGACGTCGTCCTCCACGATTGTCGGCGCCGGCAGCCTTACGTACACTCGTTTGAATTTCGACACCCCTTCAGGAAGCACGGGATGAATTGCCGGGCATCGCGCAGGCATCTGGACAGTGCTTCCCTCATGCGAGGCGATTCATGGCGTTCGACAGTAGCTCAACCTATGTGGCCACCGAGGCCCTGAAACAGGCGGTCAACGCCGCCGTCACCCTGCAACGGCCCCTGCTGATCAAGGGCGAACCCGGCACCGGCAAGACGCTGCTGGCCGAAGAACTGGCGGCGTCGCTGGACACACGCCTGATCACCTGGCACATCAAGTCGACCACCAAGGCAGCCCAGGGGCTCTATGAATACGACGCCGTCAGCCGGTTGCGGGATTCGCAACTGGGTATCGAGGGCGTGGAGAACGTGGCCAACTACCTGCGTCCCGGCAAGCTGTGGGAGGCCTTCACCAGTGACGAGCGGGTGGTTCTGCTGATCGACGAGATTGACAAGGCCGACATCGAGTTTCCCAACGATCTGCTCCAGGAACTCGACCGCATGGAATTCCATGTCTATGAAACCGGCGAGACCATTCGTGCCCGTCATCGCCCAGTGGTCGTGATCACCTCCAACAACGAGAAGGAACTGCCCGACGCCTTCCTGCGTCGCTGCTTTTTCCATTACATCGACTTTCCCGACAAGCAGACGATGCAGGCCATCGTCGACGTGCACTTCCCCAAGATCGCGCCACGCCTCGTCAGCCAGGCCCTGGAGGTGTTCTTCGAGCTGCGCGAGGCGCCGGGCCTCAAGAAGAAGCCCTCCACCTCCGAGCTGGTCGACTGGCTGAAGCTGCTGATGGCCGACGAACTGGCCCAGGAAGCGCTCTATCAGCGCGACCCGGCACGTGCCCTTCCCCCGTTGGCCGGCGCCCTGGTCAAGAACGAGCAGGATACCCAGCTACTGGAACGGCTGGCCTTCATGATGCGCCGGCAAGGACGCTGATCCGCCATGTTCATCGGCCTGTTCGAGACCCTGCGGCGCTTCGAGGTGCCGGTGTCGCTGCGCGAGCTGCTCGATCTGCACGCGGCGGTCGAGCACGGCATGGTCTTCGCCGACCTCCAGGCGTTCTACCACCTCGCCCGCACCGTGCTGATCAAGGACGAACGTCACTTCGATCGCTTCGACCAGGCATTTTCCGCCTGGTACGAAGGGCTGGAAGACCTGGAAGCGGGCATCGAGGCGCTGATTCCCGATGACTGGCTGCGTCGCGAATTCGAGAAACAGCTCAGCGAGGAAGAGAAGGCGCGGATCGAATCGCTGGGCGGTCTCGAGTCATTGATCGAGACCTTCAAGCGCCGCCTCGAGGAACAGCACAAGCGGCACGCCGGCGGCAACAAGTGGATCGGCACCGGCGGCACCAGCCCCTTCGGCGCCTACGGCTACAACCCCGAGGGCATTCGCATCGGCCAGGACGGCTCACGCCATCGACGGGCAGCGAAGGTCTGGGACGAACGTCGCTTTCGCGACTACGATGCCAACCGCGAGCTGGGCACGCGCAACATCAAGATGGCCTTGCGCCGCCTGCGGCGCTTCGCCCGCCAGGGTGCGGCGGAAGAGTTCGATGTCGACGCCACCATCCGCGCCACCGCCCGCGACGCCGGACTGCTCAACGTCCAAATGCGCCCCGAGCGCCGCAATGCCGTGAAAGTCCTGCTGCTGCTCGATGTCGGCGGCTCCATGGACGACCACATCCGCACCTGCGAAGCGCTCTTCTCCGCCGCCCGCGCCGAGTTCAAGCACCTCGAACACTTCTATTTCCATAATTGCCCCTACGAGGGCCTGTGGCGAAATAACGCCCGGCGGAGGCACGAACGCACGCCGACCCGGGACGTGCTCAACACCTATGGCGCCGACTATCAGGTGGTGATCGTCGGCGACGCTGCCATGTCGCCCTACGAGATCACCCATCCGGGCGGCAGTGTCGAGCACTTCAACGACGAGGCCGGGGCAGTATGGCTATCGCGGCTGACCCACGCCTTTCCCAATCTCGTCTGGCTCAACCCCATGCCCCAGCGCTTCTGGGAGTTCACCCACTCCACCCAGCTGATCCGCGAATTGATCGACGACCGCATGTACCCCATGACGCTGGGTGGACTGGAAGACGCCATGACGGAACTGGCACGCTAACCGATACCCCATGAGGGCTATAAAGACAAAATATAGCCTCTATTGGTTATAAAGTGAAAAAATAACGCTTTATGGCTATACTGTGGATGTGAAGGCCACGGAATCAGACCATGACCCAGCACATCGCCGTCCTCACGGGCGATATCATCGACTCACGCCGCATCGCTGACAGTCGGCGCCTGCATGGTGTGCTCGACGAAACCCTGGAACACCTGGCCTCGCATCACGATGGCCGCTACGAGCGCTTTCGCGGCGACGGCTTCCAGCTTGCCATGCCGAACGCCGCCACCGCCCTGGACGTTGCCGTGGCACTGCGCGCGGCCCTGGTCATGCACGGCGAAACGCAACGCTGGGACGCCCGAGTGGCCGTCGCGGTCGGCGCCGATACCTGGCAGCCCGACGCGCCCCTGGCCGCCGCCGACGGGCCGGTCTTCGTGGCCTCGGGCCAGGGTCTCGACGCCATGGGCGATGAGGCCCACCTCACCCTCGCGCTGGTCGACGCGCCCGAAGATCCCGGCCTCGCCCTGCTGATTCGCTATGTCGACGAGCTGATCGATGGCTGGTCCCGACACGCCGCCGAGATCACCCATCTGCGACTCTGGCATGACGCGTCCCAGCAGGCACTGGCCGACCACCTGGGCATCCGTCAGCCCAGCGTCCACAAGCGGCTGCGTACCGCGCGCTGGGCATTGCTGGCCGACACCCTGGCCTTCTTCCGTTCACGCCTGGCCATGGAGGGCCCGTCATCATGACCGCCGCGACCACCGCCACCCTGCTCGGCCTGCTGCTGGTTCACCTGGCCGGCGATTTCCTGCTCCAGCCTCGTCGCTGGGTAGAATCGCGCCAGCAGCGCAAGGCTCGCTCGGCGGCGCTCTCTCTGCATGCCGGCCTGCATGGCGTACTGGTGCTGCTGGTCCTGCTGCTGGCCGGGGCCAGCACCGCCTTCGCCGCAATCGGCGCCCTGTCGGTGGCAGCAAGCCACTGGTTGATCGATCTCGGCAAGTCGCACCTGGACCCCGGCAAGCTGCACTGGTTCCTGCTCGACCAGGCCCTGCACCTGCTGGTGCTGCTCGGCCTGTGGCTGGCCTGGGTCGACGGCATGGCCCCACTGACGGCGGCACTGGCGTGGCTCACCCACCCCGAGACCCTGGGCCTGGCGTTGTCCTACCTGTTGGTTACCCGCCCCATGTCGCTGGCCATCGCGCTTGCCCTGCGACCCTGGAGCCAGGACGTCGTCGATCCCGGCACCCTGGTAGCCGCCGGCGCCCGCATCGGCATGCTCGAGCGTCTGATGGTGCTGACCCTGGTGCTGCAGGACGAACTCGCCGCCGTGGGGTTTCTGCTCACCGCCAAGTCGGTGCTGCGCTATGGCGACCTGCGCGAACGCAAGGACCGCAAGCTCACCGAATACGTTCTGCTGGGCACGCTGCTGAGCATTTCCCTGACCCTGCTGCTCGGCCTGCTGACGCGTTCGCTGTTCTGGGGTGGGTGACGGCATGATGACCAGGAGCCTTCTTCTGACTCTTTTGCCAGGCGCTCTACTCCTGAGTGCGCTGCTGGCGGGCTGTTCCCATGGCGGCTCGGTGCCTCGCGACGGCTATCGCATCGACCATGGGCATTCATCATCCGCCCACGACAGCCGGGTTCGCCACCTGATCCTCCATTACACCGACGAGGATGAGGCCACCTCACTGTCGATCCTGACCGGCCCTCGGGTCAGCAGCCATTACCTGCTGCCGGTACCGCCAGCGCAAGGCGAGCCTCGCGTCTATCAACTGGTCGACGAATCACGCCGGGCCTGGCATGCCGGCGCCAGTGCGTGGCGCGGCCAGCGTGGCCTCAACGCCACCTCCATTGGCATCGAGATCGTCAATGACGGCCCCGAACTCAGCGGCGACTCACTGCGCCACGCGCTGGAAGCCCGGGAGGCTGGCCAGCTGCGCTGGGCCCCCTACCCCGACACCCAAATTGAGACGTTGATCTACCTGATGCGGGACATCATCGAGCGACACGATATCGCGCCCGAGGACATTCTGGGTCACGCCGACATCGCTCCCGAGCGCAAGATCGACCCAGGACCGGCCTTTCCCTGGCAACGGCTTCACGAGGCGGGCATCGGCGCCTGGCCCGATGCCGACAGGGTGGCACATTATCGCCGTCGTTTCGCCGAGCGGCCGCCCGATCTGGCGACCCTGCAGGCGGCCCTGGCCGCATGGGGCTATGCGCTCGCCCCGAGCGGACGACTCGACGAACGCACCCGGGCCGTGCTGCGCGCCTTCCAGATGCATTTCCGCCCGAGCGATTACCGCGGGCTGCCGGACGCCGAGAGCGCCGCACGACTCTGGGCGCTGCTGGCACAGTACCGCCCCGAAGCCCTGGCCCGGCTGGATACGCCGACGCAGGCGAACGACATCACTCCGTGAGGGTGGCGCTATCACGCGGGTAGTGAATCACGTTGTGAAACCGGGTCGGCGTCGCGACAGCATTGCGATAGGCGTGAGGGCGGTCAGCCGCGAAGCGTAGCCCTTCTCCCGGTACGAGACGCCGCCAGTCATCACCCAAGCGTATCTCGAGCTCGCCTTCGATCACCACCACATGCTCCACCACCCCCGGCGCATGAGGCGCCGACTCGCTGACCGCGCCCCGTGCCAAGGTGATCACGAACAGCTCGAAGCCCAGCCACGGATCGAAGGGAAACAGCGGCTCCACCTGCATGCCCGCGGCGTCTTCCCCCCAGACGGCCTCGGCGCCATGACGCACCGTGTCCGACGCCACCACACCGCCGCCCAACAAGCTGGAGAAGGATACCCGGAACCCGCTGGCGAGCTTCCACAAGGTGGCCACGGTGGGGCTGGATTCTCCGCGCTCGATCTGCCCCAGCATGGCCTTGCTGACGCCAGTCTCCCGCGCGGTACGATCCAGGCTCCAGCCACGTTGTCCACGCAGCGTCCGGATTGTCGTGGCGATGTGTTGCGCTATTTCCTCCATGCGACGCCGATTCCTCCTCGCGACATACCGTGCCTCGATTCGCTCGCGATGATGATCGCAAGCTCTGCCGCGAATTGTACGCGATAACGCACGATGCTATCTTGCCAAGACTGTGCGCTATAACGCACAACCATTCAGGAGACGCTGAATAAGTCGCCGAGCATAGTGAAGCGCACGGAGCACAGAAAGCGAGACATAACTGATAGCTAGGCGAGACTGATAGTTAGGCGAGCTTTCGAGTACCGCGCGACACAGCAATTTGCATGCGCAGGCATTTATTCAGCGTCTTCTTCACGGGAACTCGCACCATGTCCAGCAAACCCTCAACCAGCCGGCTCGCGACGCTCGGCGATACCACGCTTTCCACCCTCACGGCGGGGTTCATCGCCGTGCTGATCGGCTATACCAGTTCAGCGGTGATCATCTTCCAGGCCGCCGAGGCGGCCGGCGCCAGCCAGGCGCAGATCGGCTCCTGGATGTGGGCGCTGGGCATCGGCTCGGGGCTGACCACCATCATCTTCTCGTGGCGCTACCGCATGCCGCTGCTCACCGCCTGGTCAACGCCCGGCGCGGCCCTGCTGGCCACCAACCTGCCCGGTGTGAGCATGAGCGAGGCCATCGGCGCCTTTCTCTTCTCGGCACTGTTGATCACCCTGTGTGGCGTGACCGGCCTGTTCGAACGCCTGATGCACCGCCTGCCCCGTGCGCTGGCCTCGGCGCTGCTGGCCGGCGTGTTGCTGCGCTTCGGACTCGATCTGTTCATGGCCATGGAGCACGACCTGCTCCTGCCGCTGGCCATGTGTCTTGCCTATCTGGCGGGCAAGCGCCTCTGGCCACGCTATGCCATCCCGATGGTGCTGGCCGTCGGCATCGCCATGGCGCTGTTCGAGGGTTCGCTGCATCTGGGCGAGGTCACGCCCGCCCTGGCCAGCCCGGACTTCATCATGCCGAGCTTTTCGCTCACCGCCATGGTGGGTGTGGGCGTGCCGCTGTTCGTGGTCACCATGGCCTCCCAGAATCTGCCCGGCATCGCCGCCATCCGCGCCGCCGGCTATGCCCCGCCGATCTCGCCGCTGATCGGCGGCACTGGTGTCGCTACCCTGGCGCTGGCCCCGTTTGGCGGTTTCGCGCTCAACCTGGCGGCGATCAGCGCGGCGGTCTGCCAGGGGCCCGAGGCCCACGCCGATCCCGCGCGCCGCTACACCGCCGGTATCGCCGCCGGTGGCTTCTATCTGTTGCTCGGCCTGTTCGGTGCCACCGTCACCTCGCTGTTCGCCGCCTTTCCGGCCGAGCTGGTGATGGCCGTCGCCGGCCTCGCCCTGCTGCCGACCCTCGGCGGCGGTCTCGCCGATGCCCTGGGTGACACCGGCCATCGCGATGCCGCCCTGGTCACCTTCCTCATCACCGCCTCGGGCATCGGCCTGGGTGGTATCGGTGCGGCCTTCTGGGGCCTGGTGGGCGGCCTCGTCACGCTCTGGGTGCTGCGCCGCCGAGCCTGACAGATGTCGCCGGCTCGGCAGGAGACGTCGCCACGGCGATGGGCAGCTCGACACAGGCCTGATAGGGTCATGACAGCAACCAAGCGCTTGCCTGCAAGCCTGATCAACTTCCGACATCGTCGACGAGCAACGCCATGCCGAAACCGCGACTGACGACTTGCCAAGGGACGGACATTGCCCCTTACCTTGAAGCGCTGGCGGATCTGCGCATCCGCGTCTTCCGTGACTACCCCTACCTGTACGATGGCGACCCGGCCTACGAGGCCGACTATCTCCAGCGTTACGCCGACAACCCGCGCAGTCTCTTCGTGCTGGCCCTGGACGGCGAACGCCTGGTCGGAGCCTCCACCGCCCAGCCCCTGGTCGACGAGCTGGACGAATTCCGCGCGCCCTTCGAGCGAGCCGGCTACCGGATCGAGGATGTCTTCTACTATGGCGAGTCGGTCCTGCTGCCCGACTATCGCGGCGGCGGCCTCGGCCATGCCTTCATGGATGCCCGGGAGCGCCATGCCGCCGAGGCCGGCTTCGCCTGGGTGGCCTTCTGCGCCGTGGAACGACCGGATGACCATCCGCGTCGCCCGGCCGATTATCGCCCCCTGCACGACTTCTGGCAGGGCCGGGGCTACCGGCGGATACCGGAACTCGCCACGACCTTCGCCTGGAAGGATCTCGACGACACCGAGGAGACCGCCAAGCCCATGGTGTTCTGGCTGCGGGAGACCCCGGCATGAGCGATGCCATCCTCAGCGTGGCCACGGCCCAGTATCCCATCGAGGCCTTCGAGGATATCGCGGCCTTCCGCGCCAAGGCCGCCCGCTGGGTGCATGACGCCGCAAGTCGGGGCGCCGAGCTGCTGGTGTTCCCGGAATACGGCGGCATGGAGCTGACCTCGCTGCTGCCCGCGGCCGAGCGTGACGACCTCCAGGCCCAGCTGCACGGCCTGCAACCCTGGCGCGAGGCCTTTCATGACACCTGGCGGGAACTCGCCATCGCTCATGGCGTGACCCTGCTCGCGCCCTCCCTACCCTGGCAACGCGAGGACGGTCGCTTCGCCAATCGCGCCTGGCTGTTTACCCCCGACGGCGACGCCGACTTCCAGGACAAGCAGCTCATGACGCGGTTCGAGGCCAATGAATGGGGCATCTCGCCGGGCAATGGCCTGCGCGTGTTCGATACCCCGGCGGGACGTCTCGGTATCCTGATCTGCTACGACAGCGAGTTCCCGCTGCTCGCGAGGGCGCAGATCGAGGCCGGGGCCGACCTGCTGCTGGTGCCCAGCTGCACCGACACTCAGGCCGGCTACCAGCGGGTCAGGCTCAGCGCCCAGGCCAGGGCCATCGAGCAACAAGTGGCGGTGATTCACTCGCCCACCGTGGGCGAGGCACTGTGGTCACCAGCGGTGGATATCAACATCGGCCATGCCGCCGTCTACACGCCTTGCGATCGCGGCTTCCCACCAGACGGCATCCTGGTGAAGAGCCACGACGCCACCCCAGGCTGGCAATTCGCCACGCTCGACCTCGGCGCCATCGCCGCCCTGCGCGAGCGCGGCCAGGTCGACAACCACGCCGACTGGACGCGTCAGCTCGAACGGCTCGAGTCAGGCGTCGA
The DNA here is from genome assembly GCF_001662305.1 of Halomonas caseinilytica. GTDB lineage: Bacteria > Pseudomonadota > Gammaproteobacteria > Pseudomonadales > Halomonadaceae > Halomonas > Halomonas caseinilytica. The sequence goes on from NZ_BDEP01000004.1 coordinate 92,227, forward strand.
GACGCGTCGACCGGCCTGAGCCAAGGGCTTTTGCCGCCGATCCCGCCACACCGTACAATGCCACGATACCCCGCCTTGCGCGGCTTCATTCATGCTCACGACAAGCCCCAGACTCGAGGTGACCCAGGACCCATGCGCGCCAGTCAACTTCTGATAGCCACCCTGAAGGAAACCCCTGCCGACGCCGATATCGTCAGCCATCAGCTGATGCTGCGTGCCGGCATGATCCGCCGTCTCAACTCGGGACTCTATACCTGGCTGCCTCTGGGGCTGCGCACGCTCCGCAAGGTCGAGAACATCATCCGCGAAGAGATGAACCGTGCCGGCGCCCAGGAAGTTCTGATGCCCGCGATCCAGCCAGCGGAACTCTGGCAGGAGTCCGGCCGCTGGGACCAGTACGGCAACCTGCTGCTGCGTATCCGCGACCGTCATGATCGCGACTTCTGCTATGGCCCGACCCACGAAGAGGTCATCACCGACCTGGTGCGCAACGAACTGCGCTCCTACAAACAGGTGCCGTCCAACTTCTACCAGATCCAGACCAAGTTCCGCGACGAGACCCGCCCGCGCTTCGGGGTGATGCGCGCCCGCGAGTTCATCATGAAGGACGCCTACTCCTTCGATGTCGACCAGGCCGGCCTGCAGCGTTCCTACGACGCCATGTACGACGCCTATGTGCGCATTTTCACGCGCCTTGGACTGGACTTCCGCGCCGTCGAGGCCGACAACGGCGACATCGGCGGCAGCGGCTCCCACGAATTCCAGGTGCTGGCCGACTCCGGCGAGGACGCGGTCATCTTCTCCACCGGCTCCGACTACGCCGCCAACATCGAGAAGGCCGAGGCACTACCCGCGCCCTTGGGCGAGACACCCGAACGCCCCGCTCCTCAGGAAGAACTGCGACTGGTCGACACCCCGAATACGCGTACCATCGCCACCCTGGTCGAGCAGCACGGCCTGCCCATCGAGAAGACTATCAAGACGCTGATGGTGCACGGCACCGAGGGTGGACTGGTCGCCCTGTTGGTGCGCGGCGACCACGAGCTCAACGAGGTCAAGGCCGAGAACCTCCCCGAGGTCGCCGCTCCCCTGACCATGGCCAGCGAGGAGGAAATTCGCGCGGCGGTGGGTGCCGGCCCCGGCTCACTCGGCCCGGTGAACCTCGATATGCCGCTGATCATCGACCGCAGCGTGGCGCTGATGAGCGACTTCGGCGCCGGCGCCAACGTCGACGGCAAGCACTACTTCGGCATCAACTGGGAGCGCGACGTCGCCCTGCCCAAGGTTGCCGACCTGCGCAACGTGGTCGAGGGCGACCCTTCGCCAGACGGCAAGGGCACGCTCTCCATCGCCCGCGGCATCGAGGTCGGCCACGTCTTCCAGCTCGGCACCAAGTACTCCACGGCGATGAACGCCACCGTGCTCGACGACAACGGCCAGGCCGTGCCCCTGCTGATGGGCTGCTACGGCATCGGCGTGACCCGGGTCGTCGCCGCCGCCATCGAGCAGAACCACGACGACGCCGGCATCATCTGGCCCGACGCCATCGCGCCCTTCAACGTCGCCCTGGTGCCGATGAACGCCCACAAGTCGCAGCGCGTGCGCGACGAGAGCGAACGCCTCTACCAGGCGCTCTCCGACGCCGGACTCGACGTCCTGATCGACGACCGCGACCTGCGCCCCGGCGTGCGCTTCGCCGACCAGGAACTGATGGGCATTCCTCACCGCATCGTCATCGGCGACCGCAGCCTCGACAAGGGCGAACTGGAGTACAAAGGCCGCCGCGACAGCGAAGCCACCATGATCCCCATCGACGACGTCATCGACTTCCTGCGCGAGAAGATCGGCGGCTGATCGGATAACGCCGCTATCCCGTAAAACGGCTCAAAAAAATCCCGCCAGGCCTCGAGCAACACTCGAGACTGGCGGGGTTTCTGGTGAGCGCTATTCAGGCTTTCTTGACGAAACTGGCGGTCACCATCATGTCACCCGCCCCATCGACCTTGCAGTCCAACTGGTGATCCTTGCTGTCCTTGATACGCCGGATCACCGCCTTGGTACCAATCTTGAGCACCAGCGAGCTGCTCTTGACCTTGAGGTCCTTGACCAGCGTGACCTTGTCACCTTCGGTCAAGAGCGTCCCATTGGCATCCTTGACCGCCACGACATCTTCGGCCTCTACTTCGGCGGGATTCCACTCGTGCGCACACTCGGGACACACGAGATGGCTCTGATCCTGGTACACGAACTCTGACTGGCAACGCGGGCAAGGCGGTAACGACATGACAGAAAGCTTCCCTAGTGTAATCGGCTGCACAGGATACTGCGCCTTCACGACATTGGCGAGGCCGACATGCCTCAAGCGCATCGTCGACTGTCTATGACGTCGACGCCTTCAAGCCGGCGAGATGTAAGCATCACCTGCATGGCTTCGTTCCACATGATGTTCTATTTCCTCGGCCAACCGGGGAAGTAGCACTTTGGGGAGACAATGACCCAAGCCATCAATTTCCACTAAACGGCTATTTGGCAGCAGATCTGCGATGTGTTTCCCATGAGGCGGTGGATCGAGAGGATCCTCAGAACCTTGTATCACCAAAGTCTGGACATTCACCTTCCCTAGCTCCTCTCCTCGAGAAAGCGATACGGGTGTTGCCATGGCGTGATTTCCCGGCTGCTTCCAAGTCCCTGCATGCTCTATGCATTGCTGCTCGCGCAGTCGAAAATCGGACTCATCGAATTCTATCTTGTCTCCTGACAGGAGTCTCCACTCCCTGACACGGCGATCGAGTTCTTCCTCTATACTCCCGGAAGGATTCGAGCGTTCGGAAAGGGCTTCCAATACTTTCTTATCCGGAAGAGGAAGCCCATTCGACGACGTCTTTCCTGAAAAAGCACGCGTTATATTTCCAACAAAATCCACATCAAGTGCCGCACCGCACATGAGCGTCAGGCTATGAAGCCGTTCTCGATAATCCAGCGCCATCACCTGCCCTAATGTTGCCCCCATCGACAAGCCTACAACATGGGCTTTTCTCACTTCCCACGCATCAAGAACTGATATGGCATCCGCCGCCAGGTCCTCCACGGCATAGGGAGCTTGACCAAACTCCATGAAGGTCGAGCGGCCCGTGTCACGATGATCATACCGGATAACGCGATACCCCTTGGAAACGAGCATATCGACAAACTCACCCGGCCACATCAAGGCCGATGCATTGGCACCAGCAATCAAAAGGATAGTACCTTTTCGTTCCGATCCGACTGACTCACTCCAGAGTGATCTTCCACCCACCGTTACCAATCTTTCTGGCATTTCCATCTCCGATGAAACCCACTTAAAGTTTCCTTACCCAACACCGGTCGCCCCACCCAAGTTACGAAGAAACCACACTCCTTTTCCTGATTATACTGGCGAATCGAGCACTCAGATTTTGGCGTCAGATTGGAGTTGCATGTTGTGTTGTCGTTATGCTGACAATCTGGCTTGCATTGCGTTCTTGAATTCAAGACTAAATGCCCCTTTGCGAGAGTGCAAAATAAACAAGGCGGGATGCTGTCGGCATCCCGCCTTGTGGTTTGATCAAGTATTCGTTGTTCTGCAGCAGCGGCTTCAGACCATTTTCTTGTCTTCCACTTCGTCCGGGGTGGTGCCAGGCGGCAGTGGATGCCCCTTGGCCAGTTCGGCGCGGGTGGCGTCGCGGATATCGAGCACTTCGACCCGGTAGGTGAGCGATTGCCCCGCCAGCGGGTGGTTGGTATCGATCAGTACGCTGTCGTCACGCGTCTCCAGCACGGTGACGATCTCGGGGCCGTCGTCGCCGGGGGTCTGGAAGCGCATGCCGGGTTCCAGGTCGCTCACCGGGAAGGCGTCACGGCCGACCTCGCGCACCAAGGCTTCGTCGCGCTCGCCGTAGGCCTCGGCCGGCGAGAGGGTGACGCTCGATTGGTCGCCTACCGCCCGTTCCGCCAGGGCGTCCTCGAGGCCGGCCAGGATGTTGCCGTGGCCATGCAGGTATTCCAGTGGCTTGTGTCGAGCACGGGAGTCGTCGAGTACTCGGCCTTCGGCGTCGCTGAGAACATAATGCAGGGTCACGACCCGCTGTGGCGCGATGGTCATCGCAGTCTCCTGGAAGTCGGGAAAGTCTGTCGAGAAGGAAAGAGGAAATGTCGATGGCTGCCTATTCGCGGCGCCGCAGCTGGCTGACGGGCATCTCCAGACGCTGCCGCTGGTGCAGCATGTTGAGCAGCACGATGGCACGTTCATCGCCCTTGTGGGTGTCGAAGATCGCCTGAAGGTCCTTGAAGGGCCCCTCGGTGATCTCCACCGGTTCGCCCGCGCGGAAGTAGACGTTGGCGGGTTCGCCCGGCTCACGGCGGCCATGTTCGCGCAGCGACTCGACCAGTTCGTCGTCCACGGGCACCGGGCTGCTCTCGACGCCGAAGGTCACGATCTTCAATACGCCGCGGGTGGAGCGGATCGGACGCCAGTTGCTGTCCAGCCGGTCGAGACGGATGAACAGGTAATACGGGAACAACGGTTCGACGGCCCACGCTAGCTTGCCGCGGCGTTTCTTCTGGACCTGCAGCACCGGATGAAAGATCTCGTAGCCCTGGTTGCCGAGATGTTCGACGGCACGGAAGGACTCGCCGCCCTTGCACTGGATGACGTACCAGCGCGGCACGGCATCATCACTCTCCGTCGGGCACATGCTGTCATCGTTCATGTCGCTCCTGGCGTTCTGGCTGGTATCACCCTCGGTGCTCTGCAACAATCGGGATCGCTCAAGACCCCGACCTTTGCAAGTATTCTAACATCGTTGGCCTCCCCCGCGAGGGACTGGCCAGGCCTGCCGCAAGGAGAGCTCGCACCCATGCCGACACCAACCGCGCGCCGTAGCTGGGGAGATGCCCTGGCGATCTATCTCAAGGCTCCGGTGCTGACCATGCTGTTTCTCGGCTTCTCGGCGGGTCTGCCTTTCCTGCTGGTGTTCTCCACGCTCACCGCCTGGCTGCGCAGCGATGGCGTCGAGGTCGCGGCCATCGGCTTCTTCGCCTGGATCGGCATTCTCTATTCGATCAAGTTCTTCTGGGCACCGGTGGTCGATCGCCTGGCGCTGCCCGGCCTGACCCGCTGGTTCGGCCAGCGTCGAGGCTGGATGCTGCTGGCCCAGTTGACGATTGCCACTGGCCTGGCGAGTCTGGCGCACCTCGACCCCGTCGGCCATCTGCCGCTGGTGGCGATGTTCTCGCTACTGGTGGCCTTCGGTTCGGCGACCCAGGATATCGCCATCGACGCCTTCCGCATCGAATCGGCACCCGACGACATGCAGGCCGCCATGGCATCGACCTATATCGTCGGCTATCGCGGCGGGCTGATTGCTGCCGGCGCCGGTGCGCTCTACGTGGCCTCCATGGTGTCCTGGAAGGCCGCCTACCTGTGCATGGCGGCGCTGGTGCTGGTCGGTGTCGTGACGGTCCTGCTGCGCCCGGAGCCGGAGCGCTTGTCGCTCTCCACGCAACTGATCCACGAGCCCCGGGTGCGCGCCTTCCTGCGCGCCAGCCGCGGGCGCCCCGACTGGCTACGGCGCCTGGGCGCCTGGATCATCGGCGCCATCGTCTGCCCGTTCACCGACTTCTTCACTCGATATCGACGTCAGGCGCTCTGGCTGCTGGTGTTCGTGGCGGTCTTTCGCATCAGCGATCTGGCCATGGCGTCCATGGCCCACCCGCTCTACATCGACCTGGGCTTCTCGCTGGCCACCATCGCCAACGTGACCAATGTCTTCGGCATCGCCATGAGTATCCTCGGAGGCATTCTCGGCGGCCTGCTGGTAGCCCGCTACGGCATCGGACCATTGCTGGTGTTCGGGGCAACGGCCACGGCACTGACCAACCTGCTGTTCGTGGTGCTGGCCTCGACCGGCGACAACCTGGCGATGCTGGTCACCACCATCATCGGCGACAACCTGTCCAACGGACTGGCCAGTGCGGTCTTCATTGCCTTTCTGTCGAGTCTGACGTCGCGGGCCTACACGGCGACCCAGTACGCGCTCTTCTCGTCGCTGATGACCCTGCCGGGCAAGTTCCTCAGCGGCTTTGGCGGACTGGTAGTGGATGCCCAGGGCTATGCCGGTTTCTTCCTGCTGGCCTCGCTCCTGGGCATCCCGGCAATCCTTCTGGCGCTATGGGTCAGCCGCGGCACACTGCTGCGCCCGGCCGCCAACGAGGCCTGACCTCACGTCCCGGGCGAGGTTTTCCGGTCGGGCGCCTGTGCGCACAGCCACTCCAGCGCGCCCGGCGTGACTCGCCACTGGTCGCGCATCAGGGTGCGATATTGCCAAGCCTCGGCACGCGAGCCGGGAGCCGCCACGCCGCCACCGGCGGTCGGGGCCGGGCGTGGCGATTCGGTGCACAACAGGCTTAACGCATAGGGGTTGTGGCGGTGCGCCTGCGCCAGCGCATGGCCTGCCTCGTCGGCACGGTCGAGCCGATAGAGCGCCAGGACCCGGCCCATCAGCATGCCCAGCAGCGAGCTAGGATCGGCCCGCTCGTCTGCTACTGCTCGTTCGCTCAACGCCAGGGCCTCGTCGTCGCGCCCTTCCCTCAGCAACTGATCGAGCACCAGCTCGCGCAGGCCAAGGCTGTCCTGATCGTCCAGCGTGAGCAGTGTCTCGGCGAGTTCTCTCGAATGCTGGCGGGCGCCGCGCTCCATGCCCACCACCAGCGCCAGGCCGGCGCGCAGCAGCGCGGCATTGTCGGCGGCTTCCCAGATCAATGGCGCCTTGCCCGCTTCGGCGACCTGCGCCAGCCAGCGTTCCAGCCGACGCGCCAGGGGCTCGAACAGGCTCGGTGCCATCCACGGCAGGCTCCCGAAGCGGCTGGTCAACGCCAGCGCCAGAGACTGCACCACGGCCGGCGAATCGAGCCATTCGGGATGCGCGCACAGGGCCGGCAGCCAGTCGCCTGCCTGAGGCCAGGGATCCGTGTCGAAGCCCATCAGCGTCTCGCCTTCGACCTGCGACGGGAAGACGGCCTGAAACGCGGCGAACAGCGTGTCCTCACGAGCACTGCTGTGATAGGCCAGGACGCCGTCCTCGTGGCGGACATCCAGGCGCGGCGCCTCCGGCAGCGCTTCGAACAGGGCCTGCAGCGACACCAGCGGTTCGGCCAGGTCCGCCTCGGCATTGAGCAGTTGCTCGGCCAGGGTGGCGCCGGGGTTGTCGGCCAGGTCGGCGAGAAACTGCAGTTGCTCGGGTTCGAGATCTCCCTGGCGAGCCAGGCGGCGATACCAGAAGCGGGAGCGCTCGGCGGCTTCCTCCTCATGACCCTCGTGCAATAGCAGCATGGCCTCGATATAGGCCAGGGTCGGCGAATCGGGCAAGGTCTGCTGGGCACGCACGAAGGCCGACCGGGCGCTGTCCAGATCGTCGTTGTCGAGATGCAGCAGGCACAGTCGCTCCAGGGCCACGCCGCGCAGGAACAAGGGGCCGCGATCGAGCACTGCGTCGAGCAAGGCTTCGCGCTTGCGGTGGAAGCCGCGCTCCTGGTAGAGGTCGACAAGGATCTCGAAGGCCGGCTCGGCCTGCTCGGGCAGCCGCGACCAGTCGGCATTCTCGAACAGCGACTCGAGGATCTGCTGGGCGCGGCCACGCTGCCCGGATTCGGCGGCGATCAGCCCGGCCTCGAGCAATGCCTGGGCCGGCGCACGACCACTGGCCAGGGCGGCCTTGAGAGTCTCGCCCTTCCATTCGCGCAGGGAGAGCATCCACATCAGGTGGGTGGGCACGTGGCCAGGCAGGGAGACGGCACCGCAGCACTGCTTGGTCTTGCGACCCGAATCACACCAGCAGGGTTCGTTGCGTCCAGGGCGGGCCAGGGGTTCGCAGGCGAAGTCCAGCCGCTCCAGGGGTGTTTGCGACCACAGCTCAGGCGCCAGTGCCTGAGCCAGTGCCAGGTCACCATCGACCAGCTCGGGCCCCTCACGACGCGCCCAGGCCATCAGTGTCGGGTAGCGCTCGTCCTCGCGAATCGCCGAAAGCGCTCCGGACGCGAACCCCAGCAATTGCTCAACCCATACCGCCAGCATCGACGTCTCCACCGCTCTCGGAAAACCGCATAGTCTATCAGTCGAGTGCCGGACTGGCAGCCGTTCAGGAAGACGCCCATGCCAGCAAGGGTCGTACCCGCCTCGCCATGTCGAGGCGGGCACCGAGACGCACCAGGTTCCAGTAATGCCCATTGAGGGTGCGCGACAACAGCAGGGTATCCGCCGGCGGCTGCAGGCGATCCATGGCCGCCCACACCCGGGGACTCAGATCCCGCAGCCGTCGGTGCACCCGGACATCGCCGAAATCCTGCGGGCCGGGTTGGAACAGTGGCGCCACCGCCTCGGCGGATTCGCGATAGAGCGCCAGGGGCGCCCCTTGGCCCTGCCGGCCACCCAGTGCCATCAGGGCCTCGTCCATGGCCATGGGATCACCGGCGAGCGTCGCGTCCAGCAGACGCATCATGGCCTTCAGGCGCGACGCCGGCACCTCGATCACCGCACCCAGGTCGTAGATCACCAGCCGCCCCTCGGCATCGGCGGCGAAATTGCCGGCATGGGGGTCGGCATGCAGCTCCCCGTGGGTGAACAACTCCTCGGTGAGCCAATCGGCCAGCGTCGTGCCGAGACGCTGTCGCGTGGCGTCATCGGCGCCTTCCAGCTCGCGCAGTGGCGTACCGGCCACATGGCGCATGGCCAGCACGCCCGGCCCGCACAGTGACGGCAAGGGTTCGGGAATCACCAGGTCGTCGCGATGGGCATAACGGGCCCGGTAGCGGGCCAGCGCCTCAGCTTCGGCACGGTAGTCCAGCTCTCCCCGCAGGCTGGCCGCCAGTTCCTCGAACAGCGCGTCCAGGCGCGCCTGCGGCATGCGCAGCCAACGGCCCAGGCGCATCAGGCGCCGTACCTGACGCAGATCGTCCTCGAGCACCTCGGCAAGTCCCGGGTACTGTACCTTGAGGACCACCGTCTCGCCCGTATGCGTCCTGGCCCGATGCACCTGCCCCATGGAGGCACTGGCGAAGGGCCGGGGCTCGATAGTGGTAAAATGCGTCGCCGTGTCGCCATAGCAGGCCCCCAGGGTGCGTCGGATGTCCTCCCAGGGCATGGGCTCAGCCTGGCGCTGCAGGCGCGCCAGCTCATCGGCCAGATCCGCGGGCAGCAGGTCATCCCACTGGGCCATGATCTGGGCCAGTTTCATGGCCGGCCCCTTGAGCTCCGACAGCCCGTCGAATAGTGCCTCGCCGAGCGCTCGCCAGTCGGCCTGCCCACCAAGACGATGCTTGAGCACCGCACCGCCGGTACGCGACCCCAGCCCCAGCAGACGCCGACGGCGACCTCGTTCTCGCATCGTCTACCCCTTCAATGCTGACTTCACCCCGATACCTGGCGTTCAACCTGCCAGCCCGCCCCTGGCGGTTATCATGAAATACTGTAAGAATTCCCATGTTCTCTCATTGCCCCACGAGATGCCATGCGCCTGATCATCGCCGAGAAGCCCAGTCTGGCCCGCGCCATCGCCAACGCCCTACCCGCCTCGCCGCGTCAGGAGGAAGGCGCATTGGTGGCCGGGGATACCGTCGTCACCTGGTGCCTCGGCCACCTGCTGGAGCAGGCGCCGCCGGATGCCTACGACCCGGCCCTCAAGACCTGGCGGCTCGACAGCCTGCCGATCCTCCCGGAGCGCTGGAAGCTCATGCCTCGCCCCAAGGCGCGCAGTCAGCTCGCGGTGATCCGTCGTCTGCTGAAGCGTGCCGATCAGGTCGTCCACGCCGGCGACCCTGACCGCGAAGGCCAGTTGCTGGTCCAGGAAGTGATCGAGCACCTGGGCTGGAAGCGCGACGTGGCGCGCCTGCTGGTCAGTGACCTCAATCCGCCGGCGGTCAAGCGCGCTCTCGAGCGTCTCGAGGACAATCGACGCTATGAGCCGCTCTACCGCGCCGCCCAGGCCCGCGCCAGAGCGGATTGGCTGTACGGCATCAACCTGACCCGGGCCTGGACACTGGTCGGGCGCCAGGCCGGGCACGACGGCGTGCTCTCGGTGGGTCGTGTGCAGACGCCGGTGCTCGGCCTGGTGGTCCGGCGCGATGCCGAGATCCGTGACTTCGAGCCACGCCCTTTCTTCGTGCTCTGGGTCGATCTGGCGATCTCCCGAGGCCAGTTACGCGCCTGGTGGATGCCAGGTGACACCCACCGGCTGGATGACCAGGGGCGCCTGCTCGACCGCGCCCCAGCCGCCGCCCTGGCCGACCGCCTGCCCGGCGCCGAAGGCCGCCTGGACAGCCTGGCCAGTCGCGACAAGCGCCAGGCGGCCCCGCTGCCCTACTCCTTGTCGGCCCTGCAGGTAGACGCCGCACGCCGCCACGGCCTCTCGGCCAAGACGGTGCTGGATGTCTGCCAGCGCCTCTACGAGCGCCACCAGTTGATCACTTATCCGCGCTCGGATTGCCGCTACCTGCCCGAGGAACACTTCGCCAATGCGCAGCGCACCCTGAACGGCGCCTGCCGCCACGACGAGACCCTGAGCCGCTGGCTGGCCGGCGCCGACTTTTCCCGGCGCTCCAAGGCCTGGGACGACAAGAAGGTCGGCGCCCACCACGCCCTGGCTCCCACCGGCAAGCCTGCCGATCTCGACCGGCTGTCGCGCCAGGAAGCCGACGTCTTCCGACTGATCGCGCGCAACGTGCTGGCTCAATTCTATCCTGCTCTGCAGACCCGGGAGGTCAAGGCCGAGTTCCTGATCGCCGGGGAACGCTTCCGCGCCCGCGGCCAGGAGATCCTCGAGCCCGGCTGGAAGCCCTTGTTCACAACGCGCGACGAGGCGCCGCCCTTGCCGCCACTCAGCGAGGGCGAAGCCTGCCACGTCGAACAGGCCGGCGTGGAGGACCGCGAGACCCGGCCGCCCGAGCACTTCACCGACGCCAGCCTGATCAAGGCGATGATGAACATCGCCCGCTACGTGGATGACCCGGCGATCCGCCGCACATTGCGCGACTCCGATGGCCTCGGCACCGAGGCGACCCGCGCCGGCATCATCGAGACGCTGCTGGAACGCGGTTATCTGGTACGCGAGAGCAAAAGCCTCAAGGCCACTCGGCTCGGCAGCGCCCTGATCGCCTCCCTGCCGGAGGCCGCGGGGCGCCCGGAACGTACCGCTCAATGGGAGCAACGTCTGGCGAACATCGCTGAACGAGACGATGCGCCGGCGCCTTTTCTCGACGGCCTGATCGACGACTTGCGCGGCCTGCTGGACCATGCCGATGCCGAGCGGATACGACGCGCCCTGGGCGAGGCCAGAGGGCCGGATGCCAAGGCGCGAAAACCCGCTCGAGGACGAGGCACGAAACGCGGTGGCCAGCGCCGACAAGGCACGGGCAAGGGACGTGCCGCAGGAGGCAAGCGCCCATGAGCCACCTGATCGTAGGGCCGGGCGCCATGGGTCGCCTCCTGGCGCTGCATCTGGCCGAACGGCACCGGGTGGTCTTGCTCGGCCGCCGTTGCCTGCCCCGATATCAGATACTGACGACCCCCGAAGGCGAACGCCGACGTCGCTGTCTCGAGTGCCTGACGCCGGCCTCACTGGAGGAACTCGACACCGCCGACCTGACCGCCGTGCACCTGGTCACCAAGGCCTACGCTGCCGAAGCCGCCCTGGCAACGCTCGCCCCGCATCTACCGAACGACACTCCGCTGATCCTGTGGCAGAACGGCTTCGACGTTCAACCGCGCCTGACGCGGCACCGACGCGGCCCCACCCTCTGCGCCACCACCACCGAAGGTGCTTATTCCAGCGGCGACGAGGTGGTCGTGCATGCCGGCCGTGGCCGAACCTGGATCGGCCATCTCGACGGCCAGTATTCGGCACTGACCGCTACCCTCGCGTCCACCCTGACGGCCGTCGGCATCGACACCCTGGCGGTCGACGACATTCGTGTGCGCCTATGGCACAAGCTGGCGGTGAATGCTGCCATCAATCCGCTCGTGGCACGCTTTCGTATCCGCAACGGCCAGTTGCGCGATCGTGCCTTTCGGCCCATGGTCGACGCCATTATCGAGGAAGTGGCAGCGATCATGGCGGCCGAAGCCATCCCGCCACCGGTACAAGGTTTTCCGGCGCTTGTCTGGGACGTCGTGGCCGCCACGGCCGACAACCGCGCCTCGATGCTGCAGGACGTCCTGGCCTACCGCCCCACCGAACACGATGCCATCCTGATGCCCTTGTTGCGCGCAGCCCGCGAGAAGGGGCTGGACGCACCGCACCTGTCGGCACTCCACCAGCAACTCGACGCGCGGCAATTTCCTGGCAAGGAGTGAAGCCTGGTGCTATTTTTCGACAGATAAACGAAAAGCGTTGGAAAAGGTTCGACACAACGCGGTCGCAAGGCGGCCATACCCAGGATCAGGGGACATGACGTTTCGTGCTGGAAAAAGAGTGTTGGCCACACTGGTGCTGATCGTCGCCGGTGCCTATACCGCATTGTCGGTCGCCGCCGACACACCTTCCTACACCGGCCAGTCCACCGAACTCACACGTCTCGACAACGGCCTGCTGATCCAGGGTGGCGACCTCCATAGCCCCGACCGATACACCTCGGGCTTCCGTCTCACCGCCGGCTTCACGCCCGCGGGCCTGCCCTCACTGGACCTTGGCGCCGAACTCAGCTACCGCGAGAGCGACGACGTTCCCTTCTCTGGCGGCCGGCAGATGCTCATCGACACCACCAGCCTGGGCGGCAGTCTGATCGCCGGCGTGCGCCTGGGCGATGTCGGCCTGTACGCCAAGTCCGGCCTGGCGGGCTGGGAAGACGAAACGGTCACCGGCAATGCCGCCACATCGGACGGCGGCACCACGCAGGTCGAAGGGTTCGGCGCCCGTTGGCAGTTCTCGCGCCTGATCAGCCAGATCGAGTACGAACGCTTCGATGACCCGACGCTTTCGCATCTCAACCTGGTCACCGCCTCGGTGCATATGCCTTTCTAAGAAGGAAGAAGGAAGAAGGAAGAAGGAAGAAGGAAGAAGGAAGAAGGAAGAAGGAAGAAGGAAGAAGCCAGGCTAGCCCCAGGGCTTGGGGCGTCAAGGAGGTTCTTCCCTCTTCCAGTCGCGAAGCGCCGGCCGCGTTCTTCGCGCTTTAGCCCGTGTTGCGCAACCCGGCGGCGATGCCGGCCATGGTGACCATCAAGGCCCGTGACAGGTCGGCGCTGATGGCGCCATCCGCGTCCCGGTTACGCTGCAGCAGCTCTGCCTGTAGGCCATGCAGCGGATCGATATAGGGATTGCGCACTTCCACGGCCTGACGGATCAAGGGCGTGTTCTCGAGCAGTTCCCGCTGATCGAGGATTTCCAGCACCACCTGATGCAACCGGCGGAAGCGTTCCCGCAGCCGTTCGCCAAGCGCTTCCAGCGCCGGTTCGTCGACCAATCGATGCTCGTAATAGGCAGCAATGCTGACATCGGCCTTGGCCAGCAGCATCTCCAGCATTTCCAGGTAAGTGCCGAAGAAGGGCCAGCGATCCCGCATGTCGCGCAGGATCTCCAGGCCCCCCTCATCCTCCAGGCGTTTGGCAAAGGCCTCGCCGCTGCCAAGCCAGGCTGGCAGCATCAGACGGGTCTGGGTCCAGGCAAAGATCCAGGGAATCGCCCGTAGTGTCTCCACGCCGCCTTCCTGACGCCGCTTGGCCGGCCGCGAGCCGAGCGGCAGCCGCCCCAGGGCACTCTCGGGCGTCACTGAACGGAAATAGGGAACGAAGTCGGGGTCCTCGCGCACCACGCCCACATAGGCGCCGTGCGCCACCTCCGCCAGACGATCCATCTCTTCGCGCCAGGCCGGCTCCGGCGTGGGCGGCGGCAGCAACGTGGCTTCAAGAACGGCGCAGGCATAGATCTCCATGGAGCGCAGGGCAATCTCGGGCTGGCCGAACTTGAAACGGATCATTTCGCCCTGCTCGGTTACCCTCAGGCTACCGTTCACCGATCCCGGCGGCTGCGAGAGAATGGCCGCATGAGCCGGACCGCCGCCACGCCCCACCGTGCCGCCTCGGCCATGGAACAGCGTCAGATCGACATCGTGGCGCCGGCACACCTCGACCAGCGCCTCCTGAGCGCGATACTGGGCCCAGGCAGCCGCCAGTTGGCCGGCATCCTTGGCCGAGTCCGAGTAGCCGATCATCACTTCCTGACGGTCTCCCGTCAGTTCGCGATAGCCGGGCAAGGCCAGCAGACGGTCGATGACGTCGCCCGCCCGATTGAGATCATCGAGAGTCTCGAACAGCGGCGCGATGGGCAGTCGGGCATCGCCGCCGACTTCCTTCATCAACAGCGCCACGGCGAGCACGTCCGAAGGCTGTGCAGCCATCGAGATGATATAGGTACCGAGCGCTTCGGCATGCTCGCCGGCCGCGACCCGGAAGGTATCGAGCACTTCACGGCTTTCGGCGGAGCACTCCCAGCGCCGCGGAATCAGGGGGCGACGCGAGGACAGTTCGGCAAGCAGGAATTCCTGGCGCTGCTCCTCGTCCCAGTCACGGTAGTGGCCAAGTCCCAGGCCGTCGGTAAGTTCTTCCAGGACCTGCTCATGTCGACTGGCTTCCTGGCGCAGATCGAGCTTGGTCAGCGTCACGCCGAATACCGCCACCCGGCGCAGGGTATCGAGCAGCACGCCGTTGGCGATGGTGTCCAGCCCCACGTCGCACAATGAGCGATAGCAGGTCAGCAGCGGTGCATAAAGCTGATCCCGGGTCTCGATGATCGGACCGCCGTCGTAGCTCTTGCCGTCGAGCTGGGCCTTGGCCCAGTCTCGGGTGGCCTCGACCCGCGCCAGCAAGCGCTTGAGCAGCTCGCGGTAGGGCTCGGCGACATCGCCGACCTCGGCCTTGAGCGCACTGTTGGCCTTCCACATCGAAAGCTCGGTCTTGAGCTGGTCGAGATCGCGCAGATAGAGATCGGCCGCCATCCAGCGACCCAGCAGCAGCACTTCGCGGGTGACCTTGGAGGTGACATTGGGATTGCCGTCGCGGTCCCCTCCCATCCAGGAGGCAAAACGAATCGGTGCCGCATCCAGCGGCAACCGCTCGCCGGCCGTGTCGAGCAACAGGTTGTCCAGGTCGCGATGAAAATCCGGCACCGCCTGCCACAGGGAGTTCTCGATCACCGCGAAGCCCCACTTGGCCTCATCGACCGGCGTGGGACGCTCGTGGCGGATCTCGTCGGTGTGCCAGGCCTGGCCGATCAATTCTTCCAGCCGCCCCTGGGCGCGGGCGCCGCGCTCGGGGTAGTCCGCCGAGGACTCGATGGCGGTCAGGCAGTCATCGATGGCGTCGTACTTCTGGATCAGGGTGCGCCGGATAACCTCGGTAGGGTGCGCGGTCAGCACCAGCTCCACGCGCATGTTGGCCAGGCTTTCCACCAGCTTGCGCGGCGAGTGCCCCTCGCCGCGGGCACGCTCGAGCAGCTCGCCCAGGACCGGCTGGCTGCCCGGCTTGTAGTCCTCGACCCGGCGGAAGCGCGCGCGATAGTGCTGCTCGGCGATATTGGCCAGGTTGAGAAACTGGTTGAAGGCCCGCGTCACCGGCAGAAGCTCCCTATCGGGAAGCTGTCGGAGGTATTCGATCAGTTCACGACGCCCATCGACCTCGCCCTGGCGTCCCCGCTTGGCGAGGCCGCGAATCGTCTCGATGCGGTCGACGAACCCCTGCCCGAGGTCATCGGCGATGGTGCGCCCCAGGCTGTCCCCCAGGATTCTGACATTGTCGCGCAGTGATTCGTGCAGGTCGTGACTCATGATCGAGACTCTCCTTCCGACGATGACGTTGGCGTGGTTTCTTGTTGCTTGGCGGCTTGCCAGTGATGCTCCATCCGGGCCAGTCCAGCGTCGTCGAGCGGCACACCCTCCTCGGCCAGCGCCGACTCCACATGACGAAACCGCCGTTCGAACTTGGCATTGGTGGCGCGTAGACAACGTTCCGGGTCGACACCGAGAGTACGCGCCAGGTTGACGGTGGCAAACAGCAGGTCTCCGACTTCCTCCCTGACATGCTCGTGATCCCCTGCGTCCAGCGCCTCGGCGACCTCATCGAGTTCCTCACGCAGCTTGTCGATCACACCGCGCGAGTCGGGCCAGTCGAAACCGACCCGCGCGGCGCGCTTGGACAGCTTGGCGGCCCGCGACAGCGCCGGCAGATTCAGCGGTACATCATCGAGCACCGAGCGGGCCTCGCGGGCATCTCGCTCCTCGGCCTTCAACGCTTCCCAGCGGGCTTTGACCTGCCGGGTCTGTACCTCGGCGGCGCTGACGCCCTGACGACGCGATGCCAGGGTGCCATCCGGGAAGACATGAGGGTGGCGCTGGAGCATCTTGGCGGTCAGAACATGCACCACGTCGTGGAAATCGAACCGCGCTTCTTCGGCGCCGAACTGGCTATAGTAGATCACCTGGAACAACAGGTCGCCCAGCTCGCCCGGCAATTCGTCGAAGGCGCGGCGCTCGATGGCATCGGCCACCTCGTAGGCCTCCTCCAGCGTATGCGGCACGATGCTGTCCCAGTCCTGCTCGACGTCCCAGGGGCAGCCCTGTTCGGGATCGCGCAGCACCGCCATCAGCGTCAGCAGGTCGTCGAGTTCGTAGCGTTGCCGGCTCATGAGCGCTTGCCTCCGCGTCTGGCCTTGCCCTTGCCTCCCGAACGCAGGCGGCGCACCTCGATGACATTGGGCAACTGCTGAATCCGCGAAAACAGCCGTCCCAGGGTTTCCAGACCATCGACCTCGACGGTGATGGCCATGCGTGCAATGCCATCGTCGGTATCGGTCAGGGTATTGACCGAGAGCACATTGACCCGGTCATTGCTGAGCACGGCCGTCACATCGCGCAGCAGCCCGGAGCGATCCCAGGCCTGTACCTCGATATCTACCGGATACTGGGTGCGTGCCCGCTCGCCCCATTCCACCTCGATCACTCGCTGCGGCTCCTCGAGGCGCAGTTGCAGGATGTTCGGGCAATCCTGGCGATGCACGGTGACACCACGCCCCTGGGTAATGAAGCCGACGATGGATTCGCCGGGCACCGGATGGCAGCAGTTGGCCATGCTGGTCTTGAGATTGCCGACACCAAGCACGGTGATATCGCCGCCGCTCCCCTTGTCCGATGCGCGACGCGGCTTGGCCAGCAGCTTGTCGAGCTCCTCCTGGCCGTCGCTCTCGCCGAACAACTGCTGGGCCTGGTGCAATACCTGGCCGATGCGCAGGTCGCCGGCGCCCAGGGCGGCATACATGTCATCGGGGCCTTGGTAATTGACCTTGTTGGCCAGCCGGGTGAGGTCCATGTCCTCCACGTCGAGACGCTTCATCTCACGCTCGAACAGTGCCCGCCCCTCCTCGAGGTTGCGATCACGGGCCTGATGCTTGAACCAAGACTGGATCTTGGCCCGCGCCCGAGAGGTGCAGACGTAGCCGAGACTCGGATTGAGCCAGTCGCGACTGGGGCCTCCCTTGCTGGCGGTGAGGATCTCGACCTGCTGGCCGGTGCTCAACTGATAGGTCAACGGCACGATGCGCCCGTTGACCTTGGCGCCACGGCAGCGATGCCCCACCTCGGTATGCACTCGGTAGGCAAAATCGATGGGGGTTGCGACCCGAGGCAGATCGATGACATGACCATCCGGCGTGAAGACGTAGATGCGATCCGGCGCCACATCGCTGGAAAGCCCCTCGCGCAGGTCGCCGAAGTCGCCGACCTCTTCCTGCCATTCCAGCACCTGGCGCAGCCAGGCGATCTTTTCCTCGTAGCTGGCACTGCGCGCGCTGGTATCGTGGCCCTTGTAACGCCAGTGGGCACATACCCCGAGTTCGGCTTCCTCATGCATGGCAAAGGTGCGTATCTGGATTTCCAGCACCTTGCCTTCCGGGCCGAAGACCGCTGTGTGCAGCGACTGATAGCCATTCTTCTTGGGATTGGCGATGTAGTCGTCGAATTCGTTGGGCACGTGATGCCACCGCGAATGCACGATGCCGAGCACCGCATAGCAATCGCTGACCTCGGGCACCAGGATGCGCACCGCGCGGATATCGTGAACCTGGGAGAAGTCGATCCGCTTGCGCTTCATCTTCCGCCAGATCGAATAGATATGCTTGGCGCGACCATCCACCTGATGACGAATGCCCTGGGCATCCATCAGCGACTTCAAGGTCTCTACCACGTCATGGATGTAGCGATCGCGATCCAGACGCTTCTCGGCCAGTTGGCGGGCGATGGCCTTGTAGTCGTCCTCGTGCAGGTAGCGGAACGATAGATCCTCGAGTTCCCACTTGAGATGGCCGATGCCCAGCCGGTGCGCCAGTGGCGCATAGATATCGAAGACCTCGCGGGCCACCTGAAGGCGTTTTTCCCGTGGCGCGTCGCGTACCTGCCGCAACGCACAGGTGCGCTCGGCGATCTTGATCAACGCCACCCGCACGTCGTCGATCATGTTGACCAGCATCTTGCGCAGGTTGTCCTGCTGATCGTGCTGGCTGAGGCCCTGGGTCGGCATCTGGGTGGGACTGATGGCGGCCATCTGCAGCACGCCATCGATCAGCCCGGCGACCTCGTTGCCGAAGCGTTTTTCGACTTCTTCCAGGCCGATCAGCCGCTCGCGCACGGCACGGTACAGCACCGCTGCCTCCAGCGCCGGCTGGTCGAGACGCAACTCCCCCAGGATATCGGCCATCTCGAGCCCCATGCGAAAGCTCGAGCCATCCTTGAGCCAAGCCTTGTGGGGACGTTCGGATTCCAGCTCCAGCCGCTGGGCGATATCACAGGCCGCGCGCATCTCGTCGACAGCACGCAGCTTGACGTCTTCCTCGAGGCGTTCGATCCAGCGTTCGATATCGACCCGTCCATCAGGGCCTAACGGCTGGTCTTCCCGCACTTTAACCATCGGTTGACGCTCCTTGCCACCGCCGCGCCGAGTCCGGATGCTCGAGCAGCAGCATGGATTCGAGATGTGAGGTGTGAGCGAACATGTCGGCCACCGCGCCACGCCGGACGACGTAACCGGCAGACACGAGCCGAGCCGCATCCCGGGCCAGGGTTGCCGGATCACAGGAAATATAGAGCACCCTGGGCACCGGCCTTGCCGCCAGTTGACGGCTCAGCGTCTCGGCGCCGCTACGTGGCGGATCCAGAACCAGCACCTCGGGCGAGGCCGCCTCCAGCAATTGCCGGCAGGCCTCGGCATCATTGAGATCCGCCTGGCGCGCCGTCACCGCCAAGTCGTTGCGGGCGGCATTGCTCGCCAGGCGCTCGACCATTGCCGCCTTGCCCTCCACCGCTGTGACCTCGGCTCCCTGAGTCGCCAGCGGTAGACTGAAGTTACCGATACCGGCAAATAGATCAAGTACCCGGCTGCCCGGCGCCAATGGCGCCAGCCAGTCCAGGGCAGTGTCGACCATGCGCTGGTTGACGGCCTCGTTGGCCTGCAGGAAATCGCTCGGCTCGAACGCCAGGGTGAGCGCCTGCTCGCCCGACAAAAGGCGACAGTGCAGCATCGGCGGAGCCGTCAGCCATTCGAAGCGCGGCGACTCCCGCCCCAGCCAGGCCCCCAGATTCAGGCGATGCAACTCGGCGAACGCTCGCCAGCGGCGTTGATCGGCGACATGCTCGCGCAATTGCCGCACCACCAGGGTCACGCCATCATCACTGGCCAGCAACTCCAGGTGGCCGACATGACGCGGAGCCTCGAGGCTCTCGACCTGTTCTCGGAGCGGACGCAGCAACGCGGAAAGCACCGGCAACAGCACCGGGCAGTCATCCAGATCCACCAGCCGGTGGCTGTGCCGGGCCCGGAAGCCCAGGCGCACGCGCCCGGCGGCATCGACGCGCACACCGATTCGGGCACGGCGCCGATACCCCTCACCGGTATCGCTCAGCAGGGATATCGTGCCGGGCAGCTCGATGCCCTGACGGGCCAGCAGTTCCCGCAGCACCTCACGCTTGTGATCACGTTGCGACTCGAGCGAGAGATGCTGCAGATCGCATCCGCCGCAACTGCCGTAATGTCGACAGGGTGGCGTGGCACGCGCCGGCGAGGCCTCGACGACCTCACGCACATGGGCTTCATCGAACCGCTTGCGACGGTGATGCACACTAGCCAGGACCCGCTCGCCGGGCAAGGCGCCCTCGACGAAGACGGTCTTTCCGCTGGCATCACGCGCCACGCCACGGCCATCATGGGCCAGCCCCTGAATCTCGAGCTCATGGGAGCCTTCCGGGCCGGCGGAACGGTCGACGTTCGCTGGCTGTCGACGCTCCTGCAGACCGGAAACACCGGAGCGCGACCGAGCAGGTCGCCGCTTGCCGAGCCCTGTCACCTCAGATCTCCGGGGCGAACAAGCCGGTGGACAGGTAGCGATCCCCGCGATCGCAGACGATAAAGACGATCACGGCATTCTCGACCGTCTCGGCGACACGCAGCGCGCCGGCCAGGGCACCTCCCGAGGAGACGCCGGCAAAAATGCCCTCTTCTCGCGCCAGACGACGCATGTGCTCCTCCGCTTCGTACTGGCCGATATCCAGCACCTTGTCGACCCGCGAAGCATCGAAGATGCCGGGCAGGTACGCTTGTGGCCAACGCCGGATACCGGCGATGCTGGCACCATCCTCGGGTTGCAGGCCGACGATTTCCACCTCGGGATTGTATTCCTTGAGGCGCTGCGATACGCCCATGATGGTGCCGGTAGTGCCCATCGAACTGACGAAGTGGGTAATGGTGCCGCCGGTCTGCTCCCAAAGCTCCGGCGCCGTGGTTCGATAGTGCGCCAGGGGGTTGTCGGGATTGGAAAACTGGTCGAGCGGCTTGCCTTCGCCGCGAGCGATCATCGCCTCGGCCAGGTCTCGGGCTTCTTCCATCCCCCCTTCCTTGCTGACCTCGATGAGCTTGGCGCCATAGGCCGCCATGGCCTGCTTGCGTTCACTCGAGGCACTTTCCGGCATGATCAGGACCATCCGGTAGCCCTTGATGGCGGCAGCCATCGCCAGGGCGATGCCGGTATTGCCGGACGTGGCCTCGATGAGGGTGTCCCCGGGCGCGATGGTGCCACGCTGCTCGGCCTGGTCGAGCATCGACAGCGCCGGTCGATCCTTCACCGAGCCGGCGGGGTTGTTGCCCTCGAGCTTCGCCAGCAACGTGTTGTTGCGTCCGGCGGTGATGCGCTTGAGGCGAACCAGCGGCGTATGGCCGATGGTGTCCTCCAGGGTGGGGAATTGCATGCAGCCTTCCTTATGGAAAAGTCTGTAACGCATTATATCCTTGGCCGACCGGACTGGACAGGCATCCGCCCCGGCTGTGGCATACTGGGTCACGACATTCCCTTCGCGAGTCGCGCCGATGTCCTTCAAGACCCGCCTGATGCTCTGCATTCTCGTCCTGCCGCTGACCCTGCTCGGGCTGTTCGTCTTCGCGGCGGCCGAACTGGAAGACCGGCATCACCATCGGCAACTCGCCAGCCACTTGACCGAAACCGCCCGGATGCTGACCCCCGAGCTCGCCGAGGCACTGAACGAAGGCCATGCGGACCGCCTGTCCTCCATCGCCTCCCGGTTGCTCGAACTCGACGACGTCAGAGCCCTGGCCATCCGGGATGCCCAGGGGCATGTCCCCCTGGAGCTGGGCCGTCTGCGCGACATGCCCGCCGAGCTTCTCGCTGCCGACACTCCCCTGGTGCAGGATGGGGCCCAATGGCGACTGCGCTTGTCGCTGCCGGCGACCGACGCCCGTCTGCTCCTCGATATCGACGCCTCGCCACTGCCGCTGGCCTATTATCGCCAATTGGCCAGCGGAGGGCTGTTGCTGCTGCTCGCCGGGCTGCTGCTGTTCCTGGTCGCCTACTCGACGGTCCGTCGTCTCAGCCAACCTCTCGAGGAAGCCAGCGAGAGCCTGTCGCGCCTGGCTGCCGGCATGACCCCTGAACCCCTTCCCTTGCCTGGCGAGGCGGAACTCGCCCAGCTCGTGCAACGCCTCAACACGCTTCGCGATCACCTGGCCTGCGCCCACGACGACCTGCAGACCCAGGTCGAGCAGGCGACCCAGGAGCTCCAGGAATCCATGGAAACCATCGAGGTCCAGAACATCGAACTCGATCTGGCTCACCGACGCGCCCTGGAGGCCAACCGCGCCAAGTCCGAATTCCTGGCCAACATGAGCCACGAGATCCGCACGCCGCTCAACGGCATCATCGGTTTCTGCCGGCTGCTGCACCGTTCGGAACTGAGCATGCGACAGCGAGAATGGCTGGACCATGTCCAGCGCGCCTGCGACAACCTCCTGATGCTGGTCAACGATGTCCTCGATTTCTCCAAGATCGAGGCCGGCCGGCTGGAACTGGAGCATCGCCCGCTGGACATGGTCGCCCT
The DNA here is from genome assembly GCF_001662305.1 of Halomonas caseinilytica. Taxonomy (GTDB): domain Bacteria; phylum Pseudomonadota; class Gammaproteobacteria; order Pseudomonadales; family Halomonadaceae; genus Halomonas; species Halomonas caseinilytica. Next base: position 114,655 of record NZ_BDEP01000004.1, read on the forward strand.
GGTCGATGAAGTCCTGGGCCTCCAGGCGCCACAAGCGCAGCAGAAGGATCTGCAACTGCTCGGACTGGTGTATGACGACGTGCCCATGGAGCTGGTCGGCGACCCCCTGCGAATCCGCCAGGTCATGACCAACCTGGTCCACAACGCCGTCAAGTTCACCGATCGCGGCGAGGTCATCGTGCGCGTCTCGGTGGAAGACACCGCCCAGAACCAGACCACGCTGCGCATCTCGGTCAGCGACACCGGGATCGGGCTGTCAAAGGCGTGCCAGCAGCAACTCTTCGACGCCTTCCGCCAGGGAACCGTCAGCCATCAACGCCACTTCGGCGGCACTGGGCTGGGTCTGGCCATCTGCCGCCAGCTCGTCGAGCAGATGGGCGGCGAGATCGAGGTCGACAGCGTCCCCGACCAGGGCTCGACCTTCTCCTTTACGTTGCCCTTGAGCAATAACGGCAACCTAGAGCGGCCTCGAGAGGTCGATCTGGACGGTGCCGGCGTGGTGATTCTGGAACCGCATGTCACGACACGCCACGCCCTGCGCCATCTCGTGTCGCGCTGGGGCGGCCATCCCCTCGAGATCGACGATGTCGAGGTCGGCAGCGCGGAACTGGCGTTGATCGGCCTGTCCGCCGAGGAACTGCACGACGACGCCTCGAGCGGCTGGCGGGCACGACTGGCACGGCTCGGCTACCCAGCGCTGCTGATGGTCAACGCCAGCCCTCCCGACCTTCCCGACGAGCCACCGCTGCCCCATGGCGGTGAGATCCTGAGCAAGCCACTGGCCCGCCATAACCTGGCCGAGGCCATCCGGCGCATTCGACAGTCGAGGCTATCTGCCCCCCGGAAGACGAGCGCCGCCGGCACGCCCCACGACGACGCATCGCGCCCCTGGCACATCCTCTGCGTGGACGATACCGAATCCAATCGGCTGCTGCTCAAGGAACTGGTCCAGAGCACCGGGATCGAGGTCAGCCTGGCCGCTAGCGGCGAGGAAGCCCTTACCCTGGCCCGGCATACCACCTTCGACATGATCCTGATGGACATTCGCCTGCAGGGCATGGACGGCGTGGAAACCACCCGGGCACTGCGGCGTCTCGGAGGGCACTGGCGCCACATCCCCGTGATAGCCGTCACCGCTCACGTTCAGGATAATCAGCGCCGGGACCTGCTGGACAGCGGCCTGGACGACATGCTGGAAAAGCCGATCGATACCGCTCAGTTGTCCCAGTTGCTGCGACATCACCTCGGCGCCGGCCTCGAGACGGAGAACCCCGAGCCGACCCTCGCGCCACGCACCATCCGCAACGAGGATACCGAACTGGCCGAGATCGACCTGGCACTTGGCACTCGCCTCGCCGGGGGGCGCGAGGGAGTGGCCCGTCAGCTGCTCGAACAGCTGATCGCGTCGCTCGAGGAAACCGAGGCGGACATTCGCGACGCGGCCGAGCGAGGCGATGACGAGGCCCTCCTCGATGCCATTCATGGCCTCAACGGAGCCTGCCGCTACTGCGGCGTGCCGCGCCTGGCCCTGCTGGTGGAGACGCTCGAGACTCGCCTCAGGTCGCGCGGCAGCGACGCTGTGGCACCGTTGCTGCCGGACCTTTATGCCGCCATGGCAAGCCTGCGTTCACAGGGCAGCCATCAGCTCTCCAATACCACGAAGGCCATCGCAAAGGCCGCTTCATCCGACAATGACACATGAAGACTGCGGACACCCGCCGCCCTGGCCAACTCATCGGCGCGCCCCGATAGCCGCAGCGCGGGGCGGCCGAGCGTATCGTTGACCACCTGGATCTCGGTCCAGCGCATGCCGTGACGCAAGCCCGTTCCCAGCGCCTTGACAAAGGCCTCCTTGGCGGCAAAACGCTTGGCCAGATAATTCGCCGACCGTCCCCGGTCGCGGAAGTCCACCCGCTCATCCTCGCCCAGCAACCGCTCGACGAAACGTTCCCCATGTCGCGCGATGGCGCGCTCGAAACGCGCCACCCGGGCGATATCGGTCCCGACTCCGATGATCATGCGCCGCAACAACTCTCGTCGCCGTGCTCGTGGTCATGCTCGTCCAGCGCGGCCAGCAGGCCCGCTTCCTGGCCGGCAATGGCAAGCCGCTTCATCTCCGCCACCGCTTCCTTGAGGCCGACGAAGAGCGCGCGCGCGATCACGGCATGGCCGATGTTGAGTTCGTGCAGACCGGGAATCGCCGCGATGGCCTCGACATTATGATAGTTCAGGCCATGGCCAGCATTGACGACCAGCCCGAGTTCAGCGGCCATCTCCGCCGCCGCCACCAGCCGGACATGCTCCTGCCGGGCCACCTCACCGGTCGCCTCGGCATAGGCGCCGGTGTGCAACTCTACCGTCGGCGCCCCCGCCCTCGCGGCCGCCTCGACCTGCTCCGGCACCGGATCGATGAACAGCGAAACGTCACAGCCGACCGCCGCCAACCGACGGCAGGCCTCACTCACGGCATCCAGGCTGCCGGCCACATCAAGGCCGCCTTCGGTGGTCACCTCTTCCCGCTTCTCGGGTACCAGACAGACATGCGCCGGACGGATTTCCTCGGCGAACGCCAGCATCTCCTCGGTAACGGCCATCTCCAGATTCATGCGCGTGTTGAGCACCTCCGCCAGCAGGCGCACATCGCGCTCCTGGATATGGCGCCGATCCTCCCGCAGGTGAACGGTGATGCCATCGGCACCGGCCTCCTCGGCCAGCAAGGCCGCCTGGACCGGATCGGGATAGCGCGTGCCACGAGCCTGACGCAAGGTGGCGACATGATCGATGTTGACGCCTAACAGGATGCGGGGAGGATGCATGAAACTCTCCTTGTAAATGGAAGACGGAAGACGGAAGACGGACACAGGATATGGGATTTTCCGCTTTCTGACAGGTACGCAGCGCCGTTCTTGCCTCGTCAAGTGGCGAAACCGCGTCTCACGATTCTCGACGAAGCCGGGCGGAGGCAAGCTGATGCATCAACTCCCGTGAACGCAGTGGCCGGCTACCCAGCAAGGGCGCCAGGGCGGCGCGCATTACCGCCTTGGCCGGCCCGGCCAGGCCGGGGGCACTCCAGTCTCCCGTCGCAAGCAGCTTGAGGGTACGTCCATCGATGCCTCGCTCACCGAGAACAAAAGCCCGCGAGTCAGTATCGAAGACGTAGCGTGTTTGCGGGTCAAGTTGCTGGCCATCGGGCCCCACAAAGCGAGGTTCGGCATCCAGGGCCTCGAGCAGGGCAAATTCCAGGCGTCGCAACGCCCCGGCCCGCCCCTCCGGATGCGGCAGGGCATCGAGGGCGGCGGCATAGAAGGCGAAGACATCGTCCACCGACAACTCGACCGGCAATAGGCGAGCCAGCAACTCGTTCGCATATAACCCGCAGAGCAGGCCCTCGCCGGCCAGCATGGCAGCCGTTCCCTGGCTTTCCATCAGCGCCAGGCGCTTGAGGTCTCCACTACCGCTCCAGGTGACATGCAGGGGTGCGAACGGCTGAAGCACGCCACGCAGCCGACTGCCCGGGCGCTGTACCCCTCGTGCCACGGCCCGTACGCGCCCATGGTGAAATGTCAGCAATTCCACCAGGGCGCTGGTTTCGCGATAGGGCCGCTTGTGAAGCAGGTAAGCCGGTTCAGGAGTCATGGGACGCCGTGCATGAGAAGCCACCCCGAGCCAGGCCCGAAGCTGAAGAAATGCGCACTGCTGGATACGAGACCCGCCGCATACGCGCTGCGCGCCTCGAAAATCGGACGCCCAAAACGGCGTCAGTCTAAATCATAGCCGAGGCTCTTCAAGGCTCGGTCATCATCGGACCAGCCCCGCTTGACCTTGACCCAGAGGTTGAGCATGACCTTGGTGCCGACCAAGCGTTCCAGCTCGAGCCGGGCATCGCGCCCGATCTGCTTGATGCGCTCACCACGATCACCGATCAGGATCTTCTTCTGGCCCTGCCGCTCCACCATGATCAGTGCGCTGATGTGCGTGACGCGTCCTTCTTCTCGAAATTCCTCGATCTCGACGGTCATCTGATAGGGAAGCTCATCGCCGAGCTGCCGCATGATCTTCTCACGCACCAGCTCCGCCGCCAAAAAGCGCAGGCTGCGATCGGTGACCTGGTCATCGGGGAAATAGTGCACGCTCTCGGGCAGGTGCCTGGCGACCTCGGCCTCGAGTTCGGCCACGTTGGTGCCGTGCTTGGCGGCAACGGGCACGATGGCGGCGAAATGGCGACGCCCACGCACCTCGTCGAGCCAGGGCAGCAATGTCGACTTGTCGTTGAGCCGATCGACCTTGTTCACGGCCAGGATCACCGGCGCCTCGACCGTGGCCAGTCGCTCCAGAACCACCTGATCCTCGGCGGTCCAGCGGGTGCGATCAATGATGAAGATCACGCAGTCCACGTCACGCAGGGCCTGAGTGGCCGCCTGGTTCATGAAACGGTTGATCGCCTTGTTGCGATCCTTCTCGAGCAGATGAATGCCCGGCGTGTCGACATAGATGAACTGGGTGTCACCCTCGGTCTTGATCCCCATCACCTGATGGCGCGTCGTCTGCGGGCGCCGCGAGGTGATCGAGATCTTCTGACCGAGGATATGATTCATCAATGTCGACTTGCCGACATTCGGCCGACCGACGATGGCCACGAAACCACAGGTCTGGGTCATGCTCGCGCTCCCTTTTTCTCGAGCTGCGTCAGGGCCTGTTCGGCGGCCTGCTGCTCGGCGTGTCGACGACTGGAGCCGATACCCAGGGTGTGCTCTTCGAGCATTTCCACATGGCATTCGACAGTGAAGGTCTGCGCATGGGCCTCGCCTTCCACGGAGATCACCTCATAACGCGGCAACGCGACCTGGCGGGATTGCAGGAACTCCTGCAGGCGAGTCTTGGGGTCCTTCTGGGTATCCTGGAGGTTGATGGTTTCCAGCCGCTCGGCAAACCAGGAGAGCACCCGGGTCCGCGCGGTATCCATGCCGGCATCCAGGTAAATGGCGCCGATCACCGCCTCCACGGCATCGGCCAGTATGGAATCGCGACGATGACCACCGCTTTTCATTTCGCCCGACCCCAGACGCAGGCACTCGCCGAAATCCATTTCCCGGGCCAGCTCGGCCAGGGTCTGCCCCTTGACCAGTCGGGCACGCAGACGCGACAACTGCCCTTCCCGCGCCTGAGGGAAACGCTGGAAGAGGTCCTCGGCGATGACGAAGTTGACGATGGAATCGCCGAGGAACTCCAGGCGTTCATTGTTGCGACCACCATAACTGCGGTGGGTCATGGCCAGCTCAAGCAGCTCGGGCTGAGAAAAGCGGTGCCCGATGCGGCGGCTGAAAATATCGAGGGAATTGCTCACGAAGCTCCTGCTATATCATGACAACGATGCCGTTCCCGGCATCTCAATGAATACCACGCACATCGGTAAAGCTCGGCAGACCACCATCCCAGTGCATCCACACGGCGAAGGCCTTGCCCACGACGTTCTCCTCCGGGACGAACCCCCAGTAGCGGCTGTCGTTGGAGTGGTCGCGGTTGTCGCCCATGGCGAAGTAATGGCCTTCCGGCACTACGAGCTCACGCACCTGCGGTCCCGGATCACGAGGATTATTGTAGATATCATGCGCCACCTCGCCCAGTTGCTCTTCCAGCAGCAACTCATCGGGCTCTCCGGGAGGGCCAGCTTCCAGCAGGCGCTTGGGCACCGGCTCGCCATTGACGTAGAGTTGCTTGTCCTCGTAGCGGATATGATCGCCCGGCAGGCCGATCACGCGCTTGATGAAGTTCACCGAGGGATCTTCCGGAAAGCGGAATACCATCACATCGCCACGCTCCGGCTCACCGAGATCGACGACCTTGGTATTGGTCACCGGTAGCCGCAGTCCATAGGCAAACTTGTTGACGAGGATGAAATCCCCGACCTCCAGGGTCGGGCGCATCGACCCCGAAGGTATCTGGAATGGCTCGACCAGAAAGCTGCGCAGCAGCAGAACCACCAGCAACACGGGAAAGAACGAGCGGGCATAATCTACCGGCCAGGGGTCCTTGAGCGCCTTCTCGCGCGCTGCCGGGTCGATGCCCTCGGTGGTGCCGGCCTCGGTGCTGGCGGTCAGTCGCGCGCGCCGCGCCGGACGCCACCAGATCAGGTCGAGCAGCCAGATCAGCCCGGTGATCGCCACCGCCACCACCAGCAGAAGTGCAAAATCCATTGTCTTCGTCCTTCCCTAGTCGTTCACCTTGAGCACGGCGAGGAAGGCATCCTGGGGTATCTCGACCCGGCCGACCTGCTTCATGCGTTTCTTGCCCGCCTTCTGCTTCTCGAGCAGTTTCTTCTTGCGCGTCGTGTCGCCGCCGTAACACTTGGCGGTCACATTCTTGCGCAGCGCCTTGACGGTGGAACGCGCCACGATCTGGCCACCGATCGCGGCCTGGATGGCGACATCGAACATCTGGCGGGGAATCAGTTCCTTCATCTTCTCGACCAGGGCCCGTCCTCGTGAGTGGGCATGGTCGCGATGAATGATCACCGCCAGGGCATCGACGCGGTCACCATTGATCAGCACGTCCAGACGCGACAGATTGGCGGCTTCGAAGCGCTCGAAGTTGTATTCGAGCGAGGCATATCCCTTGGAGATGGACTTCAGGCGATCGAAGAAGTCCATCACTACCTCGGACATGGGCAGCTCATAGGTCAACTGAATCTGGCTGCCCAGAAACAGCATGTCCAGTTGGGTGCCACGCCGTTGCTCGCATTCGGCGATGACATTGCCGACGAAGTCCTGCGGTACCAGGATGCTGGCACGCACGACGGGCTCGCGCATTTCCTCCACATCCGCCATGTCGGGCAGCTTGGAAGGGTTGGAGACATAGCGCGTCTCGCCATTCTTCATGGCGAGCTCGTAGACCACGGTCGGTGCCGTGGTCAGCAAGTCCAGGTCATACTCGCGCTCGAGTCGTTCCTGGATGATCTCCATGTGCAGGGTCCCGAGGAAACCAACCCGGAAACCGAAGCCCATGGCATCGGAGTTTTCCGGCTCGTAATCCAGGGAGGCGTCGTTGAGCGCCAGCTTCTCCAGGGCGTCGCGGAAGTCCTCGTAATCATCGGAGCTGACCGGGAACATACCGGCGTAGACCTGGGGCTTGACCTTCTGGAAGCCCGGCAGCCGCTTCACGTCCGGTGTCTTGGTATGGATGATGGTGTCGCCTACCGGGGCGCCATGGATGTCCTTGATGCCGGCGACCACGAAGCCCACTTCGCCGGCACGCAGCACATCGGTCTGGCGACGCTGCGGCGTGAAGATGCCGACCTCGGAAGCCTGCCAGTCACGCCCGGTCGAGCTGATGCGAATCTTGTCGCCCTTCTTCAGGGTGCCGTCGAAGATGCGCACCAGCGACACCACCCCCAGGTAGTTATCGAACCAGGAATCGATGATCAGCGCTTGCAGAGGCTTTTCGGGATCGCCCTTGGGCGGCGGAATGTCACGCACCAAGCGCTCCAGAAGCTCATTGATGCCCAGGCCGCTCTTGGCGGACACCTGGCAGGCATCGGTGGCGTCCAGGCCGATGATCTCCTCGATCTCCTCGCCCACCTTGGCCGGATCGGCCTGGGGCAGGTCCATCTTGTTGAGCACCGGCAGAACCTCGAGCCCCTGCTCGATGGCCGTGTAGCAGTTGGCCACCGACTGCGCCTCGACCCCCTGGGCAGCATCCACTACCAGCAGGGCGCCCTCGCAGGCATACAGCGAACGCGACACTTCATAGGAGAAATCGACGTGCCCGGGCGTATCGATGAAATTGAGCTGGTAGACGTTGCCATCCTGAGCGTGATAATCGAGCGTCACCGACTGCGCCTTGATGGTGATGCCCCGTTCACGCTCGAGATCCATCGAATCGAGAACCTGTTCCTTGAGCTCGCGTTCGGTGAGGCCGCCGCAGGTCTGGATCAGACGATCGGCCAGGGTCGACTTGCCGTGGTCGATGTGGGCAATGATCGAAAAGTTTCGTATCCCGTTGATTATCTTGCGATTATCAGTGTCTGTCATTCAATAAGGTCCGCTTCGTGTACGCGCTCCGTACAGGCTTGGCCAGTGCCGCCGTTCGAGCGAGCGCGGCGAGAAAGATGCGCGCATTGTAGCGGCATGCGCCTGACAGATACAGCGACCCGACGGCCTTGGCCGTCGGGTCGCTGTTCAGGATTGGTCATGGAGCGAAGGTTTCATCACTCCTGCGCCAGCCGCAGGGCCACGTAGTAGGAATGGCCGTTACGATACAGACGCACCGGTACCGAGCGATCCTCGGGCAGTTCACCGATCAGTTCCCGGAGCTGCTCCGGGCTCTCCACTGCATGTTCACCGATGCTGACCAGGATATCGCCGGCCCGAATTCCCGCCTCGGCGGCAATGCCCGTGGGATCGACCTCGACCACGCGCACGCCATGGTCGATAGCCTGGTCGTGCTGGCCACTCTCCAGCGGCCGGACGACGATCCCCAGGCGCGCCGGCGACGCATCCCCATCCTGTCCGCTGCCGTTCTGCTGGGCATCCGGCCAGTCACCGACGGACACGGTCACGGTCTGGTGTTCGCCATTGCGCAGCACTTCGAGATCGACATCCTCTCCTGGTGCCACGCGACCGATCAGGCGCGGCAGGGTGCTGGAGCGATCCACGGCCTGGCCATCCACTTCGAGGATGACATCGCCGGCCTTCAGCCCATCCCGCGCGGCCGGCCCCTCGGGATCGAGATCGGCGATCAGCGCGCCCTGGGGCTTATCCATGCCGAAGGAATCGGCCAGATCACGGGACACCGGCTGGATCATCACGCCGAGCCATCCCCGGCTCACCGAGCCGTCGTTACGCAGTTGATCCGCCACATCCATCGCCACATCGATCGGAATGGCGAAGGAAAGGCCCATGTAGCCACCGCTGCGGGTGAATATCTGCGAATTGATGCCGATCACCTCGCCATCCAGGTTGAACAGCGGCCCGCCGGAGTTGCCCGGGTTGATCGCTACGTCCGTCTGGATGAAGGGGACATAGACATCCCGCGGCAGCGTCCGGTTGATGGCACTGATGATCCCGGAGGTCACTGAATGATCCAGGCCGAAGGGCGAGCCGATGGCGGCAACCCACTGCCCCACTTTCAGATCCTCGGACTTGCCGAGGGTCAGTGTCGGCAGGTTGTCGGCATCGACCTTGAGCACGGCAACGTCGGTCTTGGTATCGGCGCCAACCAGTTCGGCCTTGAGTTCGCGGCTATCGTTGAGGCGCACGAGGATCTCATCGGCTCCCTTGACCACATGGGCATTGGTCATGATGTAGCCATCCTCGCTGATGATGAAGCCCGAGCCCAGCGAACGACGCTCTTCACTGTGGCCATGGGCCCCGGGCGGCATCGGCATCCCTTCGCCAAAACGCTCACCGAAGCGTTCACCGAAAAAGTGCCTGAAGATCTCTGGCAGTTCCTGACCGCCAAACTGGTCGAACGGCATGCTGCGGGTTTCCACCTCACGCGAGGTGGAGATGTTGACGACCGCCGGGGCAGCGTCTTCCACCAGGCCGGTGAAGTCCGGCAACTCCTGCGCCATGGCGGACTGGCTGGCGAGCACCGCCAGGCTGAGAAGCATCCACAGGGCTAGGTGTCGCGTCATGCGTGTCATGAAAGACTCCTGTGACAGGGTTGGGTTGGATGAGGATCTTGCATTCCTCTAAACCACAGTGGTGCGAAAAGGTTCAGAAGCCTGAGATATTCCCGGGGAACACGGATACATGGCTGTCAGCTCGGTCGACGACGCCTGCATCAGAAGACATGTCGGGTCACGGGGAAGAAGCGCTATCCGAGGAAGACGCAGCAGTGCTCTGCCCTCCGTGCCACTCGATGGACTCGGCCACTCGCTTCAGGACAGCAGGTGGCAGCTCGCCCATGACCACCACCTGGCGCGGGCGCCCACCCAGCTCGCTGTGCCGCACGGCTGCATGGGATACGCCAAGGCGATGCACGCCGGGCTTGAGCAGCTTCTGCCCGGACACGACCTCGACGAACAAGCTGAGAGTGGCAAGCCCATCGCCGTAGATCCGTTGCTCCACACCGGGGCGCGAACTCTCGGATGTCCCGGCAGCCTGCAACGCGAAACCGTCAGGCAACCAGCCAGGACGCCAGGCGCGCTCGTCCTGGTCGACGTCCCGTGACAGCCGTTCGATCCCCCCTTGATACAATCGGGGATTACGCAACTCGGTAATCTGGAAGGTTTCGACGGCACGACCGCGCTCGTCGAGCAGGACTTGCTTGAGCGGCAAGGCCGTGGTCGCATCCAGCCACAGGTGGCGCCCGTAACGCTGGTCATCCAGCGGCTCGATCTCGAGACGGACCGCGTGTCGACTGGCGATGCGCGACTCGCCGGCCAGGCGAAGACGATAGAAGTCCTCGAGATGCCTGGTCCTGGCACCGAGACGCTCCGGGCTCCCTTCGCCACCGAGACCACCGAGCCGAGCGGCGCCGCCGCGTCGCTCATGGACCGCCGGAGGGCCATCCAGAAAACGGGCCACCTCGCGCTCGACACCATCCTCGATGTCGTGGGACAGCGCCAGTGTCCGGACGCCATCGACACCGATGCGTACCGCACTGGCCTGAAAGGCATAACAATGACTCGCCCAGCGACTGCGGACGAACCAGGCCTCGGCCGAACTCGGCGTCTCTTGCTCGTCAAGGGCGACGCAATCGAGGGCCTCGCTGGCAGATGCTGTCGTCGACGCCTCCCGGGCCATCGCCGGTAAGGCAACACAACCTGCCAGCAGGACACAGGCAATGCGGCCCGAGCGTTTCCGCCGATGCCACATCAACGTTGCCCCAGCGGCTCGCTTCCGGTGGAACGCAGCAGCGGCATCCAGACATCGGCGCCATTGGCGGCGGCACCCTCGGCATGCCGGTTCAGGTAGGACTGCAGCAAGCGGGCCTGTTGTTGATCCATGCTCATCGACTGCCGCTGGCTCGGTGACATCATCATCGGATAGGCATCAGCGCCCACAGTCATCAGGCCGCTGTTGCCCGAAGACGACTGGAACATCGGCAAGTCGGCCAGCGAGGGGCCCTGACTCGCCCGCATCGCGCCACTGTTGGCGGACGATGCAGCCGGGGCAGCAACGTTGGTCGCCATGGCACCGCCGGAACCGGAAACACCGACAGAGGCCGGGGCATCGGCACTGGACGCCAGCGACGACGCCTCATCCCCCTGGAGCGGCGAGGCTCCGTTGTAGAACTGCACCCCGGTGATGACCATCAGCGATACCGCAGCGGCAACACCAGCGCTGCGCGCCAGCGGCAGGGAACGCCGCCCCTGGGACGCCGATTCGGCGAGCGGCAACGGCTCGTCCTCCAGGCGTGCCATCACGCCCACCGAAAGATCGATGCTCGTGTCGACGTCGCTCTCGCGACGCAGCATGCTGCGCATCAAATGGTAGCGGCGCCAGGTGTCCGCCGCATCGGGTTCATCGTCCAGCGATTTCAATACACGACGCAACTCGAGCTCATCGCCCTCGTTGTCCATCAGTGCAGAAAGCGATTCCCGTGCGTTCTGACTCATTTCTTCACACCCTCACACTCATCAAGGCTGGCCCGCCTTGCATCCATTGGAAGCCCGGTAGTCCGGCATGGCCTGCCATGCCGATCGCGCCGAGGAGCCACTACCTCACCGCAAGCAGGCCGGTCACCGCATATGACGTCACAACAGCGCGACAGTTCAGCCAATCGACAAAAACCATGCAAATTCGCCTCATTCGGTCATCGTCTCCTGATTGCGGGACGTGGTGACCAGTGGTCGAATATGTTGATCCACGGCCTCTCGCGCACGGAATATCCGCGAACGCACCGTCCCTACCGGACATTCCATGATATTGGCGATATCCTCATAGGAGAGGCCGTCGAGTTCACGCAGCGTGATCGCCGTGCGCAGATCCTCCGGCAGCCCCTCGATGGCCTCGAATACCGCCGCCTGGAGCTGGTCCCGGGCAATCGACGCCTCCGGCGTCTCGATATCGGCCAGCCGACCGCTGTGGTCGACGATCTCGGCATCCACGATATCCATGTCGCTGCCCGGCGGGCGTCGTCCCTTGGATACCAGGTGATTCTTGGCGGTATTGATGGCGATCCGATACATCCAGGTGTAGAAGGCGCTCTCGGCCCGAAATTTCCCCAGCGCTCGGTAAGCCTTGATGAAAGCCTCCTGCGCCACGTCCTGGACTTCGGCGTGATCATGCACATAACGGCCGATCAATCCGATGATCTTGTGCTGATACTTCTTGACCAGCAGATCGAACGCCCGGGTATCCCCCTTCTGGGCACGCTCGACGAGTTGCTGATCGGTCTCCCGAGTCGTGCCCATTCAAGGCCTCCCCGGGATGGGAGAATGACGAAACGCCGGCTGGCGGCATCGCAATGAAACGGGTGTCGCTGTCATAAATGTCAACCTGAAGCCCTGGCCGCTAGGCACAATGTCATGGTGCGCCCGTGAAAGTCGTGCTCAAGTGTTCCTGTTTCTCGAGCATCCATCAAGCCGGCGGCTCCGGACCGCCCTGCCGGCGCTGTGACAATCGACACGCTTCACGGTTCCCAGATGATTGAATTTGCTCGACTCGCGGGCGATAGTAGGCGCCATTCGACATGGGAAGCCCATTTCCCTCATCAGCGCTGACACGACACAGGTAGCAACATGTCCGAACAACAGGTCAACAACCTCAACGTCCTCGGCGAGGACGTGCTCATCACGCCCGTGGAGCTCAAGCAGCATATCCCCTTGAGCGAGCAGGCGGAACGCACGGTGATCGAAGGGCGCGAAACCATCCAGAACATCCTCGAAGGCCGCGATCCCCGACTGCTGATGGTGGTCGGCCCCTGCTCGATCCACGATGTGGATGCCGCCATGGACTATGCGCGTCGTCTGCGCAAGCTGGCCGACGAGGTGAAGGACACGCTGTATATCGTGATGCGCGTCTACTTCGAGAAGCCTCGCACCACGGTGGGCTGGAAAGGCCTGATCAACGACCCGCACCTCAATGGGTCCTTCGAGATCGAGCAAGGCCTGCACACCGCCCGTCAGCTGCTGGTGGAACTCGCCGAGCTGGGCCTGCCGCTGGCCACCGAGGCCCTGGACCCGATTTCGCCACAGTATCTGCAGGACTGCATCAGCTGGTCGGCGATCGGCGCCCGTACTACCGAGTCCCAGACCCATCGCGAGATGGCCTCCGGCCTGTCTTCTCCGGTGGGCTTCAAGAACGGCACCGATGGCAGCCTCGACGTGGCCGTCAACGCCCTGCAGTCGGTGGCCCACCCCCACAATTTCCTCGGCATCGACCAGTCCGGCAAGGTCGCGATCATTCGCACTCGCGGCAACCGTTACGGACATGTCGTGCTGCGGGGCGGCAACGGCAAGCCCAACTACGACAGCGTCAGCGTGGCACTCGCCGAGCAGGAACTTCGCAAGGCCGGCGTCACGCCCAATATCATGATCGACTGCTCCCACGCCAACTCCAACAAGGATCCCGGCCTGCAGCCGCTGGTACTGGAGAACGTGACCAACCAGTTGCTCGAGGGCAACCGCTCCATCATCGGCCTGATGGTCGAATCCAACATCGGCTGGGGCAACCAGAAGATTCCCGATGACATCAGCCAGCTCACCTACGGGGTCTCCATCACCGATGCCTGCATCGACTGGGAGACCACCGAGAAGGCCTTCAAGGAAATGAACGACAAGCTGGCGGCCACCCTGGCCTCGCGTCGCGACGGCGCCTGAGACCTCGGGCACCTCGCTCGCCCGCCCGCACCAGCGAGCGGGCGAATACCGCCCCTCAGTTCGCTTGGCGCCGTATCAATTCACGCGCCCAGGGCAGCGCCTCGGGATATTGCTCGGTATCCAGCACGAATTCCTGACCTCGCGCCACGGCGCGCAACGCGGTTCGCCCTGCTGCGCGACGCCAACGCCGCAGATCGCCGTGATAACTCAAGGGGGCACGCCCCTCGCCGGGATACCACCAGTCCGGTAGATCCCAATCGGACACCCGAGGCGCATCCACTGCCGTCAGTCGACGCCTGGCCGCGTAGCGAGCGAAGATGCCTGCTCCGGGCAGGTCATCGTCGTCGCTTCCCACGCACAGATGGCGCCGGGCAAGATAAAGGGCATTTGCAGCCTGCCCTTGCCGCTGACAGTGCGGATGATAGCCGGCCCACGCATACGACGCCGGCAACGCCTCCCTCAGCGACAGAGTCTCCGCCACCTGCATCCAGCCCCACAGCACATGACAGGGGGCGGCGTCGCCGACCCACCGCCAACGCCCTCCGACCCGCTCGACGCGGCGGAAGAGACCAAAGAAAAGAAACAGATCCCCCGGCCCGACGCCCTGGTTGCGCAAGTGGCCAAGCGCCTGGCCCATCTGCCCGAACACGGGCCGCCAACCGGGCTGGCGCGGCAGGCTCTCCCGGGTCAGGTCGGGATCCAGATGCGCCCCGGTATCTGCCGTGATCCGTCCTCGCGTCAGGTCGGCGACAAGCGGCCCCAGGGGCTCGCCGGCATGAGAGATGGCGCCGTAGGGTATCGAGGATTGCGCATCCGGAATGGGCAGGACGACCAGGCGACCATCGGGCAATATCGGGCTTGGCACGCCACCCGCGGAGGAATCGAAGCCCTTGCGGCTCAGGATCAGTTTCATGAGGCTTTCTCTCCTGCCCGATCCCCTGCTCAGCCCTGCACCTGGCCGTCGATCTCGCGCGTGAACGGTGGCAGCGCATCGAGCAGGGCACGGCCGTAACGACGCGTGAGAACCCGCCGATCGAGCAAGGTGATGCGCCCGACATCGGCCTCCTTGCGGATCAGCCGGCCACAAGCCTGGACCAGCTTGATGGACGCATCCGGCACACTGATGCGCATGAAGGGATTGCCGCCCTGGCTCTCGATCCATTCGGCCAGGGTCGCGCCTACCGGGTCGTCAGGCACGGCGAAGGGAAGCCGGGTGATGACCACATGGGTCAGGTACTCACCCGGCAGATCGATCCCCTCGGCGAAGCTCGCCAGCCCGAACAGGATGCTGCCCTCGCCCTTGTCGACCCGCTCGCGATGACGTTCCACCAGCTCACGCTTGGGCAAACGGTCCTGTGCCAGCACCCTGTCCCGCCGCTCCCGACTGAGCGCCCGTTCCACGCCGCGCAACTGGGCGCGGGAGGAAAACAGCATCAGCACCGCCTCCTTTTCGTCGAGCGCCTCGACGAAATCGACGATGGCACGCTCGTGTCCTTCCCTGTCGGCGGGATCCACCGCCTCGCGGGGCACGCTGAGCACCGCCCGGGAATAATCGAAGGGACTCGGCAGGCGCTGATAGCGGTAACGATTGGCCAGCCCGGCCCGTTCCTGCAAGCGCTCGAAACGCCCCAGCGCCGTCAGGGTCGCGGATGTGACCACGGCGCCATGGCATCGCCCCCAGAGCGACCTGGCCAGGGTATGCGCGGCGGAGACCGGGCTGGCCGAGAAGGTCAGCTCCGGCTCGCCACCGAAGCGTTCCAGGGTTAGCCAGCGCGCCCGGGGTGGCTCGTCCGCGACATCCGGCTCAGCGAAGGCCTGCCACAAGGCATGAGCCTCCAGCGCCCGGCCATGCAACAACGCCACCAGCGGCAGCCAGGGTTCGGCCTGTTCGCGTGGCAGGCCGGTGGATTTCTCGGGGTCCAGGCTCTCGCGCAGGATGTCGCTCATGGATTCCAGCGTGCGCGAGAGCTCAGCGAAGATCGTCACCAGGGCACCGGATGCCTCGCGCATGGCGTCGGGAACACGCCCCATCTCGAAGCGATGCTGGGCGCCCTCCTCGGACTCACCGAGCCCTTCCGGCCGGCCGGCAAGCTGATGTCCCAGCGAGAAGACCTCGCCGAGGTGCGGCTCGAGCGCCTCGATGGCCTGAGGTAGTCCGGACAGCAAGCGCGCCAGCGTCGGCTGCACGCCGAGCTGCTGGTTCAGCTCAGTAAGCGATTTCTTGAGAGTACGCAGCCAGCGCAACCCGCCGCCCACGGCAAAACGGTGGGTGAAGTGGTTGAGCGCCTTGTCCGGCAGGTGATGTCCCTCGTCAAAGACATAGAGGCAGTCGCCGGGGTCCGGCAACACCACGCCGCCGCCCAGGGCGAGATCGGCCAGCACCAGGTCATGATTGGCGACGATGATATCGGCACTGTCCAGGTCGCGGCGTGCGCGGAAAAAGGCACAGGCACCGAAGTGCCCGCACCGTCGGTTGGTGCACTGGCGGTGATCGACGGTGAGCTTGCGCCAATGGGCATCATCGATGGCCTCCGGCCAGCTGTCCCGGTCTCCCTGCCAGCGGCCATTGCCGTAGGCCTCGCCGAGGGACTGCACCAGCTTCTGGAAGTCATCGCCACCGCTGTCCAGCGACTGCTCGAAAAGCGACAGGGTCGGATTGTCCTCGCCGCCATCCATCGCCTGGTCGAGCCGCGCCACGCAGACATAGCGCCCGCGTCCCTTGGCCAGGGCATAGTCGAAGTCCAGACCACTGTGCGCCTTGAGCGACGGCAGATCCTGGTGCAGCACCTGCTCCTGGAGCGCCACGGTCGCGGTGGCCACCACCAACCGCTTGCCACGGGCCTTGGCCACCGGCAAGGCGGCAAGCAGGTAGGCCAGGGTCTTGCCCGTGCCGGTCCCGGCCTCGAGCACGCAGACATGCTCATCGCTGGTCCGCCGCCCGGCATCGTCGGTCTCGATGCCAGCCAGGGTGCGGGCGATTTCGGCAATCATCAGCCGCTGGCCATAGCGCGGCGTGAGTTCGAGGCCCTCGAGCACGCGGCGATAGGCGGTCTGAATCTCGTCCTTCAGGACCTCGTCAAGCATGATGCATCCATAGAGAAGCGCGGCTTGCGCGGTGACAGGCCGACGCGGAGGCGCTGTAACCCCTTCCCTGGGCGCTACCGATTCCTTCCCTTGAATCGGACCTCCGCTCTGGCTTGTCCTCGTCTCCGCTCACCAAGGGGCCAACGCAGCCCGGGCAGTCATTCTTCAAGCGGCGTAGCCGCTGTCTTCCATCTTCCAGGCGCGCAGCACCGCTCTTCAAGCTTCAGAGCAGTCCTTCCGGCGGGTGCTCGCAGGGCAGCTTGTCATTGATGAAGCGTTCGATTTCCGGCAACGAGAAGGCATCTTCCTCGCCCACGAAGCTGATCGACACACCCTTGGCACCGGCCCGGCCGGTACGACCGATACGATGGACATAGTCCTCCGGATCCTCGGGCAGGGTGTAGTTGATCACGTGGCTGACGTCCTCGATATGAATGCCACGCCCGGCCACATCGGTGGCCACCAGCACCTGGACCTCGCCCTCGCGGAATTGCTCGAGAGTACGAATGCGCTGGTTCTGGGGCACATCGCCGGAGAGCATGGCGACATTGATGCCTGCCTTGCGCAGCAGGCCATCGAGCTTGCGCACCAGGTCACGGCGATTGCCGAACACCATCACCCGGTCGAAACTTTCCTGCTGCAGCAGCTTGACCAGCAGGCGCTCCTTGTCGTCATCGCCGACCAGGTAGACGCGCTGGTCAATATCGGCGGCGTTGTCGACGGTCACCTCGATATCCACGTGGGCCGGCTCATGGGTCCACTGCGCGGCCAGGTTGAGGATATCCTCGGTGAAGGTCGCCGAGAACAGGAAGGTCTGACGCTCCTCGGTCTTCGGCGTATAGCGGATGATCCGCTTGACGTCCGGGATGAAGCCCATCGACAGCATCCGATCCGCCTCGTCGAGCACCAGCACCTCGACCTGGGTGAGATCGACATCGCGCTTCTGGTGAAAGTCCAGCAGCCGGCCGGGCGTGGCGACCAGAATATCCAGCTTCTTGCCCAGGCCATCGCGTTGCTTCTGGTAATCCATGCCGCCGACGACGCTGGCGACATTGAGATTGGTGAAGCGCGCCAGTGCCTTGGCATCCTTCTCGATCTGCAGCGCCAGCTCACGGGTCGGCGCGATGATCAGCGCACGGGGCGCGCCCGGCTTCTGTCCATCGGGTGCCTCTTCTTCCAGGAAGTAGGCCAGGATGGAGATCAAAAAGGCGGCCGTCTTGCCGGTGCCGGTCTGCGCCTTGCCAACCACATCGCCACCGAGCAGGGTATGGGTCAACGCCTCGGCCTGGATCGGCGTGCAATACTCGAACCCCTGGGCGTGGATGGCCCGCATCAGCGGCAGCGGCAGATCGAAGTCGTGAAAACGCCACTTGCCCGCCACCGCGGGCACCTGGAACTGGCGAAGGTCCCAGTTCGACTGGCGGCGGCGCGGCTTGCGGCGGCGACGCTTGGGCTTGCGGTTCTGGGCCGGTGCTGTGGTCTGTTCCGACTCGCTCATAGGCTGTGCTGTCTCGTCCGTGTTGTGGATGGATGCGTGACACAAACCGCCATTGTACCAGTTCTCGCGCTTTGAGGGCGCACCCATCGCTGTCGACGGTACGCCCGGGCCTGCTAGAATGCCGGCATTATTCAAGGAGCCATGCGTCATGACACGCCGAAAGAAGACCCGCTCGCTTTCCGACAAGGTGACGATTCGCACCGGGCGACGCAAGGATTACAAGCAGTGGCGCCACGACAACCCCGACCAGGTCGGTCCGTCACGCCGTTTCAGTCAGAAGAAACGCCAGCAACGCAAGCTTCAGGCTGCCCGCAAGCAGGAACGCCAGGAGGCCGGCCAACCGATCGAGATTCATCCCGATAACTCCCGCGACAAGGACGACTGACGATGCGCCTGGTGTCATTCAACATCAACGGTATTCGAGCCCGCCTTCACCAGCTCGAGGCGCTGGTCGACCGCCACCGTCCGGCGGTGATCGGCCTGCAGGAAACCAAGGTCCAGGACAGCGAGTTCCCGGTCGCGGCGGTGGAAGCGCTGGGCTATCGCGTCTATTACCACGGGCAGAAGGGGCACTATGGCGTGGCCCTGATGTGCTGCCGCGAGCAATGCCCGGAGGAACCCGAGCTCGTCCAGCGCGGCTTTCCCGATGACGACGAGGACGCCCAGCGCCGCATGATCGGCGTGCGCCTGCGTGGTGCCGACGGGGAACCGCTGACCGTCTGGAACGGCTACTTCCCCCAGGGCGAGAACATCGAGCATCCGGTGAAGTTTCCTCACAAGCGTCGCTTCTACGCCCAGCTCATGTCACTGTTGAATGACCACCATCGCCCGGATGAACGCCTGGCGATCATGGGCGACTTCAATATCTCCCCGGCGGATATCGACATCGGTATCGGCGAATCCAACCGCAAGCGCTGGCTGCGCGAAGGCAAGACCAGTTTCCAGCCGGAAGAGCGCGAGTGGCTGGAGACACTCAAGGCCTGGGGACTCTCGGATAGCTATCGCCACCGCTACCCCGAGGTCGACGACCGCTTCAGCTGGTTCGATTATCGCTCCAGGGGCTTCGATCGCGACCCGAAGCGCGGCCTGCGGATCGACTACATCCTGACCACCGCCCCGCTGGTAACGCACATTGCCGACGCTGGCATCGACTACGACCTGCGTGGCATGGAAAAGCCTTCAGATCATGCGCCGGTGTGGACCGAGCTCGACCTGAGCTGAGCTGTCCCGAGCCAATGCGGCGTTAGCCGTGTCCTCGCTCGAGGCGCGGCATCGTCAACCGTTGCCCTCTACGCCCTCTCCGTCGTCGCCCGAGGCACCGTCAGGCACTTCTTCTTCGGGCAACGACGCCAGCCAGTCGCTCGCCTCGGCAGCCCCACCCTGACGGGCGCGGCGCAGGGCTTCACGGGCCAGCTCGAGGCGATCCCACTCGGCAGCCAGCTGCCCCAGCCGCAGCCAATCCTCGGCGGCAGCGCCCTGCTCGGCCACCTCGCGCCAGGCCGTCAGGGCTTGGTCGCGATCCCGAGCCGCCTGCCAGGCTTCGGCCAGCAGACGACGATTCTCCAGGGAATCCTCCAGGTTGCCCGCGCTCAGCGCTCGCTCCAGAATCTCCGCCGCACGCGCCGGTGTCCCCGCCGCCAGGTGCAGCCGGATGCGTTGCATCAGGTCGTCCGCACCGCTCAGCACGCCTCGCCGCCAGGCCGTCTCCCACAACGCCGCGGCCCGCTCCGGATCGCCCATGCGCTGTGCCAGGCCCGCCGCACGGCGCCAAGCATCGGGATCACCCTCGGCCCCCGCCAGTTGGCGCTCCAGCACCGCCAAGGCGGCATCCTCCCGACCGGCGCGTTGCAAGGCCGTGGCCGCCAGCCCCAGGCGCTGCCGCGTGGGCGACGCATCGCTTTCCAGGGCCCGCTGGGCCCAATCGGCAGCCTGCCCCCAATGGGCGGCCTCGGCCTGCAGTTGCGCCATCAGCCAGTACGCATCGGTGTCACCACCGTGACGCTCGAGCCAATCGCCCAACAGTTGCCTGGCCCGCTCAGACTCGCCAAGGCGCGCACGCAGCCCGGCCTCCTGCCTCAGCCAACGATCCGCCTGGTCGCGTTCGACGCCCTCGATGCCACGCGCGGTCGCCAGGTGTTCGACGGCCGCCTGCACATTGCCACGATGCACCTCAGCATTGGCGGCGAGCTGCAGGTAGAGTGCGCGAGCCCATCGATCCGAGGCATTGCCCCCCGCGAGCCGCTCGGCCTGCTGGGACGCCTCTGCCTCGACGGCCGCATATTCGCCGGACTCGAGACGCGCCTCGAGCCCCTTGAGATCGTCGATGATGCCACCGGGCAGTGCTGGTGCCGCCCAGGACGGCGAGGCCACCAACCAGACGCCGGCGACCAGGATGCAAGCATAAAAGACATGGCGCATGCGGCTACCTCAACTTGAACTCGAAACGCTGCTGCGTCCGCCGGCGCTGGTCCGATGGCTGAAACTGCCAATCGGTGATCGACTGCCTGGCAGCACGATCGAACACCCTAGGCGGGTTCGCTTCCAGCACCTCAATACTGCCCGGATCCACACTGCCATCCCGGCGGATGATGAACTGCACCACCACATACCCCTCGATGCCCCGACGCTGGGCTCGCGAAGGATATGTCGGATCGTCCCGTCGCGTCGGCTTGGCCGACGTCCCCACATCCACGGGCTCCTGTGATGCTGCCGAGCCGCCCGCCGCACCGGACGACTCGCTCGACTGCGACTCACTGGCGGCTGGCGAGGGCTGAGCGGCCGGTTCAGGCGCGGGCGTTGGAGACGGCTCAGGGGTTGGCTCCGGCGCCGGTTCGGGGTCCGGCTGGGGCTGAGGCTCGGGTTTCGGCTGAGGCTCGGGCGGCGTTTCCTGAAGCTCCGGCAACGACGCCTCCATCGGCACATCGGGTGCCTCCATCGGTTCCAGCTCAGGCTCCGGCAAGGCAATCTCGCTGTTGATGCTCGGCGCCGGGGCAGGCTGAGGCGGCGGAGGCGTTGCAGCCGGCGGCGATGGGGCACTGGCCGTGGAGGTCGGACTCGGCTCGGACTCCTCGGCCGTAGCCTCGGCCATGCTCAGGGTCATGGTCTCCAGGCGCTTCTCGGGCTCGGCCTTCGGCGGCACCACCAGAAGCGCCAGCAGAATGAACAGCACCAGCGCCAGGGCCGCGCCGGCAACCAGGGCGAAGGCACGACGCAACATCAGGCGCCGCTCCGTTGCGCCGCCACCGCGACCTGCTCGACATCGGCCTCGCGCAGGCGATCCATCACTTCGATCAGCACGCCGGTCGTGGCATCACGATCGGCTTGAATCACCACCGATCCCTCGTCGCTGACCATGTCGGCCACCGCTGGCCCGACGCGATGGATGTCCACGGGCTCGCCGTCGACCCAGACGGCCCCTTCGGGAGTGATCGCCACCAGGACCTGGGCATCGGGACGCGGCGAGGCCGCACTCGATTCGGGGCGCTCGATCTCGACGCCGCTTTCCTTGATGAAGCTGGTGGTGACGATGAAAAAGATCAGCATGATGAACACCACATCCAGCATCGGCGTCAGGTTGACCTCGCTGGACTCATCGGCGGTACCGAGTCGACGTCTACGCATGTGCGTCCTCCGCGGCGCGGGCAAGGCGGTCATGCAACCGCTGATCCTCGCGCCGGATGATGTGTTCCAGGCGGGTGATGAAGAGCAGGCCCACCACCGACACCGCCATCCCGCTCAGGGTGGGCAGCGTGGCGCGTGCCACGCCGTCGGCCATGGCACGCGCCTGGTTGACCTCACTGACCGACAGGCTATCGAAGACCGTGATCATCCCGGTGACCGTGCCCAGCAGGCCCAGCAGCGGACAGATAACCACCAGCAGCTTGAGCCAGGGCAAGGGACCGCGCAGCGAGGCGATCAACTCGCGCACCCAGACCTCGCGCAGGGTCAGGGCACTCCAGCTCGCTCGATCGCGCCGCGCCACCCAGCGATTCACCAGCTGCCGGCGTGCCGGGCGATACTGGAAGCGGAAGAACCACCAGCGCTCGAGGGCTACCGAGAACAGCAGCATGGCCACCCCGGCGATGACCACCAGCACCGGGCCACCGGCATCGACCAATCGAGTGAGTGGATCAAGCCAGAGCATCGGCATGGCGCTTCGTCGCCGCGGTGGCGGAGGCGGCGGCTTGATCAGCCTCCAGGCGATCCGCCAGAACCGCGCTGGCACGCCCCTCCATGATGCCGATCAACGAGCGGCTACGGCTGGATAGTGCCGTGTGGGCAAACAGCAAGGGCACAGCAGTGATCAGCCCCAGCACCGTGGTCACCAGCGCCTGGCTGATGCCACCCGCCATCAGTTGCGGGTCGCCGGTACCGAACACGGTGATCGACTGGAAGGTCACGATCATGCCCGTCACGGTGCCCAGCAGCCCGAGCAGCGGCGCGACCGCCGCCAGCATCTTGACCAACGACTGGCCTCGCTCGAGGCGCGGCTGTTCGGCCAGCATGGCCTCATCGAGTCGTGCTTCCAGCGCCTCGGGGGCATGTCCCGCGCCCAGGGCATGGAACCGCTGGAGAACCCGTCCCAGCGGGTTGTCCTCGCGCAGATGCTCCAGATCGCCGAGCTGACGCTTGAGCGTGACCGTGACGCGCAACAGGTAAAGGTACTGGAACAGGGCCATCAGCAGGCCGATCGCGCCGAGCACGACCACCACATACCCCACGGCGCCGCCCTGGCGGAAACGCTCCAGCAACGTCGGCTGCTGGGCCAGGGCCTCGAGCACCTGCCCATCGGAAGGATCCAGCGAGATCACATCGCCCTGCCCCGCCTGGAAGTCGCTCAGGCGTTCACTGACCCCAGCTGGCGTATGCTCGAGCACCGAAAGCGCGCCCTCGTCGCCGGTCCGTTGCAACAGTTGGCCATCACTGAAGGCCAGCAAGTCGCCAACCCGCGTCACCGACCGCTCGCTGCGGCTCCCATCCTGACCGGCCACCGGTGCCGTCAGGTTCACGATCCACGCAGTCTCACGCGTCAGTCCCATGAGGCTGTCCGCCAGCGTCTCGACCTGGCGGGAACGCAGCACACCATCGTCGTCCAGGCGTGGCGGCAACGACACCTCGGCGCCGAGCGTCAACCAGCTCTGGCCCAGGTCATCGCGAAGTTCGCCACTCACGCCGGCCACTTCATCGAAGACGGCACCGAGATCGCCGCCCTGCTCATCGATCTGGCCATCCAGCTCCTGAAGCTCGGCCTGTTGCGACTGCTGTTGCGCTTCCAGTTCCTGGCGCCGTTCGCGAGCCGCCGCAAGCGAGGCGCGAGCCTTTTCGAGCGCATTCTCGAGCGCCTGCCGATCGTCCACCAGTTCGGCGAGTCGGGCGCGATCGCGGGCCTCGGCTGCCTCACGCTCGGCCTGAAATGTCTGCAGCGGATCCTCGCTGGATTGCGCCAGGGTGGCAGCCGACGGCAAGGCCGCCAGAACGGCGATGCCCAGACAACGAATCACGGAATGGCGACCGATCATGAGGCATCCTCCACCGGTTGGGAGACGGGAAGATCGAGTATCTCCGGCGCACGCTGCTCACGCACGATGCGCAACCCCTTGCGGACTTCCGCCAGGGCCGACTCATCGAGGGGCTGCCAGTCACCGGATTCGGCCTTCCAGACGCCGCCACTGTGGCCATCAGGGGTCAGGTAATACCAACCGACCCGACCGACGCGCAGAAAATCCACTTCCCGAGGCGTATCGCCCGTCAGGTCGCCCCGCCAGGCATCCAGTTCGCGACCGTAATCGAGCTCGGTGCGCCACGCCGCCAGTACGCGCTCCAGCTTCTCGGCACTGCTCAGATCCGACGCCGAAAGCGTGGATTCCAGAGATGTGACCCGCGCCAGGCGCTCATCGCGCAGAAACGGCATGTCGCGCTCGACCCAGGCTCTCAAGCGCTCGACCATGTCGCGCATCAGGCCCGGCAACGCCTCGCGGGTCTCGGTCAAGGTCTCGACGCCAGACCGACGCTCCTCGAGTGTCTCAGCCTGCCGCTCCACGACCGGTGCCAGCTCCTCGTTGTAGCTCTGCAGGCGACGGGCCTCTTCTCGTGCCTGACGCAGTTCACGCAACTGCTCGCGGACCGCCTCATCGGCATTGTCGATGCGTTCCTGCAATTCGGCCTGGGTACGCTGGGCGTCGAGTGCCTCGTCACGAAGCGATGACTGAGCCGATGCGGAGGTCGCCAGGGTCAAGGCAAGCCCCGCCAGGCCCCAGCGGAGCCATGGTTGTCTATACTGCACGCTCGTCTCCCGAAAGGTGCGCTGAACGCTGCTACGCTACCCCAAACAAGAATTATTATCAATATCCTGCGGTGTTCATGGGGGCACAAAAAAGCCGGCCTCCCTGGCGGAAAGACCGGCTCCGAGCGCGACGGCAATCATCGCGCGACTGGCGCTGTCTTACAGCTTCTGCTCCAGCTCGGGCAGCGCCTCGAACAAGTCAGCGACCAATCCATAATCGGCCACCTGGAAGATCGGCGCCTCCTCGTCCTTGTTGATCGCCACGATCACCTTGGAGTCCTTCATGCCCGCCAGGTGCTGGATAGCACCGCTGATGCCCACGGCGATGTACAACTCGGGGGCGACGATCTTGCCGGTCTGGCCGACCTGCATGTCGTTGGGCACGAAGCCGGCATCCACGGCGGCCCGAGAGGCACCGATGGCCGCACCGAGCTTGTCGGCGATGCCATCGAGCAGTTTGAAGTTCTCGCCGTTGCCCATGCCGCGCCCGCCGGAGATGACCACCTTGGCCGCCCCCAGCTCGGGACGGTCGCTCTGCGCCAGCTCCTCGCCAACGAAGGACGACAAGGCGTTGTCAACCACGGTGTCGACGGCCTCGACGTCGGCACTCGCCCCGGTGCTGACGGCATCGAAGGCGGTAGCGCGCACGGTGATCACTTTCAGCGCGTCCTCGCTCTGCACGGTGGCGATGGCGTTACCGGCGTAGATCGGCCGCTTGAAGGTGTCGGCGCTTTCGACGGCGATGATCTCGGAGATCTGCGAGACGTCCTTCAGCGCCGCGAGGCGCGGCATGACATTCTTGCCGGTGGTCGAGGCCGCGGCCAGCACATGAGTATAGTCGTCGGCCAGCGCCACCAGCAGCTCGCCCAGGGGTTCGGCCAACTGATGAGCGTAGACGGCATGGTCGGCCACGCGCACCCTGGCCACGCCCTCGAGACCGGCGGTGGCCTCGGCGACGGCCCCGACGTTTTCCCCGGCCACCAGCACGTCGATGTCACCGCCGATGGCCCGGCCCGCGGCCACGACATGGGCCGTGGCTTCGGCCAGTTGACCATCGTGATGTTCGGCGAGTACCAGAATGCTCATGAGATCACCTTGGCTTCGTTCTTGAGTTTGTCCACGAGCTCGTCCACGGAGCCCACCTTGACGCCGCCCTGGCGCTCGGCCGGCGGCTCGACCCCGACCAGCTTGAGCTTGCCGGCGATCTCGACACCCAGTTCCTCCGGCGTCTTGGTGTCCAGCGGCTTCTTCTTGGCCTTCATGATGTCGGGCAGCTTGGCATAGCGCGGCTCGTTCAAGCGCAGATCGGTGGTGACGACAGCCGGCAAGGCCAGCGAGAGGGTCTGCAGGCCGCCGTCGATCTCGCGGGTGACCGTCAGCTTGCCATCCTCGACCTTGAGCTCGGAGGCGAAGGTGCCCTGGGCACGCCCGGTCAGGGCGGCGAGCATCTGCCCGGTCTGGTTGTTGTCGCTGTCGATGGCCTGCTTGCCGAGGATCACCAGGTCCGGCTGTTCTTCCTCGACCACCTTGGCCAGGACCTTGGCGGCACCCAGCGACTCGACGCGCTCGTCGGTCTGCACGTGGATGGCCCGGTCAGCCCCCAATGCCAGGGCCGTCCGCAGCTGTTCCTGGGCGGCCTTGGGACCGACGGTGACCGCGACCACCTCGGTCGCCGTTCCGGCCTCCTTCAGGCGCACCGCCTCTTCCACGGCAATTTCGCAGAAGGGGTTCATGGCCATCTTGACATTGGTGAGATCGACGTCGCTGTGATCCGGCTTGACCCGAATCTTGACGTTGTAGTCGATGACGCGTTTGACCGCGACGAGTACCTTCATATTGTCCTCGCTAGGTTCAGTCTCGGAACCGGGTTATGAAGAAGGCGAAGCGCCCCTTAGAACCGATCGGCATGCTTTTAGACGTTTCATGCAAGCGTTTGATAGGCGCTACGCCAAAAAACCCCTTCAATGTGCCACAGCCTCGGTGACGGCAACAATCCCGCCACGCCAGTCGAGAGGTCTTCTCGTGACATCCCCATCGTAAGGGGTGCCCCTTTCCGGCTATTATGCCTATCATGGAGCACCCCTAGAAGCAAACGACCGTTTTAATTTGGATCGACGTCAGAGGGTGGCGCCGCTGGCCAACCACGTCCATCGACCGACACTCTCTTGGCGGCCCGCAAAGAGGCACTGACGTCGTCACCATGGGAGGAGAGATCAACAATGACAGAACACGTAGAGCGCGACAGCATGGAGGTCGACGTGGTGATCGTCGGCGCCGGCCCCTCCGGGCTCGCCGCGGCCTGCCGGCTGATGCAGCAGGCCAACGAGGCCGAACGGGAACTGACGGTGTGCGTCGTCGAGAAGGGCTCCGAGGTCGGTGCCCACATTCTCTCCGGTGCCGTCTTCGAGCCCCGTGCCCTGGATGAACTCTTCCCCGATTGGGCCGAGCGCGGCGCGCCCTTGACCACCCCCGCCGTGCGAGACGAGCTCTACCTGCTCCGCGATGCCGAGAAGGCCCAGAAGCTGCCCAATGCCCTGGTGCCCAGGACCATGCACAACACCGGCGGTGATATCACCCGTTACGTGATCAGCGCCGGCAACCTGTGCCGCTGGCTCGCCGAGCAGGCCGAAGAACTCGGCGTCGAGATATTCCCCGGCTTTGCCGCCCAGGAGGTGATCGTCGACGAGGACGAGACGGTTCGCGGGATCATCGTCGGTGACATGGGCGTGGCGGCTGACGGCACCCCCAAGGACAGCCATATGCCGGGCATGGAGCTACGCGCCAGCTACACGCTGTTCGCCGAAGGTTCACGAGGCCATCTCGGCAAGCGCCTGATCGAACGCTACAGACTCGATGAAGGCAAGGACCCGCAGCACTACGGCATCGGCCTCAAGGAACTCTGGGATGTGCCCGCCGAACGGCACGAACCGGGGCTGGTGCTGCACGGTTCCGGCTGGCCGCTGGACAAGCACACCCACGGCGGCTGGTTCCTCTATCATGCCGAGAACCAGCAGGTAGTGGTCGGCCTGATCATGGATCTGGCCTATCAGAACCCCTGGCTGTCGCCCTTCGACGAGTTTCAGCGCATGAAGCATCACCCGGTGCTCAAGCCTTACCTCGAGGGCGGTTCGCGCGTCGCCTATGGCGCCCGCGCCATCACCAAGGGCGGCATCAACTGCCTGCCGAAGATGACCTTTCCCGGTGGCCTGCTGATCGGTTGCGATGCCGGCACCCTGAACTTCGCCAAGATCAAGGGGCTGCACACCGCCATGAAATCCGGCATGGTAGCCGCCGAGACGGTCTTCGAGGCGCTGGCAAACGGCGACGAAGGTGGCGCCGAGCTGACCGCCTTCAGCGACAAATGGCAGGCCAGCTGGGCCTTCAAGGAACTCGAGGAAAGCGCCAGCTTCGGCCCGGCGATCCACAAGTACGGCACCGTCGGTGGTGGTGCCTACAACTTCCTCGACCAGCTCCTCGGCGGCAAGCTGCCGACGGTGCATGACACCACACCGGACCACGCGGCACTGAAGAAGGCCGCCGAGTGCGAGAAGATCGAGTATCCCAAGCCTGACGGCAAGCTGTCCTTCGACAAGGCGTCCTCGGTGTTTCTCTCCAACACCAATCACGAGGAAGACCAGCCCTGCCATCTCAAGCTCGACGATCCGGATCTGCCGATTCGCGACAACCTTCCCGAATACGCCGAGCCGGCAAGCCGCTACTGCCCGGCGGGTGTCTATGAGGTGGTCGAAGGCGACGACGGCAAGCCGCAGTTCCAGATCAACTTCCAGAACTGCGTGCACTGCAAGACCTGCGACATCAAGGACCCGGCCCAGAACATCACCTGGGTCGCACCGGAAGGGGGAGGCGGTCCCAACTATCCGAACATGTAACGCACTTGCAGGCGCGTGATCGCATGCGCAAGGGCCCCGCTCGATGCGGGGCCCTTTCATGTCATGGGCCGCCTCCGAGATAGCGACGCCCTTGGCGCATGACCGCGCCATGCCCTCGCGGCCCGTCATCGTCCGACGGTTGCGCGACCTCCTGCCAGGCGGCCGTGTCCAGCCAGCCTCGATCGGCCAGCCAGGCGGCCAGGCATTCGGGTTCGTGGCCGCCATCCAGCTCGGTACCCGCGGCATCTTTCAGCACTGGGAGTCGCGTTGCGTAAGTCGCCATCAAGGCCGCATCGTCGGCGACTTCCACCCGCTCCAGCCGCACAGGCTCACTGGCCAGACGACCCAGCCAGGCTTCCAGCGCCTCGCAAAGATGGCAGCCCGTCGTGGTATACAGGGTCAGATGGATCACTTCCTCGCTTTCCGCTGTCACGCTCCCTCCCCGTCGCGGTGACGAATCAGAAAACAGTGATGCAGGTCCGGACGACGCTGGAAATCCGGATCGAAGGTCTTCGCCGAGATATCTTCCACGGCGAAGGCTTCGGCCAGCTCGTCGTCCAACTTGAAGCGCCGTTGGTTGTTGGAGAATACCAGGGTGCCGCCCGGCGCCAACCTCGCCATGGCCAATCGCACCAGCCGTCCGTGATCGCGCTGCACATCGAGAGTATCGGCCATCTTCTTGGAATTGGAGAAGGTCGGCGGATCAAGAAAGATCACGTCGAAGCGGCCACCGGCGGTTTCCAGCCAGTGAAAGCAATCGTCGCGCACCACCCGGTGCCGGGACGGATCCAGACGGTTCAGGCGGAAGTTTTCCCGGGCCCAGTCGAGGTAGGTATTGGACAGATCGACACTGACGCTGTCGCTTGCTCCCCGCCCTTCGTCCTTGCCGAGCGCCGCCTGAACGGTGGCAGCGGCGGTATAGCAGAACAGGTTGAGAAAGCGCTTGCCTTCGGCCAGTTCTGCCAGCAGACGCCGCACGGGACGATGATCGAGAAAGAGTCCGGTATCCAGATAATCCCGCAGATTGACCCATAGCCGCGCCCTGCCCTCGCGGACCTCGAAGCGCTCGCCACTGGCATCTTGCTTCTGATACTGGGCCCGGCCGCTCTGGCGCTGACGACGCTTGATCACCACCTGAGCGGGGTCCACCCCGAGCACCTCGGGTATCACACCGAGGGCCTCATGCAGGCGCTTCTGCGCCTGGCCCGGGTCCACGGAACGCGGCGGGGCGTATTCCTGAACATGCACGCGATCGCCGTAGACATCGATGGCCAGGGCATATTCGGGCATGTCGGCATCATAGAGCCGGTAGCAACTTTCGCCGGAACGCTTCAGCCACTTGTTCAACCGCTTGCGATTCTTCATCAGGCGGTTGGCGAACATCTGGGCGCCCTCGCTGCGCGTCGGCTTGTTCGGCGCTGTCTCGGCCGCCATCTCCGTCTCTCCGGGGATGTCCATCAACAACAGGCGAGCATCCAAGGGGCCATTCTTCAGCGAATAGTGCTTATGGGCACGCAAGCCCGTGCGATGGCCCAGGTCGGGGTTCGCGGTGAACAATGCCAATCGCCAGCCGGGGAAGGCGCCACGGGCCCGCTCGCCCAACTGAGCGTACAACTCGACGAGCTCCGGCAATTCGCCCAGGCGCTCGCCATACGGCGGATTGGTGATGAGCAGGCCGGGGCATTCCTCGTCCAGTCCGGCCGGACGATCGAGCTCGCCGAGCGAGCCTCCACTCAATTCGATCAACGCCGGAATCCCTGCGCGCATGGCGTTGGCCTTGGCCGCCGCCAGTGCCGGCGGACTGCGATCGATACCGAACAATCGATTGCGACAACGCTTGCGGCCAATGCTGGCTCGCGCATCGGCCTCGCGCTTGAGCTCACGCCAGCACGCTTCGTCATGGCCGGCCCAGCCATGGAAACCGAAGCGCTCTCGGTACAGGTTGGGCGCCATGTCGGCGGCCATCATCGCGGCTTCGATCAACAAGGTACCGGCACCGCACAGCGGGTCGACGAGAGGCGCGCCTTGTCGGGCCATCGATGGCCAGCCAGCACGTATCAACAGGGCCGCCGCCAGGTTCTCCTTCAGCGGCGCGTGTCCCGTGCCTCGACGGTAGCCACGCCGATGCAGACTCTCGCCCGACAGGTCGATGCCCAGCGTCAACCGACCACGGTGCAGGTTCGCATAGAGGCGCAGGTCCGGCTCGCGGGGATCGACCCGTGGACGTGCTCGGCCATCGGCCTGGAGGCGATCCACCACGCCATCCTTGACGGTCTGGGCGCCGAACCGTGTATGGCGGATGGCATCGCTGCGTCCGTGGAAGTCCACCGCCAGGGTCGAACCCGCGGCCAGGTGAGACTGCCAGTCGATCTCTGCACTGACCTCTCGCAGCCGCTCAGGCGTCTCCACGCCCTCCTCCCGGACCAGACAGTGCACCACGCGGTTGGCCAGCCGCGACCACAGGCAAACGCGATAGGCATCGGCCAGGGCGCCCTGGAAGAACACGCCGGCCACCGTTGTCTTGGTCGGCTCGGCGCCAAGCGCGGTGAGCTCATCGGACAGCAGCGCTTCGAGCCCCTTGGGGCAGGTGGCCAGATACGCCCCGGGGGCGGTGGATTGTCTATCGGTCATGGGATATCCATCGACGTGGCCGGAACTCCGGCGCGTTCATGTCAGGCGTATGAGAGCCTTGTTACAAATCATCGGTCGACAGAGGCGACCAAATTGGGCTATGTATTACTCAGTAGCTACTCGATTGTAAACGCATGCGTTCCTGTCTATGGGGTCCGCACCCTCTCGACTCCGGTCGAGGGGTGCCTCGACCCCTTTTCAAGGGACCGGTGACGTACGCACCGGCTCCCGATCGGCACCTTCACCAAGAGGTAGTCCAATGAAACGACAGAAACGTGATCGCTTCCAGCGCGCCTATGTGCATGGGTACAAGGCAGGTCTCTCAGGTCGTTCCCGTGACGACTGTCCCAGTCAAGACATCAATCTACGCGAATACTGGATGAGCGGTTGGCGTGAAGGTCGTGGGGATCAGTGGTCCGGCATGACGGGTGTTTCCGGTATCCACAAGAACCCCATGGTGGTCTGACTTTCGACCATCGTTTCGTCAGACACGATGACGACCCGTCAAGCCCATGGCATGGCCATGGGCTTTTTTCACGCCTCGCCACCCTTCTCCGAGGGCCGAGCCTGCAGCGCCCGAGCGCATTCCCCGACCAGGCCAGGCCCCCGATAGACGAACCCCGAATAGAGCTGCACCAGATCGGCGCCCGCCTCCTGCTTGGCCCGGGCCGCCGCGGCGCTATCGACGCCGCCCACGCCAATGATCGGCAGCTCCGGCAGCCGGCGTCGCAACGCTCGGATCACCACGTTGGAAGGCTCGAACACCGGTCGACCGGAAAGCCCGCCCTGCTCCTCGGCGCCCGGCAATCCTGCCACCGCCTCCCGCGACACGGTGGTATTGGTGGCGATCACGGCATCGATCTCATTGGACGCCAGGCTATGCGCCACCAGGGCCACCTCCTCGTCGCTCATGTCCGGGGCGATCTTCACCGCCAGAGGAACCCGCCGTCCGGCATCGCGATCGAGCGTGCGACTCTCCTTGCGCAGAGTGCCCAGTAACTGGTCGAGATGTTCGCCGAACTGCAGGTCGCGCAGGCCAGGAGTATTGGGCGAAGAAATGTTCACCGTCACGTAGTGGGCATGCGCATGTACCTTGCGCAGGCAGTGCAGGTAATCGTCTACCGCCCGCTCGACCGGCGTCGTCAGATTCTTGCCGATATTGATGCCGATGATTCCGTCGTAACGTGTGCGGCGCACCCGCTCGACCAGGTGGTCCACCCCGGCGTTGTTGAACCCCATGCGATTGATGATCGCTTCCCCCTCCGGCAAACGAAACAGCCGAGGCCGGGGATTGCCATCCTGAGGCTTGGGAGTCACGGTGCCCACCTCGACGAAGCCGAATCCCAGCGCCCCCAGGGCATCCAGGTGGTCGGCATTCTTGTCGAGTCCCGCTGCCAGACCGATCCGATTGGGAAAGCGCAGGCCCATCAACGTCACGGGGTCGTCCACGCTGCCCGAGCCGAGATGCGTCGCCAGGCCGAGACGATGCGCCAGGTCCAGCGCCGAAAGCGCCATGCCATGGGCTTTCTCGGCATCGAGACGAAACAACAGCGAACGGGCGAGGGAATACATGGCGGCTCCAGGCAAGCGACGGACAAGGCGGGCGCGAGTATAGCGCAGCCGACCCGGAACGACGAAACCCACGGCCGACTAGCCCCGAGATCGTCTGCCATGCCATACGCCTTTTATGGTCTACTTGAAGCGTGGGCAAGCACGCCCCCGCCGTGATGACGCGCCGCCAGGGAGAAGGACATGACCGATACGACCGAGACACTGGAACACCGCCTGTCGCGCATTCATCTGGCACTCGAGCAGGAAAGGCTGGAATGGGTCGATGATGTCATCGACGACCTCGAACCCGCCGAGGTTGCGCTGCTGCTGGAGTCGCTTCCACCCAACGAGCGGTTCCGGCTATGGGAAAGGGTCCCTCAGGAAGTCGACGGGGAAGTGTTGCTGCACGTTCACGACGAGGTCCGTGCGACCCTGCTCGAGGACATGGACCACGCCGAAATCGTCGCCGCCACGGCAGGACTGGACACCACCGACCTGGCCGAGCTGTTCGAGGACCTGCCCCGCCAGGTTGCCGAAGACATGTTGCGCTCCATGGACGAGCTGCAGCGGGCGCGCCTGCAGGAGACGCTGGCCTTCGAGGAGGACAGCATCGGCCGCTTGATGCGTACCGATACCATCGCCGTGCGCGCGGATGTCAGCCTGGAGACGGTACAACGCTTTCTGCGCTGGAAGGAAATGGTTCCCGACAACACCGATGCCCTGATGGTGGTCGACCGTGACGGCCGCTTCGCGGGCGTGCTGTCGCTGGCCCGGCTGGTGGCCAATGATCCGGACATGGCCGTGGCCGACCTGATGGACAGCGAGGTGGACAGCATTCAGGTGACCATGAAGTCCCGCGACGTCGCCACCCTCTTCCAGACCCACGATCTGGTCTCGGCGCCGGTGGTGGATAATCGCGGGATGCTTCTGGGCCGCGTCGTCATCGACGACATCGTCGACGTCATCCGCGAAGACTCCGAACAGGCGCTGATGAACATGGCCGGCCTCGACGAGGAAGAGGACCTCTTCGCACCGGTGCTGCCCAGCGCACGGCGTCGCGCCGTATGGCTCGGCATCAACCTACTGACGGCGTTCCTGGCCGCCGGGGTCATCGGCCTGTTCGAGGATGCCCTGGAAGAGATCGTGGCGCTGGCGGTCCTGATGCCCATCGTCGCCAGCATGGGCGGTATCGCCGGCAGTCAGACGCTGACCCTGGCCATCCGCGGACTGGCACTCGGCCAGATCAGCCGCACCAACAGCAACTGGCTCTTGCGCAAGGAAGTCGGCATCGCCGCCTTGAATGGCCTGCTCTGGGCGCTGGTCGTGGCCTCGCTCGCAGTCCTGTGGTTCAACAGCCTGGCCATCGGCGCCATCATCGCCGCGGCGCTGGTCATCAACATGCTGGCCGCCGGCGTGTCGGGCATCGCCATTCCATTACTGCTCCGCCGGCTCGGCATCGACCCGGCACTGTCCGGCTCGGTGGTACTGACCACGGTGACCGATGTGGTCGGCTTCATGGCCTTTCTCGGCCTGGCCACCATCTTCTTGCTGTAGGACACCACGCCAGCTTGCCGGCGGTAACGCAAGGAGGGCGCCGAATGGCGCCCTCCTTGTGTCGTACCTCGCGACGGGGAACTCAGGCCTCGCTGTTGCTTTCGGCAAGATCCACCAGTTCCCGCACCGCCACGGCGAACAGCGGGAAGCCACCCTGGCTGCCACTTCCCACTTCCTCGAGCAGATGACGCCAGCGCTGGTGCATGCCTTCATGCTGGCTCAGCCAGCGCTCGACACGCTCGGTGCTGTCGCGCGGACCGCCTTCCATGCCCAGCACACTGGCGGTCAAGGCCAATTGCTGACGATCGATGTCGTCACGGAAGGTGTCCCGCGCCTTGGCCTGCCAGCCATCGCGAACCTCGAGCCGGGTCACCTGCTGGAT
Organism: Halomonas caseinilytica; assembly: GCF_001662305.1. Taxonomy (GTDB): domain Bacteria; phylum Pseudomonadota; class Gammaproteobacteria; order Pseudomonadales; family Halomonadaceae; genus Halomonas; species Halomonas caseinilytica. The sequence continues at coordinate 149,293 of NZ_BDEP01000004.1, forward strand.
GAGCCAGGGCAGCTCCAGGCGAGCCCCGACCTCGTAGAAGACTTCGGCGACCCTCTGTGGCTTGTCATCGGTCTGGCGTGCCGTCTGAATGATGCCGAGGGCAGCATAGAGGCTGCCCGCCGCCGCCACGGTGGACGCCAGGGCCTCGGGAACCCCCGCCTTCACCAGTTCCTGCTGGCGAGCCGACCACTGCTCCTTCTCTTCGCCACGCAGCCGCTTGCCGATGTTCTCCTGCAGCTGTGCCAGGCGTGGCGCAAAGTAGTCGATGGTATCCCGGGTGTTCAGGCCGGTGCGCTGACGCAGGAACCAGCGCGTGGAGCGGCGCAGCATGCGCATCAGGTCGAGCATCATCGAATACTGCACCTGGCTCGGCACCTTGTTGTCCAGTGCCTCGATCTGCTCCCACAGGCGCGGCAACTGGAAGCTGTCGCGGGCAATGACATAGGCACGGGCGATGTCGGCACGCTCGGCACCGGTGGAATCCATCAGGCGCCGTACGAAGACCACGCCCATATGGTCGACCAGGTCGTTGGCCACCTGGGTGGCGACGATCTCGCGCTTCAGGCGATGCTCGTACATCTCGTCGCGATACCGCTCGGCCAGCATCGACGGGAAGACACGTTCCACGAAGCGCATGATGGTCGGGTCGTCGGGCACGTCCGAGGCGATCAGGTCGCCCTTGAGCACGCTCTTGGCATACGAGATCAGCACCGACAATTCCGGCAGGGTCATGCCCTGTTCGTGCTGGGAACGCTCGAGCAGCTCCTCGTCGGAGGGCAAGAACTCGAGCTCGCGGTCGATCTGGCCGGCCGCTTCCAGCTCGCTGATGAAACGCCGGTACGGGCCGACACCCTGGCGCGACAGCAACTCGGCGAGATCCAGCGCCTGGGTCTGGCGATAGTTGTCCAGCAGCACCAGTTCGCTGACTTCATCGGTCATGTCGGCAAGCAACTGATTGCGCTGCTTCTCCGTCATGTCGCCCCGGGATACCACTTCGTCGATGAGGATCTTGATGTTGACCTCATGGTCGGAGCAGTTCACGCCACCGGCGTTGTCGATGAAGTCGGTATAAACGCGCACGCCCTTGGCGGCGGCCTCCATGCGTCCACGCTGGGTCAAGCCGAGGTTGCCGCCCTCGCCGACCACGCGGCAGTTGAGCTCCCGGCCATCGATGCGCAGGGCATCGTTGGCCTTGTCGCCCACCTCGGCGTCGGTCTCTGCACTGCCCTTGACATAGGTACCGATACCGCCATTCCAGAGCAGATCGACCTTGGACACCAGCATGGCGCGGATCAGCTCGTTGGGGGACAGCTTGTTCTCGCGAATGCCGAAGACCTTCTTCATCTGCGGCGTGATGGTGATCGACTTGGCGCTACGGGGGAAGATGCCGCCACCCTCGGAGATCAGCTCGGCATTGTAGTCCTCCCAGCTGGAACGCGGCATGTCGAACAGGCGCTGACGCTCAGCGAAGCTCGATGCTGCATCGGGCGTCGGGTCGACGAAGATATGCAGGTGGTTGAAGGCCCCCACCAGGCGAATCTTGTCGGAGAGCAGCATGCCATTGCCGAAGACGTCGCCGGCCATGTCGCCGATGCCGACCACGCTGAACTCGTCTTCCTGGGTATTGATGCCCAGGCCGCGGAAATGACGCTTGACCGACTCCCAGGCACCCTTGGCGGTGATCGCCATCTTCTTGTGGTCATAGCCGTTGGCGCCCCCGGAGGCGAAGGCATCGCCCAGCCAGTGGCCGTACTCGATGGAGATCTCGTTGGCGATGTCGGAGAAGGTCGCCGTGCCCTTGTCGGCGGCCACCACCAGATAGGGATCGTTGTCGTCGTGGCGTATCACGTCACGCGGTGGCACGACCTCGCCACCGGCCAGGTTGTCAGTGATATCCAGCAGCGCACGGATGAAGATCTGGTAACAGGCGATACCTTCCTTCTGGACCGTCTCGCGATCCGCGCCCTCCGGCATGCGCTTGCAGACGAAACCGCCCTTGGCGCCCATCGGCACGATCACCGCGTTCTTGACCTGCTGGGCCTTGACCAGGCCGAGCACCTCGGTGCGGAAGTCCTCGTGGCGATCGGACCAGCGCAGCCCGCCCCGGGCGACCTTGCCGCCACGCAGGTGTACCCCTTCGACGCGCGGCGAGCAGACGAAGATCTCGTAGGCCGGACGCGGCTTGGGCATGCCGGAAACCCGGGAGGGTTCCAGCTTGAAGGAAAGGTAATCCTTGTAGCCGCCATCCTCGGTGCGCTGGTAATAATTGGTTCGCAGGGTCGCCTTGATCAACTCCATGTAACGACGCAGCAGTTGATCGTCGTTGAGGCTCGGCACTTCGTCGAGCAGCGCCAGGATGCGTGATTCGCACTCCTCGATCTCTTCCTCGCCGGGCCGCTCGGCCGGGTCGAAGCGCAGCTCGAACAGCGTCACCAGCTCGCGGGTGATCTCGGGATGGCTACCCAGGGTGGTGGCAATGTAGTCCTGGGACATGCCGAAGCGAATCTGCTTCAGGTAGCGCGCGTAGGCACGCAGCATCGCCACTTCGCGCCAATCCAGGTTGGCACCGATGATCAGTCGATTGAAGGCGTCGTTGTCGGCTTCTCCTGCCCAGATCCGCTGGAAGGCATCGATGAAGGGGCCACGCATCTCCTGAAGATTCATCTCCACGCTGGTGTGATGCTCCAGGGTGAAGTCATGAATCCAATAGGATGCATCGCTGGCCTGTACCTCGTAGGGACGCTCGCCGATCACTCGCAGGCCCAGATTCTCCATCATCGGCAGCACATCGGAGAGCGGGATCGGCGCGTCCTGATGGAACAGCTTGAGATTGACGCCGCTGCCCTCTTCCTCGATCAGCCGATACAGCGACAGCGACAGCGGCGCTCCCTCGTCGAGCTCGCCGATATGCTGCAGGTCGTAGACCGCGGTACGCGCGCTGAAATCCTCGCGATAGCTGGCCGGAAAGGCATCGCGAAAGCGGCTCATCAGCAGGTTGGCATTCTCCTCCCCGAAGCCCTCGATGGAAGCGTTGAGCAGGTCGTCGCGCCAGTTGCGGGCCAGCTTGACCAGTTTCTCCTCGAGGCGCTTGATATCGTATTCCACCGGCTGGTCGCCGTTGAAGCGCAGGATGAACTGGATGCGGGCCAGCACCGACTCGGAGAGATAGGTATTGAAATCCCCGAAGGTGGCATCGAGTTCTTCGCAGAGCAGCTCCTGGAGCCGCACCCGCAGCTCGGTGGAAAAGACGTCGCGCGGCACGAACACCAGGCAGGAGTAGAACTTGCCGAAGGTATCCTCGCGGATGAACAACCGCACGCGGCGACGTTCACGGATATCGAGGATTCCCAGCGCCGTCTGCGCCAGCTCGTCGATATCGATCTGGAAGAGGTCGTCACGCGGGTAGACCTCGAGGATCTGCAGCAATTGCTTGCCGTTGTGTCCCTTGGGGCTGAAGCCGGCGATATCCATCACCGCCTGGAGCTTGCGACGCAGGATCGGCACGTTGCGCGGCGACTCATTGTAGACCGTGGCGGTGAACATGCCGAGAAAACGCCGCTCGCCGATCACGCGTCCCTGGTCATCATAACGATCGATGGAGATATAGTCGGGATAGGTGGGCCGGTGAATCCTGGCGTGATGGGCGCTCTTGGCAAACGACATCAACTGCGGCATCGGCACGTAATGGTCGCCCTCGACACCGAGATCGGTGCGAATGCGTTCGCGATAGCGCGGCTGATCCAGCCGGAAGACGCCGAGTTCGCTGCCCTCGACCTTGTCGAGACGCTGCCGGCCCTGCTCCTCACGTACCTCGTACTCGTCGTAGCCCAGGAACGTGAAGTTGTCCTGGAGCAGCCACTTCAGGAATTCGATGGCTTCTCGGTGATCCGCCGCATCGACCTGCTCCGGCCGCCTTGCCTCGAGCTCCTCGATGGCCGCCTGGGCACGCTCGCGCATGGGATCGAAATCGCCCACCGCAGTCCGCACCTCGCGCAGCACCTCCTGCAGGCTGGATTCGATCTCCTCGAGCTCGGTCAGGTTGGAATGACGATCCACCTCGATGGCGATCAGCGATTCACGAGCGTCGGGCGCGTCGGCCTCTTCCGGTGACGCGACACGCTGCAGGCGATGCTCGTCGTCACGGGCCACCGCCAGCACAGCATTGTGGATGGCATGAACGGTCATGCCCCGGCGATTCAATTCCACGCGGACCGAGTCGACGAGAAACGGCATGTCCTCGTGCAGCACGGCGATGAAGGTATGGGTGGACTGCCAGCCGTGTTCCTCGAAGTCCGGGTTGAGCACCCGAACCTTGGGGGCGTCGGGATCGAACTGCTGGATGAAATGCCACACCGAAAGCGTCGCGCCATAGAGGTCGTCCAGACGCCGATCAGCCAGATCCTCCAGGGGCACGGCAGCGTAGAAGAGGTGAGCGAAGGCGTCGACCGCAGCGGCCTTGTCCTTGTCCAGACGGCTTTGCAACCGTTCCTTGAGTTGCTTGAGAAGATCCAGGCGGGTCTCCTCCTGTGCGACGTGTAGCATCAATCACCTCGACTGCCAGGGGCCGCCGGCGGCGGCCGAAAAACAATGTGAGTTGCGGGGCGTTGCCTTCCCTTGGACCGGGAGGTTACGCCAATCGACGCCTCATCCCCAGCAACATGCCCCTTTGCTCATGGTGCATGTCGGTTGCGCATCGGCCTTGACAACGTCACGACATTTCCTACCAAGGTCGCATTCAGGCTCGTCGCTCCAGCAGCACCCCGCACTCGCAATGATGGGTCCAGGGAAACTGATCGAAGAGCGCGAAGCGGGTGACATCGTGTGTCTGCGTCAATGTCTCCAGGTTCTGTGCCAGCGTATCCGGATTGCATGAAATATAGACGATACGCTCGTACTCGCTCAGTTGACGACAGCTCGCCTCATCGAGCCCCGCACGAGGGGGGTCCACCAGTACCGTGGAGAAATCGTACTCGCCGAGCGCCCAGGCCTCCACGCGTCGACCACCCTTTTCTCCCTTGAGCGCTTCGGTGAATTCCTCGGCGGACATGCGCCCCACTGTCACGTTGTCGATGGCATTGGCCTCGAGATTCTCCCTGGCACTGGCCACCGAGGTCCGCGAGATCTCAGTGGCCAGGACACGGCGAAAATTGTCGGCCAGCGCTACCGTGAAATTGGCATTACCGCAATACAGCTCGACCAGATCGCGCTGCTGGCTGCCGGCAGTGACGTCCCGCGCCCAGGCCAGCATGGCGCGACATATCTCGGCGTTGGGTTGGGTGAAGCTGTTCTCGACCTGCTGGTAATGCAGGCGACGGCCATCGACCTCCAGACATTCCCAGACATGATCCCGGGTCAGAACTCGCCGCTGCTTGCGGGCACGCCCGATGATCATGATGTCGAGCGTCCGCTCGAGCTCACGCGCGGCCGCGTCCCAGTCCTCGTCGAGCTGGCGATGATAGATCAGGGTCACCAGCGCCTCGCCGGTCAAGGTGGTGAGAAACTCCACCTGAAACAGTTTGTGCCGCAACACCGGGCGGTCTCGTATCTCATCGAGCAACTTCGGCATCAGGTCGTTGATGCGTCGGCTCGCGACCGGATAGTCGTCCAGACGCACCACTCGCTTCTTGCCGGGCTCGTCGGGGTCGATCTCGAACATGGCGTAATAGAGGTCATCGCCCTCGTGCCAGAGGCGGAATTCGCAACGCTGGCGATAGTGGCTGGGCGGCGAGGGATAGACGTCGAGCGCCGGGGGGGCGAATGGCGCGAAGGTCTCGACGAGACGCTTGCGCTTGGCTTCGAGCTGTTCGTCATAGCGGGAAGGATCGACTACGGGAATGGCCACGGCGGCTCCTGATGATCGGGAAGGGACAGCGTGAATGGTAAGACGCAACAATAAAAGGGCGACACGCTCGGGGACGGACCCGTCAGCCCAGTGACAGCAAGCGGGTCTCGGTGAAACCGAAGCCGGAAAGCCCTCGGGACAGGGCCTCGGAAGGCGCGGTGACCCAGCCTGTCTCGCGCCCTTGTCGACAATCACGATCGGTCATCACCTGACCGGCGCGACGGGCAATGGCGTCCCCCGAATCGACCCACCGCACGCGTCGGGGGGCGGCCGCGACGAGCCAGTCGCGCAACAGCGGAAAATGGGTACAACCCAGCACCATGGTATCCAGGTTCACCATCTCCGCCATCGGGGACAGCGTGCGGCGCAGCACGTCAGGGTCGGGGCGCTCGCCCGCCACCCAGCGCTCGGCCTCGACCACCAGGGGGTCGGCGGCAATACGCGTCACCTGGCAATCGCCGGCGAACTCCCGGATCAGGCGCAGGGTATAGGGGCGCGCCACGGTGGCGCTGGTTGCCAACAGGCCAATGTGGCGGGTCTCGCTCATTCCGGCCGCCGGCTTGATCGCCGGCACGGTGCCGACCACCGGCACCGCCAGGTGCTCGCGCAACGCCTCGAGGGCCAGGGTACTGGCCGTGTTGCAGGCCACCACCAGGCCGACGCAACCACTCGCCACCACCGCCGCTTCACAGACCGCGAGGATACGCTCCACCAGCCAGTCATCGTCGCGCACGCCATAGGGCAGCATGGCGTTGTCGCAGGCATAGGCCAGCGCCGCATCGGGCAATTGCCGCCGCAGCGAGGCCACCACCGACAAGCCACCTACCCCGGAGTCGAACACCAGAATCGGCCCTGCCATCAGCGCACGCCTCTGTTGCCCCCGGTCCTTGCCGGACCGGGGAACGAAAGGGAGGCTGGGCCTGTGGGTCGCAGGTGATGATGCATTGGCGTCGCACCTTGTCATGAAGTGCGACGCATTCTACCTCAAGGCGAGGCGGACGCTGAAGGTACTCAGGTCACCGGCTCCGGCGCATCGCGCAGCTCGGCGTAGAGTTCCGGATAGGCCGCCTGGAGACGCTCCAGCTCGGCGGCTGCGCCATCCGGCAGGGCCTTGGCGAGGTTATCGAGGTCGGTATCATTGAAATGTTCGCGGATCAGCGGAAAGAGCTGTTCGCGCTCCTCTCGCAGATAGTTGCGATGGGCTTCGAGATATTCCTTGAGGTCGTCGGCAAAGCAATCCATGGGCACCACCGCATCCATCAGGATCATGTCGAGATCATTGGACAAGCGCTTGAGACGCGCCCTGAGCGCGCGATAATCCCTGGACAGGCGCTCGGTGACCTCACCACATTGCGGGTCGCGCTCACGCAGGCGTTCCGAGCAGATTTCCTCCAGCGGCGAGGTGAAACCATCCATGTAATCGAGAATGTAATCCACGACTTCGCGCACCAGCTGGAAGTTCGGACGTTCGCCGTCGGCCAGGGTCTTCTGCTTGAGCTGCAGAACGTGCAACATGCGCGCCATGTTGGCATGATCCTGGCGCAGTTGGTTCAGCATGGGCATGGCGAAGGCCTCCTCTGTATCGGGCATGGATGGAAGGCACCTAGAATTGGACGCGCCTTCTCGGCAAGGGTTCCCCAAGTCGGGACGACGGAGTTATCAAGCTAGACCCTGGATGCCATCTTTGCCTATCCCGTTCATCATGTCTTTCATTCGGCACCCCCAAGGAGCTCGACATGGACTTGTTCCAGCAAGCCACCTCCGACCAGAACGCGCCCCTGGCCTGGCGCATAAGGCCTCGCCGTCTCGCCGACTATGTGGGCCAGCAGGCACTGGTCGGTCCGGACAAGCCAGTGCGGCGCATGGTCGAGACCGGCACGGTACGCTCGATGATCCTGTGGGGACCGCCCGGCACCGGCAAGACCACCCTAGCGGAGATCCTGGCCGAGGAGTCCGGCGCCCATCTCGAGCGACTCTCGGCGGTGATGGCTGGCGTCAAGGACATTCGGGAAGCCGTGGATCGCGCCAGGGTGGCCCAGGGTCAGGATCGCAGCACCCTGCTGTTTCTCGACGAGATCCACCGGCTCAACAAGAGCCAGCAGGATGCCCTGCTGCCCCACGTGGAATCCGGCCTGCTGACGCTGATCGGCGCCACCACCGAGAACCCCTCCTTCGAGGTCAATTCGGCCTTGCTGTCCCGGGCTCGGGTGCATGTCCTGAAGGCGCTCACCGATGACGACGTAGTCGAGGTACTGCAGCGCGCCCTCGCCGACGAGACACGAGGCCTGGGCGCCCGACGCATCGCCGTAGATGACGAGGTCCTGCACGTGCTGGCCCGTGCCGCGGCCGGCGATGCCCGTCGCGCCCTGGGGCTGCTGGAAACCGCCTGCGACTTCACCGAGCCGGAAGGCGATGGCGAGCGGCTACCCCGTGCCGCCCTGGAGGATGTCATCGGCCACCAGGCCAGCGCCTTCGACAAACAAGGCGATCACTACTACGACCTGCTCTCGGCGATCCACAAGTCGGTACGCTCCTCGCGACCGGATGCGGCCCTGCTCTATATCGCACGTTTCATGCAGGGAGGCGGCGACCCCCTGGACGTGATTCGCCGCCTTGCCGCCATCGCCTCGGAAGACGTCGGCAATGCCGACCCCCGAGCCCTGCCGCTGGCCATGGCCGCCTGGGATGCCTATCTGCGCCTGGGCGACTATGAAGGCCAACGCGCCATCGCCCATGCCGCCATTCATCTGGCAGTGGCACCCAAGAGCAATGCCATCGACCAGGCATGGAAGCGTGCCAAGCAGTTCGTTGCCGCCCAGCCACGCCTGGAAGTGCCCACCTATCTGCGCAATGCGCCGACCCAATTGATGGAGTCCCTCGGCCATGGCGAGGGATATCGTTACGCTCACAACGAACCCAACGGCTACCCTGCGGGCCGTCAACATGATTGCTGGCCGGAGGACGTGCCCTACGAGCGCTTCTTCGCGCCAAGCGAATACGGCCAGGAAAAACGCTTCCAGCAGATGCAGGCCTGGCGGGCCAGCCTCGACGACGCGGCCGATCGAGGAGACGGCTGAGTCAAACCGGCTCGGTCAAGAATTCCACTGCACGGGGATCATTGGTATAGGCCACATTGATCCGCAGCCAGGGCGAATCGGCGGCATCGGGCAAGAAGACCTGGCCCGGCGACAGGCGTATGTCTTTCCCGTGCGCCCGTGCCACCAGTTCGCCGGACGACTCGACCATCGGGTGCCGCAACCACAGGAACATGCCACCCTGGGGCATGGCATACATGTCCCAGCCGCCCTCCTTCACCAGCGCCATGGCGGTGGCCATCTGCCCTGAAAGCCTGATCCTCAACCGCTCCATCAGCTTGCGATAGGCACCATTGCGCAACAAGGCCGCCACGACCTGCTCGGCGAACGGAGAGGTCGCGATGTTGCTCAGCATCTTCACGTCGACCAGGGGCTTGATCAACGCCGGTGGGGCGGCGATGAAACCGACGCGCAGCGAACAGGAAAGGCTCTTGGAAAAACTGCCCACATAGATCACCCGACGCATGCCATCCAGCGAGGCCAGCCGAGGCGAGGGCGATGACTGAAAATCGGCGTAGATGTCGTCCTCGACGATTCGCATGTCGTACCACTCGGCCAGTTGCAGGACGCGATGGGCCACGGTCGGACTCAGCGTGGTGCCGGTCGGGTTGTGGAAGACACTGTTGCAGAAGAACAGCTTCGGCGAATATTGCTTGAGCAAGGCCTCGAGATGCTCGGGGTCCGGCCCTTCCGCGGTGCGTCGCACCCCGACGACCCTGACGCGGTGCAAATGCAGCAAGCCGAACAGATTGTAATACCCCGGAGACTCGACCAGGACGGTATCACCGGGCCGCAGCAGCCAGCGCACGATGATGTCGAGTGCCTGGCTAGCGCCGCCGGTCATGAGCAACTGGTTGGTGTCGGCCTCGATGGCCAGCCGCCTCAAGCGCTCCTGCAGCAGAATGCGCAGTTCCGGCGAGCCCAGCGGCGTACTGTAGTCGAAGAGCCCTTTCGACGAGTGCCGCGTCACCTGCCGCACGGCATGGGCGAACACGTCCTCCTCCCGCCAGTCGCTGGGCAGCCAGCCGCATCCCAGCCTCAGGGAATCGCCCTCTTCCTGGAACTGGTTCCACATCTCGCCCGACACATCCGCCATGCCACTGCGAGCGCCCTGCTCGTCGGCGGCGACGACACGCTCGGCCACATAGAAGCCCGAGCCCGGCCGGGAACGAATCCACCCCAGGGCAACCAGCCGTTCGTAGGCCTCGATGACGATGTTGCGACTGACGCCCAATTCACCGGCAAGACGCCGGATCGAAGGCAAGCGCACTCCCCCGGCGCCGTGCCGCTCGACCCAGTCCCGAACGCCCTCGGTCACCTGCTGAACCAGCGGCTTGTCCGCGCCCGGGTCGATCTCCAATCGCATAGCCTTTCCTCCGTCCACCGTTCCGGCAAAATCCCGAACAGTTCCCACAAAATCGTCCGTGAGTGTATCTTATCCGCGGCGGGCATCAGTGAGAGCTTGGCAGTCATCAACTCTGCCACTGGAATCTCTCATGCGCACTCTCGATGCCTTGCGACTCGCTTTTGCCCTTTTCACGATCACCACCGCCGTCAATCTCCAGGCGCCCTATTATACGGCCCTGGCCGCCCATGACGGGCTCGGTGTCACCGCCACTTCACTCGCCTTTGCCGCCTACGTGGCCGGTATCCTGCCCGTATTGATCCTGCTCGGCGGCCTTCCGGATCGCGTGGGCCGACGGGCCTTGATCGTGACCGCGCTCAGCCTGTGCGGCGCCGCCACCGCCTTGACCCTGATCGCACCGGGCGTCGTCAGCCTCGGCCTGGCTCGCCTGTTGATGGGGATCGCCGCCGCCCTGACCTCGATATCGGCACCCGCCTACATGCTGTCGCTGTTCGGCGCCACGGACAGCCGGCGCCCGACGAACTGGGTCACGGCCAGCACTTCCCTGGGCTTCGGCTGGGGCGCGGCCATGACCAGCGCCTTCCTGCTGCACGAGCCAAGCCTGACGCCTCCCAGCCTGTGGCTGTCTCTGGCCATGTCGGGCCTCGCCCTGCTCCTTTTGCTGGGCCTCGATGACCAGACAAGCGAGGCTTCCCGCAGCGTCCCGATGCTGCGCCTCCCCGCCTATCCACCGGGCAGCCTGCCGTTCGGCCTGTCGATTCTGCTGGCCTGGGCGACCGTGGGTCTGGTCATCGCCATTCTTCCCGATACCCTCGCCCGGCATGGCCTGTCCGACTGGTCCGGATTCGTGACCCTGGGTATTTGCAGCGGGGGTGTACTGTTCCAGCCACTGGCGAGACGCCTGACATCCGTGACCTCCGTTCGGCTAGGCCTGCTCATCCTGCCATCTGCCTACGCACTGATTGCCTGGGGAGCACTCGCAGGCAGCCTCGGCAGCGTTCTGGTCGGCGCCCTGGCCGCCAGCAGTGCCTGCTATGGTTTCATCTATCTGGGCGGGTTGAGCGGCGTTCTCGATGCCACCGAGAACCAGCAACCTCGTGCCAGCGCCGGGTTCTTCCTGATGGCCTATATCGGCTTCAGTCTGCCGGTCGTGGCGACCGGCGCCCTGGTGGACCGGCTCGGACATGCGTCGGCCTTGGCGTTGTTCGGCATGCTCCTGCTCGCCTCGGCACTGGCCGTTCACCGCCGCCTGGGACGTCAACGCCTTCACGCTCCTCGTCCCGCCTGAAGCCGCGTCGAGAACGACATCGCCCCCACCGGATGACCGGCGGGGGCGATGATGCCATGAGACGAACGGGGCCAGGAGGCCCTTCCCTCAGGGCGATTCGCGAATCACATCCGTTCCCGATGGCAACTCGAGCGTGAAGCGGGAATCGTCCACCTCCACGTTCTGTTGTGCATCATCGAACTCGATGGCAGTGCGCTGCCCCGTGCTATCGGTCATCTGCAAGCGACCGAGGATCTCGCCATAGAAGGTCAGCTTCAAGGACTCGAACAGGGTGTCGGCTTCGCGTGGCGTCAGCGTGAAGGTCTCCGCCGTGCCCTGCTGCGAACGGGTCACTTCGTAGCTCTCGGTCAACTCATCGGTACTGCCGGACAGCAGCAGCGCCGGCGTATGGGTCACGCGCTCGTCGAGCGCCTGTACCGTGGCCTGTTGCAGGTCAGGGTCGTAAAGCGTGACCTCCTCGCCATTCGACACCACGACCTGCTCGTAGGGTGCATCCACTTCCCAACGGAAGTGCCCCGGGCGTGCCAGCCACATCCGGCCACTGGCCTCCTGGAGGCGCTGCCCGCCACTGTCGAGAATCTCCTGGTCGAAATCGGCCACATAGGTCTTGACCGGCTCGAGCATGTGCGTCAGCCGCTCGGCTCCGTCATCGGCCATCGCCGAGAGTGGTGTCAGGGCCAGCAAGGCACCGGCGGCGAGGCTCTTCTTCACTGTCATGTCGTCATCTCCCTGAACGGGTCCGTGGTGGCGTCCTGTCTCGTTCGGACCCCAACGATCCGGGCGAGTTGCGTCCCCGCCCGAACTTGCATGGTGGTTGCACGATGGTCGTCAGTCGCCGACAGGCGGTGGTGCCAGCACCTCGCGGGCCCCATTGGTGCCCATGGTCGAGACCACGCCAGCCGACTCCATGGCCTCGACCAGCCGTGCGGCCCGGTTGTAGCCGATCTTGAAACGCCGCTGTACCGCCGAGATCGAGGCGCGCCGGCTCTCGGTGACGAACTGTACCGCCTCATCGTAGAGAGCGTCCTGCTCGGCATCGTCGCCATCGCCGCTGCCCTCGGCCTCGAGGCCGGCCAGGGCATCGGCGGACACGCCTCCGGACAGGATCTCGTCGATGTACTCCGGCTCGCCCCGCCGCTTCCAGTCTTCGACCACACGGTGCACCTCGTCATCATCGACAAAGGCACCATGCACTCGGGTCGGCATGCCGGCCCCGGCGGGCAGGTAGAGCATGTCGCCGTGCCCCAGCAGGTTCTCGGCACCGCCCTGGTCGAGGATGGTGCGCGAATCGACCCGTGAGGAGACCTGGAAGGCCATGCGGGTGGGGATGTTGGCCTTGATCAGGCCGGTTACCACATCCACCGATGGCCGCTGGGTCGCCAGGATCAGGTGAATGCCGGCAGCCCTGGCCTTCTGGGCCAGGCGGGCGATCAACTCCTCGACCTTCTTGCCGACGATCATGAACATGTCGGCGAATTCGTCGATCACCACCACGATGTAGGGCAACTTCTCGAGCACCGGCGGCGCCTGATGCATCTCCCAGGGCTGCGGCTCCCACAGCGGATCGGCGACCTGGGCCCCGGCACGCTCGGCCTCATCGAGTTTCTCGTTGAAGCCGGCGATGTTGCGCACCCCCATGGCGGCCATCAGCTTGTAGCGGCGCTCCATCTCGGCCACGCACCAGCGCAGTGCATTGGCCGCCTCTTTCATGTCGGTGACCACCGGCGCCAGCAGGTGCGGGATGCCGTCATAGACCGACAGCTCCAGCATCTTGGGATCGACCATGATCATGCGGACCTCGTCCGGCCGGGCCTTGAGCAGCATGGAGATCAACATGGCATTGACCCCCACCGACTTGCCCGACCCGGTGGTCCCGGCCACCAGCAGGTGCGGCATCTTGCCGAGATTGGCGACCACGGCAGCACCGCCGATGTCCTGTCCGAGCGCCACGGTCAGCGCCGAGGCTTCGTGCTGATAGCGGTCGGAATCGATCACTTCACGCAGGCGGATCATGGCGCGATGGGGGTTGGGAATCTCGATGCCCACGGTGGGCCGCCCCGGAATCACCTCCACCACGCGTACGCTCTTGACCATCAGCGAGCGTGCCAGGTCCTTGGCCAGGTTGCTGATCTTGGAGACCTTGACCCCTGCCGCCGGCTTGATTTCGAACCGTGTGATCACCGGTCCCGGCCAGGTATCGACCACCTCGGCCTTGACCCCATACTCACGTAGCCGGGTCTCGAGCAGTTCGGCCATCTCGGCCAGCTGCTCGTCGGTGTAGTTGGGCTGATGCGGCTCCGGTGGCGTCAGCACGCGCAAGCTCGGCAGCTCGCCATCCGGCTCGGAAAATTCCTCGAAGGAGGGTCGCTGGCTCTGCAGGTGCTCCACGGTCCAGAGGGCCGGCCCCTGCTCGTCGGCGGCCTCGCGCGCCTGGTCGGCCGTAGCGACTTGTGGCGTCTCATCGCCGCTGTCGCCGGATGACGCGGGCGGCGTGGCGCCCTCCTCCGGCATCGACATCGACGGAGCCTCGGCGGCCTCGGTCATCCGGGGCTCGCTGTTTCCGGAGGCGCGGATATCACCGCCCCCAGAGTCGCGAACATCGCTGCCTCCGCCCTCTCGGACATCACTGTCAGGCGCACCGGTCGACACGGACCCGGACGGCTCCTGCGGTGCTTCGTCCAGCGCGCTCGATGCCGTGTCATCGACGCCGGACTCGCTTTCGGACGACGGCGCGGGCGCCGATGCAGCAGACGTGCCATGGAAGGATGGCGGAATCTCGTCATCATCCGGCAGGATCGGCTCGGGAACGGTTTCCGGCACCCGGTGTGGCGTCCGAGGCTCGCGCAGCGACGGAGATTCGCTCGACGTCGAGACGTCCGAGTCCTTGGTATCCGTCGGGGTGCTTTCCCTGGCCGAGGACGGCGGCGCGACGAAGGCCGAGGCTCGGGGAGCCGAAGGTTCGCTCGACTCACGTTCGGCCGTGGGGCGCGATGGCTCGGCACTTGCCGGCGTCAGGGAGATCGTCGGCTCCTTGGGCTCCCAGGAAGCCTGAGCGGTATAGGCCGCCTCGGGGCGCTTGGCCGAAGGCGTGCGGTCGGGCACCTCCCAGGGAATCTCGGTTCTACCATCATTGCCGAAGCCGGGATCGCGACGCCCCGCCCCTTCCAGAACCGGCGACTCGCCGCTGTCGAACCCAGGCACGAGACGCCGCCACCAAGCGCCACGCAGCGGCTCGCTCTCGTCTTCCGCTTTCTTTTCCGCGCCCTTCTCTTCCGCGTCCTTCTCTGTCGCATCATCCTCGGATGACGCCGATCGCTGGCGACTGCCGTGCCGCGGCTCCGATGCAGCTTTTTCGGTATCGCTCGCCTCGCGCTGCAGGGCAAAACGGCTCGATGCCCAGCGCCACAGCGCCATGGCACGCAGCCCCAGCTCATCCATGATGGTCAGCCAGGACAGGCCCGTGAACAGGGGCACCCCGCATAGCATGGCGGCCAACGCGAGCAACGAGGTCCCGCCGCTGCCCAGCATGGGCAGCAGAGCGCCGACCAGGCCTTCGCCGAGGATACCCCCTGCTGCATAGGGCAAGGGACTGTCGGGGCGATAGAAGTGCAAGGCGCCCAGTGTGGTGGTTCCCAGCAGCAACAGCACCAGCCCGCCACACCGCACCGCCAGCAGGGTGGCATCCCATTCGAAATCCACCTGTCGCGAACGTATCAACCACCAGGCGGCAAACCCGAGCATGGCGGGCCACCACAGGGCGCTGGCCCCGAACAGCGAGTACAGCACATCGGCCAGCCAGGCGCCGAAGGCCCCCATCCAGTTGGCGACTTCCGTCTCCGGGCCACTTCGCGACCACCCGGGGTCGCCGGCATCGAAACTGAACAAGGCCAGCAGCAGAAACACGCAGGCCGCCAGCAGCAGGATCACCACACCCTCGCGGGCCGATCCCTGCAGCCGCAGGCCGAAGCGTCTGGCCGTTTCCTTGGCATTCGCCGCACGACCGTGCGGCGCGGACTTCTTCTTGGCAGTCAAGCGGCCATCCCCTTGCGCCACATGGCGTCTTCCAGATTCTACAAAGGCCAATCATACCGAGCCTGGGCGCACCGTCACAGGGGCCTCGACGACTTGAGTGCCGCCCTGCTGCCCGTCACACTATCCTCCCCGACACAAGGAAAGATTCCGCATGCTCTCCTGGCTGCCCGAGCACCCCATCCGTTTTCCGCCTGTCGATACGGCCCTGGACGACCCCGGCGGTCTGCTGGCCGCGGGTGGCGACCTGAGTCCGGCCTGGCTGCTCACCGCCTATCGACGCGGCATCTTCCCCTGGTACAGCGAGGGGCAACCCGTTCTATGGTGGAGCCCGGACCCCCGCATGGTACTCTTGCCCGGCGAGATCCGGGTACGTCGCAGCTTGGCCAAGCGTCTGCGCAACGGCGGGTTCCACGTCACCGCCGATACCGCCTTCGATGCCGTCGTCAGCGCCTGTGCCGCACCGCGCCGCGATCAACCAGGCACCTGGATCACCGATGAAATGCGCACGGCCTACGGCCGACTTCACGATCTCGGGGCGGCGCATTCGGTGGAAGTCTGGCACGATGGCGCTCTCGTCGGCGGACTCTATGGCATTGCACTGGGGCCCGTCTTCTTTGGCGAGTCGATGTTCTCGCGCGCGACCGATGCCTCCAAGATCGCCCTGGTGGCGCTGGCACGGGCCATGGCCCGCGATGGCGGACGCCTCATCGACTGCCAGATGCACACCGCCCACCTGGCCAGTCTCGGCGCCCGGGACATCGCCCGGGCCGAATTCATCGGCTATCTTGAACAGTGGCTGGGTGACATGCCGGATGGCGAGCACCTGCTGGCGTCGAATGCCATCGCCCCGCCGACCTGGTCGTTCACACGACTCGGCGAGGCTATCATGACGGAGCCACGGACGAGAGGAGACGGCAGCCTTGAGCAGTAATACTCCCCGGCAGCCGATACGCGACCTGCGGTTCTTCCTGACCGTGCCGCATTCCTGCAGCTATCTGGAGGGGCGCGAGGCGACCACCTTGTTTCTCGATCCTCAGCAGTCTCCGGGGGTGGGCGTCTATGATGCCCTGACACTGATGGGGTTCCGGCGTAGCGGCCATCACCTCTACCGCCCCCATTGCGAGGGATGCAACGCCTGTGTCTCGGTCCGCATTCCGGTAAACGACTTCTCGCCGAGTCGCACCCAGCGCAAGCTCATGCATCGCAACGCCGATCTGAGCGAACACGTGCGTCCCGCCGCCTTCGATGCCGAGCACTATTCGCTCTATGCCCACTACATTCGCACCCGGCACAGCGACGGCGACATGTATCCGCCGAGCTACGAGCAATACCGCACCTTCCTGACCCTGGACCAGGACTACGCCAAGCTGCTCGAGTTGCGGCTGGGCGATCGATTGCTCGCGGTCTCCGCCTTCGACCAGCTCGAGCACGGGCTGTCGGCGATCTATACCTTCTTCGATCCGGCCAGCCAGTTCGAACGCCGCTCGCTCGGTACCTACGCGGTCCTCAGCCTGGTCGAGCGCGCCCGACACCTGGGTCTACCCCACGTCTACCTGGGATACTGGATCCAGGAATGCCGCAAGATGTCCTACAAGCAGAACTTTCGCCCCCTGGAACGACTCGATGGTCGTCAATGGCGACGCCTGATCCTCGATTGAGCCGTCCTACCTTTTGCCTTGACGGCCGGCATGCGGCACAATATCGCGCTATCCTTATCGGCACAGACGGCTTTCCGTCGTATATCGTGCCGCTTTGTTGTTCGTCATCACCAGCGAGGAATCGCCTATATGGCACGCGAAGACCATATCGAAATGGAAGGCGTCGTCGTCGATACCCTTCCCAACACCATGTTCCGGGTCGAACTCGAGAACGGCCACGTCGTGACCGCTCATATCTCGGGCAAGATGCGCAAGAACTATATCCGCATCCTGACCGGCGACAAGGTCAAGGTCGAGCTGACTCCCTATGACCTTTCCAAGGGGCGTATCGTCTACCGTTCCCGCTAAGGAAGCACAGGTTACTGCGCTCGCGGCTCCCCGCCGGCCCTCGATGTCGTCCCGGAAACGAACGACGCCCCGTCCGAAGACAGGGCGTGGGTTCACGGGAGCGCTTGACGCGCCGCCTCAGGGCGCGTCGGCCAGCTCCGATTCCGAGGCCAGGTGCAACTCGCCGTCCTCGACGCTGACATGCACCACGCCGCCATGCTCGGCCAGTTCCCCGAACAGGATCAACTCGGCCAATGGCTTCTTGAGCTTCTCCTGGATCAGGCGAGCCATCGGACGCGCCCCCATGTCCGGATCGTAGCCGCGTTCGGCCAGCCAATCCCGAGCCGCCTCGTCCACTTCGAGCTGCACGCGCTTCTCGTCCAGCTGGGCCTGCAACTCGACCAGGAACTTGTCCACCACATTGCGCACCACCTCGGTGGGCAGGGAGTGGAACTGAATGATGCCATCCAGGCGGTTGCGGAACTCCGGCGAGAAGGTCTTGCGGATCTCCTCCATGGCATCGGTCGAGTGATCCTGGGTCTGGAAGCCGATGGAGCGGCGCGTGGCCAGCTCGACCCCGGCATTCGATGTCATGATCAGGATTACATGGCGGAAGTCCGCCTCACGGCCGTTGTTGTCGGTCAGCTTGCCATGATCCATGACCTGCAGGAGCAGGTTGAAGACCTCGGGATGCGCCTTCTCGATCTCGTCGAGCAGCAGCACGCAATGCGGCTGCTTGGTGATCGCCTCGGTCAACAGCCCACCCTGGTCGTAGCCGACGTATCCCGGCGGCGCCCCGATCAACCGCGACACCGTATGGCGCTCCATGTACTCCGACATGTCGAAACGCACGAGATCGATACCCATGATATGCGACAGCTGTCGGGCCACCTCGGTCTTGCCGACCCCGGTCGGACCGGCGAACAGGAAACTGCCCACCGGCTTGTCCGGCGACTTGAGTCCGGCACGTGACAGCTTGATCGCCGCGGACAGGCTATCGATCGCCTCGTCCTGACCGAACACCAGCATCTTGAGATCGCGGTCGAGATTCTCGAGCAGCTTGCGATCCGAGCTGGACACGCTCTTCGGCGGGATACGGGCGATGGAAGCCACCACGGCCTCGACCTGATCCACGTCGATGCAGTCGACCCTCACTTCTGGCGGCAGCAGGCGCTGATGTGCACCCGCCTCGTCGATGACATCGATGGCCTTGTCCGGCAGGAAGCGATCGTTGATGTAGCGATCCGCCAGCCTCGCGGCTGTCTCGAGCGCCTCATCGGTGTACTTGAGCTGGTGGTGTTCCTCGAAGCGCGACCGCAGCCCCTTGAGGATGCGGACGGTGTCGTCCACCGAAGGCGCCATCACATCGACCTTCTGGAAACGGCGCGCCAGCGCCCGATCCTTCTCGAAGATGCCCCGGAACTCCTGGAAGGTGGTGGAACCGATGCAACGCAGCTCTCCCGAGGAAAGCAGCGGCTTGAGCAGATTGGAGGCATCCATCACGCCACCAGAGGCCGCACCGGCGCCGATCACCGTATGAATCTCGTCGATGAACAGGATCGAGTTGGGTTGCTTGCGCAATTCGGCCAGCAGCCCCTTGAGGCGCTTCTCGAAATCGCCCCGGTACTTGGTGCCGGCGAGCAAGGCGCCCATGTCGAGGGCATACACAACGGCATCGCCGATCACGTCGGGCACGTCCTCCTCGACGATACGCTTGGCCAGCCCCTCGGCAATGGCCGTCTTGCCGACACCAGCCTCACCCACCAGCAGGGGATTGTTCTTGCGACGACGCGCCAGGATCTGCACGACTCGCTCGAGCTCATGGTCGCGACCGATCAAGGGATCGATCTTGCCGATGCGCGCCTGCTCGTTGAGGTTGGTGGCGTAGCCGGTCAGCGGATTGCTGCTCGTCTCGCCGCCAGCTTCCTCGGCCTCTTCGGCATCGGGCGACGGCGACGATGAGGCATTCTCGTCGTGACCGGAGATCTTGGAAATGCCATGGGCGATGTAGTTAACGGCATCCACCCGGGCCACATTCTGCTGCTTGAGGAAATAGACCGCCTGGCTCTCCTGCTCGGAGAAGATCGCCACCAGCACATTGGCACCGGTGACCTCGCTCTTGCCGGAGGACTGCACATGGAAGACGGCACGCTGCAGCACGCGCTGGAAGCCCAGCGTCGGCTGCGTCTCGCGATCCCCCTGGTCCTCGGGGATCAGCGGCGTAGTGGAATTGATGAAATCCTGCAGGTCGGACCGCAGCTTGTCGATATTGGCCCCACAGGCCTTGAGAACATCCGCCGCGGAGGCGTTGTCCAGCAGAGCCAGCAGCAGGTGCTCCACGGTCATGAACTCGTGACGCTTGGATCGCGCTACGGTAAAGGCCGTGTTGAGGGTCAGTTCAAGTTCTTTGCTCAGCATGGCAGTCCCCTTCTCGCCGCTTAGGGCTTGCGTCGGATCTTTCTCGGTCCGGCATCATCAACATCGGGCACAAACGGCAGCGTTGCAAGTCATCTCACCAACGCTACGTCGCCATACGCCCTTGGACCATGCCGATGCTCAATCGTCCGCCGCCTCGATGTCGCACAGCAACGGATGCTGGCACTCTCGTGCATATTGATTGACTTGGTGGCTTTTGGTTTCCGCGATATCCCGGGTAAAGATGCCACAGGTGGCCTTGCCCTGGGTATGTACCGCCAGCATGACCTGAACCGCGGTCTCGCTGTCCATGTGGAAGAAGGTTTGCAGCACCTCGACAACAAACTCCATTGGGGTGAAGTCGTCATTATGCAAGACCACCTTGTACATCGGCGGATGCGCCAGCTCCGGCTCGGACGACTGTACCGCCACATCACCGTCGCCTTCTTCATCAGGCGCCGGCGGCCGTGTCATCCCGGCACGATATGGCGCTAGACGATCCGCCATCCTTCCCTCCTCTCTTTTGAACATAAGCACCACTTTGCTTCTCGACAAGCCGTCATTGACGCCCTTCGACGAGTATTGGACGTCGTCGGCGCACGCGGGTTCATCATCGTTGTCTGCTATCGCGCCAAGCGTCCCTCAACGCAACGGCCCCGCCCTTGAACCAGACGGGGCCGGGACGCCTCGGCGCCATGGAACCGGGGAAGCACTCAGCGCTTGGCCACCAGCTCCAGAGCGGCATTGAGGGTCTGGCTGGGACGCATGACGGCATCCGCCAGCTCGCTGTCGGCATGATAGTAGCCGCCGATATCCACCGGCTGCCCCTGCACACCGTTGAGCTCTTCGACGATGACCGCTTCCTTGGCGCTCAGTTCCCCGGCGAGCTTGCCGAACAGTGCCTTGAGCTCGGCGTCCTCGTCCTGGGCGGCAAGCGCTTCGGCCCAGTACATGGCCAGGTAGAAGTGACTACCACGGTTATCCAGCTCGCCGACCTTGCGCGACGGCGACTTGTTGCTGTCGAGGAACTTGCCGTTGGCCTCGTCCAGTGCCTTGGCCATCACCCTGGCACGGGCATTGTCGAAGGTCTTGCCCAGGTGCTCCAGGGAGGCCGCCAGCGCCAGGAACTCGCCCAGGGAATCCCAACGCAGGTGGTTCTCCTCGAGGAGCTGCTGGACATGCTTGGGCGCGCTGCCGCCAGCCCCTGTCTCGAACAGGCCGCCGCCGTTCATCAGCGGCACGATGGAGAGCATCTTGGCGCTGGTGCCCAGTTCCATGATCGGGAACAGGTCGGTCAGGTAGTCCCGCAGCACGTTGCCGGTCACCGAGATGGTGTCCTCGCCCTTGCGAATGCGCTCGAGCGAGAACTGCATCGCCTCCATCGGCGCCATGATGCGAATATCCAGACCACTGGTGTCGTGATCCTGGAGATAGGTCTCGACCTTCTCGATCAACTGGGCGTCGTGGGCGCGCTGGGCATCCAGCCAGAACACCGCCGGCGTGCCGCTCTCGCGGGCGCGCGTCACGGCCAGCTTGACCCAGTCCCTGATCGGCGCGTCCTTGGTCTGGCACATGCGCCAGATATCGTCCTGCTCGACCTGGTGCTCGAACAGCACCTCACCGGCCGCATCGGTGACGCGCACGGTGCCGTCGGCAGGAATCTGGAAAGTCTTGTCGTGGGAGCCGTACTCTTCGGCCTTCTGGGCCATCAGACCGACATTGGATACGCTGCCCATGGTGGTCGGATCGAAGGCGCCATGCTGCTTGCAGTCATCGATGACGGCCTGGTAGATGCCCGCATAGCTACGGTCGGGGATCACCGCCTTGGCATCATGCAGGGCATCGTCGGCACCCCACATCTTGCCGGAATCCCGGATCATCGCCGGCATGGAGGCATCGATGATCACGTCGCTCGGCACATGCAGGTTGGTGATGCCCTTGTAGGAATCGACCATGGCCAGACGCGGCCGCTCGGCGTAGAGCGCCTCGATATCGGCCTCGATCTCGGCCTGCTTGTTGGCCGGCAGCTTGGCGATGGTGGCATAGAGATCGCCGATGCCGTTGTTGGGATCGAAGCCGACCTCATCCAGCGCCTCGGCGTGCTTCTCCAGCACGTCGCGGTAGAACTCGCTGACCACCATGCCGAACATGATCGGGTCGGAGACCTTCATCATGGTCGCCTTGAGATGCAGGGAAAACAGCACATCCTGTTCCCGGGCATCGGCAATCTGCTCGGCGACGAAGGCGCTCAACGCCTTGCGGCTCATGACCGCACCGTCGATGACCTCACCGGCCAGCACGGGGGTCTTCTCCTTGAGCACGGTGGTGCTGCCGTCCTGACCGATCAACTCGATCTTGACCGCGCCCTCGGCGGCAATGCAGGCAGACTTCTCGCTGCCGTAGAAGTCGCCCTCGCTCATGTGGGCGACGTGAGAGCGCGAGTCGGCCTGCCACTCGCCCATGCGGTGCGGATACTTGCGGGCATAGTTCTTGACCGAACGCGGCGCGCGACGGTCGCTGTTGCCCTCGCGCAGCACCGGGTTGACCGCACTGCCCTTGACGCGATCGTAGCGCGCCTTGACGTCGCGCTCGTCGTCGTTGCTCGGCTCGTCAGGGTAGTCGGGCAGCGGATACCCCTGGCCCTGCAGCTCCTTGATGGCCGCCTTGAGCTGCGGCACGGAAGCGCTGATATTGGGCAGCTTGATGATGTTGGCTTCCGGCGTCTTGGCCAGCTCGCCCAGTTCGGCCAGATGATCGCTCAGTTTTTGCGATTCGGAGAGGCGGTCGGGAAACTGCGAGATGATACGCCCGGCCAGGGAGATATCGCGGGTCTCGACGGTGATGCCGGCCGAATCGGTGTAAGCGTCGATGATCGGCAGCAGGGAATGAGTCGCCAGGGCCGGCGCTTCGTCGGTGAGCGTATAGATAATCTTCGGCGTTTTTGACATGTTGGCGTAGATCTCTCTGATCACTGCGGTGCATGAAACGGGATCGGTAGCGCTCGCTCACGATGTCTGGAAGACAGAGGGACCACGGTGAGAACAGCCCGGCACAACAGTCACGACGCGGCATCGGCCATCCCTCGGGGCTGGTCACGCCAGATCCAGAAAAGCGACGAGGGCGCTCCGGCGAGCGAGGCGCAGTATATCAGCCCGCCGTCGCCAACGCATGAACCCGATCGGAGACGATCCCTGCCATCCCGACGTTGCGACCGGTAAGATACCCTCATGAGCCGCCTATATCTCTTCCACAAGCCCTACCACGTCCTCTCGCAGTTCACCGACCGCGGAGATGCCGCGGGCCGGCGTCGCGCCACCCTGGCCGACTATCTCGACGTGCCGGGCATCTATCCGGCCGGCCGGCTCGATCACGACTCCGAAGGCCTGCTACTGTTATCCGACGACGGCGACCTGATCCACCGCATCAGTCACCCGAAACACAAGCAGCCCAAGACCTACTGGGTCCAGGTCGAAGGCCAGCCGGATGACGCCGCCCTTGCGGCGCTGCACGGGGGTATCGAGCTCAAGGACGGCCCGACCCGACCCGCCCGGGTGCGCCGACTGGACCATGTCGCCCTGCCCGCACGTCAACCGCCGGTGGACCCGCGTCGCCACCCCGTCACCCAATGGCTGGAGCTCATCATCACCGAAGGACGCAATCGTCAGGTCCGCCGCATGACGGCCCATGTCGGCCACCCCACACTACGGCTGGTGCGGACCGCCATCGGTCCCTGGTCTCTCGACGACCTGGCGCCGGGACAATGGCGCTGCGAGACGCTCAATGCACCACGTCGCGCCCCACGGCGCCGCACATCCACGAGGAGGCAAAAATGAACCGCTGGCAACCCTTCGTCAGCGTGGCCACCGTGGTGGAACGCGCCGGCTGCTATCTGATGGTCGAAGAGGATCGGGGCGGCCCGCATCCCCTTTTCAACCAGCCCGCCGGGCATCTTGAACCCGGCGAACGCATCCGTGACGCCGCCCTGCGCGAGTTGCGCGAGGAAACCGCCTGGCAGGTGGGCATCACCGACTACCTGGGGCTGTACGTCTATCAGGCGCCCGATGGCAAGACCTTCCACAGCCACGCTTTCCATGGCATGGCGCTTGCCCACCTCGGCAACGAGCTCGACCCGGCCATCCGGGCGGTACACTGGCTCTCGCTGGAGGAACTCGAAACCCTGGAGCGCGAAGGGCGCATGCGAAGCCCCTTGGTCATGAGGCGCATCCGCGACGCCATCGCCGAACGCTTCTACCCCATGGACACGATTCACGAGCGCTAGCCGCGCTTCGCGCGGAGCTGGAAGCTGGAAGCTGGAAGGACAGCATGAGCCCCACCATCATCGGGTCAAGGTCTTTCTTCCAGCTTCAAGCTTATGACCTCAAGCTCCGAGCGGAGCCCAGCTCTTCGAGCTTCCCTCTCTTGTCAGGTATAATCTTTCCCCATTTGCGACCCACTCAATCCGAGAGCACCATGACAGCCACCAAGGGCAAGGTCATCGTCGGCATGTCCGGCGGCGTCGATTCCTCCGTTTCCGCCCAGCTACTGCTCGAGCAGGGCTTTGATGTCGAGGGCCTGTTCATGAAGAACTGGGACGAGGACGACGGCACCGAATACTGCACCGCCAAGGAAGACCTGGCGGATGCCGAGGCCGTGTGCGCCAAACTCGGCATCCACCTGCACACCGCCAACTTCGCCGCCGAGTACTGGGACAACGTCTTCGAGCACTTCCTCGCCGAGTACAAGGCCGGACGTACGCCGAATCCGGACATCCTTTGCAACCGCGAGATCAAGTTCAAGGTATTCCTCGAGTACGCCGAACTGCTCGGCGCCGACTGGATCGCCACCGGCCACTACGTGCGCCGTGCCGAGCACAACGGCCGAGCGCGGCTGCTCAAGGGGCTAGATGCCAACAAGGACCAGAGCTACTTCCTGCACGCCGTGCCCGAATCGGCCATCGCCCGCAGCCTCTTCCCGGTAGGTGAGCTGGAGAAGAGCGAAGTCCGTGACATCGCCGAGCGCCATGGCCTGGCAACGGCGCGCAAGAAGGACTCCACCGGCATCTGCTTCATCGGCGAGCGACGCTTCCGCGACTTCCTCAGCCAGTATCTCCCCGCCCAGCCGGGCACCATCGAGACCCCGGAGGGAGACGTCATCGGCGAGCACATGGGCCTGATGTACTATACCCTGGGCCAACGCCAGGGCCTGGGCATCGGCGGCCTCGCCAACTACCCCGATGCGCCCTGGTACGTGGCCGGCAAGGATCTGGAGCGCAACGTGCTCACCGTGGTGCAGGGCAAGCATCATCCCCTGCTCTACACCGACAGCCTGGCCACCGAGGCCATGGACTGGGTGGCCGGCGCGCCTCCGGCGCGAGAAGGCCGCTATCGCGCCAAGACCCGTTATCGCCAGGCCGACGTGCCCTGCACCATGCGGGTCACCGAAGACGGCGGGGTCGAGGTGCATTTCGATGAGTCCCAGCGAGCCGTGACCCCGGGGCAATCGCTCGTGCTCTATGACGGTGACACCTGCCTCGGCGGCGGTGTGATCCGTGCCATCTGGAATGCCACCGAGGCTGCCGCATGACCGCATCCACGCCGATCCACCCGGCCCCTGAAACCTCAGCGGGCCGCCAGGCACTGGCACTGGCCGGCGTCTTCCAGGCCGCCAGCCTGGTCGACGAGCTGGCCCGCACCGGGCAAGTCGACCAGCGCGCCTGGGACACCCTGATCCACGCCACCCTGGACACCAATCCCAAGGATTTCGAGTCCATCTACGGCGGCCACCCCAACAACCTTCGCCAGGGGCTCGACACGCTCGAAGGCGTACTCGGACGCCGCCAGGCCAATCCGGTGGTGATGCGCTACGGTTTCTCGCTGCTGATGTTGATGAGCAAGCTGCGCGGCAACAACGCCATGATGGATGATCTCGGGCAGCGCTTGACGCGCGCCCAGGCCCAGGCCGAGCATTTCGGCGAAACCCACGAGAATATCATCGCCAGCCTCGGCGAGGCCTACCAGCAAACCCTCTCCACCCTCAAGACGCGCATCGTCGTCCAGGGCGATCCTTCCCTGCTGCAGAGCCGCATGATGCCGGAACGCGTGCGGGCCTGCCTGCTGGCGGGCGTTCGCTTTGCCCTGCTCTGGCACCAGCAAGGCGGACGTCGCTGGAAGCTGATCTTCCAGCGCAGCGCCCTGAAGAAAGCTCTCGACACCCTGTAACCGACCACGTCCACTCGGAACACGAATCATGCAGCCTACGTCTCTTCCCTTGTCCGCCCTCACCGCCCTGTCTCCCGTCGATGGCCGTTACGGCAGCAAGGCCGACATCCTGCGCGAGCATTTCAGCGAGTTCGGCCTGATCCGCGCCCGTGTCACCGTCGAAGTCCGCTGGCTGCAGCGCCTCGCTGCCCATCCCGACATCACCGAGGTGCCGGCCCTCTCAAGCGAAGCCAGCGCGGTACTGGATGCCCTGGTACGCGACTTCTCGGTGGCCGATGCCGAACGCATCAAGGAGATCGAGCGCACCACCAACCACGACGTCAAGGCCGTCGAATACTTCATCAAGGAACGCATCGCCGACACGCCCGAGCTGCATGCCATCACCGAGTTCGTGCACTTCGCCTGCACCAGCGAGGACATCAACAACCTCTCCTACGGCGTGATGCTGACCGATGGCCTGGCCACCCTGCTGCCGGTGATGCACCGAGTCGCCGACGAGATCGCCCGCCTGGCCGACGAGCACGCCGAACAGCCGATGCTCTCGCGCACCCACGGGCAGACGGCCAGTCCCACGACCCTGGGCAAGGAAATGGCCAATGTCGCCTATCGCCTGCGTCGTCAGCTCAAGCAGATCGAGTCGGTGGACATCCTCGGCAAGATCAATGGCGCGGTGGGCAACTACAACGCCCACCTGACCACCTACCCGGAAATCGACTGGGAAGCCAACGCCCGTACCTTCGTCGAGGCACTCGGCCTGACCTTCAATCCCTACACCACCCAGATCGAGCCCCACGATTACATCGCCGAGCTGTTCGACGCGGTGTGTCGCTTCAACACCGTGCTGATCGACTTCGACCGAGATGTCTGGGGTTACATCTCGCTGGGCTACTTCAAGCAGAGCACCGTGGCCGGCGAGATCGGCTCCTCGACCATGCCGCACAAGGTCAACCCCATCGACTTCGAGAACTCCGAAGGCAACCTGGGGCTCGCCAACGCCATTCTCGGCCACCTGGCAGAGAAGCTGCCGATCTCCCGCTGGCAGCGCGACCTGACCGACTCCACCGTGCTGCGCAATCTGGGCATCGGGCTGGCCTATGGATTGATCGCCTACCAGGCCTCGCTCAAGGGTATCGGCAAGCTGGAGGCCAATGCCGCACGCCTGGCCGAAGACCTCGACGCCAGCTGGGAAGTCCTGGCCGAGCCGATCCAGACGGTGATGCGCCGCTACGGCATCGAAAAGCCTTACGAAAAACTCAAGGAACTGACCCGCGGCAAGCGCATCGACCAGGCCGGCTTTGCCGCCTTCATCGACACGCTGGAACTCCCCGCCGCGGTGAAGGAAGATCTCAAGGCCTTGACGCCGGCAACCTACATCGGCAACGCCAGCGAGCAGGCGCGCAAGCTTTAAGCTGGAAGCTGGAAGCTGGAAGCTGGAAAACAGCGTGATCCCCTCCATCATTGGGTCAAGGTTTTGCTTCCAGCTTCAAGCTTATGACTTCAAGCTCCGGGTGGAGCCCGGCGCTTCGAGCTTCAAGCCCAAACCCGCAAGGCGGGCGCTCTTCCAGCTCCACGCGATGGCCCGGTTGCTTACCCACCCCAAACGAGCCCCAGGATCCTTATGTCAACCGATACGCCCCTCACGATGCTGGGCGGCCTGTCCGCCACCGACTTTCTACGCGACTACTGGCAACAGCAACCACTGTTGATCCGTGGCGCCTTTCCCGATATCGAAAGCCCACTCTCGCCCGACGAACTGGCAGGGCTGGCCTGCGAGGACAACGTCGAGGCGCGCCTGGTCGAGGAACATGGGCCCGAAGGTCCCTGGCAAGTCAGCCACGGCCCCTTCGACGAGGCCACCTTCGCCCGGCTTCCCGAACGGGACTGGACACTGCTGGTCCAGGCGGTGGATCACTACGTCCCCGAGGTGGCCGAACTGCTCGAGTGCTTCGACTTCCTGCCCCGCTGGCGGCTCGATGACATCATGATCAGCTATGCCCCACCGGGCGGCAGCGTCGGCCCCCATGTGGATCAGTACGATGTCTTCCTGCTGCAGGCCAGTGGTCAACGCCACTGGCAGCTCGGCGGCCGCGTGCCGGAAGATGCCCCGATCATCGCCGGCATCGACCTGCGCATCCTCGAACGTTTTGAGGTTCAACCCGGCCAGGACTGGGTGCTGGAGCCCGGCGACATGCTCTACCTCCCGCCGGGCTGGGCACATCACGGTGTCAGCCAATCCGATGACTGCCTGACGTTCTCGGTCGGCTTCCGTGCGCCGTCGGCGGACGAAGCGATCACGTCCTTCGCCGACTATCTCGGCGAACAGCTCCCCGCCTCGCATCGCTACGCCGATGCCGGCATGGAGCCCCCCGAGGATCCCGCCCAACTCGACGATGCCTCGCTGGCCCGCATGCGTGCCCTGATTCTCGAGACGCTGGACGACCCCGACCAGATGGCACAATGGTTCGGTCGTGTCATGACCCAGCCCAAGTATGTCGATCAGCTGGTGCCCAACGAGACGCCCACCGAGGAAGACGAGCTTGTCGCCGCGCTACAAGCCGGCGAGTGCCTGGAACGCAGCCTCGGTTCGCGCTTCGCCTGGCGTGCCCTGGACGACGAGCGTGCCACTCTGTTCGTCGATGGCGATGGCATCGACTGCCCCGCGGCCCTGGCCCGTGAACTGGCCGGCACCGCGATGCTCGATGCCCGTCTACTGGACTACCCCGAGGCGCCGCGCGTCCTGACGCATCTGCTCGATGCCGGCAGCCTCGACTGGGCGCAACCCGATGAGGAATGAATGCCATGACACAGGCAGTGCAAATTCGCGAGGGTGACTGGGAAGAATTCGGCGAGGCCGCCGGTGACATCAGGCGTCGTGTCTTCATCGACGAACAGGCCGTGCCACCGGAGGAGGAATGGGACGGCCGCGATGCTGAGTGCCGGCATTTCCTGGCGCTCGACGATACCGGCAAGGCATTGGGCACTGCGCGACTGCTGCCCGACGGACACATCGGCCGGGTAGCCGTACTGCAGGACGCCAGAGGGCTCGGCGTCGGCCTTGCCCTGATGAAAGCCGCCATCGCCTCGGCACAACGTCGCGGCGATACCAGCGTGGCCCTGGCCGCTCAGATTCAGGCACTGCCCTTCTACGAACGACTCGGTTTCCAGGCCCATGGTGACACCTTTCTGGACGCCGGAATTCCGCATCGCAACATGACGCTTTTCCTCGACGACTGATTCCCCTTCTCTACCTCCTTCGCGGAAAGATGACTACAGAATCCCGGCCTCTCAAAGGGGTTCTGTAGTCGAGCTACAACGCTCTCTCCCCCCAAATACCAATGGTGAAAGCCCGCTATACGGGACCATAGTGACCCTCAAGGCAAGTGACCCAACACCTCCGTAGCGATCCTTCTTGTCGTCAGGAGGCATAGCAAGATCACTTGTCATATGTCGACCTGGACGTGGAAATCCACCCGTCAATCACCACGAAAGGCGACAGAATTTCGCAGTTGCAGCACAAGCGTGACTCAGCAGCAGTTCCTTGAACTCGAAACCAGAGGATCACTCATGGCAGCTTTCAACGACGAGCGTCAGGCACTGGCCCAACAGCGTGAAGCCCAGTGCGGCAAGTGGGACAATATCAACCCGGATCACGCCGCGCGTCTCCGGCTGCAGAACCGCTTCCGGACCGGTCTGGACATTGCACGCTACACCGCCGCCATCATGCGCGAGGACATGGCCGCCTACGACGCCGACACCTCGAAGTACACCCAGTCGCTGGGCTGCTGGCATGGTTTCATCGGCCAGCAGAAGCTGATCTCCATCAAGAAGCACTTCGGTGAAACCAAGGGGCGCTACCTCTACCTTTCCGGCTGGATGGTCGCCGCCATGCGCTCCGAGTTCGGACCGCTTCCCGACCAGTCGATGCACGAAAAGACCAGCGTGCCGGCATTGATCGAGGAGCTCTACACCTTCCTGCGCCAGGCCGATAGCCGTGAACTCAATCATCTCTTCCGGGAACTGGATAACGCACGGCAGGCCGGCGACGAACTGAAAAGCAAGGAGCTGCTCGACAGGATCGACAACTTCCAGACCCACGTGGTGCCGATCATTGCCGATATCGATGCTGGCTTCGGCAACGCCGAGGCCACCTACCTGCTGGCCAAGAAGATGATCGAGGCCGGTGCCTGCTGCCTGCAGATCGAGAACCAGGTCTCCGACGAGAAGCAATGCGGCCACCAGGACGGCAAGGTCACCGTGCCGCACGAAGACTTCATCGCCAAGCTCAACGCCGTGCGCTACGCCTTCCTGGAACTCGGTGTGGAAGATGGCGTGATCGTCGCCCGCACCGATTCCCTGGGTGCCGGACTGACCCAGAAGATCGCCGTCAGCCGCGAACCCGGTGACCTCGGCGATCAGTACAACCGTTACCTCGATGGTGACGAGATCACCTCCGCGGACGATATCGCCAACGGCGATGTGGTGATCAAGCAGGACGGCAAGCTGGTCAAGGTCAAGCGCCTGGCTTCCGGTCTCTATCAGTTCAAGCCGGGCACCGGCGAGGATCGCGTGGTGCTGGACTGCATCACCAGCCTGCAGAACGGCGCCGACCTGCTGTGGATCGAGACCGAAAAACCCCATGTCGGCCAGATCAAGGGCATGGTGGACCGCATCCGCGAGGTCTGCCCGGATGCCAAGCTGGTCTACAACAACTCGCCCTCCTTCAACTGGACCCTGAACTTCCGCCAGCAGGTGTTCGACGCCTGGGAGGCCGAAGGCAAGGACGTCAGCGACTACGATCGCGCCGACCTGATGAACGAGAAGTACGATGCCACGCCACTGGCTCAGCTCGCCGACGAATGGACGCAGAACTTCCAGCGCGACGCTGCCCGCGAGGCGGGTATCTTCCACCACCTCATCACCCTGCCGACCTATCACACCGCCGCCCTGTCCACCGATAACCTGGCGCGCGGCTACTTCGGCGAAGAAGGCATGCTGGCCTATGTGTCAGGCGTGCAGCGTCGTGAGATCCGCGAGGGCATCGCCACCGTCAAGCACCAGGACATGGCCGGTTCCAACATCGGCGACGACCACAAGGAGTTCTTCCACGGCGAAGCCGCACTCAAGGCCGGCGGCAAGGCCAACACCATGAACCAGTTCGGCTGACCCCCCATCGACAACACCTTCGGGGAGGCTTTCGCCTCCCCTTTTTCGTGTCGGCTCACGCGACTCCGTGAAACTCACCAACAGCGACGCTCGGCTTTGGGGCCCCATGTAGTCGAGTTACAACCGGGAGTGCCCCCAAGGAGGCATTGTCGGTTTTGCTGTCCTGCACCATAGTCAAGGCACAGTGCAGGCCAGCGTTTCGTTACCCCGATCCGCGACTCTGCCCTGAGCTACGAACCACGGCGCTTTCATTGATGATCCAGGCGCCAGAGGCGATGGTCTTCCACGCTTGTGACCATTTCGCAACTGCAGCATCGGGCGCTTACCCGGCCCGACATGAGTAGCAAGACACGACCATGTCATCACGGATGGCGAACTCGCTCGAGACGCCACCCAGTCAGTGGATGACCCTATCAAGAGGTGTTACACATGAACTGCATCGAACTGAGCCAACAAGCCGACCTCATGGCCAGCACGTTCAGCAAGCAGGACCTCGCCAAACTGGTGCTGGCCCTGAAGGGGAATCGAGAGTCTCTGCAACACGCCGTCAAGGTCATCGATACCATCGACAATCGAGTGGGCTACTCGCTCGACGATGCCTGGGATGAGGTCCTCTCCGGCGATGCCCAACCGCTGCACGAGGAAGAGTGAAGGCGCCTTCCCATTCATCGCAAGACGTCAAGACGCCCATCCCGGCCCGACGGCGGGGTGGGCGTCTTGACGAAGATGCCGACCACCGAAACGCACGACTTCGCCGGCCGCTGGTCAAATTCATACCTCCGAGATAGACTCGGAGACGAATCCATTCATCGTTTGCCGTTTCCCGACAGCAGGTTATCGGCCAACGCCGCCGTCACGCACGCCATTTGGCAAGGAGGTCACACATGAAGCGTCTTCTTCCCGTACTTGTCCTGAGCACCCTCACGCTCGCCGGTTGCGC
Organism: Halomonas caseinilytica; assembly: GCF_001662305.1. Lineage (GTDB taxonomy): Bacteria > Pseudomonadota > Gammaproteobacteria > Pseudomonadales > Halomonadaceae > Halomonas > Halomonas caseinilytica. The sequence continues at coordinate 181,637 of NZ_BDEP01000004.1, forward strand.
CAACACATCGCCCTACTCGGGCAATGTCTACTCCGGCAACCAGGCGAAATCCGCCCAGGAGGTTACCCTGGGTACCATCACGGCCATCCGCCCAGTGCAGATCCAGGCCGACAGCCGCGCCGGCGGCCTGCTCGGCAGTGGTGGTGGCGCCATCATCGGCGGCCTGCTCGGCAACCAGATCGGCGGCGGTTCCGGACGCCAGCTCGCCACGGCAGCCGGCGCCATCGGCGGTGCCGTGGCCGGCACCAAGATCGAGGAGTCTTCCAACCGGATCAATGCAATGGAGCTCGAGATTCGCAAGAACAACGGCGAGCAGGTCGTCGTCGTGCAGAAAGCGGATCAGAACTTCCAGGTCGGTCAACAAGTACGCCTGATCGGCACTGGCCGCAACGTCAGCGTGGCGCCCTACTGAACCAACCTCGCGGCATACGAAAAAGGGCCCGCCACAATGGCGGGCCCTTTTTCGTCAACCATCACGCGGCGTCAGTGAAAATCGACCTTTTTCATTGCCCAGCAGACCAGCTTGCCACCGACCAGGGCCAGCAGGGCAATGATCAACAGCGTCAGCAGCATGTCCACGGGGCTTACGATCGCGGTCGCACCCAGCACCGCAATGGCGGGGCACCAGACCCAGCGATCGTCCTCGCTGCGCAGGATATCGGGCAGCAGCTTGTCCAGAACGCCACTGACGGAAGCCTCCCAGCGTTTCAGGCACAGCATGAGGATCACGGCGAAGGCGATCACCCAGATCAAGGTCACGAGCATGACGTTCTCCACAACAGGTCGGGAAGAGCGGGAAAATTCTGTGTCCAAAGGGTATCCCCGCCCGCCACGCCACGCAACCGGCGGCCCACGACGTGAATACGACTCAGGCGCACGCACGATAACCTGAAAAATCGCCAGTGCCACTGACAGAACCTGAGATCCCACGTTACCATGCTATCTTACATGCACTCACCAAAGGTTCATCAATGCAGATTGCGCAAAATTCGGTTGTCGCGTTTCACTACACCCTGACCAACGATGCAGGTGAAGTGCTGGACAGCTCAGAGGGTCGTGAGCCGCTGACCTATCTCCATGGCGCCGGCAACATCATTCCGGGCCTCGAGAAGGAAATGGAAGGTCGTGCCGCTGGCGACAAGCTCCAGGCCCAGGTCAAGCCGGAGGAAGGCTACGGCGAAGTGCAGCCGCAGCTGGTGCAGGAAGTCCCGAGGGATGCATTCCAGGGCGTCGAGAACGTGGAACCCGGCATGCAGTTCCAGGCCCAGACCCAGGGTGGACCGCTGATGGTCACCGTGACCAAGGTCGAAGGCGACACTGTCACCGTCGATGGTAACCATCCGCTGGCCGGCCAGCAGCTGAACTTCGACGTCGAGATCGCCGAGGTCCGCGAGGCCACTCAGGAAGAAATCGAACATGGCCATGTGCATGGCGAGGGCGACCAGGAGCACTGAGTGCTTGCCCCGCCGGGCCGATGGTTCGATATCGGGAGCGACCGACGGGTCGCTCCCTTTTTGTATCCCCTTCCGCCTTTCCCTCTATTCCCTGCTTGGCATCCTCGTGTCGTGCCCCTTTGCTGACCTCCCGGCGCCGGCCCGCTGACGGCATCAGCTTCCTTTCCCGGACAACACCGCCAGGGTCCGATACCCGCCCCACAGTCGCGTCGCGGTCGTGACGAGACAAGCCACGGCAAACAGGGTCGCCAGCACCGGAAATTGCCCGGGCCACAGGCAGAAGGCCACCAGCGCCAGCACCGTCTCGGTGCCCTCGGTCAAGCCATGCAGATAATAGAAAGCCTTGCGCTGGAAGCGGGGTCTCTCCAGTTCATGGCGAGCAGCCATGATCGCGAAGGCCAGAAAGGACGTCCCGGTCCCGATGAACGAGAACAACAGGAAAGCGCCAGGCAGCGCATTGACTGCGGGATCGGCCAGCACGAAGCCCAGCACTACCGCCGCATAGAAAACGAAATCGAGACCGATGTCGAGAAAGCCGCCGGCATCGCTGGCACTGCCGGTCAGCCGCGCCAGCGCGCCATCCAGGCCATCCCCCAGTCGGTTGAGCAGAATCATCGCCAAGGCCGCCGGATAGGCCTCCCACGCCAGCAGCGGCAACGCCAGCATGCCGATCACGAAGGCTGCCAGCGTCACCTGATCAGGCTGCACGCTGGAACGTGCCAAGCGCTCCGCCATCCAGCGCAAGGGGGTCTGGGTCAACGGCATGGTCCAGCGATCGAGCATGCTTCCTCCTTGCTGCAATGGATATCTCAGCGACGTCGCCAGGCGAAATAGCGGCCGAGCCAGGCAATCACCCGCTCCGGCTTGTGGGCGTTCTTCCAGGCCCCGGCCGTGGCTTTCACTGCCTCGGAGCGGGTCGGATAGGGATGCACGGTGCCGAGCAGCTTGTCGAGGCCAATACCGTGCGTCATCGCCAGGGTGAATTCGGCCAGCATTTCGCCGGCCCCATGCCCGACGATGGTCACGCCCAGGATGCGGTCCTTGCCCGGCGTCGTGAGCACCTTGACGAAGCCTTCGCGGCGTCCATCGGCGATGGCACGATCCAGTTCGTCCAATCCATAGCGCGTCACCTCATGCGCCAGGCCGCGTGCCTGCGCCTCGCGCTCGTTGAGCCCCACCCGTGCCACCTCAGGGTCGGTGAAGGTCACCGCCGGCAATGCCCGATAACTGACCCGAAAACGCCGGAACTCACCGAACAGGGCATTGACCGCAGCATGCCAGGCTTGATGGGCACTGGCATGCGTCAGTTGATAGGGGCCGGCCACGTCACCGCAGGCCCAGACATTGGGCAAGACCGAGCGCAATGTCTCGTCCACCGACAAGGTGCCATCCTCTCGCAACTCGACGCCCAGCGCCTCCAATCCCAGGCCGGAAACCTCGGCGCGTCGCCCCACTGCCACCAGCAGTCGATCGAATGTCAACGTCTCGACGCGCCCTCCACTCTCAACCTCCAGGGCATGGCCGCCCCCCTGCTCCACCACTTGCCGCGCCAGCGTTCCGAGCCGAACCTCGACGCCCTCCTCGACCAATCGAGCCACCAGCGCATCTGACACTTCGTCGTCTTCCTTCGGCAGCAGCCGCTCGCCGCTCTCGATCAGGATGACCCGGCTGCCCAGCCGCGCGAAACTCTGACCAAACTCGCAACCGATGGGGCCGCCACCGAGAATCACCAGACGAGCCGGCAGCGACTCGAGCGACCAGAGATTGTCCGATGTCAGCACATCGAGACGCTCGATGCCCGGCAGCGATGGTATGCGAGGCCGTGCACCAGTGGCGATGATGACATGCCGTGTGGTGATCAGCCGCTCGCCCACCCGAACCCGCCAGGGATCCTCGAGGCGGGCCTCGCCCTCGACCACCTCGACCCCAAGGCCTTCATAGCGCTCGCGGCTGTCATGCGGCGCCACCGTCTCGACGGCCCGGTGCACATGGGCCATTACCTCGGCGAAGTCCACTTCCGGCTCACCGACTCGCACCCCATAGCGCGACGCATCCCGCGCCTCCGCGACCACCCGGGCAGCCCGGATCAAGGCCTTGGACGGCACGCACCCGGTATGCAGGCAATCGCCACCCATGCGCTCGCGTTCGACCAGGGCAACCCGCGCCCCGACAGCCGAGGCGATGTAGCTCGCCACCAGGCCCGCCGAACCACCGCCGATCACCACGATATCCTGCTCGAAAGCGGACGGCCGAGCGAAGCGCCGATTCAGCCGGCGACGCTCGACGCATGACACCAGCATCCTGGCGAGCCAAGGGAATATACCGATCAGCACGAAAGCCCCGATCAAGGTCGGCGAGAGGATGCCCGACAAGGACGTCAGTTCCCCGAGTTCACGGCCCGCATTCACGTAGACCGCCGTGCCGGGCAGCATGCCGAGCTGGCTGACCCAGTAGAAGGTGACCAGACGCATGCGCGTCAGCCCCATCACCAGGTTGATGACGAAAAACGGGAACAACGGAATCAGCCGCAGCGTGAAGAGATAAAAGGCGCCCTCCCGCTGGATACCGGCATTGATGCGCTCCAGTTGCCGGGCAAAGCGTCGTTCCAGCGGCTCCCGGGCCAAGGTTCGCGCGATCAATGCCGCCAGGGTCGCCCCCAGGCTGCTGGCAAAGGAAATGATCACCAGTCCCCAGCCCAGGCCGAACAGCGCACCGCCCAGCAACGTCAGCAACGCAGCGCCCGGCAACGAGAGTGCGGCCATGACCACATAGAGGGCGAAGAAAGCCCCCACCGCGGTGACGGGCCTGGCCTCGAACCAGGCATGAAAACGCGCCTGCTGGGACTTGATCACGTCCAGGCTCAGGTACTGATCGGCACCGCTCACGAAAAAGGCCACGATGGCCACGACGATCACCGCCAGCAGCAACAGGCGACGCTTGTTGGTCAAGATAGCCTCCGAACGCCCGGATTCACGCCGATGACACCCTGGACGATAGACATAACGATGGCTCCCCCTGGACAGGGGGTATACGGAACCCTGACATCATATGGGCATCGAATCCACAAGACACCCGACTTTTCTGCCATGCCCCCGCCCGAGGAACCTCATCATGCCAATCCCGTCGCGACTCTCGTCGCTGCTGCTGATCGCCGGCTTCGCCTCACCCGTCGTGGCCGACGACACCGATACGGCCAACGCCGTCTTTGCGGCTGGCTGCTTCTGGTGCGTCGAGGAAGCCTACGACAAGGTCGAAGGCGTGGTGTCCACCACTTCGGGCTTCAGCGGCGGCGAGGTGGCCAATCCCAGCTATGACCAGGTGGTCGCCGGCGGCACCGGCCACGCCGAGGCGGTCAAGGTCGAATACGACCCCGAGCGAGTGGATTATGCCACCCTGCTGCACGTCTTCTGGCGCAATGTCGATCCATTCGCCGAAGACCGGCAATTCTGCGACGAGGGGCCTTCCTATCGCAGCGCTCTTTTCCCGATGGATGCCGAACAACGGCAACTGGCCGAGGCCAGTCGACAGGCAGTGGCCGAACGCTTCGATCGTGAGGTCGCCACCGAGATCAGCGACTTCGAAGCCTTCTACCCGGCCGAGACCTACCATCAGAATTTCTACGACAAGAACCCCCTGCGCTACCAGTTCTACAAGTCAGCCTGCGGACGCTCGGAGCGCCTCGAGGAAATCTGGGGCGACGAGGCTGAAGCCAGCACACCTCCCTGAACCGTGCCTCCGGCCCGGGCCGGCTCGTTCACGGCCGCCCGACGGCGTTCACCGCGGCGCAGCCAACAGGCGATCGCGAAAGTGCCGGCCAGCACCAGCCAAGACCCCAGCACCACGCCCATCCACTCCCCCAGCCACCAGAAAGGCTCCAGCCAGAAGCCTCCCAGGCTCGCCCCAGTGTAATAGAACACCAGATACAAGGCCGAGGCACTGCCCCGGTCCTGCTCTGCGTGACGCCCCACCCAGCTCGATGCCATCGAATGGGCCAGGAAGAAACCGAAGGCATTGACAGTCAGGCCCGCCAGGATCAAGGGCAGCCGATCGGCCAGCGTCACGGCCGTGCCCAGCATCAGCAACAGGATGCCGAAGGCCATGCAGGCAGGCTGGGAAAGCGAACGCGAAAGACGACCGGAAAGGGCCGAGCCAAAGGTTCCGCTGAGATACGTCAGGAACAGCAGGCCAAGCCATTTTTCCCCCAGCTCGAAGGGAGGCTGTGCCAACCGGAAGGTGATGTAGCTGTATTGATTGATGAAGATCAGGAAATTCAGCCCACCCAGTAGATAGGCGCCCACCAGCATGGGATTGCGCAGATGGGCTGCCAACCCGGCCCGTGCCTCGCGCAAGCGAAAACGGCGCGCCTGGAAGCATCGTGCCGGCGGCAGCAGGCGCCAGAACACGACGACCCCGACCAGCGTCAGGCACCCTACCGTGAGGAAACTGGCCGAGATGCCGCCCACCTCGGCCACCGTGCCGCCGATCATGCGCCCGCCGATACCTCCCAGGGTATTGGCACCGATATACAGCCCAACGGCCGACAACAGGGCAGGCTTTTCGAACTCATCTCCCATCCAGGCGATGGCCACCGCCGGCAGCCCACCGAGCACGAACCCCTGCACGGCACGCAGGACCAGCAAGAGCTCGAAGTTCGGCGCAAGCGCCGCTACGCAGGCCAGCACCACCGACAGCAATCCAGCCAGCAGCAACGTCAGACGCATGATGCCCGCACGCCCGATGGCATCCGACAAGGGGCCGAAGACCAGCAGCGCCGCGGCCAGGGACAGCGTCGAGACGGACATCGCCAGGCTGGCAACGAGCGTCGAGATGCCATATGCCTCACGCATCAACGGCAGCAACGGCTGCGGGACATAGAGATTGAGAAACACCAGCAAGGATCCCAGGCACAAGGCCAGGGTCGCGCGCCACCAGGCACGGCTACGAACGACGATCATGACTACCTCCGGCTTGGGTGGCCATGATCATCCGGTTACCATGATAAGCCAAACAGAATATTCTGATGGCATCCATCACCAAGACTTATGAACCTGCCCTTCGACCTTCGCGCCCTGCGGATTTTCCTGACCGTCGTCGACCAAAGCGGTTTCGGGGCCGCCGCCCGTGAACTGCACATTGCCCAGTCGGCGGTGAGTCAATCCATTGCCAACCTGGAGCGTCGTCTCGAGCTGACCCTGTTCCATCGCCACGAGCGCCGCATTACCCTCACGCCAGAGGGCGAAGCACTGGTCGACCATGCCCGCCAGTTGCTAGAGCGCGCCGAAACCACCCACCTTGCCATGCGCGAGCTGCACGACCTGGTAAAGGGCGAGGTCCGCATCGGCATTCCCTCGATGCTCGGATCCTATTATTTCCCGCCCTTGCTGATGGGCTTCAAGGCACGGCATCCCGGCATCCGGCTAACCGTGGTGGAAGCCGGCGCGCGACGCTTGCAGCACATGATCGCCAGTGGCGAGCTGGACCTGGGCGTGGTCATCGATGACGGTGCCAGCCGGCACCTGGCCAGGCGCCACCTGACACGAGAGGAAATGGTCGTCTGCGTGCCTCGGGAACACCCCTTCGCCGAACACGACGCCGTGACGCCCGAAGCGTTCTTCGCCGAGCCGCTGGTGCTGTTCCAGGACGGCTACTTCCATCGCGAATTCATCGATGCCTTGTCGGCGCGTTGCGCCACCGAAGCGAACATCGCCTTCGAATCGAACCTGATTCCATTGACCAAGGCGATCGTACGCCGCGGCTTCGGCATCACCACCTTCCTGCGGCGCGTCGTGGAGGAACCCGAACTGGTGGCTGTCTCCTTCGACCCACCGAGCTGGATGGATCTGTCGCTGGCCTGGGCCGAAGGCGCCTACCTGTCCCGGGCGGAACAGGCCTTCGTCGACTTCGTGGTCGCCAACCGCTAGGCAGCCTTCACCCTTCGCTGGAGGCGATCACGCTGCTGTCGAGACGCTGCGCCAGATGCTGGGTATCCAGGGCTCGCCGACTCTGCCAGTAATAGCGCTGCCAGTACGGGTTATCCAGGGAGGAGAGTTTGACACCCCGAGATGTCGAGGCATGCAGGAAGCGACCGTCGCCAACATAGATGCCCACATGACGATAGGCCCCGGGAGGACGGAAGAACACCAGGTCGCCGGGGCGCAGCTCGTCACGCGACACGCGACGCCCCTCATGGATCTGGCGAGCCGTGGTGCGTGGTATCTCGAGGCGAAAGGTATCGGCAAAGATATTCTGCACCAGCGCCGAACAGTCGACGCCACGACGCGAGGTGCCGCCCAATCGATAGGGCGTGCCCAGCCAGCGCTCGTGCTGGGCCAGCAGAGCCTGGCGGATCAGGGTGGGAGGCGGATTGCCCAGTTGTCGTGCCTGCCGGATGGGATTGTCCGCCGGCGACATCATCGGGCCATACCCCTCGGGCAACCCCGGCAGATCGCGAGCGAAGTAGTTGTCCACCGGCTCGTCCGGCGACGAGGAACCTCCCGAGGCGGCACAGCCCGCCAGCATGACACACGACAACGCTACGGAAACGAGGCGACGCGACGTCGGGTTGATCATCCCTGTTCCCTCACCCTGTCAGACTCCCTTGATGGTGCGCTTGGCTTGCCGAGTCTCGTGCGACCCGGCCCGGAACCGGCCATCCGGCATTGCACATCGGCCCATGGCCCGGGTTCACCGCCCGGGAAGCCATCGTTGTGGTATTGCCAACTTTCTCGGTACCGCCGATGCCCGATCGGATTCGATCATGCGCGGATGGACTTATAGCGTCTCAGAATAGACATTTTTTGCATAATAGCCAAGAACAACGACTTATACATGCCAGTATTTAACAATTTTTCGCCGACGGACGATCAATGCAGCAATCGCTCGTCTCCCGGCAGGGTATCCACATGCATCGGCGCCCAATGGCGCGGACGCGCACCGGGAAAATCCAGACTCGCCCAAGGCCCCGCCAGCGGCGGCGCGGCGGCGAGCCAGCTCGCCAGGGCCTGGCGAAAGCCGCCCAGAAAGGCCTCGCGCTCGGGGGTCTCCCCCATGAAGAAGGAAAAACCGGCATAGAGGCCTCGCGCGTACTCCTCCCAGCCCCCGTAATGACTGGCCGCCAGGGCATGGGCGCGTCGCAGCCGGGACAGGAAGTCTGCCTCGCCCAGCCAGTCCAGCTGCCGACCGGCAATGGCAAGATCCACTGCCTGGGCCAGATCCCAGGCCGTCAGGTCCAGATCGTTGCAGCCATCCTCGTTGTCCCGCACGCGCTTCAGGCGCAACAGGTGATTACGCTCCTCCTCTCCGCATTCATCGCTTTCCAGGGTCGCGATCTCCGAGGCAAGGCGCGCCGGATTGAGGGTATAAGGCGCATAGTTGATCTGGTACTCCTGACGATCCCCGACCTCCAGCAGGTAATCGATGAATTCCGCCAGACCTTCGGGACCATTCACGGCGTAGTGGCCGTCCACCCACTCCCGTATCGAAGCACATTCGCGTTCGCTCTCCGGCTGCGGCAGGCTCCAGATGGCACTGTTGAGCGGACCGACCAGGGCCATGGCAGTGAATTGGCTGAGTCCCGGGCGCGGCCCCGGTTCACGCCACGCGCCACCCCGCCAGTCGAGCCAGTGAAAAAGACTACCCGGATCGTCACGATGCCAGAGGATCTCCGCCGTCAGGGACGGCTGCTCGGGCTCGGGCAACAAGGCCTCCCACTGCGCCCAGGCCGACAACAAGCGGCGGGCATCGGGATAGAAGCGGCACAAGGAGCCCTGCAGCGCCGCCGCCAGTTCCGCCAGGTCGGAGCGCTCGAACCACTCGCTGTCCATGGCCATCTGCAGATGGAACGCAAATTTCTCCGCCATGTGGATGGTCGCGGCATGACGGCTGGCACGCCCCAGGGCATCGCGCCCGGCCAGGTCGTCACCCGCGACCTGACCGAAGGGCGTTCTCGATGACGGCAATGCGCCGTGGGCTGCATCCGCCGCGAGTTGATTGAGGTGATGGGCCTGGGCCGGCAACCAGTAACGGGCCAGCGCCTCCACGCCTTCATCGGCATGCAGGTCAAGGGTTTCAGCCAGGTAGCCTCGCGCGTCTTCGCGCCGCGCCGGCGACAGGCTCGGCGCCACCCCCTGGCGCATCGCCAGCTCGGGTTCCCGCACCGCTGCCAGCGCCAGGATCCAATGGCGCGGGTCGCGACGCCAGTCGCGTATGCGCGCTCGCGCGGCGTCCAGCAAGTCGGCATCGATCAGTTCCTGCAGGACCGGCTTCCAGGGACTCGCCGGGGCATGCAGGAGCAGTCGCCAATCGGCCTCGAAGTCGCCCAGGAGATCCCGTCCCTCGAACAGGCTCCGCCCCCGCTGATAGGCCCGGGCAAGCGCCAGCCAATCGCTGTAGCGGCACAGGATGAGATCCGCGCCGTGCAAGGCGATGTCCCGGGCTTCGTCGTCGGCCAGCCAGCCGAGGCAGGCCCCGGCCCAGGCCAGGTCGATCAGCCGCAACCAGTCCCAGGCGGCCCATTCCAGTAGCTCGCCCCTTTCCACGAATTCCAGCAGGACACGACCGGCCTCACGATCGCGCGGCGCCAGACCGGCGTGCCAGCGCCGACGCGCCTCCGCATCGGCCTCGCGCAGCCGGTTGGCATCCAGATCCCAGGCCTGCCGATCGCCCTGGGCACCCAGCCACAAGAGCACCCGTATCAGCTCATCACGCCCCGTCACCTGCCAGGCCTCGGCCAGCCAGGCCTCGAGACCCTGCCAGTCCAGCGTGCTCGCCGAGGCTTCCAGGATCGGGCTGAAGGCGGCCCGCAGCCGCCACACCCGCGCTTCGGGCTCGTCCGGCCACAATGCCAATGCCTGTCGATTGGCAAGCAGCCAGTCACGCAGCATTTCCCAGGTCACGCCGTCGCCATCCCTCTCCAGAGTGGCCAAGGCCTCGCAGGCGTCGGCGAAACCGTCGTCACCGTGTACCCAGCCTTCATCGTTCCGCGCACGACGCAACGCTGCCAGCCAATCCTCCAGGCTGACATGGTGGGCATGCACTTCCTCGGCCAGGCGTTGGCCCCACTGCCGGGCCCGAGACTCGCTCAACCACCCAGCCGCCCCAGCCAAGGCCGCCACTTCCAGACCAGCCAGCAGCCGGGCCGGATCGGGATGAGCGCTGTCCAGCGCCTCCAGCAGGCGCCAACCAAGCTCCCCCCGGTCGACGACCTCGAGGCTCGCCAGGCGAGAGCGCGCCACTTCCGGCTCGAGCGCAAGAGGATCAGGCGCGAAGGCCCAACCGCACAACACCAGTTGCTGGGCCCACCAGGCATTCAAGGGATCGACCAAGGCACACCTCGCCATACGTCAGGTTCGGGGAACGCACGACGCGCCCCTGTGAATTCGGCGACACAGTGTAACGGAAACCGGGCGTCGCGCCGATGCTCGACTTCCCTGCCAGAAAGATCGCCTCGGGAAAGACGACGCGGGGCTTGGCGAGATGTTTTAAATAATGCACACTCGTCAAACAAGATAGTCATCCAAGCGAGTCTTCCCATGAACGCCGATATCCCGTTGCTCATCGACAAGGCCTACGTAGCCGGCCAGTGGCGCGATGCCGAACGTCGCTTCGCCGTCACCGATCCCGCCACCGGCGAGACGCTGGCCAACATTCCCGATCTCGATGCCGAGGACGCTCGCCAGGCCGTGGCTGCCGCCGAGACGGCCTGGCGCGACTGGCGACGCAAGACCGCCAAGGAACGTGCCTCCCTGCTGCGCGCCTGGTTCGACCTTATCATGGCCAATCAGGATGCCCTCGCCCGGCTGATGACCCGCGAGCAAGGCAAACCCCTGGCCGAATCCCGCGGCGAAGTCGCCTATGGCGCCAGCTTCGTCGAATTCTATGCCGAGCAGGCCAAGCGCATGGCCGGCGAGACCTTGCCCGGCCATGGCGCCGACAAGCGCCTTCTGGTGCTGCGCGAGCCGGTCGGCGTCGTGGCCGCCATCACGCCCTGGAACTTTCCCCTGGCGATGATCACCCGCAAGTGCGCCCCAGCGCTGGCCGCCGGTTGCACAGTGGTGATCAAGCCCGCCGAAGCGACTCCGCTGACCGCCCTGGCCATGGCACAACTGGCCGAGGAAGCCGGCATCCCCGCAGGTGTCATCAATGTGGTGACCGCGGCCCGCCCCGCCGAGATCGGTGAGGTGCTCACCACCGACCCGCGGGTGCGCAAGGTCTCCTTCACCGGCTCCACGGCCGTGGGCAAGCAGTTGCTGGCCCAATGTGCCGGCACGGTCAAGAAGACCTCCATGGAACTCGGCGGCAATGCTCCCTTCATCGTCTTCGACGATGCCGACCTGGATGCTGCCGTGGAAGGGGCCGTGGCCTCCAAGTTCCGCAACTCGGGCCAGACCTGCGTGTGCACCAATCGCCTGCTGGTGCAGTCCGGTGTCTACGACGCCTTCCTCGACAAGCTGGCCACCCGCGTCGCCGAGCTCCAGGTCGGCAACGGCCTGGAGGAAGGCGTCTCCCAGGGCCCGTTGATCAACGAGGCCGCCGTGGACAAGGTGCGCGAGCACATCGCCGATGCCCTCGACAAGGGCGGCCGACTGATCTGCGGCGGCCAGCCCCATGAGCTGGGTGGCACCTTCTTCCAGCCCACGGTGATCGGCGAGGTCGACGAGCGCATGCGCGTGGCCACCGAGGAAACCTTCGGTCCACTGGCGCCAGTGTTCCGCTTCGACACCGAAGAGGACGCCATCGCCATGGCCAATGCCACGGAATTCGGCCTGGCCGCCTACTTCTATGCCAACGACTATCGCCGTATCTGGCGTGTCATGGAAGCCCTGGAATATGGCATGGTGGCGGTCAACGAGGGGCTCCTGTCCACCGAGCTGGCGCCCTTCGGCGGCGTCAAGGAATCCGGGCTGGGACGCGAAGGGTCGCACCACGGTCTGGATGAATACACTGAACTAAAATACGTCTGTGTCGGCGGCTTGTAATCGCCTTCTTAATTCCGATCCCAGGAGACAGCCATGAACAACGCCCAGCTCAATGAACTCAAGCAGCGCTATGTCGCCAGCGGTGCCGCCAGCCCCGCCACGGCATTCGCCGATCGCGCCGAGAACGCCGAGATCTGGGATGCCGACGGCAACCGCTTCATCGATTTCGCCGGTGGCATCGGCGTGCTCAACATCGGCCATCGCCATCCCAAGGTGGTCGAGGCCGTCAAGGCACAGCTGGACCGCGTGATGCACACCTGCCAGACGGTGATGCCCTATGAAGGCTACGTGAAGGTGGCCGAAAAGCTCAGCCAGGTCACGCCGGTACGCGGCCATGCCAAGGTCATGCTAGCCAACTCCGGCGCCGAGGCGCTGGAGAATGCCGTCAAGGTCGCACGCGCCGCCACCGGCAAGAACAACGTGATCTGCTTCGACGGCGGCTATCACGGCCGTACCTTCATGACCATGGCCATGAACGGCAAGGTGGCTCCCTACGCCACCGATTTCGGCACCATGCCGGGCAATGTCTTCCGCGCGCCCTTCCCCGTGCCCTACCACGGTGTCAGCGAGGACGAAGCCCTGCGCGGCCTGAAGATGGCGCTCAAGACCGACGCCAACCCCAAGGACACCGCGGCCATCGTGCTCGAGCCGGTGCTCGGCGAAGGCGGCTTCTATCCGGCCCCGCCCAGCTTCCTCAAGGCGATCCGCGAGATCTGTGACGAACACGGCATCCTGATGATCATCGACGAGGTACAGTCCGGCTTCGGGCGTACCGGCAAGCTGTTCGCCATCGAGCACAGCGGCGTCGAGCCCGACATCATGACCATGGCCAAGAGCATGGCCGACGGCATGCCGATCTCTGCTGTGGTCGGCACCGACAAGGTAATGGACGCCTCCGGCGGCAACTCCCTGGGCGGCACCTACACCGGCAGCCCGGTATCCTGCGCGGCGACCCTGGCAGTGCTCGAGGTCTTCGAGCAGGAAAACATCCTCGAGAAGAGCCAGGCCCTGGGCGACAAGCTGGCCAGCCGCTTCGCCACCTGGCAGCGTGACTTCGCCTGTATCGACAACGCCCGCAACATGGGCGCCATGGCCGCCTTCGACGTGGTCGCCGACAAGACCTCGCATGCCCCGGACGCCGATCTGGCCGGCGCGCTGTGCAAGAAGGCGCGCGAGAAAGGCCTGATCCTGCTGTCCTGCGGCATGTACGGCAACACCATTCGCTTCCTGATGCCGGTGACCATCGAGGACGCGATCCTTGAGGAAGGCCTGGACATCATCGAGTCCTGCCTGAAGGAACTGGCCGGCCAGCAGGCCGCTACCGCCTGAGGCATTACCTGGCCCGGAGAGATTACCTGCCCCGAAAAACGAAGCGCCGCCCATGAGGGCGGCGCTTTTTCATGCCGGCCAGCTACCGACGTCAGGCTTTCCTGACCTTGGCGATGACCCATAGCAGGACCACAGCACCCACCACGGCGGTCACCAGCGAACCGATGAAACCGCCGGAAGACAGGCCCAGCAAGCTGAACAGGAAACCGCCGACCACCGCGCCGACGATGCCCACGCCGATGTTGCCCAGCAGTCCGAAACCGCCGCCACGCATGATGTTGCCGGCGATCCAGCCCGCCAGTCCTCCGATGATCAACCATGCAATGATACTCATGCCGTTCTCCTTTCCGGTTGGTGGCGTCAATGATGTTGCCTTGCCGGGATGTCAGAAGGAAGACCCCGGCTGTTCGAGAAATGCCAGTTCCTCGGGCGTCGACTGCCTCCCCAGGATGGCATTGCGATGCGGATAACGCCCGAAACGCTCGAGAATCTCGCAATGGCGGTGCTCGAAGTACAGGCTGCGTTCCAGGCCGGGTTGATCGAACAGGCGCAGCGCTTCATCGTGTATGGCCCGCGATTCACTGTGCATGTACGGCATATAGAGGAAGGCGCGTTCCCCGGGCTCGAGTGCCTGATCATCGCCTCGGGCCACCGCCTCCTGGGCCAGGACCAGGGCGACGGGATCGGCGGCGAAGGCCTGCGCCGTATCGCGGTGGATATTGCGCGAGAACTGATCGAGTACGACCACTTCGGCCAGCCGGCCCCGGGGCGTCTCACGCCAATGCCAAAGCTCACCTCGCAACGCGGCCGCGAGCGTGTCGGCGAAGTGTCCGGCGATCTCGGCATCCAGGGTCGAATCCTTGCGAAACCACTGTGATGGCTCCAGCGTCTCGAACCAGAAGACCAGCACCCGCTCGGGTCCTTCCTGCATCGTCATCTTGTCCCTCCTGCCTCACGACCTCCTGATCCGTCATCCAGCTTAGCAGCTCGCCGTCATCGACAAGGAAGGCAACCCCGGAAGCATACTAGACGAAAGGCGTATGGCGTATGCTTTCAAGGCTCCTAAACTCCCTGCGTCGCTGTAAATTTACGAAATTTGACTTCGCAAGGCGCGAGCGACACGGCAATAAACCCCGATGATTACGGAATCTTCTGACATGCATGCCTTGACACTCGCTTCCTTCCTGTTCTTTACGGGTCTGGTGGCCTTCATCACTTGGCGGATCACCCGCCGCGACGATCACAAGAGCACCAACGGGCTCTTCCTGGCCGGTCGCAGCCTGACCTTTCCATTGATTGCCGGCTCGCTGTTGATGACCAACCTCTCCACCGAGCAGATGGTCGGGCTCAATGGCTCTGCCTTCAGCGATGGTCTGAGCGTGATGGCATGGGAAGTGGTCGCCGTCATCGCCCTGGTGCTGCTGGCGCTGTTTTTCCTGCCGCGCTTTTTGCGCAGTGGCATCGCCACCGTGCCGCAACTGCTGGAAATCCGTTTCGACAAGGCCACCCAACGCATCACCAACGTGATCTTCCTGCTCGCCTATGCGGTGATCCTGCTGCCGATCATCCTCTATTCGGGGGCCATGGGGCTGCAAGGCATGCTCGATCTGCATGGCCTGACGGGCATCCAGTCCGATACCACCCTGCTGTGGCTGACCGTCTGGCTGGTCGGGCTGATCGGCTCGCTCTACGCCCTGTTCGGCGGCCTGCGCACCGTTGCCGTGTCCGATACGCTCAATGGTATCGGCCTGCTGGTCGGCGGCTTCGTCATCGTCTATTTCGGCTTGCAGGCCATCAGCGACGGTAGCGGTATCATGGCCGGCTGGGAGACGCTCAAGCAGACTCACCCCGACAAGCTGAACTCCATCGGCGGTGCCGAGCAGCAGGTGCCCTTCTTCACCTTGTTCACCGGCGTCTTTCTGATCAACGTCTTCTACTGGACCACCAACCAGCAGATCATCCAGCGTACCTTTGCCGCCAAGAATCTCGCCGAGGGCCAGAAGGGCGTGCTGCTGACCGGGTTCTTCAAGCTGCTCGGCCCCATCTACCTGGTCCTGCCCGGCATCATCGCCTATCACCTCTATGCCGACCAGGGCATCAAGGCCGACGAGGCCTATGGCCACCTGGTGTTCAACGTGCTGCCGCCCTACCTGACTGGCTTTTTCGCCGCGGTAATGGTCGGCGCCATCCTGTCGTCCTTCAACTCGGCCCTGAACAGTACCACCACCCTGTTCAGCCTCGGCTTCTACAAGGGGGTGCTGAACAAGGACGCCAGCGAGGCGCAGGTGGTGCGCGCCAGCAAGATCTTCGGCTGGATCATGGCCGTCATCGCCATGACCATCGCGCCGCTACTGGCCGGCCAGGAAAGCCTGTTCGGCTACCTGCAGAAGATGAATGCCATCTACTTCATCCCGATCCTGGCGGTGGTGCTGGTCGGCCTGCTGACACGCCGGGTGCCGGCCATGGCCGCCAAGATCGCTCTGGTCGGTGGCTGCTTGCTGATCTTCGCCGGCTACTTCATCCCGCCATTCGACAAGCTGCCCCAGGTCATGCATGAGTTCCACTTCGTCGCCGCCGTCTTCGTGCTGCTGGTGGTGGTCATGCTGGTCATCGGCAAGCTGCGTCCCCGCCCCGATGCCTGGGTGCACGAAGACAGTGGCGAAGTCGACCTCACGCCCTGGAAGGGCGCGGTACCTGTCGGCATCGTCCTGGTGATCCTGGTCGTCATCATGTACGCCGCCTTCGCCGGCTGACACCACCACGACCTCGAACGACCCGACGCCCCGCCTTCATGCGGGGCGTCGTCGTTTTTGGCACGACCATGTCCTTATCGGTGGGATATCCGTCATTGTGGACATCACCTACCTTCGCCAGACTCAAGCCACTGCGTCACATTTCGGAGTTGCCCATGACATCCTCACCGCCCCATGCACGTCGCGTGGTGCTGCTCGCCTATCCCGACTGCCAGGTGCTCGATGTCGCCGGCCCCTGGCAGGTCTTCGCCAGCGCCAACACCCTCGCTGGCCGGTCGCTGTACGAACTCAACCTGGTCGCCCGTTCTCCTGGCACCCTGGTCACCAACGGCGGCCTGACGATGATGGCCGGGCTCGACTGGCAGGGGTTGGAGGCACTCGGCACGCCGGATACCTTGCTGGTCGCCGGCGGCAGTGGCGTCTTCCACCAATGCCGACAGCGCTATCACATCGATGGATTGCGCGAGCTCGCGCCCGACATCCGACGGCTGGGGGCCATCTGTACCGGCGCCTTCCTGCTGGCGGAAGCCGGGCTGCTGGATGATCGCCAGGCCACCACCCATTGGCGACACTGCGCGGCCCTGGCTCGAACCTACCCACGACTTCACGTCGTTCCCGACGCCCTCTACGTCGAAGACCGAGGACGCTACACCAGCGCCGGCGTCACCGCCGGCATCGACCTGGCTCTCTCACTGGTCGAGGCCGATCACGGCGCGGCCCTGGCAGGCCAGGTCGCCCGCGAACTGGTAATGTTCCTGCATCGCCCCGGCGGCCAGGCTCAGTTCAGCGAAGCGCTCTTGAATCAGCAACGCGCCACCGGTCGCTTGCGGGAACTGCTCGACCGGTTGCATGCCGACCCCGCCGCCGATCATGATCTCGAGAGCATGGCGGCGTACCTGTCCGTCACGCCTCGCCACCTTTCACGCCTCTTCCGGCGCCACCTGGATACCACGCCCGGCGCCTACCTGACGCGGCTGCGTCTGGAAGGGGCGCGAATGCACCTGCTCGATGCCCGCGCCACGCCTTCACTCGACCGATTGGCCGCCCAATGGCGGTTGGGACGCGCCGAACAATTACGGCGCCTCTTCCACCGCCAGTACGGCGTCTCGCCATCGGTCTATCGCCAACGCTTCGGTACCCACTCCGACACGACACTCGCCGAGGAGGCTCCATGCCCCTGACCGTATCCCTGCTCTCGCTCTGCCAGGCCCTGCTGGTGAGCGGCAATATCCTCTTGATCGCCGTCTCGCCGCTGATCGGCGCCCAGCTCGCCCCGGCTCCCGCCTGGTCCACCGCCCCGGTGGCAACCCAATGGCTGGGGCTGATGTGCGCCACTATTCCGGCGTCCCTGATCATGGCCAGGCTGGGCCGCCGACGAGGCTTCGTGCTCGGCAACCTGATGGGCATAACCGGCGCGGCCCTCGCTGTCTTGGCCCTGCACGCGCAACGCTTCGACCTGTTCCTGGTCGCCACCTGGCTGATCGGCATCGGCATCGGCTTCGGTCAGCTCTATCGCTTCGCCGCCGTCGAGGCCGCGCCCGAAGGCGGGCGCGACCGCGCCATCGGCCTGGTGATGGGTGGCGGCGTGCTGGCGGCCTTCTTCGGTCCCTGGCTGGCACGGCACAGCCATAGCCTGGCCGATACGCCCTACCTGGGCAGCTTCATCGGCCTCGGTGTACTCTATCTCTGTGCCTTGGTATTGCTTGCCTTCGTGCGCATGCCCGCCGGCACCCACGACACCACCACCGGCGAGCAGCGCCCGCTGGGCGAGATCGTGCGTCAGCCGGTCTTCGTGCTGGCAGTAGTCAGCGCCATGATCGGCTACGGCGTGATGAACCTGGCCATGACCGCCACGCCGCTGGCGATGGCCGAGGCCGGCCACGATTTCAACCATGTCTCGACCACCATCCAGTGGCACGTGGTGGCCATGTTCCTGCCATCCTTCGTGACCGGCCGCCTGACGGCCCGCTTTGGCGCCTCGCGCATGATCGTCTGCGGCTGCCTGCTACTGATCGCCAGCGCCCTGACCGCCCAGCTCGATGCTGGACTGGCCGGCTTCTATGCAGGCCTGGTGCTGCTCGGCGTGGGCTGGAACTTCACCTTCCTGCCGGCCACTGGCCTGCTCACCGAAGCGCACGGCCCCGCCGAGAAGGCCCGCACCCAGGCCGCCAACGAATTCCTGGTATTCTCCACCGTAGCCATCACCGCCCTGCTGGCAGGCCCGGCAGTCTCCAGCCTTGGTTGGCCGCTGCTCAATGTGGTGTTGATCCCGCTGTGCGCCGTGCCACTGGTGCTGCTCGGTCTTGCCTTCCGCGTCCATCGCCCACAAATTAGAGGCTGACGACATGGACGCCAGGCGGACTCTTGAATGCCCCAGGATTTGACACGCGACCTGCAGGACCTGATCGAACGCGGCCGTGACCGACAGCTCCGACTGGCGGTCACCGGGCTTTCACGCGCCGGCAAGACCGCCTTTCTCACCTCGCTGGTCGACCAGCTCCGCCACGCCGGCCTCGAGGCACGACTGGACCTTCTGGCCGCCGCCCGCGAGCAGCGCTTGCTCGGTGCCCAGCGCGTCTCCCAGCAGGACCTCGGCGTGCCGCGCTTTCCCTATGACCAGGCGATGCAGGCCCTCGACGGCGATCCCCCGAGCTGGCCGACGCCGACCCGCGGCATCAGCGAGTTGCGCCTGAAGATCCGCTACCGCCGTGCCCATGCCAACTGGTGGCGCGGCCACACCGCGGAACTGACGCTCGACCTGTTCGACTATCCGGGCGAATGGCTGCTCGACCTGCCGCTGCTCGATCACGACTTCGCCGGTTGGAGCCGCACGCAATGCGAGGGCGACGGGCCTGCCCGGCGAGCGCTGTTCGCCGATTGGCATGCCGCCATCGCAGATCTCGACCCGGCCAGCGAGGTCGATGAAACACGCCTCGCCGAACTGTCCGAACGCTATGCCGAGGGACTGCGTGCCGCTCGCGAGGCCGGCTTCTCCGACCTGCAGCCCGGTCGTTTTCTGCTGCCCGGCGAGCTGGCCGGGGCACCGGTGCTGCAGTTCTTCCCCCTGCCCGGCCTCGACGACTGGACTACCGAGGCCCTGGCGGCCCTGCCCGACACCAGCCTATACGCCACCCTGGCGCGCCGCTTCGCTTACTATCAGCAGCACATCGTGCGCCCCTTCTATCGTAATCACTTCCGGCGTTTCGACCGCCAGATCGTGCTCATCGACGTGCTCGGCGCGCTCAATGCCGGCCCGGAACGTTTCGAGGACCTGTCGCGCGCCCTGTCCCGGTTGATGCAGAGCTTCGACTACGGCCAGCGCAGCCTGCTGTCGCGTCTTTTCACGCCGCGAATCGACCGGCTGGCCATTGCCGCCACCAAGGCCGACCACGTCACTCCCGAACAGCATGTCCGGCTAGTGGCCTTGCTCGAGGCCCTGCTGGTCGAGCCCCTCAAGGACCTGCGCTTCGCCAATGTGCCCGTCAAGGCACTTTCCCTGGCCTCGGTGCGCGCCACCGAGGTTCGCGAGGTCACACGCCAGGGGCGGACGATACCGGCCCTGCGCGGCACCGACCTGGACGGCGACGCCGTGCTGACCTTTCCCGGCGAAGTGCCGACGCGTCTGCCCGATGCCGACTTCTGGTCGCGCCAGGGCTTCGACTTCACGGCCTTTCGGCCCCTGCCGCGGGAGCCCGGCCCCCTGCCGCACATTCGCATGGATGCCGCCCTCGACTGGCTGATCGGAGACAAGCTGACATGAACGATGCCTCTCACCGGGACACATCGGATCCCCGCCCGAGTCAGCGGTTCGAGACCGAGACACCCTCGCGCGCGCCGGATCCGGCACCGGCCCACCGCTTCGATAGTGACCAGGCCAGCCGCGCCCTGACGCCGAGCGACGAACCGGACGATCACCTTCACCCGGATCCTTCGGCGCACCTCGGCCGGCCGCGCAAACGCCGCTGGGGATTGCTCGGCGTACTCGCCGGCGCGCTGGGCCTCGGCGCGGCCGAGTTCGTCACCGGTCTGCCCGCCAGCCTGGCCGACGGCGACTGGCTGACCACCGGCTGGCAGTTGCTAGGGCTCGGTGTCGTGGGCCTGGGCGGCCTGGCAATCCTGCGTGAACTCTGGCGCCTGCGCCGGCTCGGCCGCCACAACCGCCTGCGCGAAGCGCTGACTCACTTGCCCGAGTGCTCACCCGAGCGGGCCATGACCCTGGCACGACATCTCAAGACCCAGCTCGACCTGCATGACGACCATCCCCATTGGCAGGCCTTTCTTGCCGCCCGCGAGCCACATCACGACGGCCAGGATCTCGCTCCGCTGCTCGCCCACTACCTGCTCGCCCCGCGCGATCGCGAGGCCCGGCGGTTGATATCGCGCATGAGCGGCGAAACCGCCGTCATGGTGGCGGTCTCGCCGCTGACGCTGGTCGACATGGGCCTGGTCGCCTGGCGCCACCTGGCCATGATCGACCGGCTCTGTCGTCTCTACGGCCTGGAGCTCGGCTACGCTGCCCGGATCAGCCTGCTGCGCGACGTGCTGCGGCAGATGGCCTTCGCCGGCGCCACGGAACTGGCCAGTGATGCCAGCATGCAGATGCTCTCGCTGGACCTCGCCGGGCGTCTTTCTACCCGAGCCGCCCAGGGACTCGGCGTCGGCCTGCTGGGCGCGCGACTCGGGCTGCGCACCCAGCGCCTGACCCGACCGCTGGCGTTCGATGAGGCCGAGCGCCCTCGCCTGACCGATCTGCGCCGGGAACTCTGGCAGCAGTTGCGCCGCCTCGAGGACAAGGACAAGCCTGGGGCTCGATGAGCCGCAAAGACTGGTGCCTCATCTTCCCATCTGCTGGCACCCCAGGGCGCTCAGGTCCTCGGGGCACCCCCGACCAGTGAAGTCGACCTCGAAATCGTCCGGCGCGAAATCGGGCGGTGTGCGCCCCTCGACGAAGGCCTGCCACTGGCCCGGCAGGTAGGCCGCGTTCTTGTCACACCAGGGTGCGGCCCCGATGTACATGACGTTGCTGTCGTACTCGCCCGTGTGCTCGGGATCCACGGCATGCACCACATCACAGTGCCACCAGATGGTGTCGCCGGGATCGAGATCGGGAATCGGCGTCAGCGCCTCCAGCAGCGGCGCGTGCCAATGGGGATCGATCGAAAGCGCACGACCGGGCCGGGCGCCGCACAGGTCATCTTCCGGCACATCGTCCTGCAAAGCGCGCAGCAACAGGTAACTCATCACGTTGGCGATGGGGATCAGGTTCAGAGTGCCGGCGCCCGAGCGTTGCGGCGTCAGTGCCGTCCAGCCCTGGAAGGTCCGGAACATCGAGCACACCGCCGGCGAGGCGATCTCGCGCACCCGCGTGCGCCCCAAGCCCGCAAAGGGGTCGAAGCGCTCGGGCACGCCACGAAAGACATGGCGATAGACATACCGAAAGCCGTCGTCGAGCCAGCGCTCCACCGAGCCACCATCGACGTGCGGCGACAGCCCCAGGCTGCCCGAGCCCGGGGGCCGGCGGCGCAGCCGGTCGGCATAGCTGGCCAGATGACCGGCATCGAATTCTTCGCCGGCATCCCACAGGCGATTGAGAAACACCTGGACGTCACGCAGCCGCGCGTCCTGGCGCGCCTGCACCTGGGGCAATGACCAGTAGACGCCGTAGATCTGCGGCTTGCCCTGCTCGAGCTCGCCGAAATAGGGGTCGTCGGCGGCATTCGCCAGACGTTCCATGAAGCGATTGCGCTCGAGGTAATCACCGATCTGCGCGTTCCAGCGCTGTGCGCGCTCGGCCGGGAAGACCCCGGCGACGGCACAGGCACCGCGCTGGCGAATGTGCTGTCGATCGGCCTCGGAGAGACGGCCGGCGATGATGTCATCGGCCGCGAAGCGGGGAATCGGGTGCTCGCCGGCGGCGCGTTCCACCCTGATGCGTTCGACCTGCGCCAGGATGTCGTCCCGGGCGCGCTCGAAGGCGCCACGGTAATCCGGCAGGTCGCGTTTCAGGCGCTGCTTCGTGTCACGAATCGTCGCGCGGAGCGTATCGGCAGGGTCGGTACATTCTCGTGTCATGGCGGCTTCCCCCTCAGGCAAGGCGAGCGTCGGTGTCGGCATCGAACAGTACGGCGCGTCGCATGTCGACACGCAGGCCGAGCCGTTCACCCGATGCGATCCGGCAGTCCGGGCCCACCCGGGCGGTGATCTCGGTGGCGCCGAGCGGCAGGCGCAGCAGGATATCGGCACCGGTGGGCTCGACCACGCTGACCCTGGCCGAGAGCAGCGTGCCCTCGGCCCGGTCGCCCAGGCGGGTGTCCTCCTCGGCGAAGTGTTCGGGGCGCAGGCCGAGCGTCACTGTCTGCCCGACGCGTTCGGCCAACATCGGTGTCTCTCGAGATTCCGGCCACGGCAGCGTCAACGCCGCCTCGCCCTCGGTGGCGATATGCAATCGATACGCCCCGGGCTCGCCGTCCAGCCGCGCGTCGATGAAGTTCATCGACGGCGAGCCCATGAAGCCCGCCACGTACTTGTCCACCGGGTCGTTGTAGACCTCATCCGGCGTGCCCAGCTGCAGGATTCGGCCATCGCGCATCACGGCAATGCTGTCGGCCAGGGTCATGGCTTCGATCTGATCGTGGGTCACATAGACGATGGTGGTGCCCAGCCGTTGGTGGAGTTTCTTGATCTCGGTGCGCATCTCGACGCGCAGCTTGGCGTCCAGGTTGGAGAGCGGCTCGTCGAAGAGATAGATCTGCGGTTCCCGCGCCAGGGCGCGCCCCATGGCCACGCGCTGACGCTGGCCACCGGAAAGCTGCGCCGGCTTGCGATCCAGCAGGTGCGAGATCTGCAGCAGATCGGCGACCCGTTCCACGGCAGCCTCACGCTCGGCCTTGGGCACCTTGCGCATCTCCAGGCCAAAGGCGATATTGCCGCGCACCGTCATGCTCGGATAGAGCGCATAGGACTGAAAGACCATGGCGATGTCGCGCTCGGCGGGGGTTCGCCAGGTGATGTCGTCGCCGCCGACCAGGATACGCCCCGACGTGACCGGCTCCAGGCCGGCGATGGCATTCATCAGGGTCGACTTGCCGCACCCTGAAGGTCCCACCAGGATCAGGAACTCCCCGGAGTCGATGGCCAGGCTGACCTCCTCGAGCACCCGGGTCGTACCGAAATCCTTGCAGACATTGTCGATTTCCAGAGCTGACATGGTAGCTACCTCGTTATTATTCGACAGTGGCTGGCTCGAAGATAAAGCAGCGAACCAGGAACTGTGTCTGCAACTCTGCAGATTGATTGGCGTCTCCGGCGGAAAGCCTCCGCGAGGGCGCTGTAAACCCGTCCCTGAGCGCTACTTTTGCCCTGCGGCGCTCTCGCATCCTGCTTCGCTTGCAGGACCGGTGCTGGCCATCCATGGCCAGCCCGTTCGGAGCAGTGCTCCTCACCCCTGGCAAAAGACCCTCGCTTCGTCTTGCCCCCGATCCTCTTGGCTGAGCGCTTTACGTTGCTACTAGCCATTCCCTAGCCTTTGACAGAACCCGCCGTCAGCCCCCTCACGAAATACTTGCCGGCCAGCACATAGACCACCAGGGTCGGCAGCGCGGCAATCATCGCCGCGGCCATATCGACGTTGTATTCCTTCACACCGGTGGAGGTGTTGACCAGGTTGTTGAGTGCCACCGTCACCGGTTGGGTGTCGTGCCCGGAAAATGCCACGCCGAACAGGAAGTCGTTCCAGATCTGGGTGAACTGCCAGATCACCGAGACCACGATGATCGGCTTTGACACCGGCAGCAGGATTCGCCAGAAGATGCGGAAAAAACCCGCGCCATCGAGCTTGGCCGCGGACACCAGCTCGTCGGGGATCGAGACGTAGAAGTTGCGGAAGAACAGCGTGGTGAAGGCGATGCCGAATACCACATGCACGAATATCAGGCCGAGCCGAGAACTCGACAGCCCCAGCCAGCCCAGCGTCTGGGCCATGGGAAGCAGAATGACCTGAAACGGGATGAAGCAGCCGAACAGCATCATGGCGAATACCAGCTCGGCCCCCTTGAAGCGCCACTTGGTCAAAGCATAGCCGTTCAGGGCGCCGATCAGGGTGGCGATGACCACGGCGGGAATCACGATGGCAAAGGAGTTCCAGAAATAACCGCTCACCCCGTCACAGCGCATGCCAGTACAGGCCGATCCCCAGGCCTTCAGCCAGGGCGCCAGCGTCGGGTTATCGGGCAGGGTCAGCAGGCTGCCGGCACCGATCTCGTCGAGAGGCTTGAGGGAGGTCAGCACCATCACCGCCAACGGCAGCAGGTACCAGAGCGCCGCCAGGATCAACACCAGGTGCAGGAGCAGCCGCCAGGCGCGCGCCGCCGGTGTCCGGGCACGAATCACATTATCCATGTCGACGGCTCCGCAATTCCGAGTAGAGATAAGGCACCAGAATGGCCAGCACTCCGCCCAACATCAGGATGGCGCTGGCCGAGCCCATGCCGATCTGGGCCCGGGTGAAGGCATGGGCGTACATGAAGGTTGCCGGCAGGTCCGAGGAATAGCCCGGCCCGCCGCCGGTCAGCGCCACCACCAGGTCGAAACTCTTGATGGCAATGTGCGAGAGGATCATCACCGCGCTGAACACCACCGGCCGCAGACAAGGCATCACCACTCGCCAGTAGACGCGAGGCAGGCTGGCCCCATCGAGCTGGGCGGCCTTGAGGATGCTGTCGTCGATGCCGCGCAGCCCGGCCAGAAACAACGCCATGACGAAGCCCGAGGCCTGCCATACCGCCGCGATGACCAAGGTGTAGACGGCCATGTTCGGGTCCACCAACCAGTCGAAGGTGAAAGATTCGAAGCCCCAGCCACGCACCATGGACTGGATGCCGAGCCCGGGATTGAGCAGCCATTTCCACACCACCCCGGTGACGATGAACGACAGCGCCATGGGATACAGGTAGAGGGTTCGCAACACGCCCTCGCGACGAATGCGCTGGTCGAGCAGGATCGCCAGGCCCGCCCCCAGTACCAGGCACAGGCCGACGAAAAGCGCACCGAACACACCGAGATTGGTGGCCGCCACCCACCAGCGCTCGTTGTTCATCAGCCGCGCATATTGAGCAAAGCCGACGAAGTCGTAGTTCGGCAGCATGCGCGAATCGGTCAGGGAAAGGATGAAGGTCCACAGCATGAAGCCGTAGACGAAGCACAGCGAGATCACCACGGACGGCGCCAGCACCAGCTTGGGCAACCAGGCCTGGAGATGGCCCGCCACGCTGGGACGCGACACCGCCACACCGACAGGCCGCGCCGCATCGCCGGAAGTCGAAACGGATTTCATAGCACTACCTCAAGCTCGAGGGGAATACGACACCCGCGTCGGCGGGTGCCGCAAGGACATCACATGGCCAGCTTGGCAGCCTGCGCCAGCCGCTCGGCGGCCTGTTCGGCGGTCATGTCGCTCGAGTTGAAGTAGTTGGTGATGATATCGAAGAAAGCGCCCTGCACGTCACTGCGCATGGCCATGCGGTGCGCCATGCTGGGCACCAGGGTGTCGGCGTCCCGCGCTGCCTGGAAGTCTTCCATGGAACGCTTGGCGCAACTGTCGAAGCCGTTCATGTCGAGGTCGGGGCGCGCGGGAATCGAGCCCTTGATCTGATTGAAGGTCTTCTGGAAATCCGGCTCCAGGATCAGGCGTGCCAGGGTCTGCTGGGCCTGCCGCGCGGATTCGTCGCCGAGCTGGAACATGGCAAAGCTGTCGATGTTGAAGGTAAAGGCATCCTCGGTACCCGGTACGGGCGCACAGACGTAATCCTCACCAGCCTGCATGTCGGCGGCGGTGAATTCGCCCTTGGCCCAGTCGCCCATGATCTGCATGGCGGCCTGGCCATCGATCACCATCCCGGTGGCCTGGTTCCAGTCGCGCCCCGGCATGCCCTCGTCCATCAACTCGCGCAGGCGCTTGAAGGTGGTCAACGCCTTGATCATGGTATCGCTTTTCAGCGTTTGCTCATCGAGGTCGACGAAGGCACGACGATAGACATCGCTGCCCCCGAGGCTGAGCACCACGCTCTCGAAGATGGTGGCGTCCTGCCAGGGCTGACCACCATGGGCCAACGGCACGTAGCCCGCCTCGCGCAGCGCCTCGCCGGCGGCGAACAGTTCGTCCCAGGTGCTCGGCATCTCGACGCCGGCGTCATCGAGCACCTCGGGATTGGCCCACAGCCAGTTGACGCGGTGCACGTTCACCGGCACCGCCACGTAATGGCCGTCGTGGCGCATCATCTCGGAGACCACGTCGGGCAACAGTTCGTCCCAGCTGGCCTCTTCGGCCACGGCGTCGAGGTTGCCAAGCAGACCGAGCTCGCCCCATTCCTGGATCTCCGGGCCGTTGATCTGTGCGGCCGCCGGCGGGTTGCCGGACATGGCGCGCGACTTGAGTACCGTCATGGCACTGTCACCGGCACCACCGGCCACGGCGAAGTCCTTCCATTCATGGCCCTCCGCCTCGAGCAGGTCGCGCAATTCGCCCACCGCCTTGGCCTCCCCGCCGGAGGTCCACCAGTGCAGAACTTCCACCTCGCCGGCCTGAGCCTGCCCGGCGGCACCCAAGGCGCCGGCCACGCCCAGCCCCAGCAGGGTGTGACGGAGTGGAGAGAATCGCATCAATGCGCGCATAGGACGTGCCTCCTGAATTGTTGTTGTCTTGCTGCCGCCGAAAGCGGCTCTCAACACGCTAGCGCATTCCTCCTCCCCGGGGGATTACCAAGTACTGAATAGTGTTACCGGACTATTGCAATGCCGAAACAATGTTAAAGACCGGTCACATAATGCCTCGCCTGCAAGGCCCCAGGTCATTGCGGACAGTGGGATCGCTCGGGGCTGATCCGTCGACAAGCCTGCAAGGAGGCGCTGTGAATACCTCCCTGTACGCTACCGGCGCCTCCACTGGCGTCGGACCTCCTCTTCGGCTTGTCCCCGGCGCCCCGAGTTATCTCGTCTCGCCATCAATGCTGCCATGGCATCCTGACAAGCCCCCATGGTGTGATAATCGACCTTGCCCGCCGGGCTCTTGACGTCGGAATAGCGGTGATTGTCGGCATTGAGCAGGCGATACCAGGCGCCGTGACGATGGTCGATCATGTGCTGCCAGCTGAAGTCCCAGATCCGCCGATACCAGCGCCAGTAGACATCGCGACCGGTCCGCTCGCCCAGCATGGCCGCCGCGGCGAAGCTTTCGGCCTGCACCCAGAAGTACTTGTCGGCGTCGCTGATCCGCCCGTCCAGATCGAGACCATAGACCAGGCCGCCCGTCTGCGGATGCCAGCCGGCCGCCACACTGCTCGAGAAGAGACGCTCGGCGGTGGGCAACAGCCAGTCCTCGGGACGGTATCGCTCGAGCATGACCAGCAGCTTGGCCCATTCGGTCTGGTGCCCCACCTGATAGCCCCAGGGACGAAACAGATGGCTCGGGTCGTCGCGGTTGTAGTCCAGATCGCGTTGCCACTGGGCATCGTAATGCTCCCAGATCCAGCCATGTTCATGGTCGCGATTGGCGCCGACGATGGCTCGAGCGATGGTCATTGCCTGGGTCAAAAAGGCTGCGTCGCCAGTAGCTTCGAAGGCCGAGATCAACGCCTCGCAGGCATGCATGTTGGCGTTCTGGCCACGATAGCCGGACACCCGCCAATGTCGGTCGGCCTCGTCGGCGAAGCGTCCGTGGTGCGGCTCCCAGAACCGCCGCTGCAAGATGGCGTGAGTCGCGTAGAGGCCCTCCCGCGTCCCGGACACCTCGGCCTTGAGCGCTTCGGCATAGGCCAGCAGCACGAAGGCCAGCCCGTAGCAGTGGTTGGTGTCATCCTCCACCTCGCCGTCCGCCAGGGTCCAGGCGTAGCCTTGATAGGCCGTCTGGAAATGGGCTCGTTCCAGATAGTCAAGTCCATGACGCGCCCAGTGCCGATACTCCGCCTCGCCGCTGTGCCGCGCGAAGCGGGCATAAGTCACCACGTAGCGGGCGCTCGATACCAGATGGCGATGCCGACGGTCGAGGATGACACCGTCGTCGCGCAGGTAATGGAAGAAGCCACCCTGCGGGTCGATGGCGCGCGGGTGGTAGAACGCCATGGCCTTGCGCACATGGGCATCGAGGAAGTCGGGATCGAAGATGTTCACGAGGCTCTCCCTACGAATGAGGTCAAGGACCGGGAATGGGATCAAGGAGCGGACTGCTACCTCCCGGCATGCCCGATCCACTGTACGGCTCGGCGACAATGCCGCCATCTTTCCTGATGTTGCAAAGTATTACAGCGTTTCAGGGTCTGCCCTGGGCAACGTCAGGCTCACCACCAACCCACCATCGGGGTGATTGTCCAGCGCCAGCCACCCGCCGTGCGCCTGGATGATGTGCCGAGCGATGCCCAGCCCCAGACCACTGCCACCGGTATAGCGACTGCGCGACGGTTCGAGCCGCACAAAGGGCGAGAAGACTCTCTCGCGCTGCGCTGCCTCGATGCCAGGCCCATGATCGCGAATCGTCACCTGCAGCTTGTCCGGTGTATCCTCGAGCCGTACCTTGGCACGCTGGCCATAGAAGATGGCATTCTCCAGCAGGTTGGCCAGGCACCGCTTGAAGGCCAGCGGCTTGACGGCCACCGGCGCCGCCTCGCCCGAAATCCGGACATTTCCACCTTGCAGCGCCAGATCCCTGGCCAGTTCATCGAGCAGCGCACGCGGCTCGATAGACTCGATCGCCTCGTGCATGTCGAGTCCCTTGACCGAGTCCAGCGCCCCCTTGACCAGTTGATCCAGCTCATCGAGCGAGGCACAGAAGCGCTCGCGCAGCACCGGGTCGTCGAGCATCTCGGCGCGCAGTCGCAGGCGGGTGATGGGTGTCTTGAGATCATGGGAAATCGCCGAGAAAAGCCGCTCGCGCTCCTCCACTTGATGCTGGATCCGACGCTGCATGCGGTTGAAAGCGATAGCGGTCGCCGCCACTTCGCGAGGGCCGCCCTCGCTGAGCGGCGGGCTGTCGAGATCGTCGCCCAGGCGCCGGGCGGCTCGCGACAGTCGCGCCAGGGTCCGGGTGGCACTGCGAATGCCGAGCCAGGACAGGCCGATGACCGTCAGCAGCACCATCAAGGCCACGAACAACCGATCTCCGGACAGCCAGTCGCCGCCATGGAAGACATCCGATACCGGCAGCAAGGTGGCAACATAGAGCCATTGATCTCGCTCCATCGGCAGTTGCACCACCAGGATCGGTTGTGACAAGGGTGCACTCATCAGGCTGTGCTGGCCCCAGCGCGGTGGCATGTCGCGCAACAGCACCTCATTGTTGAGCAAACGCAGGGTACCGGGGCGCGTAAAGGCCACTTCGGCGTTCGTCACGCCGAGCTCGTCGCGCAGGACGCCATGGAAGTTGTCGATCACCAGTGCCTTCGCCTGCCCTCCGCCGATGTCGTCCACCTCGATACGATGGTCGTTGACGCTGACGAAAAAGCGCGTGCCGCCCATGTCGCGCAGTTGATCGAGCACGATGTGGCGATAGTCATACGGCAGGGAGCGAAAGAAGCGCACCGTGGAGGCAACGCTGTAGGCAATGTTGCGCGACAGTTCGTCGAGCCGGGTGAGCTGGCCATCGCGCGCCTGTGCCGTCCAGATGGCATAGCTGGCAAGCTGGGCGCCCAGCACACCGACCACCATGATCAACAGGAAGCGTCCGCGCAGGGAGTCAGGCAACCATCGCGCCAACCGGCGGCGCCAGTATCGCCAGGTGTGCCTCACGCGATCACATCCACCTGGGCCGCCAGCACATAACCCGAGCCACGCACCGTGCGAATCAGCTGCGAGTGCTGGGCATCCTCACCCAGTCGTTGACGCAGCCGACAGACATGCACGTCGATGGAGCGGTCCAGCGGCGGTGCCGGGCGCCCTCGGGTCAGGTCGAACAGGGCCTCCCGCGAGAGCACCTGCTCGGCATGCTCGAGAAAGACCTGCAGCAACGAGAAATCGGCGCCCGACAAGGCACTGCGCGCGCCCCGCTCGTCGATCAGCTCGCGTGTCACCCGATCCAGCCGCCAGTGACCGAACGCCACGACTCTCGCCATGCCCGGAGCGAGCGCCTCACCACGCGGTCGGCAGCGACGCAATACGGCCTTGACCCGCGCCAGCAGTTCACGAGGATTGAAGGGCTTGCTCAGGTAGTCGTCGGCACCCAGCTCGAGCCCGAGGATGCGATCGGTCTCGTCGGGGCTGGCGGTCAACATGATGATCGGCACCTCGCTGTCCCGGCGTACCTCACGACAGATGGCGAACCCATCGTCGCCGGGCAGCATCAGATCGACGATCAGCAAGTCGGGACGCTCGGAGGCGAGCAAGGCGCGCAACGCCGCCGCGTCCTCGGCCATCAGGGCACGATAACCGTGGCACGTCAGGTAGTCGGCGAGCAGGTCGCGGATTTCCGGATCATCATCGACCACGACCAGGGTGGCGGCAGGGGGAGTCATCGGCACTGTCACCGGCATCGGTGGCGCTCGGCGAGCGCCGTCTCGAAGTGTGTCATGCCCGATACTCTAGGCTCGTCCAACGGGGCTGGCGATACCACCAAGGTGGCAACATCGGCCATCGGAGTGCAACGCCGGCTCCTTCTCGTCCCTTAAAGCGCGAAGCGCTCGATCAGACGTTGCGCCACGGCGGCCTGGTCGTGCGGGCCGATGCGCCGAGCGGCGGGCACCGCTTCCATCAGGGCCGGATGGGCATTGGCCATCACGTGGGCCTCGCCGACCAGATCGAGCATCTCGATGTCGTTGCGATTGTCGCCGAAGGCCAGGCAGCGCTCGGCCGGGATGCCCAGCGCCGCCAGCAAGGCGGACAAGGCCGTGCCCTTGTTGACCCCGCCGGCCATGATCTCCAGCGAGTTGTCCATGGAATAGGTGATATGCAGCTCACTTGCCGCGCGATGCCGCGCCTGTTGCTCCAGCTCGCCGAGCATGGCGGGCTCACCGATGTAGAGCACCTTGCCTACGCCCGCGCCATCCAGGCCTTCGAGGTCGGCCACCCGATAGCCGAAGCCGGTATGTGCATGCAGGGCCAGCAACTCAGGCGCCGGCGCATCGATCAGCCATTCATCGTCATGGTAGAGGTTGAGTCGCACCGCCTCGGGACGCGGCAACCGGATCAGCTCGCGCGCCAGCTCGGTCGGCAAGGGGCGCGCCTCGAGCAGGCGACCGTCCGGCGCATGGGTATAGGCCCCGTTGGTGCTGATGATGTGGGCCTCGACACCGAGGCGGTCGCGAAATGCTAGGATGTCGCGATAGTGACGACCGGAGGCCAGCACGATGTGATGTCCCTGCCCCGCCAGGGCGCGCAGGGTATCGACTGTCACATCCGCCAGCGCGTGGTCGGCGCCGAGCAGGGTTCCGTCGAGATCCGTGACGATCAGGTGAGCCGTCATGCGTTGTCCCTCACACGATGAATGAGCCGCCAGTCTAGCAGCCCGCCCGGGGCGATGCCCCGAACGGGATGACTCAGCGTTTTCCGCACGGCTCGCGTGATGGCAGGCCCGGTGGCCACCGGACGACGCTCAGTCGTGCTTCGCCAGGGAGGCGGCAATGGTAGCGGCCTGCGGACCGACCACCAGATGCCAGGTACGCTCGCCGACGGCCATGGAACCGAAGCACCCCAGGGTCTTCAGCGCCGCCGTATCGAGCGAGGCCTCGTCATGCAGCTCGACGCGCAGGCGCGTGCCGGCCCGGGCAGCAAGATGGCGCAGGTTGTCGCGTCCGCCCAGCGCCGCCAGCCAGGCGGCGACCTGATCCTCGGGCAACGCCGCTTCGGTGGCGTCTTCTGCCGACTGGTGCGGCGTATCGACCTCCGCTACCGGCGGCTCGACGCCGGCTGCCGCCACGGCAGCACGAATTTCGTCGGCCACGCCATCGGCAATGGGGCCAAGCACGACCTGCAGGCCGCCACCGCCGAGGCGCATCACGCCGCGCGAACCCAGCGACTTGAGCGCCGGCTCATCGATGGCCTCGGCATCGGCCAGCACCAGGCGCAGCCGCGTGGTACAGGCGCCGACGCTCTGCAGGTTGCTCGCCCCGCCGAGAGCCGCGACGAAGGCCGGTCCCCGCTCGCTGGCCTGCCCTTCCGTCGGGCGGGACATGGCGATTTCCTCGTCACGGCCCGGCGTGGGCAGGTCGAAGCGCTGGATCGCCCAGCGGAAGACACCGTAGTAGATCACGAACATGGCCAGGCCGACCGGTAGCATCAGCCAGCCATTGGTGGACAGGCCGTAGGACAGGGCATAGTCGAAGGCACCAGCCGAGAAGGTAAAGCCAAGCTTCACGTCGAGCAGCTGCATCAGCGCCATGGACAGGCCGGTCATCACCGCATGGAACACATAGAGCAGCGGCGCCAGGAACATGAAGGTGAACTCGATGGGTTCGGTCACCCCGGTCAGAAAGGCCGTCAGCGCCAGCGACATCAACAGGCCACCCACCTGGGCACGTCGCCCCTTGGGCGCCGCGTGGTACATGGCCAGTGCGGCGGCCGGCAGGCCGAACATCATCACCGGGAAGAAACCGGCCATGAAGCCCCCGGCACTGGGATCACCGGCGAAGAAGCGATTGAGATCCCCCGTGGCACTATCGAAACTGCCGAACACGAACCACACGAAGCTGTTGAGCACATGGTGCAGCCCGGTGACGATCAACAGGCGATTGAGCGCCCCATAGACGAACTTGCCGAGCGCGCCGGCCTCGATCAGCCAGTGGCCCAAGCTATCGATGCCCGTCTGGATCGCCGGCCAGCCCCAGCCGAAGACGATGCCGAGCAGCACGGCCGCCAGTCCCGTGGCGATCGGCACGAAGCGCCGCCCGCCGAAGAAGGCCAGGTATTCCGGCAGCTGGATGGCCCGGTAGCGGTTGTAGATCAGCCCGCCCACGGTGCCGATGATCACCCCGGCCAGGACGCCCATGTTGATGTCAGGGTTGATGGTGTGAAGCACCGCATCCAGCACCAGGTAACCGACCACTCCGGCCAGCCCCGCCGCGCCGTTGCTGTCGTCGGCGAAACCGACCGCCAGGCCGATGGCGAAGATCAGCGCCAGATGATCGAAGATCGACTGGCCGGCGGCAGCCACGAAAGCAATATCCAGCAGGTCGGGCTGGCCCAGTCGCAACAGCAGGCCGGCCACGGGCAATACCGCGATGGGCAGCATCAAGGAACGTCCGAGCAGTTGCAGCCCGGCCATGAGACGGGAGCCGAGTTGTTGAATCATGAGGGGATCCTCTCGGGGGTTATTGTTGTGGTCTCGAATGCAGATTCATGGTGTTCGGCGAGACGTCGACGCACGCTCGCGGCATCGGGCATCGCCAGCAGGTCCGGCAGCTCGCGCGCCAGGGAGGCAGCATCGAGCCGACGGATCATCGCCTTGACGGCGGCTACCCGGGCCGGTTCGACGGACAGTTCATCGACGCCCATCGCCACCAGCAGGGACGCAGCCAGCGGATCGCCGGCCGCCGCACCGCACACCCCAACCGGGCAACGTCCAGCCGCTCCTTCGATGGTGGCCTGGATCAGGCGCAGCACGCCGGGGTGCAGGACATCGGCGCGGGCCGCGAGGCGTGGATCCTCACGGTCCATGGCCAGGGTGTACTGAGTCAGGTCATTGGTGCCGATGGACAGAAAATCGGCCTGTTCGGCGAGACTCGCCGCGCACAAGGCGGCACTCGGCACCTCGACCATGGCACCGAGACGGGGCCTCTCGGCAACGCCAAGTTCCGAGACGACGGCCTCGAGCCGCTCGCGTACCCAGGCGAGTTCAGCGACTTCGCTGACCATCGGCACCATGATGCGCAGGGCATCCAGCGGGGCGACACCGAGCAAGGCACGCAGTTGGGTGTCGAGCAGTGCCGCCTGGTCATGCCACAGCCGAACCCCGCGCACGCCGAGGGCCGGGTTGGGCACCTCGGGCAGGCGCAGATAGGGCAATTGCTTGTCGGCGCCAATATCCAGGGTGCGAATGATCACCGGCTTGCCGCCGAGTGCCGTCAGGCTGGTCTGGTATTCGTGGCACTGCTCCGCCTCGTCGGGCGCGGACGGGCGCCCCAAGAACAGGAATTCGCTACGCATCAGGCCGACACCATCGGCACCGGACTCGGCCGCCAGGCGCGCCTCGCCACTGTCGCCGATGTTCGCTGCCACCTCGACCTCGCGTCCGTCGCGCGTGATCGCCGGCTCAAAGGCCTCGGCACGCTCGGCCTCACGGCGCTCGGCATCGCGTCGCAGAGCGTCGCGGATCGTCGACAGACGTGCCTCGTCAGGCGCAGGTTCGAGTCGCCCTTCATGGGCATCAAGCACCGCGCACTCCCCGACCACGCCCTCGAGCGCCTCGCCCATTGCCACCAGGCAGGGAATGCCGCGTGCGCGGGCCAGGATCGCCACATGGGAGGTCGTGCCGCCGCCTTTCAGGCACAGCCCGGCGGGGGCACGCTCGACGAGATCGACGAACTGCGAGGGGGACAGGTCATCCGCCACCAGGATGGCCCCTTCGGGCACATCGGGCAGCGGGGCCGACCCGGCCTCGGCGAACTCGGCCATGACATGGCGTTGCAGGTCGCGCAGATCGGCCACGCGCCCTGCCAGCAGAGCGTTGCCGGTGGCACGCAGTTGCTCGGCCTCGTCGTCCAGCGCTTCACGCCAGGCCTGGCCGGCGCTGCGCCCGGCCTCGATGCGTGCCATGGCTGCCTCGAGCAGGCCCGGATCGTCCAGCCAGGCCAGGTGTGCCTCGAAGATATCCGCTTCGGCGCGCTGGCCCTGACGTTCGGCCTGCTCGCGCGCGCTTTCCAGCGAGCGCCCAACCCGTTCCAGGGCAGCGCGCAGAGCCTCGCGCTCGACCGCCGCGCCACGCCCGTCATGGGGCACCGCCGGCAGCGGCAGGCTCACCGCCACCAGCGGGCCGATCGCCAGGCCAGGGCTGGCAACGAGGCCGGCGATTTCCCCCTCAGCAACAGGTGCCGAAACGGCAGCGTCCGGGGCGGCTGCATTCGGCGGCTCGACGCCCTCCGGTGTGGTCAGCAGCTCGGCGGCAGCCGCCAACACAGCCTCGGCCTCATCGCCCCGAGCGCGCAACACGACCTCATCACCTTCGGCCAGGCCGAGATTCATCAGGGCGCTCACGCTGTCACCACGCGCCTCGGCGCCCCCATGCTCGAGCCGCATCTCAGCGTCGTGTCGCTTCACGATGGCACGCACCCTGGCGGCGGGCCGGGCGTGCAAGCCGGCTTCCAGGGCCAGCGTCACACGGCGCTCATGCCATGGCCCGGTGTGCTCGGTCGTGGTCTCAACGGACGTCTCGTCGGGCGTCAAGCTCATCAGCGCTTCACCGCGCTCGACACGCTCGCCCGTGGCACCCGCCTCGAGACGCAGACGCCAGCCAGCATCATCGGTCACCACCAGCGGCGTGATCAGTGAGCTGGCCTGCTCGGCCAGCAACTCGGGATCGAAACGGCACAGAGGGTCACCGGCTTTCACCCGCTGCCCTACCTCGACCAGGAGATCGATGCCCCGCCCTTGCAGTTCGACGGTATCCAGCCCCAGATGCAGCAACACTTCGACGCCCTGCTCGCTTCGCAGGCTCAGGGCGTGCCGAGTCTTGGCACACTGCACGACCTCGCCGTCACAAGGCGCATGCAGGGTGGTTTCCAGGGGGTCCAGGGCAATTCCCTCACCCAGGGTTCCGCCAGCGAAGACCGGATCCGGGACATCGGACAAGAGCGTCACGATGCCAGTGGCCGGGGCCACCAGCGTCAGTTTGGAGGAAGACATGATCGACTCCGATACGTTGTTGTTGTCGCAGTCTCAGGCACAAGTCACACCCGAGACTTACAACGTGCAAGTAACCTTGTGCAGATGCCGCGGTTGATCCGGATCGCTACCCCTGGCCTCGGCGAGTTCCGCCGCCATGCGGTAGAAACTCTGGATCACCGACAGTGGCTGCAGGTCCTCGTGACCGGCATCGCTCAACGTCAGGTGGCGCCCGGCCACCGACTCGTCGGCGGCCAGCAGCACCCGGGCACCGACGTCGCCGAGCCAATCGGCCAGTTCCAGCAATCCGGCCTGCTCGGCGCCGGGAGGCGCGAACACCAGCACCGGATAGCCGGCCTCGACCAGCGCCATGGGGCCATGCCGCACCTCGGCACCACTGAACGGCTCGGCCTGGATGGCACAGGTTTCCTTGAACTTGAGGGCCGCTTCCTGGGCAACTGCCAGGCCTGCACCGCGACCGATCACCATCAGGCGGTCGGCACCGGCAAGCGCCTCGACCGCCTCCCTCCAGTCCTGGTCGGCTGCCTGACCCAGACGTTCCGGCAAGGTATCCAGGGCGGCCAGCAGGTCTTGATCCTGCGTCCAGTGAGCCAGCAACTGGGCGGCGGCAGAGAGCGTCGCCAGGTAGCTCTTGGTGGCCGCCACGCTGCGCTCTTCGCCGGCGTACAAAGGCACCTCGAGATCGCTGGCCCGGCCCAGCGGCGACTCCGGCGTATTGACCAACGCCAGGGTTCGGGCTCCGCCCCGCGCCAGCGCTTCCTGGGTGGCCACCAGGTCCGGGCTCTGGCCGGACTGCGAGATAGCCACCGCCAATTGCCCGTCGAGATGCCAGGACGCCTTGGCCAGCGTCGACAGCGAGGGCGGCAGCGAGGCCACGGGAATACCCAGCCGCTTCATGCAGAGATAGGCGAAATAGGCCGCGGCATGATCGGAGCTGCCCCGGGCCACGGTCATGCCGGCGGATGGCGGCCGTTCGCGCAATTGCGCGCCCAGTGATGCCAGCACGTCGGCGTTGCGCTGCAATTGGCCGCGAATGCGTTCCGGGGCATTGCGCGCTTCTTCAAGCATCAGTGACATGAGCGTCTCCTTCTGCGACGAGCCGGCCGCCGATATGGACGGCTCTGAGGTTCAATCGAGAATCCAGTTCCACCAGATCGGCATGCGCGCCCTCGGTCAGGCGCCCCAGGTCGTGGCGTCCCAGGAAATCGGCGGGATAGCGGGAAAGTCGGTCGGAGGCTTCGGCCAGGGTCTGGCCGAGGCCGACCAGGTTGCGCAGCGCCTGGTCCATGGTGAGGGTACTGCCCGCCAGGGTGCCATCGGCCAGGCGCACGCCGCCCAGGCATTTGGTGACCGCCTGCTCGCCGAGGCGATATTCGCCATCGGGCATGCCCGCCGCGGCGGTGGAGTCGGTCACGGCATAAAGATGGGGAATACAGCGCAGGGCGGCGCGGATGGCACCGGGGTGCACATGCAGCAGATCGGGAATCAGCTCGGCGTATTGCGCATGCGCCATGGCGGCGCCCACCATGCCGGGCTTGCGGTGGTGCAATCCGGACATGGCATTGAATAGGTGGGTAAAGCCACAGGCGCCATGCTCCAGCGCCGCCACGCCTTCCTCGTAAGTGCCCAGCGTATGGCCGATCTGCACGCGCACGCCTCGCTCGCTGAGCTGCTCGATCAGCGTCAGGTGACCTGCCAGCTCCGGCGCCAGGGTCAACAGCACGATCGGTGCCAGCCGGCGCAGTTCCTCGATGTCCTCGAGCACGCCGAGCCGGGCATGGGACGGTTGGGCGCCAAGCTTGCCCGGGTTGATGTAAGGGCCTTCCAGGTGCACCCCCAGCACGCGACTGGCTGTCGGGTCCGGCGCTTCCATGTAGGCGCCGACATCCCCCAACACACGCCGGGTATCGTCATCCGGTGCCGTCATGGTGGTGGCCAGCAGGCTGGTAGTACCGAAGCGCACATGAGTGCGCGCCACCGTGGCCACCGACGCGCCGCCCTCCATGACATCGGCGCCGCCACCACCGTGCACGTGCAGGTCGATGAACCCCGGCAACAGGCGCGGCAAGTCATTGCTCTCGGGGTCGACCGGTTCACCGTCGATGCGGCTGATGCGGCCTTCGTGCCAATGCAGCTCGCCGAGCCGCCAACCGTCGGGTGTCAGGATATTGCCGTAGCGCATGGTGTCTCCCGGTTCCTTCTCAATGTCAGAAGTCAGCGTGTCAGCTCGACGATGAAGTCGTAGTAATCGGTGCGGCAGTAGGTGACGGTCAGTTCCGCCGGCGTGCCATCGATCAGATAGCCCTGGCGCGTCACCTTGAGCAGGGCCTGCCCCTCCGGCACCTCGGCCAGCCGCGCCAGCTCGGCATCGGCATTGACCGCCGTGACGTGCTGCAGCGCGCGCACCACCGGCCGGCCCGCCTCTTCCAGAAAGGCATACAGCGAATCCCCCACGCCCTGGGGATCGTCGAGTACCGACTGCGGCAGGCAGCTCTCCTCGACCGCCATGACCACGCCATCCGCCAGGCGCAAGCGCTTGAGCCGCGCGACCCGGGCATCGCCGCCCAGGCCGAGGCGCAGGCTCTCGTCGGCCGAAGGGGCGGCCAGGCTGCGTGACAACCAGCACGAACGCGGCGCGAAGCCACGCTGGGTCAGCATCTCGGTGAAGCTCACCAGGCGCGTCAGGGGCTGGTTGAGGCGCGGCGTGATGAAGGTGCCGGAACCTCGGGTGCGACGGATCAACCCGCGTTCGGCCAACTGATCCAGCGCCTTGCGCGCCGTGATCCGCGAGACCTCCAGCGACTCGGCCAGAGCCCGCTCGGAGGGCAGGGCCTCACCGGCCTGCCAGGCCCCCTCCTCGATGGCATCTTCCAGTCGGCTCGCCAACTGATGGTACAGCGGCGTGGACAGGCCGGGATCGAGGTGAAGTTGCTCAAATCGAGGATCCATGATCGCTCTCATGCCGCATTATGATAAGACCAATATAGACCACCAACCATACCAATTAAATACCACTTGTCTTATACCTTGGTCCGACCCGCCTCTCCGAGGCACCGCACAGGCACGCCGCGGCCAGCCCGCCGACGACTCCGCGCCAGTCTCGACCGGAATCGCCACCCTGCCGCGATTGGCGTGGGCCGACGGAATCCGTATAGTGGCCCCCTTATCCCGCCATTCGATCGTTATCATGCTGCAGAACAACTCGGCGCTTGCTCAGCTCAAGCAACAGATCCGCGACAACACGCCTCGTGTCGAAGGCGTGATCAAGGCCACCGAGCGAGGCTTCGGCTTTCTCGAGACCGAGGATGGCACTTCCTATTTCGTGCCACCGCCCGCCATGAAGCAGGTACTGCATGGCGATCGGGTCGAGGCCGTCCTTCACGAGGAAGGCGAGAAGACCACGGTGGAGCCGGACACCCTGATCGAACAGGGCCTGGAGCGTTTCATCGCCCGGGTACGCAAGCGTGATGGACGCCTGGCGGTGATCCCCGATCATCCCTCGATCAGCAATGCCCTCAAGGCCCGCGTCAAGCGCAGCCTCGATGAGGCCTCGCTCGACGAGGGAGACTGGGTCGTGGCGCGTCTCGTGCGCCACCCTCTCAAGCCGGACGATCGCGCCTTCTTCGCCCAGATCGACGAGCTGGTCGCCAAGCACGACAACCCGGCCGTGCCCTGGCGCGTGACCCTGGCGCGCCACGCGCTGGAGCAGGCCAGTCCCGAGGCCGGCGATGAGTGGCCGCTGCACGATGAAGGTCTCCAGCGCGAGGACCTCACCGCCGCGCCCTTCTTCACCATCGACGACGCCAAGACCCGGGACATGGACGATGCCCTGCGCATCGAGCCTCGGGAGGGCGGAGGCTGGCGACTGACCGTCGCCATCGCCGATCCCACCGCCTATGTGGAGGAAGGCAGCGGCGTCGACCTGGAAGCGCGCACCCGCGCCTTTACCGTCTATCTGCCCGGGCAGAACGTCACCATGCTGCCGGAACGCCTGGCCGACGATCTGTGCTCGCTGTGGGAAAACCAGGATCGCCCTGCCCTGGCCTGCGCCCTGGACGTGGAAACCGACGGCTCCCTCGGCGACTATCGCTTCTTCGCCGCCACGGTTCGCTCCCACGCGCGGCTGGCCTACGACGATGTCTCCGACTGGCTGGAAGGTCAGAGCCAATGGTCTCCCGAGACGAACATCGGCGAGCAGCTCGAGGCGCTGCGCGACCTGACCGAGGCGCGGACCGCCTGGCGTGCCGAGCATGCCCTGGTCTTCAAGGACCGCCCGGACTACGTCTTCGACCTGGACGATGCAGGCAACGTGCTGAACATTCGTACCGAACAGCGGCGCATCGCCAACCGCATGATCGAGGAATCGATGATCGCGGCCAATGCCTGCTGCGCGCACCTGCTGGCCGAGCATGTGGGTCACGGCATCTTCAATGTTCATCGCGCCTTCGAGCCAGACAAGGCCGAGGCCGCCCGCGAATTCCTGGCCAACCAGGACATCGAGGTCGCGCTGGAAGCCCTCACCGAGCTGCCGCGCTACAAGGAGCTCAAGCGTGAGCTGGAAGGCCGCGACGATGCCTGGCTCGACGCGCGATTGCGCCGCTTCCAGGGCTTCACCAGCATGTCCGCCCGCCCTGGCCCGCACTTTGGCCTCGGGCTATCTGCCTATGCCACCTGGACCTCGCCGATCCGCAAGTATGGCGACATGGTCAACCACCGGCTGATCAAGCGCGTGCTCAAGGGCGAACAGGCCCCGGCGGAAGCCAGCCTCGAGCTCACCGAACAGTTGACCGAGCGACGTCGCCTCAACCGCATGGCCGAGCGTGACGTCAAGGATTGGCTCTATGTTCGCTACCTCGGCCCGCACGCCGAATCCGGCAAGGCCTTCGATGCCGAGATCATTGCCATCAACCGTGGTGGCATGCGGGTGCGCCTGACCGACAACGGTGCTACAGCCTTCGTGCCGGCCCCGCTGATGCACAGCGACCGTGACAAGGTGGTGATCGACGACAAGGAAGGCCGTATCCAGATCGAAGGCGAAGAGCGCTTCAAGCTCGGCGACACGATCCGGGTCGCGCTGACCGAAGCTCGCGAGGAGACGCGTTCGCTGGTGGGTCGTCCCGCCGACTGAACGAACGCCTCTGGCCAGCGTGACAAGAAAGGCGGCCCGAGGGCCGCCTTTGTGTTTTCCGGTTGTCGTCGAATTGTCGCAAAGGGCGCCTAGGCTGGGGACAAGCAACGGCATTCCCGGAGGGTCCCCTTGCATCTCGTCGACGTCACCATGTTCCATGCCCCCGCCAGCGGCGGTGTGCGCACCTACCTCAGTGCCAAGCACCGTTGCCTTTCCCGCCACGACGACATCCGCACCAGCCTGCTGGTGCCCGGCGCCGAGCGCGATGCCCTCGGTGACCTGCATACCTTGCCTGCCCTACGCCTGCCCCTGGGCCAGGGATATCGCTTTCCCCTGCGTCGCCGTCCCTGGCGCGATGCGCTGGAGGCCATGTCGCCCGACCTGATCGAAGCCGGCGATCCCTACGTCACCGCCTGGGCGGCCCTTGAGGCCGGTCAACGACTGGGCGTGCCGGTGGTCGGCTTCTATCATTCGGACCTCCCACGCTTGATGGGGGATCGCTTCGGCGGTGCCGTGAAGCGTCGGCTGAAAGGCTATGTGGCCGATCTCTACGGCCGGTTCGACAGCGTGATGGCCCCTTGCCGGGCCATGGCCGAACGCCTCGAGTCATGGGGCGTGGAGCAGGTTCGGGTCCAGCCTCTCGGCGTGGACCTGGACACCTTTCACCCGGACCGCGCCGACCCGAGCCTGCGCACCACCCTGGGACTCGCCGACCAGACTCGCCTGCTGGCCTTCGCCGGCCGCAACTCTCGCGAAAAGAATGTCGATGTACTACTGCGCGTGATGCAGCAGCTCGGGTCTCCCTACCACCTGTTGTTGATGGGGCCCGGCATGCCGACCCGGGTCCCCGACAATGTCACGGTGGTGCCCCGCTGTTGCGACAGCCGCGAGGTGGCCCGTGCCCTGGCCAGCGCCGATGCGATGATCCATGCCGGCACTCGGGAAACCTTTGGTCTGGTAGCGCTGGAAGCCATGGCCTGCGGCCTGCCGGTCATCGCCGCCCGCGCCGGCGCCCTGATCGAAAACGTCCCGCTGGGCGGTGGCATCCTCTGCGAGCCGCTGAATCCGGCGGACATGGCCCGGGCGGTCGAGGAACTGTTCATCAACGATGTCCAGGCGAGTGGTCGGCACGCGCGCCGTTATGTCGAGCGTCGCTTCCGCTGGGAAAACGTCATCAACGGCCTGCTCGACCACTACACCCCCCTGGTACCGAACACCGCGGCCTCCAGCTTCTCGCGGCATGGCTGAGCGACTGGATCGACCGCGCAGGGAACGCAACCTGCTGGCCCGCTGGGGCTGGCTGGGACTGGCCCTGTCCATGGCCTTGGTGGTGCCCTGGCTATTGGGTGGCGAGGATGTCCTCGATGCCCTGGCCGATTTTCCGCTAGGCATCCTGGCACTGATGCTGGTCATGACCGTGACCTGCTGGAATCTCAACGCCCTTCGCCTGCGCCTGCTGCTGGACGGGCGCGCCGGACGGGTCGGCCAGGGCGAGGCACTGGCCATCGAGATGGCCGCCAAGTTCGCCCTGTGCGCCACCCCCGGCGGCAGCGGCGGTGCCGTCACCCTGCTGGCCCTGCTGGCAAGACGAGGTTTTCCGCCATCGCGAGGCTCGGCGATCTTCCTGGTCGACCAGGGTTGCGACATGCTGTTCTTTCTGGCCATGCTCGGCGTGCTGGTGAGCATCTCACTGGGCGGCAACGTGACCTGGCCTCATCAGGGACTGCTCGCCATCGCCATGCTGGGCCTGGTCGGCCTGATGTTGCTGGTCGGCGTGTCGCTCCTGCGCCTTCCTCGGCTGCTGCGCCAGCCTCCGAGCATAGGGCTGCGCCGCCTCTCTGCCCATCGACGGCGCTGGCTTGCCAGGCGACTGCTCGGGTGTCGTCGGGCCCTGATCGCCACGCTCTGCCTGCCGCCCCTTCGACTGGCGAGCATACTCGGCCTGTGTGCCGCACACTGGTTGCTGCGCTACAGCCTGCTTTACCTGGCCGTGCTCGGCGTGGGCGGACAGGCGGACTGGGCCTGGACCTTCCTGACCCAGATGCTGGCCATGGCGGCCAGCCAGATCAGCATTCTCCCCGGCGGCGCCGGCGCCGCCGAACTCGGCGTCGGCGCACTGCTGATGCCGTTGATGCCCGCGACCCAGGCCGCCGCCGCCGTCGTCGTATGGCGGCTGGTCACCTATCATCTCTACCTGCTGGCCGGCGCACCGGCCTTCGTGATCCTGGTAGGGCGCTGGCTGAAACGCCCATCGGGTTCCGACGTCGCCAACACCTCGACACTCACTCCGGCATCCCGGCAACGCTCACGCTACGCTCGGCAACCTTCCGCGAACGCGCCACCCGATAGCCCACGCCACCCGCGATGAGCAGCATGACCCCGCACCCCAGGGCCAGGCCATAGGCCCCCAGGACCGCCCCCTGGGAAACGCCATAGCCCTCGGCCAGGCTGGCCAGT
Organism: Halomonas caseinilytica; assembly: GCF_001662305.1. Taxonomy (GTDB): domain Bacteria; phylum Pseudomonadota; class Gammaproteobacteria; order Pseudomonadales; family Halomonadaceae; genus Halomonas; species Halomonas caseinilytica. Next base: position 225,549 of record NZ_BDEP01000004.1, read on the forward strand.
GTTTCGGCATACTGGCGCCACAGGAAGAGTCCCACACCGATACCCGAGAGCATGGTGACGATCGCCACCCGACGCGAGCCCTTGCTCCAGTTGGCCTCCAGGCTCGCATCATGCCGATGCAGAAAGGCCAGGTATTCGCGCTCTTCCTCGCTCACCCGCGTCAGGTGCGATACCACCAGGATGATCCCCAGGGCCACCAGCGTGCTGATCGCCACCGGGTGCAGGTAGACCGGCAACTGCACCCAACCGGCCTGGTCCGCCAACGACAGGATGAGATTGCCGATAAAGCCCACGGCCAGCCCCCAGCCCGCTCCGGCAGCGCTAATCCGGCGACTCCAGATGCTCATCAGCGCCACCGGCCCCCAGGAGGAGGCAAACAGGGTCGCCGCAAACCACACCACGGCCATCACTGCCGGCGGCTGGAACAATGCCAGCAGCAAGGCGATCAAGCCTGCCGCCAGTACAGCGATGCGACTGGCACGCATTGCCGACGCCTCATTACGCGCGGCAGGCAGGATGTCATTGGAAAGACTGAACCCGATGATCGACAGAAAGGTCGAGCAGGAAGAAAGGCCAGCAGCGAACACGCCCGTGAGTATGATCACGCCGAGCCAGGGCGGCAGGATATTCAGCGCCGACCACACCATGGCCCGCTCGGAATCGAGCCCCGTGTCATAGAGGTTGATGGCCGCCCCGGTCATCATCATCAAGGCATAGAAGATCGCCAGCGCCACGGCGGTGAGCATGGCCGAACGCATGACGACATGCTCGTTGCGCGCCATCAGATAGCGGCTCGACTGCCAGGGGCTCGCTGCCAGCACGGCCGCCCACACCAGGCCTAGCGTCAGCCCCCATGTCAGGGCTTCGCCGGGCGAGCTGAACGTCGCCCCTTCCCCTTCGATGACACCATGCCAAAGCGCGATGCCCGGCTTCTCCGATTGCGCCAGGAGCCCTTCGATGACGCCCGACCAGCCTCCCAGGTCGTGGATGATATACAGCGAGCCTCCCAGCGCCGCCACGGAAAAGATCACGAACATGACGGTATCGGTCAGCATGACGCCAGGCGAACCCGAATAGAGAATGAAGCCCGTATAGGTCAGCCACACCAGCACCAGACCGACCCAGTACGGCATGCCGGTCAACTCGGCGAACATGATGCCGGCACCCTGCATGACGCCCAGCAGATAGGCACCGAGCCCCACCACCGTGGTCAGGCCGGCAATGACCTGAACGCGCCGTGACGCAAAGCGCTTGCCGAAGAATTCCGGCACCGTCAGCGCCCCGCTGCGCCTCAGATAACGACCGAAGGCCAGAGCCCCCAGCAGACACCCCGACGTACTGACGGCCGCGAAAATCAGCATGACGAAGGGATAACCCTGGTAGGCGAAGCCGGTTTCCCCGAGAAAGGCGCTGGTACTCAGATAGCTGGCGACCAGCGTCCCGAGGATCAGAAAGGTCGGCGCATTGCGGCCGGCGACCAGATAGTCATCGAGATGCTTGACCCGGCGCCCGGCCAGATGGCCGATGACGAAGTACCCGATCAGGCTGAACAAGATCGCGAGCGTATAGATCATGGCGACGAAAACCCTGAGGTTGTTGATTTTGTGATTCGCCATGATGGGGCTTGGCACGGATGTCGCCTGTCCCTCAACGTCATGACAAGAAGCATTCGCGACACTCGCACCAGGACAACGTTTCGCCGGTGCCTCTCCCGGGCAGCACCCCGCAACGAAAAAAGGGCACCCGAAGGTGCCCTTTTCTGCTTCGAAAGCGCCGGGTCGACTTACCAGCCGGCAGCTTCCTTCAGCGCATCACCGATCTCGGCCAGTGAACGCACGGTCTTCACGCCTGCTGCCTCGAGGGCACTGAACTTCTCGTCAGCCGTGCCCTTGCCGCCGGCAATGATGGCACCGGCATGGCCCATCCGCTTGCCCGGAGGCGCCGTCACACCGGCAATGTAGGCAACCACCGGCTTGGAGACGTTCTCCTTGATGTAAGCGGCCGCCTCTTCTTCGGCGGTGCCGCCGATCTCACCGATCATCACGATGGCCTCGGTGGCCGGGTCCTTCTCGAACTCGGCGAGGATGTCGATGAAGTTGGAACCCGGAATCGGGTCGCCGCCGATCCCCACGCAGGACGACTGACCGAAACCATGATCGGTCGTCTGCTTGACCGCCTCGTAGGTCAGGGTGCCGGAACGAGACACGATGCCGACCTTGCCCGCCTTGTGAATGTGGCCGGGCATGATGCCGATCTTGCATTCATCCGGAGTGATCACGCCGGGGCAGTTCGGGCCGATCAGGCGCGCGCCGAGCTCATCGCACTTCACCTTGACGTCGAGCATGTCCAGGGTCGGAATGCCCTCGGTGATGCAGACGATCAGCTTGATGCCGGCGTTGGCGGCTTCGAGGATGGAATCCTTGCAGAACGGGGCCGGCACATAGATCACGCTGGCCTCGGCACCGGTCGCCTCGACGGCTTCGGCCACGGTGTTGAACACCGGCAGGCCAAGATGCTCCTGGCCGCCCTTGCCCGGGGTCACGCCGCCGACCATCTGGGTGCCGTAGGCGATCGCCTGCTCGGAGTGAAAGGTCCCCTGGCCACCGGTGAAGCCCTGGCAGATGACCTTGGTGTTCTTGTCGATGAGGATGCTCATTACTTGCCCTCCGCTGCCTTGACGACCTGCTGAGCCGCATCGGTCAGGCTGGTAGCAGCGATGATGTTCAGACCGCTGGAGGCCAGTTTCTCGGCACCCAGCTCGGCGTTGTTACCTTCCAGACGCACCACGACCGGGACATTGACGCCCACCTGCTCGACGGCGCCGATGATGCCCTCGGCGATCATGTCGCAGCGCACGATACCGCCGAAGATGTTGACCAGCACGGCCTTAACGGAGGTGTCGGAGAGGATGATCTTGAAGGCTTCGGCGACACGTTCCTTGGTGGCACCGCCACCCACGTCGAGGAAGTTGGCCGGCTGGCCGCCATGGAGCTTGATGATGTCCATGGTACCCATGGCCAGGCCCGCGCCATTGACCATGCAGCCGATGTTGCCTTCCAGGGCCACGTAGTTCAGGTCCCACTTGGCGGCGTCGGCTTCGCGCTCGTCCTCCTGAGAGGGATCGCGCATGGCCTGCAGGTCCGGATGGCGATAGAGGGCGTTGCCATCCAGGTTGACCTTGGCATCGAGGCAGTGCAGGTTGCCTTCCTCGGTGATCACCAGCGGGTTGATCTCCAGCAGCGCCAAGTCCTTGTCATGGAACAGCTTGGACAGTCCCAGGAAGATCTTGGTGAACTGCTTGACCTGATCACCGGACAGTCCCAGCTTGAAGGCCAGCTCGCGAGCCTGGTACGGCTGAGCGCCGACCAGCGGATCGATCTCGGCCTTGAGGATCTTCTCGGGCGTCTCCTCGGCAACCTTCTCGATTTCCACGCCGCCTTCAGTGGAGGCCATGAAGACCACTCGCTGCGTGCCACGATCGACCACGGCACCCAGATAGAGCTCATCGGCGATGTCGGTGCAGTTCTCGACCAGGATCTTGGCGACCGGCTGGCCCTTCTCGTCGGTCTGGAAGGTCACCAGATTCTTGCCCAGCCACTGCTCGGCGAAGGCACTGGCCTCCTCCGGGCTCTCGACCAGCTTGACGCCGCCGGCCTTGCCGCGCCCGCCAGCGTGCACCTGCGCCTTGACGACCCACTTGTCGCCGCCGATCTTCTTGCAGGCTTCCGCCGCTTCCTCGGGGGTGTCGACGGCAAAGCCCTTGGACACCGGCAAGCCGTAGTCGGCAAACAGCTGTTTGCTCTGATACTCGTGAAGGTTCATCGATTCATGCCATTGGTTGCATGTGACTCGAACGGCAGCCTCGCCAGCACTCGCGTGGCGCGGCAGTCAGGCTACCACCGACCCCTTCCGGTACATGGCCGAAAGGGACGCGCCGTCCTGGAGCGTCGGCAACTCTGCCAATCCTTTCCAGGCGGCGCTTCTTGTCTTACTTGCGCTTCTTGCGGTTGGCCATGTGGATGGCATGGCCACCCACGGCCAGGGCCGCCTCGTGCACCGCTTCGGAGGTGCTCGGGTGAGCGTAGCAGGTCAGCGCCAGGTCCTCGGCACTGGAACCGAATTCCATGGCGATCACGCCCTGAGCGATCAGTTCACCGGCGTTCTGGCCGAGGATGTGCATGCCCAGGATACGGTCGGTCTCGGCGTCGGCAACGATCTTGACCTGGCCATCCGGCGCATTGTTGGCCAGGGCGCGACCGTTGGCGGAGAACGGGAAGGAACCGGTCTCCACCTTGATGCCGGCGGACTTGGCCTCTTCCTCGGTCATGCCGACCCAGGCGACTTCCGGCGCCGTGTAGATCACGCTGGGAATGGCGTCATAGTTCATCTCCGCCTTATGGCCAGCGATGATATCGGCCACCATGACCCCTTCCTCGGACGCCTTGTGTGCCAGCATCAGGCCGCGCACGCAGTCGCCGATCGCGTAGATGCTCGGCACATTGGTGCGGCACTGGTCATCGACGCTGATGAAGCCACGCTCGTCCAGCTCGACGCTGACGCCCTCACCGATCACGCCCTTGGTGTAGGGACGACGGCCGACACAGACGATCAGCTTGTCGAAGGTGATTTCCTGCTCGCCCTTGGCGTCGGAGTACTTGACCACGACCTCGTTGTCCTTGACCTCGGAGCCGGTGACTCGGGCGCCAAGCTTGATGTCCAGGCCCTGTTTCTTGAACAGCTTCTGGGCATCCTTGGCGATGGCCTTGTCGACCATCGGCAGGAAGTCGTCCATGGCCTCGAGGATGGTGACCTCACTGCCCAGGCGACTCCACACGCTGCCGAGCTCCAGACCGATGACACCGGCGCCGATCACGCCGAGGCGCTTCGGAGCCTCCTGGAATTCCAGGGCGCCGGCCGAATCGACGATCAGGTCGTCGGTCAGTGGCGTCGGCGGAATTTCCACCGGCACGGAGCCGGCGGCGACGACGATGTTGTCGGCCTCGTAGGTCGTGGCCTTGCCATCATGGTCGGTCACTTCCACCTGCTTGCTGCCGGTGACCTTGCCGGTGCCGTCGATGGCAGTGACGCCATTGGCCTTGAACAGCGCGCTGATGCCACCGACGTTCTTGGCGATCACCTTTTCCTTGAACTCGAGCATCTTGGCGATGTTCGGCGTGGGCGCTTCCATGTCGATGCCGATCTCGGCGAAATGGTCGCGCGCCTCGACGAACTTGTGGGACGACTCGAGCAGCGCCTTGGACGGAATGCATCCCACGTTCAGGCAGGTGCCGCCATGGACGGTCTTGCCTTCCTTGTTGACCCACTTCTCGACACAGGCGGTCTTCAGGCCCAGTTGGGCGGCCCGGATGGCGGCGACGTAGCCGCCGGGGCCCGCGCCAATGACGATCACATCAAACTTGTCAGCCATGTCGGCTCCTATCGTTGCTCTTCGCTGAGAGGCTCGTTATCCCGCGGCTCAGATGTCCAACAGCAGACGCGCCGGATCCTCGAGCAGTTCCTTGATGGTCACCAGGAATTGCACCGCGTCCTTGCCATCGATCATGCGGTGATCGTATGACAGCGCCAGGTACATCATGGGACGGATCTCGACCTTGCCGTTCACCGCCATGGGACGTTCCTGAATCTTGTGCATGCCCAGGATCGCGGTCTGCGGCGGGTTGATGATCGGTGTCGACAGCAGCGAGCCGAAGATACCGCCATTGGTGATGGTGAAGGTGCCGCCCTGCATCTCGTCGATGCCGAGCTTACCGTCACGCGCCCGCTTGCCGAAGTCGACGATGCCCTTCTCGACGTCGGCGATCTTCATGCTGTCGGTGTCCCGCAGCACCGGCACCACAAGACCGCGGTCGGTGGAGACGGCCACGCCGATGTCCTGATAGCCGTGATAGACGATGTCGGTGCCGTCGATGGAGGCGTTGACGTCGGGGAAGCGCTTGAGCGCCTCGGAGGCCGCCTTGACGAAGAAGCCCATGAAACCGAGCTTGGTGTCGTGGGCCTTGAGGAAGGTCTCCTTGTACTGGGCTCGCAGGTCCATCACCGCGCCCATGTCCACCTCGTTGTAGGTGGTCAGCATGGCGGCGGTCTGCTGGGCCTGTACCAGACGCTTGGCGATGGTCTGGCGCAGCCGGGTCATCGGCACGCGCTTCTCGGGACGCTCGCCCTCGACGGCGGGCGCTGCCGCTGCCGGCTGCTTGGCGCCGCCACCGCCGGAAGACTTGGCCGTCTTCTTGGCAGAGCTATCCTTCACGGCCTTCTGCACATCCTCCTTGAGGATGCGTCCGCCCTTGCCGGTGCCTTCGATCTTGTTGACGTCCAGATCGTGCTCGGCCACCAGCTTGCGCGCCGCCGGTGCGAGGATCTTGTCCCCGACCTTCTCGTCGCTCTCGCCATCGTCGGCGGAAGCCGCAGCCTTGTCCTCGCCGGCACTGGGCGCGGCATCATCGCCACCGGCACCCTCGCCGAACACCGCCAGAACGGCTTCCGACTCGACCTGGCTGCCTTCCTCGGCCTTGATCTCGATCAAGGCACCATCGGCGGGCGCCACCACTTCGAGTACCACCTTGTCGGTCTCGATCTCGGCCAGCACCTCGTCGCGCTTGACCGCTTCACCGACCTGCTTGTTCCAGCTGGCCACGGTGCCTTCCTGGATGGACTCAGGGAAGGTCGGCGCCTTCACTTCATGCTTCGCACCGTCAGCGGCAGGCTTGGCATCGGCCGAGCCGCCGCCGGACGCCTTCTCGTCTCCCTCGTCTCCGGCACCGGCGTCGTCATCTTCGGACTTGGACGTGCTGTCGTCCTGGGATTCGCCACTCGCCTGGCCTTCGCCGAGGCGGCCCAGCACCTGCTCGGACTCCACGGTGTCGCCTTCTTCCACCAGCACCTCGCTCAGCGTGCCGGCCTCGGGTGCCACGACCTCGAGCACCACCTTGTCGGTCTCGATCTCGACGATCAGCTCGTCGCGCTCGACGCTATCACCCGGCTTCTTGTGCCAAGCAGCCACGCTGCCCTCGGCAACGGATTCCGGAAAGGTGGGTGCCTTGATCTCGGTAGCCATGTCGTTTCCCTTATGTGTTCTCTCTCGTCCCGGTGGTTCGCCTCAGAGGTTGAAGGCGTCTTCCACCAACTGGCGCTGCTGTTCGGTATGCACGGACATGTAGCCCGCCGCAGGGGCTGCGGAAGCCGGGCGACCGGCGAACTTGAGTCGTCCGCCCAATCCCGACTTCAGTCGTTCGACTGCAGCCCGCATGTGATGCTGGCTGGGATACCAGGCGCCCTGGTTCAGTGGCTCTTCCTGGCACCACACCGCGTCGGTGACGTTGGTGTAGTCCTTGATCGCCTCGTAGAGCTCCTCCTCGGGGAAGGGATACAGCTGTTCGAGTCGCAGGATGGCCACGTCGTCGCGGGCATTTTCCTCGCGCCAGTTGGCCAGGTCATAATAGACCTTGCCGGCACAGAGGATGATGCGCTCCACCTTGGCGGCGTCACGCTTGCCCTGGTCGGGCAGCACCATCTGGAAGTGGCCATTGGCCAGCTCATCGAGACTCGAGGTTGCTTCCTTGTGGCGCAGCAGGCTCTTGGGAGACATCACGATCAGCGGCTTGCGCAGCTTGCGGATCACCTGGCGACGCAACAGGTGAAAGATCTGTGCCGGCGTGGTCGGCACGCAGACCTGCATGTTGTGCTCGGCGCACAGCTGCAGGAAGCGCTCCAGGCGCGCTGACGAATGCTCCGGCCCCTGCCCTTCATATCCATGGGGCAGCAGCATGGTCAGGCCGCACAGCCGCTCCCATTTGGTCTCGCCGGACGAGATGAACTGGTCGACCACCACCTGGGCACCGTTGAAGAAGTCACCGAACTGGGCTTCCCAGATCACCAGGTCGTTGGGGGCGGTGGTGGCATAGCCATACTCGAAGGCCAGCACGGCCTCCTCGGAGAGGAAGGAGTCGTGGATGGTAAAGGTAGGCTGCCCCTCGGCCAGATGCTGCAACGGCACGTAGATGGAGCCGTCGTTCTGGTTGTGCACCACCGCGTGACGGTGGGAGAAGGTGCCACGACCACTGTCCTGCCCAGTCAGGCGCACCGGGTGCCCTTCATCCAGCAAGGTGGCATAGGCCAGGGTCTCGGCGAAGCCCCAGTTGGCCGCCATGCCGCCGGCCTGCATCTTGCGACGGTCGTCGTAGATCTTGGCGACCTGGCGCTGGACGGAGATACCGTCGGGAATCGCGCACATCTTCGCCGCCAGTCGCTGCAGGCGCTTCAGGTCGACACTGGTGTCGGTGTACCCGGACCATTCATGGCCGAGATACGGTTTCCAGTCGACGAACAGGGCGGTATTGGGTTGCTGGACCAGGGCATTGGCCACATGGTTGCCGGCCACCAGGTCGTCACGGTAGGTGTCGACCATCGCCTTGGCCTCATCCTCGGTGAGCAGCCCCTCGTTCACAAGGCGCTTGGCATAAAGGGCCCGCGAGGAAGGATGGTCCTTGATCTTGCGATACATCATCGGCTGGGTGCCGGAGGGTTCGTCGGCCTCGTTGTGCCCGCGCCGACGATAGCAGACCAGGTCGATGACCACGTCCTTCTTGAACTGCTGGCGATAATCCAGGGCCACCTGGGTCGCATGCAGCACGGCGTCCGGGTCATCGCCATTGACGTGGAAGATCGGCGCCTGGACCATCTTGGCGATGTCGGTGCAGTATTCGGTGGATCGCGAATCCCGCGGGTGCGAGGTCGTGAACCCGACCTGATTGTTGATCACGATGTGCACCGTGCCGCCGGTCTCGTAGGCACGGGTCTGGGACATCTGGAAGGTCTCCATGACCACGCCCTGGCCGGCGAAGGCCGCATCGCCGTGCACGTTGATCGGTAGCACCTTGCCGCCATCCGGGTCGTTGCGGCGATCCTGCCGGGCGCGTACCGAGCCCTCGACCACCGGCGCGACGATCTCCAGATGCGACGGGTTGAACGACAACGCCAGATGGACCTCGCCCCCCGGCGTCATGACGTTGGAACTGAAGCCCTGGTGATACTTGACATCGCCGGAGCCACGCTCGACCACTTTCTTGCCGTCGAACTCGTCGATCAGCTCGGAGGGATTCTTGCCGAGGATGTTGACCAGAACGTTGAGTCGGCCACGGTGGGCCATGCCGATGACGACTTCCTTGGTGCCGTATCCGCCACTGCGCTGGATCAACTCGTCCATCATGGGGATGAAGGACTCCCCCCCTTCCAGACCGAACCGCTTTGTCCCCGGATACTTGGAAGCCAGATAGCTTTCCAGACCCTCGGCGGCCGTCAGACGCTCCAGCACATGCTTGCGCACTTCCTCGCTGAACTTCGGTGCGCTGCGCACCGACTCGAAACGCTGCTGCAGCCAGCGCTTCTCCTCGGTGTCGACGATATGCATGATCTCGCAGCCGATGCTGCGGCAGTAGGTCTGCTGCAGCGCCTCGACGATCTCCTTCAGCGGTGCCTTGTCGGCTCCCAGGAAGAACGAGCCGGTCTGGAACTCGGTGTCCAGATCGGACTTGGAGAGCTGATGGAAGGAGAGGTCGAGATCGGGAACGGGCGTCGGGCTACGCAGGCCCAAGGGGTCGATATCGGCCTTCTGGTGTCCACGAACGCGGTAGGCGTTGATCAGCTGCAGGACCTTGACCTGCTTCTTGTTCTCGCCACTGCCGGACGAGGGGGCCTGCGCGGTGCGTCGTTGCTGGCCTAGCTGATAGAACTGTTCGCGGGTAGGGGCAAGCGGAACGTCTTGGGTGGCGCTGCCGTCGGGTCTCGGCAGTGTATCGAAGTACTCTCGCCATTCGTCGGGAACGGCTTCGGGATCATCCAGATACTGCTCGTAGAGCGCTTCCACGTAATGGACATTACTGCCACTCACGTGGGAGGAGCGCCACATCAACTCCATTATGCCTTGTTGCATCTCTCGGTCACCCTGCACTGATGGGGTGGTATCGGCGTCGCACGGCTCATCCGTGACGACATCGGTGGCGGCCACCGATGGTGGACCCGCCCTTGATTTCGATGGCCAAAAGCCGGTGCACATGGCACCGGCTTTCGACGAATCACCGGGTCAGGGCTGCGGCAATACGCCGCAACTCAGGGCCGGTGAGTATGATAACAAGCTGCGAGCCTCGATTTAAGTGGCATTGGCCAGCAACATCTCACGAATCTTGCCGATGGCACGTGTCGGATTGAGTCCCTTGGGACATACCGCCACGCAATTCATGATGCCCCGGCAGCGGAATACGCTGAACGGATCCTCGAGTTCGGCCAGGCGCTCGCGGGTGGCTTCATCGCGCGAATCAGCCAGGAAGCGGTAGGCCTGCAGCAGCCCGGCCGGACCGACGAACTTGTCCGGGTTCCACCAGAACGACGGGCAGGACGTCGAGCAGCAGGCACAGAGAATGCACTCGTAGAGGCCATCGAGCTTGTCGCGGTCCTCCGGTGACTGCAGACGCTCGATGGCGGGCGCCGGGTTGTCGTTCTGCAGGTACGGCTGGATGCGCTCGTACTGCTTGTAGAACAGCCCCATGTCGACCACCAGATCGCGGATCACAGGCAGGCCGGGTAGCGGACGCAGCGTCAGCTTGCCCTTCTTGACGACCTCTGACAGCGGCGTGATGCAGGCCAGGCCATTCTTGCCGTTCATGTTCATGCCGTCGGAGCCGCACACTCCTTCGCGGCAGCTACGACGAAAGGCCAGGCCGTTGTCCTGCTCTTTCACCATGTGAAGGACATCCAGGACCATGATGTCGCGACCCTGGGTGTCGACCTGGAACTCCTCCATGTACGGGGCGGAGTCCGTTTCCGGATTGTAGCGGTACAGAGATACCTGAAGCATGGACATCGTGACTCCCCCTTAGTAGGTGCGAACTTTCGGCTCGAACATGTCGACGGTCTTGGGCGCGAAATTGACATCGCGCTGCCCCAGGCGCTTCTCCGCCGGGAAGTACATCGAATGCTTCAGCCAGTTGGCATCGTCGCGATCCGGATAGTCGTAGCGAGAATGCGCGCCACGGCTTTCCTTGCGCTCCAGGGCGGCGATGGCAGTGGCCTCGGCGACCTCCATCAGATTGTCCAGCTCCAGCGCCTCGACACGCGCGGTGTTGAAGGCCTTGGACTTGTCCGGCAGATAGGCATTGGCGATTCGCTCGCGCAGCTCGGCGAGCTGCTGGACGCCCTTCTGCATGTTGTCCTCCTGACGGAAGACACCGAAATCACTCTGCATGATCTCCTGGAGGGCGCGCTTGAGTTCGGGCACGGTCTCGCCGTCCTCGGACTCGTTCCAGCGATTGATCCGCCGCATGGCGGCCTCGACATCATCATCACTGGCCGCGAGATAATCGATCCCCTCATTGAGGGCGCTCTCGATGAACATGCCCGCAGCACGTCCGAACACCACCAGGTCGAGCAGCGAGTTGCCGCCCAGGCGATTGGCGCCATGCACGGAGACGCATGCTGCCTCGCCCACGGCATACAGACCATTGACGATCTGATCGTTGCCATCGGCGTCCTGGGAGATTGCCTGGCCGTGCACATTGGTGGCCACGCCCCCCATCATGTAGTGGCAGGTCGGCACCACCGGAATCGGTTCCTTGGCCGGGTCCACGTGGGCGAAGGTCTTGGACAGCTCGACGATGCCGGGCAGGCGCTTGCTGAGCACCTCCTCGCCGAGGTGATCCAGCTTGAGATAGACGTGATCGCCATTCTCGCCGCAACCGCGCCCCTCCAGGATCTCCATGACCATGGAGCGTGCAACCACGTCGCGACCGGCCAGATCCTTGGCGTTGGGCGCATAACGCTCCATGAAGCGTTCGCCATCCTTGTTGATGAGATAGCCACCCTCGCCACGGCAGCCCTCGGTCACCAGCACGCCGGCACCATAGATGCCGGTGGGATGGAACTGCCACATTTCCATGTCCTGCATCGGAATGCCGGCGCGCAGCGCCATGCCGATACCATCGCCGGTATTGATGAGGGCATTGGTAGTGGACGAGTAGATACGACCGGAACCACCGGTCGCCAAGACAGTGGCCTTGGCCTTGACGTGTACGACTTCACCGGTCTCGATGTCCATGGCGATGCAGCCCACCACGTCGCCATTGGCGTTCTTGACCAGGTCGACGGCATACCACTCGTTGAGGAAGGTGGTCTGATTCTTCAGGTTATTCTGATAAAGGGTATGCAGCAGCGCATGCCCGGTACGGTCGGCCGCCGCACAGGTCCGGGCAGCCTGCCCGCCCTTGCCGAAGTCCTTGGACTGACCGCCGAAGGGACGCTGGTAGATACGTCCGTTCTCGAAACGCGAGAACGGAAGCCCCATGTGCTCGAGTTCGAAGACCGCCTTGGGCCCTTCGGAACACATGTACTCCGCTGCTTCCTGGTCGGTGATGTAATCGCCACCCTTGACGGTGTCGTACATGTGCCAGCGCCAGTCATCGTTAGGGTCGGCCGAGGCGATGGCGCAGGTAATGCCGCCCTGGGCGGAGACCGTATGCGAGCGGGTCGGGAAGACCTTGGACAGTACAGCGGTCTTCTTGCCGGACTTGGCCAGCTCGAGGGCGGCTCGCATGCCGGAACCGCCGCCGCCGATGATGATGGCGTCGAATGTCAGACTACGCATGTTGGACATGGATCAGGCTCCCCACAGAACTTGGATGCCCCAGACCAGAAACACGAAGATGGCCAGGATGATGATGGACTGGGCGGCGACACGAATGCCGGTCGGCTTGATGTAATCGGTGGTCACGGTCCACAGGCCGACCCAGGCATGGGCCGCCAGCGACACGAACGCCAACAGCGAGAAGATCCGCATCCAGGTCTGGGCGAACAGGCCACTCCAGGTGGCATAGTCCAGCCCCGGGGAGAACAGCAGGTAGCCGACGATGAAGAGAGTGTAGAGCGCCAGCACGATGGCCGAAGCGCGTTGCACGAGCCAGTCGGACAGCCCGCTGCGCCCGAGATTCGTGATATTGGTTACCATACCCAGACTCCCGCCAGAATGATCAGAACCGCACTCACCACAACGGTGATCTGCGCCTTCTTGACGCCCCCCTCGAGGGTCACGCCGATATTGATATCCATCAGCAGGTGCTTGATACCGGCCACGAAGTGAAAGGCCAGCGCGGACAACAGCCCCCAGGCGATCAGCTTCGCCAGGAAATTGTGAGCCAGCGCGTCCTGCACGGTCGCGAAGCCTTCGGCCGACGACAACGACGCATCCAGCGCCCAAAAGCCGAAGATCAAGCCGATGAAGAGAATGACGCCGGTAATGCGGTGCGCAATGGACGTCAAGGCGGGGAGAGGGAACTGTATCGTGGACAGATCCAGGTTTACGGGTCGTTTGCTATTCACGGCGCTATACACACTCTCTTGGCCCGCCGCTGGGCACTCGAGCTTGCCCCGAAGCGGGCGGTGGTTTCGGGAAGGAGCCATCGTGACCGACACGGTCACGATTGCCGTTTCCTGCCAGTCGCGGGACAAGATTATAGGGTCCAGCCCCATCCCTGACAAATCGCTCCCCACCCACACGGTCCTGACGGCAGGGAATGCATCGAAAAATTTCGATGCTCCCGCCGCACCTTCCCTCCCTCGCCGAGGACCTCGCGAAGCCCGCGGCATGCATGGTGCGAAGCACCATTTCATGTACAAAAGCCATACAAGACAGGTGAATAGGTAGAACTAATGGCGCCGATAGACCAATTGACAATCACGAGGACGCTTCTATAGTGGGCGAACCTTTTTGCCGGCAAGTCCTGCGAGATGGCGACTTATCGGCTCATCAAGAACACGTAGAGGAGGCCATCATGGCTGACAGGAAAGCGACTTTGACGGTAGAGGGCCTAGACAAGCCGATCGAGCTGCCGATCTACTCCGGCACGCGCGGCCCGGACGTGATCGACGTTCGCGGCCTGGGCTCGGAAGGTCTCTTCACCTACGACCCCGGCTTCATGGCCACCTCCTCGTGCCAGTCCGCCATCACCTACATCGACGGTGGCAAGGGCATGCTGCTCCATCGCGGCTACCCCATCGAACAACTGGCCAAGCATTCCAACTTCGTCGAGCTCTGTTATCTGCTGATGTTCGGCGAGCTGCCCAGCAAGGACGAGTACGAGGACTTCACGCAACGCGTCACCTCGCACACCATGGTCCATGAGCAACTGGCCAACTTCTTCAAGGGCTTCCGCCGCGACGCCCATCCGATGTCGGTCCTGTGCGGTGTGGTCGGTGGCCTGGCGGCCTTCTATCACGACCACCTGGACATCACCAAGCAGGAAGACCGCGAGGTCAGCGCCATTCGCCTGATCGCCAAGATGCCGACGCTCGCGGCGATGTCCTACAAGTACAACATCGGCCAGCCCTTCAACTATCCCCGCAATGACCTGAACTATGCAGAGAACTTCCTCTACATGATGTTCAGCAACCCCTGCGAGGAGTACAAGATCAACCCGGTGTTCGCCAAGGCCATGGATCGCATCTTCATGCTCCATGCCGATCACGAGCAGAACGCCTCCACCTCCACGGTACGCCTGGCGGGCTCCACCGGTGCCAACCCCTTCGCCTGCATCAGCGCCGGCATCGCCGCCCTCTGGGGCCCGGCCCACGGTGGCGCCAACGAGGCTGTGCTGAACATGCTCGACGAGATCGGCGACGAGAGCGAAGAGAACATCCAGCGCTTCGTCGACCGAGCCAAGGACAAGGACGATCCCTTCAAGCTGATGGGCTTCGGCCATCGGGTCTATCGCAACTTCGATCCCCGCGCCAAGGTCATGAAGGAGACCTGCGACGAGGTACTGGAGCAGCTCGGCCGTGCCGACGACCCGCAGCTCAGGATCGCCAAGCGCCTCGAGCAGATCGCCCTGGAAGACGAGTACTTCATCGAGCGCAAGCTCTACCCGAACGTCGACTTCTATTCAGGCATCATCCTCAAGGCCATGGGCATTCCGAAGAACATGTTCACCGTGATCTTCGCCGTGTCACGCACCATCGGCTGGATCTCCCACTGGCACGAGATGATCAGCGACAGCTACAAGATCGGCCGCCCGCGCCAGCTCTACGTGGGACACGACAAGCGCGATTATCCCGCCGAGTGATTTCGCGCCGATGATGCAGATGCAATGACGAAAAGGCCACCCTTGCGGTGGCCTTTTTCGTTTCGCCGACGACTGCTCGATTCCAGAGGAGAAACAACATGAGCCAGACAATTCAGCGTATTGCCTTCATCGGCCTCGGCGTCATGGGATATCCCATGGCCGGCCACCTGGCCAGGGCCAGTCTGGAGGTTCACGTCTACAACCGCACGACCGCCAAGGCCGACGCCTGGGTCGCGCACCACGGTGGCCATCAACACGGCACACCTCGCCAGGCCGCAGAACAGGCTGATCTGGTACTGCTCTGCGTAGGCAACGACGACGATGTCCGGCAAGTCACGCATGGCGACGATGGCGTCCTGGCCGGCATGCAGGCAGGCAGCCTGCTGGTCGACCACACCACGGCCTCCGCCCGACTGGCCGAAGACCTCGACGCAGCCTGTCGTGAGCGCGACATCGGCTTTCTCGATGCCCCAGTGTCCGGTGGCCAGCAAGGCGCCGAGAATGGCGCCCTGACCATCATGTGCGGCGGAACCGAAAGCGACTTCGCCCGCATCGAGCCTTTGCTTGCCCATTACGCACGCGCAGTGAACTTGCTCGGCCCGGCCGGCAGCGGCCAACTGACCAAGATGGTCAATCAGATCTGCATCGCCGGTCTGGTCCAGGGACTCTCGGAAGGACTGCATTTCGCTGAACGTGCCGGACTGGACCAGTCCCGGGTCATTGAGGTGATCTCTCAGGGTGCCGCGGGCTCATGGCAAATGGACAATCGCCACCGCACCATGATCGACGACGAGTATGACCACGGCTTTGCGATCGACTGGATGCGCAAGGATCTGGCCATCTGCCTGGAGCAAGCACGCCACCTCCAGGCCCGACTCCCCGTCACGGCACTGGTGGACCAGTTCTATGGCGACCTCCAGGCCATGGGAGGCGGACGCTGGGATACGTCCGCCCTGTTGCGTCGACTGCGCGCCTTCGACTGACCAGCGCTCGAGAGGGGGATTCATCACCTCGCCCCCTCTCTTCATGCCCTCTCTGTGTGCTTGAAGCCTTTTCCACACATTCTGTGGATAACCCTGTTCAAAACCTTTCCAAAACGTCCCTGAATCGCCATGAACAGCGGGTCGCTCTCAAATTGGTTAATTTTTAACCCAACTCCAAGACATTGATTTACCTAGCTTTTTCAGAGAAGCCCAGTACCATGCGGGTTGACGGCGCGTCACCACAGACTCGCACTGGAAAAGAACAGGGGACGTGGACAAGTCAAGCCCGAATTCAGGCTTTATGGCGCTGAGTGAGACGCAGACTCACCCGGATACCGATGCCAGCCACAGAGTTATGCCGGCGGCATGAGGACTCATGGCAAATCGCCTCGCCGACTGACGGAAAGGAAGTGACACGCAAGAAGAGAAAAGGGAGTGGCGTCCCATAGGGGGTTCGAACCCCTGTTACCGCCGTGAAAGGGCGGTGTCCTAGACCACTAGACGAATGGGACGCATCGACTTCGAGACGAGATGGTGGTGGAGCCTAGCGGGATCGAACCGCTGACCTCAACACTGCCAGTGTTGCGCTCTCCCAGCTGAGCTAAGGCCCCACATCTCGTGAAGACGGGGCGTATGATACTGATCCCCCCCGCCTTCGTCAACGGGAAAACGAGAATTTCCTGCTGCGCTCGATATCCTGGCCGCCGGCGGTGCTCGCGCTCCTCATGTAGCAGGCTACACTCCGGGCGCTGCGCTCCGGCGACGACCAGTTTACCGTCGCTCGCGACGGAACTTCAGCGTTTTACTATGACATTAGAGTTCGCGGAACTCCTTCTCGAAGCGCTTGGTCTGCTTCTTGGAGACGCCGCCCAGCACTTCGATGGCATGACGAAGGCGCGCACGCGTCATGTCAGACCCCAGGATGGCCATGGCATCCATGACCGAGGTGCTCGATGACGACCCGGTGATGGCGATGAAGACCGGTGCCAGAAAATCCTTCATCTTGAGCTCGAAATGCGCCGACAGTGCCTTCACCTCGCCCAACAGGGCTTCCTTGTTCCAGGCCGGGACGGCTTCGAAGCGCCAGACCAGGAACTGCAGCAGTTTCAGCAAGGACTCCCGCTCGAGCTTGACCTGGGCGAAGCTATCCTCATCGATGCTCGGCAGCCCGGAAAAGAAATGCCCGGCCAACGGCATCACCTCGGAAAGCGTCTCCACACGAGGACGTACCTGGGGCAGAATCTCGCGCACATAGGCGTCGTTGAAAGCCCACGTTTTCAATGCCTCCAGCAGGGCATCGTCATCGAGGTCCTCGCGAATATAGAGGCCATTGAGCCAGGTCAGTTTCTGCAGGTCGAAAACCGGTCCGCCCAGGGAGACGCGCTGGATATCGAAATGCGCCATCATCTCGTCGAGGGTGAATTTCTCCCGTTCATCAGGCATCGACCAGCCCATGCGACCCAGGTAGTTGGCCACCGCCTGCGGCAGAAAGCCCATGCGTCGATAGTAGTTGATCGATGTTGGATTCTTGCGCTTGGACAGCTTGGACTTGTCCGGATTGCGGAGCAAAGGCATGTGGCACAACGCCGGCATCGGCCAGCCGAAGTACTCGTAGAGCAACTGGTGCTTGGGTGCGGAATTGATCCATTCCTCCCCACGCAGCACATGCGTGATGCCCATCAAGTGATCGTCGACCACATTGGCCAGATGATAGGTCGGCATGCCATCGGACTTGAGCAGGATCTGGGCATCCACCTGCGCCCAATCCACCTCGATGGTGCCACGCAGCATGTCCTCGACCACACAGGTCCCATCGGTCGGCACCTTCATTCGCACCACATGAGGCCACCCCTCACGCTCGCGACGCGCCACTTCCTCCTCGGGCAAGGCCAAGTCATCAGGCTTCAAGGCCAGATGCTGACCAGCGGCCTTGCGTTCCTCCCGCAAGGCATCGAGCTCCTCGCTGGTTCGGTAGCACTTGAAGGCATGGCCCGCATCAAGTAACTGCCGAGCATACTCGACGTAGATATCACCGCGTTCACTCTGCCGGTAGGGACCATGAGGCCCGCCCACATCCGGCCCTTCATCCCATTCGAGCCCCAGCCAGCGCAGCGAATCGAGGATCATCTGCTCGGACTCGGCGGTGGAGCGCAGGCGATCAGTATCCTCGATACGCAGGATGAACTGACCACCCTGCTGACGTGCAAAGCACAGGTTGAACAGGGCAATATAGGCCGTGCCGACGTGAGGATCCCCGGTGGGGGACGGAGCGATACGAGTACGTACGGTCATGTCGTCCTAGGTCCGATCAATGAAAAGAAGCCCTGGCACCAGGGCGGTTGACCGCATTATACGCACCCAGCAAGCCATCCGCAGGGCCCTTCGTCATGCCACCGGGAGATGTCACGGCATCATGCGTACACCGTCCGGCTCGATGCGCAAGGACCACCGCGCCTCGACGACCTGCCCCAGGCCATGCTCCGAACTCACGACCCAGGGGCCACTGAGATGCTCCCCCCGTTGCCCCAAGCGGGATTGCACGGCTGAAGGTTGAACACTGATCGGCGGCATCGTCACGCGGAGCCGGTAGATCCCCTCGGGCAGCCCGCTTCCCGGCCCGAAAGGCCCCGCAGCAAAGCCATCAGGGCCGACCTCGACCCTTTCCCGCCAGCTCACACCACTGGCATCGCGCTCTGCCATCACACGCAATCGAGTGCCCGGCGGCAAGTTGGTCGTCCCCTCGACCAGCAGTCGACTCGACGCATCCAGACGTATCGACATATCGAAGGCGACATCCTGATCGAAGGGTGCCGGCTCGGCCACACGCTCCGCCTCTTCCCCCTCTCCCGGCTGGGTGGCCTCTTCCGGTTGGGCGACACCACCGAGGCGTTCTGTCGCCCCACTGTCTTCCTGCTCCCCGCCATTGCCGCACCCCGCCAACAACGACAGCATAAGGCCCGCCATGACTCGATGCCATCCGTTCATGCATCTTCCCTCGATCCGAGGATGAGCTGTCAGATTATCATTCCCCCCTTGCTCCTTCCGATACATCAGGGGACATTATCCAACGAAAATCGCCCTGATCTCGGGCTGCAAGCACGGCCATCGCCTTCAGGCGGCCCCTTTCAGGGCCGCCTGTACGGTTCGCAGGATGTCTGTCAGCCGAGCGCATCCAGCATCTTGAGGACCGAGCTCTTGGGCTTGAGTGACACTTGCTGGTGCAGGCGAACGGATACTTCCCGCACGGAGATCAATCCTCGTATCTGCCGATGCGCATTGTCCCGCACCAAGCAGTACGGCTCGCCCGCTTCCCGCAGGGTAGCCACCAGATCCGCCACGGTGGCATTCACCAGATCGCCATAGTCGAGTGCCGGCATGGAGGAACGAGGCAACATCAGGTCGGCTGCGGTCAGGCTCTCGCGATCGATGCCAAGAGTCGTCTGGGCAGCAATCAGGCTCTGCTCCGAGAGACGCTCCTGGGACAACAATCCGATGAATTCCCGTTGGCGATCGACCACCAGCTTGCAATCCACCTGCTCCGAGGCCATCGAATTGGCGGCCCACAGAGCCGGCGTCGAGGCACTGATGGCACGAGGACGATACTGGCGAAAGTCCATCATCAGACTCAAGGCCGGCGAGTCGCCGTCAATGTCGAAGAATTCCTGGGGAGTCACCAGATGGTCGGCGATATCGAGTCGTGACAAGGGCAAGAATTTCATTTGGCAAACCTCTGAACAGCCCGCGTCGGCATGGCCCATAGCGCGGGAGACATTCTCGGAAACGGCCCGTGACGGACCAGGATGTTGAAGAGAAGGATTCAGAGGTACTGTGGCGGAGCCCGGATAGACAGCGACGTGCGATGGCGGTGGCCATGCGCGGAAGAAGGTGACACCAGGCCCGATGCCGGGGCGCCCCACGAAGCGAGAAAGACGAAAGCGGCAAGCTGATCGCTGTCCCCTTCGTGCGTGTCCGACAGCGGCGTTCCTGGTTGGAAAGCATCCCACGAGAAGGCCGTCGTCAGCGCCTTGTCCGAAGCCTGCACGCCGGCCAGCCCCACAGGCGACGTCGACAGCATGGCGCCGACAATCAGAAAGGCCAGACAAGCAGTGACAAAACGACGCATGGACAGACGCTTCCCCCAAAGAGAAGATAAACTGGGGTGTTTCCCTATACATTTCCAAGTTACTGCACTGACCGCAGTAGCACAAGAATGTTTCCACCCTTCACTTCCATCATGGCCACTCGTCGGCGGCGCATGACATCCCGAGAAGTTCGGTTGCCCGAGATGGCACTGCCAGGTCAGTGCTGCATCACCCCCGTCGGGAAAGCCTTCCTCCCAGCATGCCTGCCTATGCCGAGTAGTCCGTCTTTCGTACAATACCGCCCATCGAAAACCGCACTACCGGCATGTCACCCATGATGCACCACTCGACCATGGAACACAGACGCCGCGCCATACCTGATAGGCAGAAGATGCATCAAGGTCGGTTCTGGACGGCATTTAGAGGGTATTGACGTGATCGGACGACACCGACACGAAGGATAGCAATCTGATATGACGAGACATAACGCCGCAGACGAGGCGCGCCGCTTTTCTGTGGCCCCCATGATGGATTGGAGATAAGGCCGACAACCACGGGCCTCATCATCACCGAGTACCAAAAATGTCACACTGCGTTGACTGTTTACCCTCCTTCGACTAACCAACTATTGCTAGTTTGGGTGTAGCCCCTGCCCCGAAGGAGCCATCCAATGCAGCCTTACCTCAACCTAGGTGGAGACTCCGGCGTCCGGTTCTACGAGATCCTGGCTGACCGGATTCTCGTTCAGTTTTCCACCAGAGCTCCTTACACGTACTCATATGCTAGCTGTGGCCAGCACCATGTCGAGCAGATGAAAATACTGGCCCAGAACGGGCATGGCCTGAATGCCTATATCAATAGGTTTGTCCGGTTCGGGTATGAGCGGTAACTCAATGCGAAAAGTCGCATAAATCCGCATAACCGACAGGCCCCCTCTCGAGCCCCCTCCCGCCCAATATCAAGGGGGTTAGATCTAGAACGCATGAGTGCATAAAAACCGACACATGTAGCGCGCAGGCGGGGCGGGGTGTCGACGGCGCGCTAAGACCTATCACATAGAAGCCATACCCCGCTGGAGGCATCAGTGATAGCCTTCTACCTACAACAAACCTAATCAGGAGGAGCTGGCATGGCGCGCCCATATGACTTTCCGGACCCTAACGATAGAAGCCCAAACCATCCCTCTGAGCTTGCCGAGCGAGATCGGATAATAGGCCTATACAACTCTGCAAACGCAGAACAGGCCCAGAGGATGTCACAATCTGTAAAGGACTGGTTCAGTGAAGCTGCAAAGGAAGTAGGATGGACCAACGTCCAGTTCGTGGATGATCAGGCAGTACTGACAGCCAATGTCGTGCTTCAATGAAACTGAACCAGCGCGAGCCTCGCTCGTGCTGGTTTAATTAACGCATCAGAAGATCCCTGCTAGTGCGGCCTACTAGGTCAACGTGGCTAGGTATAGGAAAAATCACCTCCCAAGACGTACTCTCGGAAACGTACAATCTCTTCACCTACATACTCGTTAATCTCCCTCATAGTGGCCTGGAGCGGCTCGAGCTCGTTGGCCACGAATACCCGGGCGGCCTTCTCGACATCGCCGAAGCCACCGGTGTTCTGGGGGATGATCCCCATCATCTGCGGGGGGATGCGATGCCCGGCAAGTTGGTCGTCCCGGGTGATGTTCTTGATGTTCCAGAAATCGTCCTTGGCAGCCACCTCGCTCACTGGGATTACCTGCACCCCATCCTTCTTCCCGTTCGGCGAGTAGAGGAACAGGTTACGAAAGTTACCGGGGCCCTTCGACTCCTTGAGCGCAGTCCGCATGGCGTCGATGTCCTTCTGATCGTGGGCCGGGTCGTTCACGTACATGATGAAGCCGGCGTGGCTGCCGTTGAGGTAGTAGCGGCGCCGGAACAACGTAGCTGACTCATTGAGCCAGGCACTCTGCAAGCTGCCCAGGTAGTCCGGCACACCGTAGATGCTCTGGTCTATATCCGGCTCGAGCAAGTGCACTACCCTTCCCTTCGGCAACTCAGTACGCTCGAGATAGTTGGGTACCCACCAGTAGCGGTCGGCGCGTTTACCACCACGGCGCATGTATTTGGCGCCTAGGTGGCGGAACGGCAGTCGCTTGCCCAACTGGCCACGTACTTCTTCGAGATACGCGTTGCCGAACACCAGGTAATCCAAGGCCAGCGAGGAAAATGCCCGCCGGCCGAGCAACGGATGCGGCTTGAAGGTGCGCAGCAAGATGTTGCGCTTCACCTGGAGCGCCGAACCGTGGTGTGCCGTGGCCCGATAGGACTTGGCCAGGATCGACATAGGTACCGGTGGCTCGTACCACTCATCTGGTGACAGCCAGACACCCTCATAGAACACGTCACGCATCGAAGTCACCGGCTCGGGGTCGCCGAAACTGAACACCTCGGTATGCGGTGTCGTCGGCGCCGAGACGGTGGAATATCCCGCCGGCAGGCGGACACGGGGTTTGCTTGCAGTGGCGGTCATTCGTACATCTCCATGAGGGACTGGCCGGCCCCCTCGGCGGGGCCGTCGATCGGTTCGTGTGACAGGGCATGCATGGTCGCCCAGGCCAGGTCGGCATGGCCGGTGGCCTGGCTGCGCCCGCTGGTGTAGGTGTACTGGCGGCCTGAGGCGGTGAGTTCGCGCTTGATGGCCATGAACGACTGCGCCATATCGCTCCAGCCGGCATCGAACTCGAGGCGGCTCTTGCGCATGATCTGCTGCGCCTGCATGACCAGACGCCCTTTGACCGCCGGGTCATAGCGAAAACGGGTGAGTGTGGGGAACCACTTCTCGACGTGCTCGGCCACCGCCTCGCCGAGGCCGCTGACGTCGATGCCGATATGCTCGATCCGGTACCGTTGGGTGAGCTTGCGGATCTCCGACGCCTGGGCTTCGTAGTCCTCACCCTTGAGACGCTGTCGCTCCAGGATACGGTGCTTCTCGTCGGCGCTACGCGCCGGGAGTACCACCACCAGGCCGGCACCATCGCCGTTCTCGCCGGTACCAGTCGGGTCGTAACCCACCCACACGCCTCGGTCGCCCACCGGTCGCGGTGCAAACGGGCGATAGTCGTCCCAAACCTCCCAGGCATCGACCATGCAGGGATGCACCAGGCTGAGTGGAAATGCTGACTGGCTGTCGTCGACGAACTGGCACATCAGCAGGTTGGCGAACTCGTCGGGGCTGTACTCCAGCTTGAGCTGCTCGAGGTCGAACAGGTCGCAGCCGCCGGCGATGGCGTCTTCCACGGTGACGATCTGCCGCCAGTGACCGTCCGGGCACAGCCGGCCATTGGCAAGGGCGTCGTGAGAGACATCGAACTCGGCGCGATCCGCCTTTGCCCGGCGCTTGTTGAACAGCTCACCGCTCCAGAACGGATAGGCTTCATGTCCCAGGCTTGAAGGCGTTGAGAAATACGTCTGGCGCCATTTCTTGTGCATGGCCATGCCAGAGGTGACCTTGCGGAACTCCTGGAAGCGGTGAATCCAGAAATACTCATCGAGGTAGACGTCGCCGTGATACCCCTGAGCAGTCTTCGAGTTGGTGCCCAGGAAGTGCAGCTCAGCACCGTTGTCGAGCACGATCGGATCGCCCTTGAGGTCGACGTCGCAAACCTCCTTCACGAACTGGACGATGTAGTTGCGGAAGATGTGGGCCTGCGCCTTCGAGGCCGAGAGGAATATCTTGTTACGGCCGTGCTCGAAGGCATCGACGATCGCCTCGCGGGCGAAGAAGAAGGTCGCACCGATCTGGCGGCTCTTGAGAATGTTGCGGATGCGGTACTTCTGCCCAGCTTCGTACCAGTCGAGCTGGTATTGGAAGCACGTGTCGAGGAACGCCGCCTTGAGCTGCTCGATCTGTTCTTCGTCGAGGTAGTTACGTCGCGGTTTCTTCTTCTCGCCGGCGTTGCGTCGCTCGATGTTCGGGTTGAGGTCGGCCTCCTTGCCGGTCCCCTGATAGCGGTGCACCCGGGCCAGCCGCTCGATCTGCCGGCCGAGCAGGTCGATTTCCTTGAAGTCTCTGCCTTCCTTGGGCTCCTTTCCGATCAGCTGCACCAGTCGAGCCTCGAGCGCACCTTCCACCCGTTCGGTGGGGCTGGCTGTCGCCCAGCCATCGCGCTCCTTCCAGCTATGCACCGTCGGTGTCTTGATATCGAGGAACTCGGCAATACGCACAACCCGCCAGCCCTGCCAGTATAGGTGGCGGGCCGTCAGGCGTGGGGAATCCGGGGTATCGGGTAGCGGTGTCGTCATGCCGACAGCCTACCCGCGAGATCGTCTTGGCAACCGGCCATGGCGTTGTATATCAGCCATCTACAACACCCGCGCGTTGAGCAATACGAACCGGGGGCGGAACCTGTCGGCAACGCTCGCAGTTACCGCAACCCAACGAGGCACCCATGGCCAAATTCCGCGTCGCCACCGAAGGCGCAACCACCGACGGCCGCGAGATCAAGCGCGAATGGATCAAGCAGATGGCCGCCAACTACGACCCCGCAAAGTACGGCGCCCGCGTATGGATGGAGCACATGCGTGGAGTGTTCCACGACGGTCCCTTCGCTGCCTTGGGCGATGTCACTGCCGTGGAAGCCAAGGAGGTCGAGGACGGCAAGCTGGCCCTGTTCGCCGACATCGACCCGACCGATCGGCTCAAGGAAATGAACAAACAGCGCCAGAAGATCTACTCATCCATCGAGGTGAACCCTTCCTTCTCCGACACCGGCGAGGCCTACCTCGAGGGCCTGGCGGTCACCGACTCCCCGGCCAGTCTGGGCACCGAGATGCTCAAGTTCTCACGCTCCGCTGGCGACAAGTCGCCGCTGGCCGCTCGCAAACAACACCCCGACAACCTCTTCACCGAGGCTGTCGAGATCGCATTGGACTTCACAGAAAAGCCCGCCGAGGCCGAAGGCCCGAACCTGCTCGAGCGCGTCACCGCCTTGTTCAAGAAGCACGACGCCAAGACCGCCAAGGGCTTCGAGGCCTTCAGTAAAGAGCTCGAACAGACCCTCGAGCTGTTCGTCGAGAAGCACAAGGCGCTGGCCGATGACCTCGCCAGCCGCCCTGACGCCCCTGCCTTCAACGAGCTGAAGCGTGCCCACGAGGCCACCAAGCAACGCCTCGACGAGCTCTATGCCCAACTAGACAACACCCCCGATACCCCGACCCGCACCCCCGCCCTGGGCGGCGAAGGCGGAGTCGAGCAAACCGACTGCTGAGGACCCCTAATGCGCAACGATACCCGTCAAGAATTCAACCGCTTCGCTCAGCGAGTCGCCCAACTATCGGGCGTGCCCAGCGCCGGCGAATCCTTCTCGGTGGAACCGAGCGTCCAGCAGACTCTGGAAAACCGCATCCAGGAATCGAGCGAGTTCCTGAGCAGCGTCAACATCATCGGCGTCGATGAGCTCAAGGGCGAGAAACTCGGCCTGGGACTGACCGGCCCGATCGCCGGGCGCACCGACACCACATCCAAGGACCGTACCCCGCGCGACCTGACTTCCCTGGATGCCATTGGTTATGAGTGCCGTTCCACCGAGTTCGACACCTACCTCCCCTGGAGCAAGCTGGACGCCTGGGCCAAATTCCGCGACTTCCAGGCCCGGGTGCGGAACCAGATCATCAAGCAGCAGGCACTCGACCGGATCATGATCGGGCTCAACGGTACCAGTGCCGCTGTGGAAACCGATCGCGTCGCCAATCCGCTGCTTGAGGACGTCAACATCGGCTGGCTGCAACACTACCGCGACCAGGCGCCTGCCCGCGTACTCAGCGAGGTGGTCGCTTCCTCCGGTGAGGTCCGCGTCGGCCCCGGTGGCGACTACGAGAATCTCGACGCCCTGGTCTACGATGTCGTCAACGAAATGATCGACCCCTGGCACCGCGAGTCCACTGACCTGCGAGCGATCTGTGGTCGCAAGATCCTGGCAGACAAATACTTTCCGCTGATCAACAAGGACCAGCCACCTACCGAGCAGCGCGCCCTCGACATGATCGTCAGCCAGAAGCGCATGGGCGGGCAGCAAGCCGCGCGGGTGCCCTACATGCCGGACGGTACCCTGCTGATCACTCCGCCGGAGAACCTCTCCATCTACTGGCAGCGCGGGAGCCGCCGTCGCTACCTCAAGGACGAACCCAAGCGCAAGCGGGTGGAGAACTACGAGTCCTCCAACGACGCCTACGTGGTCGAGGACTTCGGTGCTGGTTGCCTGGTCGAAAACATCGTCTTCGGCGACTGGTCAGGCGCCTAAAGGAGGAAGCCATGCATAGCCCCGCCCGTCAGCACTTCGCTCGTGTCTCCGCCGCCCTAGCGGCGGGGGCCGTCGATCCCAACCAGCCCCAGAACGGCGAGCAGTACGAGCTGCACGCTGCCGCGCTGTATGAGGCCCGGCGCACCCTCAAGGGCATCAAGTCCACCGAGGCCAAGATCGCCAAGAAGCGAGAGCTGTTGCCCGAGTTCGACGCCTACGTCGCCGGCGTGCTCGAAGCCGGAAACGGCGCCCAGGACGACGTCGTCGTCACCGTCATGCTATGGCGGCTCGATGTCGGCGATCTGGGCGGTGCACTGGCCATCGCCGAGTACGCCCTGCGGCACGGGTTGGACACGCCCGACCGCTTCGAGCGTGACACGCCGAGCATCGTCGCCGAGCAGTTGGCCGAGGAAACCATGCGGCAGTTGGAAGCACCGCATGACGACACCGACGAGGGCCGAGCCCAGGCAGCTAATACCGCCGCCGAACTGGCCATGCACCTCAGTCGCACCGAAGCACTGACCCGCGACGCCGATATGCACGATCCGATCCGCGCCAAGCTGCACAAGGCGCTGGGGTATGCCGAGCGAGCCCGGGGCGGACACGCCGCCGAAGCCCTCGGGCACCTGAAACGCGCCCTTGAGCTCAACGACCGCGCCGGGGTGAAGAAGGACATCGAACGCCTTGAGCGCGAAGTGAAGAACTCCGGCGAGCAGGCCAACGCCTGACGCCGACACCGAGTCGCACGCCGACGCCAAGGGGGCACCGGAGTGAGGGCGGTCCCGGCCTAACCCTCCACCCCGGTCCACCCCCTTCCTGACACCGAGAGATCGCCATGTCCCTGATCGCCGCCGGTACCGGGCAACCACCGGAAGACACGCCCAGTCTCGCCAACAACGGATTCTGGCCGGACATCGAGCCGGCCGACTTCCGCGAGGCCACCCGGCTGGACGGCACGGTCACCGCGCCCCGGCTGGTGCAGGCGTTGCAGATCGCCATGGCCGACATCAATCGCCAGCTCGCCGAGTGGCAACAGGCGCGACAGAACGACGGCGCCACCACCCTGGATGACGTCACCGGCCCGAACTGGGCAGGGCCTGACCATTACGCGGTGCTCTACCGTCGGGCCGTCTATGCCACGGCCCACGCCAGCCTGCTCGAGCGCTACCGCGACGTCTCCGCCACCGGTGAAGGCGACGAGCGCGGCGAAGCCAAGGACCTAGCCGCCGATGACGTACGCCGGGATGCCCGTTGGGCCGTGGCCGAGATCGAGGAACGCCATCACACCACGGTGGAGCTGATCTGATGCCCGAGGTACGTGCCCACCAGGGCGAGACCCTAGATCGACTCTGTTACCGAGTGCTCGGCCGTACTGCCGGCGTTACCGAGCAGGTGCTCGAACTCAACCCGAGGCTGGCCGAATTCGGCCCTGAGTTGCCCCACGGCACCCTCGTCACGCTGCCCGACGAGCAGGCCGTCGACCCACCGGTCGCCGACACCATCCAGCTCTGGAGCTAGCCATGGCGGAGCCATCAAACAGCACGAATTTCGAGGGCCGCTTGCAAACCGGAATCCAGCTGCTTCTGGTCGCGTTGCTTGGCTGGGCAGGGTTCGAACTCGTCGACCTCGGCAAAAGCACCGCCGTGCTACAGCAACGCCTGACGTACCAAGGCGAAATCATCAGCGAGCTACGCGCCGAACTCCGTAACTATGGCGACCTGTACTACCGCAAGGACACGGCACAACGCCAGATCAGCGAGCTACAGGACTCAATGGGCGAGCTCGAAAGTCGTGTCACCGACCTGGAGAACCACCGATGAAATCCAAGCACTTTGCACGCCATGAGTTCGCCTGTTCCTGCGGCTGCGGTTTCGACACCGTCGATGTCGAAACCCTCGCTGTGCTCGAGGAATTGCGCGACCACTTTGCCACCCCGGTGGTCGTCACCAGCGGCTGTCGCTGCCCTACATATAACGCCAGGGTCGGCGGTGCCGAGCACAGCCAGCACAAGCTCGGCCGCGCCGCCGATATCCAGGCCCAGGGCATCGATCCCAGCGAGGTCCATCATTACCTGGTGAACCGGTACCCCGGGCAATACGGCATCGGCCGCTATAACACCTTCACCCACATCGATACCCGCAGCGGCGGGCCGGCACGCTGGTAAGCGAGAGGACACCCCATGAGCATCATTGCCAACATTCTCGGTATCGTCGCCGGCCCGGTGATGGAAGTCATCGACCAGGCGGTGACCGACAAGGACCAGGCCAACAAGCTCAAGGCCGAGCTGCGTCGGCGGCTGATCGACCAGCAGGACGCCGCCCTCCAGGCGCGCATGAAAATTATCCTGGCCGAGGCCACCGGCGAGAGCTGGCTGCAGCGCAACTGGCGACCGCTGCTGATGACCGTTATCGTCGCCATCATCGCCAATAACTACCTGGTCGCCCCGTACCTGGGCGCCATGTTCGGTGTCGGGCTGCAGCTCGAATTGCCACAGCAGCTCTGGCAGTTGATGACCATGGGGGTGGGGGGCTATATCGCCGGCCGCTCCGGCGAGAAGATCGCCGGTTCGCTACGCGGCAAGAAAGGCCGGCTGATGGATGAGGTCGCTACCAAATGAAAAAGCTCGAGTCCCTCCGCGAGCACCTGATCCGGGCGGTGCCGGAACTCGAGCGCGATCCCGACAAGCTGCTTACGTTCATCCAGGACGGCAATGTCGTCTTCGCGCAGGGGCAGCACCTCAGCCATGAATATCGGGTCGACGCCCAACTGGTCGTCACCGACTACAGCGGTAGCCTCGACACCTTGATGATCCCGCTGCTGCAGTGGCTCTCCCACTACCAGCCCGACCTAGTACCCGAGGAGGCGGTACGCCTCGAGGCCGAGATCCTCTCCAACAACAGTTGGGATCTTGCCCTGACCGTGCGCCTCACCGAGCGCGTGGTGGCGCTTGTCGACTGCGAGGCCGGTCGCATCAACAGCGAGCACCGCATGCCCGAATATCCCATCGAAGCATGCCCCGCCACGCACTGGCGGCTCTACGTCAAAGGGCCCCACGACGACTATCAATTGAAACAAGAGTGGGGGAACGATGGCGGATGACCTCCAGGCCCTCGAGGACTGGGTCCAGCCGCTGATCGCCCAGCTCGACCGTAAGGCCCGCCGGCAGCTTGCCCGCAAGGTCGCCCTGGAGCTGCGCCGCTCACAGCGCGAGCGCATCAAGGCCCAACGCAACCCCAACGGCAGTCCCTACGAGCCCCGCAAACCCCAGCACCGCACCCAGCAGGGCGCGATTCGCCGGCGAGCCATGTTCAGCAAGATCCGCACCGCCAAATACCTCAAGGCCAAGGGATCGGCCGAGGCCGCCGAGGTTGGTTTCACCGGTCACGTGGCCCGCATCGCGGATATTCACCAGAAGGGCCGGCGGGCCATGGTCGATCGTGACGGCCCGCGCATTCGCTATCCCGAGCGGCGCTTGATCGGCTACACCGCCGAGGACCGCGAGCGGGTCATGGAGTCCGTCCTCCAGCACCTCGATACGTTGTAAACGGCCCATCTACAACGCCCATCGCTAGAGCTTGGCCACTTCCCGCGCAACCATCGGCGGCATGAACGAACATCCCCTGCATGGCGCCGCCGAGCTGCTGCGCCTGATCCACAACATTGCCCGCCTGGGCACCATTGCCGCCGTCGACCATGGGCGAGCCCGCGTGCGCGTTCGCGCCGGCGAGCTGCTCACTGCCTGGCTGCCTTGGGTCGAGCAGCGTGCCGGTACCACCCGCACCTGGAATCCGCCCACCGAGGGCGAACAGGTCCTGCTGATCTCCCCGGGCGGCGATCCGGCGGCGGCGGTGGCCATCACCGGCCTGTACCGCCAGGCACATCCCGCACCGGTTGCCAGCGGGGATGTCTGGCACATCGTCATGCCCGACGGCGCCGTCATCGAGTACGACCACGCCGCCAGCCATCTACAGGCCACCTTGCCAGGCAGTGCCGCCCTCGATGCCCAGGGGGCGGTCACCATCACCGCCGCTGCCGGCGCAACGGTCAATGCCAACACCGTCATCAACGGCAACCTCACTTTGAACGGTAACTTCAGCCAGCCCGGTGGCCAATCGGCCAGCATCGCCGCCGACGTAGCATTCACCGGCGCCGTCACCAGCAACGGCAAGGACATCAGCAGCCACCACAGCCACACCGATGTCCAGAGAGGCGACGACATCTCGGGAGGCGTGAGCTGATGCCGGGCGTCGACCGCACCAACGGGCAACGCCTCGAGGGACTGGCGCATATCCGCCAGTCAGTGGCCGACATTCTGACCACCCCGCTGGGCTCGCGCGTCATGCGTCGCGACTACGGGTCGTTGCTCCCCGAGCTGATCGACCGGCCCCTGCATGACGCCACCCTGCTGCAGGCCTATGCCGCCAGTGTTATGGCGTTGATTCGCTGGGAGCCACGTATTCGCGTCACCGCCATCCGCCGTCGCGTCAGCACCACCGAGCCAGGCCAGGTCGTTCTCGAGATCGTCGGCATCACCACCGACGGCGATAACGTCACTCTGGAGACCCCCTTGTCATGAACGACGCGATCGACCTCTCACAGCTCCCCGTGCCCAGCGTCATCGAGGAGCTCGACTACGAAGTCATCGTTGCCGAGCAGCTGGACGACCTGGTCGCGCGTTATCCGAGCTACGACGTGCCCGCCGAGTCCGATCCGGCCTACAAGATCCTCGAGGTCGCGGCCTATCGCGAGATGCTGGTCCGGCAGCGCGTCAATGAGGCCGCCAAGGCGGTCATGCTGGCCTATGCCATGGCGGGCGATCTCGACAATCTCGGAGCGCTCTTCAATGTCGAGCGTTTACAGATCTCCCCTAGCGATCCCGAGGCCGTGCCACCGGTACCACCGCAGTACGAGACGGATGAGGCCTATCGTCGGCGCATCCTGCTGTCGTTGCGCGGGCTCAGCACGGCCGGTCCCGAGGGCGCGTATATCTATCATGCGCTCTCTGCCGAGGGCGGAGTGCTCGATGCCAGTGCCACCAGCCCGACTCCCGGGGACGTTGTTGTCACCGTACTCGCTAGGGAGGGGAACGGCGCCGCCGGTTCTGCCCTGCTGCAGGCCGTGGAAACTGCCGTCAATGCCGAGGATGTGCGGCCGCTGACCGATCACGTCATCGTCCAGTCCGCCGAGATCATCGATTACAGCATCACCGCCACGCTGTATTTCCAGCCCGGGCCGGATAGCCAGGTGGTGCTCGTCGAAGCGCAGCGACAGGCCCAGCGCTATGTCGAGCAGCAACACCGCCTCGGTGTCGACATCACCCTGTCCGGCGTGTACGCCGCCCTGCATCGGCCTGGTGTCCAGCGCGTCGAACTCGAAAACCCCACCAGCACCATCACCATCGACCCCACCCAGGCCGGGTACTGCACGGCCATCACCTTGACCGATGGGGGCATCGATGAGTGATCGCAGCCTGTTGCCACCCAGTGCCCACCGCTACGAGCGAGCGCTCGGCGACGTCACCGCCCGTCTCTCCGACGTGCCAGCACCGATCCGCCCGCTGTGGAACCCCGACACCTGCCCGGCCGAACTGCTGCCGTGGCTGGCCTGGACCATGGGGCTATCGGCGTGGAAGTCCTACTGGCCCGAGTCCATCAAGCGCGAGCGTATCCGGCAGGCCGTCGAGATCCACCGTCGTCGCGGTACCAAAGGCTCGGTCCGCCGCGTCGTCGAATCGTTCGGCGCCGGTGTCTCCATCCGTGAGTGGTGGCAGATGGACCCACCCGGCGAGCCGCATACCTTCGAGCTGGTCATGACAGTGCGCGGCGATAACACCGCCGGCCGGCTGCAGGGGGACATCATCGAAGAGGTCTGGCGCGTCAAGCCGGTGCGCGCTCACTTCACCTTTATCGCCGGCGTCGCCGCCGAAGGTGGCATCGGCCACCAGGGCGCCGTCCGACCACTCATCTATCGTCGACTCGACTTAATAGAGGGATGACATGGCTCTGAATCTGACAGTTACCGATGCCGGCCGTGCCGAGATCATCAACGCCTCGAACACCGGGACCGCCCAGGTCACCGTCACACATGTCGCGCTGGGCCGTGCCGGTTATCAGCCAACCCCGGACCAGACGACGCTCCAGGACGAGATCAAGCGGGTCGACACCATCGCCGGGGATGTGGTCGCCGATGACACCATCAGTGTCACCGTGAAAGATGAAGGGGCCGACGCTTACTCCGTCCATGAAATCGGGCTGATCAGCGACCAGGGCACGTTGCTCGCCGTCGCAGCGCAGGACGCGGCCATCATCGAGAAGACCCGCGATGCCACATTGCTGCTGGTGTCGGATCTCGTGCTCAAGGATCTCGACGCCAACAGCGTGACGTTCGGGGATGTCGTGTTCCTCAACCCTCCAGCGACGGAAACCGTCAAGGGCGTGGTCGAACTGGCCGACGAGACCGAAGCCCTACGCGGTGACGATGCAAAGCGAGCGATAACCCCGGCTCGGGTTCACCAGGCGTTCAGGCAGTACGGACTGGGTGGTTCCGGCGCGCATGTCACCGATGTCTCCGCTATAACCGAGAGTGGTTTTTACGCGCTTTATAGAAGCACCGAGGATGCCTTTCCCGGACAGAAATCCGGTGACACGCTGCTGCATGTGTCGTGGGGCAGCGGTCATCACGCCCAAATAGGCATCAGCCAGAACAACGAGCTTTTCTTCAGGTATCAGGACAACGGAACCTGGAAGGGATGGAACAAGGTCTGGCATGCCAGGAACATGGGCCCTGGCTCCGGGCTCAATGCCGACATGGTCGACGGTATCCAGGCCAGCGAGCTCCTCACCAAGGAGGGTACACAGACCATCACTCTGACAGGAGAGAAGGACGCGCTTCGTATCCTGAAAAGCAGCCAGAACATGGATGCCACAGCAGGGCTGCTGCTGACTGCCGACAATGATGGTGGCCAGTTGGACGTGGCCTTCGAGTTGCGTGGCGCCCCTGATGCGACTGGTATCGACGAGAGTGCGCATAACAACTCCGCGCACACCCGTTTTGCCATCCTGGGAAGCGGTGAAACCCTCATCGGCTATACCCAGTTGGAGGCCAACGGCTATCGAATCGGCAACCTTCCAGGTGGCGCCATGCTGGCCGTCAATGGCCCCATCGCCGTGCAGGGCCATGTGGTCTGGCATGCGGGGAACATGGGCCCGGGCAGCGGCCTCAACGCTGACAAGCTGGACGGACAGCACATCGGGTATTTCCGTAACGCCAACAACCTCAACGCGGGGATGGTCCCCCTTTCCCGTCTCCCCATGGGCCCGGGCAAGGGCCTCGATGCCGATACGGTGGATGGGCTGCATGCGACATTTTTTGCGCCCATCGAGAATGCCAACCTGATCAACCCGGATATCAATAGCGCCGCCGCTCGGACCATCACCTTTGACAACCGCGAAGCCAATACACTCGCAGGAAGCGATGGGACGCTGGCCTACGATGCTTCGCAGGGACTGCTGATCTTCCGGGATCAACAGATCGGAGATGCGTCAGGCGCGGGATTCTATACCGTACTGGACAGATCGAATATCCGGGGTGGTGACAACATTGTCCTGTCGGGAAACACGCCCAACGAAACGGGCACGACCCCGCTGACGATCGACGTGAAGCAAGGCCCTGGTAGTGGACTGAATGCCGACGCAGTGGATGGCCTTCATGGTGATCAGCTACTTCGGTCCGATGCCAACCAGAGCATGAAAGCCGGTGCCAGCACCGTCCTGAAAATACTGAGCGATGGTGGAGGAAAATCGCAGCTGGCCTTACACAGCGAAGGGGGGCAAGGAACCGGGCAGCTTTACGTGGGCCAGAATGAGACTCACGGTGGGGGCATTGAATATAATGGCGATGGTCAGCCAGAAACGACAGGTGCAGGCAGTGACTATGTCACATTATTTCGACGTTCAAGCGGAGTCGACTACTGGACAGCCAGAAACAAATATAACACTAACGCCTGGGAGTTTCGGGTAACCCCCAATGTCAACGGAAACGATGTATGGCATCAAGGAAACATGGGACCGGGATCCAGGCTCAATGCCGACATGGTCGATGGCAAACATGCCAGCCAGTTCCTCCGCTCTGATGTGGCAAATCCAAGTATTCCGCTCGAAAATAAAGAGCAACAAGACATTACCGTAGACGGGGAGATTTTCTGGGACAAATCAGCCGGCATCTACATACAGTCCAGCAATGCTAATCACAACCGCCCTGCCCTAGCATGGACCAGTGCAAACGTCACGATAGGAAATGGCCTATCGGTCAACTATGATAGCGAGGACAAGCCCTCACTTAATATTCCCCAAGGTTCGGCAAGCGGCCTGAATGCCGATCTGCTGGACGGCTATCATGCCCAGTTCTTCCGTGATGCCGGGAATCTGATCAATGGTACGCTCCCCAAGGGAAGGCTTGCGGGCACCTACAACATCAACATCGCAGGAAGTGCCGACCAACTGGATGGCAAGCACGCCAGCAGTTTCGTGCGAAGCGATGCACCAACCCGATTCGATGTCGGCCGAGGTGTGGTCAACGTCGAGAACCATGCCCAGGACAACCAGGACGGCGCAGGTATCACGCTGCGAACGTCCAACAATCCCGGCAACGGTTCGCCCGGTGGTGACATCGGCTCGATTTTCGCTGTCCGGTCGTCAGGGGATGCGCTGCGGCTGTGGGTCGGCCAGTCGGTCACCTCAACCGGCGACAACGACTTCGAGACGAAGAAGATCACGGCGACTGGCCCGATTTATGCGCAAGGCGGACTGCAAGCGTCCGGCTACTTCTACATGATGGACTATGACGATGCCGCCAGTGCCGAAACAGGATGGGAGACATATGTTCGCGATGGCATCTGGCACATCCGGGGGCGGCGCAATGAGAATCACGCTCTGGATATCAGTCTGGGAGGTAACGCTGTTTGGCACCAAGGTAATACCAGAAACGCTGTAGGTGGACGAGAGCTAGCCGACAACACTGTCGAAATGCGCCACATGCGGGCCAATTCGATTGGAAAAAACCAACTGAGAGCGACAGGTAGTGAAGACGACTGGGTTGCTCGCCGTGTCGCTACGCGAGGTGTCGGCTGGCTGGGAACCTATGCATTTCTTGAGTGCCTATCACAGACCGACCCTGGAGTTAACAGGCCAGCGAGTGCACTGAGATATTCCAGCTCCTATAACGGCGGCGCCCGGGGGTTCGGTCAAGGCCTCTCGGGAACGTGGAAATGTATGGGACGGGTCAAAGGCGGTGACTCGGACGGCGACGATGCAACACTCTGGCTGAGGATCGCATGATGGACTATCGCAACGCGCAATATCTCAACGACGGCGGCATCGACTGCGAGATCAATCACCCCGAGTTGGGGTGGATACCGACCACGCTGCGCGAGGACGACCCGGACACCGCCGAGCTCCATGCCATCGCCAAAGCCCAAGCCGCCCCGGCGCAACCCGAACCCTTGGAAAACGTGGCGCGTGATCGTCGCCGCACGATCGATACCGAGCGGGACCGCGCGATCCAGGCTGGGATGCCCTACACGTTCCCGGATGGCAGTGAGGATGTGGTGCAGATGCGTGACCGGGATCGACCCAACCTGACGGGTCTGGCGCTCGAGGCCCAGCACCTGGTGGCGAAAGGGGAAACCGAGCCGACACTCGAGTTTCGCGCTGCCTCGAATCGCCACTATGTGATGACGCCCGTGCAGATGCTTGAAATGACCGATGCCGCCCAGAGATGGCACAAGGCCATGCTCAAGCGAGCCTGGGATCTCAAGAACCAGATCGATGCGGCGATCGCCGCCAGCGATCGTGAAGCCCTGCAAGCCATCGCGTGGACGTAGCCAGTCTCCTGGCTTGAAGTGCAAATGATCATGGTCCATGAAAAGCCCGCGAGATGCGCGGGCTTCCCTGTCTATCAGGACTCCTTGAACTTCATCGGCCCTTGACCATTCTTTTTCACGGACTGGATGCCATTCTCCCTAGCATCTACAGACGAATACATCTCGCTGGTTCCGATCACCTGGCCATTCCCGGCTTTCAGGTTGAAGTAGGGCTGGCCATTCTTCGCCTCTTTCCGATCATAGCGGTCATCGTTGCCACTGTTGGTGCGGCACGATTCGATGCCATTCTCCGCAGCGGATCGTGTCGTGTAGCGCTCACTGGTCAGAATGACTTCGTGGTTACCTGCCTTGAGCGTGAAGTGGTACTGGCCATCGGTCGCCTGCTTGAGTTCGTAATAACCCGCCATCGTTCGGCCTCCATGTTGGTTGCATAGCCTGACCGCCCCATCCAGCACGGACATGCCTTTACCACTTGTAGCCACCATATGGTGACTCTGCCAGCACGCTCTCTTGCCCCGCCACCTACCGAACCATGGTTTGCCGTCGATAGCACCGCGCGTTGTAGTCCGCGCATCTACAACACCCATCGCTAGAGCTGTATCGCCTCCCGCGCAACGATGGCCACATTGGAAAATCTGGTCCATCCCACGAACCTGCGCAGGAGCCCTTCATGGCCCAGGACTATCATCACGGCATTCGTGTCGTAGAGATCAACGACGGCACCCGGCCGATCCGCACCGTCGCCACGGCAGTCATCGGCCTGGTGGCCACCGCCCCCAATGCCCAGCCGGGTAGCGCCGCGACGACCACAGTCGACTTCGCGGCGGCGGGCAGTGGTGTCCAGTTCACGGCGGCATCTGTCGGCTCGGACGGCAACCAGCTTCGCATTCGCTATGTTGACCCCGGCAGTACCGAGGCGGGGATGCGGGTCACCGTGGACGGTACCGACATCAGCGTCAGTCTGGCCACGGACATCGACGGTATCATCACCACCACCGCTGACGAGGTTGTCACGGCCATCAATGGTGAGCCCGATGCTGCCGCTCTGGTGGTGGCCGTCAGTACCGGGAATGGTACCGGCGTGGTCGCAGCGACCGGTTATCAGCGTTTCACCGGCGGGGCTGATGCCCCCTTCCCTCTGAACACGCCGGTTCTGGTCACCGATCCCCTTGGCGCCCAGAGCAAGGCTGGCAGTGAGGGCACCCTAGCTCGCTCGCTGGATGCCATCGCCGATCAGGCCAAGACCATGATCGTGGTGGTGCGCGTTGCCGAAGGGGTGGACAAAGACGCAACCAAGAGCAACGTCATCGGCGGCGTCGATGAAAACGGCCGGAAAACCGGCATGCAGGCGCTGCTCTCAGCCGAGCAACGCCTCGGCGTCAAACCGCGCATTCTCGGCGCCCCCGAGCTCGACGATGCCGACGTCACCAGCGAATTCCTCGCCATCGCGCAGAAGCTCCGCGCATTCGTGTATGCCTCCGCCGGCGACAGCGCGACCAAGGAAGAAGCTGCCATGTATCGCGAGAGTTTCGGGGCTCGCGAGGTCATGGTCATCTGGCCGGCGTTCACCGGCTGGGATACCACCACCAACAGCACACGCCAGCTGTCCGCCGTCGCCCGGGCCATGGGGCTGCGGGCCAAGCTCGACAACGATGTCGGCTGGCACAAGACGCTCTCCAACGTGCCGGTCAACGGGGTGACCGGTATCAGCGCCGACGTGTTCTGGGATCTGCAAGATCCGAACACCGACGCCGGCTACCTCAACAGCCATGAAGTCACCACGCTGATCAACCGCGACGGGTATCGCTTCTGGGGCTCGCGCACCTGTTCGACCGATCCGCTGTTCGCCTTCGAGAACTACACCCGCACCGCCCAGATCATCGCCGACACCATTGCCGAGGCGCATCTCTGGGCCGTCGACAAGCCCATGCATCCCAGCCTAGTGCGCGACCTTGTCGAGGGCATCAACGCGAAGTTCCGTGAGTGGAAGCGCCTCGGCTACCTGATCGACGGCATCGCCTGGTTCGACCCCGAGATCAACACCCCGGAGGTGCTCAAGGCCGGCAAGCTCTACATCGACTACGACTACACCCCCGTTCCACCGCTCGAAAACCTCATGTTCCAGCAGCGCATCACCGACCGTTACCTGGTTGAGTTTGCCGAGCGCGTCGCCGCTGGCTGATAGGAGAACCACATGGCACTTCCCAAGATCCTCAAGGACTTCAACCTGTTCGGTGATGGCAACAACTGGCAAGGCCAGATCAACACCATCAGCCTGCCGGACATGGCCCGCCGCATGACCGAATACGAAGGCGGTGGCATGGATGGTCCGGTCGAAGTCGACATGGGCCACCAGCTCATGGAAATGACCTGGACACCGGGCGGGCTACTCGTCGACGGCCTCTTCGACACCTTTGGCTCCCCGATCCACGACGCCGCCCTGCTGCGTTTCACCGGCAGCTACGAGAGCGACGAGACCGGCGAGGTGCTGCCGGTCGAGATCGTCGTGCGCGGTCGTCACAAGTCCATCGGCATGGGCGAAGCCCAGAAAGGCGAGAACACCACCGGCGAAATCTCCACCACGCTCAGCTATTACAAGCTGGTCATTGGCGGCGAGGAAATCATCGAGGTCGACAAGCCCGGTTACGTGTTCCGCGTGCGTGGCGTCGACCGCATGGCCGAACGCCGCCAGGCCCTGGGCGTATAGCGCACATCACGCCAGCGGCTCCAAGGCGAGCCGCCATCTCATCCCGATCCACTGGAGCATCACCCTATGACCGAGCAAACCCAAACGCCCGAGCTGCCGAAAGCCATCACCGAGACCATCACCCTCGACGAGCCCATCCAGCGCGGCAAACAGACCGTCACCGAGTTGCAGATCCGCAAGCCGCGATCGGGCGCCCTGCGTGGCGTTGCCCTTACCGACGTGCTGCAGATGGACGTGGCCGCGCTCACCAGCGTGCTACCACGCATCACCGAGCCCGCGCTGACCGAGACCGAGGTGCGCAACATGGATCCCGCCGACCTCGTCCAGTGCGGCAGCAAGGTGGCCGTTTTTTTGCTGCCACGCTCGGCCCGCGAGGAGAGCGTGTAGCGCTCCCCGAGCACATCGACGACGCCATGGCCGACCTGGCCATGGTGTTCCACTGGGGGCCCACCGAGATGGACCCCATGCCCCTCGAGGAACTGATGGACTGGCGTGAGCGCGCCCGCCGCCGCGTCGAGCCGCCCAATACATCCCGCTGATAAGGACGGACCATGGCGCGTGATCTCAAGCTCCAGGTGGTATTGGATGCCGTGAACCGGGCCACCCGGCCACTCAAGAAAATCACCGAAGGTAGCGAGGGCACCGCCAAGGCCCTGCGGGAAAGCCGCGAGCAGCTCAAGACACTGGAGCGTGCGCAGAAAGACATGCGCGGCTTCCGCGATCTCAAGCGACAATCCGACAAGACCTCCCGCGCCCTGGGCGAACAGCAGCAGGAGATCCACGACCTCACCCGGCAGATGAACAATGCCGAAGGCGCGACCGTCGACCTCACCCGCAAGCGTGCCGCCGCCATCCGCCAGGCCAAGAAACTCAAGGATCGCTACCGCGACGAGCAACGCCAGCTCCACGAACTGCGCGGCAGCATGACCCGCGTCGAGGGTGTAACCGGCAGCTACAGCGATCAGCAACGCCAACTCGCCGAGCGCATCCGCCAGGCCAACCAGCAGATTCAGGAGCAAAAACAACGCCTCAGCGAGGCGGCGCGGCAGCAGCGTCGCGCCGCCGACGCGGCCAACCGCTACCAACGGGCGACCGGTCGTGCCTCGAGCATGGCCGGCACCGGTGCCGCCGGCATCGCCACCGGCGGCGCGGCCCTGTATGGCGGGGCACGCATGCTGGCTCCGGGGGTCGACTGGGGCACGCAGATGAGCGCCGTCCAGGCGGTGGGCCGTTTCGCGGATGACGACCCTCGGCTCAAGGCACTCAAGCAACAATCCCGTGACCTGGGGGGATCCACCGCTTTCAGTGCCAACGAGGTCGGCGCCGGTCAGGAATTCCTGCTGCGCGCCGGCATGAGTGCCAAGGCCATCCAGTCCTCCATGCGCGACGTGCTCGACCTGGCCATCGCCAACAATACCGAGCTCGGGCGCACCGCCGATATTGCTTCCAACATCGCCGGCACCTTCAAGATCGACCTCGAACAGGAAGGCGCCATGACCCGCGTGGCCGACGTGCTGTCGGCCACCGCCAGCCGGGCCAACGTGGATCTCGAGAAGCTCGGCGAGACCGTCAAGTACCTGGGTGGTGCCGACGATCTGAACCTGACCCTCGAGCAGGCCACCACCATGGCCGGCCTGCTCGGCAATGTCGGCATCCAGGGTAGTCAGGCCGGTACGACGCTACGCGCCATGATGAACCGGCTTACCGAGCCCACGGCCGAGGCCGCCGGCGTCATCGACAGCCTGGGCATCAAGGTGGCCGACGCCCAGGGCAACATGCGCGCCATGCCCGAGATCCTGCGCGACATCAACGACGCCACCAGGGAAATGGGCAACGTCGAACGCAAGGCCGCCCTGCAGAAGATCTTCGGCGCCGAGGCCGGCTCGGGCCTAGCCGAACTGGTCAGCCAGATGAGCACGGGGAAACTCGATGCCCTTCTGACCGAGATTCAGAATGCCACGGGCGAAAACGCCCGCATGGCTCGCACCATGGAAGACAACATCGGCGGCGACCTGAAAGCCCTCAACAGTGCCTGGCAGGAGGTCGGCATCACGCTGACCGACACCAACGAAGGGCCGTTGCGCGATCTCGTCCAGAACATCACCGCCATCACCCGCGCCGTGGGCGACTGGATGAAGGCCAACCCGGAACTGACCGGCCAACTGGCCACCGCTACTGTTAGCATCGCCGCGCTGATTGCCGTGGGCGGTGCGCTGACGCTGTCTCTGGCCTCCGTTCTTGGTCCAGTGGCCGCCGTTCGATATGGGATGACGCTGCTCAATATCAGGGCTCATGGTGCTGGTAAGGGAATCAAGCGGCTCGCAGGTCGGTTTCTGCCATCCCTCGGGGCTGCATCGGAGACGACGACTGGCAAGGCATCGCGGTTGCGCGGGGCCTGGCTGGGTGTCGGCAGGGCGTGGCGGAAGGCAGATCCACGTCGCACGACCGGCGCTATCAAGCGCCTCGGCAAAGGGGTGGCGGCGTTGCTTGGGCGATTGGGAGAGACGACCAGGTCGGTCCGTTCGCTGTCCCGTTCTGGCTTCGCGTCGCTCACCGCTACGCTGGGAGATGCGACGCGCGCTGCTCGCCATTATGTCGCGGTCAATGGTCTGCTCGGTACAGGGATGAACCTGACACGGGCCAGCCTCAAAGGTCTATGGAAGTTGCTGGCTGGGGGCTTCACAGGGGCCCTGAGTGGGGCAGCCGGTGCCCTGCGTCTGGTCGGCCAGAGTCTGCTGTTCGTGGGCCGCTCCGCCCTGCTCAATCCCATCGGTCTGGTGATCACCGCCATCGCCGGTGCCGCACTGGCCATCTACAAATATTGGGAGCCGATCAAGGCGTTCTTCGCGGGATTCTGGCAAGGGCTGCGTGAAGGGTTGGCTCCGATCGTCACCACCTTGGAACCGGCCTTCACTGCCCTGGGCGCGGCGCTCTCGCCGCTCAAGCCAATCTGGGACGGCATTGTCACGGTGCTCGGCACCGCTTGGGACTGGGTTACCAAGTTGCTGGCCCCGGTGGAATCCACCAGCGAAAGTCTGGAGGGTGCCACCAGCGCAGGGCGCCGCTTCGGCGAGGCGCTGGCTGGCATCATCAACTTCATCCCCAATGCCATCGCCGACTTCACCGAGTTCGGGGTCAATATAGTCGCCGGCATTACAACGGGGATCTCCAGTGCCATCGGTGGGCTGCGCGACGCCATCGTCAACCTGGCCACCGGCGCCATGAGCTGGTTCAAGGACGTCCTCGGCATCAACAGCCCGTCACGCGTCTTCGCCGAGTTCGGTGGCAACCTCATCGAGGGACTGATCAATGGCCTCGACGAGAAATGGCAGCTACTCAAGGACAAGATCAGCAACGTCGCCGAAGGCGTGGTCGGTTGGTTCAAGGACAAGCTCGGCATCAACAGCCCCTCCCGTGTGTTCGCCGAGTTGGGCGGTCACACCATGGACGGCTACCAGCTGGGTTTACAGCGCCGTGAGGCAAGGCCGCTGCGTCAGTTGAGCGAGTTCGGCAATCGCCTCAAGCGCGCCGGCGCCGGCCTGGCCATAGGCACCGCCGCCAGTTTGCCGGCTGAGGCCGACATGCCCATCGACAACCGGCCACCGCTCCAAGCTACTGGCGGAGGTGACGTCCACATCACCATCGAGGGTGGCATCAACGTGCACGCTGCCCCGGGCATGGACGAGCAGGCCCTAGCCAGGATGGTCAACGCCGAAGTCCGGCGGGCTATCGCCGACGCCGGCCACGAGGCCGCCGCACGCCGGCGCTCGTCCTTCCACGACATCGACTGAGGACCAGCACCATGATGATGGCCTATGGCCTGTTCGTTTTCGGTCTGACCACGGCCGCCTACCAGGAACTGCAACGCCAGACGGATTGGCGACACCAGGGTCAGGCTCGTGTAGGACGCCGACCGGCCCGGCAGTTTCTCGGCCCGGGGGACGACAGGGTCACCCTGACGGGCACCCTACTGCCGCAACTCACCGGAGGCCAGCAGAGCCTCGATCAACTGCGCAAGATGGCTGGACAGGGCGCTGCCTGGCCGCTGATCGAGGGTACGGGCGCCTACTATGGGCTCTACGTCATCGAGTCCCTCAGCGAGCGAAAGTCGGTGTTCATGCGCGATGGCATCGCCCAGCAGATCGAGTTCGACCTCAGCCTGCAGCACGTCGACGATGACGAGCCGGATCGACTGCCCAGTGATGCGAGCATGCGCGCCATGCTCGGGGGTCTGGTTGGAGGTGGGAATTGAATCTCTTACGCCATCCAGGACGTCCTGCCCGAGCGCCGGATTACCGCATCACCCTGGCCGGACAGCAGATCAGTCCACAGATCGACGCACGCCTGCAGCGTCTGCGACTGACAGACAAACGAGGCATGGACGCCGATCAGCTCGATATCACACTCGAGGACAGCGACGGCCGTCTGGCACTGCCGCCACGCGGCGCCAAGCTTCATCTGGCCATGGGCTGGCAAGGGCATCAGCTGGTGGACCGTGGTTCTTACATCGTCGACGAGATCGAGCACAGCGGCGCCCCCGATCAGCTCACCATCCGTGCCCGCTCGGCGGACATGCGCCAGGGGCTACCCGGCAAGCGCACCCAGAGCTGGGACGAGTTGGCCCTGCGCGACATTATCACCACCATTGCCGACCGACACGATCTCATGCTCAAGATCGGCGACAACCTGGGCGGCATCTTGCTCGAACACATCGACCAGACCGACGAGTCGGATCTGCACTTCCTCACTCGCCTGGCCGAACGCTTTGATGCCATCGCCACCGTCAAAGCCGGCAACCTGCTGTTCATCCCCGAGGGCTCCGGGACGACCGCCAGCGGGGTGGCCATCCCCCCGATCACGCTTACCCGGC
Source organism: Halomonas caseinilytica (assembly GCF_001662305.1). Classification (GTDB taxonomy): domain Bacteria; phylum Pseudomonadota; class Gammaproteobacteria; order Pseudomonadales; family Halomonadaceae; genus Halomonas; species Halomonas caseinilytica. The sequence goes on from NZ_BDEP01000004.1 coordinate 269,470, forward strand.
AGGTCGGCGATCGGCACCGCTACGTCGTCACCGATCGCGACGCCTATAGCGGCGTCATCGCTCACTGGCACGATCCCGACGCTGCCGAGCGCCGCGAAGTCGTCGTGGGTACTGACGACAACGCCAAGCGCCTGCGACCGACTTATGCCACCGAAGCGGACGCCCTCGCCGCCGCCAAGAGTGAATGGCAGCGCCTGCAACGCGGCGCTGATAAGGCCTCCCTCGATCTCGCCGAGGGCCGACCCGACCTCTACCCCGAAACTCCCGTCACCCTCAGCGGATTCAAGCCCGAGATCGACGCCATCGACTGGCTGATCACCGAGATCAGCCACGATCTCAGCGACAGGGCGTTCACCAGCTCGGTGGAGATGGAATTCAGGGGGAACGGCTGAAACCGGTAGCAAGCAAGGGCATCATGATAAGTTGTGAAGGGAAAACGAAAAGGATTTCATCATGGCCCTGCAGACCCCCCTGGGATCACTCGATACCCTCGATATCGCCGACCCGGCCACGCAACGCGAGATCCTGATGAGAGACAAGCACCGGCTATTGGAAGGACTGGTCGTCGAGGAGGTCTTTCGCGGTATTCTGGGGCGCCTCTCCGATCAAGGCGCAAGGTCGTTGCCATTGTCGCTGGTCAGGGCCGCGAGCAGAGGTCGCCAAGATGCCTGGTTCATATGGAACCAGGCAAGCGACGATAACAGCGCAGACAGGCTGCACTCACTTCTGGAACAGAGCTATCGCAACAGGGTCGTGACCTGCCGCTATCATCCGGAACAGCACGATTTTCTGATCGAGCGATATGCACAGCTCCAGGGCCACCCCCTGCAGGAACTGCTGGGCCAGCGCCGTAACGTGCAACCTTCCTTCGGAATACCCGAGCAGAGCGTTCGTGACACGGAAAGGTTGATGGAATCCATCTATCGACTGAAGGGTAGCCGGGCGGATTTCGACATGTTCGGTGAGGTCGTGCTTCACCGGCTCTTCAAGAACTGTGCTATTTCGGCTTACCTCGATTGGGTGTGGGACACGGACAACATCATCGAACTGCCGGATGGACGATTCATTCAGCTGGAGATCAAGCACAAGTTTCCCTATCCCGTGAAAGGCCAATGGCCCCTGAGGTTCGGCATCAACACCGGTCAGGTGACCACCATGAAGAGGCTGTCCGAAGGTGGTGTCGACACCTTTCACCTGATTCTCGTGAAGCCCCGCTGGGAGGACAGAACCGGCACCGGCTATCTGACACAGGATGTGGCCAACATGGACAGGGTCATGTTGATCGGACGCTACCTGGATGCGGATACCCTCGAAGGTCTCGATCATGCCGCCCAGCAGGCCAGCGGAAAGACAGAATCCTATTCAGGCAACCAGAAGCAGAACTTCAAGCCCGTACCGGTCAGTGGGTTTGTCAATCTTGGCACCTTGGCTGACGGCGCGGACAGGCTCGGAGCCAAGATCCTTGCCGGCATGCAGCGACGGGACCTGCCTCTGGTACGGGATGAAGATCTCCGAGAAAAAAGACTCTCCTAGCCCTGGCGCGAGATCGATCCCAGGGATACAATTGAGGCATCTCGTCACAGATTTGACCCAGAGGAAGGCAGGCATGACACTCTTACCGGAACTGGATATCGCGGCGGAGCCCGCGCCGGCACCTCTGCCGGTCTCTCCTTATGAGCAACTGAGCGAGCGGGGGATTCTGGACAGGGTCCTCGAGATCTATGATCAGGGAACCATCGCGGTAGCTCTGTCAGAGGCCGATCCGGGAAACTGGTGTCGAGAGACGGTCAACCGTTGGGCCAAGGGCAAGGCCACCCCCAGGGTCACGCATGCAGCACACCAGCGGTTGATCTCGATGCTGCCATCCCCGCCCGCACATCAGGGGAAAGCCGACTTCTCCTTCATCGACCTCTTCGCCGGTATCGGTGGAATCCGTCAGGGGTTCGAGTCGATCGGCGGCGAGTGCGTGTTCACTTCCGAATGGGACAAGTACGCCGTTCGTACCTACAAGGCGAACCACTACTGCGACCCGGCCATCCATCGGTTCAACCGCGATATCCGTGATATCACCCTGTCGACCCGTACAGACGTGGGCGAGGAAACCGCCTACGCCCACATCGACAGGGAAATACCGGATCATGATGTGCTGCTGGCCGGCTTCCCCTGCCAGCCGTTCTCGCTGGCAGGCGTATCCAAGAAGAACTCCTTGGGTCGCAAGCACGGATTCGAGTGCGACGCCCAGGGTACCTTGTTCTTCGATGTTGCCCGGATCATCGCCGCCAAGCGGCCGGCCGCCTTCGTACTGGAGAACGTCAAGAACCTCAAGAGCCACGACAAGGGCAAGACTTTCCGCGTGATCTGCGAGGCACTGGACGAGCTGGGCTATGACGTGGCAGACGTTAACGCCCCCAAAGGACAGGATCCCAAGGTGATCGACGCCCGGCACTTCATACCCCAGCACCGCGAGCGCATCGTGCTGGTCGGCTTCCGCCGCGACCTGAACGTCCATCAGGGCTTTACTCTGAAAGATATCGAGAAGGTCATCCCGAAGCAGCGCCCCTCTTTCGGAGACCTCCTGGACGACGAGGTCGATGACAAGTACATCCTGACTCCCAAGCTCTGGGACTACCTGTACCGCTACGCCCAGAAGCATCGCGAGAAGGGAAACGGCTTCGGATTCGGACTTACCGGCCCGCATGGCGTGGCGCGCACACTATCGGCCCGCTACCACAAGGACGGATCTGAGATTCTGGTCGACCGCGGGTTCGACGAGGGGAAACCTTTCGACTCCCCGGAAAACCAGCGCAACCGCCCTCGTCGCCTGACACCACAGGAGTGTGCTCGTCTGATGGGCTTCGATGGGCCGGGGGAGTCGAGTTTCGTGATCCCGGTCTCGGATACACAGGCCTATCGACAGTTCGGCAACTCTGTCGTGGTGCCCGTCTTCAAGGCCGTGGCCGAACTGATGAAGCCTCGTATCGTGGAGGCCCGGCGCAAGCTCAGGGAAATGGAGCAAGCAGCACACCAGCAGCCTGAACTGGACCTTGCCATCTAGTCCCGGCTCCCTGCACTATCTCGGTAAATGATGTTTCGACCGGAGCGGCTTCTGCCGCTCCGGCGCTTTTGCAGGGGTAGCCACCATGTCCTCACTCAACCAGTACTTTGCCGGCATCTCGGTAAAACGGCTCAGCGCGGTGGAAACCCAGCGCGAGACCTCCAATCAGCACGAATTCAACGGTACCAAGGCCATGCAGGACTATCTGGGGCATGAACGCCGGATGATCCCTGCTGCCTTTGTCTATCTGGGCGTTACGGATGAGGACCGGCTTTCACTGCAGGATCATGTCACCTGGTATGATGCCCGGGAGCAACACCCGACACGTTCGGAATATCGCCTCTACTTCCGGGACAACGAGGTCATGCAGAAAGCGGCCGAGGGGGATTCCCTGATAAGTGCCGTACACCATGATGGTACGATGTTGCTGCTCGTGATCAGCGAGGATAGCCCGGCACTGCGGGAAGTCCTGTGGATGTTCGGCATGCCCCGTCTCCCGGAAAACCGGTTTACCACGGTTGATACGGAGGGGGTTGGCCCTCAGTCCCGAGCATTGTTCAATTACGTTGCCGAGAATGCGGGCATCGAGCTCGAAGAGGAGACCTCGGACGACTGGCTGGACCTGATGCTGGAACGGTTCGGGGCAAGTTTTCCCAGCACCCGGGATCTGTCCGGCTTGGCACTGGAAACCCTCGGCCAGGATGTCTCCCCTATAGAAGCTCCTGATGAGGCTCTGGTCCAGCTCATCGATCGCGAGGAAGTCCTGTTCCGCCAACTGGAGCGTTACATTGTCAGTGACCAGCTACGGGAACATGCAGAGGCATGGGCTGATGATATCGACGAATTCATGAGCTTTTCACTTGGTGTGCACAACCGCCGGAAGTCCCGCGCCGGACATGCGCTCGAGAATCATCTTGAACTGATCTTCAAGGAGAACGGCATCGAGCACCAACGAGGGGCCCATACCGAGGGACGCTCGAAGCCCGACTTTCTCTTCCCTGGTGGACAGCACTATGCCGATCCGAAGTGGCCTGCGAATCGCCTGACCATGCTTGGCGTCAAGACCACCTGCAAGGACCGTTGGCGCCAGGTGCTCAATGAGGCCCAACGAATACCCGAAAAACATCTCCTGACACTTCAACCTGGCATTTCCGAGCACCAGACGGCCGAAATGGCGGCAGCCAGACTGACGTTGGTACTCCCGCGTACACTCCACGAGACCTTCACTCCTGCTCAGGCAGGCAGCCTGATGGACCTGGAAGACTTCCTGCACCTACTCAAGGACAGGCAACGCTGATCACGGGAGGCACCATGTACCAGAGTATCGGGAATATCCACTTTGCCTTCAAAAAGATCACCCGCAATGACATGAACAAGAATGCTGTGTGCGTAACGGTTGATCAGCAGGCTGTACTGCGTATGGCAGGACTGGAACCCGAAGGTGGTGGCACCGGCTGTTACACGGTACGGGCAGGCTATTGGGGAGAAAACGGCGAACCTGTAACGTTCACCTACTATGGATCGGAGAGAAACTCCATCCGTCGAGCAGAACCGAGAATCGGCAGACTGACCAACCGACTTACCATCGGGATATACTTTTTTGTCGTGTGGGATGGATACGGCATAACATTTCATCGATGCGAACACACGGACGACTTCCCCCCTACTCCCCTTCCCAACCTGCCACCGGCTTTCCAACCGATACGTGTGGCTGGGTACTCCCGCTGGAAGCGCGATACGGAAGTGATGGTAGCCGCCAAGGAAAGAGCTGGATATAGATGCGAGTATCCCGGTTGCACATGGCGTCCTTTCCGGGATGCGGCCGGCTACTCCTACGTCGAAACGCATCATATTGTGCCACTGGCAGTGGGCGGGCCGGATAGTCTGGAAAACTGTGCCGCGTTGTGCCCCGGTTGCCACCGGCGCGCGCACCTTTCATCGCCCGAGGAACAGATCGAGATGAAACAGACCCTTCTGGCCTTACGTGGTTTTCCAACAGCCTAAGGTGATTTACAAACCGGATGGACATCGTTGATGCAAAAACCCGATCGCGGATGATGTCCGCGATCAGGGGCAAGAACACGAGCCCCGAGCTTGCAGTGCGCCGCTATCTGCATGCCCGAGGCTTTCGTTATCGCCTTCACCGAAGGGACCTGCCCGGCAATCCGGATCTCGTCCTGCCGAAATACCGGCTTGTCATCTTTGTACACGGCTGCTTCTGGCACCGGCATGAGGGCTGTTTCTATGCCACCTCTCCGGCCACCCGCAAGGACTTCTGGCGAAGGAAGCTCGACGGCAACGTTGAACGTGACAGGCGTCAGCAGGCCGAACTGATCGAAGCCAGCTGGAGGGTGTTGGTGATATGGGAGTGTGGCCTGAAGCACCTGCTACACGAAATTGATGCTATCGAAACATTGGTCAAGAACACCGCTACCCTCGAGGAATGGCCTGTCAGACCACCAAGAACCAGATCAACAGCAGGGAGATAAAGCCAAGCGATGGCTTCTACAAAATATAAGGAAGAAAAGGGAATTGAAAAAGTAAGGGAAGTAGTCACTAACTGGAGATGTGACTGGCAGGAGTTTGACCACAAAAACGATGACGGCATAGACGGAATAATAATAATGCGGCGCGGGCATAAAAAACCCACCACTACTGGTTCCGTCATTTACGTTCAGGTCAAATGTGGAAAAAGCTACTTGGATAAGAAGAAGGACCCTGACAAAATAGGCATAAAACTCGGAAAAGAACATATAAAAACTCACCATCCACGCTGGAACCGGATGCCGGGAAAGGTCATCCTGATCTACAGAAAATCCCCGAATTCCCAAAAGGCCTGGTGGATCGACCTCAAGGATGAAAACTCTTACTCAACGACAAATAAGGCTGTCGTGCACGCCCCCAAATCACAGGTTTTCAATACGGGGCAAAAGGGAGTGTTTCTCCGACTTCTGGGCGATCACTCAAGATACCAAGGACTTGATCCCATCCATCTCAATAGACAGGAAGACTTGATCCCTAAAATTGGATACGAGCATGGCGCCTTCAAGCAGCAGGCGTGGGAGTATTACAAACAGTGGAAGTCAGAATGCAATGGAAAGGAAAAATCCCCGATAGACGAAATAAGATCAGTCCTGATCACCAGAACTGGCTGGAAGCATATCACCAGAAATAAGAGGCTCCCGGAAAGAGTCTTTCAATCATGGCTATTACTCGCTACCGCCAGAAAAATGATAAAGACCTGCACCCAATATTTTCGACTGGGTGGAACTCATGCTGTCGAGGACAACGAAAAAAATATCGTTGGCATCATTGACTACATCGCCCTTCGAGCAAACGTAAGCTACACACACAAGGATAGCAGTATTGTCCAGGTAGTCCTGAAACGTTACATCCCCACCAGCGAAAGCCAGTCAGGTGAGAGCAGGGTGTGGTTTTATGGGTCATCATCTAATGT
>NZ_BDEP01000005.1 GCF_001662305.1 Halomonas caseinilytica
CACGGCGTGGCCGTGGAGGCGTCAGGCACTTATACCGAGACCCCCGGCCTCACTGAGGTCGGGGTTTTTTGTGTCGGGTGGCTGGACGAAGCCCTCGCGTCAAGGCAATCTTGGGTGACGTTACTTGGCGACGCTGCTTCCAGAATGTTGAAGGATCATGGAGCAGGTCGGCCAACACCCTGAATCGGTTGGCAAGTTGTGGCCAAGACGACTAGGGTGAACAGGCAATACCCCGATGGATATACGGTGATCTCAGGAGGAGCACAATGAAACAGCAAATTCTGCGCAAGCTGGCCCTGATGATGCTGCTTGGTACAGCTACGGTTGGACTGGCGGCCTGTGGTGGCGAGGATGAAGGTGCTGCGGAGTCAGCGGGCGAAAGCACCGAGCAGGCGGCGGATGAGACCGCTCAGAGCACGGAAAATGCTGCTGGTGATGCAGAGGCCGCCATGGATGAAGCCGCTGAAGAAACCGAGCAGGCGGCCGGTGAAGCGGCAGACAGTGCCGACGAAGCCATGGATGAAGCCGGCGACACCGCACAGAGTGCGGCCGATGAGGCGGACTCCGCCATGGATTCTGCGGCAGAGAACACCGAAGAAGCCGTCGACGACGCAGGCGAAGCAATGGATTCGGCCGCCGATAGCGCGGATCAGGCCGTTGATGATGCCGCTGACAGTGTCGGCGATGCCGCTGATGAGGCCATGGACAGCACTGGCGAGGCCATGGAAGAAGCCGGCGAAGAGACTCAGGAAGCCGCCGACGAGACACAGCAATAAGCTGTTGTCCTTCCAGGTGCAGGAAGATGAAAGGCCGGGCATTGCCCGGCCTTTCGCGTTGAGAGGCGCTGCTCGATGATGGCTCAGGCGGGATTCTGCTCGATGCCCTGAACGTACCAGGGAGCACCATCACGGCGGTCGCGTATCAGGTGCCAGGTTTCGTTGAACTCGTTGTGCTCTCCGTTCTCATCGAGAATGCCGTGGAACAGTACGCTAGCTTCCGCCTGCTGATCGGTTTCGATCACATGACCGAGCTCCGCGACGAGGCGCACGATCTCGGTGTGGTTATTGGCCGGATGTTGTTCACGCTCCTGGCGCAGCAAGTTGTAGAGCTCGGGGGTGACGTAATCCTGGATCAGGGTGAAGTCGTTGTTGTCCCAGGCTCGCTGCAGTGTCATGAAATGCTCCTTGGCACCGCTCAGGAAGCGTTCCTTGTCGAACCAGTCAGGCTCTCCCGCCAGGTTGGCGGAACTTCCCGCGGAGGAAGACGACTGGAACGCCTGAGGGCCGGGTTCCCGGGCAGCGTGAGGTGTCGTGTCGTGCGCACCTGCCGTAGCAGTACGGCGACGAGCCAGCAGGCGAAAGAGCAGGAAGGCGACGCCGGCGATCAGCAGGAGATCCATCATGCGCAGCTCATCGAAGGCCCCGCCGAAGAACAGCGAAGCCAACAGGCCACCCGCGAGCAGACCAGCGAAGGGGCCAGCAAACCGTGACAGCCCGCTGGAGGGCTTGCGCTGGGGCGCAGCGGTGGCACGCGAGGTGTTGTTCTGGGGACTGATGGTTCGGGAATAGCTGCCGACGCTCTTGCCGCCTCCCAGGCGGCGCGCATCGGCGTGGTCGACGGCGAGGCCGAAACCGAACATGCCGACAATGAGCATGACAAGGAAGTGACGCATCGAGGTATCTCCGTGGTGGCCGTGAGGCCGGTTGTCTTTCGGAGCTGACATTCTAGCGATTAAGCTGGTGGCGAGCACCGCCTATCGCTTTCATTTCGGGGGCTGCCATGCGCATGCAGCGGGATACGAGTCTGTTGTTGATCGTCGACCTGCAGGTCGGCCTGACGCCGGTGCTCGAGGCCGGCGAGCAGGCGGTCGAGGAAGCCTCGTGGATGGGCGGTGTCGCGGAGGCGCTGGGTGTACCGGTGTGGCTGACCGAGCAGTATCCCGAGGGACTGGGGGAGAGCGTGCCTTCCCTGATCTCGTCGCTGGCACGCCCTCGGACGTGGCGCAAGACGCACTTCGATGCTCATGCCGAGTCCGGGTTCGCCCGTGCCCTGGCCGACACCGGACGCCGGCAGATTGTTCTGTGTGGCGCAGAGGCGCACATCTGCGTCTTGCAGACCGGCCTGTCTCTGCTTGCTGCAGGCTACCATGTTGCCTGGCTGACAGAGGCCATGAGCAGCCGGCGCCTGGAGGAGGCGACATTAGCCCGGCGTCGCATAGAACGTGCCGGTGCCCAGGCAGTCAGCGCCGACATGGTGGCCTATGAGTGGCTGGAGCGATGCGACGATGCCCGTTTCAAGGACATCCATCGGCGTTTCCTCAAGGAACGCGCGTCGCGTCCCTTGCGTTTCGCCTAGGTGCGGTCCTGCTCGTCCCGGCAGAAGACCAGCGTATCGCCTTCCGACATGGCGGCGTTGAAGCGATAGCCGGCGACATCGAAGGCCTTGAGTTCCTCAGGGTCATCCAGGCGCTGCCGGATCATCCAGGCGGCCATCAATCCTCGGGCTTTCTTGGCGTAGAAGCTGATCATCTTGTACTGGCCATTCTTCTCGTCCTTGAAGACGGGGGTGATGACCCGGGCGTTCAAACGCTTGGCATCGATGGACTTGAAGTATTCGTTGGAGGCGAGGTTGACCAGTACCGCACTGCCGCTGTCGGCCACGGCACGGTCGAGGGCCGTGGTCAGTTCGTCGCGCCAGAAGGCATATAGATCCTTGCCGGCCGGGTTTGCCAGCTTGGTACCCATCTCCAGGCGATAGGGCTGGATCAGATCCAGAGGCCGCAGAAGGCCATACAGACCGGACAGGATGCGCAGGTGTTCCTGGGCGAAGGCGTTGTCGGCGTCGTCGAAGCGTTCGGCCTCGAGCCCGACGTAGACGTCGCCCTGAAAGGCCTGGGCGGCGGGCTTGGCGTTATCGGCGGTGAAGGGCGTGTGCCATTCCGCGAAACGTGCGGCATTGAGTCCGGCAATCTTGTCGCTGACGCCCATCAATTCGCTGATCTGCTGAGGTGACAGGTCACGCAGGATATCGATCAGTGTCTGGCTGCGGTCGAGGTAGTCCGGCTGGGTGTGCCGGGAGGTGGTGGCCGGCGTCTCGAAGTCCAGTTTCTTGGCCGGGGAAATCACGCTCAGCATGGGGCGCTCCTGTACCTGGTGAAGTCGATGTCGATTATATCAAGGCCATGGCGAAGGCGGGGCTATCGGTCCGATAGCCCCGGGCATACCGATCAGGGACAGGGGTTGGGCAGGCGCCGATGCACCTCCTCGATGGCCTCCAGCACCTCGTCGTCCAGGCGCAGCGCCTCGCTGGCCAGATTGCTTTCCAGCTGCTCCATGGTGGTGGCGCCGATGATGTTGCTGGTCAGGAAGGGGCGTGAGTTCACGAAGGCCAGGGCCATCTGAGCCGGGTCGAGACCATGGGCACGGGCGATGTCGACATAGGCACGGGTGGCCTGCTCGGCCTGCGGCGACGTATAGCGCTGGAAGCGCTCATAGAGCGTCAGGCGGGCACCCTCGGGTCGCGCGCCATCCAGGTACTTGCCGGACAACACGCCAAAGCCCAGGGGAGAGTAAGCCAGCAGGCCGACGCTCTCGCGGTGGGCGATCTCGGCCAGGCCGACCTCGAAGGTGCGGTTTAGCAAGCTGTAAGGGTTCTGCACCGAAGCGACACGAGGCAGTTCCAGGCGATCGGCCAGTTGCAGGGCCCGCATGACGCCCCAGGGAGTCTCGTTGGACAATCCCACGGCGCGCACCTTGCCAGCCTGCACCAGTTCCTGGAGCGCCGAGAGGCTCTCTTCCAGGGCGATGGCATCTTCCTCTTCATCGGGCTCGTAGCCGAGACGACCGAAGAAGTTGCTGCGCCGGTCGGGCCAGTGTAGCTGGTAGAGGTCGACGTAGTCGGTGCGCAGTCGCTGCAGGCTGTCGTCGATGGCCTGGTGAATCTGCTCACGGGTCAGGCGCGAACCGCCTCGCAGGTGGGCAATCCCGGGACCCGCTGCCTTGGTGGCGAGAATGATGTCGTCTCGGGAACCGCGAGATGCGAGCCAGCTGCCGATGTAGCTCTCGGTGCGACCCTGTGTCGCGGCGTCGGGAGGCACGGGATACATCTCGGCGGTATCGATGAAGTTGATGCCGAAGGAGACCGCTCGGTCTAGCTGTTCGTGGGCCTCGGCTTCGCTGTTCTGCTCGCCGAAGGTCATGGTGCCGAGGCATAGCCGGCTGACCTCGATGCCGGTGTTGCCCAGGGGGCGCGTCTGCATCCTTCCCTCCTCACAAAGCGCTTGAAAATCGGTTCGACAGGCATGGTAGCCGGGGGAGGCGAGAGCGTAAACGCCGGGGGGTTGAGTCGCTGCGGAGCCAAGCGTATGCTTGCCTTCCCGTTGGCCCGGCGGAGTCCGAGCGGCCAGCGAGATCTTGGGAACGACGCCGGACACAGGGTGGTGCTCGACGTCACTTTCGAATCGAACCTCAGCAAGCAGGATTGTTTGCCATGCCGCAGGCATCGTCACTGTTTACTCGGCTCGAGTACCGTCTGGCACAACAGCTCGTGCATACTCGCTGGTTGCCTCGCTCGCCGCGGACCCAGAAGCTGACCATGCATCTCTTCCAGCGATGTGCCGATGCCGGGCATACCGCTGCTCTTGCGCAGTATGGCCACATGCTGTTCCACCGTGGCGTGTCCCCTCAGGACAAGGCCCGTGGCGCTCGCTATGTGATCGAGGCCGCGCATGGTGGTGACACCTGTGCCCAGTTTCGCGCCGGACAGATCCATGAGCATGGTTGCGCCCAGTACCCGCGTCGCGAGGACCATGCCGTGACCTGGTATGCGCGTGCTGGCGAGGATGGGCATCCCCAGGCCGCCGCGCGCCTGGCTCGTGCCTATCGCACCGGCGAGCTGGGCCTGCCGGTCGATGCCGAACGCATGGCCTACTGGCAGCGTCTGGCCGACCAGTTCTCCGGGTCGCTCGAGTCACTGGACATGCCGGATGTCGGAGCGCGACACTAGGGCCATGCGTCTCATAGACGAGACTGTCACCACTGGCCGACACGCCAGCGCGGCGGCCATCATCAAGGACTCTCCACTCCGTGACGCTACCGACACTGCTGGATATCGAAGCGTCCGGTTTCGGGCGCGGCAGTTACCCCATCGAGATCGGTCTGGCCCGGACCGACGGTAGCGTCTGTGCCTTTCTCATTCAGCCCCTGGAAGAATGGACCCATTGGGATCCCAAGGCGGAACTGCTGCACGGGATCTCGCGTGACCGACTGCAGCGTGAAGGCTATCCGGTACGCCAGGTGGCTCGCTGGCTCAACGACGAACTCGGCGAGATCGGGATCGCCTACAGCGATAGCTGGGGCTACGACAACACCTGGTTGTCGCTCCTGTTCCATCACGCCGGCATGTTGCCGGCCTTCCGCCTCGAAGCGCTGCGTCGTCTGCTCAGCGAAGCCCAGCTCGAGCGCTGGAGCGCCACCAAGGAAATGATCATTCACGAGCAGGGCATCCTTCGGCACCGTGCCGGGGAGGATGCCCTGTTGCTGCAGCAGACCTATCAGCGCACGCTCTCGCTCTAGGCGTTGTCGCCACCCACCTCCAGCAGGACCTTGCCGGTATTGGCGTCGGCCTGCACATGGTCGTGGGCCGCTTCGGCCTCGTCGATGGGCCAGGTGCGGTCAATGAGCGGATGCACGTCGCCTGCAGCCAGGCGCGGCCAGACATGCTCGGCCAGGGCGGCAAGGACCCTGCCTTTTGCCTCCGGTGGGCGGGCGCGCAGTGTCGAGCCGATCAGGCGCTGACGCTTCATCAGCATGCGCCCCATGTCCAACTCCGCCTGGCGGCCCCCCATCATGCCGATGACCACCAGTCGGCCGTCCTCATTGAGCACCTGCTGGTTGTCGGCCAGATAGCTCGCACCGACCGGGTCGAGGATCATGTCGGCGCCACCCCAGCGTTTCACGGCATCCACGAAGCTGCCTTCATGGCGGTTCCATCCGTCCTCGGCCCCCAGTTCACGGCAAGCGGCCAGCTTGGCCTCGCTGCCCACCGTGACGAAGCAGGGATAGCCGAAAGCACGACACAACTGGATGGCGGCGGTTCCCACACCGCTGGCGCCGGCATGGAGCAGAACCTGGTCGCCGGCGGTCAGTGCCCCCTCCATGAACAGGTTGAGCCAGGCGGTGGCGAAGACCTCGGGCAGGGCCGCCGCTTCGTGCAGGGAGAAGCCCTCTGGCAACGGCAGGACCTGATGCGCATCGACCACGACCTCCTCGGCATAGCCGCCGCCGGCCAGCAAGGCACAGACGGATTGGCCAACGCTCAGGCCGGTGACGCCATCGCCGAGCTCGGTGACCGTGCCACTGACTTCCAGGCCGAGCACGGGCGAGGCACCAGGCGGTGGTGGATAGTGGCCGGTGCGTTGCATCAGATCGGCGCGGTTGACGCCGGCCCAGGCGACCCGCAGGCGGATTTCGTGGCTCTCGGGAGCGGGAAGATCGGGGGCTTCGTCCCAGACGAGGCGTGCATCATCGTGTCGTATGGCTCGCATATGACCTCCTTCAATCGGCGTGGGAAGGTGTCAGGCGCTGTTCCAGGGCATCGAGCAGGCCGGCGGGTGTGGTAGCGTCGATCAGGTTGGCGCGGGTGGCGGGATCGAGAAAGCCGCGCTCCACGGTCCCGTCGAGAAACGTCAGCAGGGGCGTGTAAAAGCCTTGGGTGTCGAGCAGGCCGATGGGCTTGTCGTGCAGCCCCAGATATTGCCAGGTCCAGGCCTCGAAGAGTTCCTCGAGCGTCCCGATGCCGCCGGGCAGGGCGATGAAGGCATCGCTGTGAGCCGCCATGCTGGCCTTTCGCTCATGCATGTTGCGCACCCGCAGCAGCCGTGTCAGGCCTCGGTGGGCCTGCTCGCGCTCGACCAGATGGTCGGGCATCACACCGGTGACCTCGCCGCCGGCAGCCATCACTCGGTCGGCCAGCGCCCCCATCATACCGACCCGGGCGCCCCCGTAGACCAGCGAGTGGCCTCGGGCGGCCAGCTCGTCGCCCAGCTGTCGGGCGGCGTCGAGGAAGGCCGGGTCATTGCCGGTCCGCGAGCCGAGATAAACGCAGAAAGTCGACATCCATTTCTCCTTGATCGAACCTGCCCCGGCCTGCGGGGCGCTCAGGGCAGGCAGTCGGCCACGGCGTATTCGTCGTCCAGCCAGCGACCGATGACATTGTCGCCGCACAGGTGGTGGGCATACTGGGTATGCAGGCAGCGCACCTGATCCCAGTTGGCGATGCCGCCGATGCCGCGCTCGCGCAGGACGGTGTCATAGCCGAGTCGCTGGACCTCGTCGCGCTGTGCCGCACTCATGCTGCGCCAGCGGGTCTCGACGTAATCGGCGTGGCTGCGGTGGTAAGCATGCAGGAAGGCCGGCTCCTCGCGCAGGCGAGCCTCCAGGTGTTTGATGACGCCGGCCGCCTCGAGGCGCGACAGCTCGGTCTTGAGACGCTCCGAGCATAGCCAGTAGAGGGTCGGGAAGGGCGCGCCATCGACGATGGGCGCCATGCGCAGGACCAGCGGAGTGCCTTCGCCATCGGTGGCGGCCAGTGCCTCGATGCCTCGGGGAGGGCGACCGAGCTGCTCGGCGATGATGGCCAGTTGCCGGTCGTCAGGCATCGTGTCAGGGCGGATCACCATCGTCGTTATCTCGTATGAACTTGTTCGAGCGGCCCACGGCGCGAAAGAAGGTCCGGTTGAGCTGCTCCGGTGTGGGCACGTAGCGCCAGTACCGGTCACAGTAATCGACGGCCCTTGCCATCAGCACGTCGTAGAGGCGGTTGAACGGCGCATCATAATCGTAAGGGTCTTCCCCGAACAAGCGAATGTGCGGGTAGTCGGCGAAGCGCTCCATGAAGTAGCGCTCCAGGTCGGCCTCCACGGCGTGGTGGCGGGCGACGTTTTCCGGGTCGAGCCAAAGGTCGTAGCGGATGGCCATCGGCGGCTCCCTTGGGTGTATCGGCTCGGTCGCACCGAGGGCTGGTACGGTTGAGACAACAGGATGGCCGATTCGGCTTGTTGTCTCTGTTCACTGGCGCCGTGCCAGGGAGGCGAAGCGCCCGCTCAGCAGCGTGACGAGGTCGGTCGGCGCGAGGCAGATTTCCAGGCCACGGCGCCCGCCGCTGACATGCATGGCGGGCAGCGCCTCGGCGCTGCTGTCGATGAAGGCGGGCAGCCGCTTTTTCTGTCCCAGCGGACTGATGCCGCCTACCACGTAGCCGGTGGCGCGCTCGGCCTCGTCGGCGTCGGCCATCTTCGCCTTGCGGGTTCCGGCGACCCTGGCCAGGGCCTTGAGGTCGAGCTGTGCGGGTACCGGGACAATGGCCACGGCCAGCCGGCCGTCGTCGAGACGGGCCAGCAATGTCTTGAAGACTTCCTCGGGCGGCAGCCCCAAGGCATGCGCGGCCTCCTCGCCGTAGGCAGGGCTGCGCGGGTCATGCTCGTAGGTGGCCAGCGAGAAGTCCACACCAGCCTGCTTGAGCGCCTTTACCGCCGGAGTCATGCGCCTTCGGCCTCCGTGTGCTGCAGGTGTTCCGCCAGGGCCTCGCGGAGCGGGCCTTCGAGGGGCACGGCTCGCTTGGTCTCGTGATCGAAGTGGACCAGTACGGTGTGACCTACATTGGCCAGTGTACCCGATTGATGTGCCTCCTGGGTCACGGTGAAGGAGCTGTTACCGAGACGCGAGAGGTAGGTACGGATCTCGACATCGGCGCCATAGTGCAGCTCGGCGCGATAGTCGATCTCCATGCGGGCCATGATCAGCCGCCAACGGCGCGGGTCGAGGTCCGGGGTGAACAGCCTGAAGAGGTCGTTGCGGGCCAGTTCGAACCAGGCGGGCAGCCGGGTATTGTTGACGTGGCCCAGGGCGTCGGTGTCGTAGAAGGCCGGCTCGATGGTACGTACGAACATGGAGGCTCCTCGTCGGGTGGCTCAGGGCGGTGCTTGGGGCACGACCGAAGCCTATAGCATTGTGTCGAGCAAGCGCTCGGTCAAGTCGCGGCATCTTGTCGACGGCGCCACCGAGCCTGGCACCGGGTCCAGGTCAGCAACCAGAGCGTGGCCGCAGCGAAACCGGTCAGGGTGCCCCAGGCGAGCCCCAGCGGGACATAGGTCAGCGAGACGCAGAGGGCGTAGCACAGCAACGACCCGAGGCCAGCGGGATAGTGCTTGATGACCGTGGCGACTGGTGCGGCGCCATGGGTCAGGTGCAGAATCACCAGGAAGGGATACATGGTGACCGGGAAGGCGGCCATCACGCCGGCCCAGGCCGAGGGCACCACATGGGCCAGGCCGGTGATCAGGAAGATGATGCCGGCGGCGAGGCCGGCGCGCAGCGCGAGCGCCGGCCAGGAGAAGCCGCCGCGTGGCGTCGCGGCCGTCTCCGGGACATGGCGATAAAGGCGCATGAAGACGAGGATGGCCGCCAGGGTGATCAGGGTGCCGCCGAGACGGCTGAGATCGAACCGGGTCAGCAGCAGGCCGGCGATGGCCCAGGCGACGAGGCCGCCGGCGGTGCCGGCGAGGACGCCCGAAAGACCGTTGCGCCGGCCGCAGAGCAGATAACCGCCTCCCAGGGCGAGGGTCGCCGAGAAGCCGGCCAGGGTGTGCACGGCGCTTTCGGCGGCGAAGTTCGGGGAGATCTCCAGACCGATGAAGAACAGCGCAATGGCCGTCCCCAGAGGATAGCCCGAGAGCAGGCCGGCGGCTCGGGTGCTGAGGCGTTCAGCGACGACGGAAAGCCCCAGCACGACACCGATCGAGACCAGCAGCTTGGCCACTTGCCACCCGAGTGGAACATCCATGACGTTATCCTTTTCCCTGTTGCATCAATTGTGTGGCAGTGCCGCTACCAGCAAGGAGGCCTGCATGACGGGACACGCTCTGTCGTCCCCGCCGCGCCCCGAGGGTTGCCAACTGTGCGGACGCGCCGCGCCCTTGACGCGTCATCACCTGATTCCCCGGGCCTTGCATGGCAAGGCACGTTATCGGCGCCGCTTCGATCGAGCCGAACGGCTGGCGTCGATCCTCTGGCTCTGTCATGCCTGCCATCGCCATATTCATGCGCTGCTGGGCGAGCGGGAACTCGCCGAGCACTATCGCAGCCGGGAGGCGTTGCTGGCGCATCCGGAGATCAGGGCCTTCGTCGAGTGGCTGGCCACCAAACCGGCAGGGTTTCAGCCCAAGCGGCCGACGCGCCGCCGTCGCTGAGCTGTGTCATACGAGGCGCAGCCCTTGTTGATCCACCCAGGCGGCCTTGAGGGCAGCGTCCAGGGGCGCGCGCAAGTGTTCCGGCAGACCGGCCACGGCCGCATCGTAATCGTCGACCTGGCGGTTGCGCAGCCAGCAGTAGGCCCAGGCGCACGCCTCGTCGTCATCGGCCGGTTGCGGGCGTGCCGGCATCTGGACCAGCAGGAAGACGGCGGTGCGCCCCGCCCAGAGCGGGATCTCCTCGTGTCGCTCGGCATCGCTCCAGGCTTCGAGGGTGGCGCCGCTGGGCGTGGCCTCGGGCTCGCCCAGCTTGGCGACCCGGGCGGTCTCGGCGAGAATCAGGGCCAGGCGATCGGTATCGCCCTGGCCGAGCGCCAGCCACTGGGCGATGACCGCCGGCAGGCCGCGACGAACCTTGGCATAGAAGCTGCTTTGGGGCATGGTTTCCTTCATTCTCAAGGGCGTGATTCCACGCCCGGTTCGGAGCAAGGATGGCCTCTATATGACCTCGACATTCGATTTTGCCACGCCCGTCGAGCGGCGACATCCCGCGGATGGTGACTGGCCGTCGCAGAAGTGGCATCGCTTCGGCGATGATGTGCTGCCGCTCTGGGTGGCCGACATGGACTTTCGCTCGCCGCCGGCAGTGACAGAGGCGCTGCGGGCGCGGGTCGACCATGGCGTCTATGGCTATGGCCTGGTGCCGGACAGCCTGCGCGAGGCGCTGTGCGAATGGAGCGCCGAGCACTATGGCTGGCCCATCGAGCCCAACTGGCAACTATGGCTGCCGGGTGTGGTGCCGGCCCTGCACATGGCCAGCCTGGCGCTTACCGAGCCCGGTGACGGCGTGCTTACGGTGACGCCGATCTACCCACCTTTCCTGCAGGTGGCGCGGCGTACTGGCCGCGAGCCCCAGCAGGCCGCCATGCGCCCGCCCGAGACGCCTGACGGTGACTGGCGGCTCGATCTCGAGGCCCTGGAATCGGCCATCACGCCACGCACCCGGCTGCTGCTGTGGTGCCATCCCCACAACCCGACCGGGCGCACATGGAGCATCGCCGAGCTGGAGGGGCTGGCTGCCTTGGTCGAGCGTCACGACCTGCGGGTCGTCTCCGACGAGCTGCATTGCGACCTGCTGCTCGACGATGGCGCCCGGCACCGCCCGCTGGCGGCGATGTTTCCGTCGCTTGCCGAGCGTACCCTGACTCTCTGGGCACCCTCCAAGACCTTCAACCTGGCGGGGTTGACCACGGCCTGTGCGGTGATTCCCGATGCCGGCCTGCGCCGGCGCTACGCGGATCTGGCCAAGGGGCTCCAGCCCGATGGCAATGTGCTGGGGCTGGTGGCCGCCGAGGCCGCTTATCGTCACGGCGAGCCCTGGCGCCAGGCTCTGCTCGAGACGCTGCGTTGCCATCGCCGTCGTCTGGTGGAGCGTGTCGCGACCTGGCCGGGCGTCAGGATAGCAGCACCGCAGTCGACCTACCTGGCCTGGCTGGACCTGAGGAATGCCCCGGCGCTGCGCGATGCCGACTCGCCCCAGCAGGTTCTGCTGGAACGCGCCGGCGTGGCGCTCTCGGATGGTGCCGACTTCGGCTGGCCGGGCTTTGTCCGGCTCAACTTCGGCACGACCGCCGAGCAGCTCGAGGCGGCACTGGCGCGCCTGGATGTGCTGCTGAAAGGCTGAAAGGCGAAAGAACCGGCGCGAGAGGAGACTCCCGCGCCGTCATCACCACTCAGAGCGCGGCGATCTTGTCGCGTTGCTCCACCAGCAGGCGGCGGTTGGCACTGAGGTCTTCGAGCTTGTCGCGTTCCTTCTGCACCACCGCCTCGGGAGCCTTGGCGACGAAGCTCTCGTTGCCGAGCTTCTTCTCGATGCCGCCGATCAGCTTGTCCTGCTTGTCGATCTCCTTTTCCAGGCGAGCGAGTTCGGCGTCCTTGTCGATCAGGCCGGCCATGGGCACCATCACTTCCATGTCGCCCACCAGCTGCGTGGCGGCCAGGGGCGCCTCGGCAGGATCGTCGAGCCAGTCGAGACGCTTGAGCTTGGCCAGCTTGGCGAGAAACGGCCGGTTGGCTTCCAGCCGCTCACGGTCGGTGGCATCGCCCTTGGTCAACAAGGCCTCGAGCGGCTTGCCGGGCGCGATGTTCAGCTCGGCACGGATGTTGCGGATCGCCACGATCACCCCCTTGAGCCACTCGATGTTGCGGGTGGCGGCCTCGTCGACGCGGGCTTCGTCGGCTTCCGGCCAGGCATGGACCATCAGGGAGTCGCCTTCGCCGCGATGGGTACCGGCCAGGGGAGCGACCCGTTGCCAGATTTCCTCGGTGATGTAGGGCATCATCGGATGCGCCAGCCTCAGGATGGCCTCCAGCACGCGCACCAGGGTTCGGCGGGTGCCGCGCTGCGCTTGTGGCGTGGCGTCGTCGTCCCAGAGCACCGGCTTTGAGAGCTCCAGGTACCAGTCGCAATACTCGTTCCAGATGAACTCGTACAGTGCCTGGGAGGCGTGGTCGAAGCGATATTCCTCCATGGCGCGGGTCACCTGGGCCTCGGTCTGCTGCAGGCGCGAGACGATCCAGCGATCGGCC
Source organism: Halomonas caseinilytica (assembly GCF_001662305.1). Taxonomy (GTDB): domain Bacteria; phylum Pseudomonadota; class Gammaproteobacteria; order Pseudomonadales; family Halomonadaceae; genus Halomonas; species Halomonas caseinilytica. The sequence goes on from NZ_BDEP01000005.1 coordinate 12,836, forward strand.
AGCGACAGTTCGACCTCGCTGCCATCGCTGCCGCAATCCTGGCCCTCGGCATTCATCAGCACATAGCGCGAGGCATTCCACAGCTTGTTGCAGAAGTTGCGGTAACCGTCCAGGCGGCCCATGTCGAACTTGATGTCACGACCGGTGGTGGCCTGGGAGAGGAAGGTGAAGCGCAGGGCGTCGGTGCCGTGGGGCTCGATACCTTCCGGGAATTCCTGGCGCGTGGCCTTGGCGATGGCCTTGGCCTTCTGCGGCTGCATCATGTTGCCGGTACGTTTCTCGACCAGGCTCTCCAGGTCGATGCCGTCGATCAGGTCGATGGGATCGAGCACGTTGCCCTTGGACTTGGACATCTTGTTGCCCTGACTATCGCGCACCAGGCCATGGACATAGACCTGCTTGAAGGGCACCTCGCCGGTGAACGCCAGGGTCAGCATGATCATCCGGGCGACCCAGAAGAAGATGATGTCGAAACCGGTGACCAGCACGCTGGTGGGGTGGAAGGTCGCCAGCGCCTCGGTCTTCTCGGGCCAGCCGAGGGTGCCGAAGGTCCACAGTCCGGAGCTGAACCAGGTATCCAGCACGTCCTCGTCCTGGGTCAGGCTGACGTCGTCGGACAGGCCGTGCTTGTCGCGGGCCTCGGCCTCGTTGCGCGCCACATAGACGTTGCCGTCGGCGTCGTACCAGGCCGGGATGCGATGGCCCCACCACAACTGGCGCGAGATGCACCAGTCCTGGAGGTCGCGCATCCAGGCGAAATACATGTTCTCGTAATTTTTCGGCACGAACTCGATATCGCCGTTCTCGACCGCGGCGATGGCCGGCTTGGCGAGGTTTTCCACGGCCACGAACCACTGATCGGTGAGATAGGGCTCGATGACATCGCCGGAGCGGTCGCCGAAGGGCAGGGTGTTGTTGACCGTCTCGGTACGCTCGAGCAGGCCGGCTGCCTCCATGTCGGCGACGATGCGCTCCCGGGCCTCGAAGCGCGAGAGGCCCGCATAGGCGGCGGGCAGGCTGGTGTCGATGTCGCTCAGCGGACGGCCCTGAAGGTCGAAGGCCTCGGCACGCTCGAGGATGGTCGCGTCCCGTGAGAAGACGTTGATCAGCGGCAGCTCGCAGCGCTTGCCGACTTCATAGTCGTTGAAGTCGTGGGCAGGAGTGATCTTCACGCAGCCCGAGCCTTTCTCCATGTCGGCGTGCTCGTCGGCGACGATGGGGATGCGCCGTCCGACCAGGGGCAGGTCGACGAACTTGCCGACCAGCGAGGCGTAGCGAGGGTCTTCGGGGTTGACCGCCACGGCGCTGTCGCCGAGCAGGGTCTCGGGCCGCGTGGTGGCGACGACCAGGTAGTCGAGCCCTGCTTCGGTGGTGACGCCGTCGGCCAGCGGATAGCGGAAGTGCCAGAACTGGCCCTGCTGATCGCGGTTCTCCACCTCGAGATCGGAGATGGCGGTGTGCAGGGTCGGGTCCCAGTTGACCAGTCGCTTGCCGCGATAGATCAGGCCCTTGTCGAACAGCTGCACAAAGACTTCCTGGACCGCCTTGTAGAAGCCGTCGTCCATGGTGAAGCGCTCGCGGGACCAGTCGACGCTGGCGCCCATGCGACGCAGCTGGCGAGTGATGTGCCCGCCGGACTCGTGCTTCCATTCCCAGATCTTGTCGGTGAAGGCCTCGCGTCCCAGGTCATGGCGGCTCTTGCCTTCCTCGGCGGCGACCTTGCGTTCCACCAGCATCTGGGTGGCGATGCCGGCGTGGTCAGTGCCCACCTGCCAGAGGGTGTTGCGGCCCTGCATGCGTCGCCAGCGCGTCAGGGTGTCCATGATGGTGTCCTGGAAGGCGTGGCCCATGTGCAGACTGCCGGTGACATTGGGCGGTGGGATCATGATGGAGTAGGGCTCACCCTCGCCGGAGGGGGCGAAGTGGCCATCCTCTTCCCAACGCTGGTACCAGCGGTTCTCGATCTGCTCGGGTTGGTAGGTCTTGTCCATGGGCGGTTCCGGATCCAGAAAGGGTCGCCACCGGCCTTGCAGCCGGATGGCGGGGTATCGTCGAAAAATGGGGTCGATTATAGCCTGATGAGCCCTCGGGCGTCAGCCGAGGCGGCTAGTGGCGATTTGTCTGGCTGCCTAGCTGGTGGGCCTTTACCGGGTAACCACGCTTCTTGTAGGTCTGCCAGCAGTCGCGCTTGGCGGTCAGCACCTCCTGGTGCTGATTGATGATCTCGGCGACCCGCTCGAAGCGAGAGAACCATTCCGGGATACCGGGATGCAGGTTGAGCATCGCCTGGATGGCCGGTTCGTCGAGAGCGGGCGGTTCTCCCCAGCCGATGGTGGCCGGCACGCTACCGGCCTGCTCGCTGCCCAGCAGGGCGTGGGGCAGGTAGGCGTCGGGCCGGAAGTCCCACAGGCGGTCGTCGAGGGTTCGGGCCATGGCCTCGTCTTCGGCATGCAGGTGCAGCCGATAACCCTTGTTGACGATGGTCTCGGCCAGCCGGCAGGCAAACTCGAGTCTCGCGTCGAGGGTGGTATCGGGCAGGATGTAGAAGTCGACTTGGGTCATGAATTCCCGCCCCGGCTTCGCCGGGCGTTATCAGAAATAAGGGGGAAGAAGGAAGAGAAGCTCATCTGATTTCTTCGAGGCGCGTAGCGCCGTTCTTCCTTCTTCAAGCCGCGCAGCGGCGTACTTACTTGTTTATACCCCGCCGTCGATGTCGACCAGGGCGCCGGTGGTGAAGCCGGCACCGGCGAGCCACAACACGCCTTCGGCGATTTCCTCGGGCTCTCCGACACGCCCCATGGGGATGACGGCGTCGGCAACGTCCGTTTTCTCCGGATTGCCGCCGCTGGCATGAATGGTGGTGCGAACCACGCCGGGGCGCACGGTGTTGACGCGAATGCCGTCGCCGGCGACTTCCTTGGCCAGGCCTTCGGTCATGGTGTCGATGGCGCCCTTCGAGGCGGCATAGTCGACGTATTCGTCGGCGCCTCCCAGATGCGATGCCGCCGAGCCGACATTGACGATGGCGCCCCCCTGGCCGCCGTGGCGCTTGGCCATGCGCTTGATGGCCTCGCGGGCGCAGATGAACGGGCCGGTCACGTTGATACGCATCATGCGATCGATGCGTGCGAAGTCCATGTCCTCGACACGGCTGACCTGGTCGACCACGCCGGCGTTGTTGACCAGCACGTCCAGGCGGCCAAGCTCCCGATCCACGGTCTCGAACATGGCCAGGATGTCGGCTTCGTCGGCGACATCGGCTCGTACGGTGATGGCACGTCCACCCGCGGCCTCGATGTCGGCGACGACGCCCTTGGCCGAGGCGTCATCACTCCGGTAGTTGACGGCCACGGCGTAGCCACGCTGTGCGGCGAGCCGGGCGGTGGCGGCGCCGATGCCGCGTCCGGCACCGGTAATCAGCATCACTTTCGACATGTCGGCCTCTTGAAGTCGGTGAGTTGGGGCACGGCCCTCGGACCGTGCCCTGGGCATGAGGTTCAGGCCAGGCGCGTCAGCCAGCCACGGTTGTCGTCGCGGCGACCGTACTGCAGGTCGAGCAAGTGGCTGCGCAGGCGCTTGGCGACCTCGTTGTCGCCTCCCGCGCTGAGGCGGATCGGGCCGTCTTCGGTGACCAGCTCGCCCACCGGCGTGATGACCGCGGCGGTGCCGCAGGCGAAGACTTCGGTGATCTCGCCGTTGGCAGCACCCTCGCGCCACTCGTCGATGCTGATCGGGCGCTCCTCGGGGGTCAGTCCTTCATCGCGCGCCAGGGTCAGCACCGAGTCGCGGGTCACGCCCTCGAGGATGGTGTCGGTGAGGCGTGGCGTGACCAGGCGTCCGTCGCGATAGACGAAGAACAGGTTCATGCCGCCGAGTTCCTCGATCCACTTGTTCTCGGCGGCGTCCAGGAAGGCGACCTGGCTGCAGTCGTGCGCCTCGGCCTCCTTCTGGGCCGCCAGGGAGGCAGCGTAGTTGCCGCCGCACTTGGCGAAGCCGGTGCCCCCGGCGGCGGCGCGCTTGTACTGGGAGGAGAGCCAGATCGACACCGGCGCCACGCCGCCCTTGAAGTAGGCGGCCGCGGGCGAGGCGATCACGTAGTAGTCGACTTCCTTGGCGGGGCGTACGCCGAGGAAGGTCTCGCTGGCGATCATGAAGGGCCGCAGGTAGAGGCTGGACTCCTCGGCGGCGCTGGCCGGCGTCGGGACCCAGGCATGGTCCTGGGCCAGCAGGGCGCGCAGAGAGTCGATGAAGTCCTCGTCGGACAGCTCCGGCAGCGCCAAGCGGCGCGCCGAGCGGCGGAAACGCTCGGCGTTCTTCTCCGGGCGAAAGGCCCAGACCGAGCCGTCCTCGTGACGATAGGCCTTGATGCCCTCGAAGATTTCCTGGGCGTAGTGCAGCACGGCGGCCGCGGGATCGAGGGTCAGCGGTCCGTAGGGGCGGACCTCATGACCATGCCAGCCGGCATCGGCAGTCCAGCGTACATGGGCCATGTGGTCGGTGAAATAGCGACCGAAACCGGGGGCGGCGAGAATGTCGTCACGGATATGGGCTGCCTTGGCCTCGGTGGATGGCAGCACGGAAAAGCGTTCTGTGGGCACGGCAATGAATCTCCGCTGTGCCCGAGGTGCGGCTGGCGCCTCGGGGCAATACTGAAACACCAGACCGGCGCTGCCGGCCCGGTGCGTGATGGTCGGCTCCTTTCATGAAAAAGTCGCCGCGCGGAAAAGGCAAGACCCGCGGTGACGGATCAGTCCTCGCCGACCTCGACTTGGCTGTCGGAAGCGCGGTCCAGCAGGTACTGGGTGAGCAGGCTCACCGGCCGCCCCGTGGCGCCTTTCTGCTTGCCGGAGTGCCAGGCGGTACCGGCGATGTCCAGGTGTGCCCAGGGGTACTTGTCGGTGAAGCGCGACAGGAAGCAGCCTGCGGTGATGGTGCCCGCCGGGCGACCGCCGATGTTGGCCAGATCGGCGAAGTTGGAGTCCAGCTGCTCCTGATACTCGTCCCACAGCGGCATGTGCCAGGCGCGATCCCAGGCGGTCTCGCCGGCGTCGAGCAGGTCCAGCGCCAGGTCGTCGTCGTTGGACATCAGGCCGGTGGCGTGGTGGCCAAGCGCGATGATGGCGGCACCGGTCAGGGTGGCGATGTCGACTACGCTGGCGGGCTCGAAACGCTCGGCGTAGGTCAGCGCATCGCAGAGCACCAGGCGGCCCTCGGCGTCGGTGTTGAGGACTTCCACCGACAGGCCCTTGAGCGTCTTGATGATGTCGCCGGGCTTGGTGGCACGGCCGTCGGGCATGTTCTCGGCGCTGGCGACGATGGCCACCAGATTGACCTTGGGACGAATGGCGAGCACGGAGGTGACGGCACCGAACACGCTGGCGGCGCCGCACATGTCGAACTTCATCTCGTCCATGCCGTCGCCCGGCTTGAGCGAGATGCCACCGGAGTCGAAGGTGATGCCCTTGCCGACCAGCACGTGAGGCGCCTCGTCAGGATCGTCCGCGCCTTGATACTTCATCACGATCAGGCGCGACGGCTCGGCGCTGCCACGTCCCACGCTGAGCAGGCTGTGGGCGCCGAGTTCTTCGAGTGCCTGCTCATCGAGGATCTCGGTGGTCAGGGCGCCCTTGGAATCGGCGGCCATCTGCTCGGCTCGCTCGGCCAGGTAGCTCGGGGTGCAGACGTTGCCGGGCAGGTTGCCGAGAGTGCGAGTGGCGTTGATGCCCTGGCCGATACCGTCGCCGATGCGGCCACCTTCGCGAGCGGCGTCGGCATCGCCGCCTTCGCTGACCAGCAGGGTCACGCGCTCGAGCGACGGCACGGGGGCGGGCTCCGACTTGAAGTCGTTGAAGCGATAGACGGCACGATGAGCGGCCTCGGCCACCATTCGGGCCTTCCAGTCGCAGGCGCGATCGGGGACCGGAACGTCGTTGAAGGCCACGGCCGCGTCATCGGCGGGCAGCGATGCCAGGGCGGTGAAGGCGGCGTCGATGGCCTTGCGGAAGGCGCCTTCCTGACACGTCTCGCGGGCGCCGAGGCCCACCAGCATCAAGCGATCGGCGTTGAGGCCGGGAGCGAAGGGAATCAACTGGACGTTGCCCAGACGAGCGTCGAAATCGCCGCGCTCGATCAGCTGGCCGATCAGCCGCTCGCTGGCATTGTCGAGTTTGGTGGCGGCAGGCAGCAGATCGCCGTCCTTGAACACCGGTACCACGAGGCAGGCCGTCTCGACCTTGGCAGGATTGGCCGTCTGAACTGGGAATTCCATGGTGTCTCCACAAGACAAGCGGTGAGGGATTCTGGATAATGCCGGCACATTGCCGAGTCGTCCCAGTGTACCCAAGGCCGGGCGTCATTGCATGGAAGTTGGCCGGGCCGGCAACCCGGATCGGGAGACAGCATTGATCATATTTCGTTACCTGACCCGCGAGATCCTGCAGACGATGGCCGCCGTCGCCGGCGTGCTGCTGCTGGTGATCATGGGCAGTCGCTTCATCCGTTACTTCTCCAATGCGGCGGAGGGCGAGATCCCGGTCGATATTCTCGGGACCCTGATGCTTTTCCACTTGCCGGGGTTTCTCGAGCTGATCCTGCCGCTGGCCTTTTTTCTCGGCATTCTGCTCGCGTTGGGGCAGCTCTATCTCAACAGCGAGATCACCGTGCTGGTGGCCTGTGGTACCAGCCCCAATCGGCTGTTGTGGGTCAGCCTGCTGCCGGCGACCGTGGTGGCCATCCTGGTAGGGCTCTGCAGCCTCTGGTTGACCCCGGCCGGTGCCCTGCAGAACGAAATCCTCATCGAGGAGCAGCGCAGCCAGCTCGATTTCGGTGTCCTGACACCGGGGCGCTTTCAGGACTTCGGCGATGGCCGGGTGGCCTATGCCGAGGCGTTGAGCAAGCAGGAACGGCGCCTGGAAGAGGTCTTCATCAGCGAGCGCCAGCGGCGCGACGATGGAACGCCCCAGACGGTGGTGACGCGTGCAGCCGAGGGCTATCAGACCATCGATGAGGACACCGGCAGCCGGTTTCTGGTGCTGTCCGATGGCGAGCGCTACAGCGTCGAGCCCGGGCGGGCCGTGGCCGAGCGGCTTTCCTTCGGCACCTATGCGGTGCGCCTCTCCGGCGCTGCCGAACGCCAGGACCTGGACGATCCCGAATACGCCACCACCGCCGAGCTGATCGCCGATGGGTCGCCACCGGCCATGGCACAGTTGCAGTGGCGACTCGGCCTGCCGCCGATGGTGTTCATCCTGACGCTGCTGGCCATGCCGTTGTCCCGGGTGAATCCCCGGCAGGGGCGTTTCGCCAAGCTGCTGCCGGCAATCTTTCTCTATGTGGCCTACCTCAGCCTGCTGCTGGCGGCGCTGGATGCCATCGCCAGAGGGAGCTGGTCGGTCACGGTGGGCATGTGGCCGATTCATGCCGCCTTCCTGGCCATTGGCCTGATGATGACGCTGCATGCCCAGCGCAAGGGGATGAGCGGATGATCGCCGACCGTCTGGACCGTTATATCGCTCGTAATGTCCTGGGCGCCATCCTGGTGGTACAGGTCGTATTGCTGGGCCTGGATCTGGTCATTACCTACATCAATGACCTCGGTGACGTGGAGGGGGACTATGGGGCCCTTCAGGTACTCCTCTATCTGGTGATGCGCCTGCCCTGGCGCTTCTATCAGTATGCTCCGGTGGGCGTGCTGATCGGCGCTTTGATCGGCCTGGGGGGCATGGCCTCGAGCAACGAGCTGACGGTGATGCGCGCGGCGGGCCGGTCGTTGGGGCGCATTCTCTGGGGCGTCATGAAGCCGGTCATCCTGGTGATCGTCGTGGTGCTGTTCATCGCCGAGTTCGTCAGCCCTCGGACCGAACAGTTCGCCAGTGCCTGGCGGCTCGAGCGGTTGCAGGGGGAAGGGGCCGTGCTCACCGAGCGGGGTGGCTGGCAACGGGAGGGCGACAGCTTCTACCGTTTCGGCGCCATCCGCGCCGACAATGTCGTGCTCGACCTGACCCGCTACCGCTTCGAGGGGCGCGAACTGCGTGAAGCGATGAATGCGCGCCGAGCGGTCTGGCGCGATGGCGGCTGGGTACTGGAGGACGTGAACACCACTCGCTTCGTGGAGGGGCGTACCGAGGCTACCCACCAGGCCACGAAGCCCTGGCAGACCGAGCTGACGCCCGCCGAACTGGATCGTCTGTTGCGCGACGTGGAGACACAGGCGCCCAGCGAACTCTGGGCCCACGCGCGCTATCTGCAGTCCCAGGGCCAGGAGGCCACCCAGCCGCTGCTCTATTTCTGGCAGAAGATGATGATGCCCTTGACCATGGCCTCGCTGATGCTGGTAGCCGCCTCCTTCGTGTTCGGACCCTTGCGCAGCGTGGCGGCCGGTACCCGGGTGTTCTATGGCGTGGTCACCGGGCTGGTCTTCAAGTATCTGCAGGACTTGCTGGGGCCGGCCTCCACGGTATTCGGCTTCTCGCCGGCCTGGGCGGTGCTGGCGCCGACCCTGATATGCGCTGCCCTGGGGCTCTATCTGCTCCGTCGCAGCGGCTGACCCGGAGGCCGCATGGTGCATCGTTTCGATCGTCTCGACGAGGCACGGGCGGCAGGGCTGGGACGCCGCCTTGGTGCCATGTTGTATGACGGCCTGCTGGTGCTGGCCATCTGGATTGCCCTGGCCGCCGCACACGTGCTGGTCAGCCGCCTGTTGCTGGGCCTGCCGCCGGCGCGGCTGGGCGATGGCGTGGCCCAGGTGGCGTCGTTACGTGCCTTGCTGGTGTTCGGCGGCTTCGTGTTCTTTGCCTTTTTCTGGATGCGCGGCGGCATGACTCTGGGCATGCAGGCCTGGCGGCTGCGTGTGCAGACGACGGATGGGCGGTCGATCAGTCTGCGCCAGAGCCTGGTGCGGTATCTGGTAGGGGCGCTTTCCTGGGCCGCTTTCGGCCTGGGGCATCTCTGGGTGCTGTTCGATGCCGAGCGCCGTAGCTGGGCCGATATCGCGTCCGGCACACGGGTGATGGTGTTGCCCAAGCGGGGGCGAAAAGGTACCTGAGACGAAAGACGCAGTCTCCAGGGAGCAAAAAGTGACAGTCTATGGTTGCGATAGACTATGCGAATCATTTACATTTGCCTCGAGGTCAGCACGAGGTGATGTCATGTACGTGTGTCTATGCAAGGGTGTCAGTGACAAGGCCATCCGCCAGAGCGTGGAGGAAGGTGCGCGCAGTTGGCGCGAGGTGCAGCTCGAGACGGGTTGTGGCACTCAGTGCGGCAAGTGTGCCTGCATGGCCAAGGGCATTACCCGCGAGGCCATCCGCGAGACATTGGTGGCTTGTTCCGAAGAACTCGCCTATGCGGTGTGATGGCAATCGATATTATTTGTGTTGCCATTAACAACTAGTTGATTTTATTGATTTTTTTGTGACGTGATCTAGACTGTCAAGTATGCTTGGCAGGGCGGAGAGCCCGTGCCGATGCAACAGGACTCTGACAGCAATCGAGGTGACGTCATGAAAGGCGACAGCAAGGTCATCCAGTACCTCAACACGGTACTCGGCAACGAACTGGTAGCCATCAATCAGTACTACCTGCATGCCAAGATGTATCAGGACTGGGGGCTAGGCGCTCTCGGCAAGTGGGAGTACAAGGAATCCATCGAGGAAATGCAGCACGCCGATACCCTGATCGAGCGTATCCTTTTCCTGGAGGGCATCCCCAACCTACAGGATTACGGCAAGCTGCTGATCGGCGAGAACACCAAGGAGATGCTCGAGTGTGACCTCAAGCTCGAGCAGAAGGCGCGCGCCGACCTGATCGACGCCATCTCGCACTGCGAGCAGGTCAAGGATTACGTCACCCGTGACCTGTTCAAGCGCATCCTCGATGACGAGGAAGAGCACATCGATCACCTGGAAACCGAGCTTGGCCTGATCGACAAGGTGGGCATCCAGAATTATCTGCAGAAGCAGATGCAAGAAGCCGAATAAAGAAGCAGGAAGGGCGCGGCTGGCGCCGCTGGAAGAAGGAAGAGCGGCGCGAGCGCTCAGGAAAGCCAACCCTCGGCACTCTGGCCGGGGAGGTCGGTTCCCTCTTCCCTCGATTTTTTTCTCCCTATCTAGAATGCCTTCTCCAGGGCGAAGCGTGGCAGAGGCTCGCCCTGCATCTCGACGTTCTCCATGAACATCGACAAAGGCCGGACCCAGAGGCCGTAGTCGCCGTACAAGGCGCGATAGGCCACCAGGGGTTCCTCGGTCTCGCTATGATGGGCCACGCCGATGACCTCGTAGAGCGGCCCCTTGTAGTGGCGATAGATGCCGGGGACGGGATGCTGCGCTTCCATCGTGGTTCTCCGTGGTCAATGAGCGGAAGCGGCGTCGCGGGCCAGCCGCGCCAGAACGCGACTGGTGGCCACGAAGCCGAAGCTGCCGGTAACGAAGGTGGCGGCACCGAAGCCCGAGGCGCAATCGAGGCGTGTCGACTCGCCGGCACCGGGCTTGGTGTGGCACACCTCGCCTTCGGCGTCGGGGTAGACCAGTTGCTCATCGGAATAGACGCACTCCACCGAGAAGCGACGCCGCGGATTGCGCGAGAAGCCATGGTCACGGCGCAGCCGAGCGCGGACCTTGGCCAGCAGCGGGTCGTGCTCGGTACGCGTGAGATCCGCCGTGCGAATGCGCGTGGGATCGGTCTGGCCTCCGGCGGCGCCAGTGACGGTGATCGGCAGCTTGCGCCGCTTGCACCAGGCGATCAGCGCCGCCTTGGCGACCACGCTGTCGATGGCATCGATCACATGATCGGCGTCCTCGGGCAGGCGTTCGGCCAGGTTGCCGGGCGTGATGAAGGCGGTGTCGGCGATGACCTCGATGCCGGGCTGGATCGCGCGGCAGCGTTCGGCGAGTACCTCCACCTTGGGGCGCCCGATGGTGCCGTCCAGCGCATGCAGCTGGCGATTGACGTTGGAAACGCAGACATCGTCCAGGTCGATCAGGGTCAGTCGGCCGATGCCGGAGCGCGCCAGAGCCTCCACGGCCCAGCTACCCACGCCGCCGACGCCGGCGACCACCACATGGGCCTGCCGGAAGCGTGCCGCGGCCCGCGTGCCATAGAGGCGTTGGATGCCGCCGAAGCGCAATTCGTGGTCATCGCTGTGCAAGGCCGTGGAAGGCTGGGGGAGGTCGTTCATGGTGTCGTCATCGCGGAGGGTGAAGGTGCAGTGGATCGGTGATTGGCGGGCAGGTGGCCCGACCAGCCGAAGCGCTGGAAAAGCGCGGTCATTGGCGCATCGAGCGCGCAGCCGAGTTCGAGGCGGCGGCCATCGGCCGGGTGGTCGAACGCCAGTCCCACCGCGGCGAGCAGCAGGCGAGGGCAGGCCAGTTGCTCGGCGAAGAAGCGGTTGTGCACGCCCTTGCCGTGCTTGGCGTCGCCGATGATCGGGTAGCCGCGGCGTGACAGGTGGCGACGAATCTGGTGGCGGCGACCGGTGAGTGGGCGCGCCTCCATCAGCGAATAGCGGGCGCTCGGATAACGGTCGACCCGAATCGGCAGCTCCACGCTGTCCAGGCGTCGTACCTCGGTGTGGGCTTTGCGTGCCGGCATCTCAGCCTTGGGCCGTCGTCCGTCCTCGTCCCGCAAGGCATAGTCCAGCCGTTCAGCCTCGGGCCCTTGGCCGCGCACGACGGCCAGATAGCGCTTGTCGACCCGATGCGCGGCGAAGGCCTCCGCCAGTTGGGTGGCGATGTCCGGGGCGAGCGCGAACACCATCAGCCCCGAGGTGGGGCGATCGAGACGGTGGACCGGATAGACGCGTTGACCGATCTGGTCGCGCAGTGTCTGCAGCAGGAAGCGCCGCTCGCCCCTGGCCAGGGCGCTGCGATGCACGAGCATGCCCGCCGGCTTGTGCACGGCGATCAGATGGTCATCGTGGTGAAGGATGGGCAGTGCGTCGGTCATGGTGGCTTCGAGGGGTGACAGCGAGGTCGCCATTGTCGCTGCCGCTTGCGTGGATGTCATCCATGATGGCCATCACAGAAGGCAATTCGCGTCTGGTGGTCGAGGTTGGCAGAATGCTCGAGCATGGCGTCGATACCTGGGGCATATGAGGGAATCTGCATGACGAATCATCACTCTAACCCGCATCTGGTTGTGCTGAGCGGCGCCGGCATCAGCGCCGAGAGTGGCATCCAGACCTTTCGCGCCGCCGATGGGCTCTGGGCCGATCATCCCATCGAGGAGGTTGCCACCCCGGAAGCCTGGGCGCGAGACCCCGAGCGTGTCCTGCGCTTCTATGATGCGCGTCGCGACCAGGTACGCCGTGCGCGTCCCAATGCTGCCCACAAGGCACTGGCGCGGCTCGAGGCCGATGGCTTTCGGGTCAGCATCGTCACCCAGAACATCGATGACCTGCACGAACGGGCCGGTTCCCGACGGGTCGTGCATTTGCATGGTGAGATTCTCAAGGCGCGTTCCTCGGTGGATGCGCGCATGCGCTATCCGTTACCGCGCGGGGGAATCGCCTTGGGTGATGTCTGTGACAAGGGCAGCCAGTTGCGTCCTGACGTGGTGTGGTTTGGCGAGGCGGTGCCTCGTTTCGAGGAGGCTATCGAGATCGTGGCCGAGGCCGATCTGCTGCTGGTCGTGGGGACATCGCTGGCGGTGATGCCGGCCGCCTCGCTGATCGACGAAGCCCCCATGGCGGCACCTCGGGTGCTGGTCGATCCCGAGGCTCGCGACCTGACGACCGCCGGCGTGCACGGGCTTGCCCTGCCCGCCGGGGAAGGAGTGCCCTTGCTGGCGCGCCATTGGCGCCGTGAAGGCCGCCTGTGGCTCCCCGAGGCCGTGTTCGGCGAATAGGGCCGGTCGGCAGGCATGCTAGAATGCGGCTCTTCCCAATCACCGACACGCCACCGAGACGCATGCAGGACGAATCACCGACCTCGCCTTACCCTGATACACCTTTCGATGTCGCTTCACCGCCACGGCGCGAGTTCAAAGCGCGCGGCAGTTTCGTGGTACGTTGCGAGTCGTGCAACCTACCGCGTCTCAACTGCCTGTGCCCCTACCGGGTGCAGGCCGAGAGCCGCTCTAGGGTGTGGTTGCTGACGCATCCCATCGAGCGCTACAAGCCCACCAATACCGGTCGTCTGATTCGTGACGTCCTGCCGGATACCGAGGTTTTCACCTGGTATCGCACGGCGCCGGACGAGCGCCTGCTCGATCTGCTGGCGGATTCGCGCTATGCCCCCTTCGTGGTCTTCCCCGACGATCAGGAAGGGTACGCCGATCGAGTGGTCGGCATGGACAGCGTGATCGAGCACCGGGATGCCGGCCGTATTCCGGTCTTCATTCTTCTCGATGGCACCTGGCGGCAGGCGCGTCGCATCTTCCGGCGCAGCGCCTACCTGGCGGATCTGCCGGTGCTGCCGTTGGTTACCGACCGGCAGACTCGCTACCGACTGCGCAAGGCGGCGTCCAGCGATCACCTGTGCACCGCCGAGGTGGCGGCGGAGTTGCTGCATCAGGCTGGCGATGACCGGGCGGCCGAGGTGCTCGACGACTATTTCGAGGTCTTCAACGACAACTACGCCGCCAGCCGCCGCCACGCCAAGCCGGAGGAGCCGACACCGGCGATGCGTCGCCTGCTGGCGGCCCGACAGGGCGGCTAGCCGAACAGGGTGCCGGCGATGCGTAGCCCGGCGATCCAGGTGCCGGCAGCGGAGCCGAGCGTCGCGGTCAAGAACACCAGCAGGGTGCGCGCCACCCGGTTGCGCCACCAGCCTTTCCAATCGGTAACGTCGTGACGCAGGGTGGCAAAGTCGCGCACCTTGGGCTTGCGTAGGGCCAGCTCCACCCCGGCGGCGACGAAACCGGCACCGATGGTGGGATTCAGCGAGGTGAGGGGGGCGGCGAACATCGTGGCCACCACGGTGACGGGATGGGCCAGGGCCACCAGGGTCGCGGCACCGGAAAGTACGCCGTTGATCAAAAACCATTCACCGACCAGTTGCCAGCCCAGGTCAGTGTTGCGTGAGAAGCCGATGGCGAAGCCGGTGAGCACCAGTGCGGTGATCAGCCAGGGAATCGCCTTCCAGATTCTGGAACGGGGCGGGGTGACTTCCAGTTGCTCACGCTCGGAGGAGGGCGTCTCGGGCAGCGGTGCCTCGAGGTGCTCGGCCATGCCCTGCAGATGGCCGGCGCCGATCACCACCAGCACATGGCGGTAGTGGCCAGGCGGGCAGAGCTCGGCCAGTCTTAGCGCCATGTAGTGGTCGCGTTCGCTGATCAGCGGGGTATAGAGCGCTTCGGATTGGGTCGCGAATTCGCGAAAGGTGGATTCCAGTACGTCGCCTTCCTTGAGTCGCTCGATATCTTCCGAGGAGACCTCCTGGCGGGACAGCACGCCGCCGAGCAGGCCCGAAAACAGCGAGAAGCGCTGCCACCACGGCACATTGTGATAGATGCGCTTGAGGGTCACGCCGACATCGCGGTCGATCAGCGCAAGCGGCAGGTCATGGGCTCGCGCGCTTTCGATGGCGGCACGCATTTCGGCCCCGGGCTCGATGCCCGATTGTTCCGCGACGCGCTGCTGGAAAGCGCCCAGGGCGAGGCTGGCGGCTACCATGCCGGCCTTGCCCTGGCGGAAGACCTGGAACAGATCCTGTTCGCCGAGGGCGTCGGGATTGGCGAGGTTCTGGTGGCGCGAATCGCAGAGCTCGATGGCCACGGCGTCGAACTCGCCGGAATCGATCAGCGTGCGCACTTCGGCGGCGCTCTGGGCGGAGACGTGGGCGGTGCCCAGCAGGGTATAGCGGGTCCCGCCCACCTGCAGGGTTCGGCGCGGGCCGAGGGTTTCGATGGCCGGTTCGGCGATGGCGCAATCCTGAGTGTCGGTCATGGGCGCTCGGGCCTTGAAAATGTGAAGGGTCGATTATCCACGAAGGCCGCCGGCGGGCCAAACCCGGTGCGGCACTTGCATCGGGTTTGTCACTTGCGCCAGAAGGCAGGGGTGAACAATACCACGACGGTGAAGATTTCCAGGCGCCCCAGTAGCATGGCGAGGACCAGGATCCACTTGGCCAGGCTCGGCAGATCACCGTAGTGGGCCGAGGCCTCGCCGAGTGCCGGCCCCAGGTTGTTCAGGGTCGCGCCCACTGTGGACCAGGCGGTGACCTGGTCCACGCCGGTGGCCATTACGCCCACCAGCATCAGGAAGAACAGCATCACATAGGCCGAGAAGAACCCCCACACCGCCTGGGCGATGCCGTCGGGCACGCTGACCTTGCCGATCTTCACGGTGATCACGGCGCTGGGGTGGATCAGGCGCATCACCTCGCGCATGCCCTGCTTGAGGATCAGGATGATGCGAATCACCTTCATGCCGCCGCCGGTGGAACCGGAACAGCCGCCGACGAAGGCGGCCACGAACAGCAGAAAGGGCAGGGCGCCGGGCCAGGTGGAGAAGTCGGCCACCGAGAAGCCCGCGGTGGTGGCCACCGACACGACTTCGAAGATGGCGTGGCGAAGGCCCGTGGTGGTTTCGTAGTCGCTGGTGAGCCATAGCGAGACGGCGGTGATGGTGATCAAACCGGCCAGGAACAGCATCAAGAAGCGTGCTTCCGGATCCTGGAAATAATGGGACAGGCGGCGTTCCCGCCAGGCCACGAAATGCAGACTGAAGCTGAAGGCCGAGATCAGCAGGAAGGCCGCGCAGATCAGCTCGATCACGGCACTGTCGAAGTAGCCGATGCTGGCGTCATGCGTGGAGAAGCCGCCGATGGCCACGGTGGAGAAGCTGTGCCCGAGGGCATCGAACCAGTTCATGCCGGCGGCCATGTAGGCCAGCATGCAGGTGACCGTCAGGGTAGCGTAGATGTACCACAGCGCCTTGGCCGTCTCGGTGATGCGCGGGGTCAACTTGGAATCCTTGAGCGGCCCGGGAATCTCGGTGCGATACAGGGCCATGCCGCCGACGCCGAGTGTCGGCAGGATGGCCACCGCCAGCACTACGATCCCCATGCCGCCGAGCCACTGGAGCTGCTGGCGGTAGTAGAGGATCGCCTCGGGCAGCAGGTCGATGCCGGTGATCACGGTGGCGCCGGTGGTGGTCAGCCCGGAGAACGACTCGAAGACGGCATCGGTCGGGGAGAGTGCCGAGGCGCCGGTGAGCATCAAGGGCAAGGAACCGAACAGCCCCAGCACGCTCCAGAACAGGGCCGCGATCAGAAAGCCGTCGCGGGTACGCAGCTCCTTGCGCGCATGGCGGTTGGGCAGATACATCAGGGCGCCGGTGGCCACGGTAATGCTCAAGGCGATCACGAAGGCCTGCCACATGCCATCGGCGAACAGCAGCGATATCAGGATGGGGGGCACCATGGTCAGGCTGAACATCATCAGCAGCAGGCCCAGGATGCGCAGGATCATGCGCAGGCTCATGCGATGATCCCCCTCGTCTTCCCAGTCGGCATGGTGAACTCCATCAGAAGAAGGTCAGCCCCACCTGGAAGAGGCGCTCGACATCACGAATGCGGCGCTTGTCGATGACGAACAGGATGACATGGTCGCCGGATTCGACGACCACATCGTCGTGGGCGATCAGTACCTCCTTGCCTCTGACCACGGCCCCGATGGTGGTGCCGCTGGGCAGGTCGATGTCACCGATGGCGCGGCCCACGACCTTGGAGGACTGGGTGTCGCCGTGAGCGATGGCCTCGATGGCCTCGGCGGCACCGCGACGCAGCGAGTGGACATTGACGATGTCGCCGCGTCGCACATGGGTCAGCAGGCTGCCGATGGTGGCCTGCTGGGGGGAGATGGCGATGTCGATCTCGCCGCCCTGGACCAGGTCCACATAGGCGGCGTTGTTGATCAGTGTCAGGACCTTCTTGGCGCCCATGCGCTTGGCCAGCATCGACGACATGATGTTGACCTCGTCGTCGTTGGTCAGCGCGCAGAAGATATCGCAGTCCTCGATGTTCTCCTCTTCCAGCAGGCGCTTGCTGGTGGCGCTGCCGTGCAGCACCACGGTGCGGTCGAGTCGCTCGGAGAGCTGGGTGCAGCGTTCCAGGCTGCGCTCGACGATCTTGACCTGATGGTTGTGCTCGAGATGTTCGGCCAGGCGTTCGCCGATGTTGCCACCGCCGACGATGACGATGCGTCGGAAGTCGCGCTCCAGGCGTCGCAGCTCGCTCATCACGGCGCGGATGTCGCGACGGGCAGCGATGAAGAAGACCTCGTCGTCGGCCTCGATGACGGTATCGCCGCGCGGGATGATGGGGCGGTTGCGGCGATAGATGGCGGCGACCCGGGTATCGACGCTGGGCATGTGGCGCCGCAGGAAGCCGAGCTCCTGACCCACCAGGGGGCCGCCGTAGTAGGCCTTGACGGCCACCAGCTGCACCAGGCCGCCGGTGAATTCCAGGACCTGCAGGGCACCGGGATGCTCGATCAGGCGTCGGATATGATCGGTGACGACTTGCTCGGGGCTGATCAGCACGTCGATGGGGACCGCCTCATGGGCGAAGAGCCCCTTGCGGGTCAGGTAAGCGGTAGCACGGACCCTGGCGATCTTGGTCGGCGTGCGAAACAGGGTGTGTGCCACCTGGCAGGCGATCATGTTGACCTCGTCGGTGTTGGTCACCGCGATCAGCATGTCGGCGTCCTCGCAGCCGGCCTGGCGAAGCACCATGGGATAGGAGGCGGCGCCGGTCACGGTGCGAATGTCCAGGCGAGTGTGCAGTTCGCGCAGGCGATCGGCATCGGTGTCCACCACCGTGATGTCGTTTTCTTCGCGGGCCAAGTGTTCGGCCAGGGTGCCGCCGACCTGGCCGGCACCGAGGATGATGATCTTCATCGCGTATCACAGTCCGCAGGGGGTGAGGGGCGGTGCGCTATGGGCACCACCATTTTTCGGTGGCGGAAAGCCTAAACCAGTCACCGTTGGAAGAACAGGCGAGGCGTTCAGTCGAGGGTGAAACCGACCTTGATCGTCACCTGCCAGTGGGCCACCCGGCCATGCTCGATATGGCCGCGGGTGTCGATGACCTCGAACCAGCGCATGCCGTGCAGGCTTTCCGAGGCCTTGGTCAAGGCGCTCTGGATGGCGTCCTCGATGCCCTTGTCGGAGGAACCGGTCAGCTCGATGTGCTTGTAGGTGTGGTTCATGATGACAATCCTTTGGTTGGCGATGAGGGGCGATCAGAACCCGTCAGGCGGTTCCTTTCCTCAGTCTGGCATAGAAGAAGCCATCGTGGCTGTCGGGGCTTGGCAGAAGCTGGCGCCCGGCACCGGCGGGGCGTCCCCATGCCAGGCCGCTCGGCGTGGTGACTTCGGCGTCGGGGGTGCGCTCGAGGAAGGCCTGTACCTGATCGGCATTCTCTTCCGGGAGCACCGAGCAGGTGGCATAGAGCAGGGTGCCGCCCGGCGCGAGCAGCGGCCAGAGGTTATCCAGCAGGCGTGCCTGCACCTCGGCGAGCTTGGCGATATCTGACGGGCGGCGCAGGCGCTTGATGTCCGGATGGCGCCGGATGACGCCGCTGCCGGAGCAGGGCGCGTCGAGCAGGATGGCATCGAAGGCGGTGCCATCCCACCAGTCCCTTCCGGTAGCGTCGCCATGCGCCAGCGATGCACTTAGGCCGAGTCGCGCCAGGGTATCCTCGACGCGCGCCAGGCGGGCATCGTCGCTGTCGATTGCCTGCAGGTCGATGTCGAAGAGTTCCAGCAGATGCGCGGCCTTGCCACCCGGGGCGCAGCAGGCATCCAGAACGCGGGCGCCAGGCCGAGGAGCGATCACCGGTCCCAGCAGGACGGCGGCGAGCTGGGCGGCCTCATCCTGGATACTGACATGCCCCTCGCGGAATCCCGGCAATTCGGCGACATCGCAGGGGGCTTCCAGGGTCAGGCCATCGGGAGCATGCGGACACAGCCGCGCGCCGGGCGAATCAAGGCGTTCCAGGTACATCTCCCGGTCGCCGTAACGTCGGTTGACTCTTAGCGTCATGGGGCCCGGTTGGTTGTTGGCCTCGCAGATCGACCGCCAGTCGTCGGGCCAGGCCTGACGTAATGTCTTCACCCACCAGCGCGGATGCAGCAGGGCTACCGCCGGGTCGCGGTCCACCTCGGCCTGCAGTGCCGTGCTTTCCCGTTGCAGGCGTCGCAGGCAGCCGTTGAGCACCCGGGTGGCCCAGGCCTTGCTCAGCAGCCGTGCCGCGCCGGCAGTCTCGCCCACGGCGGCGTGAGCGGGGACACGTAGATACAGCAACTGGTAGATGCCGACGAGCAGCAAGGCCTGGATGTCGGCGTCGCGGGTCTTGAAGGGCTTTTCCAGCAACTTTCCTGCCAGGGCCTCCAGGCGGGGAAGGGTCCGACAGGTGCCGAAGCAGAGCTCCTTGAAGAGCCCACGGTCCCGGGCGACGACCTGGTGCTCGTCGAGATCGTTCAGCGACTTCTTGCCGGTGATCACCGGCGCGATCGCCCGGGCGGCGGCGGCGCGCACGGCCAGGCCATTGTCGAGGGACTTGCTGCGACCGTCGTTGCGGCGCTGCTGGCTCATGCGGATGTCTCCCCATCAGATGTTCCGAGTCGTGTACCGACGGTAAAGCGGTCCGCCCGGGCCCGCAGGAGCTCGGGGACGTCCAGAGGCTTGCCACCGGGCAGTTGGGCACGGGTTACGCGCAGTACGCCATCGCCACAGACGATACGCAATGCCTCTTTGTCAGGCTCGAGCAAGGTTCCCGGTGCGAGCGCGGCTTCGTGGCTCGCCGGCTCGCCGGGTTCGGCCAGCCACAGGCGCAACCGCTCGTTGCCGAGCGAGCACCAGGCCACGGGCCAGGGGTTGAAGGCACGCACGCGGGCGGCGAGGGTCGAGGCGGATTCGCGAAAGTCCAGCTCGGCCTCGGCCTTGGAAAGCTTGGCGGCATAGGTGACGCCATCGTCAGGCTGAGGTTTGGGCGCCAGGCCGGGGCCGGCCAGGGCATCGAGGGTCTCGACCAGGGCGTCGCCGCCCAGGCTGGCCAGGGTGTCGTGGAGCGAGCCTCCAGTGGTGGTGGCCTCGATGGGGGTGCGCCGGGTGAGCAGTATGTCGCCGGTGTCGAGCCCTTCGTCCATCTGCATCAGCGTCACGCCGCTTTCGGTGTCGCCGGCTTCGATGGCGCGCTGGATGGGGGCCGCACCGCGCCAGCGCGGCAACAGGGAGGCATGCACATTGATGCAGCCCAGTCGTGGGGTGTCGAGAATCTCGCGTGGCAGGATCAAGCCATAGGCGACCACGACCATCAGGTCGGCGTCCAGTTCCGCCAGTTGCGCCTGGGCTTCCGGTGTGCGCAGCGAGGCTGGCTGATGGACCGGTAGGCCGTGAGACTGGGCGAGGACCTTGACGGGACTCGCGGTCAGCTTGCGACCACGGCCGGCGGCTCGGTCGGGCTGGGTATAGACGCCGACGACCCGGTGATGGCTTGCCAGCAACGCTTCCAGGCTCGCGGCGGCGAAGTCGGGCGTACCGGCGAAGATGACGCGCAGGGATTGGGACATGTCGAGGGGCCTTGCCGAAATGGATGCCCCTTATGATAACGGAGCCTGGCGCGAACGACGAAGGGCAGTGCCGTCAACGACGACACTGCCCCGTACGGCAGGATGGCGATGCCCCGGCAGTTTCTGGTGTTCAGGCGCCCTGGGCGAGCTTGTGACGCTTCTGCATCTTCTTCATCACCCGATCGCGCTTGAGCGGCGACAGGTAGTCGACGAAGAGCACGCCACGCAGATGGTCGCACTCATGCTGGATGCAATGGGCGAGCAGCCCTTCCGCCTCGAGTTCATAGGGTTCGCCCTGGCGATCCAGCGCCTTGAGGTGGACCTTCAGGGCACGAGGCACTTCGGCGTAGTATTCGGGAATCGACAGGCAGCCTTCCTGCATCGGTTCGCGCTCGTCGCCGATGGGCGTGAACTCGGGATTGATCAGCACCAGGGGGGTGCTCTGGTCGTCGCTGACATCCATGACGATGACCCGGCGGTGCACGTCCACCTGGGTGGCAGCCAGACCGATGCCACGGGCGTCATACATGGTCTCGAGCATGTCGTCGACCAGTTGGCGCACCTCGTCGTCGACCGTCTCGACCTCGGCGGCCTCGGTACGCAGCCGTTCGTCGGGGAATTCGAGGATAGGGAGTTTGGCCATGGCGTCAGGTCACCGTTGTACAGTCATGCGAAATATACGTCTATTCTAGGAGGCGAGAGGCGAGGGGAAAACCGCTCGGCATGTATCGCCTCGATAGGGTTCGACTATAGCATCTCGGCGATGTTCCGGGGACCGTCGTCGATCCGGGCAAGGAGATTCGCCCATGCAGCGCAGCGCCACGGACTGGCTGGCCCTGTCCCTGTTGCCGGGGATGGGGGCTGCACGACTCGCCGAACTGGCGGCTAGCGACCCGCCCTGGCCGGATGGCTGGTTGGCGGCTTTGCCGCGTCCGGCCGCCCAGGCACTACGGTTGTATCTCGAGCATCCCGCCCAGAGCCCGCTGGCGGCGCGACTCGCCACCGAACGCGAGTGGCTCGCGGCCTCGCCCGAACGCCACCTGTTGCATCCCGATCACCCAGCCTGGCCCGAGACCTTGGGCCAGATCGCCGATCCACCACCGGTACTCTGGGCCTTGGGGGATCTCGATGCCCTCGAGGCGCCGCGCCTGGCGATGGTGGGAACCCGCCGTCCGACCCGCGAGGGCAGCGGCAACGCCGCCGGTTTTGCCCGAGGACTTGCCGAACGAGGGTGGTGCGTGGTCAGCGGCATGGCGCTGGGGGTCGATGGCATCGCCCAGCAGGCCGCTCTGGACGCCGGTGGGTGCAGCGTTGCGGTGCTGGGGTGCGGTGTTGATGTGGTCTATCCGGCCCGTCATCGGTGCCTCCATGAGCGGCTGCGCGGCTCCGGCGGGCTGCTGCTTTCCGAACACCCGCCAGGTACCCGGGCACGAGCGGGCTTCTTCCCGCGGCGCAATCGCATCATTACCGGCCTTTCCCGAGGCGTGCTGGTGGTGGAGGCCGCCGAGCGCAGTGGTTCGCTGGTCAGCGCCCGGCTGGCGGCCGAGCAGGGGCGAGAGGTCTTCGCCCTGCCTGGTTCGATACACAATCCCCAGGCGAGTGGCTGTCTGCACCTGATCCGGGAGGGGGCTGCCCTGGTGAGGGGCGTGGATGACATTCTCGCCGAACTCGCTCAATGGGGCGTCACGCCTGTGGTGAATCGTCGCGCCCCAGAGGCGTCGACGGACACGGATCCCTTGCTGGCCTGGCTCAGTGATACGCCCACCCCCGTGGATGCGCTGGTCGATTTGAGCGGATTGGCGGTCTCGGATTGCCAGCGTCGCCTGCTGGCGCTGGAGCTGGAAGGACGGGCGAGTCAGGCGGCGGGAGGCTGGGTACGCCTGCCGACGTCGTCGGGGGCGTGATAGAATCCAGCCATGTCATCATCAGGTTCGGATGCATCGGCCATGCTTCAGGCAACTTCCCTCGACAACACCGTGGACGCCCTGCGCGCCGGGGGCGTGATCGCCTATCCCACCGAAGCCGTCTGGGGGCTGGGATGCGACCCGGATGACGCTTCGGCCCTGACTCGCCTGCTGCGCATCAAGCGCCGCGACCCAGCCAAAGGCGTGATCCTGGTGGCGGCCAGCCTCGAACAGTTCTCGCCCTGGCTGGAAGGGTTGCCGGAGGAGCGCCGCGCGGTGCTGGCCGAGCCGCAGCCTCAGCCGACGACCTGGCTGGTGCCCGATAACGGGCGTGCTGCCGAGCTGGTCAGGGGAGAGCATGACAGGGTGGCATTGCGCGTCAGTGATCATCCGCTGGTCGGCGAATTGTGTCGCGCCTTCGGAGGGCCGCTGGTGTCCACGTCGGCCAATCGGGCCGGCGAGCCCTCGGCGATGAGTGCCGAGGAAGTGACGCGCATCTTCGGTGACGAGCTGGATGCCCTGTTCGATGGCCCTCTTGGGGGGCACACCCGTCCCAGCACCATTCGTGATCTGGCCACCGGCCAGGTCTTGCGGGCCTGAGGAGGCGCTCTCCTTGGGCTTCATTCCGTGCTTTCCCACCTGTTGCTTTCCGAGGAGGCTTTGTGGCACACGCACATCTCGATGACGTCAAGACGTATCTGCTCGACCTGCAGGACCGCCTGTGTAATGCCTTGGCCGTCGAGGATGGCCAGGCCGGCTTTCGCGAGGATAGCTGGCGTCGCGAGGAAGGCGGAGGTGGCCGTTCCCGGGTGATCGAGAACGGTGGGGTGTTCGAAAAGGGCGGTGTCAACTTCTCCCATGTGCACGGGGCGGCACTGCCGGCGTCCGCTTCGGCCGCGCGGCCGGAACTGGCGGGGCGGGGCTTCCATGCGGTGGGCGTCTCCTGGGTACTGCATCCGGAGAATCCCCATGTGCCCACCAGTCATGGCAACGTGCGCTTCCTGATTGCCGACAAGGCAGGCGAAGAACCGGTTTGGTGGTTCGGGGGAGGCTACGACCTGACGCCCTTCTATCCCGTTCTCGATGATGTCCGCCATTGGCATCGTGTCGCCCGGGACGCTTGCGCGCCTTTCGGCGAGGAGGTCTATCCGCGCTACAAGGCGTGGTGTGACGACTACTTCACGCTCAAGCATCGCGACGAGACCCGTGGGGTCGGCGGCCTCTTCTTCGACGACCTGAACGAGGGAGGCTTTGCGCGTTGCTTCGACTTCCAGCGTGCAGTGGGCGACAGCTTCCTCGATGCCTACCTCCCCATCGTTCAGCGGCGCCGCGCGACACCCTGGGGGCAGCGCGAACGCGATTTCCAGTTGTATCGCCGAGGGCGGTACGTGGAATTCAACCTGGTCTGGGACCGCGGTACCCTGTTCGGACTGCAGAGCGGTGGGCGTACCGAATCGATCCTGATGTCGATGCCGCCCCTGGCACGTTGGGAGTACGGCTGGGAGCCCGAGGCGGGCAGTCCCGAAGCCGAGTTGAACGACTATCTGCGCCCCCGGGACTGGCTCGGTGAGTCGGCCGGGGAGGAGGCTGCCCGATGACGGATCGGTACTGTGTGTTCGGCCATCCTGTCGGCCACTCGAAGTCGCCGACCATCCACGCCGCCTTCGCCGAACAGACCGGTGAGGCGATCGAATACGTCGCCATCGAGGCGCCCGTGGACGACTTTGCCGGTGCCTGGCGGGCCTTCACGGCCGATGGCGGTCGGGGAGCCAACGTCACGGTGCCGTTCAAGGAACAGGCGCATCAGCTTTGCGATACCCTGAGTCCCCGCGCCCGGCGGGCCGGGGCGGTGAATACCTTGGTACTGGACGCGGATGGCCGGACGCGCGGCGACACCACCGACGGCCTGGGGCTGGTCGGTGACCTGCGCCGCCAGGATGTCGAGTTGATCGGCGCCCGTATCCTGGTGCTGGGCGCCGGGGGAGCGGTGCGCGGCGTGCTGGAGCCGCTGCTCGAGGCTGGGCCGGCCGGCCTGTACATTGCCAATCGCACGGCGGCCAAGGCCGAGGCGCTGGCCGCCGATTTCGCGGATCTCGGCGAGGTGGCGGGTGGCGGCTTCGACGCCGTGCACGGTCCCTTCGACCTGGTCATCAACGGCACCAGTGCCAGTCTCGCCGGCGACCTGCCGCCCTTGCCCGACGACCTCTTCGCCGAGGGCGGTGTCGCCTACGACATGATGTACGGCAGCGAGCCCACCGTCTTCCTGCGCTGGGCCGGCGAGCGCGGTGCCCGTGGCATCGACGGGCTGGGCATGCTGGTGGGGCAGGCGGCCGAGTCCTTCCTGCTGTGGCGCGGCAAGCGCCCGGATGTGGCCCCCGTGCTGGATAGTCTGCGCTGCTCGCTGTGAGGTCCGGAGCGGCGACCGTCCGTGCCTGGCATCTGGCTCGAACGCCTCGAGGGTGTCCTGTCCCCGAAGATTTCGCGTGTCATCGCGTCCCTCTCGAAGCACCTGGTCAGGGTGAGGCTTGGCTGGAACCCCATTGGCTGTCGGTGGATCCCTACATGCGCACGCGCATGCAACCCGAGGGATATGACTACCTGACGCGATGGCGGCCCGGCGATGCGCTTTCCGCCTGGGGGCTGGCGCGGGTCATTGCATCCCGCAGTGCCTGGCGCGAAGGCGACTGGGTAGTCGGCCACATGCCCGTGGCCGAGCGTTGCCGGCTGGGCCCCGGCGCGTCGCCTGACCTGCCGCCCCTGACGTTGCCCGCCGATACGCCCTCTCCCGAGCGCTGGTTACATACCCGTGGCATGACGGGCTTCACCGCCTGGCTGGCCATGCGTCTCTACGGTCGTCCCCAGGCCGGCGAGACCGTGCTGGTATCCGCCGGGGCTGGCGCGGTGGGCAGCCTGGCCATCCAGTGGGCGCATCGTGCCGGGGCGCGAGTCATCGCCACCGCCGGCAATGCCGCCAGGCGCGACTGGTTGATCGATCGGCTGGGGGTGGCGGCGGCGCTGGATCACCACGACAGCGGCATCGCATCGCGACTGGCCGACGTCGCCCCGGAGGGGATCGATCTGAGCATCGAGAACGTGGGCGGTGATGTCTTCGAAGCAGCCATCGAGGCTCTGGCGCCTGGAGGCCGCGTGGTGCTGTGCGGGCTGGTCGGTCAGTACAACTCGCCCGAGCCGCGTCGCGCACCTCGTAACCTGTCTCGTCTGACAGCGGCGGGCGGACACCTGCAACCCTTCGTGGTGCCGGGCCACGAAGCTGCTCACTGGGAGGGCTTCCAGAGGGAAATGGCACGGTGGGAAGAGGTGGTGGCGCCCCTTGACGTGGTGGATGGCTTCACTGGCTGGCCGCGAGCCTTCTGCGGGCTATTCAACGACGACGTCAGGGGCGTCGGCAAGCGCGTGGTGCGCCTGCGTTGATGATCAGGGGCTATTGGCAGTGCGGCGTGCGGCCGGACTGACGGGCCTGTCGGTAGCTGGCCAGGGCAGTCTCCATGTTGGCCTGAAGGCCCTGGATACGGTTGCCATGGCTGGGGTGAGTGGACATCCACTCCGGAGGCTGGCCTCCGCCGGCTTCGCTCATGTTATGCCACAGAACGATGCTGGCGCGGGGGTCGAAGCCGGCCTGGGCCATCAATTGCAGACCGATCTTGTCAGCCTCGCGCTCGTGGCTGCGCGAGAAGGGCAACTGGACACCGTACTGGGCCCCCATGCCGAGTGCCGACATGGCCATGTCATGGTTCGCTCCCTGGATGCCGGCAGCGGCGGCGGCCACTGAAGCCACCGTCATGCCAATCTGGGTGGCGCTCTGGGTCGAGGCCCGCTCATTGGCATGGTGAGCCAGCACGTGGCCGATCTCGTGGCCGATCACCGAGGCTACCTGGTCCTGATTGGTGGCGATATCGAGCAGGCCGGTGTTCACGCCGACATAGCCGCCGGGCAAGGCGAACGCATTGGCCGAGTCGTCCTTGAAGACGCGTACCTGCCAGTTCTCCTGGCGTGCCTCGGCAGGCAGCACCCGCACCACCGCATCGGTGATGCACTGCACATATCGCAAGGGCGCGCCGCTGACGGTGGGCCGGTCGCTTTGATACTGGGCGAATGCCTTGGCGCCCATCTGATCGAGCTCATCGTCGGACATCAGCATCAACTGCGAGCGTCCGGTCGGCGAGGTCGTGCAGGCCGCCAGGGCGAGCCCGAGCGCCCCTATGGCGAGGCAGTGCATCCAGCGCATATTGGTTTCCTCCAAGAATCGGCCCCGGGTGCGGGGCAGTGCTCGATGACAAGATACCGTGCCTGCCCGGCGGGTCAACCGAGGGCGGGGGAAGAGGCAGAGTATGGCATCATGCCCTTTGGCCGTGTCGTGATGGTGCCCGCTCGGTGCGCCGTCATGGCAAGGGCCTGATAGAAGGCCGCGAGACAAGTAGGGAGAACGACGTGATGGACGATGAACTGGCCAGGCGCCTGCTGGGTGTACTGGAGCGTGTGGAGCCCTGGTTGCCGCCGACACCGGTAGAGGTCGACTGGCAGCGTGATGTGGCTGCCCTCTGGCAGCGACATGCCCTGGGCGGCAGTCTGACCCCGGTGCCACCCAGGGATGCCATGCGCCTGGACGACCTGCTCGGGATCGAGCGACAGAAACAGGCGCTGGTCGACAACACGCGGGCCTTTCTGCAGGGCTATCCGGCCAACCATGCCCTGCTGTGGGGCGCTCGGGGAGGCGGCAAGTCGTCGTTGGTGAGGGCCTTGCTCAATGACCTGGCCGAGGAGGGACTTCGCTTGGTGCAGGTGGATCGTCATGACCTGGCCGCCCTGCCAGTGCTGGTCGAACGCCTGCGTCGCGAGCCGCATCGCTTCGTGGTCTATTGCGATGATCTGTCTTTTGAAGGGCATGACGATGCCTACAAGGCCCTGAAGAGTGTGCTCGACGGCACGCTGACCGGCCCGCCCGAGAATGTCCTGCTGTATGCCACGTCCAACCGGCGCCACCTGCTGCCGGAGTCGATGAGCGACAATGACGATTCTCGGCTGGTGGGCGAGGAGCTGCATCATGGCGATGCCGTGGAAGAGAAGATCTCGCTTTCGGATCGTTTCGGCCTCTGGCTGAGTTTTCGCCCCTTCGACCAGGCGACCTATTTGCAGGCCTGCGCGCACTGGGTGACCTGGTTGGGAGACGATGGCGACTGGAATGACGAGGCCCGAACCGAGGCGGTTCGCTATGCCACCCTGCGTGGCGGGCGAAGTGGTCGGGTAGCCTGGCAGTTTGCTTGCCAATGGGTAGGGCGCCTGCGCCTTGAGGGGTGAGGTGTCGAGGCGTAGCGCCGCCCAGAACGCAGCGCGCCGCCCGGGGGCGGCGCGCTGCTTTGCGGCAATGTTGGCGTGACGCTTGGAGGTTCAGCGTCGGCCGCGTCGTGCCGAGCGGGTGCGGTCGAGCTCACGCTTCTTGGCCTTCTCGCGATCGTTGGCGCCGGCCATGTTGTCGTAGGGGTTCTTGCCTGAACGGAACTCGAAGCGCATCGGAGTGCCGCGCACCTTGAGCACCTTGCGGAAGGTGTTGGTCAGGTAGCGCTTGTAGGCTTCGGGCAGCGAGGCGGTCTGGTTGCCGTGGACCACGATGATCGGTGGGTTGGTACCGCCCTGGTGGGCCATGCGCAGCTTGATGCGGCGGCCATGGATCATCGGCGGCTGGTGCTGCTCCACGGCGTCCTGAAGGATATTGGTCAGGCGGTTGGTCGACCAGTGGCTGTTGGCCGATTCGAAGGCGCGCTCGATCGAGGGATAGAGATCGCCCACCGCCGTGCCGTGCAGCGCCGAGATGAAGTGCAGCTCGGCATAGTCGGCGAAACCCAGACGGCGCTTGATCTCGGTGCGCATCTTGTCCTTGGCTTCGCTCTCGAGGCCGTCCCACTTGTTGACGGCCAGCACGAGGGCCCGGCCGCTGGTCAGCACATAGTCGAGCAGGTGCAGGTCCTGCTCGACCAGGCCGCTTCTGGCATCCAACACCATGACGGCGACATGGCACTCCTTGATGGCTTCCAGCGTCTTGATGATCGAGAACTTCTCGGCGACCTCGCGGACGTTCTTGCGACGGCGGACGCCGGCGGTATCGACCAGCACGTAAGGCTTGCCACGACGCTCGAAGGGGATCTCGATGGCGTCGCGTGTCGTGCCCGCCTCGTCGAAGACCACCACGCGCTCCTCGCCGAGCAGTCGGTTGACCAGGGTCGACTTGCCCACATTGGGCCGTCCGATCACTCCGATACGAATACCCGACGTGCCGGTGTCGGCGGGAATGTCCGCATCACGCTCGGGGAAGGGCTCGAGCACTTCCTCTATCAGGGCGGTGACATTGCGTCCGTGGGCGGCGGCGATGGAGCGCGGCTCGCCGATGCCGAGCTGCCAGAAGTCGGCCATGGCCGAGTGTTCCTCGAGGCCGTCGGTCTTGTTGACGACCAGCCAGGTCTTCTTCTGGTTGACGCGCAGATGGTTGGCGATGGCTTCATCGGCCACGTTGAGGCCACTGCGTCCATCGACCATGAACAGCACGATGTCGGCCTCGTCGATGGCCTGCAGCGACTGCTCGGCCATGGCGACGTCGATGCCTTCCTCATCGCCGCTGATACCACCTGTGTCGATGACCGTATAGGTCTTGCCACCGAGCACGCCGTTGCCGTACTTGCGGTCCCGGGTCAGGCCCGGGAAGTCGGCCACCAGCGCGTCGCGCGAGCGGGTCAGGCGGTTGAACAGGGTCGACTTGCCCACGTTGGGGCGCCCGACCAGGGCAATAACGGGATTCATGGGTTGAGTTCCAGAGCCTCCAGGCTACCGTCGTCGGCCATTGCATAGACGCGATTGCCATCGGTGAGCGGGCGCGCGCTGATACCGGAGCCGTCGATTTCGGTGCGGCCGACCAAGGTACCATTCTCGGCGTCGATGACATGCAGATAACCTTCGAAATCCCCCACCACCAGACGGCCATCGGCGAAGGCGGGAGCCGTCAACTGGCGGCCCGCGAGATCGTCGAGACGCCAGCGTTGCTCGCCGTTGCTGGCCGACAGGGCGACCAGGTGGCTGTCATCATCGACGACGTAGAGAGTGTCGTCCACCAGCACGGGCGTGTGGTAGCTGGGCACGTCCCGCGACCACAGTACCTGGCCACTAGTGGCCTGGAGGGCCACCAGGCGGCCATTGTAGCTGGTGACATAGAGGCGGCCGTCAGGGGTCAGCACGGGTTGGCCGACCAGGTCGACCATGCGCTCGATGTCGCTGCGTCCTTCGGGAGTGGCGATGCGCCGCTCCCACAGGGCCCGGCCGCTGCCGTTCTCGATGGTCACCAGTCGACCATTGGCCAGGCCGGCGAAGGTGACCGCGTCGATGATCCGCGGCGTACCGGTGGTGCGCAGGGTCAGCGAGGGGCGTGATGACGTATAGACCCAGCGTTCCGAGCCGCTGGCGCGATCGAGGGCAGTGACATTGCCGTCGACGCTCTGCACCACCACCAGCTGACTGTTGATCTGAGGGGCGGAAAGCACTTCGCTGCTGACGCGAGAACGCCAGACTTCCTCGCCGCTGGACTGGTCCAGTGCCACGACTTCACCGTTGCGCGTGCCGAGATAGACGCCACCGGCCACGGCAGTCAGGCTACTGGAGGCGCCGTTGTCGAGCTCATGTTCCCAGCGGATTTCGCCGGTGTCGGCGTCCAGCGCCATCACCAGGCCGTGTTGGTCGGCGGCGAACAGGGTATCGCCGTCCCGAGCGGGCGTGAGGGTGTAGCCGCCGAGCCCCATGCCGTCACCGATCTGCTCGTCCCACAGGGTGTTCACGGACGTGCTGCGAGCGATGTCCTGCAGTTCCCGGGGCGGATTCTGTGAATCCACCTGGCCGGCGCAACCTGCCAGCAGTCCCAGTGCCGCAGTTGCGGCGATCGCCAGAGTCGGTTTCATGACGTGGTCTCCTGAACGCCCAGATTGTCGAGCTTGAGTTGTACGCCGTAGAGCGGACGCTCGCCCTCTTCGGCGAGCTGCAGGGCCTCGCGCCAGGCATCACGGGCCTGGGAGGTCTCGCCCAGGGCGAAGTGCGCATCACCGCGAATGTCTGCCTGTTGGGCAGACAGGGTGGCGGGAATCGTGCCGTCGAGGGTGTCGAGGGCCGCCTCGGGCTCATCGGCCGCGACCTGAAGGCGCGCCAGTCGGAGTCGCGCCAGACCGGTTAGGTAGGCGTGCTCACTGTCGGCGATCAACGCTTCCAGCGTCTCGCGAGCCGCGGCCTGGTCCCCACCTTCCACGGACAGGCGAGCCGAGAGCAGTCGGGCCATGTCGGCGTAGAGGCTGTCGCCATGTTCCTCGGTGAGGGAGGCGACCAGTTCCTCTGCCTGGCCGCGAGCCGCGTCAGTGACCTGGTCCTGGCTGCTCAGGGTCAGCAGTTGCTGGTAGCGCTGGGAAGCGGCTTCGGCCTGGCCGGTCTGATAGTCCTGCCAGGCCTTCCAGGCGAAGACGCCGGCGGCGGCAATCGCTGCGCCGATCAGCAGGGATACGCCGTTCTCCTTCCACCAGCGCTTGATGGCTTCTATCTGTTCTTCTTCGGTTCTCAGTTCCGCCACGGGCGGCCTCCTTATTCGATATGCGGTCCGTCAGGCTTCCGACAAGAGGTCGGTGAGGGCCGAGGCGAGCTCGTTGCGGTCGAGGCGGCGCTGTTCGCGCTCCTCGCGCAGGAACTTGAGAGTGACGACACCCTCGGCGAGTTCCTCCTCGCCAAGCAGCAATGCCAGGCGAGCGCCACTCTTGTCGGCCTTGCGGATGCGGCTCTTGAAGCCACCGCCACCACAGTGGAGCTGCAGGCGAAGCGTTGGCAGTTCGTCGCGCAGCTGTTCGGCCAGTTCCAGGGCCGCGGCTTCGGCGGCGTCACCCATTGGCAAGAGGTAGACGTCCAGGGTGTCGAGGGCGGCGTCGGGTACGAGCTCCAGCGTCTCGAGCAGCAGGATCAGCCGCTCGATGCCCATGGCGAACCCGACCGCCGGCACCGGCTTGCCCCCGAGCTGCTCGACCAGGCCGTCGTAGCGTCCCCCGGCGCATACCGTGCCCTGGCTGCCCAAGGCGTCGGTGGTCCATTCGAAGACGGTACGCGAGTAATAGTCCAGCCCGCGCACCAGGCGAGGATTGATCACGTACTCGATACCGGCGGCGTCGAGGATGGCGGTCAAGCGCGTGAAGTGCTCGCGGGACGCGTCGTCCAGGTGGTCCATCAGGCGCGGTGCATCGGCCAGCATGTCCGCCATGGCCGGATTCTTGGAGTCGAGGATGCGCAGCGGATTGGTGGACAGGCGTCGGCGGGAATCCTCATCGAGCACATCGAAGTGTGCCTCGAAATAGCTCACCAGCTTGTCGCGGTAGGCGGCACGTGCCTCCGGCGATCCCAGGGAATTGAGCTCCAGGGTCACGTGCTCGAACAAGCCTAGCTGCTTCCACAGGCGGGCCGAGAGCAGGATCACCTCGGCGTCGATATCCGGCCCTTCGAGGCCGAAGGTTTCCACGCCGACCTGATGGAACTGGCGATAGCGACCTTTCTGCGGGCGCTCATGGCGGAACATCGGGCCCTGATACCAGAGACGCTGAGTCTGGTTGTGCAGCAGGCCATTCTCCATGGCGGCGCGTACACAGCTTGCCGTACCCTCGGGCCGCAGGGTCAGGCTGTCGCCGTTGCGGTCCTCGAAGGTGTACATTTCCTTTTCGACGATATCGGTGACTTCGCCGATGGAGCGCTTGAACAGGGCGGTCTGCTCGAGGATGGGGGTACGGATCTCGTCATATCCGTAGCGACCCATCAGCGTGCGGACCTGTTGCTCGAAGTACTGCCACAGGGGCGCTTGCGCCGGCAGCAGGTCGTTCATGCCTCGAATGGCCTGGATTTTCTTGCTCAATGATGACTCCTTCACGTGCCGGGATCAGGCGTCCCGGGCAATCACGTCCTTTTCCGCCTGCTGCTTCTCGCGGACCTTGTCACGAATCAGTCGTTCGAGATCGTCGACCAGGTGGTCGTTGCGCAACTTGCTGGCCGGCTTGCCGTCGATGTAGACGAGGTTGGCGGGGCTTCCGCCCGTCAGGCCGATGTCGCTTTCCTTGGCTTCGCCCGGGCCGTTGACCACGCAACCGATGACCGAAACGTCCAGGGGCGTGAGGACATCTTCCAGACGCTCCTCGAGGGCGTTCATGGTACCGATGACATCGAAGTTCTGTCGCGAGCAGCTCGGGCAGGCGACGAAATTGATGCCCTTGGCGCGCAGGCTCAGGCTCTTGAGCATGTCGAAGCCGACCTTGACCTCCTCGACCGGGTCGGCGGCGAGCGAGACACGAATGGTGTCGCCGATGCCGTCCATCAGCAACATGCCCAGCCCGATGGAAGACTTGACGGTACCTGAACGCAGGCCACCGGCTTCGGTAATGCCGAGATGCAGCGGCTGCTCGATGCGCGAGGCGAGTTCCCGATAGGCAGCGACGGCCATGAACACGTCGGACGCCTTGACGCTGACCTTGAAGTCAGGGAAGTCCAGACGGTCGAGATGGTCGATATGGCGCATGGCGGATTCGACCAGTGCCGCCGGTGTCGGCTCGCCGTACTTCTTCTGCAGGTCCTTTTCCAGCGAGCCGGCGTTGACGCCGATGCGGATCGGGATGCCGTTGTCGCGGGCAGCGCTGACCACCGCGGCGACGCGGTCTTCGCGACCGATGTTGCCGGGATTGATGCGCAGGCAGTCGACACCGAGTTCGGCGACGCGCAGGGCGATGCGGTAGTCGAAGTGGATATCGGCGACCAGGGGGATATTCACGGCGCGCTTGATACGGCCGAAGGCTTCGGCGGCCTCCATGGTCGGCACCGAGACGCGCACGATGTCGGCACCGGCGTTTTCCAGCTGCTGGATCTGCGCCACGGTGCCGTCCACGTCGAGCGTGTCGGTATTGGTCATGCTCTGCACGGAGATGGGGGCGCCGCCTCCGACCGGTACGTCACCGACATGAATGCGGCGAGATTGACGTCGTTGGATGGGCGATGGTGCGTGCATGAGACTCACTCTCCCAAAGTGAAGCGAGCGACATTGTTGGCGCCGGCGCGTTCGACAAGGTCGACGGTTTCGCCGCCCCAACGGAGTTCGACGCCGGTTGCGTTGCCCACGGTCAGCCGGAAGGGCGGGTCGCCCTCGACTCGTGCCGTGGTGCCGGGTTCCTGCAGGCCGACGAAGACGCGCTGGTTGTTGGCGTCGAAGATCTCGGTCCAGGACTGTTCGTTGAAGGTCAGGTTCAGCACGCGAGGATCGGCCTGTGTTGCCGAGTCGGCCTCCTCGTCGCCGGCCTCTGAGGACGCCTCGTTGCCTTCTGCCAGGCCGTTGCCTTCCTCAGACGCCGATGCCTCGGCCGTGTCGGCATCCGATGTCGCTTCCGGTGACGCCTCGTCGGTTGTCGACAGCAGATCAGGCTCGTCATCCGGCTGGGCCGTGCTCTCGTCGGTGGCAGGCCCGTCCGAGGAGCCGGTCGGCGATGAGGTGTCGGTAGCGTCTGCGGATGACTGTGCACCGTCGGCCGATGATGCCGCGGCGTCGTCGGATGGCGCGGAGCCTTCGGTGATGGCGGCGTTGCCATCGATGCCGTCGACCGCGACCGGGGCACTGTCGTTGGGAGACGGCGGCTCGCTGCCTCCGCGACTTTGCCACCACATCAGTGTCAAGCCGATCAGCCCGGCGATGACCACCAGGGTCGCGAGGCGGAACAGCCAGGCGCCGATCCGCGAGGGTGGCTTGTTGACGACATGCACGGGGGTGACCTTGTGCTCGTCGTCCTTGCCGAAGTGTGCCTTGTAGGCCGCCAGCACTCGTGTCTCATCGAGACCGAGCAGGTTGGCATAGCTACGCAGGTAGCCGCGCCGGTAGGTGGCGATCGGCACCTCCTCGTAACTGTCGTTCTCCAGGCCATCGATCACGGCCGGACGCAGATTGAGGGCCGCGGCGACCTCCTCGCGCGATAGTCCCAGGGCATCCCGCTCCCGACGCAACAGCTCGCCAGGCGAGGCCTGGGGCGTGGTAGCGTCGGGTTCCTGGAGGGGTGTGTCGCTCATGGCGTGGCATCCTTCATTGGAAAACAGGGCTCAGGGCGTGCCTCGCGAGGTTGCCGGTCGATCATGATCGCCCCGGGCGCGAGCGATGTCGTCGGCCAGGCGAGCTGACGCTGCATCTGGACCCGCTTGGCGCCGATAACGTTCCAGGTGCCGCTCGGCATTCTCGAATCGTCCTTGCGCGATATCGAGCTCGGCAAGACGCAGATGGGCGCCGGGTCGACCGGGATCGATGCGCAAGGCCTGTTCGAAGCTGGCTCGCGCCGCCGCTTCGTCGCCGGTTGCGCGTTGGCAGCGTCCCAGGTTGACGAGCAATTGGCCCCGGTTGATGTAGCGGGTGTCCTTGCTCGCGCGTTGCAACTGATGACACGCTTCTCTAATACGTCCCCGATCATACAGGAAGGCAGCGTAGTTGTTGCGTGCTCGGGTGAGATCGGGATCGTCATGCAGTGCAGCACGAAAGTTTTCTTCGGCCAGGGCATCGTCGCCCCGGCGCTGATGGACCATGGCCATTGCCTGGCGTGCTTCGGCGTCGCCGGGAGCCAGCTCCAGGGCATGGCCGAGGGCCTCGGAGGCACGCTGCAGGTCGTCACGGGCCAGATAGGCCTCGCCGAGGCGTGTGTAGGCCTCGACGGGATCGGCGTCTCGCGGGGCCTGGTCGTCACGCATGGCACAACCACTCAACCACAGAGCGCCGATCAGAAGGACCGCGATGCGGCATTGTCGGTAGCCGTCGAGACTCGGGCGACCCGTCATGGCATCCTCGTTGAGGCATCGTGGCAGTGGGCGGCACGATGCCTGACCGATGGTGAAAAAAGCCTGACCATCAAAGCGTCGTGCCCGGTTGAAGTCAAGACGTGAGCCGGCTCAATCGGCGTCGAGCTGGATCGACTGGATATAGCGCTCGTGCCGCCGTGTGCGATCCTTGACGCGACCCACCAGCTGGCCGCAGGCGGCATCGATGTCGTCGCCGCGGGTGGAGCGGATCGGCGCCGTGTAACCCAGATCGGCGAGCCACTGTTGGAAGCGCTTTACCTGGTTGCGCGACGGTGTCTCGTATCCCGAATGGGGGAACGGGTTGAACGGAATCAGGTTGATCTTGCTGGGCAGCTCCTGCAGCAGCTCGGCGAGCTGGCGGGCATGCTCCTGCTGATCGTTGACGTCCTTGATCAGGGTGTACTCGATGGTGACCATGCGGGTGTCGTCGCACTTGGCCAGGTAACGCTGACAGGCATCGAGCAGGGTGCGAATGTTGTACTTGCGGTTGAGCGGCACCAGTTCGCTGCGCAGCTCGTCGTTGGCGGCATGCAGCGAGATGGCCAGGCTCACGTCGAGCTCGTCGCCGAGGCGGTCGAGCATCGGCACCACGCCGGAGGTGGAAAGGGTGACGCGGCGCTTTGAGAGACTGTAGCCATAGTCGTCGAGCATCAGCTTCATCGCCGGGACGACATTGTCGTAATTCAGCAGCGGCTCGCCCATGCCCATCATCACCACATTGGTGACGGGACGGTTGGCGGTGTCGTGGCGCGGCCCGAAGCTGTTGCTGGCGACCCACACCTGCCCGATGATCTCGGCGGCGGTGAGGTTGCGCTGGAAGCCTTGCTTGCCCGTGGAGCAGAAACTGCAGTCCAGCGAGCAGCCGACCTGGGACGAGACGCACAGCGTACGACGCTTGCCGTTGTCGGCCGGGATCAGCACCGTCTCGACGTAGCTGCCGTCCTCGACTTCCAATACCCACTTGCGGGTGCCGTCGTTGGAAGTGCCTTCGTAGACCACGCTGGGCCCGCGGATCTCGGCGACCTCGGAGAGCCGCGCCCGCAAGGCCTTGGACAGGTTGGTCATGGACGCGAAGTCGCTGCAGCCTTCCTGGTGAATCCATTTCATCACCTGGGCGGCGCGAAACTTCTTCTCGCCGATGGAAAGGAAGAAAGCCTCCATTTCCTCGCGCGTCATGCCGAGCAGGTTGGGGCGTTGTGGGGCGGTATCAGCGGTCATGGCGGGCATCGTGGGTCGTTGGGGCAAGGTGCGGGAGCCGTATGGCTCCCGCTCGGCAGGAAACCTGCCACCAGGGAACTACTGATGGATATCGCGAACGGCGATGAATCAGCGTTTCCTCAGCGCGAGCAGATCTCGCTTTCCTCGAAGAAGTAGGCGATTTCGCGTGCCGCGGACTCCGGGGAGTCGGAACCATGGACGGCGTTGGCGTCGATGGACTGGGCATAGTCGGCGCGAATGGTGCCGGCCTCGGCTTCCTTGGGGTTGGTGGCGCCCATCAGGTCGCGATTGGCGGCAATGGCGTTCTCGCCTTCCAGCACCTGGACCACGACCGGACCGGAGGTCATGAAGCCGACCAGGTCACCGAAGAAGGGACGCTCCTTGTGCTCGGCGTAGAAGCCCTCGGCCTGCTCCTGGGAGAGGTGCAGCATCTTGGCGGCGACGATCTTCAGACCGGCCTTCTCGAAGCGGCTTTCGATCTCGCCGATGACGTTCTTGGCGACGGCGTCGGGCTTGATGATGGACAGGGTGCGTTCAGTGGCCATGTGGCGTGCTCTCCAGTCTGGGTAACGGGCAGTGACAACCCAGCGCCGCCCCGGGAAACCAGGGCGGCGCTGGGCATGTGATTCGTGCGGTCCGGCGCCACGCGCCGAATGGGCGCAGAGTATACCGCCCCGAGGCGGGAAGGGACAATTCGCGTCGTCAGGCGGACTCAGACGCTGAAGCTCTCGCCGCAGCCGCACTCATCCTTGACGTTCGGGTTGTTGAAGCGGAAGAAGCGATTGAGCCCTTCCGACACATAGTCGACCTCGCTGCCATCGAGCATTTCCAGGGCGTCCGGCGCGACGAAGACCTTGACGCCGTGTTCCTCGAAAGCCACGTCGTCGTTCGATGCCTCGTCGGCGAAGTCGAGGACGTAGCTGTAGCCCGAGCAGCCGCTGGGCTTGACGGTGACCCGCAGCCCCAGGCCGTGCCCGCGCTCGTCGAGCACCCGATGGATCTGTTCGGCGGCGGCGGTGGTGATGGAAAGGGTCGCCATGGTGGCCTCCTGCTCGATGAGTTAGCGGCGTAGCCCGGTCAGGGCATGCCGCAGAGTGGCGATGGTACTATCGATTTCGTCCTCGGTGGTGAAACGGCCAAGGCTGAAACGCAACGAGGCCAGCGCCAGCTGCCGAGGAACGCCGATCTCCTTTAATACATAGGATGGCTCGACGCTGGCAGAGTTGCAGGCCGAACCGGTGGACACGGCGATGTCGCGCAGGGCCATCAGCAGTGACTCTCCGTCGACCCCGGTGAAGGCCAGGTTGAGAATGTTGGGCACCGAGACGTCGGCGGCACCGTTGAGATGGATGCCGTCGAGATCCTCGAGTCCCTCGATCAGGCGGTCGCGCAGCCCCTGAATGCGTTGCTGGTCGGCCTGGCCCTCGCGTCCGGCGATGGCGAAGGCTTCCCCCATGCCGGCGATCTGATGGGTCGGCAACGTGCCCGAGCGCATGCCGCGCTCGTGGCCGCCGCCGTGGATCAGGGCCT
This sequence comes from Halomonas caseinilytica, assembly GCF_001662305.1. GTDB lineage: Bacteria > Pseudomonadota > Gammaproteobacteria > Pseudomonadales > Halomonadaceae > Halomonas > Halomonas caseinilytica. Next base: position 50,887 of record NZ_BDEP01000005.1, read on the forward strand.
CCACGCGGATGTCCGGATCGCGCTTCACGTAGAGTGCGCCGATGCCCTTGGGGCCATACGCCTTGTGCCCGGAGAGCGACATCAGGTCGATGCCGAGCTGTGTCACATCCAGCGGCAGGCGTCCCACGGCCTGGGCGGCATCGGTATGGAAAAGCGCGCCCCCGCCATGGGCGACCTCGGCCAGGTCCGCCAGGTCGTTGATCGTGCCAAGCTCGTTGTTCACTGCCATCAACGAGACCAGAACGGTGTCGTCGCGCAGGGCCTCGCGCAGCGCCGAAGGCGCGATGCGGCCATCTTCGCCGGGCGTCAGCCAGGTGACCTCGACGCCTTCCCGCTCCAGGGCCCGCGCCGTATCGATCACCGCCTTGTGCTCGATGGTCGAGGTTATCAGGTGGCGGCCCTTTTCCCGGTTGGCGCGCATGATGCCGGTCAATGCCAGGTTGTCGGCTTCGGTGGCGCCGCTGGTCCAGATGATCTCGCGGGGGTCGGCGCCGATCAGGTCGGCGACCTGTCGCCGCGCGCTCTCGACGGCCTGCTCGGCCTGCCAGCCGGACATGTGGCTGCGCGAGGCAGGGTTGGCAAAGACGCCGTCGAGCGTGAGGTGACGGCTCATGACCTCGGCGACTCTGGGGTCGACGGGCGTGGTGGCGGCGTAATCGAGATAAATGGGTGCGCTCATGGGCTCGGAACGGTGATGGCGAATCGGAGACGGTCGGGCCGTCGGCTCAGGGCGATGATGCCGGGATCTGCTTGTCGGCGACGCGGCGCTGCCGCGTGGCGATGGCCCGGAACTCGTCGCGGCGGGCCAGCTGGCCCAGGGTGACGCCGTCGAGAAACCCGTGGATCTGCTCGGACAACTCGCACCATAGGTGATGCGTGAGGCAGGTTTCTCCCTGCTGGCAGTCCGACATGCCGCCACAACGCGTGGCATCCACTGACTCGTCCACGGCGTCGATCACTCTGGCCACCGAGATGGTTTCCGGCGCAAGAGTCAGCAGATAGCCGCCGCCCGGTCCTCGTACGCTTTCCACCAGGCCCCGACGCCGCAGGCGGGCGAACAGCTGCTCGAGATAGGAAAGCGAGATTTCCTGACGCTTGGCGATGTCAGCGAGGCAGATCGGCCCCTCGTCGGCATGCATCGCCAGGTCGAGCATGGCGGTGACGGCGTAGCGTCCCTTGGTGGTCAGGCGCATGGGGTGTTCACCTCGGCACCGTTGCGGACGTCGGTGGTCGTTGATCGGCCCGGCGCCCATGGAGGCACCGGGTGGATTGAACATTATGATAAAGACCCAGTAGGGCGGTCAACCATTGCCGTGGCGGTCGCTCACCGTGTCTTCTTCGCGGCGCGGCTTGTCGCGCTCCGCGTCCTTGGCCTGGCCCTTGGCTTGGTCCTGGGACGGGGTGTCGTCCTCGGGAGGAGGGCAGCAGCTGTCGACGTCGTCGAGGATGTCGGCAAAGTCTTCGTCGCGCAGTTCCGGCAGGTGGCCGTCGCGGAAGCTGGCGTCGATTTGTCGCAGCGTGGAGCACATGCGCTCGATGCGCTCGTCCACGGCATGCATGTGATCGAGCATGGCCTGCATGGAACGCGCCACGGGGTCGGGCATGTCCTGACTGACGCCATAGGCATCGAACCCGAACTTGCGGCACATGGCTTCGCGGCGCTCGGGATCGACCTGGAGGGTTTCCTCCTTGTCCGGGTCGTTGCGCTGCACGACCTTGCCGGGAATGCCCACTACGGTGGCACCGACCGGCACCTCCTTGGTGATCACGGCATTGGAGCCGATCTTGGCGCCGGCCCCGACGGTGAAGGGACCGAGGATCTTGGCGCCGGCCCCGACGATCACGCCGTCGCCCAGTGTCGGGTGACGCTTACCATGGTTCCAGCTGGTGCCCCCCAGAGTCACGCCCTGGTAGAGCGTGACATCGTCGCCGACCTCGGCGGTTTCACCGATGACCACACCCATGCCGTGATCGATGAAGAAACGCCGGCCGATGCTGGCGCCGGGGTGGATCTCGATGCCGGTCAACCAGCGCCCGAGGGTCGACAAGGTGCGAGCCAGCCACTTGAGGTTGCGATGCCAGAGCCAGTGGCTCAGGCGGTGGAGCAGCAGCGCGTGCAGGCCCGGATAGTTGGTCAGCACTTCCAGGAAATTGCGTGCCGCCGGGTCGCGGGCGAATACGCTGTTGATGTCCTCGCGCAGACGTTGAAACATGCGGCGGTCCTTGGATGGGAGCGAGTCGTTGTCTGTCATATTGGGGGTCGCCCGAGCGGGGTTCAAGCGAAGGTTCACTCGTCCTTGTGGCGTTCGGCCTGGCGCTGAGTGGCGGTGAGGATGCCCCTCAGGATGTTGAGCTCCATGCGCTCTGGGCGAGCCCGCAGGGTGAAGCGCCGCAGGCGCGCCATCAACTGGCGAGGCATGGCCGGGTCGTAAAAGCCGATGGCGATCAGGCAGCGCTCCAGGTGCGCGAAGTAATGTTCGAGTTCCTCGTGGGTCGCCAGCGGTGCCGCTTCCGGTTCGGCGGAGTCGGTTGTCTCGGTCAGGCAGGCGAGACGGCACTCGTAGGCCAGCACCTGGACGGCGGCAGCCAGGTTCAGGGAGCTGAAGTCCGGGTTGGTGGGAATGTGCACATGGGCATGGCAGCGCTGCAGCTCGGTGTTGGTCAGGCCGCTGTCCTCTCGACCGAAGACCAGGGCGACCCGCCCTTGCGTCGAGGACAGTTCGGCCGGCAAGCGCTCGCCCAGCTCGCGCGGTGTGATCATCGGCCAGGGGAGAGTGCGTGAGCGAGCGCTGGCGCCCACCACCAGGGTGCAGTCGCCGACCGCGTCTTCCAGGTTGTCGACCGTTCTGGCGTTGTGGACCAGCGTGTCGGCGCCGGAGGCCCTGGAGACGGTGTCTGCCGTGAGGGGTTCGCAGCGCGGCGCCACCAGTGCCAGGTCCGTCAGCCCCATGTTGTGCATGGCGCGGGCCGTGCCGCCGATGTTGCCGGGGTGACTGGTGCCGATCAGGACGATGCGTATGCGCTCGAGCATGAGGGACTTCCAATTGGGGACTATCAAGGGGATGTGGCGCCAGTCTAGCATGACGCTGCGGGCTGCGGGCTGCGGGCTGCGGGCTGCGGGCTGCGGGCTGCGGGCTGCGGGCTGCGGGCTGCGGGCTGCGTAGCGCGATCGGAGCGTTTCTGCTAGGATTCGCGCCACCCAAGAGACATCGTTGTCACATCCCGTTCTTTAACATCACCGACTCCTCAAGGCCCGATCATGCATCCGATGGTCCAATTCGCACTGCGTGCCTCGCGCAGTGCCGGCGAGCAATTCCTGCGCATTCGCGAGCGCATCGAGAACGCTCATGAAGAACATAACCTCGACAAGCTGCTCGAGGATACTGCCCGTAACGCCGAGACGTTGATCCAGCGGCAACTGGCGCGTGGGTATCCGCAGCACGGTGTCGTTGGCCGCTATACGCCGCATCGCGAAGGCGAGCGTGAAGGTCGCGATGTCCTGTGGCGCATCGAACCGTTTCATGGCTATTCCAACCTCACCGTTGCCGCTCCCGGCTTCGCGCTGTCGCTGGTGTGCCTGGTCAAGGGCCGACCGGAGCATGCGGTGGTGATCTGTCCGTTCAGCGATGATGAGTACCTGATGAGCCGTGGGCGCGGCGCCCAGCTCAACGGCAAGCGCATTCGTGTGCCCAAGCATCACACGATCGATGGCGCGCGCGTTGCCATGGGTCTGCCCGAAAGCGAGTTTCGGTCTCGCCTGTTGCCTACCCACCTGACGCTGGTCCAGCAACTGGCGCCGCGAATCGATTTGATGCGCTCTTCCGGCGCTCCCCTGCTGGATCTGGCCGATCTGGCCTCCGGGCGCGTCGATGCGGCCTTCGCGCTCGGCCTGGATGAGCAGGATCTGCAGGTCGGCTCGCTGCTGCTCAAGGAAGCCGGTGCCCTGATGGGCGCGCCGGATGGCCAGCCGTCTGTCTCGACCAGCCAGCCGCTGATGGCCGCTGGCCCGCGCCTCTACAAGACGCTGGTGCAACAGCTCAAGCCTCACTTCTGATCGGCGCCTGTTCAAGCATGGCGTCTGAACAACATCTCGTAACGTTCTCGAGACTGTTCGAGATCGATGAGTCGGTGTACGTTGAAGGTAGCCGGTGACTCTTCCGGTCACCGGTTTCATGCCCCCCGGTCTCGCCGGGTCATGAACACCACATGCGAGAGGAGTGACGATGCAACCGCTCAGCTATTACTACTACAACGTGCTGGAAAGCCTGGAGAAACCCTGTGACGTGCCGGCGCTGCACCTCCAGGAAGGCTATGATCTCCTGTACCGCTATGGTGGGCGCGTCGAGATGGACTTGATGCGCCGCGCCGAGGCGGCCAGCGCGAATGGCGAGCCGTACCATTGGCACGAGGCCCTCGATGACGAGCAGCGGGACAAGCTGCGTCGCGCCCTCGATGACGAAAACCCCGCCAAGATTCTCAAGGTGCTGCAGCGCAATGGCTATTCCGGTGTGCTGTATCACCACGCTCGTGAAGTCTTTCGCCCTGATGCCCAGGGCGTAGCTTAGCGAGTGATCGAGTCGCGGTATCGAGCTTTTTGCCGATGCCGCTGGATGAAAAAAGAGCCACCCGGCATGCCGGGTGGCTCTTTTTGTCGGGCTGCCCTTTCGGGGGAGCGATCAGGGCAGTTCTTCTTCGGCTTCTGCGTCTTCCTTCTGTGCCGGCATCAGGTCCGCGCGTTGCAGCTTGAGGGGCAGCAGCAAAGCGGCGGAGACATAGATGGACGAGAAGGTCCCGACCGTGATGCCGATGAACAGTGCCACGGCGAAGAAGTGAATCATGTCGCCGCCAAGAATCATCAGGGCCAGCACCACCAGAAGCGTGGTACCGGATGTCGCGAGGGTCCGCGACAGGGTCTGGTTGATGGATTCGTTGAAGATGGCGGGCATGTCGTCGATGCGCGACTTGCGAATGTTCTCGCGGATGCGATCGTAGACCACGATGGTGTCGTTGAGCGAGTAACCGATCACCGCCAGCACCGCTGCCAACACCGTCAGGTCGAACTCGAAGCCGAACAGCGCAAAGACGCCAAGCACGATGAAGACATCGTGGCCCAGGGCCAGCAGGGCGCCGATGGCGAACTTGTACTGGAAGCGGAAGGCCACGTAGAGCACGACGACGCCCAGGGCCACCAGCATGCCCATGCCGCTCTGGTCGCGTAGCTGGTCACCGACCTGGGCGCCGACGAACTCGGCACGCACCAGATCCACGCTGTTGCCGCCCTGGCGGAGCAGGTCGACGACCTGGTCGCCGACACCGGCATCGAAGGCTTGCTGCAGACGAATCAACACCTCGGTGGAGGCGCCGAAGGTCTGCACCGCCACGTCCTTGAAGCCGGCGGCCTCCAGGGTCTCGCGCACTGCACTGAGCGCCGGTGCCGTGGCATAGCGGACTTCGACCAGGGTACCGCCGGTGAAATCGAGTCCCAGGTTGAGGCCCTGGACCAGTATCGCGACCACCGATATCAGCAGCGTTGCCACCGAGATGATGAAGGCATAGCGGCGCTTGCCCATGAAGTCGAATTGTCGATTGATGAGGGATTGCATGGCCACCTCTTATATCCAGAGCTTCTTGACCGGCTTGCCGCCGTAGCACAGATTGACCATGGCGCGGGTCACCATCAGCGCGGTGAACAGCGAGGTCAAAATGCCCAGTGACAGCGTCACGGCGAAGCCCTTGACCGGCCCGGTGCCGATCGAGAACAGGATCAACGCCACCAGCAGGGTGGTGATGTTGGCGTCGACGATCGACGAGAAGGCGCGCTCGTAACCGGCGTGAATGGCTTGCTGGACCGAGAGCCCGTTGCGTAGTTCCTCGCGGATGCGCTCGAAGATCAACACATTGGCGTCCACGGCCATCCCCAGGGTGAGCACGATACCGGCAATGCCCGGCAGGGTCAGGGTGGCGCCGAGCATCGACATGACAGCGACGAGCAGGGTCAGGTTGAGTGCCAGGGCAATATTGGCGAAGACCCCGAACACCCGGTAGCGCACCAGCATGAACAGCACCACCAGCAGCAGGCCGATCTGAACGGACTGGATGCCGCGCTCGATGTTTTTGGCACCGAGGCTGGGTCCGATGGTGCGCTCCTGCGCGAAGTACATCGGCGCAGCCAGCGAGCCGGAGCGCAGCAACAGTGCCAGGTCGGCCGCCTCGGTGGGCGACTCCAGGCCGGTGATGCGGAAGCTGTTACCCAGCGCGCTCTGGATGGTGGCCAGGCTGATGATGCCGCGTTCGGTGCTCTGCGTGCGGACGGTGGTCTCCTCACCGTTCTCCATCACCGTGCGCTCGCGGGAGTTGTGCTCGATGAACAGCACCGCCATGTTGCGCCCGATGTTGGTTCGGGTCGCGCGGTTCATCAGGGTGCCGCCGGTACCGTCTAGATCGATGTTGACCTGGGGACGGCCATTTTCATCGAAGCTGCGGTTGGCGTTCGAGACTCGGTCGCCAGTAATGATCACGTCACGCATCAGGGTCGCGGTACGTGCTTCATTGTTGCGGAACGGGAAGGTCTCGGTTTCGGCATCCGGGGTGTCGGGCCGCGCCTCGAGGCGGAACTCCAGATTGGCCGTGGCGCCGATGATGCGCTTGGCGGCTGCGGTATCCTGGACGCCGGGCAGTTCGACGACGATACGGTTCGGCCCCTGGCGCTGTACCAGCGGCTCGGAGACGCCCAGTTCGTTGACGCGGTTGCGCAGCGTGGTCAGGTTCTGGTTGACCGCGTAATCCTGGATCTCGTCGACGGCCGTGTCGGTCAGGGTCATCTTCAGGCCGGCGCCTCGCGCCCGTTCGACATTGCTGTAGTCGAACTCGGGATACTCGGGGGCGATCAACTGTCGCGCTTCGTCACGGTCTTCGGCGTTCATGAAGTCCATGCTGATCGAACGCTCGCCGAGCTTGGTGTTGCGATAGCGCAGTCGCTCGTCGCGCAGGGTGGTGCGCATGGCGCTGGCGTCCGACTCCAGGCGCTGGGTGATGGCGGCATCCATGTCGACTTCGAGCAAAAAGTGCACGCCGCCGCGCAGGTCGAGGCCGAGCGTCATGGGCGAGGCAGCCAGCGACTCCAGCCAGGACGGCGTGGATTCGGCCAGGTTCAGTGCCACGACGTAGTCTTCGCCGAGAGAATCGCTGAGCAGGTCGCGTGCTCTGATCTGGTCGTCGGCGTGACGGAGCCGGATCAGGACGCTCTGGGGCTGATTCTCGACGGACTTGATGGCGATATCCGATTCTTCGAGGGAGGTCTCGAGGCGGTCGAGCTGTCGTTCGTCGAGCGTGAATTCGCCGCGATCACTGCTGATCTGTACTGCCGGGTCCTCGGGGAAGAGGTTGGGAAGGGCATAGATCAGGCCGACGACGAGGACGAGGAGTATCAGTAGATACTTCCACAGGGGGTAACGGTTGAGCATGGGGGCCCTGCCCTCAGGTTGCTGATGATGGAGACGGGCGTTGCGTCATCACGAGCACCGGGCGGAGCCGGTTGGCCTGGCCCCGCCTCGGTGGTCGCAGGGCAGCCCGCACCGCATGGCGGCGCGGGCATGTCCGATCAGATGGACTTGAGCGTGCCCTTGGGCAGGACGGTGGCCACGGCGTTCTTCTGCACGCTGACCTCGGTGCCCTCGGCGATTTCCATGGACAGGAATTCGCTGTCCTCGCTGACCTTGGTGATACGACCCAGCATGCCGCCGCCGATGACGATCTCGTCGCCCTTGGAGAGGCCGGCGATCAGCTTTTTGTGCTGCTTGGCTCGCTTGGCCTGGGGGCGCCACAGCAGGAAGTAGAAGATCAGCACGAAGCCGACCAGCATCACGATCTGGGCGATGCCTCCGCCCGGCGCGCCCCCGGCGTCCTGGGCCAGGGCCGGGGAAATGAAGAAGTCCAACATTTACGACAATCTCCTGAGTCGTGGTAAACAAAGCGGCACCATGCGGCGCCTGGCGGCTGGCCTCCTGGGTTGGCCAGCCTTCAATTCGGTACGGGAGGAACCGGCAGGCCACGCTGCGCGTAGAACCCTTCCACGAAGTGGGCCAATGTACCCGCTTCGATGGCACCGCGCAAACCAGCCATCAGGCGCTGATAATGGCGAAGGTTGTGGACGGTATTGAGCATCGAGCCGAGCATCTCGCCGCAGCGATCCAGATGATGCAGATAGGCACGCGAGAAGTTCCGGCACGTGTAGCAATCGCACCCTTCCTCCAGCGGGCCGGTGTCGTGGCGATGCCTGGCGTTGCGGATCTTAACGGTGCCCTCGGCGGTGAAGAGGTGGCCGTTGCGAGCGTTGCGGGTCGGCATCACGCAGTCGAACATGTCGACCCCGCGGCGCACGCCCTCGACCAGGTCTTCCGGCTTGCCCACGCCCATCAGATAGCGCGGTTTGTCGTCCGGCATCCACTCGGGCAGGTAGTCGAGCACCTCGAGCATTTCCTCCTTGGGCTCGCCCACCGACAGGCCGCCGATGGCGTAGCCATCGAAGCCGATCTCGTCGAGTCCTTTCAGGGAGGCCTCGCGCAGTGCCGGATACATGCCGCCCTGGATGATGCCGAACAGCGCCGAGGGGGACGCACCGTGCGCATCGCGCGAGCGTTGTGCCCAGCGCAATGACATTTCCATGGAGCGTCGGGCCTCGTCGAAGGTCGCAGGGTAGGGCGTGCATTCGTCGAAGATCATCACAATGTCGGAGCCCAGCGCACGCTGCACCGCCATGGATTCCTCGGGGCCCATGAAGACCTTGGCGCCGTCCACCGGCGAGCGGAAATGCACGCCCTGTTCGGTGATCTTGCGCATCTCGCCGAGCGAGAAGACCTGGAAACCGCCGGAGTCGGTGAGGATCGGCTTGTCCCACTGGGCGAAGTCGTGCAGATCGCCGTGGGCCTCGATGACCTCGGTTCCCGGCCGCAGCCACAGGTGGAAGGTGTTGCCGAGAATGATCTCGGCGCCGATTTCCTGCACCGACTGGGGCGTCATGCCCTTGACGGTGCCATAGGTTCCGACCGGCATGAAGGCAGGGGTTTCGACCGTCCCTCGGGGAAAGGTCAGTCTACCGCGGCGCGCCCGGCCGTCGCTGGCCAGGCGCTCGAAGGTCATGAAGCATTCGTTACGCATCGGAGGTCTCGATATCGGCGCGTCTTGCGGATGGAGCATGGTGGCGGGTCAAGAACATGGCGTCGCCGTAGCTGAAGAAGGCATAGCCTTCCTGGACCGCTTCCCGATACGCCGCCATGACCGTATCGTGACCGGCGAATGAGGACACCAGCATCAGCAGGGTCGACTCCGGCAGGTGGAAGTTGGTGACCAAGGCATCGACACAGCGCCACTCGTAGCCGGGATAGATGAAAATATCGGTATCGCCGGAGAATGGCGCAATCTCGCCCGAGGCACTGGCCGTTTCCAGGCAACGCACGCTGGTGGTGCCCACGGCGATGACTCGCTTGCCGGCCTGCTGTGCGGCGCGCACCTTGGCACAGGTATCTTCACCGACGTCGATCCACTCACTGTGCATGTGATGCTCGCGAATGTCCTCTGCACGTACCGGCTGAAAGGTTCCGGCACCGACATGCAGGGTCACGAACGTCGATTCGACCCCTTTGGCTGCCAGGCGTTCCAGCAACGGTTGGTCGAAGTGCAATCCGGCGGTCGGGGCGGCCACCGCACCATCGCGGCGGGCATAGACCGTCTGATAACGCTCGCGGTCCGAAAGTTCGTCGTCGCGGGTGATATAGGGCGGCAGCGGCATGTGGCCATGCTGCTCGAGCAGCGCGATCATCGGTGTCTCGCCGAGGAAGCGCAGCTCGAACAGCGCGTCCTGACGTCCCTCGACCACCGCCTGGATCCCGCCTTCGAAGTTCAGTTCGGTGCCGGGGGACGGTGACTTGCTGGCGCGCAGGTGGACCAGCCCACGATGGGCATCCAGCGGGCGTTCCAGAAGCATCTCGACCTTGCCGCCGCTGGCCTTGTGGCCGTGCAGGCGCGCGGGAATGACGCGAGTATCGTTGAAAACCAGCAGGTCGCCGGGTTCCAGCATGTCCACGAGGTCGGGAAAGTGGTGGTGGCTGAACTGGCCGCTGTCGCCATCGACGCACAGCAGGCGACAGTCGCTGCGTACTTCCGAAGGGTAGCGAGCGATCAACTCTTGCGGAAGATCAAAATGGAAATCGGCTCTTTGCATGTGGGCTCTTGAATGACAGACGCAACAACGATCAACAGGTGAGTGACCCGCCGAAGCCGCGGTGGGTCGAAGGGATGACGCGTGACGGCGGTGCACAAGGATAGCGTTTCCTGACTGTCACGTCAGGAAACGCGGGCAGATTCATGAGAAATGGCGCGTGACGATTACCACAGCAACAGGATCAGCGCGTAGGCCATCAGGGTTACCAGGACGGTGCCTGCGAGGTTGAGGGCAAAGCCGGCGCGGATCATGGACTGAATGCTCATATGCCCGGAGCCGAAGACGATCGCGTTGGGCGGCGTGGCCACCGGCATCATGAAGGCGCAGCTGGCGGCGATCGCGGCGGGAACCGTGATGACCAGCACCGGAATGTCCAGTGACATGGCCATGGCGCCGAGCAGCGGCAGGAAGGCCGCCGCGGTAGCGGTGTTCGAGGTCACTTCCGTGAGGAAGATGATCACCAGTACCACGCCGGCAATGACGGCCAGGGTCGGCAGCGCGCCGAGCACGGAGAGCTGGTTGGCGATCCACTCGGCGAGTCCCGACGAGCTGATGGCCCCGGCCAGCGCCAGGCCGCCACCGAACAGCAGCAGGATGCCCCAGGGCAGCTTGACCGCTTCCTCCCAGTTCATCAGGGATTCGCCACGGTGGCGACCGCTGGGGATCAGGAACAGTGCCATGCCGGCGAGAATGGCGATCGAGGTATCCGACAGCCAGTCGACGCCGAGATTATTGAGCAGGGGACGGACGATCCAGGCCGCTGCCGCCAGCAGAAAGACCATGCCGACGCGCTTTTCGGCCGCGCTCATCGGTCCCATCTCGGCCAGTTCGCGATGAATCATGTCGGCGCTCTCGCTGCCGCCAGTGGCGAGTTGAAAGTCGCCACGGCACAGCCACCACCAGGCAACCACCATCATCGCGATGCTGATCGGCAGCCCGATCAGCATCCACTGGGCAAAGCCGAGATCAATGTTCATCGAGTCCGACAGGTAGCCGGCCAGCAGGGCGTTGGGAGGCGTGCCGATCAGGGTGGCCACGCCCCCGATGCTTGCTGAATAGGCGATGCCCAGCAGCAGGGCGGTTGCGAAGCGGTTCAGTTCCTTGGGATCCGAATGCTCGAGCAGGCTCAGTACCGAGAGGCCGATCGGCAGCATCATGATCGCCGTGGCGGTGTTGGAGACCCACATGCTGATGAAGCCGGTGGCGATCATGAACCCCGCAATCTGGCGTTTCGGCTCACTGCCGACCACCCGCAGTACCTGCAGCGCCACACGGCGATGGAGGTTCCAGACCTGCATCGCGATACCCAGGAGAAAGCCGCCGAGGAACAGATAGATGATCGGATTGGCATAGCTGGCCGCCGTCTCCTTGATACCCTCAATGCCCAGCGCCGGGGCGAGCACCATCGGCACCAGTGAGGTGACCGGAATCGGAATCGCCTCGGTGGACCACCAGCTGGCCATCAGCAATGCCATGCCGACACAGTGCCAGGCGACGGGCGACATGCCGCTCGGTGCTGGGATGATCAGGGTCAACAGCAGGAATACCAGGCCGAGCACCAGCCCGGTGCGTGCTGCGACGGATGGAGAGGGTGGGGTGTCGTTGCGTGATTGCGCCATGGAGGACTCCTGATACGGGAACGACCGTCGGCGGAGGCGCCGAGTCAAGGTGGGCGCGATGATAGCAATCTACTGATGATGCCCGCGAGAATGACGTGAAATCATTGACCTGGCCGTCGGCCCACGTATAATTCTGGGCCGTTGCCGGTGTGGCGGAATTGGTAGACGCAGCGGATTCAAAATCCGCCGCTGTAACAGGCGTGTCGGTTCGAGTCCGACCACCGGCACCACTTGAAAATCAAGTGGTCAGTGGCATTCCCTTCTTTTTGCAGTGCCCTCCTCTGTAGAATAAGCCATCGATGATGGCATCACAGAGCTTCCCGTGGGTTGCGCGATCAAAGGCGGCAAACATCGGCTGCGTGTTGACCTCGAGGAAATGCAGGGCTCCTTCCTCGTCTGCCATGAAATCTGCTGCCGCAAAGTCGAGCTCGAGGTGATCCAGCAGCCGTATCAGGTCATTGCCGATGGTGTGCGGAACTGCAGTGTGGACGATCTCGACATCCTGCGTGCGACGGTAGTCGAGTTCAGAGGAATACAGCCAGAACGCCATCAAGGCAGGTCCAATACGGTAAATCCTCATCTCGGGGCGCTGCAGGCGTGGTTGGATGAAGCGAGGGTAGTCGAGGGCGGGTGATTGACGTAACTCGCTGACCAGCCCCGTGTATTCTCCGCCGGCAACCGGTTTGTGCACCATGGCTTCTGCTGTGGCATCAAGGTTGGAGAGGTCGTTGACGACGACCGTGTCGGGAATCGAGAGCCCATGCGCCTGTGCAAGGAGCAGGTTCTGTACCTTGTTGTTCTCACGAAGGTAAGAGTGTCGGTTGAATACCCGGACACTTGGCTGGCTGACGGCCCAGCCACGAACGGCATGGAACCAATTAAGAGCACTGGTTTGCGCCCTTTTTCTATCGGAGGCCTGATGAAGGAAGACATCGTGTCTGATGAAACAGGCCGTGGGTGATATTTCGCTATCATTCACTTCAAGGCGGTTGCCCTGAATGTCGATGCGTAAATTCGGTGTCTGATTCGGGCCAACCAGGAGACTGCAGAATGGAATGCCTCGATAGGTTAGTCGTTCATGCAGCGCTCTGAGATTGACATCGAACTGACCGCCGGCGATCAAAATCATGACGTCTGGAGACCTGTGTTGTCAGCGATTGTTGTGTATCGGATGGCGGTGTAGTGGTCAGAAGAAAGGCGTTCGGGTTGTCAAACCAGGTATCGGGCGGTCACCAGGGACTGCAAGAGAGCGCGTCGTGCCCTGGTGACCTGGCGTATCTATTCGGACTTGGCTGACGCGCCAATGTGCAGTTCGATATCGAGCGCTACAGAGGCGTTATGCCAGGGCTCTTCCTCACCGACTGCCATGGTCGTAGCCCATCCTCCGCCGAGCTCGTCGAGTGAAAGCGTGGCGCTCTGATCGTTTACACCACCGTTCACGAATACGTATTCGTGCTCTTGTAGGGGCCTGATGCCTGTGGGGGATGGGAGGCTTGTGGTGGCATTATGCTTGTCGACCATTGGTATGCCCTCCTGTGTCTCCTGGTATGCAATCTCTTGCCGGCTTCCAAGTGATGCCTGCCAATGGGAGGCGTCGTCTCAAGGAAAGTCGCTGATCCCTTGAGAAACGGGTGCCTTGGGAGCTTGGCGTGAGTATAGATGCCCACATCGAGGGGTGTAGGTAGCGTTGTTGTGAGGTTTTGTTATCGCCTGTTGCGATGATGTGTCATGCCCCTCGCCTAGGAAACATGCGCGCCAGGCAGCTTGATATCAGCAAGGCGGGCGCACGGGTATCATGCGGCCTGTCTTTCCTCGTGGTGATGTCGTATGGTGGCTTCGTGGACAGTCCTTCTCCCGCTAGCGGGTGGAGGGCTGTTTTTATTGGTTATCCCCGTACGCCACGTCTGGCAAGGAGGCTCATATGGCGGTGCGTCCCCCTTTGATCATCAATCGGCTCGATGCTGAACGGTTACAGCGGCTCATCGACGCGGCTGGCGAGGATGCCGTGGCGCTATCCCTGGAAGAAGAACTGGAGCGTGGTGAGGTGCTGGAGCCCGAACAGATTCCAGCGGATGTGATCAGCATGAACAGCCAGGTGCGCTTTACCGATCTGACGCATGAGCGTGAGATCGTGAGAACCTTGGTCTACCCTCATGCGCTGGAATTCACCGACGATGGTGTCTCGGTGATGGCGCCGGTCGGTGCGGCACTGCTCGGCTTGCATGTGGGTGATGTCATCGAATGGCCCCTGCCCGGAGGAAGGCAGGCGACGCTGCGTGTCGACGCTATCCTCTGGCAGCCGGAACGCGAAGGGCAGTTCCACCGCTAGGCACGGTTTCTCTGCCATACCTTTCGCTCGTCGACGGACCGGGTGGCGCCCGGTCGATCATGTGTCACTGGAGAATGCTCATGCCTTTTTCCCTCTGGTTGTCGTTGGCGGCTATCTGTGCCATGGGGGCCATGTCGCCTGGACCCAGCCTGGCGCTGGTGCTGCGCCACACCCTCGGGGGTGGACGCACGCCGGGCGTGGTGGCGGCCTTGTCCCATGCGCTGGGGGTGGGGCTCTATGCGCTGCTCACCGTCTGGGGGCTAGGAGCGCTGATCGAGCGTTTCCCATCGCTGTTCCAGGCGATCACCTGGGCGGGTGCCGCCTATCTGGCCTGGCTGGGCATCAAGGCCTTGCGGGCCGGGCGATCGGGGGCGCTAAACGCGGACGCCATGGTCACCTCTGGCATGCAGGCGGCGCGCGAGGGAATGCTGGTGGCGCTCGCCAATCCCAAGCTCATCCTGTTCTTCGTTGCCTTGCTCAGTCAGTTCGTGACGCCGGACATGAGCCTGGCGGCGCGCGCGATCATCGTGTGCACAGCCATGCTCATCGATGGTGGCTGGTACGTGCTGGTCGCCGTCGGGCTGTCCCACTCTCGGGTGCTGCCCTGGCTGCAGGCCCGTGCCCATTGGATCAACCGGGCTACCGGCGTGCTGCTTCTGGCGTTGGCGTTACGGGTAGCCTTGGGCCCCATCGGCGGCTGACATCGCCCATCCGGCGGCATGGGCGGGTTGCCTGGCACTCGGCCTGGCCAAGGCGGAGAGGGGGAAGTCGGCGCCTCAAACGCCATGCAGCACGGCATCGCGCTTGAGGCGCCACATGGTCACCACATTGGTGAGGAAGATCAGGGTCTCGGCGATAGTGCCGCCGATGGAGCCGGCCAGCAGGTTGCTGATGATCCAGCAGAAAGCGGCACTGGCCAGCAGGGCGCGCATGGCGATGCCTCGCAGCATGAACATGCCATAGGTGCCCAGTAATCCCGCCGCCAGGGCGGGGATGTCCTCCGGCCCGCTCCAGGTCAGGGCGGCAATGGCCAGGGTAGCGATCAGTACCGTCGCCATGATGCCGGTATGGCGAGGGTAACGTCGGGCCAGGACGATACGCAGCACGATCAGCGCGGAGATGCCGGAAGCCACCCAGCTTTGGAAGAGCGCGAACTGTACGGCGAAGGCAACATTGGCGAAAACGAGGATCACGAACAGTCGGTCATCGCGCTTGCTGGAAAAGGCGACGATGCACAGCGCCAGAGCGGTGAAGCTGACGGCCTGTCCGAGGATCCATCTGAGGGTCAAGTCTTCCATGAGCGGCTCAGTTTGGCAGGCGTGCCAGAATTGCATCTTCAGGCGCATCCGCAGGCAGGATGCCGAAGACGGGGCCAGGGTCGATAAGCCGCGAGCGACAGAAGGTCTCGCCTATTTCGGCGGGAGCGTGGCGCAGCAGCAGGGCGCCCTGCAGGCACTGGGCCAGGCGCTGTGTCAGCCAGCGGGCCTGCCGCTCCAGAGTCTCCGGCGGCGCTTCGAGACGCGTGACGAGCTCCTGGATGGCTGCATCCAGAGCTGGAGATATGCCGCGAACGGCGTTGAGTTCCTGACGAAGTGCCGCCAGGGCGTCGGGGTGGCGTTCGAACACCCGCAGCACATCGAGGCAGATGACATTGCCTGAGCCTTCCCAGATGGAGTTCACCGGCGCTTCGCGATAGAGCCGCGCCATTGGGGATTCCTCCACGTAGCCGATGCCACCCAGGCATTCCATGGCCTCGGCCAGGAAACCAGGAGCCCGCTTGTTGTGCCAGTACTTGGCCAGCGCCGGCAACAGCCGTGCCAGGGCGGTTTCGTGGGCGTCGCCTCGCGCGGCGCCGTCGAAGGCCCGGGCGGTGCGCAGGGTCAGGGCGACGCCGGCTTCGACTTCCAGGGCCATGTCGGCGAGCAGAGTGCGCATCAAGGGCTGCTCGGACAGGCGTTGGCCGAAGGCGTGGCGTGTTCGCACATGTCGCCAGGCTTCGGAGAGCGCCTGCCGCATCATCGCCACCGGCGCGGTGGCGGCATCGAGCCGGGTCTGCTGGACCATCGACAGTATGGTGGCGATGCCACGCCCGGGTTCGCCTAGTGGCTCGGCCCAGGCGTCGCGGTACTCGATTTCGGCCGAGGCGTTGGCTCGATTGCCGCATTTGTCCTTGAGTCGCTGCAGCTCGATGGCGTTGCGCTCGCCATCCGGAGTGAAGCGCGGCACCAGAAAGCAGCCGAGGCCGTCGTCGGTCTGTGCCAGTGTCAGGAAGGCGTCCGACATGGGGGCGCTGCAGAACCACTTGTGGCCATTCAGTCGCCAACCGTCCTCAGTGGGGAGCGCTCGGGTGGTGTTGGCACGCACGTCGCTGCCGCCTTGTTTCTCGGTCATGGCCATGCCGAAGGTCAGCGCCGTCTTGCGTTCGGCGGGGAGTGCTCGAGGGTCGTAGTCCCAGCTCAGCAGGCCGGGCGACCAGCGCTCATGCAGGGACGACGAATGGCGAAGCGCCGGCATGGCGGCATGGGTCATGGTCACCGGGCAGCAGAAGCCGGGTTCCGCCTGGGTGAGCAGGTACAGGGCGGCCACGTGCGCCTGGTGTCCGCCGTGGCCTTCCTCCTGCCAGGCGACCGCGTGCCAGCCGTTGTCCAGGGCCAGGTGCATCAGCGCATGGTAGGCCGGGTGATAGTCGACGGCATCCAGACGGCGCCCGTAGCGGTCGAACAAGCGCAGCTCGGGCGGATGACGGTTGGCCGCCTCGCCCAGGGCGCGGACACGTTCGCTGCCGACTTCGCGTCCCAGCGGGGCGAGACGCTCGGTCACCCAGTCGGGAGCGTCTCGTGTCAGTGCTTCGCGCAGCGGCAGATCATCCTCGAGGAGGTTGCGATCCTCGGGGGCGTCGGGCTGGTTGGTCACCTCGTGGGTTGCCAGTCGAGCACGCGGTGCGTAGTCCTGCATGACGGAACTCCAGTGGCGAGAACCTTTCTGAGCATGGCCTTCAGCCGGTGCCCGGTCAACGCTTTCGGCGGCGCTCAGATGAGGGTTCTCACCGACCAGAGTTCGGGGAAGAACTGCAGGTCGAGGGCCTTGACCAGATAGCTGACGCCCCCGGTGCCGCCGGTGCCGCGGCGATAACCGATGATGCGCTCGACGGTCTTCATGTGGCTGAAACGCCATTTCTGGAAGTTGTACTCCAGATCCACCAGCTTTTCGGCCAGTTCATAAAGATCCCAGTAGGTCTCGGTGTCGCGATAGATCTCGCGCCAGGCGGCTTCGACGCGGGATGAGGCGATATAGGGTTCGGACCAGTCGCGCTCGAGCCGGTCATCCGGGATATCGAAGCCACGCTTGTCGAGTTGCTGCAGAGTGATGTCGTAGAGACTGGGGGCGTGAAGCACTTCGTGCAGACGATCATAGTGGCGGGAATGGGCGCGGTGCGCTTCGATCATGCGCGCGTTCTTGTTGCCCAGCAGGAATTCCAGTTCTCGGTACTGGTACGACTGGAAGCCGGAGCTCTGGCCCAGTTCGTCGCGGAAGCTCAGGTAGTCCGCCGGCGTCATGGTGACGAGCACTTCCCAGGCGTTGATGAGCTGCTCCTGGATGCGTGCGACCCGAGTCAGCATCTTGAAGGCGGGGCGCAGGTCGCCGTGGCGAATGTACTCGGCGGCGCCATGGGCTTCATGCAGGCACAGTCGTATCCATAGCTCGGAGGCCTGATGGATGACGATGAACAGCATTTCGTCATGTTCGCGGGAGAGGGGGCGCTGGCAGTCCAGCAGTGACTCGAGGTTCAGGTATTGCCCATAACTCATGGCCTGATCCCAGTGAACGCCCTCATCGTCGAGGTCCACCTGGCGGTTGTCGGTATTCTTGTCGGTATCGCGCATGGCTCGGCCCTTGTTGTCGTCATCGGGAGGGAATGATGACTGTAACGCAGCCACCGGCAAGGCAACGAAGGAAAGGCGATGCCAGCGGCAGGGAGATGACGTGCTCACGACGAGCCGTTAGGCTGAGCCTATTTCCCTGCAGGAAGTTGCCATGACCTCCGACTCAGGTGCGCCGTCCGATTCGACGGTGGTCCAGCGCATATCCGACGAGAGCATCCAGTTGGTGGACGCGCGCAATCGGCCTTGCGGAAGCGCTCCGCGCGCCACCATGCGGCGCTATCACTTCTGGCACCGGGCCACCTATATCGTGGTGCGCAATGCGCGGGGCGAGCTGTGCGTGCAGCGTCGCACGCTATACAAGGAGGTTTTCCCCGGTGGCATCGACCTGGCCGCCGGTGGCGTGGTGGGGGCTGGAGAGGCCGTGCACGTGGCGGCACGACGCGAACTGGCCGAAGAGCTCGGGATCGTCGGGGTTCCCCTGCGGCATGTGCTGGAGTTCGTTCATGCCCGGGATGGCAACCATATCTTCGGTAGCGCCTACCTGGTCGACTATGATGGTCCTCTGGACCTGCAGGCGGATGAAGTCGCCGAGACCTTCTGGCTGCCCCCGGAAAGGGCCTTGGCGCTCGAGGATGTCACGCCGGATACGCGCCAGGTGGTGGAAACGCTCATCCACGACGGTTTGCTCACGGCCTCCGAGTGAGGCCGCGTTGGCGCGGGACTGGCGCCGAGGGAGCCGGCGTGGCATCTTGATGGAACAGACAGCGAGCCCGAGCCATGAGCATCCACGACCATGATTGCCGCACGTATCGCGGCGAGCCATTCAACCTCCGCGCGCTCCGCGGCCAGGTGCTCCTGATCGTCAATGTGGCCAGCCGCTGTGGCTTCACGTCCCAGCTCGGCGAGCTCGAGCGTCTCTATCGTCGCCATCGCGACCGTGGCTTCACCGTGCTGGCCTTTCCCTGCAACCAGTTCGGCCGACAGTCGCCCGAGTCGGCCCCGGCGTTCTGCACCTTCGGCGAACAGACCTATGGCGTGACCTTCCCGCTGATGGAGAAGGTTCAGGTCAACGGGCGCCACGCTCATCCCCTGTTCGTCGAGCTCAAGCGAGAGGCGCCGGGCCTGTTGGGCACGCGAGCCATCAAGTGGAACTTCACCAAGTTCCTGGTGGCCCGGGACGGTCGCGTCGTGCGTCGCTTCTCGCCGCGGGCGGGGATTGGCGAGCTCAATGAAGCGCTGGAGAGGATCCTGGACGACGTCTAGCGCCTCTCGCCGTGCGGCTCGAGGGCAACCGGCCGATTGCCCCGAGTCCGGCAGGCCGCTACGGGAGATCGCTGCCCCTGGTCATCCGCCGGATCAGGGGCTCTTTCCATACATGGGTGTGGACCAGGGCCATGGCGATGTGACCGGCGACCAGCGCGAACAATCCCCAGCCCAGCAGCCCGTGCCACTGGCCACCGAGATTCGTCATCCATTCGATCTCGGTGGCCTGGCCGGCAAAAAGTGGCATGCCCAGGGCGGAGAAGGGGCGATCGGAACCATAGGCGCGAATCAGGGCAATCGTGGGCACCGCGATCATCAACAGATAGATCAGCACATGGCCGAGTGCGGCGAGTCGCTCGATGCCGCGCCGATGGGGCGGTCGGCGCGAGAGATTGAGCAGCCCCCAGATACCTCGCAGAAGCGCCAGGCAGAGCAGTAGTACACCATTGGAAAAATGGAAACCGAAGAAGAAGTCGGTGACTGGCGCCTCGTCGAAAGCGAAGTGCAATGCTGCCGATATCAGCTGCCAGAGCAGCAGCAACGCCATGAACCAGTGGAAAAAGCGGCTTACCAGTCCATATCCGTGGTCGTGGTCCATCATGCGAGTATCCATGTGGCTTCTCCCTCTTTTCGTCACTGGCCCGCCTTGTGTCTCACTGACCCGTCTTGGTCGAGGCGGGGTTACAGCGTTTCGCCCCGCGCGATCGAGACCCGTTCCATCAGCTCGTTCCAGCGGTGGCGGGCCATCATGGTGGTCAGGCCCGAAAACAGCGCCCAGGTCTTGCGACGCCATCCCTTGAGCCTCAGGTTGTGGGCAACCAGCTGGCGCATCAGCTTGTGATCGTCGAAGTGGCGCCATTCGCTGGCCACGGACATCTGCTGGCGAGAGAGCACCGGTGCCAGTTCCAGGCGGAAAACCCACTCGAGCTCCCGCACGCTGAGGTCGTGACGCTGGATGACGTCGACCATGCGGGCGTAGTCGGTTTCCCTGGGTTCCCGCTCCAGCCACAGGGGCGCCAGCGCCAGCCATAATTCGCCACGCTCGTCGACGAGGGTCTGGGCATCCATTGGCGGTCTCCTGCTTGTGTGTCGGACATCGGGATCACCGCCATGCTGCCCCAGCCGGCGGCGGTACTCAATAACGGCCTGGCCGGTGTGATTGCCCCGCGAGTCGATGAGGGCGGACAGTGCCGTCCAGTGTCGCTAGAATGTCGCCATTGGCAATACAACTTCCCGGACGCTGCCCCGTGCGGCTCCTCGGTATCCAACGAAGAGGTCTGTCGTGATCATCAAGCCCAAGGTACGCGGTTTCATCTGCACCACCACTCATCCCGTCGGT
The DNA here is from genome assembly GCF_001662305.1 of Halomonas caseinilytica. GTDB lineage: Bacteria > Pseudomonadota > Gammaproteobacteria > Pseudomonadales > Halomonadaceae > Halomonas > Halomonas caseinilytica. The sequence goes on from NZ_BDEP01000005.1 coordinate 71,540, forward strand.
TGCGAGAAGAACGTGCTCGAGCAGATCGAGGCGACCCGGGCGCGAGGCCTGGACAAGCATGCCGGCCCCAAGAAAGTGCTGGTGGTGGGCGCCTCCAGCGGCTATGGCCTGGCGGCACGCGTCACCGCGGCCTTTGGCTACGGTGCCGATACGCTGGGCGTGTTCTTCGAGAAGCCGGGCACGGAGAAGAAGCCCGGTACCGCTGGCTGGTACAACGCCGCGGCCTTCGACAAGTTCGCCAAGCAGGAAGGGCTGTACAGCAAGTCCATCAACGGTGACGCCTTTTCCCATGAGGCGCGCGAGAAGGCCGTCGAGCTGATCAAGCAGGATCTCGGCCAGGTCGACCTGGTGGTCTATTCCCTGGCGTCCCCGGTGCGCAAGCTGCCCGACAGCGGCGAGATCAAGCGCTCCAGCCTCAAGCCGATCGGCGAGACGTACCGCGCCACTGCCATCGACACCAACAAGGACGCCATCATCGAAGCCGAAGTCGAGCCGGCCACCGAACAGGAGATCGCCGATACCGTCGACGTGATGGGCGGCGAGGACTGGGAGCTGTGGATCGACGCTCTGGACCGCGCCGGTGTGCTGGCGCCGGGGGCACGGTCCGTGGCCTTCAGCTATATCGGCACCGAGATCACCTGGCCGATCTACTGGCACGGCGCCCTGGGCCGTGCCAAGGAAGACCTCGATCGCGCTGCCGGCGAGATCGATAAGCGCCTCGGCGAGCAGGGCGGCGGCGCCAACGTGGCGGTGCTCAAGTCCGTGGTGACCCAGGCCAGCGCGGCGATCCCGGTGATGCCACTGTATATCGCCATGGTCTACAAGGTGATGAAGGAGCAGGGCCTGCACGAAGGCACCATCGACCAGCTCAACCGCCTGTTCGGCGAGCGTCTCTATTCCCCCCAGGGCGGCGAGATGGCCACCGACGAGGCCGGGCGTCTGCGCCTCGATGACTGGGAGCTGCGCGACGATGTCCAGCAGGCGTGCAAGACGCTGTGGTCGCAGGTCACCACCGACAATCTGTTCGAGATCACCGACTACGCGGGCTACAAGCACGACTTCCTGAAGCTGTTCGGCTTCGAGCGAGACGACGTGGACTACGAGGCCGACGTCGACCCGGTGGCGACCTTCGATGTCGTCGAACTCTGAGAGACGCTGCATGAGACACCGACGTCTGGCGCGGCCCCTCCATGGCTGGCTCGTATCGGCCATCCTGCTGTTGCTGCTGAGCGGTTGCCAGAGTGCCTACTATGGCGCTCTGGAAAAGGTCGGCATCCACAAGCGTGACCTGATGGTGGAGCGGGTCGAGAAAGGTCGTGACGCCCAGGTGGCGGCCGAGGAACAGTTCGCATCGGCGCTGGAACAATTCCGCGCCGTGGTGCGTGTGCCCGACAGCGAGTTGTCGCAGACCTATGAGCGCCTCGACGAGGCGTACGAGCGCAGCGAGGTCGCCGCCGAGCGGGTCGAAACACGCATCGATGACATCGAGTCTGTGGCCGCGGCCTTGTTCGAGGAATGGGAAAGCGAGCTCGATCTCTACCAGAGTGCCGAGTATCGCCGGCTCTCCGAGCAGCGGCTGCGGCAGACGCGTCAGCGCTATGTGCAGATGCACGACGCCATGCAGGAGGCTGCCGACAGCATGCACCCCGTGTTGCTGGCGATGCGCGACAATGTGCTGTTGTTGAAGCACAACCTCAATGCTCGGGCGATCGGGGCGTTGCGTGGGGAAGTCGATGGACTGGAACGCGATGTCGCGGCCCTGAGGGCGCGCATGCAAGCGGCGATCTCCCGATCCAACGCCTTCATCGATACCCTGCACGACGCCGATGATGGTCGCTGATGGCAAGGCCCCGCCCCTTTCCCCCGGTTTGACGCGAGACGTGGGGGTCGTGGTGCTGCCGGGGTTCTCGATGCTGGCCCAGGCCTGTGCCACCGAGCCCTTGCATGTGGCCAACCGGCTGGCCGGCCGGACGCTGTACCGCCTTTCGACCTTCGCCGTCGACGAGCGTCCGGTGGCCAGTGCCTCCGGCCAGGCCCTGCTGCCCCAGGCCGCGGCTGCAGCCTCCGGCGCCTCCCTGGACTTGCTACTGGTGTGCGCGCCGGGCCCACTGGCGGGGAGTGTCCCACAGTCGCTGCTCGACTGGCTGCAACGCCTGGCCGCCGCTCGGGTGGTGCTGGGGGGTATCGGTGGCGGCACCGAGGTGCTGGCGCGTACCGGGGTACTGGATGGCTATCGTGCCACCTTGCCCTGGCCGCGTTTCGAGGCCTTCGCCCGGGATTATCCGCGGGTCCGCCTGTCACAGCAGTTGTTCGAGATCGACCGCGACCGGCTGACCTGTGGAGGCGGCACCGCCGCCATGGACATGATGATGACCCTGGTCGGCAGCCACCACGGTGACGAGCTGGCCGAGCGCATCTCCGAACACTTCGTGCTCGAGCGTATCCGCATGGGCGACGAGCCCCAGCAGGTGCCGTTGCGCACGCGACTCGGCCATGCGCCCCAGAGTCTGGTGGACGCGGTGGCGCTGATGGAGTCGAACATCGAAGAACCGCTGACGACCCACGAACTGGCCGAGCATCTCGGCATCTCGCGTCGCCAGCTCGAACGGCTGTTCAAGAAGTACCTCCAGGCCGTGCCCAGTCGCTACTACCTCAACCTGCGCTTGCAGCAGGCTCGCCGTCTGCTGCGCGAAAGCGACCGTCCCGCCGGCGAGATCGCCCTGCAGACCGGCTTTTCCTCGGCGGCGCATTTCTCCACTGCCTATCGCAATCACTTTGGCATGACGCCCCGCGAGGAGCGTTTGGGCTAGAGGCTCGACGAACAGTGTCGGCACTCGGTGATTATGGCCGAAAATGTCCGCTGATGAGCCGTTTGTGGCCTCAGCCACGCGAACGAGCAGGAGTATCCTGGCATGATTCCCATTGACGGAGAGCATGCCCATGAACACCGCGCTACTGATGATCGACGTTCAAGCTTCCTTCCCGGCCCGTGACTACTGGGACGAGGCGCTGGCTGTCCCTTGGCGCGAGCGGCAACACGCCTTGCTGGAACTGGCCCGCCAGGCCGACATTCCCATGGTGCGCATCTTCCACGAGGAGCCGGGCAGCGCGACGCCTTTCGATCCCGCCAATGGCCTGGTTCGTCCGCTCGAGGGGTTCGATGAGCCAGCGGCGGCGACCTTTCACAAGCGGGCCCATAACGCCTTCACCGATACCGAGCTGGAGCGCTGGCTGCGCGAGCGGGGCATCGAACGGCTGATCGTCAGCGGCATTCGCACCGAGCAGTGCTGCGAGACCACCACGCGTGTTGCCGCCGATCTCGGCTTCGCGGTGGACTTCGTCAGTGAGGCGACCTTGACCTTCCCCATGACCCGATTGGGTCGAACCTGGTCCGCCGAGGACATTCGCGCGCGCACCGAGCTGGTGCTGGAAGGCCGCTTCGCGCGCATCGTCGATGTCGTCGGCCTGGCGAAGGAGTGGGGCACGCATGCCGCTTGAGACGGTGCCGTCCCCGACGGTCGGGGTGCTGATGCTCCCCGGCCAGGTCCCGCTCGACCTGGTGGGCCCGCTGCAGGTGCTGCACAGTGCGCAGCGCATGCACGAGGATCTGAGGATTCGCTATTTCGGCCCCTGCGAGACGCTCGACTGGCTGGGGCCGCTGGCGCTGAGCGGTATCGAGCCCCTGCCCAGGACGCCGCAAGCCTGGGATCTGCTGCTGGTGCCTGGGCAGTATCGGCAGGGCATCGATCCGAGCCGTCAGCCGCTGGCCGTCGAATGGCTGCGCGAGCATGCGCCGGTTGCCGGCACGGTCATGGGCATCTGCTCGGGTTCGCTGCTGCTGGCTGAGGCAGGACTGCTGGAAGGCCGGCGCGCTACCACTCATCACACCCTGCTGTCGCGCCTGGAAGCGTTGGCGCCTGGTGCGCGCGTGCAGGGCGACTGCATCTTCATCGAAGATGGGCCCATCCTCACCAGCGCCGGCATCTCCACGGGAATCGACACCATGCTGCACTGGCTGACACGGCGCCTCGGGCACCGGCTGACACTGGCGGTGGCCCGGGAGATGGTGCTCTACCTGCGCCGTAGTGGCCATGAGCCACAACTGTCCGGTTGGCTGGAGGGGCGCAACCATGTCGACGAGCGTATCCACCGCTTGCAGGATGCCCTGTGCGACCGCCTGGGGGTGGCGTGGTCGATGGCCGACATGGCGAGGGTGGCGGTCATGAGCGAGCGTCACCTGCGCCGACGCTTCGTGGCGGTCGCCGGCATGTCGCCGCACGATTACCTGATGCGCCTGCGTCTGCAGCTTGCGCGACAATTGATGGAAGAGACGCCCTGGAGCCTGGCGCGCATCGCCGGCGAGGTCGGGTTCGGCGATGATCGCCAACTCCGGCGCGCCTGGCGGCGATTCGAGAGCGGATCGCCCCATGCATGGCGGGCGTGCCGGTCGTCTGAGAGCGGTTCGGCCTGATCCGAGAGGCTGCCTTCTTTCACAATTCGCCGTCCCATTGCTGAAAGCCCCCTCGGTCCGCGCTCCCTATACTCGAATGCATCGACTCGAAAGCACGATGAGCCATCCTTCCGAGTCTTCTCGAGCAAAAGGAGCGTGACATGACCCAGACCCCGACCCGCAGCGACTTCGACCAGTACATGGTGCCCAACTACGCGCCCCAGAAGGCCATCCCGGTGCGTGGCGAGGGCAGCCGCCTGTGGGATCAGCAGGGCAAGGAGTACATCGATTTCGCCGGGGGCATCGCGGTGAACGCGCTGGGTCACTGTCACCCGGTGCTGGTCGATGCCCTCAAGGATCAGGCCGACAAGCTGTGGCACCTGGCCAATGTCTATACCAACGAGCCGGCCCTGAAGCTGGCACGCAGCCTGGTCGAGCGTACCTTTGCCGACAAGGTCTACCTGTGCAACTCCGGTGGCGAGGCCAACGAGGCCGCGCTCAAGCTGGCGCGTCGCTGGGCCTACGACCATCACGGCGAGCGCAAGAACCGCATCGTCTCCTTCGGCAAGTCTTTCCACGGCCGGACCTTCTTCACCGTCAGCGTCGGCGGCCAACCGAAGTATTCCCAGGGCTTCGGCCCGGTCCCCGGCGGCATCGTGCATGGCGACTTCAATGACCTCGACAGCGTGCGCGACCTGATCGATGCCGACACCTGTGCGGTGATGGTCGAGCCGATGCAGGGCGAGGGCGGCATCATTCCCGCCGACCCCGAGTTCCTCAAGGGACTGCGTGAACTCTGTGATGCCAACGATGCCTTGCTGATCTTCGACGAGGTGCAGACCGGCGTGGGCCGCACCGGCTCGCTGTATGCCTACATGCAGTACGGCGTGGCGCCGGACATCCTGACCACCGCCAAGGCTCTCGGCGGCGGCTTCCCGGTGGGTGCCATGCTGACCACCGACCGCGTCGCCCCGTCGCTGGGTCTGGGCACTCACGGCTCGACCTACGGCGGCAATGCCCTGGCGTCCGCCGTGGCCCTGGCAGCGGTCGAGCACATCGACACCCCCGAGGTGCTGGAGGGCGTGGCCAAGCGTCATGACCTGTTCCGCGAGCACCTCGAGACCATCAATCGCAAGCACGGCGTCTTCAAGGAAGTGCGTGGCATGGGGCTGTTGATCGGTGCCGAGATGCGTCCCGAGTACGAGGGGCGCGCCAAGGACATCCTGCCGCTGGCCATCGAGGAGGGCCTGATGGCGTTGGTGGCGGGTCCCAACGTGTTGCGCATGGCGCCGTCGCTGGTGATTCCCGAGGCAGACATCGCCGAGGGCATGGCGCGCCTCGAGCGGGCCATCGCTCGCTTGGTGGCCGACCAGTGAGCCGCGTCTCCGCCATGCAGGAAGCCCAATCACGTGGAGGCCATGACATGCTGGTGGTACGTCCCGCCCGGCCGGCGGATCTGCCGGCCCTGGAGCGGCTGGCGGGGAGCGCCACGCCGCGCCTGACCAATCTGCCGGCGCATCGCGACCGGCTGGAGGAGCGTATCGCGCGCTCCCAGCGGGCCTTCGAGGCCGAGGTGGAGTTTCCCGGCGATGAGCACTATACGTTCGTGCTCGAGGACCTGGAGCGGGGCGAGGCGGTGGGTACCGCCACCATCCGCGCCCAGGCCGGTGCCCGGGAAGCCTACTATACCTATCGCCAGGAGACGCTGATCCACGCCTCGCAGCAGCTCGACGTGCGCCGCGAGGTACAGACCCTGTCGCTCTCCCATGAGGTTTCCGAAGCCAGCCTGCTGTGCGCCTATTCGCTCGACTCGCACTATCGGGGCACCAGCGCCGAGAGCCTGCTGCGTCGTGCACGGCTGATGTTCATCGCCCAGTACCCGGAACGCTTCGCCGAGATCCTGGCGATGGCCTTCCCCGGTTATCTGGACGACGAGCAGCAATCGCCGTTCTGGAACAGCGTGGGGCGTCATTTCTTCGTCCGCGACTTCCAGGACATCAACTATATCGCCGGGGTGCGCTCGAAGAGCTTCATCGCCGAGGTGATGCCGCAGTTCCCGCTGTACCTGGCGCTGCTCACGCCTCAGGCGCGGGCCGCGGTGGGACGTGAGCACCCGGAGCACGAGCCGGCCATGAGCGAGATGCTCGCCGAGGGCTTTTTGCGCTCGCGACATGTCGACATCTTCGATGCCGGGCCGGTGATCAAAGGCGAGCGCGAGCGGCTCGAGAGCTTTCGCCAAGCCGCCTGGCATCCGGTACGCATTCGTCCCTCCCATTCGCTGCCCGACGCCGAGCCGGCGATGGTCGCCAATCAGCGTCTCGGCGATTTCCGTTGCGTCGTGGCGCGTTATGCCCTGTCGCCCACCGGCCAGTTGATGCTGTCGCCGGAGCACGCCGAGCTGCTCGGCGTCGAGGAAGGCCGCGCCGTGCTTGCCGCGCCGCTGTCACTCGCAGGAGCCGAGCATGACCCGGGTTACGACGAGGGAGAGTTGTAATGCGCATCCGACCGATTGCCGAGTCCGACCTGGACGATCTGCGGGTGCTGGCCCGCGAAACGGGGGTGGGGTTCACCTCGCTGCCCGATAACGAACCCTTCCTGGCCGCCAAGATCGCCTCGGCGGTGAGCGCCTTCAATGGCGAGACGCCGGAAGACAAGCGCTTGTACTTCTTCGTGCTCGAAGACGAGGTCGAGGGCCGTCTGGCCGGCTGCTGTGCCATCGAAAGCCAGGTGGGACGCGAGATCCCCTTCTATCATTATCGCGTCGGCACCCTGGCGCACTCTTCGGTACAGCTCGACCTGCACCGCACCATCGACACGCTCTTCCTGAGCTCGGACCACACCGGCGACGCCGAGGTGGCCTCGCTGTTCCTGCGTGCCGAGTATCGTGGTACCGACCGTCGCCACGAGCGCAACGGCGCGCTGCTGTCGATGATGCGCTGGCTGTTCATGGCTCAGTTCCGCGATGGCTTCCCCGACAAGGTTCTGGCGGAGATGCGCGGCCTGTTCGACGAATCGGGCAGGAGTCCCTTCTGGGAGTGCCTGGGCAGCCACTTCTTCCCCATGGACTTCAACGAGGCCGACCGGCTCACCGGGCTGGGTCAGAAGAGCTTCATTGGCGAGCTGATGCCCAAGTTCCCGATCTACACGCCCTTTCTCTCTGAGGAGGCGCGTGCCTGCATCGGCCAGGTGCACGAGGACACGCGCCCGGCGCTGGCGATGCTCAAGAAGGAAGGCCTGCGCTGGGAAGGCTTCATCGACATCTTCGATGGCGGTCCCACCGTGGAAGCCTATATCGACGACGTGCGTGGCGTGCGCCTGTCGAGAACCTGCCGGGTCGAGGTCAAGGCCGGCGAGCTGGAGCAGACGCCGCGTCCGCGTTGGCTGGCCGCCAGTACCGTCATGGCCGATTTCCGCGCAGCCTGGGTGGGACGCGGCCCCGACGCAGAAGGCGTGTTGACCCTGAGCGAGGCCGAAGCCGAGCGACTCGAGGTCGGCTCGGGCGACACCCTGCGTATTCTGGATACCGACGAGGAGACATGATGAAGGCGACGCAACAGCTACTGATCGGCGGCCATTGGCAGTCCGGCGAGGCCGAGGCATTCGCCAAGCATGATCCCGTAGGCGGCGAGGCGCTGTGGTCCGGCGGCGCTGCCAGCGAGGCCCAGGTGGGCGCTGCGGTGGATGCTGCCCGTACCGCCATGCCGGCCTGGGCGCGCACGCCCCTGGAGGAGCGCAAGGCGCTGGTGGAGCGTTTCCGCGACGTGCTGGAAACCCACCGCGAAGCGCTGGCCACGGCCATCGCCCATGAGACCGGCAAGCCCCTGTGGGAGGCGCGCACCGAGGTTGGCGCCATGATCGGCAAGGTGGCGATCTCGATTCGTGCCCAGCAGGAGCGTGCCGGCGAGCGCGAGCGTGACCTGGGCGGTGCCCGGGCGGTGCTGCGCCATCGTCCGCATGGCGTGATGGCGGTGTTCGGCCCCTACAACTTCCCGGGCCACCTGCCCAACGGCCATATCGTGCCGGCTCTGCTGGCCGGTAACACCGTGGTCTTCAAGCCCAGCGAGCAGACGCCGCTGACTGCCGACTTGACCCTGCAGTGCTGGCGCGAGGCGGGGCTGCCGGAAGGCGTCATCAACCTCGTCCAGGGCGCGGCGCCGGTGGGGCAGGCGCTGTCCCGGCATCCGGACATCGATGGCCTGCTGTTCACCGGCAGCGCCAAGGTCGGCGGTCTGTTGCAGCGTCAGTTCGCCGAGCAGCTCGGCAAGATCCTGGCCCTGGAGCTTGGCGGCAACAATCCGCTGGTGATCAAGGACGTACCGGACCAGGCCGCGGCCGTGCTGACCATCCTTCAGTCGGCCTTCCTGTCCGGTGGCCAGCGCTGTACCTGCGCGCGCCGACTGATCGTCCCTCGTGGACCGGTGGGTGACCGGCTGCTGGAGGCGCTGAGCGAGGCGATCGGCAAGCTGCGGGTAGCCGGCCAGTTCGCCGAGCCGGCCGGCTTCTATGGTGGCCTGGCGACCCTCGACGCGGCCGATGGGTTGCTCGATGCCCAGGCGGACCTCGAGGTACGGGGTGGTACGGTACTGTCGCGCATGGCACGCCTGGAGGAGGGCACCAGCCTGCTGTCTCCCGCCCTGATCGATGTCACCGGTCTGGACGTTCCCGACGAGGAGCACTTCGGCCCGCTGCTCAAGGTCTACCGCTATGACGACTGGGACGAAGCCTTGCACCTCGCCAACGATACCCGTTATGGCCTCTCCGCCGGGCTGATCGGTGGCGAACGGGCCGACTGGGACGACTTCCTGCTGCGTATTCGTGCCGGCATCGTCAACTGGAATCGCCAGACGACCGGTGCGTCCGGTGACGCGCCCTTCGGTGGGGTCGGTGACAGCGGTAACCATCGCCCGAGCGCCTATTACGCCGCCGATTACTGCGCCTATCCGGTGGCATCCATGGAGAGCGAGGAGCTGCAACTGCCCGAGGAACTGCCGCCGGGGGTGACGCTATGAGCGAGGTCGGGCGAGACGTTCGCGAGGTAAACTTCGACGGTCTGGTGGGCCCGACGCACAACTACTCGGGACTGGCGCATGGCAATGTCGCCTCGATGACCCACCAGGGGTTGATCGCCAACCCCCGCGAGGCGGCGCTTCAGGGGCTCGGCAAGATGAAGGCGCTGATGGAGGCCGGCTACGCCCAGGGCGTGTTGCCGCCTCAGCAGCGCCCGGACCTTGGCGCCCTGCGCGCCCTGGGATTCGCTGGCGACAACGCTCGGGTGCTGGCCCGGGCCGCCAGCGAGGCGCCGCAACTGCTGCGTGCGGTGTGTTCCGCCTCCAGCATGTGGACGGCCAATGCCGCCACGGTGACGCCGAGTATTGATGCCGCCGACGGTCGGGTTCACTTCACGCCGGCCAACCTGCAGTCGAGCTTCCATCGCTATCTGGAACCGGCCACCACCGGCCGGGTGCTGGCGTCGATCTTCGCTGACGAGACGCGCTTCGCGCACCATCCGGCGCTGCCCGCCACGCCGGCCTTCTCCGACGAGGGAGCGGCCAACCACACCCGGCTGTGCGCCGAGCACGGCGCGGCCGGGGTGCATCTCTATGTTTATGGCCGCCAGGCGTTCGGGGGCGACGGCGTCGAGCCGCGTCGCTATCCGGCTCGCCAGACCCGGGAAGCCAGCCAGGCGGTGGTACGCCAGCACGGTCTCGATGAGGCGCAGGCGGTGTTCGCCCAGCAGCATCCCGAGGCTATCGATGCCGGCGTCTTCCACAATGACGTCATTGCGGTGGGCAACGGCCCGGTGCTGCTCTATCACGAGATGGCCTTCCGTGATGAAGAGGGCACCCTGGACGCCCTGCGAGCCAGGATGCCCGAGCCGCTGATTCCGGTGCGCGTGCCGTGCGAAGCGGTCAGCCTGGACGATGCCGTGGCCTCGTACCTGTTCAACTCTCAGTTACTCAGCAACCCGGATGGCAGCATGACGCTGGTGGTACCCGGCGAGTGCCAGGAACGCGAGGCGGTGTGGCGTTGCATCCAGGATCATCTGCTGGCCGGCAACAATCCGATCAGCGAGGTGGTGGTCAAGGACGTCAAGCAGTCCATGCGCAACGGCGGCGGTCCGGCCTGTCTGAGGCTGCGCGTGGCGCTTTCGGCGCCGGAGCGTGCCGCCGTCTCCGGGCGCGTGCTGCTCGACGAGGCCTTGCATGGCGAGTTGACGGCCTGGGTCGAGCGCCACTACCGGGATCGCCTGGCACCCGACGACCTGGCCGACCCACAGCTCGCCGAGGAGACCCTCACCGCTCTCGACGAGCTGACCGGCATTCTGCGCATCGGCAGCGTCTACCCATTTCAGTTGGGCTGAAACGGCGATTCCCTCCTTGTCTTGCCCCGCCACACGGCGGGGCTTTTTCGTGCAGGCGGGCCATTCATGCTCGGCGTCGGCAGTGACTGCGGTTATGCTGGGGATCACATGTCCACCATCACGACAGGAGGTCCCCGTGGCTGGAGCCAGTCTACTGACACTGATCGATGACATCGCCACCATCCTCGACGATGTCTCGGTGATGACCAAGGTCGCGGCCAAGAAGACCGCCGGCCTGCTGGGGGATGACCTGGCCCTCAATGCCGAGCAGGTCACCGGCGTGAGGGCGGCTCGCGAGTTGCCGGTGGTCTGGGCGGTGGCCAAGGGCTCGTTGCTCAACAAGGTGATTCTGATTCCTGCCGCGCTGCTGATCAGCGCGCTCCTGCCCTGGCTGGTGACGGTGCTGCTGATGCTGGGCGGTGCCTTCCTGTGCTTCGAGGGCGCCGAGAAGCTGGCGCACAAGTTCCTGCATGGCGAGGACGACAAGGCGGAGCACGCCGAGCGAGCCAAGGCGCTGGCTTCCGGCGATGTCGACATGCGGGCCTTCGAGCGCCAAAGGATCAAGGGGGCCGTGCGTACCGACTTCATCCTCTCCGCCGAGATCATCGTCATCGCCCTGGGCACGGTCACCGGGGCAGCCCTGGGCCAGCAGATCGTCGTGCTGATCGGCATTGGCCTGTTGATGACGGCCGGTGTCTATGGCCTGGTCGCGGGCATCGTCAAGCTGGATGACCTGGGGTTCTACCTCGATGAGCGTGGCGGCGCCCTGGCCGTCGTCGGGCGCGGCCTGGTCAAGGGAGCCCCTTATCTCATGAAGTTGCTGTCGGTGGTCGGTACCCTGGCGATGTTCCTGGTCGGCGGCGGCATTCTGAGCCATGGCGTTCCCGCCCTGCATCATCTGGGCCAGGACATGAGCGAGGTCGAGCTGGCCATGCCGGGTCTGGACGCCATCGTGCACGGTCTCGGCCCGATGCTGCTCAACCTCGTGGTCGGTGTGGTGGCCGGCGTCGTGGTGCTGGTCGTGGTGACTCTGATCCAGAAGTAGCGTGGCGCCGACGCATGACATCGCCCCTGGTTGCCTATCGACGTGCCCTGGCGGATGGTTTTGTCGCGGATGATGCCCAGTGGCAGGCCGTCGAGGCGCTCGAGGATGTCCATCGGGCCCTGGCGCGCAGGGACGATCAGGTCCCGGGCGTCTATCTATGGGGAACGGTGGGGCGCGGCAAGACCTGGCTGATGGACGCCTTTCAGCGTGGCCTCGAGGTGCCGTCGAGACGCCAGCACTTCCATCATTTCATGCGCTGGGTGCATCGTCGCCAGTTCCAGCTGACCGGGACCGCCGATCCGCTGCGTTGCCTGGCCGCCGAGTTGCGTGCCGAGGCGCGCGTGCTGTGTCTCGATGAGCTCTTCGTCGCCGATATCGCCGATGCCATGCTGCTTGGCCGCCTGCTGGGCGAGCTGTTCGAGCAGGGTGTGACTCTGGTAACCACGTCCAACCAGCCGCCTTCCGGGCTCTATGCCGACGGCTTCAACCGCGAGCGCTTTCTGCCGGCCATCGAGGCCATCGAGCGTAGCACCCGGGTGGTGCACCTGGCCGGCGACCAGGACCACCGGTGTCACCCGGGGGCGGTCGAGCAGCGCTACTGGGTGCGCGGCGCAGGCCAGGCCAGTGTACTGCCGGCGGTCTTTGCACGACTCAACGGGGAGCGGGCGGCGTCTGCCGAGCCGTTCACCCTGGCACACCTGCCGATCGAGGTGGAGGCGCGCAGCGAGTCGGTCCTGTGGTGCCGCTATGCGGCCCTCTGCGAACGGCCGCTGGCGGCTCTGGACTTCATCGCCTTGTGCGATCGGTTTCGCCATGTCCTGCTCGGCGAGGTGCCTTGTCTCGTCGGCACTCCCGTTGCCTCGCGGATCGCGCGGGGCACCGAGGACGCCGGCGCCAGGGTCGAGACCGGCGACCGCGAGCTGCCGGCACTCTCCCGGCATGATGATGGCGTGCGTCGATTCATCGCTCTGGTCGATGAATGCTACGACCGTGGTGTTCCTCTGCATGTCGAGGCCCGGGTGCCCATGGAGGCGCTCTATCCGGCCGGACACCTGGCCTTTCCCTTTCGTCGTACCCTGAGCCGGCTGCGGGAGATGCAATTGGCGCGTTTCGCCTCTCGATAACGGCGATCTCCGATGAGCCTTCGGGGGCAAGGAACCTGCTCGTGGAGCCGAGCGGGGCGTTGGCAGTGGCGAACGTCGGGCCTGCTATGCTGGCGACAATGGGACAGCGGAGGATGCAAGTGGCGGGCGTGATCTACTGGCTGGACATGATGGGCGTGATCGTCTTCGCGCTGTCGGGCGTGATCCTGGCCTGTCGTTCGCGGATGGATCCCTTCGGCATGCTGGTGCTCGCCGCCATGACCGGGATCGGCGGCGGCACCCTGCGCGATCTGGTGCTTGGTGTGCGCCCGGTGTTCTGGGTCGACGATCCGGCATATCTGTGGGTCATCCTGGCGACCGTGGGCCTTTCCATCCTCGGGTTCCATTACATTCATCGTCTGTCGCGTGTCTTCTTGCCGGTGGCGGATGCCTTCGGCCTGGCGCTGTTCACCGTGATCGGCGCCTACAAGGCGATGCTGCTGGATGCGCCGGGTGTGGTCGCGGTGCTGATGGGGCTGCTGACCGGGGTGGCGGGCGGCATGATGCGCGATGTGCTGGCGCGACGCGTGCCGATGGTGCTGCGACAGGAGATCTACGCGACGGCCTCGATCGCCGGTGGCGTGGTCTTCGTGACCCTGGAGGCGCTGAATGCGTCCTTGTTCGTTGCCATCTGCGGCTCCCTGATGACGACGCTGGGGCTGCGCCTGGCGGCGATTCGCTGGCGCCTGGCGTTGCCGGTCTTCGCTTGGGTGATAGTGGAGCGACCGGCAGGTCAGCCGCAGGCCGGAGAGGCGCCGGCACCACCGAAGCGTCCCAAGGCACGCGTCAAGCTGATTCCTCCCGAGCGGACGCGACGCCGCAAGGAGCGCTCATGAACACGATGCCCCTCCCGCCCATGCTGCGCTGTCTGTCTCGGGCCTGGTGGCTGGTGCTGTGCCTGTGGCTGGCCGGTTGCGCCCTCGATGAACAACGCGACGAAGCGCGTTATATCGCGGTGGCCGATGAGATACGCCAGCATTATGAGCGAATCCTGCCCGACCTGCCGGCGGACGATCGTCGGCATTACGCCCAGCGCCTCTACCGCCTGACCGGCGAGGCGCGTTACCTGCCGCCCAATCGCGACTATGCCGACCGGCTTCTCGCCGAGTTGAAAGAGGAGCTCCCCGGCCTGGCTCGACCGGAGATCATCGCGGCGCGTGCCGAGGCGGCGGTGACCGACTATCCGGAGCGCACCGACAAGCAGCGGCGCCGCAAGCGCATGCTCGCCGACTGGCGCGAGATTGCCTATGCCAAGGGACTGGCCTTTCGGATGACCCAGGCCAGCTACCTCGGCCTGCTCAACGAGACCGACCTGCCGGGATATCGCCGGGCGTTGCGCTACCTGGAGGGTATCGATTTTCGCGCTTTCGTCACTGACCCCGAGGTGATGGAGGTCTATGCCGCCCAGGTAGCCAATCTGGCGTATTACCTCCACGAGCTGGAGGTGGCCGATCTACGCGAGGCATCGATCGAGGCATTCCGCCGGCATTACCCGCCCGAACGGGACGCGTCGCTGTCGCGTGCCTCCTATCGCAACAAGATCTACGGCATGACCCATTTCGTGATCGCCGCCAGCGGCTATTACCAATGGCCTGTGCCGCCCGATGAGTTCGACTGGATACTGGACTACTTTGCCGGCCACCTGGAGCGGATCCTGGTCGAGACCAAGGAGGACATCTATACCGAAGTCGGGATCAGCTTTCTGCTCGCGGGGCGTGAGCGGGATCCTGCGGTGGGCCGACTGCGCGATGCCCTGCTGGCGGCCTACGACGCTGAAGCCCGCATGGTGCCGGCCGAGGACGGGGGCCTCGACCCGGCGTACGGCGAGCACCGCAACGTCCTGGCCATCATGCTGCTGGACTGGCCCGACCGTCTGTATCCCGGGCCAGATTTGGGCGCATCCCCCTGAACCGCCGGCGTGAGAGGTGGCTCAGGGGCAGGGGCTAGCCATGCAGGGCGAAGCTATGCCCATTGAGCCATAGGTGAGTCGCCACGCTGGCGATGTAGCCCAGGGCGATGACCGGGGTCCAGCGCAGGTGGCCCATGAAGGTGTAGTTGCCTCGCGCCTGACCCATCAGCGCCACGCCGGCGGCAGACCCCACCGACAGCAGGCTGCCGCCGACTCCGGCGGTCAGGGTGATCAGCAGCCAGTGACCATGCGACATATCGGGCTCCATGGTCAGCACGGCGAACATCACCGGGATGTTGTCGACCACCGCTGAGACCACGCCCAGGGCGATATTGGCCCAGGTGGCGTGCCACTGGGTGTAGAGCATGTCGGACAGCAGGCCCAGATAACCCATGAAGCCCAGGCCGCCGACGCACATCACGACGCCATAGAAGAACAGCAGGGTATCCCACTCGGCCCGGGCCACGCGGTTGAAGACGTCGAAGGGCACCACGCTGCCCAGCTGCTCCAGCTTCTTCCAGTCGCCGCGCTGCGTGTAGCGGGTACGCTTGCGCTCCAGTGAGCGCGGCAGGCTCTGGCGCAGGTAATAGCCGAAGAACTGCAGGTAGCCCAGACCGGTCATCATGCCCAGCACCGGCGGCAGATGCAGCAGGGTATGGCAGGCCACGGCAGTTGCCACGGTGAGAAAGAACAGCACGATGATGCGTCGCGCGCCACGCTTGAGCCAGACGTCGTCCTCGAGGCCGGCAGGCTTGCGGTTCTGGATGAAGGCGCTCATCACCACGGCAGGAATCAGGAAATTGACCAGCGAGGGCACCAGCAGCGCGAAGAATTCCTGAAAATGGACGATGCCAGCCTGCCAGACCATCAGGGTGGTGATATCGCCGAAGGGGCTGAAGGCGCCGCCGGCGTTGGCGGCCACCACGATGTTGACGCAGGCCAGGTTGATGAAGCGCTTGTCGCCCTCGGCGACCTTGGTGACCACCGCGCACATCAGCAGGGCCGTGGTCAGGTTGTCGGCAATGGGCGAGATGACGAAGGCCAGGATACCGGTGAGCCAGAACAGCATGCGGTAGCTGAAGCCCTTGCGGACCATCCAGGAGCGCAGCGCATCGAAGACGTTGCGCTCCTCCATGGCGTTGATGTAGGTCATGGCGACCAGCAGGAAGAGCATCAGCTCGCTGAACTCGAGCAATGTCTCGCGAAAGGCGTGCTCGGACTCGCTGGGCATGCCGGCCTTGACGTAGACCCAGCCGATCAACCCCCAGATGATGCCGGCGGCGACAAGCACGGGCTTCGACTTGCGCATGTGCAGCTTTTCCTCGGCCATGACCAGGGCATAGGCCAGCACGAAGATGGCCACGGCGAGAAAACCGACGAAGGAGGTGGTCAGGTCGAGGCCGCCGGATGCGGCGAGGGCGGGGCTGGCCAGAAGGAACAGAAGAGGCAGGCAGGACAAAAGCGCGAGGCGATCGGGGAGACGGTGGCGCCGGCATCCTCCGGCGGGGCGGCAAAAGCGTTGCAACATCATTGTTATCCTGAGTTGTAAGATGGGGAAAAGACGCGAAAACTGGCAAATTTTACCATTTTGCACGACGACAATTGGTCTGCTGGCCTGCCCCTTTGGTAGGGGGAGTGCTGCTATCGCCATGAGTCGGTGTGTGGGGTATCGCCGCTTATCCCGCCCCTCGGCGCGAATTTTATGGCATCATCTGCGGCTCCGGCCGGAATGCCGGGAGAGTTTCGTAACGCCAATGACACAGGCAGACTTCGACGCATGTTTCTCGACGATTACCACTCGCGCACAGGCTCGCGCATCCACATTACCGCCGAGCAGGCGAGTCGCTTCGCCAAGCGCGTGGCCGGTGACTTCAACCCGATCCACAATCCCGACGCGCGACGCTTCTGCGTCCCGGGGGACCTGTTGTTCGCATTGGTGCTGGCGCGGTTCGGACTCTCCCAGAACATGACCTTCCGCTTCCTCAGCATGGTCGGCGACAGCGTGCCGCTGACCTTCGTCGAGGATGACGATGGACTGATCCGGGTGCTGGACGATGCCGGAAAGTGCTATCTCGAAGTGTGCCGCGACGGCGAGGTCACGCATGACGAATCCGTGGTAGAGGCCTTCACGCGTTGCTATGTGGCCTTTTCCGGCAAGAACTTCCCCCATTACCTCAAGCCGCTGATGGAAGACCGCCGGGTGATGTTCAACCCGCGTCGCCCGCTGGTGATCTATGACAGCATGGGCTTCTCGCTCACGCGCCTGGATGGCGTCGAGCCGGGGTTGGAGCTGCTCGATTCGTCCCTCAACGTGGTCGGCAAGCGCGGCGATGTGATGCTGGACTTTCGTATCGTCGCCGGCGGCGAGGAGATCGGCAGTGGCGCCAAGAAGCTGGTGGTCAGTGGGCTCTGTGACTATGACGCGTCGGCCATGGACGAGATCGTCGACGAGTTCTATCGGTTGAAGGCGGCCCACGACGCTGAGGTCTCGTAGCCCTCATCCCGTCGAGGGCAGGCTCAGCAGCACGCCGCCCAGGCCGCATACCAGGACCGCCAGCCAGGCGGGTTGCCGCCAGATCGCCAACAGGCTGAAGCCCGCCAGGGCAAGGGCGAATTCGTGCGGTCCGAGAATCGCGCTGGTCCACACCGGCTGATAGAGCGTTGCTACCAGCAATCCCACCACCGCGGCGTTGGCGCCGCGCATCAGCGACTGGATGCCTTGGCGTTCGCGCAGCCTGTTCCAGAATGGCAGCGCGGCCAGCAACAGCAATATGCCTGGCAGGAAGATGGCCACCAGGGCCAGCGCCGCGCCGACGATGCCACTGGGCAGCGTATCGGCGGCCATTCCCAGATAGGCGGAAAAGGTGAAAAGCGGCCCGGGAACCGCCTGGGCCGCCCCATAGCCGGCCAGAAAATCATCGGCGCTCACCCAGCCGGGCTGGACAACCGCGGCCTCGAGCAGTGGCAGCACCACATGACCGCCGCCGAAGACCAGGGCGCCCGCGCGATAGAACGCATCGACCAGTGCGATCCCGGGACCGACCGAGGCCAGCAGTGGCAGGCCCAGCAGCAGCACGGCGAACAGCCCCAGGCAGACGAGGCCGGCGAGACGGGAGAGGGCGATGTCCGGGGCCGGGGCGCGGGCCTCGTCGATGTCCCGGCAGAGTACCAGGCCGGCCAGTCCTCCCAGGAGGATGGCGACAACCTGGCCGGCTGTGCCCCCCAGGCCGGTGACCAGCAGGGTGGTGGCGATGGCGATGCCGGCGCGTCGCCTGTCGGGACACAGCGTGCGTGCCATGCCCCAGACCGCGTGGGCCACGATGGCCACTGCGACCACCTTCAATCCCTGCAGCAGCCCGGTGCCCAAGGGGCCCTCCAGGCTGCCGGCCCCCAATGCGAACACCATCAGCAGCAGCGCCGAGGGCAGGGTGAAGGCCGTCCAGGCGGCGAGCCCTCCCAATGGCCCGGCGCGCATCAAGCCCAGCGCAAATCCCACCTGGCTGCTGGCCGGGCCGGGCAGGAACTGGCACAGCGCGACCAGATTGGCATACGCGTGCTCGTCGAGCCAGTGGCGACGTGTCACGAATTCCGCGCGGAAGTACCCGAGATGGGCGACAGGGCCACCGAAGGCGCTCAGCCCCAGCAGCAGAAAGGCGCGAAACACTTCGGCGAGGTCGTGCCGGGAGGATGCCGTCATGGTGGTGCCGTGTCCGTCCGTGATCGAGGGCATGAATGCCATGGCCATGTAGGCAAGGCCGAATGGCTTGCCGTATCGTAGAGGAGCCTATCATTCAGGGATGACAAGACGATGATTCGAACGCTGCTCCTGGACGCCGATGGTCACGCCTGCCTGGGGGGTGAAGAATTGATCGCGCACTGGCGTGAAGCGGCGGACAGTCGCATCTGGATCGACCTGCAGGGCGAGAGCGCGGCGCGCGAGCATGAGTTGCTCGAGGCATTCGGCTGCCATCCCATGGCCATCGACGATGCCCAGCGTGACCGGCACCCGCCGAAGATCGAAGAGTTCGACGATCATACCCTGATCCTCTATCGCGGCATTTCCTCCTTCGACGACGAGCTCGATTACGTGCCGCAGCAGATGGCATTCCTGCTGGGCGAGCGATTCCTGCTCAGCCTGCATCCAGGGCGGGCGATGAGTGTGGACCGGCTGTTCGAGCGCGAAGGGCAGCGACTGTTGGAACGGTCGCCGGAGTATGTGGCATTGCGGATCATGTATACCTCGGCGGGCTTCTACCTGGAGAGCCTGCTGGCATTCGAGTCGCAACTCAGCGACCTCGAGGATGCCCTGACCAACGACGGCAGCGATGCCCTCATGCGTCGCGTCATCGCCTATCGCTCGAGGCTGGTGAAGATGCGGCGCATCTTCAACTACCATGTCGGTATCACCCAGGAACTGATCGGTTACGACTACGATCATCTGCCCCGTACCAACGAGGAAACCCTGCACGCCATCAATGACGTGCACGAACGCTTCGAGCGCCTGTTGAGCCTGACCCAGATGTACTACGACATCTGCGGTGATCTAGTGGATGGCTATCTTTCCCTGACGTCGCACCAGCTCAACAGCACCATGCGCATCCTCACGGTGATCACGGCCATCTTCGTGCCACTGAGCTTCCTGGCGGGACTCTATGGCATGAACTTCGCCTACATGCCCGAACTGTCGTTCCGTTATGGCTACTTCATCGTGATCGGCGTCATGCTGTCGCTGGTGGCCGGCATGCTCTACCTGTTCAGGCGCAAGCGCTGGCTGTAGTCGTGCATTCTGCCGCTGGGGCTGGGGAGCAACCACTCATGCGACATCGACACCTGGTTTCACTGCACGCCTCGCACCTCGAGACGCTCGCGAGCTGGTTCCCGGATGCGTGGAGTTGTCGTCGTTGGGGAGGGCCGGCGTTTCGCTATCCCTTCACGATGCGGAGCTTTCGCGAGGACCTGCAGCTCGATGAGATAACCTCGCGCGGCTTGCTGGGCGAGTCGGGGGAATTACTGGGCTTCGGTCAATACTATGCGCGCTGGGGGCATTGCCATCTGGCCCGGTTGGCCGTCGCGAGCGATCGGCGTGGCGAGGGGCTGGGGGCGCGGCTCATCCAGCTGCTCGCCCGGGAAGGCGGCAAGGCCCTGGCCACCGAGGCCTGTTCCTTGTTCGTTTTCCCGGATAATCCCGCGCGACGACTCTATCGCCGGCTCGGTTTTGTCGAGACACGGCCTCCCGCTAACGCCTGGACCGATAGGCCCGACATCCTCTACATGACCGTCGAGCTCGAACGGCTCGAGGAGGCCGTCGGGGACTAGGCGGCGAGCAAGGGCGACGGCTGGGCACTATGCTGGAACGGAAGCCCCGAAGGGCAATGTTCACCTACCAGTTTCGGGAGGGATAGCAGATGTCCACAATATCGCTTGGTCGTCGGGCATTATTCGCGTTGCCGCTGTTCGCTTTTTCCACCTTTTCCGCCTTGGCCGAAGAGGGCAGCGACCTGACCTTTCAAGGCGATGCTAGCTTCGGAGGGCCGCACGGCGGCCAGTCGATACAGGCCGCGTTGATCGACACCGCTTCCGGAGAGGTCCTGGGCATGGAAAGCGGCGAGGTCTCCGCCAGTGCGGAGCCCGCCTTTACCTTCGAGTTTCCCGGGGCGCTCCAGGAGGGCGGAAACTACGAGGTGCACTACTGGATCGATTCCAACTTTGGCGGCGGCTCTGTCGGTCGTTGCGACGAGATGCAAAACGATCACCAGTGGAGCATTCCCATAGAAGCGGATGGCGGGAATGTCTCGCATGTAGAAACCCATGATCCTTCGACGCTCGCTTCCGTCTGCGACACTTTCGAGTGACCTCGATATTGTCGCTCATCACCGTCCGGTCCGATCCGGGCGGTGACCATGCCAATTAGCCGTTGGCGTCCAGGCCGCTCATCAACTTGGCCAGCAGGGCGTTCAGCGCGCGCTGCTCCTCATCGCTCAGCGGCGAGAGCGCTCGGGCCTCGTTGTCCACATGCAAGGCGACGGTGCTGTTCACGAGCTCAAGCCCTTCTTCCGTCAGGGTGACCAGCATGCTGCGGCGGTCATCCGGGTTGGGGCGACGCGCGATCAAGCCGGCCTTCTCCAGGCGGTCGAGCTGGTTGGTCATGCCTCCTGAAGAGAACATCAGCACCTTGAACAGCTGGGTCGGCGTCAGGGCATAGGGTTCTCCGGCGCGACGCAGGGTTGCCAGCACATCGAATTCTCTTGGTTGCAAGCCGCGCTCTCTGAAGAAGGGCTCCAGGTAGTCATGGGTGATATGGCGGCTGACGGCCCCCAGGCGGGCGGTCAGCTCCATGGGCAGCAGCTCGAGTTCGGGCCGTTCCCGGCGCCACTGATCGATCGCGACACTGACTCTGTCCATAGTCCTTGCCATCCATTTATCTTGATACTAAGATTCTTTTTATCGTGATACACGACAACGAGATAGAGGAGCATAGAATGGCGAATGTACCCACGGGACACAAGGCCGACGTCGTCAAGGCCCTGGGCTGCCTGCTGCTGGTAGGGACGTTGCTGGCCCTGTCACTGAGCGTGGCCAAGTTCGCCGATGCGGCGGAACTGCCACGCCTCACCTTCCTGATGGTGGCCATGGTCGGCGCCAGTCTCGCTCTGCTGCTGCTTTCGGTGCCGAAACGGGGGCACTGGCGTCTCGATCGCCGCATCATCGAGTACGCGCTGGTCGCCGGGCTCCTGCTGGCCATGCCCAATGCACTGGGCTTTCTGGCGGTGCGTCATGTGGGCGCAGGGTTCGTCTCGCTGAGCTTTGCCTTCCCGATACTGGTGACCTGGTTGCTGGCGGTGCTCCTGCGAATGGAGTCGCTGCGCTGGGACCGGTTGATCGGCGTCTTGCTGGGGCTGGCCGGCGGTGTCGTGCTGGCCTTGTCCAAGGCCGAGGCCGGCGGCGGTCAACTGGGCTGGTCGCTGTTGATCCTGCTGCTGCCTGTGATGCTGGCGCTGGGTAACATCTACCGGACCCGGCGCTGGCCGGATGGCGTGCCGCTCACCTATCTCACTGCGTTGGTGCTGGCAGGGGCGGCGCTCGGTCTGCTGCCGATAGCACTCGGCACCGAACCGGGCCAGATCGGGGAGCTGTTCGACTCATCCGCCGCAGTGGGGCTGCTGATGGTCGAGATGGCCATCTTCACCGTTCTGTATCTGTTCTTCTTCATCCTTCAACGGTTAGCCGGCCCGGTGTATCTGAGCCAGATCGGCACCGTCGCCGCCGTCATGGGCACGGCTATCGCCGTACTCTTTCTGGGGGAATCGGCGCCGCCCAATCTCGCCATCGCCGGTGGCCTGGTCATTGCCGGCACCCTGGTTTTCCAACGTGCGTCCTGGCGAGCAGTACCATCCTCGACGCGCCCGGCCCCCCATCAACCCGAGGAGTCCTGATGATGTTGCATACTGCCCTGAACTGGCGCTACGCCACCAAACGAATGAACGGCCGTCGCGTACCCGATGCCACACTCGAACGCATCCTGGACGCGGCCCACCTGGCGCCCTCGTCCTATGGCCTGCAGCCCTACTCGATCGTGGTGGTCGATACGCCGGAGCTGCGAGAGCGCTGCCAGCCAGCGATGTACCATCAACCCCAGGTCGTCGAGGGCTCTCACCTTTTGGTGTTTGCCACCTGGGAGAGCATCGGCAACGCCGAGGTCGACCAATTGATGGCGCTGATTGCCGAGGAACGTGGGGTCGAGCCGGCATCCCTCGAAAGCTATCGCCATACCATCGCGGAGACGGTCGCTCGCCTGTCGACACCGGAGGCGAGGCATCAATGGGCCGCACGGCAGGCCTATCTGGCCATGGGCATGGTGCTGACAGCAGCCGCCATGGAACGTGTCGATGCCACCCCCATGGAGGGCTTCGATCCGGCGGCCCTGGACGAAGTCCTTGGCCTGCCGGAACGCGGGCTGCGCAGCGCCGTGGTGGTGACGCTCGGCTATCGCGACCTGGAGACCGACTGGCTTGCCGGTCTCAAGAAGGTGCGTTGGCCACGCGACCGTGTGATCGTCCGTGCGGAGTGAGCCGAGCGCTTCGACCCGAGCGTTCAGCGTCGTGTGGGATTGATGGAGTGGTGGGCGAGCGGAAAACTACCGGGTGGGTTGGGGCAAGTACGGGCACATGGCCAAAGGAGCATATCAGCACCCACTACGATTCACGGTATGCTGAAGGCGATGTTCGAAAGTCTTCACGACAAGGATATGAGCGATGCGACTCCAGCGAACCGGCGTGATTCTCAACACCGAGAACCATGAGGCGTGCGTGACCTTTTATCGAGATGTTCTCGCGCTGCCCGTCATGTTCGAGAAGCAGGAAGGCGACTTCCGACTGACCTGCCTGGAGTTTGGCGGTGCCTACTTGATGGTCGAAACCGGCGGGGTGGCGCGTCCCGAAGGCAAGCGTATTGCCGAGAATGCCACGAAGCTCCGGTTCAACGTGGCGGACCTGGAAGAGGCCCTCGGGACCCTGCGTGCCCAGGGCATCGAGGCGAGCATCGAGCGTAACGCTTGGGGCGCGACCATCAACCTCTTCGACCCCGATGGCAATCGGGTCGGATTGCGAGAAGAAGGGACGTTCCGTCAGCAGGCGGGAGAATAATTGCCTGAAGGGCATGCCGTGTTCGTCGGTTTGTCCAGAATGGCCTAGACTCGAAGTTCGTCCATTGTCATCCGAGCTTTCGAGGACAATCCGACATGATATCCATCGAGTTTCTGGTCACGTCCCTGATCGTGGTTCTGGTGCCTGGCGCCGGCGTGGTGTGCACGGTGACGGCGGGGCTGACTCAAGGGCGTGTCGCGAGCCTCTACACGGCCTTGGGCTGCACGATCGGTATCGTGCCTCATCTGCTGGCCACGGTACTTGGCCTGGCGGCGATCCTGCACACCAGTGCGGTCGCCTTTCAAGTGCTCAAGTTCGCCGGTGTTGCCTATCTGCTCTATCTGGCCTATGCCACCTGGCGGGATCGTTCTGCCTTTGCACTGGACGAAAGCGTCACGCGATCCAGCGCGCTGAGCCTCATCCTCAAGGCGATGCTGATCAACAGCCTGAATCCCAAGCTGACCCTCTTCTTCATGGCGTTTCTGCCGCAGTTCGTCGTGCCCGGTGCGGTGCCCGGATTGTGGCAGCTGATGGGACTCAGCGCCGTGTTCATGGTGATGACGCTCGTCGTCTTCGTCGGCTACGGCTGCCTGGCGCATGCCTTCCGCCGGGGCGTCGTCGAATCGCCCCGGGTGCAATCATGGCTGCGACGTGGTTTCTCCGGTGCCTTTGCGGGGTTGGGTGTTCAACTGGCGCTGTCGGACCGGTGAATGCCGTCGGTCGGCACGAGACCCTGCATGATCGCAAGGCAACGAGGCCCATGAAGAGAAGCCGCGACCTCTCGTTCGAGACCGATAGGCTGACCATCCGCCGCTTATCGAAGCAGGATCTGCCCGACCTGGCGGCCATTCTGAGTGATCCGGCGGTGATGCGGTTTTCCGTTCGAGGCGTCTGCGACCGACGGGCCACCCGTCGTTTCCTTGACTGGAGCCGGGATTGCCACGCGATCCGTGGCTTCGGGCCCATGGCGCTGATCGAACGGGAGAGCGGTGAGTTCGTGGGGTTCTGTGGCCTGGTGCCGGAAGAGGTGGCGGGTGTCGAGGAGATCGGGATCGGTTATCGACTGGCCAGACGTTTCTGGCATCGCGGACTGGCCCCCGAGGCGGCCCGGGCCGTGCTGGCGAATGCCTTCGACGCTCAGTGCCTGGAGACGGTAGTGGCCGTCATCGAGCCGGCGCATCTGGCCTCCATTCGCGTGGCGGAGAAGGTCGGGTTCCGGGCATTCGTCACGAGCCGTTTCCACGGGCGCGATGTTCGCCTGTACCGCCTGTCCCGGGAACAGTGGCGAGAGATGGCCACTCCTGTCGGATAGCTAGCCCCTGTCGGGTAGAGGCCTCCTGTCATGTGCCATGACCTGGAAAGCCGGGTTCTTGCCTGGTTACGTGCCGACCCCGCTCGGCTCGAAGCACTGGAGCTCGCCGAACGACTGCGCCTGGACGACTGGTGCCTGGCTGCAGGTTTCGTGCGCAACCTGGTATGGGATCGTCTCCACGGATACACGCATCCGACGCCGCTCAATGACATTGATCTCGTGTACTTCGATGCCCGGGATGACTCGGCGGCGCGGGATCGTGAGCTGGAGGAGTATCTAGGTGCCGTGTCGAACCTGCCCTGGTCGGTCAAGAATCAGGCCAGGATGCATGAACGTAATGGCGATGCCCCCTATCGCTCGACGTGCGATGCCATGACGTATTGGGTCGAGCATGAAACGGCCGTGGGTGCCCATCTCGGCAGGGATCAGCGCCTGTCACTGGTGGCACCATTCGGCCTGGCGTCGTTGCTGGCAGGCGAGGTGACCTACAATCCGCGATGCTGCAACCGGACGGCATTTCGTGCGCGCTTCCGCCGCAAGGAGTGGTTGTCGATATGGCCAAGGCTGGTTGTCGTCGGCTGAAAGAGCGCATGCACGTCCGACCGAAGGCGCGGCGGGGCGATGTGTCGGGGCAGGGTGGCCCCGGGAGCCATCCTGCCCGAGTGGCGGGCGTCGTCGTCAGGCATTTCGCGTCGGGCGTCGGATGGCCCTGACCCGCCCGCTGGGGCCGCCGCCGCAGAAGAACCGATCGGCCCCGTCGGATTCGAGCCCCGAGACCCCCGTGTCGGTCGGCAGTTCGAGGCGTTGCTGTACCTCCCCCGTATGCGGGTCGACCCGCCTCACATCGCTTTCGCCGCTTTCCCAGGTGCCGTGCCAAAGTTCGCCGTCCACCCAGGTAACGCCGGTGACCATGCGGTCGGATTCGAGGATGCGCAGCACGTCGCCGGTCCAAGGATCGACCTGAAGGATCTTGCGTCCTTCATACTGTCCTACCCAGAGTGTTCCTTCGGCCCAGGCCAACCCCGAGTCATCGTCTTCGCTGGGCGAGGGGATCGTCGCGAGCACATCTCCCGTCTCTGGATCGATGCGCTGGATGCGCTTGCCGGCGATCTGGTACAGGTGCTGGCCATCGAAGGCCGTTCCGGCGGTTGCCGCAGCATCCACCGAGCGCCCTGTCCTGCCGCTTTCCGGATCGAGGGTGGTCAGCGTCTCGCCGGTCGCCAGCCAGATGGAGCGGCCGTCGAATGTCACGCCATGCACGCACTCGATGCCGGGAAACGGGCCGTACTCGCGGATCACGTCGGCTGAATGTCGTTGCATCGTCTTCTCCTTGGTTGTCGATTACCTGACCAAGGCTAGCCGCTCGGCAGTGGACCAGGGAGTAACAAGGTTGTCGTGAACCCGGGGATGGTGGCTGTCATCCAGCGACACGTCCGCCCACGGCCATGGGCCTGCGCCTTGCCCATCGCCGCCAGCGCATCGAGCGAGCGTTGTACGGTGCGCTGGCTGACCCCGAGAGCGAGTGCCAGGGCCGAGCTCGACCAGGCTTCGCCGTCGGCGAGCAAGGCCAGCACATCGGCATGCGGCGTATCGTCGGGCGGCACCAGCACGACGACATCGCGGGCATCGTGTGGCGCGAGCGCAAAGCCTCGGCGTGTCGCGTTCACCGTGGCCAGCGGGCGCAGCGCCGTGCGCAGTCGGCCGATCTCGACCCGCAGCCGCGCACGATGCGTCTCGTCGATGTAGCGCGTTTGGAAGGCGTGCTTGATGAGGATCTCCCGCGGTACGTCGTCGGGCCACGCTTCGCCCAGGGCGCGCACGAGCGCGAACAATACTGGCCGTCGGGTCAGCGCGACCAGGGTGTCGGTGTGGCGCACGACATGGCGGCACCCATCCACCACCAAGGCCCGGGAGGCCAGGAGAGCCTCGACATCCGCGAGCAGCAGGGGGCGCTCGCCGTCGCATGTCATTCGGCGCGCCGCGGTGGTGTGCAGCACATGGGTGGCGGTTTCGATCTCCGCCAGCAGGGCTGGAATGCCGGCGGCGCGAGCGGCGTGCCCGGCTCTGGCGAGTGCGGAATGGACTCGGCCGGTCTTGAGTCGTCGCGTCGCGATGCCCGCTACCACGAGTTCATGGGCGGCTCGCAAGGCCGGTGGCAAGGCGGCGGGATCGATGCCCGAGAGGCGTTCGTCGGCCGCGTCGAGGCGACCGAGCAGCAACAGATGGCGGGCCTCGAGGTGACGAGCATGGGAGGCATTCACGAGATCGCCGTGTGACGCGAGGGTCGCGTGGGCATCCTCGAGCGCCCTGGCGGGCCAGCCGAGGTCACGCGAGACGAGCGCAATCTCGGCCTCGGCGATGATGCATCGCGCACGCGCCACCGTGTCCTTCGAGCCAAACGCTCGCGCGGCATCGCGCAGCCGTTCCCGGGCCAGCGCGAGATCGCCGAGCCGCGCCATGGCGATGCCCCTCAGGGCGAGGGCTGGCGCATCCTCGCGCAGGGCAATCCGGTTCAGTGCGCCGAGCGGGTCGCCCTGCGCGAGCGCGCGCCCCGCAGCCGCGATCAGGGCATCCATGGAAATGTCGCCATCATTGTTACTCCCGGACGCGCCGTGCATGTACTAACTATATCTCATGGGTCGGTATCGACAGGCCCGAGAGATGACACGAGCGATCATGCACGATTCGAAAGGAGAATGCCGAGATGACGGGACATCGAACCGGGACACGCGAAGAATGGCTGAGGGAGCGTCTCGAACTGCTCCAGGCGGAGAAAGCGCTGACCCGGCGCAGTGATGAATTGGCGCAGTGGCGGCAGTCGCTGCCATGGGTACGGATCGACAAGTCGTATCGATTCGATACCGAGAAAGGAGAGGCCTCGCTCAAGGATCTCTTCCAGGGGCGCTCGCAGCTGATCGTCTATCATTTCATGTTCGGGCCGGACTACAAGGCGGGTTGCCCGTCCTGTTCGATGATCGCGGATGGTTTCAACGGCTTCACGACCCATCTGGCCCATCATGACGTCACCCTGATGGCAGTATCACGAGCACCACTGGCGGTCCTGCAAGCCTACAAGCAGCGCATGGGCTGGTCCTTTCCCTGGGCGTCGTCGCCCGATGGCGACTTCAACTTCGATTTCAATGTCTGGTTCACCGAGCAGCAACAGCGTGACGGCGACATCGAGTACAACTATCAGCGCGAGCCTGCCTTCGCATGGCGGGAGGGGAAAGAAGGCGGTGGCGAGGCACCGGAAGCGCAGTTCGCGGCCATGTGCGGCACCGATTCACCCACCTACCAGCGCGACCGGCCGGGAATGAGCACCTTCGTCCTGGAGGATGGCGTCGTCTACCATTGCTATTCCGCGTATTCGCGTGGACTGGATGGCTTGTGGGGCGCCTATCAATGGCTCGATCGAGCTCCCAAGGGACGCAACGAGTCGGGAGGGATCTGGTGGCGCCGTCACGACGAGTACGGTGACCATGCATGACGGCACCCTGCGGATCCGGATGGACATGTCCGGTCAGGGCTTGACCTTGCCGCGCAGGGCCTTGGTCTTGCCCTTCTGCACCTTCTTGTCGACCCGGCGGCGCTGGGAGCCCCGGGTCGGCCGGGTCGCCTTGCGGGTCTTGCGCGGCCGCACGGCGCCCTGGATCAGTTCGCGAAGCCGTTCCAGGGCGTCTTCCTTGTTCAGCTCCAGGGTGCGATGGTTCTGCGCCTTGATGATGATGACCCCTTCCTTGCTGATGCGTTGATCCGACAGCGCCATCAGGCGTTCCTTGTAGAAGGGCGGCAGGCTCGAACCGGGGATGTCGAAGCGCAGGTGCACCGCCGAGGCGACCTTGTTGACGTTCTGTCCCCCCGCGCCCTGGGCGCGAATCTGGGTGATCTCGATTTCCCGGTCGTTCAGTTCCACGGTGTTGGAAATACGCAGCATAGGCTCCCCGGGTCCGGGGTCATGCCTGCGACGCGTGTCGCAGTGGGTCAAGCAATCCGCCCAGACCGTTATGGTCGATTTCATGCATCAGGTGCAGCAGCCGGCCGATCTCGCCGCCTGGAAAGCCCTCTCGGGCGAACCAGTTGAGGTAGGGGCCAGGCAGGTCGGCGATCAGGGTCCCTTCGTACTTGCCGAAGGGCATCCGCAGGGTCACCAGTCGTTCCAGGTCCTCGGGGTTCACGGGCGTGCTCCTGTCATGACAAGGGCGGTATCTTACGGCAATGGCCGGTATTCAGGGAAATGCCGGGGTGGTATCCGCGGCGATGGCCTTGCCCAGCCAGTCCTCGAAGGCGTGCATAGCCGGTGTGACGGGGCGGGACTTCAAGCGCGTCAGCCAGTAGCTGCCCATGGAAGTGTGCAGGTCGAAGGGCTGGCGGATGGCGCCGCTGGCCAGTTGTCGAGTGAACATCCGGGGCGGGCAGAGCGCCACTCCGGCCCCCTGCAGGGCGGCGTCCATCATTGCCAGCGAGGAATCGAAGACGATGCCCTGGGCGAGAGGTGGTGTGGCATGCACGCCGGCGGCTTCGAACCAGCTCGCCCATTCGTGTTCGCGGTAGGAGCGCAGCAGGGGATGCTGTGTCAGGTCGGCCGGCTCGCGCAGGGTGGCGGCGATGCGCGGAATGCACAGCGGGGAAAGCGGCGCCTCGAACAGCGGTATCGCCTCGGTGCCGTGCCAGCCTCCATCGCCGAAGCGTACTGCATAATCCAGCCCTTCGGCGGCGATGTCGGCTCGATTGTTGTGGGTCGACAGGCGCATCTCGATGAGTGGATGACGCGCTTGAAAGTCCGGCAGGCGGGGCAACAGCCAGCCCACGGCGAAGGTTCCCACCGCGCCGACCATCAGGATGTCGCGGACCCGCCCCGTCTCCAGGCGTTCCAGCATCTCGGCCATGCGATCGAAGGAATCCTGCATGATGGGCAGCAGCGCCTCGCCTTCCGGCGTGATCAGCAGGCCCCTGGGCAGACGCTTGAACAGCGCCACGTCGAGCCGGTTCTCAAGCAGCTTGACCTGATGGCTGACGGCCGCCTGGGTGACGTTCAGTTCGTTGGCTGCCTGAGTGAAACTGGCATGTCGCGCGGCGGCCTCGAAGGCACGCAGGGCATTGAGGGGAAGGTGGGGTCTGGCCATGACAAGCCCTAACTCAGCTTATGTGTGAGGCAAAATATCATGGTTTGTGGTGCGAATGGCCGCTATATAGGCTTGATCTTCGATGATGTCGTGAAGGAATCGGATATCTGGCCGAGCAGCGTTTAATCTGGCCTGTTTGCCGCTTGATCGAAGTGTTTCCTCACATGTAAGGAGAATGTCGTGTCGTTATCCCTGACCCGTCGTGGGTTCACTGCCCTGCTTGGTTCCCTGGCCGTGGCGGGAGCCATGCTAACCCCGATGATCACCCTGGCCGATGCCGAGAGCGCTGGCCTGGAGGCCGAGCTGGCATCGCTGGAGCAGCGGCTTGATGGTCGTCTTGGCGTCACGGTGACCGATACCGGCAGTGGCCGGCATTGGGGCCATCGCGAGGACGAACGTTTCCCCATGGCCAGTACCTTCAAGGTCCTGGCCTGCGCCGCCTTGCTGGATCGCGTGGATGCCGGCCAGGAAGAACTGCAGCGCCGCGTGATCTACGAGAAGGATGATCTGGTGACCTATTCGCCGGTCACCCAGGAACATGTCGGGGAACCCGGCATGACGCTGGATTCGCTCTGCGAAGCTGCCATGGGCTACAGCGACAACAGCGCAGCCAACATGGTGCTGAAGGCGATCGGTGGCCCCAGTGCGGTGACCGATTTCGCACGCTCGCTGGGCGATGACATGACGCGCCTCGACCGCTGGGAAACCAAGCTCAACGAGGCCACTCCCGGCGATCCGCGCGACACCACCACGCCGGCGGCGATGGCGGCCGACCTGCAGGTGCTGTTCCTCGGCGATCGACTCTCGAAAGAGTCCCGAGAGCGACTCACCGACTGGTTCCTCGGCAACCGGACGGGCGATGCTCGCCTGCGCGCCGGCCTACCCGATGACTGGCGGATCGGCGACCGGACCGGCAGTGGTGAACATGGCTCGACGAACAACGTGGCGGTGGCCTGGCCGTCGGACGGCGAACCGGTGATCATCAGCGCCTACCTCACCGAGTTCGAAGGCGACATGGACCAGCGCAACGCTGCCATCGCCGAGGTCGGAAAGCTCGTGACAAGAGCCTTGCAGCAACACTGAACGGCTGTGGTTGCTGCACTCGCGTCGGGCCGGCCTTGAATCTCTCGGGGCCGGCCCACATGCAAGGGAGACACACCCACGCGAGGAGGCGGCATGACGACACTGGTGATCGGCGCCAACGGACAGATCGGGCGCCAGTTCTGCGAGCTGGCCAAAGCGGCGGGCGAGCCCATCAAGGCGATGGTGAGAAGCGAAGAACAGCGCGCCTGGTTCGAGGAGCGTGGCATCGACACCGTGGTGGCCGATCTGGAAGGCGAGCTGCGCCATGCCTTCGAAGGCTGCGACCAGGTGCTCTTCACGGCAGGGTCCGGGCCGCATACGGGGCCTGACAAGACGTTGATGATCGATCTTCATGGCGCGATTCGAGCCGCCGACCTGGTGAGTGAGCTGGGACTGTCGCGCTATCTGATGGTCAGCGCCATGCGTGCCGAGGATCCGTTGACTGCCCCCGAGAAGTTGCGTCCCTACACGGCGGCCAAGTTTGCCGCCGATGCGCACCTTCGCCATGCTCGCGTGCCGCATGTCATCCTCAAGCCCGGCCGGCTGACCGATGAGGCCGCCACCCGCAAGGTCGCCACCTCGCTCGAGGAAACCGGTGGTGAGAATACCGTCTCCCGGGCCAATGTGGCGCACGCGCTGTTGCATCTGGTCCAGGCGCGCACGCTGGCTGACCGTGAATTCGACCTGCTCGACGGCGAGCGCGAGATCGCCGAGGCGCTGTCATGAGCGACGGGGGCGCCTCCGGGAGTGGCGAGCAGGCCCTTGCCGATCAGGCGCGGCGGGTGCTGGAAACGGTGCCCGACACGGCCTTGCCGATGACCTATCGCCAGCTGGCCGAGGCGCTCGGGTTGACACCACCGCGCACCATCCAGCGCGTGACGACGGCCTTGGAAGCGCTGATGCGCGAGGACGCTCAGCAGGGGCGTCCCATGATTGCCGCTCTGGTCGTCAGTCAGCGAGGCGAGGGGCTGCCGGCGACGGGCTTCTTCGAGCTGGCCGCCGAGCTGGGGCGACTTCCGGCCGATCCCGCGAGGCAACTCGATGCCTACCGCGAGGAATGTCGCCGTGCCCTGGCGACGCGTGGCTGAGGAGATTCCCTCAGCCGGACCCGACGATCAGCCCGAGCACGCTGACCAGGATCAGCACCGCACCGAGCACACGGAAGAAAACGCCGCTGCCGGCGGACAGCATGTAGCGGTGGGCGCGTTCGCCGAGCAGATGGCCGACCAGCGCACAGGGCAGCAGCCAGAGCTGGTGGATCAGTTGCAGGTCCACGCCGGCGATGAGGAACGAGACCATCTTGATCGCCACCAGGATGAACCACAGCACGAACAGGGTATCGCGCAGCTGGTGCTTCGCCACATGGCTGGCGAACACCGAGACGATCAAGGGCGCGCCGATCAGCGAGGTGCCGCTGACATAGCCGCCCAGTCCCAGCAAGGTGCAATCGACCACCTTGCCCTGGCTGCGAAACGGCTTGTTCAGCAGGTAGCTCGTGCCGTAGACGAGCACGATCGCGAAGATGATGATCGACATGATGTGGCCCGGCAGGGTCAGGAGACCCACCACGCCGATCAGCTTCGGCACGATCATGATCTTCAGTGCCCGGAATAGGTAAGCCCAATCGATGTTGCCGCCATCGTTCCCTTGTCCGGCCTCGGAGTTGCTAGCCTGGCGATGGCCGCGCCAAGCGATCCAGCTCGAGAAGATCAACAGATGGATGGCGACGATCGGCAGGAAGACCAGCGGCTCATCGAGGACCAGCAGCAGAAAGGGCAAGGCCAGCACCGCGCCACCGAAGCCCAGACTCGTCCTGACGAAGCCGCTCCAGGCGAAGATCAAGCCGATGAGCGCATACTGGTACCACGCGAGATCTGCCATGGTTCAGGCGATTTCCGGTGTCTTGCAGACATCCACCCACTCGGCGCCGACGAGTTCGGCGAGCCGGGCCGGCGCGAGGCGGACGGCGCTGTTCACCTCGCCGGCGGCGGGCAGCACCTCGTCGTAGGCCTTGAGCGAGGCATCGCAGTAGACCGGCAGCGGCGTGGCCAGGCCGAACGGGCAGACGCCGCCCACGGGATGGCCGGTCAGTGCCAGCACGGTCTCGGCATCGAGCATCTTGGCCTTGCCGGCGAAGGCATCGCGCATCTTGCGATTGTCGAAGCGCGCGTCGCCACTGGCCACCACCAGTACCTGTCTATCGCCGATCCGGAAGGCCAGGGTCTTGGCGATCTGGCCGGGCGCCACCCCATGCGCCTCGGCGGCCAGTTGGACGGTGGCCGTACTGGTCTCGAGTTCGAGTATCTCGATGTCGGGGGCGTTTTCGGCGAGAAAGGCGCGCACACTGGCGAGGCTCATGATCGACTCCCTGATGCATTGATGAGCCATGATGATAGCGAATCGGGTCAGGCTGTGAAGGCGTGTCGACGCTATTCCCGCAGGCGCTGCGCCACGTCCTCGAGGAAGGTCTGGATGCGGGCCGCATTGGTGCCGAGGTCGCTGCGACCGATTCGAGAGGCCGAGCGCATGTCGACCTGAACGCCGCTCGGCGTCTCCGTCAGCCGGACCACGATATCGTCCTCGAAGCCGAACCAGCGTGTGGTAGCGGTGGCTTCGAGCCGGTGGGACGTGACCTCGGCGACGTGCCAGTCACGGGCATCGACCGTGGCTTCCACGGCGGCCATGACGCGCGCCAGGGGCTTATCCAGGGTGAGCGGCGCGAGGCGCGGATAGGCAATGCGCTGCTGCCGGGCGAAGGGCTTGCCGGGATAGGCGACTGCGTTGGGTGCCGCCTGGCGCTCGTCAGCCAGGGCCTCGAAGGCGGGCGGGTCGGTCATGTCGGTGGTGATGTCGTGGATCGGCGGCGCGGTGCGGGCCATGTGCATCATCTGTGCTGGCAGCGCGATGGTTGCGGCCACGGCCAGGATCACCACCATGCCGACCAGTGCCGGCCGCCAGCGCCGGCATAGTCCGGCCACCATGAAGGTCAGTAGGCCGAGCACGCCCGCCCCCAGGGCCAAGTGTGAACCCTGGCGAAGCAATGTGAACGAGGACCCCAGCGACAGCCACTCCAGGCGGTAGGCCGGACCCGCGGCGCCCATCAGTGCCACCGATATCACCAGCAGGAGGACACCCAGCCAACCCAGCACGACGGGCCAGCGACCGCCGCGAGGGCGTGGCTTGAAGGACAGGGACGACATATCACGCGTTCTCCCGATGCGGATGACAAACCACCATCATAGGCCTCCGACCCCGGCTTTGCCGACCGGGTGCCGAAAAAATCCTCGCCAGGAGACGGAAAAGCCGCTCGAAGCGGTGGCTCGGACGTACCGACATCAAGGCGACCGGTTATGCCTCGGGATCTCGAGGGGCCAGCAAGCGATAGCCGATGCCCGCTTCGGTCTGCAACAGGTGTGGCGACTGTGGATCGTCGCCCAGCTTGTGGCGTAGCTTGCTGATCACGATGCGCAGGTAGTGGCTATCGTGGGCGTGATCGGCGCCCCATATATCGCGCAGCAACTGGGTTTGTGTCACCACGCGCCCGACCTGCCGGACCAGCAGGGCGAGCACGGCGTATTCCTTGGGCGTGAGATGCACAGGGTCGCCATGCAGACTGACGCGATGGGCTGACAGGTCGATGGTCAGCCCTGCGTGTCGATAGCATTCGACGTCGCCCGTGGTGTCCGGCCGTCGCCGGTGGCGCAGCAGCGCGCGTACGCGAGCGAGGAGTTCCTGGATACCGAACGGCTTGGTGACGTAATCATTGGCACCATTGTCGAGTGCGCGGACCTTTTCGCTTTCCTGACCACGCACGGAGACGATGATGACCGGGATGTCGCTCTGCGCCCGCAGCGCATCCAGCACGGCTTGCCCGTCCATGTCGGGCAGTCCCAGGTCGAGCAGAACGAGGTCGGGGGCTTCCTCGCGGGCCCGAGCGAGGCCCTGGGTTCCCGTTTCGGCCTCGATCACGCTGAAGCCCTGGGAGACCAGGCTGATGCGCAGGAAGCGTCGGATCTGTGGTTCGTCGTCGATGACGAGCACTCGGTCGCGTTCAGTCGGCATGAGGGGGCTCCGAGTCTTGCGTGTCCTCCGTGACCGGCAGGGGCAGATGGAGGGTGATCATGGTGCCGATCCCCTGCGGGCCGAGCCTGGCATCGACACTGCCACCATGCGCGCCGACCATGCCCTGGCAAATGGCCAGCCCCAGGCCACTGCCATAGCGGCTGCGGTCGCCTTCGCTGCCGGTGTGGAACATGTCGAACACAGCTTCCCGCATCTCGGGAGCGATGCCCGGCCCCTGGTCCATCACCCGGATCTCGAGCTGCCGGTGGTCGGTATCGAGCCGGCCCTGGATGCACACCTGGCCGCCCGGTGGGGAGAAGCGTGCGGCGTTGTCGATGACGTTGACCAGTGCCTGCTCGATCAGGGCGGGATGAACATGCAACAGCGGCAGGTCCGTGGGCCAGTCGAGTCGAAGCTCGAGGGGGGACAGCGCTGGCGCCAGGCGTTGCACGGCAGCCGACACCAGGTCGTCGAGGGAGATCCAGTCGCGCTCGAGCTTGAGGTTGCCGTGTCCCAGCCGGGTCATGTCCAGCAGGTTCTGGATATAGCGGTCGAGGCGTTCGCTCTCGCTGAGAATGCCGTCCAGCAGTTCCGCCTTGTCCTGCGGGCTCAACTGCGCTTCCAGGTCGCGCAACGAGCTCGCCGAACCGATGATCGACGCCAGGGGCGTGCGCAGGTCATGGGAGACGGAGGAAAGCAGTGCCGAGCGCAGGCGTTCGTTCTCTTCCGAGACCCGCGTCGTTTCCAGTTCGCCGACCAGGCGTGTCCGTTCCAGTGCCATGGCCAGCTGGCCGACCAGCGACTCCAGCAGCGCTTCGTGATCGGGACTCAATGGCGCGGGGCGCTGCCCGAGCTTGATGCCCACCATGCCGATGCTCCGCCCCCGTGCCGACAGGGGCAGCATCCGCCAGCCTTGGTCGTCCTCGTCGAGCTGCCCGGTACCCACGCCACTGGGGCGCTGGTGCTGCCAGCTCCAGCTTGCTGCGGTCAGGGCTGGCGCATCCGGTACGGTTCCCTGTGGTATGGCCTGCCGAATGCATGGATGGCTGCCACCTGGCTCGAAATCCAGGAAGGCGACCGGGACATGCAGCCATCGCTCCAGCGCAGTGAGGCCGATATCGCACACCTGTTCCCGATCGGTCGCCGCGGAGAGGGAGCGTGAATAGGCCAGCAGTCGCTGGGACTGCTCCTGGCTGTGACGCAGGGCGTGCAGGCGTCGACGCCCGGTCCCGGCGAGTTGGCCCACCACCACGGCGACCAGCAGGAAAAAGACTACGGTGAGCAGTTGTTCCTTCTCGAGGATGGCCAGCGAGAAGCGGGGCTGCATAAAGAAGAAATTGAAGGACAAGAACCCCAAGAAGGCACTCAGCATGGCCGCCCTGGTACCGGCGAGGGCCGCACTGGCCAGTACGGCTGCGAGAAACACCAGGGAGAGGTCGGCCAGCTCCAGCCAGGCCTGCAGGAGCCAGGCGGACCCCAGGGCACAAAGGGACGTCGCCGTCGCGATCGCGGGTTCGCGCAACTGGAATCGCTGCCAGGTCCTGCGTGGACGGAAGCGGGGACGCTTGCTGGTCTCGGCGATCATGACCAGGTCGAATGCGCCGCCCGCATGGAGCAGGCGCTCGGGTAGCGAGCGACGCCAGAAGCGCCATCCGGAAGGACGCGAACAGCCCACCAGCAGGGTCGTGATACGGTGCTCGTCGGCGTAATGGAGCAGCTCCGCCACACGGTCCTGACCCTGGATCGTGTGCATTTCGCCGCCCAGGCGAGCGACCTTGGAAGCGTCCTGCTCCAGGACGAGGCGTCTGTCGGCATCGAGGCGGCCGCCGTCGACATGCACAGCCCCCCAGGGCAACTGCTCGCGTTCGGCGAGACGGTGAGCCGAGCGGATCAGCGCGGCATCCTCGCTGCTACCGCTGAGCGCCGCCAGCACACGCGGGCCATGCAAGGAGGTGTTGGACGATCGGGTCATGGCGGCTTCCTGAGCGTTGTCCGGCATCATGGGAAAGTCACGTCAAACGTCATGGCAAAGAGGCCGCTATTGTCGCCAGAACATGGGCGTCAGCAGAACCAGTACCGTGAGGATCTCCAGGCGGCCCATCAGCATGCCTGCGCAGAGTAGCCACTTGGCGGCATCCGGCAATGGCGCGAAGTTGCCGGCAGGACCGATCGTCTCGCCCAGGCCGGGGCCGACATTGGTGACCGCCGTGGCCGCACCGGTCAGGGCCGTGATGAGATCGAGTCCCAGCAGGCTCAGCCCAAGGGCCAGGCCGGCGACCGTCAGGAAGAAGAAGAACGAAAAGGCCACCACACCTCGGGTGATGTCATCGGTCAGCGGCTGGTTGTTGTAGCGCGAGACGAAGACGCCGCTGGCGTGGATCAGATAACGCAGTTGGTTGCGCAGCAGCAGCATGGCCACCTGGAACCGAAAGATCTTCATGCCGCCGCTGGTGGAACCACTGCATCCGCCCACGAAGGTGAGATAGAAGAAGGCCACGACGGGCATGGCCCCCCAGGCGCTGTAATCATCGGAGGCATAGCCCGTGGTGGTGACCACGGAGATGACGTTGAACGTCACGTGAGTCAGTGAGGTAAAAGGTGCCGAGCCCTGACCGATTCGCCAGGCCGTGAGTGCCAGGATGACGATCAGCAGCAGCAACAGCAGGCCTTGTACCTGCTGGTCACGCACCAGGGCCAGGCGCGAGCCCCGCAGGAAGCGGATGTAGAGCACGAACGGCAAGGCGCCGCACAGCATGAACAGGCTGCCCATCCAGAGCAGTTGTGGCTGTTCGGCATAGGCGCCGAAGGACGCATCGGAGTTGGCGAAGCCGCCGGTGGCCAGTGAGGTCATGGCATGCACGACGGCATCGAGCGGGGTCATGCCGCCCAGGTAGTAGGCCAGTGCGGCCAGCGCGGTGAAGCCACAGTAGATGCTCAGGGTCGCCTTGGCGATGCCGCCCGTGCGTGGCATCACCTTGTCGGACCAGTCGGAGGATTCGGTGTGGAACAGGCGCATGCCGCCTACCTTGAGGAACGGCAGGATGGCGATCCCCATGACGATGATGCCGATGCCGCCGAGCCACTGCATGATACCGCGCCAGAGCTTGAGGCCATCCGAGAGCTCCTCGATATGCACCAGTATCGTCGACCCTGTGGTGGTGATGGCCGAGACGGATTCGAAGACCGCGTTGGTCAGGGTCAGTTGTGGTGCGCCCAGCGCCAGCGGCAGGCTGGCAAAGCCGCTGATGGTCACCCAGCTCAGCGTCGTCAGCACGAACATCTGCCAGGGCTTGAGGCTGATGGGAACTCGCCAGGTAACGAGCCACGATAGCGCCGCCGCCGCGAGCACGATGGCGATCGACAGGCCGAATGCCATGGCATCGGGCTCGCCTTCGACGATCAGTATCAGCAGTGGAATCGCCATGAACATGGCCAGCACTACCCATAACACGGCGAGCACCTTGAGAATGGGTGCCCACCGGCGCAGTGCATCCGTGACCCTCCGGACGTCAGGCATGAAAGAGGCCCTCCTTTGCATCCACCTCACCGACGATGAGAAACATGAAAGCACGAGGTGACGTAAAAAGTCCGTAAAACTGCGGAGGCTGATGGTATTCGGGGAGGGGGCTCAGCGGTAGCTAGCTTGGTGGCCCTGGATCTCCTGCTGCTCACCCATGAGCCGGCAGACTGCGAACCCACTATCGACGAGATTCCGCGGACTGGTGCGCCGGTGCGGTGATAGTGAGCACATCGCCATCGAGAGTGCCACCCCGGAGGCGGCCTTCGAGTTGCAGCGGCGCGGCTATCGCGTGCTGGACGCCCAGGAGCCCCTTGAACTGGCGCGTGCCTTCAAGGTGCCCAACGAGATCAAGATGGTGCGCTCATCATGGCGGGTTGTGGAAGAGGCATGACGCTCTGCGTGGAAAGCTTCATCGGCCACGAGGACGGCGGCGAGGGCGTCAAGCTCGAGGAACAGTTGTATATTCGCGACGACGGCCGGGTCGAGCTGCTGTCGGATTATCCCTTCGATCCCAGGCTGACGGCCTAGGCCGTGTCCCGGCAGGGGCGTCGCTGCCATTCCCTTTTCTCATGGCCGGCATTCTCAATCCAGGGGCGGGGAAGGGCACAGACCTTGTTACTATCGAGCATCGATAACATAACGCGAGAACGGGGAGACCTCTCAAATGAAGAAAGCCTCATCCGCATTGCTGGCTCTTGCCCTCATCCCGGCGAGCCAGGCCCTCATGGCACAGGACAAGGAACTGGTCATCGGCACCAATAACTGGGCCGAGAATATCGCCGTCGCCAATATGTGGAAGATTCTGCTGGAGGACGAGTACGGTTACGACGTCAAACTCTCCAATGTTAGCAAGAATGCGCTCTACGCGGCCATGTCCCAGGGTGACATCGATATCTCCATGGAGATCTGGCTGCCGATCACCGACAAGCCCTTCCTCGAACCCTACAAGGACGAGCTCCAGGTGCACGATGCCTGGTACGAGGGCGCCGGGCTGGGGCTGGTCGTGCCCAGCTACGTCGATATCGACACCATTCCGGAACTCAAGGAACGTGCGGATGACTTCGAGTATCAAGGCAGTCCCTCGATCCTGGGCATCGACAGTGGCTCCGCGATCGCCGGTTTGACCGACGACGCCATCGAGCAGTACGAACTGCCGCTGTCGCAGGTCAACAGCTCAGGCCCCGCCATGATGGCGGCCCTCGACGGTGCCTACGCAAGCGAGGAACCCATCGTCGTGACCCTGTGGAGCCCGCACTGGGCCTTCGCCGAATATGATCTCAAGTATCTCGAGGATCCCGAGGGCGTCTATGGCGAGAACGAAACCATCTACTGGTTCTCGCGCGGCGACTTCGCCGGCGATGATCCCTGGCTGACCGAGGTGCTGAATGCCTGGAAAATGGACGACGACAGCCTCGGTGGACTCATGGCGACCATTGAGGAAGTCGGTGACCCCGAGGAAGGCGCCCAGCAGTGGATCGACAACCACCGCGACACCATTGATCCGTGGCTGGCTGCGGGCGAGGCAGCCGAGTGACCGATGTCACCGAGCAAGCCGCCGGTGGCTCGCCAGCCCAGTGGGCACCGAAGCCCGTGAGGCATGAATGTCCACCGTACTCGCAGGACCGCGTCAGGGCGTGGTCCTGCTTCAGGGGATCGATCATGGCCGGCACTCGGCCCCATTTTATATGGCAGGGTAGTCTTCGGGATGGTCGGGCCAGGACGTCAGAACCTCGAAACCTTCCTCGGTGACGGCCACCATGTGCTCCCATTGAGCCGATAGGGAGCGGTCCTTCGTGATGACTGTCCAGTCATCGCTCAACGTTCTCACGAAACGTTTTCCCGCATTGATCATGGGTTCGATGGTAAAGATCATGCCGGGCCTGAGTTGCAGTCCCTCTCCTGGCTGCCCGTAATGCAGAATCTGCGGCTCATCGTGGTAGACCCGGCCGATGCCGTGCCCGCAATACTCTTGAACGACGCTATAACCGTTCCGGTGGGCAACGGTTTGAATGGCGTGCCCGATATCTCCGAGCGTCGCGTCGGGGCGCACGGCGTGAATACCGGCACGCATGGCGTCATAGGTCGTTTTCACCAAGTGCCGTGCCTTGGTGCTGGGCGTGCCAACGAAGTACATGCGACTCGTATCGCCATACCAGTCGTCTTTGATCAGCGCGACATCGATGTTGACGATGTCGCCATCCTTCAACGCCTTGTCCGACGGTATGCCGTGACACACCACATGATTGATAGAGGTGCAGATTGTCTTCGTGAAGCCTTGATAGCCCACGTTAGCCGGAATGGCTTGCTGCACGTTGACGATGTAATCGTTGCAGATCCGGTCAAGTTCGTCGGTCGTGACCCCCGGCTGAACATAAGGCGCAATCATGGTGAGCACTTCAGCGGCCAGCTTTCCGGCAGTACGGGACATGGCCAGGTCGGTAGGCGTGTGGATCGTGATCTCGCTACCCATGGGAAGCCGCCTCTTCGTCATGGGCCTGTGCAAGGCCCTTGGCGCCGGCAAGTGCTTGTAAATCCAGCCCGCCTGCCTGTTCAGCGCGGATCAGCAAGCGACTGAGTTCGCTATGATCCAGATCCGGATGTAGCTCAGCCAGCATGCCGATGCGCATCCAATGCTCGGCTTGGGCATTGATCGACCGGCTAAGCGCGTGACTGGTGAGGCGTAGAACCTCATGCATGTCCTCGGAAATTTTCACGATCCCCATGACGACCTCACTTATATATGATTCGTATATGTTTCGTATGCTATGCAAGGCGTGGCCATTTGGCAACTCATGAGCTCCGCAAGACAAGGGGCCGTGGTTGAACATGGAGCACGGTATTGTCCAGCCAGGGCTGCCTTGGCTATAAGCGTATAGCGTTACGTCCCGGCTTATGGTCCTCGGTGGCACTGATGAAGGCTTGAGGTCACTTAGGCTTAGCAGCACCTGCTGGCCAGCCTGGGTGGCATAGGGGCCACTGCTGAAGGGTGGGTGAAACCGTGATTTCCAATAATAAAACCGACTTGACGGTTTGTTTTTTGCGATGCTATCTGTGTGAGAGGCCATACAACAACAAGCGCCAACGAAGAGACCATCATCATGAAGTGGCAGCAACGCAAAAGCTGGGAAACACGCCGTAAGCTACTGAATGCCGCGCTGATCTGCCTGGAACGCGATGGGTTTCACAGCTTCCGGCTGGATCGCGTCGCCGGCGAGGCCGGTGTATCGAAAGGGGCCTTGACGCACCACTTTGCCAACAAGGACGACCTGTTGGTCCATGCCATCGAGAAGGTGCTGGATGAGTTCGTCGAGGCATTGGCTTGCGGTGCCGATGAGTTTCACGACGGTCATCTGACGCTGGATGGGTTTCTCGATCTGGTGTGGCATTACATGAGCGGTCAGTTATATATGGTGACGCTCGAAATTGCCCTGAAGGCACGCCACGAGCCGGATTTCAAGAATCTGTTGACGCCCCAGGTGCGGCGCTTCCATTCACGCATCGATGATATCTGGGAACGGCTGTTTCCCCATCTTCCTCCCGAGAGATCCCGTCATTTGATGAATCTTTCCATGAACCTGCTTCGTGGCATGGGAACGCAGAGCGTGTTCCGAGAAGATTCTCAATATTTCAACGAACTATTGAACAGTTGGAAAGCCATTCTGCGACAGGAAGTCGCTTCCTGAGCGTGACGGTGCGCTATCACTCTTCCGTGCGCCATCTCCTACCCATAACAATCTCAATCAGGAATTGAAGTCATGCATGAAACTATATTGATTGCTTATCTGATCTTGATGGTCCTGGCAGGCATCTATTTCTCGAAGCGCAAAGTCCGTGATGATGCCGACTTCCTTGTAGCGGGGCGCTCGCTGCCATTCTTCGTCGTAACGGGGACGCTACTTGCCACCTTTGTCGGTTCTGGATCGGTGATTGGCGGTGCGAGCTTTGTCTTCCAGAACGGTCCGGGGGCCGCGATTTTCTTTTTCGCCGGCACGCCCATCGGGGCGTTCATCATGTACTGGTTCCTGGCCAGGCGTATCCGTGACTCCGAGGCGACGACCATTCCCGAGTTGATTGAGAGCCGGTACGGAAGCTTGGCGCGTACGGTCGCTTCACTGATCATCCTGCTGGCCTACATCGGTATCGTTTCCTATCAGTTTCTGGGTGGTGGCTATGCGCTCAACATTGCCTTCGGCCTGCCGACCTGGCAGGGCACACTGATATCGGCAGGCATCATTACCCTGCTTGCCATGCTGGGTGGGCTGGTGTCGGTTGCCTACACAGATTTCATCAGCGCGATCATCATTTTTGTCAGCATGTTGATTGGTGTACCGATTGTCTTGAGCGAACTTGGTGGGTTCTCGGGCATGCTGGCGGCCTTGCCGAGCGAACAACGTACCCTGACCGGGGGGCTCAGTGCATGGTAGGCAATCAGCTATTTCCTGCCCTTGTTTCTCCTGCTGCTTGGTGACCAGAATCTCTTCCAGCGTTTTGCCGCAGCCAGGGACTCAGGCACGGCTCGCCGTTCGGCGATGGGATTCATGGTCACGGGGTTTGTCTGCATCGTGCTTATCGTCCTCTTGGTCAGTAGCACACGCGTGTTATTCCCCGATATCAATCCTGACACCGCCATGCTGGTCATGGCACAGCAAGGATTGCCGAGCGTGCTGGGCGCATTGCTGCTGTCTTCGGTCGTGGCCCTCATCCTGACGACGGGGAATTCCTATTTGCTCTCGTCTTCGGCCAATCTGACACAGGATATCATCACCGGCCTGTTCAAGGTCTCGATCCCGGCAGCGAAACGCCTGATCTTCAATCGAATCAGTGTTACGGCGCTGGGGATTGTCGCTTATATCCTGGGTGCGTTTTTCCCCAGTGTTCTGGCCATCCAGATGTACTCGTACGGCATGTACGGGGCGGCCATCACCCCGGCCTTGCTCGCCGCCCTGCTATGGAAGCGTGCCACGCCTTCAGGAGGGCTGGCCGGCATGCTCACCGGTGGTGCGGTCACGCTGATCTGGGAGATCGGCCTGAGCAAACCGCTCGAGTGGAACAGCGTGCTGGTCGCCATGCCATTGGCCACGTTCGCGCTCGTTGTTGTCAGCCTGTTGACACAACCCGCATCGAGCCACACGCAAACCACACGAGGATAAGGAGTTCTGCATGCTGATCATCAAGAATTGCCGACTTTTCGATGGTCTCAGCGAGACCGTCAAGGACGACCAGAGCGTTGTGATCGAAGACGGCCGCATCAGTCACATCGTCGACGGTGTCGAGAGCTCGGCCCACGCTGATGTGATCGATGCCGCCGGAGCGACGCTGACACCTGGGTTGATCGATGCACACGTGCATGTTCTTGCGGCATCGGCGAGTCTCAAGCAGGTCGACTTGATGGCGCCTTCCTATGTCGCACAGTTTGCGCATCATTCACTGCGCGCCATGTTAAGGCGGGGGTTCACCAGTGTCCGGGACGCAGCGGGGGCTGATTACGGGCTGGCACAAGCCGTTGAAGAAGGGCTGATCGATGGTCCCCGGCTCTTTTACTGTGGCAAGGCCTTGAGCCAGACCGGAGGGCATGGTGACTGGACGCCATTCGAGGGTGGATGCCTCTGTGGTTGCGGGGCCTCAACGAGTATTTCCCGCATCGCCGATGGCGTGGAAAACGTGCAGCACGCCGCTCGGGACGAGCTGCGCAAGGGAGCCAACCATATCAAGATCATGGCTGGCGGCGGCGTGGCCTCACCCTCTGATCCGATAGATGTGTTGCAATACACGGAAGACGAGATCCGGGCGATCGTCTGGGAAGCGAAGGCATGGGGCAAATATTGTCTGGCGCATGCCTATATTCCTGAAGCCATCTCGCGTTGCCTGGAATACGGGGTGCGCTCGATAGAGCATGCCAATCTGATCGACAAGTCAGCTTGTGAGCTGGCCAAGCAACGTGAAGCCTTTATTGTGCCCACGGTCAGCACGTACGAGGCACTGGCCAAGTATGGAAAGGAGATGGGATTACCTGCGGTTAGCTGCGCCAAGGTAGAAGATGTTCGCCAACAAGGTCTGGATGC
Source organism: Halomonas caseinilytica (assembly GCF_001662305.1). Taxonomy (GTDB): domain Bacteria; phylum Pseudomonadota; class Gammaproteobacteria; order Pseudomonadales; family Halomonadaceae; genus Halomonas; species Halomonas caseinilytica. The sequence continues at coordinate 116,251 of NZ_BDEP01000005.1, forward strand.
CCTGGAGCTCCTCCGGGATAGCGGCGTTCAGGTCGGCTTGGGCAGTGACTTGCTCGGTGAGATGCAACGTTATCAAATGCGCGAATTCATGTTGCGCGGAGAAACCTTTTCGCCCATTGAAGTGCTCAAGCAGGCGACCTCAAACAATGCTCGCCTGCTTGACCGTGAAGGAGAGATTGGCGTGATACGCCCTGGGGCACTGGCTGACCTGGCCCTGTGGGAAGGGCAGCCCGATGAGGACCTCGGAGTGCTCGAGTATCCGGAAAAGACGCTCAAGGCCGTCTTCAAGGAAGGGCGACAGATCACCTGGTAATCCATCGCCCCTGTGACGAAAGGTTCAGCATTCCATGAGCCAGCATTATCTCCAGGTTGATTGTGGAGATGGTCAGAGAAGAAACTATAAGGTTGATGGATGACTGGATAATAAAAACCGAGCCATTGGGCTCGGTTTTTTTAATGCTTCAGGCACTGCCATGACCTTCAGAATCGATAGCTAATGCCACCCATGACCACCAGGGGATCGATATCGACCGTGGTGTCGTAACTTGAGCCGCCGATGGTTGCCGTGGCATCCGTGTCGATATCCAGATACCAGGCGGCTGCATTGAGCGCCCAGTGATCGTCGAGCAGCAGGTCAACGCCGAGCTGAGCGGCAACGCCCCAGGAATCATCCAGCTCCAGGTTGCCGCCGTTGACGTGCTCATCGGAAAAGTGGGTGTAATTGACCCCAACGCCCGCATAGGGTTGAACCGGTGATGTCGTGCCACCCAAAGGATAGTATTGAACGGTCAAGGTGGGTGGCAGGTGCTTGGTCGAGGCAATGTTGGCGCCGTCCAGCGCGATGTCATGTTCAAAGGGCTCTGCCGCGAGCAGCTCGATGCCCACCTTGTCCATGAAGCGATATCCGAGGGTAAAGGCCGCACCTCTGTCCGAGTCGACATCGACGTCGCTGACGCCAATGGAATTGAAGTTGCCGTTGTCACTCTTGGGATCGACCTTGGCAACGCCTACCCGCGTGTAAATGTCACCCTTGCCATAAGATGCCAATGCGGAAGAGGAGAAAGCTCCACCTGCCAGGGCCAGGAAAATGGCAGATAATGCAGTAACCTTCTTCATTAGATCGACTCCCTCGAAAATGCTGGCGTCTGAACGCTGAGTGCAGAGGCCAACCTTGGCCAAACTGACATTCTCTACTTTACTTGTTTCTGATTTATCTTTCCTGAGGCAGGTTGTCGCATTGCGGGTGTCGATTCGACAGGCTCCCGTTCGACCATATCAGGCATCAAGAAACGTCACGATGTCTATCAATCGAGGGAGTTGACCATGATCCAGCTATACGGAGCACCTCCGACACGTGCCCTGCGTGTTCTTTGGTTGCTCAACGAGCTAGGCCTGGAGTACGAGATATGCCCGGTGGACCTTCTGCAAGGTGAGCACCTGCAGCGGGACTTTCGTTCCCTCAACCCGGCGGCCCGGGTTCCCGTGTTGGTCGATGGGGATCTGGTGGTGACCGAGTCGTCGGCGATCCAGCTCTACCTGGCCGAGAAACATCCCCAATCGGGGTTCATGCCCGAGACCGTGGAGGAAAGGGCCCAGATGTATCGCTGGATCTTCTTTTTGGCGACCGAAATCGAGGCCCCTCTGTGGCGCATCGCTCGCCATACCTTCCTTTATCCGGAAGATAAGCGCTTGCCTGAGGATGCCGCGCTGGCCCGGCAGGAATGCGTGGAGATGGTGGCCGTGCTCGAGCGGCACATGGCGGATCGTGATGTCATGGTGGGCAACCGGCTCAGCGTGGCCGATTTCAATGCCGCCTATACGCTGGACTGGGCGAACGAAGAGAAGATGCTTGATGAGGCGCCGAGGTTGAGAGCATACCTGACGTCGATGCATGCCCGTCCCACGGCACCGCCCACGATTGCTGAGGCGTTCAAGGCGCTGGAAAAGGGGGATGCCATCGGCGGGGCGGGGTGATCTGGCCCAGGGGCACGACATTGATAGTGGAAAATTATAAGCAGGTTAACTATATTGATGGGTTTGTCCCATTCGATTCTGCATCCTGCGAGGTCGCATGAACCCTACCATCGAGTTGATGAAGTCCCACCGTTCGATTCGCCAGTTCACCGAGCAGCGGATTCCCCGCGAGACGCTGCTCGAGCTGATCCGTGCCGGCCAGGCAGCTGCCACGTCCAGCCATGTGCAGGCCTACAGCGTCATCCACGTGAAGAACCCGAGCAATCGCGAGCGGATCGCCGAGCTGGCCGGTGGTCAGGACTATATCGTCAGTTGCTCCGACTTCCTGATGTTCTGTGCCGACATGAAGCGGCCTACCGAGGCATCCGAGCGTACCGGTGCCGCTGTCACGCGAGGGACGACCGAGCAGTTGCTGGTGGCCAGCGTCGATACGGCGCTGATGGCGCAGAACGTGGCGCTTGCCGCCGAGTCCGAGGGCCTGGGCATCTGCTACATCGGCGGTATCCGCAACAATCCGGAAGCCATCAGTGACCTGCTGCGGCTGCCGAAGCACGTGTATCCGGTGTTTGGCATGTGCCTTGGCTATCCGGCCGACGAGCCGGACATCAAGCCGCGCCTGCCGGTGGAGGCGATCCTCAAGGAAGATGTCTACGAGGACGACGAGGCGCACGTGGCCGCTTTCGATGCGTCCATGCAGCGCTATTACAGCGAACGCAAGGGAGGCAACAAGAGCTCCGACTGGTCCCGCAATCTGACACCGCTCTTCGCGACCAAGCTGCGTCCGCACATGCGGGACTTCCTGGTCGAACGTGGCTTCGAGATGAAGTGAGTCGCCAACCCCCTCCATGACCAGCGACCCGACACTCGGTTGGGACGACGTCTCCTTCCTCGTGATTCACGAACCAGTCGCTCAGCTCGGCGCTCGCTTCAACGGGTCGTCGAGCATACGTCGTGCATGACCCACCCGATGGCGATTCGAGCACAAGAAACGGAGTGCTTGGATTAGCTCTCTCCACGAGAGTTGGCATGGGAACCGCAACTTGCATGGCGAGTTCTTGGCGTCATCGGTTCCTCATTCCATCGGAAAAAGGGGGAAATCATGCAGACACTTCAGCAAAAGGTCACCATCATCACGGGAGCCAGTTCCGGCATCGGTCGTGCCACGGCACTGTTGTTCGCCAGTGAAGGGGCGAAGGTCGTTCTTGGCGCGCGGCGTCAGTCAGAACTCGATGGGGTCGTGGAGGACATCAGGGCATTGGGCGGTGACGCCATTGCCGTGGTGGGGGATGTCCGGGAAGAAGCGCACACCAAGGCGCTGGTCAACACAGCCGTCGGCCGCTTCGGCGGCCTCGACATTGCCTTCAACAATGCTGGCGTGATCGGGCGAATGGCGCCCGCCTCCGAGCTGACGCGCGAGGAGTGGAGTCAGGTGATCGAAACGAACCTCACCGGAGCGTTTCTGGGCGCCAGACACCAGGTGCCGGCGCTGCTTGAGCGAGGCGGTGGCTCGCTGATCTTCACCTCGAGCTTCGTTGGCTACACGGCCAGCATACCCGGTATGTCGGCCTATGCGGCGAGCAAGGCCGGGCTCATCGGATTGGCCAAAACGCTGGCCGTCGAGCACGGTGCGCAGGGCCTGCGGGTCAACGCCCTCCTTCCGGGCGGGGCGGATACGCCTGCCAACATGGTGAACGCACCGGATGCGACGCAGGAGGTACGGGACTTCGTCGAAGGACTGCATGCCCTCAAGCGGATCGCCAGCCCCGAGGAAATCGCCAAGGCCGTGCTATTCCTGGCCTCCGAGGCCTCGAGTTTCGTGAGTGGCAGCGCGATGCTCGTGGACGGCGGATTATCCATCAACAGGACCTGAGTATGCGTGTTGCGAGATTTTGTTACGGGGCATTTGACCCTCACGCGACGTGAGGCGCCAGACTTCAGCCACGCGTGGAGGAGAGGAGATACAGCATGCTGTTACGTGTCGGTGAACTGGCCAGACGCACCGGACTGACCGTCCGGACGCTGCACCATTACGACGACATCGGCCTGCTCAAGCCCTCCACGCGTTCCGACGCCGGTTATCGGCTCTATCGACGCCAGGATGTCGCGCGCCTGCATCGCATACAGGCGCTGCGTTCCCTGGGTATGTCGCTGGCCGATATCGGCACCTTGCTCGACCAGCCGTCTCCACCGCTGTCGACCGTCATCGAGCGGCAGATGCGCCTGCTGGAACACCAGATCGTGCAGAAGACTCAGCTGCGCGACCGTCTGGCGAACCTGCATCGCCAGGTCGTGAACGGCGAGGAACCGGCAATGGACGACTGGCTGAAAACACTGGAGTTGATGACGATGTACGACCGCTACTTCTCCCCGGAGGAGCTCGATCGATTGCCGCTCTACCAGGCCGACAACGCACGCTGGGCGGAATGGAAGGACCTGGTCAAGGAAGCCGAGGCGCTGTTGCAGCAGGGCACCTCTCCCGCATCATCCGAGGCGCGGGATCTGGCGATGCGCTGGATGGCGAAACTCGAGCGTGATACCGCCGGCGACCCGGCTCTGCTCGAAAAGCTGAATGCCATGCATGCCAACGAACCCGATGCGCAGGAGCAACTGGGTATTTCCACGCGGGTCTCGGATTTCGTGATGCAGGCGTTCGCCGAGTACAAGCTGACCTTCTATCGGCGCTATCTCTCGGATGCGGAGTTCGATCTCATGCGAGAGAACTACCCGCAGTGCATGCATGAGTGGCCGCCCTTAATGGCCAGGTTGCGTCAGTTGCTGGAGCAGGGCACGCGCCCCGAGGAACCGGCCGCGCAGCAACTGGCCCGGGAATGGCTGGCCTTGCTGCAACGTTTTGCCGGCGACGACCCAGCCACGCACCAGAAGATCCGGCAGGCCAATGAGCAGGAACCGGCACTGAAGGACAGTACCTGGATGAATGATCGCATGAAGGATTACCTAGGCCAGGCCGTTGCGAGCCTGACGGCGGGTTGAGGCCGTTATCCATGCCGCTTCGGGGCCACGCCGAGACGTGGCCCTGTTTTTTTGCGGCTCGTCATCGGGGCCAAGCTTACTGCGACCGCCCAGAGCCTAGCCGATACGCCAGTCACTCTATGAACATTGCACGTTGCGACTACAGTTACAGTGATCGACATCGGCAAGAGATTCCCGAGCAACCATCGAATGCATGAATTGAATGCACGAGAAGCCCCGCGGATGAGGTGACGCATGAAGGTCAAACGCATCATGGCTAACACGGCCACGGAAGATCTCGACAAGGCAGAAGCCTTCTATGGCCGCATCCTGGGCCTGGAGCGGCTCATGGATCATGGCTGGTTTCGCACCTACGGCTCGGACGAGCGAATGCGGGTCCAGGTGAGCTTTGGTGCCGAGGGTGGCTCGGGTACCGAGGTGCCCGATCTCTCCATCGAAGTCGATGATCTCGAGACGGCGCTGGCACGCTTCGAGGAAGCGAGCGTGCCTATAGAATACGGCCCAGTCAGCGAGCCCTGGGGCGTGCGGCGTTTCTACGTTCGCGACCCGTTCGGCAAGCTCGTCAATATCCTGCAGCACGAGTGAGTGAAGCCGGCTTTCGGGCAGCGCATCGTCCCTCGCATCGGTTTGCCTCCATGACGGCTCTCTCCCGCATCGGCCGGAGCGGAGCTGATATGCGTCAGTCGTCAGCCTTGAAGCATGTGCGCGTATCCCTGGCTTGCGACCCACAAGCCAAGGCCGAAACTGGCATGTATGAAGAGGCTGCTAAGCCTGGCGACATTCGGCCGAGGAGTCTTGCGCGCGGCTATCCCCGCCCCCAAACAAGGCTGCAGGATGAGAAAGGGGACGAGTGCCGTCAGCACACCAAACATTAGCGGCGGTAGGAGGGTCGCATGCTCGAGCCATTCCGCCCCTGCCAGACTGAGAAATACAGCAGCGAAAACGATCCCGACGAGGTAGTGTGCAGCCCACCCCAGGGCAGATTCGCCGCGAACCCGGCTGCTTTTGCTGATAGGGCGGTGGACGATTGTGCCGTTGGGAAGATGCCCCAGCCAGCGTCCCACCATCGCGTAATTCAGTGAAGGAATGCTGAGCAGGCGACTTCGCAGCAGAGCGATGACATCCATAAAGATGGTCGCACCTATTCCAATGAGCACGGCATCTATCGTCAGGTCAGTCATTGCTGGGCTCCTGCTACTAGCGAGTCTTTCATTTCGAGGCACTTCAGGTCGACGTGACCTGGCTCGTGAGGGACGCGGTCATGGGTATCAGAGCTCACCATGTGATTTGATTTCCTTGGGCAGTCAAGTTGAGATCGAATAAGCTACTACTTCAAGTCAACTTGAAGTCAAGTCGCATGCTGGACATTACTGAGCTTTCACGAAAAAGCGGGGTTCCCGCCTCAAAACTGCGCTATTACGAGGAAGTCGGGCTTATTCGATCCGTCGGGCGGAAAGGGCTGCGTCGTGTCTTCGAACCCGATGTGTTGCCACGTCTTGCGTTGATTGCGTTGGGGCAGGCTGCGGGATTCTCATTGGCCGAGATCCGCGGAATGCTGGGACAGGGGAAGGAGCCAAGCATCGACCGAGACATGCTGGCTGCCAAGGCAGATGCTGTGGATCGCCATATCAAGGAATTGAGCGCGTTGCGTGATGGATTGCGTCATGCCGCGACCTGCACGGCTCCTAGCCATCTGGAATGCCCGACCTTTCAGCGCCTGATGAGGATCGCCTTGACGCGCCAGGGGATGCGAAAAAAGGTTCGTCCGACGCGGCAGTGAAGAAGGGACTTCTCGTGGTGAAAGCACATGCTGGCGGCCTCGCTGCCATCCCGCGGAAATCTTGCGCTGCTATCGTCATGGCATTGGCGATGCATCGTCGCGTCGCGCGCTCCAGGCTTCCCCGGGAGGAATCATGCACGAGTCGTCTCTGATCGCGTCATTGCAACACGCTGCCCGCCTTGCCGGTGCGCATCTTCTCGAGGGCTACCAGGCTGCCGGTGCCATCGACTTCGAAGCCAAGGGGGCCTCCGACTTCGTGACGCACTATGACCGTGCGGCGGAGCGGATCATCATCGACTGCCTCCAGCGCGCTCATCCCGGCCTGGCCTTTCTCGGCGAGGAAAGCGGCGTGACGCCGTCCGGGGCCGGCGATACCACGGTGATCATCGATCCGCTGGATGGCACCAACAACTTCCTGCATCGGGTGCCTCACTTCTCGGTCTCCATCGCCGTGCGCCAAGGCCGTTCATTGACCCACGGCGTGGTCTATCAGCCGCTGCTGGACGAGATGTTGTGGGCGGTGGCGGGGGAAGGCGCGTATCGCAACGAGCAACGCATCGCCGCGCCGCCGGCCCGGGCCCTGCACGAAATGCTGATCGCCACTTGCCTGCCCTATCACGACAAGGGCGACTGCCCGACCAGCCTGGCCCAGTTGACGGCGCTGATGCCCCGAGTCGCCGGCATCCGTGTGCCCGGTTCGGCGGCTCTCGAGGTCGCCTATGCTGGCCTCGGCCGCTTCGATGCCTTCTGGTCCCAGGGCGCTCGGCTCGAGTTGTGGGATGTCGCCGCCGGCATCGTCATCGCCCGCGAGGCAGGTTGCACGGTCACCGATATTGCCGGTGACTCGACGCCCGACGAATGGGCCAGCCTGCTGGTGGCGCATCCCGAGCGGCACGGGGAGTTGCTCGAGATACTGTCTGCCGGCGGGCTCAGTCGTATTTGTGCTGCCAGCCCTTGACCGCGATCTGTTCCTTGAGCAGTTCCAGCATGTCCACCAGCACCTGCTCGGTGATCTGCTCGGTCTGCGGGTCGGTGTGCAGCCAGGCATCGAAACCGCTCTCGGCCAGGTGCTCCACCAGGTTGGAGAACTCCTTCGACTTCAGACCCGCCAGGGCCTCGTCGACCAGTCGGCAGGCCAGGTCCGAGAATGAGGCTTCCAGTCCACGAGCCAGTTGGCTGCCCAGCGGCAGGCGCGTAATCCGCTGAAGCTCCGGACTCTCCGCCAGGGTACGGCCGACCAGCCCGCGCACATAACGCAGCGTATCGTCACGATTGTGGGTATAGGCATCATCCGCCATGACTTCCAGGCGCTGGCTGATCTCGCGGATCAGCGCCTGCTTGCGCGGTTCCACCACGCGCTCGATCACCGGTGCCGAGAGCCCGTCGCCAGCGCGCAGCTCCTGTTGCACGTTGTCGAGCATGCGGATGGCGATGCGATCGGTGAGCTCCTCCATGAGAATGTCGTAGTACTTGGCGACCACGCTGTAGAGGTACCAGCGGCGCACGTCGATCAGGCCCATGCGCTGCAGGCGGTGCAGCAGCGAGATGACGCGCAGGATACGCAGCAACCGAAAGCCACCCAGCGGGATGCAGCCGAGCACGTCGTACCAGTGCACGAAGGGGTAGAAGAACCAGCGGTGGTAGTGCCGCTCGGCGATGGCCACCGCCCAGCCCAGCAGCACGTCGAGCAGGAAGACGGCCACGAATGCCAGGTCGATGGTGAGGAAGTTGGCATGAATGTGTTCGTCGTAGGCACCGTGCAGACCGGGCGCCACGGCCTCGAAGGCGGCGTTCAGCGGCGGCAGCAGGAAGAGGCTGTCGAACAGCAGCAGCGCCAGGTTGGCGATCACCAGCACGATGATGAACAGGTCCCACACCAGGTGGGCTCGCTCCAGGGCGGGCGAGGTCGTGCGCGTCGTGGGCATCATGCCTCCTCAATATGCCGGAACGTCCTTTCCTTCCCAGCCTAGAGTGCCTCGTCCAGACGATCCACGGCGGCGGCCAGCTTCTCGTCGATGACGTGGAGATACGCCGTCCAGTCGTCGACGTGGTTCAACTCCGCCTTGCCGTCCAGCAAGACCAGCGGCACGTCGAAACGCATGCAGGCGCGCAGGCAGGCGTAGCTCTCCATGTCCACCATGTCGGCGTCGATGGCGTTGTAGGCGGCACCCGCGAATCAGCTCTGGCATTGTTGCATGGGGGACTGCACCGGTGTTCATCAGTCTTCAGCGTCCGGCTCCAGTAGCCGCGCTCCCGGCCCTTCGGCACCCAGCTCATCCCAGGGATTGCGTAGCCGGCAGGCATCGATCGAGAGGCAGCCACAGCTGATGCAGTCGCCGAGCTGGTCGAAACGCTTCAATGTGGCGGTCCAGTTCTGCCCGCCAACGCTCGGAAAGGCGTTGCCCGTCGTCGGTGGTTACGGTGCGATCCGTCTGAGTATGGCTCGCTGGCACCGTCGCTGGCTACCGGCGTTGCTTCAGCTTTTGATCGGGCCCTTCTGTTCGTAGAAGCGGAGGGCGGAAACCGCGACACCGCTGCGTTTTGCGACCTCTCCCACACTCATTGCGGATCGTATGTCCCGGCCGTTTCGTGTTGTCGTCATGCTTGCCCCCTGGCGTCTGTCTGGTTATTTCCCTCTGGCTATTCCACTCACACTATTCCCCCCATAGCCATTCTCCATGATCCGGTTCGTTGACCTCAACTTAACTTGAGGTAATAGGCTCCTCGTGCACCTGATGAAGAATCAGCCAGTGACTGATAAAGGAGATAACACATGTCCAACCCCATCCATGTAGCCGTCATCCTCGGGAGTACCCGCGAAGGCAGACTGTGCGACACCTTGGCGGCGTGGGTCGCCGGAGAACTCGACAAACGTCACGACCTGACGTTCTCCCTGATCGATCCGGCCAGCCTCGATTTGCCCGGTTGCCATGAAAACCAGGCCAACGAAGGAATCCACCGCCTCCGGGATCAGCTCGACCGGGCTGACGCCTTTGTTGTGATCACCCCCGAATACAATCACAGCTTCCCGGCGGCACTGAAGTTCCTGGTCGATTCCAGCTATGCCGAGTGGCAGACCAAGCCCGTTGGATTTGTCAGTTACGGCGGGATTTCCGGGGGACTGCGTGCGGTCGAGCAGTTGCGGCAGGTGTTTGCGGAACTGCATGCGGTAACGGTGCGCGACAGCGTCAGTTTCATCAACGTGTGGGAGCAGTTCGCTGATGACGGGAGTCTGGCCAGCCCGGACCGTGCCGTGGCGGCGTTACAGCGGGTGGTGAGCCAGCTCCACTGGTGGGCGACCGCGACGCGGGCTGCGCGGGAGACAGTGCCATATAGAGAAGTCGCCTAGCAGCTGATGATATTCGTCGGAGTGCTGACAACGTTCGCAACCGGACGCTTCGAGTCATTCTTGCCAACAAGACGAGACAATGGAGACCACCATGAAACAGATTTTTCCTGACCTGTGGCAAACCGAAGTGGAGAGTCCGTTCCCGGGGCTGACTACCCACGCTTACCTGCTTACCCGAAAGCAAGGCAATGTGCTCTTCTACAATACCGGCCATGTACATGAGATCGATGCCATGGCCGAACTGGGTGGCGTAGACTGGCACTTTCTGAGCCACCTGGATGAGCTCGGTAAGTCGCTTCTATGGGTGCGTGAGCGCTACGGCGCGAAATTGGGAGGACCTGTCCGCGAACGTGAGGCTTTCGCGGAAATTCTGGAGCCGGACCTGTTGTTCAAGGAGCGGGAAACACTCGCTGGCGGGATTGAGGTGATTCCGACCCCTGGCCACACCCCTGGCAGTACCTGCTTCCTGGTCAGTTCGACGACCGGGAAGACCTACCTGTTTACCGGCGATACGCTATACAGGAACAGGGTAGGGCAATGGAGCAACGGCTTTATGGATGACATGAGTGATCGTGACGCTCTGGTGGCAAGCCTCAGACTGTTGCGTGACCTCAGGCCCGACGTGGTGATTTCCAGTGCCTTCGCCGACCAGCAGGGTTACGAGGCGATGTCTCCCTCGGACTGGGCCGGCCACGTGGATGGGGCATTGCAGCCGCTGCTGACGAATGAATCGGGCTAGTATCGGGCCAGTGAAAGCGGTATCGGGGCCGGAGGTACTTTTCGCCCCCTCCGGGCCCTGATGCCAATGTTTTCTCCAACCGATGCCCATTTATCCCTCTTCCATCCTCTCGCGATACATCACTACTCGGTTTCTGCCGTTGCCCGCGTGCATCGAGCGCCGCCATCACGAAGGGCATGGAGCGGCCGTCGGGATTGAGCATCACCCCGACGGTCGCGGGATCGTCGAACAGGCGGACGATCACGGTGCCGAGCGCCGTGACAAAAGTTTCTCGACCTCTGTCATATGTTCCGTTCCCCAGGCGCAGAGCGGCTTCAAGGCTTCGGCGAGAGTCTGGCCGAACGCAGTGAGGGAATACTCGACTTTCGGCGGAATTTCCTTGAAGTCGAGCCGGTCGACGATCCCATCAGCCTCCAGTTCCTTGAGTTGCTGAATGAGCATTTTGTCACTGACATTGCCGATGGCGCGCCTCAGATCGCCATAACGTCGCGCTTGGTGGGCAAGGTGGAACAAAATCAAAGGTTTCCACTTGCCGCCGATGACAGCCAACGCAGCGTCCAGCCCACAGGTAAAGCCAGATGTTGTCATTTCGCATGCTCCAGTAGGTACTTACTAAAAGGTGCATACTTTAATAAAAGAAAGCAAGTCTCTATTCTCCATTGCGAAGCAGCTATCACTTTCCAGGAGATCGAGATGGGTAGACTTGAAGGTAAAGTCGCCGTCATAACCGGCGGCAACAGCGGCATCGGTCTGGCGACGGCCAAACGGTTTGTGGCGGAAGGTGCCGAGATTTTCATTACCGGCCGTCGTCAGGAGGAACTGGACAGGGCGGTGGAGGCGATCGGCCCCGGAGTGACCGCGGTGCAGGGCGATGTTTCGCATCTGGACGACCTTGAGCGGCTGTTCGAGACGGTGCGTGCGAAAAGTGGACGAATAGACATTCTCTTCGCCAATGCCGGGCTTGGAAATCTAGCTTCGCTTGGCGCCATCGACGAGGCATCGTTCGATTTGACCTTCGACGTCAATGTCAAGGGAACGCTGTTCACAGTGCAGAAGGCTCTGCCGCTTATGCAGGCCGGCGGATCCATCATTCTCACCGGTTCCACGACCGGTTCGACGGGAACTCCTGCGTTCAGCGTCTACAGCGCGACCAAGGCTGCAATCCGCAACTTTGCCCGAAGCTGGGCCCTGGACCTGAAAGGGACAGGCATCCGCGTAAACGTGCTCTCTCCCGGCGCCACCGAGACACCCGGCCTCAAGGGCTTGGCAAATGTGGGCGAGGAAGATGCGTTGCTGGAAGGCTTTGCCTCGCAGATACCTCTTGGTCGTATCGGGCACCCCGAGGAGACGGCGGCGGTGGCGCTCTTTCTTGCCTCGGACGAAAGCAGCTTCATGACTGGTAGCGAGGTCTTCGCTGACGGCGGAGCCGCACAAGTCTGATGACCGCTCAAATCCAGATCCTGAACTTTCTTGCTTGGGGCCTTTTCTCCGAGCGGCATGCTCTGCTGCGCTTCAGCTCGCGAGTAGCCCCTGCCCGACGAGAATGCCCGTCTCAAACACCAACTGGCCGAGACGTCGGAAGAGCCTGAAATCACAAAAAAGCGGCCGCGTACTGCGCCAAGCCCCTCAAGTGAAGTACGTGTTCAGGCGCTGTGGCGCGGTCAGAATCGGAGGCAGAAGGCCGATGGAAGGAAAGAGCATGAAGGCTGCATATTATGATGTTCCAGGCGGGCCGGAGGTCCTGAGCTACGCAGAAGTCGAGGCTCCGGGTTGTCCCGAGGATGGAGTTCTCCTCCGGGTGGAGGCAATCTCGATCGAGGGGGGCGATCTCATCAATCGGGCGACGGCGGCGCCTCAGGCAGCAGGCCACGTTCCTGGCTATGCGGCCTCGGGTGAGATCGTCGAGGTTGGTGCGAAGGTTCGCGACCGCTTCATCGGGCAAAAGGTGACCTCATTCGACATGGGCGGATCCCATGCCGAATTGCGTGCCGTGAAGGCCTCGCGGACATGGATCGTGCCGGACGGGTTGGAGATGGCGGCTGCGGCCGCCTTGCCCATCTCGTTCGGAACCGCTCATCACAGCCTGTTCGCGCGCGGCAACCTGGCCGACGGCGAGACCATGCTCGTGCAGGGCGGAGCGGGCAGCGTCGGGGTCGCGGTGATCCAACTGGCACATCGCGCCGGTTCGAAGGTGTTGGCAACCGTCTCGGGCGCGGATCGCGCCGCGCGACTGCGGATTTATGGGCTGGACACCGCAATCGACTACCGCTCAGAGGATGTGACTGCGGCCGTCATGCGGCTGACCGACGGCCGCGGCGTGGATCTGGTCGTCGATCCCGTCGGCTCCACGCTCGCGGAATCGCTTGCCGCACTCCGGCCCGAGGGACGTCTGGTCTTCGTTGGCAATGCAGGGCGTGCGTCGCTGGACCTGGACCTCTGGCCCGCCTTGCAGGCCAACCAGACGCTTCTGGGTGTGTTCATGGGCAGCCAGCTCGAAAAACCCGACGTCCACAGGACGGTCGACGACATGTTGCGCCTGGCCGCCACCGGTGAGCTGGAGGTTCCCCTCGATCGACGGTTTTCGCTTTGCGAGGTCGCGGCGGCACATGCCTATGCCGAGAACAATTCCATTCTGGGCCGGGTCGTCCTTGTCCCTTGACCTGCAAGACCCGGGACCGCCGTGAAGGCATGTGACGGAAATTGCGTCATGGACAGGAACGCGCGTCGAGAGGACAGTGACGACGTCTTCTCGGGCAACCTGTGCCCGCTGGGGCTCAAGGCGGTTACCCGCATCTCCCTGGCGCACTACAACAGCGTGGATGAAGTCGACGCCTGCGTGGAGGCTTTATCTGAAGTGTTGCCGTAGGGCTGATGCATCGAGATACCGCGCCCGCACGTGGGAAGGTGGCGCGTCAGCAGCCCTCCTTGAGTGCTTCTCCCAATCTATCCACGGCGGCGGCCAGCTTCTCGTCGATGACGTGGAGATACGCCGTCCAGTCGTCGACCCCTTGTAGCTCCGCCTTGCCGTCCGAGATGCCGCGCAGCACCACCAGCGGCACGTCGAAACGCGTGCAGGCGCGCAGGCAGGCGTAGCTCTCCATGTCCACCATTTCGGCGGCGATGGCGTCATAGGCCACGCCCGAGACGATGTTGGCGCCGGTCGACAGCGACGCCTCGCGAATCCCTGGGATGCGCAACGGCAGGGACAAAGTGGCCGGCAGATCGAGAAAGGGCGTGACGCCCGGCTCGAAGCCGAGCGGCGAGGCGTCCATGTCGCGGTAGGAAACCGAGGTCGCCTGATAGACCTCGGTCTGCTCGAGATCCCGGCTGCCCGCCGAGCCTAGTGACACCACCAGGTCCGGCAGCCGCCCGCGTGCCTCCAGCTCCGCCAACGCGGCGGTGAGCTCCACCGCCGCCTCGACCGGCCCCACGCCGGTCATGAAGGGAACGAAACGCGCCTTCAGATGCGGGCCGTATTCAGCGTCCGCCGCCATCACGAAGAGAACGGAGCGACCGCTCAGGTTCGTCAGCGGCGCCGGTGTGCGTGGTGTCTGGTTCATCCCGAGAGTCTCCCGCAGCCCATCAATCTCATCATCATGGCGGGAGGCAGCGTTAGCGCCAAGCGCTGAGTAGCCTGGCTGGTGCTGGTTTGGATGTTCTGCGTAGGCAGACGTGGATTAATGGTTGAAGCCGAAAATGTCGCCAAACGGTGACATTCTGTATCCCCCCTTCTAGGCTGACTGATAACCCAACCGGCAAGAGACTGCTGATGGCCAATCACATCGCCTCCCGCAACATCTTGCACCCGCATGCACGCAGGGGGCGGATATATTATTGCGATACCCTGCTCGCCGATACCTGCGACGTCATTGAGCTGCGCGAGAAAGACTATCCACAGCGGCAATATCTGCCGCGATCCGATGTGGATATGTCAAAGCTCACCATCTCCGAAACTATGACCCACTGCCCCTTCAAGGGCGGCAGCACCTACTACTCGCTGCCCGATATTGCCGATGTGGCCTGGAGCTATAAATGGCCAATTGACGAGATGCAACCCATCGCCGGCCTAGTGGCATTTGACGCGTACAAGGTGACGGAGAGCGTGGAATGAAGGCTAGTGTAGTGGCTCAGCCGTATTATCTAGTGCGCGTGTTTATTGGGATCCTATTGCAGGGTAGATGGATGTTCTCTTTGAAAATAATGGGTTATCGGAGTGGTATAAAAAATTGAACGCGCATGCTCATTTAAGTGGAAAACGAGTGTGCTCGCTAATACCTATAAGGGCGAAGGAGGAATATGCATATAGCATGTCTTGCTTGGGGGTCATTGGTGTGGGATGCCCGCGACCTGGCTCTATCTTCGCCGTGGTATAAGGATGGCCCAAAAGTACCTGTGGAGTTTGCCCGACAGTCGAGTGGTCATAGACTGACACTTGTTCTTGGCCGATCGTTTCAGGAAATGCCTTCGTTATGGGCTTGGATGGATGGTGATGATCTAGATCGCGCGATAGAGAGTCTTCGTCGAAGGGAGGAGACAGCGACCAAACGAATTGGAGTCTGGAGAACTGAGGAGAAAGCACCAGGCCTTATTCCAGGTTTGCCAGCTTGGGCAATAGCCAGAGGTGCTGATACCGTGATTTGGACTGCATTGTCGCCGAAATTCCAAGGTGAGGATGGCAGGGTTCCTTCCGTTGACGAGGCCTTGGCCTACTTTCGTTCACTGGGCCAAGAATACCAGCAAGGCGCTGAAGAGTATGTCAGAAAAGCTCCGGGGCAGATACGGACACCATACCGAGCGGAATTCGAAATGCACCTGAGATGGTTCCCAGAATAGCGGGCATAGACTCAACCACAGCGTCAAAGCGGAACGGCTTTTCCGCTGGCGCTACAAATCTGGGCGTTAGGGATTGGCAGGGATGAGTGAAAGATCACCAGATAAGTTTGCGCGAATTACGGCAGTCATATCGCTAGTCATTGCGATAGCTGCCGTTGCCATACCCTATGTTCAACAAAAAGCCGCTCTCATGCAGCAACAGGAGCAGTTTGATAAGCTCCATCGGGAAGATGTCTCTATCAAGTTGAATCCGTACTTAAAGGGAGTTATTTACATTACAGGGACAAAGCTCGAACGCTTGGGAAGCGTTGTTCAGGTTCCGTGGGAGCTCACCATTTCGAACACCGGGAGCCGACAACTTTCTATCAAAAATTACGATCTGACGCGTGGTGATTCACCCGGGACAACGTTCTACTCAGATATTGATGGTGGGTTGCTAACCCTGGGTTCCCAGCCAGTTGGCTACCCAATAATTCTAAAACCAGGTGAAATGCGGAAATTCTTGCTTTTCGTTGGGATTACTGTGCCCGACAAAGTAGTTGAAATACTGAAAGGTATAAACGAGGGGGATAATATCGATAGGGAGGTGGCCACTGCTGCATTAGCGAAAGAGGGGTTAGATCTATACGGAAACGAGGTCAGCTATAAAGAATTTGAAGGTGGCGCCTATTTTCTATCCGTTGATGAAAAGAATATGAATGGGCAAAGGTTCTGGTGTGTAGTGCACACTGGTCGCGGTAATAGTTTCGTAGTTTCGGCCAGTGAATACGAAAGGCCGAGTGACAATGATCCCTTACTAAGGGATGCCGCCGACCGCTTTTCCGGTGCGGGGCGTCTCTAAAAGGGCAGGTGAGACTAGGCGTTATATGCCCTAAGAGGTATGAGTGTGACTAAAAATCAACTGGCAAAAAGAATTGATCCATTCGATGCGTCGCTTCGGTATATGCTTGTTGTGGTGTTCCCGAAAAGCACATCAAAGAACTTTTCACTAGTTCTGAATATTGCAGAAGGAGCTGAGCAGTATGCGGTAGCAGACATAAATGGGAAGTCCACATATTTTGTCTGCTTTGGTGAAAGTCAGTCAGATGCAGGCCGAGCAGTTGCGATATTGGATTATGTGAGAACCTGGAAGGGAGTGCAGGTTTTTTCTAAGGGTAAGCTGCTGCAGAACTCTTATCATATGGCACCGGTGCTTAACTGCTATCTTGAATCGCAATCGTGTCGAGATTACCAAGCTCACTGCTACAAGGTAATTGATGACCCATTCTCTGAAGAAGTTGAGGGGCGGGGTACATTATCGATAAGGGTAGTGGACAAACCGTCTATAAAGCACGAGGTTGAGATGGATCGTTACCTGTTCCCCTGTAACTTTTTATTCAATCGATTTAGGTTTCAGAAGGATCACCCATCTTCGATTGCTGACCAGATTCAGGCATCCGCTGTAAAGAGTGTCTGTGACTGGTGTCCAAATTTTGAGCCAGTCAAATGGAGGAAAGTGGGAACGCGAAAGGTTCTCAAGGATTTCTTCGATTGAGAAAGTGCATGACAATAGTGTTAACTCGGGCTGGCTTCTACGCTGCTTCTCCGAAGCCAGCCGGTTACGCTAAGCGTTATACTGCATTGCATGAGAGTGTGTTTTCGACCTTTAGCGGGAATTGGTCGAAAGTGTAAAAAGGAGTAATTTTAAAATTAATATCCTCTTGTTTCTGGTCCTTCTTTAAGGTTTTGCACATGAAAATCACTTCCTTTTCTTTAAAAAATTACCGGCGTCTGGCCAATGTAACCTTGGTGCTTGATGATAAAACAACGGTTCTTGTCGGCGCTAACAATAGTGGTAAAACCTCCTGCATTGGAGCGTTACATACATTCCTGAGAAGCCCAGACAACCTAAACGTTAGAGATATATCGAAGCAGAATTGGAAGGCAATCCAAAAGCTAGGTGAACAAGTCGAAGAGGAATTTCCTACTAACGAGGAAATGGAGGACCTATCCGAAGATCTTGTCATGTTGTTGCCGAGCTTAGATATCGAGATAACGGCGGAAGCGAATGAGGCGTATAAGGTTCGTGATATTCTCCCTGACTTGGAATGGAGTGGTGGTGCTCTATCTGTTCGTATAAACTATGAAGTGACCGATGTCTCAAAAATGTTTCGCGAGTTTGTTGATACAAGAGTTATAGTTTCCGGGCATGAGGGTGAGGTAAGTCTGTGGCCTAAGGATCTATGTGATTTCTTGGAGAAAGGCCGAAACTTCAGTAAGTTCATAAAGCAAAAGCACTACGTCTTGAGCAAAGGGGCCGAGACTAGTGAGGACGAAATTTTGCAGCCTCTCAAATCTGAAGCTTTGAAAAAATTAATTCGAGTAGATGCTATATCCGAACAACGTGGACTAGGTGCTGAAGATGACGCAGACCAAAAAGGACCATATTCAGAAAAGCAGCGGCTCAACAAGCTACTTCGAGACTATTATGAGGGTATTTTGAACCCAGAAGATTCCCCGGAGGCTGACGACCTCAAAGTCTTGGGGCAACAGCAAAATTTAGAAAAGGACTTTACCAAAAGGCTGAACAAGCAGTTTGAATCTCCTTTCGAAGAGTTGAAAAGTATGGGTTACCCTGGTATCGGTGGTAATCCAACTGTTGAAATTGCCGCGAAAGTTAGCGGAACGGATGCTTTGCAAAAATCGTCATCGGTTCGATACCGTCTTGATGACAAGGAGGAAGAGTTTCTTCCTGAAAGTTACCTTGGGCTTGGCTACCAGAATCTAATATACCTAACCTTTAGGCTTTTAGAATTTCGCGACAAATGGATGCGTGTTGGCAAATCGGCTTCTTCAGAGGATAATGTCGAAGATCAGATTGAACCAATTCACTTAGTATTGCTTGAAGAGCCGGAAGTTAATCTTCACGCTCAGGTTCAGCGTGTTTTTATATCGAAAGCTTACGATACTTTGCGGAATCATTCCGATTTGCGCGACCAGGAAGAAAAGAAAGATAAGCCTGAATACCAGACTCAGCTCGTGATTAGTACTCACTCCAGTCATATTATTAATGACATTGACTTCAAAGATTTACGTTACTTTCGACGAAATGATCCGAATGCGTCCATCGCGATGGACCATACATCAATTGCAAATATGTCAGAACTTTTTGCGCACGCGAAAGACGAGCTTTTGTTTGTAAGAAAACACTTGAAACTCACTCATTGTGATATCTTCTTTGCCGATGGCGTTATATTCGTTGAGGGGCAGGCTGAGCGCCTTCTGGTGCCAGAGTTTATTTCCAATAGCTTCCCAGACTTATCTAATCGGTACATCTCTATGCTTGAGGTGAGCGGTGCTCACACGCACAAATACAGAGAGTTAGTCGAGAAGCTTGGGGTCGCGACTCTAGTGCTGACTGATCTTGACTCTGTTGATAACCAAGGAAAGTCTTGCTTTCCGCAAAGAAATTCTGATCAAAAGAGCAATAATGATACTTTGAAGATGTGGCATCCACGGAAAGAAACTGTTGATGAACTAGTAGACTTACCAAAAACAGGACATGCGACAATAAGCCAAGGTGCGCCGCTTTACGTTGCCTTCCAGAAGCCGGCTCTGATTTGTGGGGAGGAAGCTTTGTCCCGAACTTTTGAAGATGCTTTGATTTTGGCTAATTTTGATTATGAGTATTTCCAGAAAAAACCCAAGATAAAAGCTGCCCATGAAAGTGGTGGTGAATCGTTGTCAAAGTCACTTTATGAATATGTGCAAGGATTGAATAAGGGGGACTTTGCCTTTGATTGCCTATTCCATCTCGCGGAGAATGAGTCGAATAGCTTCACTCCCCCCGAATACATGAGCGATGGCCTCAAATGGCTGGCAGCTCAGCTTTCACCAAAAACATAGGGATAAGTTATGTCAGAAGAATTCTACTTGGCGGACATGAAACCCGTAGATTATGACAGTAGCGTTGATAAATCTATCAGAGAGTGCCTGCGCATAGGTTCCGGAAAAGGCTTTATCACTTTCGCTGGGGCGGGATCAGGAAAGACCTATTCTCTAAAAGAGGCTCTTGATTTTCTAAAGAAAGAGTATTCTGGTGATTTTGTTCGTCAAGGAAAGAAAGTTGCCGTTGTAACATTTACGAACAATGCAGCCAATGAAATCGTGGACCGGGTTGAGCAAAGTCCTATCTTTGCGGTTTCGACGATTCATAGTTTTTGCTGGTCGGCTATTTCCGGTTTTAATGAAGATATTCGAAAGTGGTACTTGGAAACAATTCCCGCTGATTTAGAAAATCTCAAGGAAAAAGAAAGGAAAGGCCGCGCAGGAAAGGCTTCCGATGCTCGAAAAAGGGATATCTGCCGCCTGACTAAGAAAATGGAATGGTTAGCGCAACCTCGCTCATTCGTTTACGATCCAAACGGCGTCAACTCTTCCCAAAATTCGCTGTCGCACGCAGATGTTTTGAAACTTTTCTATAACTTATTGACTACCAAGCCTATGATGGAAGAAATCATAGTAAACAAATTCCCTTTCATATTCATCGACGAAAGCCAAGATACTAATAAAGACGTAGTTGGTGCATTCTTTGATCTGCAAAAAAATAAGTCGGATAAAGTAGTTGTCGGTCTGTTTGGGGATACTATGCAGCGTATCTTTGGCGGAGGAGAACCTGAGCTTGGTAAGACTAAGCCAAGCGGCTGGACTACTTTCGACAAAAAAATGAACCATCGCTCAGCGCGGCGCATCGTTGGTTTGGGTAATCAAATTCGTCGTGAGGATGACAGACTTAATCAATTTGCCAAAGATGGAGCTGATGAAGGTTTCGTTCGCTATTTTTTACTGTCGCACGGTGTTTCAGATAAAGACAAAGTCGAAGCGGAAATTCGTGAGGCTATGGCGAAAGTTACGGGTGACGCGGACTGGGAAGACACTCAATCCAAAGAAACTGCTATTTTGCTTTTGGAACATAAAATGGCTGGGCGTCGGCTTGGTTTTCATGATCTTTGGGACAAGCTTTCAAAATCAGACAAGATTAAATATCGGATCTCTGAAGGTGAAAGTGCCGAGCTGAATTTCTTTTCTAGCATTGTTTTTCCTTTGGCTGAGGCGAGCCGGAAGAAAAAGCGAGCCGAATTGATGTATATCTTGAGAGAAAACAAGTCTCCGCTGTTGGAAGCCAGGGTGCTTGACGAAAATAAGGACGATCCGCTCGCGCTTGCTCGAGCCGCGGAACATGCATTTAGAAATGTGGTTTCAAATGATAAGGTCAGTTTTCGCTCAGTTTTAGAAGTACTTGCTAAGTACGATCTGCTTATAATTCCAGAAAAATTACAGTCGTTTGTGACAAATTCAGAAGAAACTGAGGTTGAACCAGAGTCAGATCAAATGGGAGATAGGCCGGAGGTTGAACCAGAACCTGAAGAGCGGGATAATAGCGAGATTGCTGCTTGGGCTGAAGCTTTGGAGACTGATTTCTTCCAGATTCAGAACTATAAGAACTACATTGATGAGAATTCAATTTTTCGAACCCATCAAGGCGTGAAGGGTAATGAGTTCGAGCGTGTAATGGTTGTCATGGATGATGATGAAGCAGGCGGATTCTTGTTTTCCTATGAGCAGTATTTTGGCGCTAAGGAGATTTCTCGAGAAAGTCAAAAGAAACGAAGTTCTGGAGAAGAAACTGGTTTGGACCGCACTCGCCGGTTATTTTATGTCACATCCACTCGTGCAAAGAGTAGTTTAGCTCATGTGATTTATACATCCGATGTGACTAAAGTGAAGGAAAGCCTTATAGAAAAAAATTGGCGCGAAAATCTGAAGTCATTGAGGTGCAAAGTCACCTCTGAATCCACATTTAATGTTGATTCGCAAATTTAAGAATCTATAGAGTCGAATGAATAGACAACTGATCCGTTGAGTTGTGATGTTATGACGAATTAAGTGAAAGGTCCGATTATGGAAGTTTAGGGTGGCTTGAGGCTTGCGCAAGCTCCGTATAACAAAGCGCTAGCGCTGCTGTTGGGCAAGTTTTCCGCTTCGCTCCAAATTTGCCGCTGAGTGCGGCGTTATATCTTTCTCAAGTGATGCTGCTGGTCGGAAACCGGCCCACAACCAATGATTGATCAAAGGGAGCTGATATCAATTAACTCCGCAACCCACTTACCCTCATCACTCTCCGCTGCGCGGCGTCCAGTAGTTGCCCTCGGCCGATTTCCACCAGTGTCAGCCAGTGGCGGGCGCGGGTGATGCCGGTGTAGACGAGTTCCCTTGTGAGAATCGGGTTGGGGGCGTCGGGGAGTACCAAGGCGGCGTGGGTGAATTCCGAGCCTTGGGATTTGTGTACGGTCATGGCGAACACGGTTTCCACGGCTTGCAGGCGTGAGGGCAGTACCCACTTGATGCGGTCGCTGCCGTCGCCGGCGGGGAAGGCGACGCGCAGCAGGCGTGGGTTGTTGTCGCTTGGGTTGGCATCGGGGCGCGGCATGGCCAGCGTGATGCCGATATCGCCGTTCATCAGCCCGAGGCCGTAGTCGTTCTTGGTCACCAGCACCGGGCGGCCGGGGTACCAGAGGTGGCGGCCGTCCTGGCTGTCGATCAGTCCTTCCTTTTCCAGTGCCTGACGCACGCGTTCGTTCAGGCCTTCCACACCCCAGGGGCCGCGCCGCAAGGCGCACAGCAGTTGGAAGTGGCCGTGGGCTTCGAGCACTTTTCTGGCCCAGTCGTCGAAGGCCGTTTGATCGGCGTCGTCCGCCGGGCGTTGCTCGGCCATGATCGAGAGAAAGTGACGATAGCCGACCGGAGGCGTTCTGCTGGCGGCGGCGGTACTTGTCTCGGCCTTGGGAAAGCCTTCGGGATAGCCGGTCACCGTGAGGCGGGCCAGGCGGCGTTCGTCGTCCTTGGGTAGCTTCAGGTGCGAGAGGTCGGCGAAGCCGGCGCTGAGAGCCTGCTGAATCGCCCGGCGCTGCTCGGCGGGTTCGTTCTCTCGATCGAGCGGGGCGTTGATGGCGGCGGCCAGTTGGCCGATGCCGCTGTCGGCGGTGAAGCGGTGGCTGACGCGCAGCATGGCGATGCTCTGGTCGAGCGGCTGGCCGTCGGCGTCGAGATAGTCGCCGGGCAGTGTCTGGCCGGTGGCATCATTCAGCCAGTCGGCGGTGGCCGGGGTGTAGTGGCCGCCATCGGCGCGGACGCAGAGGTCGCCGAGGATCGAGCCGGCTTCCACCGAGGCGAGCTGGTCCTTGTCGCCGAGCAGGACCAGCCGGGCGTGGGGCGGCAGCGCTTCGAGCAGGGCGGCCATCATACCCACGTCGACCATCGAGGCTTCGTCGACCACCAGCATGTCGAGCGGCAGCGGATTATGGCGGTCGTGGCGGAAGCGTCGTGTATCGGGGCGTGAGCCGAGCAGGCGGTGTAGCGTGGAAACGTCCTGCGGCACGGCCTTGTGGAGCCGTGCGGCGGGGCTTGTCTCGCCATCGCTCGGTGTTGTCTCGATCTCGGCCTGGCTGGCCAGGGCGCCGAAGGGCAACTGGCCGACCTGGCCGGCGATGGATTCGTTGAGCCGGGCGGCGGCCTTGCCGGTGGGCGCGGCGAGGCGGATGCGCAGGGCGGGCTCGCCGGCGCCCAGGGTGAGGGCCTGGAGCAGGGCGAGCAGGCGCACTACGGTAGTGGTCTTGCCGGTGCCGGGGCCGCCGGTGATCACCGCGAAGCGCGAACGCGTGGCCAGGGCGCAGGCGGTCTTCTGCCAGTCGAGCTCGTCGCGGGGCGCGAAGAGGGTATCGAGCAGCGGCCGCAGGCTGGCGGCTTCCATGGTCGTTTCATCGACCGTGAGCCGCGCTGAGATCCGGCTGTGGATATCCTGCTCGTGCTGCCAGTAGCGGCGCATATACAGCCGGGGTCGTTCGGCGTCGCCATCGAGCACCAGGGGCGTGGCGCCGGGGCCGTCGCCGACCAGCTCAGGCTGGTGCAGGGCGGCGCGCCAGGTGGCGACATCGAGCCCGGCCATCACCTGGCTGGGCAGTGGCGGCGGTTCCTCCAGGCTGTCCCCCTCGGGGGGCAGCGAGAGGGCGAGGTCCGGTGTTTCCAGGGTGAGGGCGAGGTCGAGGCAGACATGCCCGCGCCCGAGCTGGTGGCTGGCGAGTGCCGCCGCCAGCAGCAGTGCGGGTGAGGCCTCGCTTACCTCGCGACGCAGGAAATCGGCGAAGGCGCGGTCGAGCGAACGCAGCCAGCCGCGCGCCACCCAGCGCTCGAGCAGGGCGAACAGCGCTTCGTGATCGTCGAGGGCGCGCTCGGGGGAAACAGTCGTGATATCCGGCGTCATGCGGCGGCCTCCTCGGCGTCGCGGAACAGGGCGTCGAGCCCTTCGATCAGTTCGTGGGATGGGCGCTCGGCATGCACGCCGCGTGAGGGCGCGCGAGTGCCGCGCAGGAAGACGTAGAGCGCGCCGCCCAGATGGCGGTCGATGTCGTAGTCCGGCAGGCGGGAACGGAGCAGTCGGTGCAGGGCCAGCAGGTACAGGCAGTACTGCACGTCGTAGCGTTTCTCGAGCACCGCATCCATCATGGCCTCGGGCGAGTAGGCGGCGTCGTCCGCTCCCAGGTGGTTGGATTTCCAGTCGAGCACGTAATAGCGCCCCTGGTGTTCCGCCACCAGGTCGATGAAGCCCTTGAGCATGCCGTTGAGCCGATCGGGGTCGAGCGCCGGCCGGGGCCTTCCGCCGAGTGTGTGAGTGCTTACGAGGGCGTCCAGCCGGCGGGTGTCGACCCGGTGGGCGGCCAGCCAGAATTCCATCTCGATCTTGTAGCTCTCGAGCTGGTCGAGGCGCAGCGGGGTGTCGTCCGTGGCCGTCTCCGCTGGGCTGTCAGGCACCGGCAGTTCGGCGCTCAGCAGGCTGGGCAGCCATTCGGCGAGGGCGGGAATCTGGCTTTCCCAGCCGCGTCGGTTGGCGCGGCGGGCCAGGGTCTCGTCGCGCAGCTCGGCGTCCTCGACGACCCGGGCGAAGCCGTGCTGGCCGGCCCATTCCAGCAGGCCATGCAAAAACGTGCCCGCCGAGGGGCCGCGAGGAAATCTATGCAGTGAGCCCTCGCTCACCGTAGCGGCGCCGGCATCGTAGGGCTCGCCGATTACTTCCATCGCCGTGGCTTCGCCAGCGGTGGTGGGCTCCGGTGACGGCTCGGCCTCGACGCTGGTAGCGGATTCCGTGTCGTTATCCGGAGTGGCGCCGGTACGTAGTGCCGAGTAGCTGGCGATCCACCAGTGTTCGCGAATGGTGCGTTGCGGGCGGCGAGCCGGGGCCAGTGGCGCTTCGTCGTCGTCCGGCGGTACGGGCGTGGTGTCCACGTCGGGGGCGTCGCTGACGACGACCGTGGCGCCTTCGCTGCCATCATGAGCCGCGTCATCGAGGGCTTCCAGCGCGGGGCGCAAGGCGTCGGGTGGCAGCGGTTGGCCGCCGGCGACGAGCCAGCCAATGGCCGAGTGCTCCAGGCCTTCCAGCGGGGCGAGGCCGAGCCAGGTGGCGTGCCGTGCCCGGGTCAGGGCGACGTAGAGCTTGCGCATGTCCTCGCTGAGCCGTTCGTGATCGGCACGCTCGCGTATCGTCTCGTCGGCTTCCAGGGAAAGGTGCAGCCGGCCCTCGTCATCGTGCCAGCGCAGCGGCAGGTCGGTTTTCTTGGTCGGCCGGGCCGCGGCGATGAAGGGCAGGAAGACCAGCGGGTACTCCAGCCCCTTGGACTTGTGGATGGTGACGACCTGAACGAGATCGGCGTCGCTCTCCAGACGCAGGCGATGGGCCTCGCCCTGTTCCTGCGGCCGGGCGATGGCCTCGCGCAGGTGGCGCAGCAGGGCGTGCTCGCCGTCGAGCTCGTTGCTGGCTTGCTGGAGGAGTTCGCCGAGGTGCAAGAGGTCGGTCAGTCTCCTTTCCCCCTCGGGCACGGCCAGCAGCCGTCCTGGTACGCTGAAGTCGGCGAGGATCTGGTGAATCATCGGCAGCACGCCACGCTGTCGCCATTGGCGGTGGTAGTCGCGGAACTGCATCACTCGGGCTTCCCAGGCCAGTTCGTCCTGCTGGTTGCCGCCGCTCATGGCGTCCAGCTCGGCCAGCGTCAGGCCGAGGCTGGGGCTGGCCAGGGCGGCGCGCAGGGCGCGGTCGTCGTCGGGTGCGGCGCAGGCGGCCAGCCACAACTCCAGCTCGGCGGCGGCCTCGGTCTCATACACGCCTTCCTTGTCGGAGAGGTAGACGCTGCGCACGCCGCGCTCGAGCAGCGCACGGCGGATGGCACGTGCCTCGCCGGCGTTGTTGACCAGCACGGCAAGATCTGACGGCGCCAGGGGGCGGAAATCCTCGCCTTCGGTGAAGCCGGTTCGGCCGGCCTGGCCTTCGCGGAGCAGTGCGGCCATCTGGCTGGCGCAGCGCGCGGCCAGCTCCCGCAGGTAGGCGGATTTCGACAGCGGCGTCTCGGCGTCGACGTGCCAGAGAGTCAGGGCTGCCTGGGGCGCGCCGTCGCGGGTCAGTGAGTCCTTGCGTCCCTTGGCGCTGACGGGCTGAAAGGGAACGGGGTCTTCTCCGCCCTGGCGGAACAGGAAGGCGCCGCCTTCGTTGTGTGCCTCGGCGTATTCGAATACGCGGTTGACCGCGGCGACCATGTTGGCGGCGGAGCGGAAGTTGGTGCCGAGGGTGACGTGGCGACCGGCGGTGTCGCGCCGGGCCTGGAGATAGGTGTGAATATCGGCGCCGCGAAAGGCGTAGATGGCCTGCTTGGGGTCGCCGATCAGCAGTACGGCGCTCTTTTCAGCGCCCGAAGCCGCGCTCTGTTCAGCGCCCGATGCCGCGCTCATTTCACTGTCATCAACGACACCACGGTTCTCGGCGAGTCGATAGACGTGGTCGAATAGCCGGTACTGCACCGGGTCGGTGTCCTGGAACTCGTCGACCAGCGCCACCGGGAACTGGGCGCGGATACGCGAGGCCAGGGTCTCGCCGGCCTCGCCCTGGAAGGCTGCATCGAGCCGGTGCAGCAGGTCGTCGGGGCCGAGTTCGGCACGGCGGCGCTGGACCGTCTCGCGGCGCCGCGCCATCCAGTGCACGGCGTGGGAGAGCAGGTTGGCGAAGGGCTCGGGCAGTTCGGCCAGGCGGTCGCGCAGTTCGGCCAGGGCGTCCAGGGCGGGATGCGTCGGCGGCGGGCCTTCCTTCCAGATCTCGGCCAGGCCCTCCGGCGTCAGGCGTTTCCAGGCGGCATCGGTGAGATCGGGCGTCACGGCCTCGGGGTCACTGGCCCAGTCGCGCAGCTTGTTGAGCCAGTTGGCGCGGTTCTTGGCGTTGAGCTTCTGGCCATTGAACGCCTTGCGGGCGGCGGCGTCATCGAGCAGTGCTTCCAGTTCGTCGACCCAGGCCGGCCAGGGCGCCTTGAGTTCGCCGAGGATGCGTTCGCGCTCGGCCCGGGCGCTGGCCAGCGTCTCGGCCGGAGGTGGCGCCTCGGGCAGGGCGGCGGCGTGGGCCCGCAGGCGGCCGACGGCCTCGTTGAGGGCGTCCGGCGAAGCCCAGTGCTGGGTGATCACGCCCAGGGCCTCGGGGTCGAGGGCGTAGTAGAAGGTTCGCCAGTAGTCCCGGGCGATCTCCTGATCCATCGCCGACTGGTCGAGTTCCATGGTCAGGGCGAACAGGCTGCCGCTGTCGAAGGCGTGCTCGCGCAGCATGCGGTGGCACCAGGCGTGAATGGTGGAGACGGCGGCTTCGTCCATCCATTCGGCGGCCAGGCGCAGGCGGCGGGCGCAGGCCGGCCAGCTTTCCCGGGGGTAGCTGTCGCGCAGGGCGAGCAGCGGGTCCGCAGGACGCTCGGCGGTGGAGGTGCTGCCGGGCGCTGGCTCTGCCGAACTCTGTGGCTCGGCGAAGAGGTCGGGGGTGGTGTTCCGGGACGGACTTCCTTCAAGGCCTGCTCCAGGCGCCCCTTCGGCGCCTTTCCCCACCGCGCTGGTATCGGCCTGAAAGGCGTCGGCGGCTTCGACGAGCCGGGCGCGGATGCGTTCGCGCAGTTCCTGGGTGGCGGCGTTGGTGAAGGTTACCACCAGGATTTCCGGTGGCGTCAGTGGTCGGGGAAAGGCCGCGGTGTCGTCGGCGTCGCGCGGACCGAGCACCAGCCGCAGGTAGAGCAGGGCAATGGTGAAGGTCTTGCCGGTGCCGGCGCTGGCCTCGATCAGGCGGCTGCCGGGCAGCGGCAGGTGAATCGGGTCCAGGTTGGGGGCGTGTTCGCTCATGACTTGTCTCCCCTCGGCTGGCGCTTTGCGGTGCCCGACATCTGCTTCTGGGTGACCTTCACCATATAGTGCAGTGGCCCGTAGAGGCGTTCGGCCAGTTCGCCGAAGCGTCGACCGGCGGCCTGGTGGCGGGCCAGCTCGTCGAAGTCGCGCCACTGGCGGGCCAGGTAGGCGTCGCGGCTGAGTTCGCCGCCCTGGTGGTCGTTGCCTTCCAGGGTCTGGACGGCAGCCTTGGCGGCCTTGAGATCGGTTTCTTCGGCGTTCTCCGCGTCGCCGAGGTAGCGCTCGACCCCGCTGGCGTCGCCGCCTTTCTCGATCCAGGCGAAGGCGGTGTCGCGGGCCAGCGGCAGCGGCGCGGTCATGCCGGCCTGCCAGGCCGAGGCGATGGCGGTCAGCCGGGCGCGGGCTTCGTCTGCGGGCAGCGGATACAGCGTGCCCTCGCCGGCCCGGGAGCGCAGCTCGGTGATCATCGGGCCGACGGCGATCTGGGCGGCCAGATGCTCGACCCAGGGTGTCAGCCAGTGTTTCCAGTTGTACTTGCTCTGATTGATCAGGCTGCTGGTGAGCAGCAGCAGGCGGCAGGTTTCGCCCTGGTCGTTCTCGCGCAGCTCGCCGAGCCAGTCCTCCACGGCCAGTTCGCCGCCGTCGGCGTCCAGCGAGAGCGAGACCGGTGCCGGCATCGGCCGGGCGTGGGGCCAGGCGTCGAGCAGTTCGGCGTATTTGACGAACAGCTCGTCCAGGGGCGCGACGAGGTCCTCGCGCATGCGTTGGGCGAAGCCGCCCATGGCCAGCCGGCCCTCGCGCTCGAGCCGCGCCAGGGTCTCGTCGACGACGGGCATGGGCGGCTCGCTGGCTTCCACGGCGCGTCGCCCGGCGCCGATCAACTCGTTCTGGAGTTGCCAGTGGGCCAGGCCGTCGAGGTCGAAGGGCTCGTGGTCGGGGCTTTCGGCAGCCTCGCGCTCTAGGTACACGCCGAGCCGGGTGTGGAAGAAGGCCTTGACCGGATCCTTGAGGAAGGCGCCGAGTTGCTTGAGCGTCAGTGGAGTTTCCTGGGCCATGGGGGGCAAGGTGGGGGTGCGCGCACAGCTTGTGGCGTTTGTCGGCGTGGCCGTTGAGTCGCGTCCCTTGGCACTCTGCGGTGCATGAATCGCCCGCCATTCATGGGCATAGGTGAACAGCCCCTGGTCGGCGGTGGCGTCGGGGCGGTGGGACTGGCGGAAGTAGGTGCGGCTGAAGGGCTGCAGCGGGTGCTCGGTGGTCAGGGCATCGAGCAGCGCCTGGCCGTCGCCTGCCTGTTCATCCGCTGCGTGCCCGGCCAGGCGCCAGCCGTCGGCGATATGGTCGCGCAACTGGCCGAGCAGCACCGAGGGCGGCTGTAGGGCGTTGTCGTGAATGCTGCGGCCGACCCAACTGATCATCAGCCGCTCGCGGGCCGAGAGCAGCGCCTCGAGGAACAGGTAGCGGTCGTCCTCGCGGCGCGAGCGGTCGCCGGGACGGTAGTCGTGGCCCATCAGGTCGATGTCCAGCGGGCGCTGGGTGCGCGGGTAGTCGCCGTCGTTCATGCCCAGCAGGCAGACGTGGCGGAAGGGAATGGCGCGCATCGGCATCAGGGTGGCGATGTTCACCGCGCCGGCCAGGAAGCGCTGGGAGAGGTTGTTGCCGTCGATCTGGCCGAGCCAGTGCTCGCGTACTACCGAGAGCGGCAGGGGCTCCTCGAGGCCGGCATCCTCGGTGGTGTCGCGCCATTCGTCGAGCAGTTCCTCGAGCCGGGTCAGGGTGGTGAGATCGGCTTCGTCGGCGGCGCTGAAGCAGTCGGCGAGCAGCTCGCGCAAGCGCTGGCACCAAGTGGCTACGTCGGCGGGCTCGCTCAGGCGGCGCCAGAGAGTGTCCAGGGTATCGAGCAGATCCACCAGCGGGCCGGCCAGCGCGGCTTCCAGGCCGCCGATGTCGCCGAACGGCTCAATGCCGTGCCAGGGGCCGTCGGCGTTGTCGCCCACCGCATAACCAAGCAACAGGCGGCGCAGGCCGAAGACCCAGGTGTTGGCGGTGAGCCCGTCGGGCAGGTCGAGGCGGGCACGCTGGTCGGCGCTGAGTCCCCAACGAATGCCGGCGCCTTCGATCCAGCGGCGCAGTACCGGCAGGGCCTCGGCGTCGAGCCCGAAGCGCTGGCGCAGGGCGGGCACTTCGAGCAGGTCAAGCAGCTCGCCCACGCTGAGCCGCGATTCGGGCAGGTGCAGTAGCGCCTCCAGGGCGATCAGCAGCGGCTGGCGGTGGCGGCTGGTCTGGTCGGAGAGCGTGAAGGGAATATGGCGCGGATCGTCCGGTGCCAATCGCCCGAACACCGCCTGGACGGCGGCGGTGTAGGTGTCGATGTCGGGCACCATGACCAGGATGTCGCGGGGTTTGAGGCTCGGGTCGGCGTCGAAGGCGGCCAGCAACTGATCATGGAGGATCTCGACCTCGCGCAGGGCGCTGTGGGCGACATGGAAGCGCAGGCTGGTGTCGTGCTCCGGGTCGACGGCCGGCCAGGTGTCGCGGGTCTCGCTCGGCGGGCGCAGCTCGAGGATGTCGTCCTGCAACTGCTGGAGCAGGCCGGGTGCGTCGCAGCCTTCCAGCGGCGACTCGAAGAGGTCGATGCGCAGCGACTCGGCCTCGAAGCGGGCTCGGTAGCTTTCCTGGTCGTCGAATTCGTCGAGCAGGCGCAGGTAGTCGCGGCCCTGCTTGCCCCAGGCGGCCAGCAGTGGTTGGGCGTGGAGGTGCAGTTGGGTGTCGTCCAGCTCGATGGGCATGCCGGGGCGGCGTTGCTGGCGCTTGCGTGCGGCACGCAGCAGGTCCTTGTGCTCTATGATGTCGGCCCAGTAGTGGCGACATGGGTTGTGCACGCAGAGCACCACCTGGCTGACTCGGGCGATGGCGGCCAGGGCCTCGAGGGTCTGGCGGGGCAGCGAGGAGATGCCGAACACCATGACACGACGCGGCAGGCCGGCAGGACGCGTCTCGGGGGTAAGTTCCTTGCAGGCTTCGAGAAAGCGGCTGTGCACCAGGGCACGGCTGGTGCCCAGCCCCGTCGCGCCGATGTCGTCGCGCAGGTAGCGCCACAGGGCGGGCTGCCAGCGCTGATCGTCGTCGAGCGGCCGGGCCTGGCCGCGGGCGTCGATGAGCTCGTCGCGGCCTTCCGCCCAGGCCGCCAGCCAGTCGGCGCGGTAGACCTGGTACTGGTCGAACAGATCGGCCAGGCGCTCGGCGAGCTGGTGGCGCTTGCGCAGGTCATCGTCATCGGCCAGAAAGCGCGCCAGCGGGGCGAACAGCGGGTCGTCGAGCAGGGCGGGCAGCAGGCGCATCAGCCGCCAGATCAGCCGGGGCTTGTCGAGCGGCGACTCCGGCGGGACGGCACCCTCGCCCTCGCGATGCACCAGCACGCTGCGGTAGGCCTGCCACAGGAAGCGCGCCGGCAGGGTGACGTCGAGCGCCGCCGCCACGCCACTGCCCTGCGGATCATCGGCGGCCAGGGCGAGCTTGAGCCACTGGCTGATGCCGTTGCTCTGCACCAGGATGGTCTCGTCTTCCAGCGGCGTCAGCGGATGGCTGCGCATCCAGGTCACCGCCAGGTCGCGCAGGTCCTCCAGGCGATTGCCATGCACCACCATGAAGCCGGGTTGCAGGGTGGTGTCGGATGTGGCGAGCATGGCAGTTCCTTCGCGGCGGCGAGCATGCCTTCATGGTGCCGCAAATCGGTGGCGGTATAAATGTGGTGGTTGCTGGTCAAGGACAATCACTGGCGTCAAGCATGGGACTGCGTGCATCACGGGAGCTGGCGCATGAACACCGAACGTTTCGAATGCGACACGCCGATCGGTGTGATCGCCGACACTCACGGCACACTGCGCGACGAGGCGCTGACGATGCTCGAGGGTTGCGGGCTGATCCTGCATCTCGGCGATGTGGGCAGCCGCGATCAGGATGCGGCGATACTCGAGCGGTTGGCCGAGCTGGCGCCGGTCCATACGGTGCGGGGCAACGTCGACACCGCGGCCTGGGCCGAGCGGCTGCCCTGGCATCTCGATCTGGTGGTCAACGGCTGGCGTCTGCACCTGGTGCACGACATCGCCGACTTCGATAGTGCCACTTCCTGCGACGTCGTGCTGCATGGCCACTCCCACAAGGCGCGCAACGAATGGCGCAACGGCCGGCTGCTGTTCAATCCTGGCGGTGCCGGCCGGCGTCGCTTCTCGCTGCCGCTGACCCTGGGCAAGCTGTGGGCCGACGAGGCCGCGCTGCGCAGCGCCATCCTGCATCTGCCGGTGTGAGCGCGACACGGCGGCACTGCACTCCTGAGTCCGGGCGCTTCGGGCATGAACGATCTAGGGGGCCGGCAACACGGGCAGCCACAGTGCCAGGGCGAGCAGCGTGGCCAGCAGCACCGGCGGGGTGATGACCAGCCCGACCTTCATGTACTGCCCCCAGCCGATGCGGTAGCCCTTGCCGGCCAGCACATGTAGCCAGAGCAGGGTGGCGAGGCTGCCGATGGGGGTGAACTTGGGCCCTAGGTCGTTGCCGATGACGTTGGCGTAGACCATCAACTGCTGAGTCTGCTGCGCGACATCCGCCTGGTCGATGGCCAGCGCGCCGATCAGCGTGGAGGGCATGTTGTTCATCAGTGAGGCCAGGATGGCGGAGGCGAAGCCGGTGCCGAGGGTCGCCACGATCGTGCCTTGCTGGCCCAACCACACCAGCACATTCGCCGCTCGGGCGGTCAGCCAGGCATTGCCCAGGCCATAGACCACCAGGTACATGCCCAGCGAGAACAGCACGATCTGCCAGGGAGCGTTGGCGATGACCTTGCGAAGCGGGATGACATGCAGATGTCCTGGCGTCAGCCATCGACCGGCGATGGCCATCAGCACGATGGCGGCCACGCCCATGATGGCAGCGAACGGGATCGGCCAGCGGGTCGTCAGGAACAGGGCGATCAGCAGCACGCCCAGCAGCGGAAAGGCGGCGCGAAAGACCTGGTGATCGCGAATCGCTGAGGCCGGTGCCTCGAGTCGCTCGACATCGTAGCGGGCGGGGATATCGCGGCGGAAGTACCAGCCCAGCACGACGAGGGTGGCGATCAGCGAGACCAGGTCGACCGGTACCATGATCTGGGCGTAGCGCGTGAAGCCGATATCGAAGTAGTTGGCGCTGACGATGTTGACCAGGTTGGAGATGATCAGCGGCAGGCTGGTCGAGTCGGCGACGAAGCCGGTGGCGATGATGAAGGCCAGGGCAGCCCCCGGGCTGAAATCGAGCCGCGCCAGGATGGCGATGACGATGGGCGTCAGCAGCAGGGCCGCGCCATCGTTGGCGAACAACGCCGCGATCATCGCGCCGAGCATCACGATCAGTGGAAACAGCAGGCGGCCGCGGCCGTTGCCCCAGCGGGCGATATGCAGTGCGGCCCAGGCGAAAAAGCCCGCTTCGTCGAGGATCAGCGAGATGATGATCAGGGCGACGAAGGTGAAGGTAGCGTCCCAGACGATGTGCCAGACGGTATCCACATCGCCCCAGTCGACCACGCCGGTGGCCAGTGCCACTGCCGCGCCGCCCAGGGCGCTCCAACCGATACCCAGCCCTTTCGGCTGCCAGATGACCAGCACCAGCGTGGCCACGAAGATGGCGAAAGCCAGCATGTTCGATTCCCTTCTGTCGGCGATCCTTTCAGTGCGTGGCCTGATTGACGCGTCGGGACACGGCTTCGGCACTCTCTACCCGCTCCGAGTAACGGTCGGTCAGGTAAGCGGCGCGCCCGCGCGTCATCCAGGTGAACTTCACTAGTTCCTCGCAGACATCGACGACCCGGTAGTAGAGCGGCGAAAGATGCATGCGACCGGCCTCGTCGAACTCGTTGAAGGCCTTGGGCACGGACGACTGGTTGGGGATGGTCAGCATGCGCATCCAGCGGCCGAGGATGCGCAGTTGATTGACGGCATTGAAGCTCTGGCTACCGCCGGAGACCTCCATGACCGCGAGTGTCTTGCCTTGGGTCGGTCTGACACCGCCCAGCGCCAGGGGTATCCAGTCGATCTGGGCCTTCATGATGCCGGTCATGGCGCCGTGACGTTCGGGGCTGACCCACAGCATGCCCTCGCTCCACTCGGCCAGGTCGCGCAGCTCCTGCACCTTGGGGTGCTCGGCGTCGGTATCGTCGGGCAGCGGCAGGCCGGAGGGATTGAAGGTGCGCACGTCGCAACCGAACCAGCGCAGCAAGCGTGCGGCTTCCTCGGAGAGCAGGCGCGAGTAGGAACGTTCGCGCAGCGAGCCGTACAGCACCAGAATGCGCGGGGGATGACGAGGTTGGTCCGGGCCGACCAGAGCGTCGACGTCGATGGGGTGCAAGTACTCGGGGTCGATGTTGGGTAATTGATCCAGCCTCATGAGGCGTCCTCACCGTTGCACAGGTTCTCGCCAGCCTCTCGGCTGCAGTCGGCGGCGGGGTGTTGCAACTCCCGAAGGAGCGGTTCACACAGTTCGGCGCGTCCGGCGCAGCAGTCGCGCACCAGGAAGCTGAGTGTCTCTCGCATGTGATCCAGGTTGGCTCGATAGATGATCGAGCGGCTCTGTCGACGCGAGCTCACCAGTCCTGCCCGCGACAGCACGCCCAGATGCGTCGACATGGTGTTGTGCGGCACATCCAGTAGCCGGGCGATCTCGCCGGCCGGGAGACCTTCCGGTTCGTACCGTACCAGGACGCGGAAGGTCGCCAGGCGGGTCGCCTGGGAAAGTGCCGTGAAGGCGTCGAGAATCTTTTCATTGTCCATATGTCGAGAATTACAGAAATGAAGGCGAAAATCAATTGATGCTGAGATTCGTGGCTCAGGCGCCTGGCAAATCGCCGCTCGTCATGCGGATCAGCGACGGCACCGCCGTCGGGGTGCCGTCATGGGAGGCAGGGCGACTCAGCGGTAGGTAGCGTCGAAGCGCTGGCGCAGCTCGTTCTTCTGCACCTTGCCCATGGTGTTGCGGGGCAGGGCGTCGATGAAGAAGACGCGTTTTGGCTGCTTGTACTTGGCCAGGCGGCCCTGCAGGTGATCGAGCACCTGCGCTTCGTCGAGGCTGGCGCCCGGCTCGCAGACTACCGCCGCCGTGACGCCTTCGCCGAAGTCCGGATGGGGCAGGCCGATCACCGCCGACTCCTGTACGCCTTCGAGCTCGTCGATCACCTGTTCGACTTCCTTGGGATAGACGTTGTAGCCGCCGGAGATCACCAGATCCTTGTCGCGACCGACGATTTGCACGTAGCCGTGATCGTCGATCATGGCCAGGTCACCGGTGATGAAGAAGCCGTCTTCCAGCAGCTCCTCGCGGGTCTTCTCGGGCATGCGCCAGTAGCCGATGAAGACGTTCGGGCCGCGTACCTGCAGCAGGCCGATCTCGCCTTCGGCGACTTCCTCACCCGTATCGCGGTCGGTGATGCGGATTTCCACACCGGGCAGCGGCTTGCCGACGGTGCCGGCGCGGCGCGGGCCGTCATAGGGGTTGGAGATGTTCATGTTGGTTTCGGTCATCCCGTAGCGCTCGAGGATGGCGTGCCCGGTTCTGGTCTCGAAGGCTTCATGGGTCTCGGCGGTTAAAGGGGCGGAGCCGGAGACGAACAGCCGCATATTGGCGGTGCGCTCGGCCGTCAGGCGCTCGTCGGCCACCAGTCGGGTGTAGAAGGTGGGCACGCCCATCATCACGCTGCCGCGGGGCATTTCCTCGAGGATGACCTCGGCGTCGAACCTGGGCAGGAAGAGCATGCTCGAGCCGGCCATCAGGCTGACGTTGCAGGCCACGAACAGGCCGTGGGTGTGGAAGATGGGCAGGGCGTGGATCAGTCGATCTTCCGCCTCGAAGCGCCAGGCTTCCACCAGGGTCTCGGCGTTGGAGGCGAGGTTGCGGTGGGTCAACATGGCACCCTTGGAGCGACCGGTGGTGCCGGAGGTGTAGAGAATGGCGGCCAGGTCGTCGGCCTCGCGTGGCACTGTCTCGTTGCGCGGCGTGGCGCGTGCGGCCTTATCCAGCAAACTGCCGTCGGCATTGGCTCCCAGGGTTTCCACCGCCGGGCAGCCGGCCTCGGCGGCAATGGCACGGGCATCCTCGTGGACCTGGGGCCGGCAGACGAACAGGGCGGGTTCGGCGTCGCCGAGGAAGTAGCGGATCTCATCAAAGGTATAGCCGGTGTTGAGGGGCAGATAGACGCCGCCGATTCGTAGGCAGGCGAGGTAGAGCAGGATGACTTCGGGGCTCTTGTCGACCTGGACGGCGACCCGGTCGCCGGGCGAGACGCCCAGCTCGGTCAGGGCGCCGGCCAGGCGCGCGCTTTCGGCGAGTGTGTCGGCGTAGGAGTAGCGTCGACCCTCGCGGGTGGTTATGAAATCGGCGTCGCCGCGCTGCTGCATGCGGCTGGCGAAGCTCTCGAAGAGGTTGTGGCTCATTTCAGCTCTCCCTTGGCCTGCTGTTTCCTGGCCTTGCGGGCGAGGTCGCGTACCTCGCTCGAGCAGGCCACGGTGGCGTTGGCGGTGTAGTTCTCGTGGTTGCGTTCGATGTCGTTGAGCACGTAGAGGTAATTGACCATCAGGCCGACGGCCTGCTCGAGCCCCTTGTCGGAGATGTCGCCGAGCCAGTTGATGCGATGCAGCTCGGCGCCGTTGCCGAGGTGAAAGCGAGCCACCGGGTTGAGCGGCAACCCCCGGTCGTTCTTTTCCTGCGTCAGATAGCGGGCGGCCATCGGCCGCACGACGGCCTTGAGGGCCTCGGCACGTTCGGGATCCCGGTGCCAGCCCGGCTCGTCCAGGGCCGCGAGCGCCTCGCGCTGGGCCTCGGACGTACTGTCGTCGTCACGCTGTGCCTTCAGCCATTGGGCAAAGCCCGGCACCGGCGAGAGGGTGACAAAGTGCTTGAGCTGGGGCAGTTCCTGCTTGAGTTCCTGCACCACTTGCTTGATCAGGAAGTTGCCGAAGGAAATGCCGCGTAGCCCGGTCTGGCAGTTGCTGATGCCGAAGAAGGCGGCGGTGTCGGCATCCTCGGGTGCTTCCACGTCGCTGTCTTCTCCCGCCAGGATCGGCTGGATGTGATCCGGCAAGCCCTTGCACAGCGCCACTTCGACGAAGATCAGCGGTTCATCGCCGATGGCGGGATGGAAGAAGGCAAAGCAGCGCCGGTCACGGGTATCGAGCCGTCGACGAAGGTCGTTCCAGTCGTGGATTTCGTGCACCGCCTCGTAGTGGATGATGCGCTCGAGCAGCGAGGCCGGTGTGTTCCAGTCGATGCGCTTGAGCATCAGGAAGCCGCGATTGAACCAGGAGGCGAAGAGGTGGGCGAAGTCGGCATCGATGCCCGCCAGCTCTGGGTGTTCGCGACGCAGGGCGAGCAGGACCTCGCGCATGCGGACCAGTTGATAGGTGCCGTCGCGGGCGAGGTTGAGTCGCCGGAACAGCTCCTGACGCCGTGGTTCGCAGGCCTCGAACAGGCCGTTCAGGGTGGCGTTGTCGCGAGACTCGCGATAGGCGGCGTAGGCCTGGTCGATCCGTGTCGGATCGGCGGCGAATTCCTCGGCGAGCCGGGCGAAGAAACGCCGGCGTTCGCTGCCATCCAGCCGCTCGTACATGGCCAGGGCGCGGCTGGCCAGGGCGATGCTCGAGGCCTCGCCATCGCTTTCCAGCAGGGCACGACAGGCGCCCACCAGGTCGGCGTGGTCAGGATTGGTGTTGTACCCGTGGCGACGTCGCAGCAAGGCGTCGCGCTGGGTGATGTTGTTGAACATCTCCTGCAGGAAGGTCATGTTCATGACGTCGACTCCTTCAGCCCATGAGCAGGTCGGGTAGCCACAGGGCAAGGCCCGGGAAGAGACACAGCAGGACGATTCCCAGCACCATGCACAGTGCGTAGGGGAGGCTGCCGAACAGGATGTCGCGCAACGAGATGTCCGGTGCGATGCCCTTGATGATAAAGAGGTTGAGGCCGACCGGCGGCGTGATCAGGCCGATCTCCAGGTTGATGGTCAGCACCACGGCGAACCAGTAAGGATCGAAGTTGGCGGCCAGAATGATTGGCAGCAGGATCGGGGCGGTCATCACGATCACCGCCACCGGCGGCAGGAAAAAGCCGGCTACCAGCAAGAAGACATTGATGACACCCATCAGCACCCAGCGATTGACCTCCAGCTCGGCGATGGCGCCGGCCACGGTCTGGGTGATGAACAGCGACGACAGGGCGTAGGCGAACACCTCGGCACAGGCGATCACCAGCATGATCATCACGCTCTCGCGCAGAGAGTCGCGCATGATCAGCTTGATGGGACCGACCTGCCACATGCGGTAGATGAGAATGGCCAGTGCCAGGCACAGAAAGGCGCCGACGCCGGCGGCCTCCGAAGGCGTGGCCACTCCGCCGTAGAGCGCGAACAGGATGCCCGCTACCACGGCCAGGAAGGGCAGCACCCGGATCAAGGCCTTGATGTTGGAGTCGACGTTGGTCTTGACGGTCTCCTTCAGGCGCTCGGTTGTCTGGGCTATTGGTGCCTGATAGCCGCCGGCCAGCTTGCAGGCAATGATGGTCCAGACCATGAATAGCCCCGCGAGCATGAAGCCCGGCACCACCCCGGCGATGAATAATCGGCCGATGGAGGTCTCGCTGGCGATGCCGTAGATGATCATGGTCACCGAGGGCGGGATCAGGATGCCCAGGGTACCGCCGGCGGCAATGCTGCCAGCGGCGACGCCATCCGGATAGCCGCGGGTGCGCATCTCGGGGATGCCCATCTTGCCGATGGCCGCGCAGGTGGCGGGGGAAGAGCCAGAGAGAGCGGCGAAGATCGAGCAGGCGCCGATGTTGGAGACCGCCAGGCCTGCCGGGAGCCGTCCCATCCACAGGTCCAGCGAGCGATAGAGATCGCGGCCGGTGGGCGAGGAGGCCACGGCGGCACCCATCAGGATGAACATGGGAATGGCAACGAAGCCGAAGTCGGCGATGCGCTCGAAGAAGGTCTCGCCGAAATAGGTCAGTTCCGGCAGGCCCCGGTCATACAGCAGGGCGAGCAGCGAGACGCCGCCCAGGGCGAAGGCGATGGGAGTGCCGATGGCCATCAGTGCCACGAGGGCGAGGGCCACGATGATGCCGAGTGTAATCGGGTCCATGTCAGTCCTCCCCGCGCAGCAGTTCGGCGATGTACTGCAGGGTCAGCAGACTACTGCCCACGGCCAGCGGCAGCAGGGCCGGCCAGAGCGGCGGATTCCATACCGTGCCGGTGGTCCACTGCCCATGCCAGGCCTCGGCCAGATAGATCCAGGCGCCGTAGCTCAGGGCCGCGCAGAAGCCGAGGCCGACCAGCGAGGCCATCCACTGCATGACCTTGCGGGCCACGCCTCCCACCATGTCGGGCAGCAGGGTAATGGCGACATGGCCACCGGTCATCAGCACGTAGGCACTGCCCATCAGCATGGCGCCGGTGACGGAGAAAACAGTGAATTCCGTCTGCCAGCTGGTGCTCATGCCCAGCACGTAGCGCACGAACACCATGTGGCAGACCGCGAACACGCCGGCGATGAACATCACGGCAGCCAGGTAGGCGGCGTAGCGAGAGACGCTGTCCATCATGCGAATATAGAGATCGATGAGTGGCAGGCGTCCGGCAAAGGGTGAAGTATTGGCCATGGCCATGTCGTCCTCCCGAAGTCAGGGACACCGGCGTGGTGGGCCGGTGTCGGTGGCGGAGCCGGTGGGTCAATCGACGGCCAGGGCGGCATCGATGAGGGCTTGCCCATCGGGGACGTTCTCGGCGAAGTTCTTGTAGGCGCTCTGCTTGGCGATCTCCAGCCAGGCGTTGTAGTCCTCTTCGCTCATGCTCACGACCTCGACGCCGTTCTCCTCGAAGACATCGACCATCTGCTGGTCCAGGCCGGCTGCCTGCTCGGCGAAGAACTCCTCGGCGTCCTGGCCGGCTTCCATGAGCGCCTGCTGCTGCGCCTCGTCGAGTTTCTGCCAGCTCTGCTCGGCGATCAGGATCGGTTCGTACATGAACCACAGGGCGTGCTCGCCGGGTTCGGTCAGGCACTCGACCTGCTCGTAGATGCGGTACGAGACGAAGGACATCGATGAGGTGTTGGCGGCATCCAGCACGCCGGTCTGCATGGCGGTGTAGATATCCGAGGAGGGCATGGAGGTGATCGATGCGCCTGCGGCTTCCAGCATTTCCTCGAAGGCCGGGCCGGCGGCGCGGAAGTTCTGGCCCTCGACGGTGTCCGGCGAGGTGATGCAGCGATCGCTGGAGGCGAAGCCACCGGCCAGCCAGGCATCGGCCAGCACTCGGGCGCCACCTTCCTGGATGACGTCCTTGATCATGCCCATGAACTCGGAGTCGTTCAGCCGCTGGGCGTGCTCGTGGTTGCGCACCAGGCCGGGCATCAGGGTAGCGGAGAACTCGGGGTGGCGGCCGCTGGCGTAGTCGAGCGGCAGCGCGGTGATGTCCAACCGGCCCCGAGACAGAGCGGCCCACTGCTCGCGTGCCTTGAACAGCGACTGACCGGGATAGACCTCGACTTCGAGCCCTACATCGGCGTCGGCGACCCTCTCGGCCATCAGTTGGACCATTTCATCACGCACGTCGCCTTGCCCGCCGGGAAATTGGTGGGAGGCGCGCAGTACCGTCTGGGCAGCCGCGGTAGAACTGGCGGCGAGCGTGGCGATAGCCAGGCCGGCCACCAGGGGTGGCATGTATGAGCGTTTCATGGCGTCTCCTTGGAGATTGTTCTTGTATGAAGTGTGTATCAGCTAGGCTGATGTATACTTCAATAGCCGTATTGAAATACCAGTGTCAAATTTAGGACCTTAGACCAAGGGGTGAGGCAAGCGCGTGAAGAGAGGAGCCCAGACCATGAAACGGTCGAATACGCAGCGACTTCGGGATGCACTGGAAGACGACATCATCAATGGGCGGCGCGCACCGGGGGAGCGCCTGGATCCGGAAGCTCTGGGCCGTGAGTTCGAGGTGTCGCGCACGCCGGTGCGCGAGGCGATCCAGCAGCTGGTGGCCAGCGGTCTGGTCACGGTCTCGCCGAAGAAGGGAACCTTCGTGGCCAAGGTGGGCATCGATCAGTTGATCGAGATGTTCGAGGTGATGGCCGAGCTGGAGGGAATGTGCGGGCGGTTGGCCGCCCGGCGGATCAGCGACGCGGAACTGACGGAGCTGCGCGAGGCCCTGGCGCGATGCGAGACGGCAGCTCGGGCGGGCGATCCCGACGAGTACTATTACGAGAACGCGGCCTTTCACGACTGCATCTATCGGGCCAGCCACAACGGTTTTCTGGATAGCGAGGCGCGCCAGTTGAAGCAGCGGCTCAAGCCCTACCGACGCCTGCAGCTTCAGGTGCGTCAGCGCATGGGCAGCTCGTTGGAGGAGCATCGCGAGATTGTCGCTGCCATCGAGGCCGGAGAGGCCGAGCGGGCCGAGCGGGCGCTACGCGATCACGTGCTCATCCAGGGCGAGCGCTTCAGCGACTTCGTCGCCAGCGTGCGCCGGCTCGGCACCCTGCAGGAGGATGCCGTCTGAGCGAGCCACTTCATGCCAGTTGAAAAGAAATCTCGCCGGCTTCGTGGGCCAGCAGCCATTGCTTTCGCCCGATGCCACCGGCGTAGCCGGTGAGTCGGCCGTCGCTGCCGATCACCCGGTGGCAGGGCACGACGATGGCGATGGGGTTCTTGCCGTTGGCGGCTCCCACCGCGCGCTGGCCGCCCTTGCAGCGGAGTTGCTCGGCGATCTCGGCGTAGTTGCGGGTCTGCCCGTAGGGAATGGTGGTGAGCGCCTCCCAGACGCGCTGCTGGAAGTCGGTGCCTTCGGGCGCGAGCGGCAGGTCGAACTCGCGGCGTTCGCCGGCGAAATACTCGGCGAGCTGCTGCCGGGCACGCTCGGTGATCTCGTTGGGGCGTGGCGCAGCGTCCTTTTCCATGACGAAGGCGATCTCGTTGATGCCCGAGGCCGTGGCGCTCAGGCGCAGTAGGCCGAGGGCGTCGCTTTGCGGGGGCTGGTAGTAGTCGAGGGCGTCGGTCATCGGCTCGCCTCCATGACGTTCGGTTCCAGGTTGTCGGGCGCCGGCTCCCGAGACCATAGCTGAAGGGTCAGGTAGCTGCGCCAGGGTGCGGCGTCGGCCGGGTCGATGCCGCCCAGGTGGCCAAGGGCTCGTCGTACCCCGGCGTCGCCATCCAGCCAGATGTCGGGATGCCCTATACCGCGCATGGCGGCGTAGTTTGCCGTCCAGGGACCGATGCCCTTGAGGGCCGTCCACTGGAGCGGATCGTCGCCCGATCCGGCACCAGCGTACCAGCTCGCGAAGCGTTGCAGGGTCGCCTTGCGTGCACCGGGCATGCGCAGGAAGGCGAGTTCGCTGGCGGCAATGGACTCGGGCGTGGGGAAATGATGGCCATGCTCGGTCGGCTCGCCCAGTCGGGCGACCAGGGTGCCGACCAGTCGACGCGCGGCGACGATGGAGACCTGCTGGCCGAGGATCGCCCGCACGCCGGCCTCGAATGGCGACCAGACGCCGGGCAGGCGCAGGCCCGCAATCAGCGGCAACCCCGGCACGACACGACCGAGATGGGCCTCGATGGTAGCGGTATCGGCATCCAGGTCGAGAACCCGGCGAATCCGCCGTACCACCGGTGCCAGGGCAGCAAGATCGTCCAGCGCCAGGTGCACGCGGAAAGCGTGGTGTTCGGGATGATGCTCGGCGGTGAACCAGCCGCGGGCGTTGCCCCAACGGATATGGCGGCCATAGTGATGCTCGCCGACCCACTCCAGGCCTTCGATGGCGCGTTGGCGGTGGAAGCCGTGTAAGGACTGCCAGGCATAGGGCGGCCGGTAGGCGAGCGTCAGCGTCAGGTCGTCGCCGCCATCGCCACCGTGGCGGCGCAATTCCCGAGGAGCCAGGCCGATGTGGCGGCGAAAGGCGTCGTTGAAACGCCTCAGGCTGCGAAAACCGCTGGCGTGGGCGACCTCGGTGACGGGCAGCCTGGTCTGATGCAGCAGTTGCTTGGCGAACAGGCACTGGCGATGCAGCGCATAGGACTTGGGTGAGACGCCGAGACGTTGCTGGAACAACTGGCGCAGATAACGTTCGCCGATGCCCAGGCGCTCACAGAGCGCGCCCAAGGTGGCCTCGCTCAGGGCGCCCTCGTCGATCAGCCGCAGG
Organism: Halomonas caseinilytica; assembly: GCF_001662305.1. Taxonomy (GTDB): domain Bacteria; phylum Pseudomonadota; class Gammaproteobacteria; order Pseudomonadales; family Halomonadaceae; genus Halomonas; species Halomonas caseinilytica. The sequence goes on from NZ_BDEP01000005.1 coordinate 159,348, forward strand.
GCTCGTTCGAAGGTGGTGTGGGGGCCACGCCAGGCGGGCGAATCCGGTGCACTGTCCGGCCGGCAGCGCAGGCAGGGGCGAAAGCCATCCTGCGAGGCGGCCAGGGCGCTCTCGTAGTAACGCACGTTGCGTTCATGGGGTGGGGTGGCCGGGCAGATCGGGCGGCAGTAGACGCCGGTGCTGGTCACCGCGATGAAGAAGCGGCCGTCGAACCGGGCATCCCGAGCCAGACGAGCCTGGCGGCACTGGGCGGGGTCCAGCATGATGGCGTTCTCCTCCGGCATCCCGAATCGATGTGGCCAGTGTATCGCGACGTATCGCGGAAACTAGCCGGAATCGGCAGTGAAGACGTCAGTCCGTTCTCAGTGGCCCGTTGGTCTTGAGGGTGTCCATGGCGACCTGAGTGGCAATGTCGTGGATGCCGTCCAGAGGACTGACCACTTCGGCAAGGAAGCTCGACAGCGCACCGAGGCTGCCCACCACCACCTTGATGATGAAATCGTGGTTGCCGGTAACGGTATGGCACTCGATCACCTCGTCCCGTTTCAGCAGAGCGGCTACGGCGCTTCGCGGGTCGTCCATGCGGTGCTTGTCCATGGAAAGGAAAATGAAGGCCGTGACCTGCAGGCCCAGGGCGTCGGGGGAGACGCGAAGCGAATATCCCTGGATCACGCCCTCGCGTTCCAGTCGTGCAAGGCGTCGCGAACATTGGCTGGTGGAAAGGTTCACCCGCTCTGAGAGTTGCCCCAGCGTCAGGCGGGCATCGCGCTGCAGGATATGCAGGAGTTTCAGATCAAAACGGTCGAGTGATGTCATTTCTCTTTATAAAGCCATTATGCGCAATAATTTTGCATAAAAGTGGGGTTTAGCGTGGAAAAACGCAACCTCTCGTCATCCATCTGCTCCTAGAATGCCCTGCAGCGATTCCCTTTGCCTGCCCGGAGATTCGATATGAGAGTGAACCTGGATCGTGTTCGTGAGCTTGATCGCCAGGATCCACTGGCGACCTTCAAGGAGCGCTTCGCGCTGCCGGAGGGCGTGCTCTACCTCGATGGCAATTCCCTCGGTGCCCAACCCCTTGCGGCCCGAGATGCGGTCGCCGAGACCCTGGATCAGTGGCGTGACGAGCTGATCAAGGGATGGAATCAGGGATGGTTCGATGCGCCGGAACGGCTCGGTAACCGGCTTGCCCCGGTGCTGGGGGCGGGTGAGGGCGAGGTGATCGTCACCGATAACATCACGCTCAACATCTTCAAGTTGCTGGGCTATATCATCGGCCAGCGTGATGAAGGACGCGGGGTGGTACTGAGCGAGGGCGGCAACTTTCCCACCGATGGCTACATCGCCCAGGGCTTCAGTCGCTTCGGCGGGCATGAGCATCGTTTCCTGCCCGAGGGGGCGCCGCTCGAGGCACATCTCGACGGTGTCGATGTGGTGGTGCTGAGCCAGGTCAATTACCGTACCGGTGCGTTGCGCGACATGGCGGCCGTCACCCGCCAGGTGCATGCACACGGCGCCGAGATCATCTGGGACCTGGCCCACTCGGCTGGGGCCTTGCCGGTGGACCTGAACGGCTGCGGGGCCCGTTATGCCGTGGGTTGCACCTACAAGTACCTCAACGGTGGCCCTGGTGCCCCGGCGTTCCTGTACGTCCAGCGCGATCACCAGGACGGTGGCTGGCAGCCGCTTTCCGGCTGGCACGGTCATGCCGCGCCCTTCGACTTCGAGGCGGATTATGCCCCGGCCGGCGATATCACCCGCTTTCGCACCGGGACCCACTCGGCGTTGACCTACCGTGCCCTGGAGGCATCGCTCGACATGTGGCAGGACGTCGATCTCCAGGCATTGCGCACCAAGAGCCTGGCGATGAGCGAGCTGTTTCGCGATTGTCTGGCTGATTTGCTCGAATCCTACGGCATTACCGATATCACCCCGGCGGCCGGGGAGAGGGGCAGCCAGGTATCGCTGGTGGACACCGAGAATGGCTTCGCCATCGTCCAGGCGCTGATCGCCCGGGGTGTGATCGGCGATTACCGCGAGCCCGGCTTGATGCGTTTCGGCTTCACGCCGCTCTACCTGAGCTTCGAAGATGTCTGGCAGGCCGCCGGGCATTTCCGCGAGGTGCTGGAAACCGGCGAGTACCGGGAGTCGCGCTTCAACGTGCGCGGTGCCGTAACCTGAGGATGCGCCATGAGCGATGCCCTGGATCGCGAGTATTCACCGAGCCACTACGCCCGGGATGTCGCAGCCACCCTGGCGCGGCAGGCGGCGATGGGGCGGCAGGTGGTCGAGCGCCATGCGCCATGCCGGCTTGCCTATGGTGACGATCCACTGGCCAGGCTGGATCTTTTCGTGCCTCGGGGCGACGGCCCCTGGCCATTGATGGCCTTCATCCATGGAGGTTACTGGCAGGAACTGGACCATACCGCCACTGACTTCCTGGCCGAGCGTTATCTGGCACGAGGCATGGCCTTCGCTTCCCTGGGCTACGGGCTGGCGCCGGCGACATCAATCGAGACCATGGGCGAGCAGTGCGCGCGCGGGCTGGCGGAGGCGCGGACGGCGCTCGATGCGCGGGGCGGTGTCGACGCCGTGACGCTCGGCGGTCACAGTGCCGGGGCCCAACTGGCCTGTCGAGTGGCTGATGAGGCAGGCAAGGACATCGACGCGCTGCTGCTGGTCAGCGGTGTCTATGACCTGACGCCGCTGGTCGACACCTACGTCAATGTACCGCTTTCGCTCGACCCGGCGCAGGCCCGGGCGTTGAGCCCGCTGTTCGGTGAGCTGACCGGACTGCCGCCGAGCCGAGTGTTGATCGCCGAGCACGACTCGCCCGCCTTCCGTCGCCAGGGACGCGACTTCGTGAGCGCACTGAACGCTGCCGGTGGCAGGGCGGATCTCGTCGACCTGCCGGACTGCGATCATTTCGACATTCTCGACCATCTCTAGGCTGCCGAGGCGGCCATCACCACAACAACAATGGAGGCCGCGACGCGGCTTCCCCTGGATCTATTGGGGTCATCATCTAATGTAG
>NZ_BDEP01000006.1 GCF_001662305.1 Halomonas caseinilytica
CGTATTCTACCGATTCGATGCCTGGCGTCAAGCTCGATCTTCTCCGAGAGCGACGCACCTCATGGAGGCGACTTCGAATCGAGCCCTCAGCGGGCCCTGTAGCGAGTGGCGAGCATTTTACCGAAATCGGCGTTCCTGTCAACCGGCGAATTCCGAAGCGATTCGAAAAACCCTAAGTAAAACAGGCGCTTCCACCACCCTTCACCGCTTGCGACGTTGCCCGTCGCCGGCAGCGGATGCGTACTTTACGGATACAGCGCCGAGGACGCAAGCCCTGCAGACAAAAAATATAGCCCAGTCGCAAGCATCCCGCCATGGGCACGTCGTGCCTGGCAGGATGCATCACGGCCAAATGGGCACCCGGCACCGCCATGCCGGCCAGGTGTGGCGGGCCTTCAGATCACGAACAGGTCGACGAACTTGTTGACCGGCGTCTCTTCGAGCCTCGGCTGATCCTTGCACAATGCCATGATCGCCTCGCACCGCCCTCCCGGAAAACGGGTCGCCAGGTTGCGCTTGAACTTTTCTTCCAGCACCGGGATACCCTCGGCACGACGGCGACGATGGCCGATCGGGTATTCGACCTCGACCTTGTCGGTGGCACTGCCATCCTTGAAGAACACCTGGATGGCATTGGCAATGGAGCGACGCTCGGGATCGTAATAGTCGCGGGAGTAGCGCTCGTCCTCGACGACTTCCATCTTCTCGCGCAACTCATCGATGATCGGATGGGCAGCGTGGAAGTCATCTTCATAGTGCTCGGCCACCAGGTTGCCGAAGATGAGCGGTACTGCCGTCATGTACTGCAGGCAGTGATCGCGATCGGCGGGGTTGGCAAGCTTGCCGGACTTGGAAATGATGCGAATCGCCGAGTCATGGGTCGTCAGCACGATCCGGTCAATGTCGTCCAGGCGGTCCTTGACCTGCGGATGCAGGGTCACGGCTGCCTCGCAGGCGGTCTGGGAATGGAACTCGGCAGGGAAGGAAATCTTGAACAACACATTTTCCATGGTGTAGGTGCCAAACTCGCGCTGGAAGGTGAACTTGCGCTCTTCCAGAGGCTTGAGAGATAGATCCTTGTTGGAATGGCTGAAAGCCACGTCGTAGAACCCCCATTGCGGCGCACTCAGCACGCCGGGGATGCCCATCTCGCCGCGCAGGGCGATATCGGCAAGCCGCACGCCCCGGGACGTCGCGTCCCCTGCTGCCCAACTCTTGCGGGACCCGGCATTGGGGGCATGACGATAGGTTCGCAGGCTCTGGCCGTCGGCCCAGGCATGCGACAGGGCAGACAACAGCTGCTCACGATCGGCCCCCATCATCTTGGCCGTCACGGCGGTGGTGGCCACCTTGACCAGCACCACGTGATCGAGCCCGACGCGGTTGAAAGAGTTGTCCAGCGCCAGGATGCCCTGAATCTCGTGCGCCATGATCATGGCCTCGAGCACATCACGCATGGTCAGCGGCGCTTCTCCCTCGGCGACACGCTTCTGTGACAGATGATCAGCCACCGCCAGAATGCCGCCCAGGTTGTCGGAGGGATGCCCCCACTCGGCAGCCAGCCAGGTATCGTTGTAGTCCAGCCAGCGGATGATGGCCCCGATGTCCCAGGCGGCCTTGACCGGATCCAGCCGGAAGGAGGTGCCCGGCACACGAGCGCCGTGCGGTACAACCGTGCCTTCGACCAGTGGCCCGAGGTGCTTGGTGCATTCGGGAAAGCGAAGCGCCAGCAACCCACACCCCAGCGTATCCATCAGGCAATTGCGCGCGGTATCCAGCGCTTCGTCACTGTCGATGCGGTAGTCGAGCACGTAATCGGCGATCTTGCGCAGCTCAGCGTCATAGTCCGGACGGACATTGCTTTCGACGGTCTGGCTCATTGGGACGGTTTCCTCATTGTGAAAGGGATCGGGGCAGGCCTCGCCACCGTCGAGACGCACGGTGGCGATAACCGGGTAGCCGCCAAAAAGGCGAAACGATCAGTCGCGCTGCTCGATCGGCACCCACTCGCTCTTCTCGGGGCCGGTATAGTCGGCGCTTGGACGAATGATGCGATTGTTCTCGCGCTGCTCGAAGACATGGGCACACCAACCGGTGACCCGCGAGCAGACGAAGATCGGCGTGAACAGCTTGGTCGGGATGCCCATGAAGTGGTAGGCGCTGGCATGGAAGAAGTCGGCATTGCAGAACAACTTCTTCTCGCGCCACATGACGTCTTCGACGCGCTCGGATACCGGATAGAGAACGCTGTCGCCCACATCCTCGGCGAGCCGGCTCGACCAATGCTTGATGATGGCGTTGCGCGGATCGGACTCGCGATAGATGGCATGCCCGAAGCCCATGACCTTCTCCTTGCGCTCCAGCATGCCAAGCAGTTCACGCTCGGCCTCATCGGGCGACTGCCAATTCTCGATCATCGCCATGGCCGCCTCGTTGGCGCCACCGTGAAGCGGACCACGCAATGAGCCGATGGCACCGGTCACGCAGGAATGCATGTCGGAAAGCGTCGAGGCGCAGACCCGAGCGGTAAAGGTGGAAGCGTTGAACTCATGCTCGGCATAGAGAATCAGCGAGACGTTCATGACCCGGGCGTGCAGTTCCGAGGCCGGCTCATCACGCAGCAGGTGCAGGAAGTGGCCCCCCACGGACTCGTCATCGGTCTCGGTGTCGATGCGCACGCCATCGTGAGAATAGCGATACCAGTAGCAGATGATCGAGGGCAGCACGGCGAGCAGGCGATCGGCGGTGTCCTGCTCCTGCTCGAAACTCTCCTCGGTCTCCAGGTTGCCGAGCATGGACGCGCCGGTGCGCATCACGTCCATGGGATGGGCACTGGCCGGAATCTGCTCGAGCACTGTCTTGAGCGCGGCGGGCAGCCCTCTCAGGCCCTGAAGCTTGGCAACATAGGCATCGAGTTCGGCCTGATTGGGCAACTTGCCTTTCAACAGCAGGTAAGCCACTTCCTCGAAGCGCGCCTTGTCGGCCAGTTCCTTGATATCGAAACCGCGATAGGTCAAGCCGGAACCGGACTTGCCAACGGTGCATAGTGCCGTGGAGCCGGCGCTTTGGCCACGTAGACCGGCACCACCAATCGGTTTGTCTGCCATCTCGTGTCTCCTCGTGATGAACGGATTAGGCGAACGCCCTACTCGTTACCGTCGTTGCCGGTGAACAGGGCATCGAGCTTGCGTTCGAAATCGTGATAATTGAGGAAGTCGTAGAGTTCCTCCCGCGTCTGCATCTGGTCCACCACCTCACGCTGGTGACCGTTGTCGAGAATGCTCCGATACACGTTGAGCGCCGCGGCGTTCATGGCACGAAAGGCGGAAAGCGGATAAAGCACGATCCGGCAGCCCACCTCGGCCAGCTCCTGCTGCGAGAACAGCGGCGTCGCCCCGAACTCGGTAATGTTGGCCAGGATCGGCGCATCGACGCACTCGCAGAAGGCGCGATAATCGTCCAGGGTATGCACCGCTTCAGCGAAGATGGCATCGGCACCGGCCTCGATGCAGGCGTTGGCACGCTCGATGGCCGCCTCCAGCCCCTCCTTCTGGAAGGCATCGGTGCGAGCGATCAGATAGAAGTCCGGATCCATCCGGGCATCCGCCGCCGCCTTGATGCGGTCGACCATCTCCTGTCGAGAGACAATGGCCTTGTTGGGGCGATGTCCGCAGCGCTTCTGGGCTACCTGGTCCTCGAGATGCACGGCGGCCACACCGGCGCGTTGCATCTCCTTGACGGTACGCGAGATGTTGAAGGCCCCTCCCCAACCGGTATCGATATCCACCAGCAGAGGCAGATCGGTGGCACCACAGATGCGATGCGCATCCTCGACCACATCATTCATGGTGGTCATGCCGAGATCGGGCAGGCCGAAGGAGGCATTGGCCACGCCGCCTCCGGACAGATAGACCGCCTGGTGACCGACCCGCTCGGCCATCATCGCCGTATAGGCATTGATGGTCCCGACGACGGGCAACGGCCGATTGGCGTCCAGGGCAGCACGGAAACGCGCACCGGGTGTGGGGTGTGTCATGTCAATCTCCATTATGAGTCGGACGTGTCCTCTCGGACATTTCTCCGTCCTGATTCAAGGCAGCGGCGTAACGGTCGACGACGTTTTCCCGGGAGGCGCTGACGTGACGACGCATCAGCAATTCGGTAAGCTCGGCGTCTCCGGCCTCGATGGCATCGACGATGCGATGGTGTTCGACGAAGGCTCGCTGGGGCCGGGTGCCACTGGCGCTGAACTGGGTGCGATACATGCGGACCAGGTAATAGAGGTCATCGCACAACAGCCCCATCAGCATGCGGTTGTGGCTGCCCTGAACGATGCGGTAATGGAAGTCCAGGTCGCCTTCGCGCTGGTAATAGGCCTCCCCGCGACGCAGGTCCGATTGTCGCTCGTGCACGGCCAGCACCTCGCGAAGGCCGGCGATTTCCTCGGCATTCATGTGTTCGGCCGCCAGGCGTGCCGCCATGCTCTCCAGGGCCTCACGAACATCGAAGAGCTCCAGCAGCTCCTTGATCGACAGCTTCACCACCCGGGCGCCGACATGCGGCACCCGTTCGATCAACCGGTGCGCCTCCAGACGCCGCATGGCCTCTCTCAAGGGGCCGCGGGAAATCCCGTAGGCCTGCGACAGGCCGGGTTCGGTAATCTTGCTGCCCGGCGCCAGCTCACCCCGCACGATGGCATCCTGCAACTGTTGAAAGACCCGTTCCGCCAGGGTGCGGACTTCAGGCGTGGCGACCGTTCCGGGTAGGGCGTTGTTCATGGCAATTGTCGACAATAAGGTGAATGAAAGCACTCTAGCCAGCCCCCATTATCGGGTCAACACGCCGCCAAATGGAATCCCCTCCCCCTTTGGTTGTAGACAACCAAGCCGACCCTCGCAGAAATGTCGACAATGAATGCGTCGCGTTGATCCAGGCTGCCGGTTCGGCTGGGACAAATGCCGTCAAGGCGCCTAGAATATTGCGCCTGTTGAGGTAAGGCGCGCCCATGACATCACCACTCGAAATCACCCCACTGCCGTACCGGACCTCGCCTCTGGAGACCTTTGCGGTCCTGCGTCATCGCCCAGGTGCCGTGCTGCTCGACAGCGGCCGTCCCGAAGCCCCTGGAGGGCGCTACGACATCCTGTCGAGTGACCCACTGGAAACGTTCGAGCTGTCGGGCAACAGTCCGGCCACCGCCCATGAACGGAGCGCCCCCTTCCAGGCCCAGAAGGCTCTGCTGGAACGGCTGCCTCACGTGGTTCCCGACAGCGACCTGCCCTTTCTCGGTGGCTTGATCGGCTACTGGAGTTACGACCTGGGACAGCAACTCGAACCGATCCCCGGCAACGCCACGACGGTGGCCAAGCTACCGGCCAGCCGCGTCGGCCTCTATGACTGGGCCATCATCCAGGATCATCAACGCCATGAGGCCTGGCTGGTGGCCAGCGCTCCGCGGCGCGCCCAGGTGCTGGCATGGTTGAACGCCTCCCCGCCCGCGAGCGAGACCTTCCGCCTGACCGGCCCCTTCCAGCCCGAACAAAGCCGCGATGACTATCTGGCGCGTTTCGATGCCGTGCAGCATTACATTCGCGCGGGCGACTGCTACCAGATCAATCTCGCCCAGCGTTTCAGCGCCCCCTACAGCGGCGATCTGTGGCACGCCTATTGCCGTCTGAGGCGCGCCACGCCCACGCCTTTTGCCGGCTTCATCGCCTGGGGCGATCAGGGCATCCTCTCGCTCTCGCCGGAGCGTTTCCTGCATTGCGCCGATGGCCATGTGGAAACCCGGCCGATCAAGGGCACCCGTCCGCGCGGGCATACCGACGCCGAAGACCAGGCGCTCGCCGAGGCACTCACTTCCAGCGTCAAGGATCGTGCCGAGAACGTGATGATCGTCGACCTGCTGCGCAACGACCTGGGACGGGTCTGCCGCCCCGGCAGCGTCCGGGTACCGCAGCTCTGCGCCCTGGAGAGCTATGCCAACGTTCATCATCTGGTCAGCGTGGTCACCGGCGAACTGGACGCGGCACACTCGCCGCTCGATCTTCTCGCCGCAGCCTTTCCGGGCGGCTCCATCACCGGCGCCCCCAAGGTGCGCGCCATGCAGATCATCGACGAGCTGGAGCCTTCCGAGCGCAGCGCCTACTGCGGCAGCCTGGGCTATGTCGACGTGCGGGGCCGCATGGATACCTCCATCGCCATTCGTACCGCCGTGGCCGACGCTGGGCGACTGCACCTCTGGGGCGGCGGTGGCCTGGTGGCGGACTCACGCGGCGATGAGGAGTACACCGAGACGCTCGACAAGATCCGTCACTTGATGCAATCCCTGGCAACATCGGAAGAACAACACCACCAGGAATAAGAAAACACCACCCTTAAACCCCAAAGGAATAAACATCCAATGAATCGGTATTGGGGAAGCCGGTTGCAGCTCTGCTAGTGTGGCATCCAGATTGAATGTCACCATCCGGGAGCTTCCCTATGGAGCCGCAACTCGACGTCATCAACCGTGATCTCGGCAACGACCCCGAGGCCTTGATTCGCTGGTCCCTTCAACAGGGCAGCCAGCCTATCTGCACCACCAACTTTCGCCCCTTCGAGGCGGTCATCCTGCACATGGTGGCGCGTCAACGGCCGGATATTCCCGTCGTGTGGATGGACCACGGTTACAACACCGAAGCGACCTATCGCTTCGCCGATGCGCTCGTCAAGCGCCTCGGACTCAACCTGATCACCTATCTTCCGAAGCGCTCGCGGGCCCATCGCGAGGCGGTCGAGGGGCCGACGCCAGGCATCGACGATCCGCGTCATGCAGCCTTCACCGAAGAGGTCAAGCTCGAGCCCTTCAATCGCGCCCTGCGCGAGATGGCGCCGGATGTCTGGTTCACTGCGCTGCGCGCCGAGGACACACCGGAACGCGCTCGCATGGCGCCGGTGACGCGCAATGCCGATGGCCTGCTCAAGATCGCCCCCTTGCTACACTGGACGGCACGCGACATGTACCAGTACCTGCAGGCCCACGATCTGCCCAACGAATTCGACTACTTCGACCCCACCAAGGTCGAGGAAAAGCGCGAGTGCGGGCTGCACCTGCAGCACTGAGTCGACCTGCCCCGAACGCCAGCGCCCGTCCATATGGACGGGCGCTGGCGTTTTGACATGGCGACATCACGAATGGGGAAGTGTCACCTCACCGGCAACTCGATATCCCGGAACAACGCCTCCTCATGGCGAGGCCCGGCCTCCAGGGCAGCTTCCACCAGCTCGCGCTCCAGATGCCCGGCGAAGCCCTTGAGGAAGTCATACATGTAACCACGCATGAAAGTACCTCGCCGGATACCGATCTTGGTGGTGGAGCTGGCGAACAAGTGGCTGGCATCCAGCGCCACCAGATCATCGTCCTGGTCCGGGTCGAAGGCCATGTGAGCCACGATGCCCACCCCCATGCCCAGGCGCACATAGGTCTTGATCACGTCCGAATCGGCGGCGGTCAGCACCACATTGGGCGAGAGTCCCTTGGCCCGGAAGGCATCGTCGAGTTGCGAACGCCCAGTGAAACCGAACACATAGGTCACCAGCGGATGCTCGGCCAGGGCCTCCAGGGTCAGTGGCTCGACTTCCGCCAGCGGATGGCCCCGGGGCACCAGTACGCAACGGTTCCAGCGATAGCAGGGCAACAGCACCAGATCGTTGAACAGATCCAGCGACTCGGTGCAGATCGCGAAATCAGCCTGGCCGTCACTGACCATCTGGGCAATCTGGCGGGGCGTGCCCTGCTGCATGTGCAAGGCCACGTCCGGGTAACGGCTGGTGAATTCTCGAATCACCGGCGGTAGGGCATACCGGGCCTGGGTATGAGTGGTCGCGATGGCCATGCTGCCACGCCGCTCATCGCTGTGCTCCTGGGAGACATGCTTGATGTTGTCCGTCAGTCGCAACACCTGGCCGGCCAGCTCGATGATCGCCTCCCCGGCCGGCGTCACCCGAGTCAGGTGCTTGCCGCTGCGCGCGAAGATCTCGACACCGAGCTCATCCTCAAGCAGACGTATCTGTTTGGAAATGCCGGGTTGCGAGGTATAAAGGCTTTGGGCGGTCGCCGAGACATTGAGATTGTGGCGCGAGACTTCCCAGATGTATCTCAACTGCTGGAGCTTCATGACCCTCCCCCTTGCATGCCGCGACAGCAACGACAGTCCATTGCGACATAAAAAAATAGTTTATGATTACTTTATAGCATATCATTGTTGCCGTCACCTGAACGACCCGGCATGCCTCCCAAGTCGCACGCGGATTTGCCAGCATCCCGGTCGACCGCTACCATCGACCGACCAGCATGCTTGCATGCTCGATCTTCCGCGCGATACGCGCAACGTAGTAACTGGAGAATCCCATGGCCAATAACGTCGATGTCACCAACGCCAACTTCGAGCAGGAAGTCCTCAACGCCGAGACCCCGGTCCTGCTGAAGTTCTGGGCTCCCTGGTGTGGTCCCTGCAAGGTCATGGCACCGGTGGTCGACGAGGTCGCCGAGGAGCGCGAAGGCAACCTCAAGATCGTCAGCATCAATGTGGACGACGCGCCGGAAATCGCCGCCGAGCAGGGCGTACGAGGTGTCCCCACCGTGATGCTGTTCAAGTCCGGCGCCAAGGTCGCCTCTCTGGTCGGAGCTCAGTCCAAGTCACAGTTGATCCAGTTCATCGACCAGAACGCCTGATCGACTCCGGGTCAGCTCAGCGACACGACGCGCCCCGGGCCTGCCCTGGGGCGCGTTCGTTGCATGTGACGCTCAAGCGCTCGTCTCTTCCCCTGTTTCGCCCTTGTCATCATTATCATCACGTCTGGAGGGCGGCTGGTCGGCCTTCTCGATAGGTGACGTGCCCGGCCCCAGCAAGTGGGCGATCCAGCGCGTCTGCGGATGACTGTCCAGGGCGATCTTGAGGGTCATCGTCAACACGACCGACAAGAGCATGCCCACCACGCCGAACACCCAACCCCAGACGACCAGTGACAGAAAGGCCACGAAGGTGGACAAGCCCAGCGCTCGCCCCATCACCCTGGGCTCGATGATATTGCCGAGCACGAAGTTGACGCCCAGGTAGGCACCACTGAGGATCAGCGCCTTGACGAGACCACCGTCAGGGGACACCAGCAACAACAGGACCGGCGGCACGGCAGCGATCGCCGAGCCGATGTTGGGAATGTAGTTGAGCGCGAACGCCAGCACCGCCCAGAGCAACGGGAATTCCACGCCCACCAGTTGGCAGGCCACCCAGATCAAGGCGCCGGTCGCCAGGCTCACCAGTGTCTTGACCGCCAGGTAACGTTTCAGGGTCATGCTGAATTCCTGAAAGCGACGCAGGCTCGGGGCGGGATTGGCGAGTGCGCGCGACAACTTGTCGCGGAAGTTCAGCGTCTCGAAGAGCAGGAACATGACCAGCAAGGCCACCACCACGCTCTGCATCATCAGGTTGCCCACCTGGCCGAGCAGCGCCGGAATCCAGTCGCCGAACCTGTCGGCATCGAACAGGCCGGACAGCCAGCCAGTGTCGATGGCCAGCCCCAGGTTGGCCAGCCCATCGAGAATGCCGAGATAGTACTGGTAGAGCTTTTCCTCGATGCCCGGCAGTTCCTCGACGAAGGTCCCGAAGCTGTTGACCAGCAGAATGCCCAGCAGCGAGATGAAGCCCCCGATCACCACCAGGGTTAACCAGACCGACAACCGCCGGCTCAGGCCCAGGCGATGCAGCCACTGCACCGGGGCCGTGCAGACCACCGCGATGAACAGCGACAGCAGCAGGGGAACCAGCAACCCCGCCCCGACCCGCATGCCGGCGATGATGATGACCAGGGCGGCCAGCGCCAGCGTCAGATTGAGAGGAATGCTACGCTCGAAATCGTCATCGGGTCGCGCCATGCCCGCCATACTCCACAGGTGATAGGAGTGCTCATGATGCCGCCTGCCTTGTCAGGGTACAAATGCGCCGACGCCAGGTTGCGGTCGTGGATCGTGCAGCAAATACGCAACTCGACATCGGCACTCAGACATCAGGGAACCCGACCCAGCTCCGTGAGTTCCAACCACAGACCTTAACCGCGAAAAGGAAAGCGCCATGTCTCTCGTTCGTCGACACTCGCTACTACCGGGCGCCCTGCTCTCCGCCCTGCTGCTCGCCACTCCCCTAGTGGCCGCCGCGCAACAGGACACTCCCCGCAACCGGCTGGATGTGCAGGCTCGGGCCGAACTTCAGGTCGTACCGGATGAAGCCACCCTGAGCGCACGCCTCTGGGAACGCACCCCGGCCATCGCTCAGCGCGAGGAAGCCAAGGCCGATCCCGAGGCGCTGGCCGAGGCACGCAAGCGCCTCGAAGAGCGTGCCGCCACCCTGATCCAGACCCTGGAGGATGCCGGGCTGGAACGTGACGCCATCAGCGCAGGATCGCTGCGCGTGCAACCCGAGATCCTGCAAGGCCAGCGTAAAGAAGAGTCAGAGCCTACACCGCTGGTGCGGACGCGCCTGGAGCGCCCCTTCCAGATCGAGATCAGTGATCTCGACGATCTGCCGATGATGCTCGATGCCCTCACCGAGGCCGGCGTCAATGCCCTCGACGGCGTGACCTACGACCTCTCCGACCGCGAACAGGCCACCGACGAGGCACTGACCAAGGCACTGGAAAAGGCACGCCACAAGGCAGAGCTGATGGCCCGGACCCTGAACGTGACCCTGGGTCCGGTGATCAACGTGAGCGAGAATCAAGCCCCGGTGTTCCAGCCCCGCATGATGGCCATGAGCGCCGATGCCGTCCAGGAAAGCGCCGGCGGCGCCAACGCGGAATACCGCCCCGGCACCATCACGCTCGATGCCATGGTCAATGTCAGCTGGGAAATCGAATCCGAGCAGTAAACGACCGTCGACGGGCAAGTCCTCCAGGGGCTTGCCCGCCCCGCCGAGGCGTCACTCCTCCTCGTCGCTGTCCTCGTCATCCAGGCGCAGGAACGTACGGCGATAGTGCGCCAGCTCGGCAATGGATTCCTTGATGTCGTCCATCGCCAGATGCACGTTGCGCTTGCCAAAGCCGACCAGTGCCCCCGGGTTCCAGCGCTTGGCCAGTTCCTTGAGCGTGGAGACATCGAGATTTCGATAGTGGAAGAAGGCCAGCAGCTCGGGCATCTCCCGCTCCAGGAAACGCCGATCCTGATGCACGCTGTTGCCGCACATGGGCGATGTGCCAGGCGTCACATGCTCGTGCAGAAACGCCAGGGTACGCCGCTCGGCCTCGGCGGTATCGATGTCGCTGGTGCGCACCCGCTCGGTCAGCCCCGAGCCGCCATGGGTCTTGCGGTTCCAGTCGTCCATGGCCTCGAGCAACGCATCGGGCTGATGGACGGCAAGTACCGGGCCCTCTGCCACTACGTTCAAATCGGCATCGGTCACCAGCGTGGCGACCTCGATGATGCGCTCGCGCTCGGGATCGAGCCCTGTCATCTCCAGATCGATCCATACCAGGCGCTGGGCACGGGGATCTTGCGTATCGTTCATTGCAGCCATGAGGGTTCCTCGCTGGACGGCCGGCTGGCGACAGCCAGGCCCGTTGGTGAGTACAATGCCGTCATTGTACCGACCTTCGGGCCACCATGAGCAAACGCAAGCTGAGCCGCCAGCAGCGCTGGCGCATCGAGAAGACCCAGGCCGAACGCGCCCGACGCGCCAAGCAGCGCGACGATCACGATACCGAACGGCTGGCCGCCGGCGAATACGGCCCCGAACAGCCCGGCCGGGTGATCGCCCACTTCGGCCACAGCCTGGAAGTGGCGCCGGCAGACGGCGGCGCCACGACACGCTGCCACCTGAGAGCCAACCTCGAAGGGCTGGTCACCGGCGACCGGGTGATCTGGCGAGCCGGAGAGGACGGCAGCGGCGTGGTCGTCGCCCGGGAGCCGCGCGATACCGTGCTGGAGCGCCCCGATGCCCGGGGCCGCCTCAAGCCGGTGGCAGCCGGCATCGACCAGATCCTAATCGTCTTCGCCGTGGAGCCGGAGCCCCATGCCAACCTCATCGACCGCTACCTGGTCGCTGCCGAAGCCACCGGCATTCCTCCGGTTCTGGTGCTCAACAAGATTGACCTGCTGCCCGATGAGGGCGGCGAGTTGCGCTCCCTGCTGGATCGCTATGCGACACTCGGCTACCCAGTAGTGACCACCACCACGGCCACCCGCACAGGTCTCGAGGCTCTGCAGCGCCAGTTGAAAGGCCGCACCTCGGTATTCGTCGGCCAGAGCGGCGTTGGCAAGTCCTCGCTCATCGACCGCCTGCTGCCCGATGAGGAGCTGCGCATCGGCGCCCTGTCCGAGGACAGCCGCAAGGGAACCCACACCACGACCACGGCGCGGCTCTACCGCTTCCCGGGCAGCGCACCCCCGGACAGTGCACTCGGCGAGGACGACAGCGGCGGGGAGCTGATCGATTCCCCGGGAATCCGCGAATTCGGCCTGACCCACCTCGATGCGGACCAGATCGCCGATGGCTTCATCGAGTTCCGCGACTATCTGGGTCGCTGCCGCTTCCGCGACTGTCGGCACCGCGCCGAACCGGGCTGTGCCCTGCTTGCCGCCGTGGAGCGCGGCGAGATCCATGCCGACCGCTTTGCCAGCTATCGACGTATCGTCGATAGTCTCGAAGAGACCTGAGTCAGGAGAACGCCATGAGTTCCGAAGACAACCTCTTGCCCTTGATCATCGAGCCTGAACAGCTCGCCGAGCATCTCGATGCACCAGAACTGTTGATCATCGACGTCCCCCTCAAGGCCGAGAGCCATGAGCAGGGACACGTTCCCGGCGCCGTTTACCTGGATCATCGCCGCCTGCTGCGCGGAGAAGGCGAGGTGCCCAACGAGGTGCCTTCGGAGGAAGCCCTCTCGCGCCTGTTCTCGTCTCTGGGCCTGACCCGGGATACCCATGTGGTCGCCTACGATGACGAAGGCGGCGGCTGGGCCGGTCGACTGCTGTGGACCCTGGAGCTGCTCGGCCACACCCGCTACTCCTATCTCAACGGTGGCATACATGCCTGGCGGGCCGCGGGCCAGGCAGTCTCGACCGAATCACACACACCGACCCCGAGCGACTACGAAGCCGAGATCCGCCACTCCGATGTCGCCATCGATCGCCACGAGATCGCCGAACGACTGGGCGAGCCGGGTTTTGCCATCTGGGACGCTCGCAGCCGGGACGAATACCTCGGCCACAAGGGCAACAACCAGCGGCTCGGCCATATCCCGGGCGCGGTCAACCTGGACTGGACCGACGCCATGGACAAGGAACGCCAGTTGCGCATTCGCGACTATGCGGAATTGATCACCGAACTGGAGGCTCTTGGCCTGACGCCCGACATGGAAATCGCCACTCACTGCCAGAGCCATCACCGAAGCGGCTTCACCTGGCTGGTTGGCAAGGCACTGGGGTTCAGGATGCGCGGCTACGCCGGCTCCTGGCAGGAATGGGGCAACCGTGACGATACGCCGATCGAAAAATAAGCGGCAAGACGCGGCTACGCCGCTTGAAGACGGAAGACCGGCGCTTCGCGCTTTGAAGAGGGAAGAAAACCAAGTCGCTGTCTTCCTTCTTCATTCTTCCCGCTGATCACTCATGCAATTGACCGGAACGTTTCCACGTGACCCTAGCCAAACTCTTTTCCCTGATTCAATACCCGTTGCCCCACCACGCCCTGTCACGCCTGATGGGACGACTCGCCGATTGCCGGGTGACCTGGATCAAGGACCTGGCCATCCGCACCTTCATCCGCCGCTTCGGTGTCGACATGACAGAGGCACGGCAACCGGATCCGGGAGCCTATGCCAGCTTCAACGACTTCTTCACCCGCCCCCTGAAGGAGGACGCCCGCCCGATCGGCGAAGGCCTGGTATCGCCTGCCGATGGTACCCTGTCCCGCTTCGGCGCCATCGAGTCAGGGCGGCTGATCCAGGCCAAGGGCCGCGAATTCACCGTCACCGAGCTGCTCGGCGGAGACAGCACCGCCGCTTCCCGCTTCCATGGCGGCAGCTTCGCCACGGTCTACCTCTCCCCCCGCGACTATCATCGCGTGCACATGCCGGTGACCGGCACCCTGCGCGAGATGACCTATGTGCCGGGGCGGCTGTTCTCGGTGAACACCGCCACCACCGGGCATGTGCCCCGACTGTTCGCCCGCAACGAGCGCCTGGTCTGCCACTTCGACACCGAGCACGGGCCCATGGTCCTGGTACTGGTCGGTGCCATGATCGTCGCCGGTATCGAAACCGTCTGGGCCGGCCAGATCACCCCGCTTCCCCGCCGCGGCATCCAGCGCATACGCTTCGACACCCCGGTGCATCTGGCAAAAGGAGCCGAGATGGGCCGCTTCAAGCTCGGCTCCACCGTGGTGATGGCCTTTGCCGAGCCGGTCGATTTCGTTTCCGGAAAACGGGAACGCAAGGTGCAGATGGGACAACGCCTGGGCAGCCTCAGTCTTTCCGAGCCCGCCCAGACGTTGTCTGAAAAGACGGGCCCGGAGAGGACAAGGTGAGGCCCGAGGAAATGCGGAACCAATAGCCGAACATGGTGATGAAGTGCACGGCGCGCCTTGCGCTCCACGACACCCGATAAGCTCTTCAGCGTTTCCTACGCTCGCGGCGTGGCAAACGCCATCACGTCGGCCACGGACGCCTTGCCCAGCGCCAACTGGATCAACCGATCGAGCCCCAGCGCGACACCGCTGCCCGCCGGTATGCCTGCCTCGAGCGCGGCCAGCAGGCGTTCGTCCACGTCCACCTCGGGCAGGCCGGCGGCACGACGGGAGGCATTGTCCTCGGTGAAGCGGGCTCGCTGCTCCCCGGCATCGGTGAGCTCGTCATAGCCGTTGGCGAGTTCCAGCCCACCAAGATAGATCTCGAAGCGTGAAGCAACCCACTCGCCATCCTCGGGATCCTGGTGGCGCCGGGCCAACGCCGCCTGGCTGGCCGGATAATCGATCACCACATCGAGACCATCACGCCCCAGCATCGGCTCGATGACCAGGCTCATCAGCAGATCGAGGCAGTCATCGCGGGACGCCTGCGCCATGTCGAGCTCGCCCCACTCGGCGGCCAGCCGACGCAGTGCATCGAGAGGCTCGCGGAAAGGATCGAGCGCCAGGTGCTCGCGGAACAGCTCGCGATAGCGTCGGCGACGCATGGCGCCAGGAGCTTCGGGCAGCACTCGCCGAATCAACGCCTCGGTCTCCGACATCAACGCGTCGAGGGTGAACCCGGGGCGATACCACTCCAGCATGGTGAACTCGAGGTTGTGGCGTCTACCCACTTCGCCGTCCCGAAAGCTTCTGGCCAGCTGGAAGATCGGACCGCTGCCGGCCGCCAGCAGCCGCTTCATGTGGAACTCCGGCGAGGTCTGCAGCCACAGGCGCTCAAGCCCCGCCGACGTCGAGGCCCGGCAGGCCAGCGAGGCTAGATGCACATCGGTGCTGCCGCCGTGACCGAGCACCGGCGTTTCCACTTCCAGCACGCCACGCTCGGCGAAGAAGGCACGCACCTCGCCGAGCAACCTCGCCCGCTCACGCAGCGTCGCGACCTCGGCGGTAGGCCACCACTCGATGGACATCAGGAACTCCTCCAGAAACGCGAAAGCCACGCCGAAGCGTGGCCATCAATGCCGTAACAAGCCGGAAGGCGACTACCACGCCGAAGGGCACCGGAAAGGCGTCTTCTTGGCGCTCACCGCTCACGGCGCTGGACGCAACCCGACTCACGCACGGCCGACATACTCGCCGGTACGTGTATCGACCTTCAGCACCTCGCCCTCGTTGATGAACAGCGGCACGCGCACCACGGCGCCCGAGGAGAGCGTGGCCGGCTTGGAACCACCCTGGGCCGTATCGCCCTTGAGACCGGGGTCGGTCTCGGTCACTTCCAGCTCGATGAAGTTCGGCGGCGTGACGTTGATGACGTTGTCGTTCCACAGAGTAACGGTGTAGACCACCTGCTCCTTGAGCCACTTCTCGGTATCGCCCAGGGCCTTCTTCTCCACCGGATACTGCTCGAAGGAACCATCGTTGAGCATGAAGTACCACATCTCGCCATCGGTATACAGGTACTCCATGTCCAGCTCGAGGACATCAGCCCCTTCCAGAGACTCGCCAGACTTGAAGGTACGCTCCCAGACACGACCGGTCATCAGATTGCGCAGCTTGACCCGGTTGAAGGCCTGGCCCTTGCCCGGTTTGACGTAATCGTTCTCGAGGATGGCACAGGGATCGCCATCCAGCATGACCTTCAAACCGCCCTTGAATTCGTTGGTAGAATAGTTCGCCATGATGTTTTACCCATATTCGAGCGCGCCACCGACCGGGGTCGAGGGCGCGCACAAGCAAGAGACATGTCTCGAGGGCCTATCCCTCGCACGTATCGACTGGTGTCGCGCATGATAACCCGAAGCCCTATCCCTTTGCAGCGCCAGGCCCCGACACCTTCCCCCGGCGCCTGGCAGGCCCAGCTCAGCGGCGCCATTCGTGATCCTCGCGAGCTGTGTCGTCGCCTGGCACTGGACGAACGCTGGTGGCCTGGCGCCGCAACCGGCCATGCGCTGTTCGAGGTACGCGTACCCGAGGCCTATCTGGCGCGCATTCGCCCGGGCGACCCACACGACCCCCTGCTACGGCAGGTGCTGCCTCTGGATGAGGAAAGCCGTTCGATACCGGGCTTCGTCACCGACCCGCTGGAAGAACGCGAACATACCCCCAAGCGTGGCCTGATCCACAAGTACGCCGGGCGCGTGTTGCTGATCGCCAGCCCTGCCTGTGCGATCAACTGTCGCTATTGCTTTCGCCGGCATTTTCCTTACGACGAGAATGCACCTTCGCGTGCCCAGTGGGCCAACACCCTGGACTACCTGCACGCCGACGATTCGATTCGCGAGGCCATTCTCTCCGGCGGAGATCCGCTGGCAGCCAGCGATCGACAACTCGGCTGGCTGGTGGAACAACTCGAGGCGATTCCTCATCTCAAGCGCCTGCGTATCCACACCCGCCTGCCGGTGGTGATTCCCGACCGCATCGACGAGGCCCTGCTCGATTGGCTGGGACGCACACGTCTGCAAAAGGTGGTGGTGCTGCACATCAACCATCCCAACGAGATCGACGAAGCGGTGATCGATGCCTGCCGCCGGCTACGCGGCGCCGGGGTCACCCTGCTCAACCAGAGCGTGCTGCTGGCCGGCGTCAACGACGACGTGCCCACCCTGGCAGCACTCTCCGAGCGGCTTTTCGAGGCCGATGTGCTGCCCTACTACCTCCATGTGCTCGATCCAGTGGAAGGAGCTGCTCATTTCGAGATCGACGACGCTGCAGCGCGTATGCTGGTCGACACCCTGCGTCGCGAGCTGCCAGGTTTTCTGATGCCGACACTGGTACGCGAGATACCCGGCGAGGCCAGCAAGACACCGCTCTGAAGAGGAAAGGGAGAAGAAAGAGGGAAGAATTCTCTTCCCTCTTTCCAGCGGCGCACAACGCCAGACTCAGGCCAGCGTCTCGGCCGTCACGTTGGGCGCCGGCGCTTCGGTGGAAAGTTGCCGGTTGATGGCACTCAGTACTCCCTTGATCGAGGCACTGGTAATGCTCTCATCGGTACCAACACCAAACACGGCCTCGCCATTGATCCTGACCTCGACATAGGCGATCGCCTCGGCGTCCGCCCCCTGGCCTCGGGAGTGCTCGTGGTAATCGATGATCTCCACATCATGCCCTTCGGCGGCCAGCGCCTTGATGAAGGCAGCCAGCGGCCCGTTGCCCTCTCCCTGGATGGTCCTTCGCGCCCCGTGCTCCTCGATGGTTGCCTCGAGATTCACCACCGGGCTGTCGGGCTCTGAGGACATGCGATGGCTGGCCAGGGAGAAAGGCTGATCCTTCTCCAGGTACTCGTCGCGGAATGCCTGGTAGATCATCTCGGAGGTGATCTCGCGGCCCAGCCGATCGGCCACTTCCTGGACCACCTGGCTGAACTCGATTGACAGCCGGCGCGGCAGCTCGATGCCGTGCTCCTGTTCCAGCAGATAGGACACGCCGCCCTTGCCGGACTGGCTGTTGACGCGGATCACCGCCTCGTAGCTACGGCCCACATCCATCGGATCGATGGGCAGATAAGGCACCGCCCAGACACCATCCGGATCTTCGCGGCGCGCCGCCATGCCCTTCTTGATGGCGTCCTGGTGGGAGCCGGAGAAGGCGGTGAACACCAGGTCGCCCACATAAGGATGGCGCGGGTGTACCGGCAGCTGGTTGCAGTACTCCACCTCGCGCATGATCGGCGTGATGTTGGAGAAGTCGAGCTTCGGATGCACACCCTGGGTATAGAGGTTCATGGCCAGGGTGACGAGATCGACGTTACCGGTGCGCTCGCCATTGCCGAACAGGCAACCCTCGACCCGGTCGGCACCGGCCATGACCGCCAGCTCGGCGGCAGCCACGCCGGTGCCGCGATCGTTGTGCGGATGCACGCTGACGACCAGGCAGTCGCGACGCGCGACGTGGCGACAGAACCACTCGATCTGGTCGGCATAGTTGTTGGGCGTGGCGCACTCCACGGTGGCCGGCAGGTTGACGATCATCGGCGCCTCGGCAGTGGGGCCGAACGTCTCGCTCACCTTGTCGACGATCTCCACCGCGAAGTCCATCTCGGTGGTGGAGAACAGCTCCGGCGAATACTGGAAGGTCCAACGGGTCTCCGGTGCCGCCGCCATGTGCTCTCGGATGCGAGTGGTGGCATCCACGGCGATCTGGATACACTCGGCCTTGTCGACGTTGAACACTACCCGACGGAAGACCGGGTCCGTGGCATTGTAGACGTGAACGATGGCCTTCTTGGCGCCCTTCAACGCCTCGAAGGTCCGATCGATCAGGTGCGGGCGCGCCTGGGTGAGCACCTGAATGGTGACATCGTCCGGCACCTTGTCGTCCTCGATCAGCGAACGCACGAAGTCGAAGTCGGTCTGCGAGGCCGAAGGGAAGCCGACCTCGATCTGCTTGAAGCCGATCTTCACCAGCAGATCGAAGAAGCGCTGCTTGCGCTCCTGGTCCATGGGATCGATCAGCGCCTGGTTGCCGTCACGCAGGTCGACGGCACACCACTGGGGCGGCTGCTCGATGCGTCGGCTCGGCCACTGCCGATCCGGCAGGTCGACGGCCACGAAGGGGCGGTACTTGGTGGAGGGGTTATCGAGCATCATGGCGGCATTCTCCCTGGGGCAGTGACGGATACAAACGACAACGCCCCGCCTGCCGGATGGCAAGCGGGGCGCCGAGAAAGTCGAAACGCATTTCAGATCGACGGACGATGGCGTCGCAGGAAATGGCAATGTCGGTGGAAATGATGGCGGTAGACATGGAACAACCTCGTTGTCGACGTTACGAATGGGCGACGCAAGCGCCGTCGCCCGGCGCGCTCAGCGGCGGGCTAGTAGTCGTAGGTCGAGAACGAGGTTGTACGATGTCGTGTTCATGACTCTAGAAAATCAGGACTCGTGGCCCGTGTCAAGCGGGGCCACTTTCATCCGCCGAAAAAGGCTCGCTGAGGGCGAGTCGCCACCAGCGCAGCAAGCTGTCGGATACGGAGTCCTCGGCGACCGTCAGGCTCCAGACCGGCGTCTCGCTCCCGTCCTCTACCCCAAGGTGCAGCAACCGCCGGTCAGCTCCCGGTACCTGACGCTCTCCATATCTCGCCGCCTCGTCCAGCAAGGCCTGCAGCTCGGCACGCTGCGCCTCGCTGCAGCGATCGCAACGGATCCGACGCGGCCGGGCCAATCCCGGCATGTGCGCCACGCCACCCTCACGACTCAGCCGCAGCACACTAGCTCGAGTCAGGCGCGGTGCCCCATCGTCAGCATTCACGACAGCACTCCCACCGCCCGCCAGGCCTCGTGGACGGCACGCCTCACCTCGCCGTCGGTCCCGAAACGCCGGCCGGCATTGTCCAGGGTCAGCTCGGCGAAGGCCACAAAGTCACTGTTCCGGGCCAGGCGCTCGTCGACGAGAGTGTCGTACCAGACCTGCCCCGCTTCTTCCCAGGCATGCCCGCCTAACGCCATGGCAGCATGATGGAAGGCACGATTGGGGATCCCCGAGTTGATGTGCACCCCGCCATTGTCGTCCTGGGTCTCGACGAAATCCCGCATGTGCCCCGGCTGCGGATCACGGCCCAGGAGCGGATCGTCGTAGGCGGTACCCGGTGCTGCCATGGAGCGCAGCGCCTGCCCCTCGACCCGATCCGTGAACAGACCGGCGCCGATCAGCCAGTCGGCGCTCTCGACATCCTGTCCCAACCGATGCTGCTTGACGAGGCTGCCGAAGACATCCGCCAGGGATTCATTGAGAGCACCGGCCTGATCCGCGTAGACCAGCGCAGCCTCGTGCTGGATCACGCCATGCGTCAGTTCGTGCGCAATGATGTCCAGTGCGATGGTGAAACGATTGAAGAGCTCGCCGTCTCCATCACCGAAGACCATCTGCCGGCCATCCCAGAAGGCATTCTCGTAATCCTCGCCGTAATGCACGGTGGCCAGCAACGCCATGCCCCGATCGTCCAGGGAATGACGCTGGAAGGCCTCCCAGTACAGTGCGTAGGTCGCTCCCAGGCCCTGATAGGCCTCGTCCACGGCGGGATCACCGCTGGCCTCTTCCCCCTCGCTGCGCACCCGCTCGCCCGGCAGCTCGCGGGTATGACCGGCGGAATGGACATGGCGCACGGGCTCGCCGCGTCGAGCGCTGCCTTCCGGCAGCTCGGCAGCACCGGCCCGGGCACGGAACCCCTGATCGTCATGAAGCGTTCGGTAGGCACGATCACGCTGTCTGGCATTGCGCGAACCCGCAATGCGCTCAAGCAGGTAGGGGGGCAAAAAAGGGCGAATCGGCATAGTCCTCACTCACATCCTCCTTGGCGTTCCATCCGGCCTCGATCACTTCCCTTTTGGAGGTCCACCGGGCCGGTTTCGTTCCATGGCTCGTCAGGACGAGTCTGCCAGTTTTCTGGATGACGCCTCCCCATGCTGCTGAATCAACAGGGTCTCCAGCCTCGCCACCTGCTCGTGCAATTCACGCACGTCGCCACGC
This sequence comes from Halomonas caseinilytica, assembly GCF_001662305.1. GTDB lineage: Bacteria > Pseudomonadota > Gammaproteobacteria > Pseudomonadales > Halomonadaceae > Halomonas > Halomonas caseinilytica. The sequence continues at coordinate 21,126 of NZ_BDEP01000006.1, forward strand.
AGGCCCTGTATTTCGGCCGCTTCGCCCTCGCCGCTTTCCAGCTCGATCGCCATGCTTTCCTTCTGCATCACATCCAGCACGATACCGATCATCATGTTCAGGAAAATGAAGGCAGTGAGGAAAATGAAGGTCAGGTAATACAGCCAGCTCCAGGCGAAATCTTCCTGGGTGGCATACATGATATCGGTCCAGTCCTCGAAGGTCGCAATGCGAAACAACGTCAGCATGGCAACGGCGATGTTGCCCCAGAGATAATCGTCGACATCAGCAAAAAGAAAACTGCCGATCGCGGCGTAAATATAGAAGATGATGAACATCAACAACGCCACATAACCCATCCGCGGAATCGACTTGACCAGCGCGGCCATCAACATGCGCAGTTCGGGAATCATCGAGACCAGTCGCAAGACCCGGAAGATCCGCAGCAATCGCGCCAGCAGGACCATGTCCGACTCGCCCATCGGGATCAGGCTTGCCGTGACGATCAGGAAGTCGAAGACATTCCAGCCCTGTTTGAAGAAGTCACGTAGGCGTTTCTCCGCCGCCATGCGAATCAGGATTTCCACGAGGAAGAACACCGTGACCGCCATGTCCATTGCCAGCAGCCAATAGTGAAAGCGGCTGGTTTCCTCGTAGGTCTTGGCGCCGATCAGCAAGGCCGACACGACGATGATGGCAATGACCACCGCCTCGAAGAACTTGTTGGCGCGGATGCGTTCGAAGCGGTCGCGCCAGGTCAATAACTGCGTACTCACGCCGATACCCTCACCCCCGTTCCTCTAGATCCACCTGTCGATAACCGATCAGATAGAGCACGCCATCGAGGCCGAGCGTCGAGATGCTCTGCCTGGCCTGCTGCCGCACCACTGGCTTGGCGCGGAAGGCAATCCCCAGGCCGGCAGCGGCCAGCATCTTGAGATCGTTGGCACCATCGCCCACGGCAATGGTCTGCTCCATGGCCAGTCCTTCCCGCTCGGCAATCTCGTGCAGCAGTTGCGCCTTGCGCTCCGCATCGACGATGGGCTCAAGAACCTCGCCGGTCACCTTGCCATTCTCGATCACCAGCTCATTGGCATGCACTTCGTCGAAGCCGAGCCGTTGCTGGAGATATTCGGCGAAATAGGTGAAACCGCCGGACAGGATGGCGGTACGATAGCCAAGCCGCTTGAGATGGCGCATCAGGCGTTCCACGCCATCCATCAGGGGTAGTTGCTCGGCGATCTCGGCCAGCACCGACTCATCGAGGCCACGCAACTTGGCCATGCGTTCGCGAAAGCTCTGCTGGAAGTCCAGTTCGCCGCGCATGGCACGTTCGGTGACCTCGGCGACTTCCTCGAAGACACCATGACGACGCGCCAGTTCATCGATGACCTCGGTCTGGATCAGGGTCGAGTCCATGTCGAAGCACACCAGGCGACGATGGCGACGCCAGATGGAATCTTCCTGCAGAGCGATGTCGATACCATGGGCGGCCCCCAGCGCCAGGGCCTTTTCGCGCAGCGTCTCGATCTCCACGTCGTCGCCACGCAGCCAGCACTCGATGCAGGCGCCATGCTCCGGCACCTCGCCATCCAGCGGTTCGCGCCCGGATAACCGATGGATCAACTCGACGGTCAGCCCCTGCTCGGCGGTCAGTGCCCCGACCTCGGCCAGAATCCCGGCCGGCAGATGTGGCGCCAGCAGCGTCATGATCAGGCGCGGCTGACCGGCCTGCAGACTCCAGCGGTGATAATCCTCGGCACTGACCTGGATCGCCTGGACATCCAGCCCCAGCTCGTCTCCGGCCGCCGACAAAGCGCCTTCGAGATCGGCCTCGCGCTCCAGCCCCACCAACGCCTCCAGGGAGACGATGCCGAAGGTGACACTCTGGTTGATGTCCAGCAGCCGAGCGCCGCTGTTCGCCAAGGCTCGCCCCAGCCCCGCCAGTTGGCCGGGGCGGGCGCTTCCGGTCGCGCGAATCAAAACTCGTCTTGTCATATTAACCCTAGGTGGAAGAAGGAAGAACGGCGCTGCGCGCCTGGAAGAAGGCAGAAACCACTATACCTCACCTCTCTTCTTCCCACTTCTACCCTCCGTCTTCCGCCTCAAGCCGGTCGACCTTCTGCAGTCCTCGCGGCAACTTGCTGCCACGACGACCGCGCTCTCCTCGATAGTAATCCAGGTCGCTGGCCCGGAGCGTGAGCTTGCGTTTACCGGCGTGCACCACCAGGGCCTGTCCGGGCCCCAGCAGGGTCAGGTCGCGCAGGAATTCCTCGCGACGGGCGGCACGGGCGCCGGGGATATCGATCATCTTGTTGCCCTTGCCCTTGGCCATCTCGGGCAACTGGTCGAGGGGAAAGACCAACAGGCGCCCTTCATTGGAGACCGCCGCCACACTGACCCCCTCGCCTTCGGGGACCATCAGCGGCGCCAGCACATTGCAGCCCTTGGGCACCGACAGCACGCCCTTGCCCGACTTGTTCTTGCCGGTCAGCGCCTCGAGCGGCGCGATGAAGCCATAGCCACCGTCCGAGGCCAGCAGGTAGCGCGTCCCGGGCGGTGCCAGCATCACGCCGGCCATGTGGGCACCGGCCGCCACATTGACCCGGCCGGTGACCGGCTCGCCCTGACTGCGTGCACTGGGCAGGTTATGGGCGCTCAGCGTGTAGGCACGACCGGTGTCATCCAGCAGCACCAGAGGCTGGTTGGTCTTCCCGCGGGCAGCCAACGCGAACCGGTCGCCGGCCTTGTAGGAAAGCCCGGCAGGATCGATATCGTGGCCCTTGGCACTGCGGATCCAGCCTTTCTCGGAGAGCACGACGGTGACAGGGTCGGCACCAACGAGCTCCACCTCGGAAAGCGCCCGGGCTTCCTCGCGCTCGACCATCGGCGCACGACGCGGATCACCATATTGTTCGGCGGCTTCACGCAACTCACGCTCGATGAGGTCGGTCAGGGCTGCCTCGTTGCCGAGCAGTTCCTTCAGACGCTTGCGCTCTTCCTCCAGCTCGTCCTGCTCGCCACGGATCTTCATCTCCTCGAGCTTGGCCAGGTGGCGCAGGCGCAGCTCGAGGATCGCCTCGGCCTGGCGCTCGCTCAGACCGAAGGCCTCGATGAGTGCGGGCTTGGGTTCATCCTCTTCACGGATGATGCGGATGACCTCATCGATATTGAGATAGGCGGTCAGCAACCCCTCGAGGATGTGCAGCCGGTCCTCCACCTTGCCGAGACGATGCTCGAGACGTCGCCGCACCGTGCTGCGCCGGAAGTCCAGCCATTCGCCGAGCAGGGCGGCCAGCGACAGCACCCGGGGACGACCGTCCAGGCCGATCACGTTCATGTTGACGCGGATGTTCTTCTCGAGGTCGGTGGTGGCGAACAGGTGCGCCATCAACGACTCGATGTCCACCCGATTGGAGCGCGGCTCGATGACCAGCCGCGTCGGCTCCTCGTGGGTGGATTCGTCACGCAGGTCGGCCACCATCGGCAGTTTCTTGGCCTGCATCTGGGCGGCGATCTGCTCCAGCACCTTGGCACCACTCACCTGGTAAGGCAGGGCGGTGATCACTACATTGCCCTCTTCCCGCTCGAAGCGGGCCCGCACTTTCACCGAGCCCCGGCCGCTCTCGTAGATCTTGCGCAGGTCGGAGGCCGGCGTGATGATCTCGGCTGCAGAGGGGAAATCGGGCCCGGGCAGGTAGGCCATCAACTCGGCGGTAGTCGCCTCGGGCTGGCGAAGCAGGTGACAGGTGGCCTCGACGACCTCACCCACGTTGTGCGGCGGGATATCGGTCGCCATGCCCACGGCAATGCCAGTACCGCCATTGAGCAGCACATGCGGCAGGCGCGCGGGCAGTACCACCGGCTCGTTCATGGTGCCGTCGAAATTGGGCGCCCAGTCGACGGTGCCCTGACCAAGCTCGCTGAGCAGCACCTCGGCGAACTTCGACAACCGCGCCTCTGTATAGCGCATGGCGGCGAAGGACTTGGGATCGTCGGGGCTGCCCCAGTTGCCCTGGCCGTCCACCAGTGGATAGCGATAGCTGAAGGACTGCGCCATCAGCACCATGGCCTCGTAACAGGCGCTGTCGCCGTGAGGGTGGAACTTGCCCAGTACATCACCGACGGTACGCGCCGACTTCTTGTACTTGGCATTGGCGCTGAGCGCCAGCTCGCGCATGGCATAGACGATGCGCCGCTGCACCGGTTTCATGCCGTCACCAATGTGCGGCAAGGCCCGGTCGAGGATGACGTACATCGAATAATCGAGATACGCCTTCTCGGTATACTCGCGAAGGGACAGGCGCTCGACGTCGCCCTCCGCTACCTGGATATCCATGGTCATAGCACGGTGACCTTTTTATACGATCGTGGGATCTTTGAGGAGAGTGCCCTCTTCAACCTCTGTGATGAACTGTAAGCCGGAAGCTTGAAGCTGGAAGTTACCCCTGGCCATCGCGGGTTTTCTTCCAGCTTCCGGCTTCGAGCTTTCAGCTCATACCTCTATCTCCGCGAGGTTGCCGTAGTCTTCCAGCCAGCTCTTGCGGTCGGCGGCGCGTTTCTTGGCCAGTAGCATGTCCATCATCTCCAGGGTGCCGTCGCCAACCTCGCGGGTCAGCTGCACCAGCCGTCGGGTCTCGGCCGCCATGGTGGTCTCGCGAAGCTGCAGCGGGCTCATCTCGCCGAGCCCCTTGAAGCGCTGGACATTGGGCGTGCCGCGCTTGCCCTCGAGCCGACGCAGGATGGCAGCCTTCTCGCTCTCGTCCAGGGCGTAGAAGACTTCCTTGCCGAGGTCGATGCGATACAGCGGCGGCATCGCCACGAAGACATGACCGGCATCGACCAGCGCCGGGAAGTGGCGCACGAAAAGCGCGCACAACAACGTCGCGATATGCAGGCCGTCGGAGTCGGCATCGGCGAGGATGCAGATCTTGTGATAGCGCAGCTTGGAAAGATCGTCGCTGCCCGGCTCCATGCCGATGGCAACGGCGATGTCATGAACCTCCTGGGAACCGTAGATGTCGTGGGCCTCGACTTCCCAGGTATTGAGGATCTTGCCACGCAGCGGCAGGATCGCCTGGGTTTCGCGCTGGCGGGCCTGTTTGGCGCTGCCGCCGGCGCTGTCGCCCTCGACCAGGAACAGCTCGCTGCTAGCCGGATCCTGGCCACTGCAATCGGCCAGTTTGCCGGGCAGCGCCGGGCCGGACGTGACCTTCTTGCGCGCCACCTTCTTGGCACTCTTCTGACGCCGCTGGGCCGCACTGATCACCAGCTCGGCGAGCGCCTCGCCCTGGTCGACGTGATGGTTGAGCCACAGCGAGAAAGCGTCCTTGACCACCCCGGAAACGAAGCCCGCCACGGTGCGCGACGACAACCGCTCCTTCGTCTGGCCGGCGAACTGTGGCTCCAGCATCTTCACCGAGAGCACATAGGAAACCCGTTCCCAGAGATCCTCGGCGGTCAGCTTCACCCCGCGCGGCAACAGGCTGCGGTATTCGCAGAATTCTCGCAACGCCTCCAGCATGCCCGCTCGCAGGCCATTCACGTGCGTGCCGCCCAGCGGCGTGGGAATCAGGTTGACGTAGCTCTCCAGCAGCGGTTCGCCGCCCTCGGGGAGCCACTGGATGGCCCAGTCCACCACCTGCTCGTCATCGGCGAAGTGCCCCACAAAGGGCGAAGCCGGCAGCACCTCGTAACCATCGGTGGCCTGGGCGAGATAATCGCGCAGGCCATCCTCGAACTGCCAGACGCTCTCGGTGCCATCGGCCTCGACGAGTGTCACCTGCAGCCCCGGGCAGAGCACCGCCTTGGCGCGCAGCAAGTGCTTGAGCCGAGGCAACGACAGTTTCGGTGAGTCGAAATAGCTCGCCTCGGGCCAGAAGCGAACCAACGTGCCCGTAGCGCGCTTGGCGGCAGAGCCGATCACCTTCAGCTCGGAGGCCGGCTCGCCATGCTCGAAGGCCATCTGGTAACGGCTGCCGTCCTTGACCACTTCCACCTCGAGCCGACGGGACAAGGCATTGACCACCGAAACCCCGACACCATGCAACCCGCCGGAGAAGCGATAGCTGGACGCCGAGAACTTTCCGCCGGCATGCAGCTTGGTCATGATCAGCTCTATCCCGGAAACCCCGTGTTCGGGATGGATGTCGATGGGCATGCCGCGCCCGTCATCACTGACCTCGACACCACCATCCTCGAACAGGCGCACGGCGATCGCCTTGGCATAGCCGCCCAGTGCCTCGTCGACGCTGTTGTCGATGACTTCCTGAATCAGATGGTTGGGCCGGGAAGTGTCGGTGTACATGCCGGGGCGCTTGCGCACGGGCTCGAGCCCGGCAAGCACCTCGATCGAACTGGCGCTGTACTGTGTCATGCGTCACCCAGACTGGTTACGGTCATTCGGCTCTCTCCTGAACGCGGGCGCGTCCTTTCCATGAAGGCTCGTTCGTGAATGCTCGATCTCTCCTCGCCTGCCACGTCTCGACATGATGCCTCATGGGGCAACTCCGCCACTCAACGCAGTGATGCCACGGCCCCTACCGACAGGGAATGGCCCCCATGGGCCAGAATGGCCGGCAGGTAATCGGCCAGGGCGGAAAACCCATGGTCTCCTCCAGGGTGCAGGATGCTGGCCGCCCCTCGGTAGAACGCCCAGGCATCGCGGGCGTCCAGCGTTTCGTCGGCCGTACCCAGCAGCAGCAGGTAACGCCATGGCGTGACGCGCTCGGGCGTCAGCACTTCCAGTTCTCGACGGTGAGCCTCTTCGACCTGGAAGCGTTCTCCGCTGTACGGGTTGACGAGGGCTTCGCCGATCCAGGCCGTTACCAGCCGGGCAGGCGCGACGGCGGGATTGATCAGGGCCGCCGGCAGGTCATGGCGCTCGGCGACCAGGGTCGCCAGGAAACCTCCCATCGAGCTTCCCACCACCATGGGCACCATGCCGAGCTCGTCGAGGCACGCTTCGGCCACCGCCAGCGCTCGATCCGGCCGATGCGGCAACTGAGGCGTCACGCAGGGCAACGACAGATGCTCGCAGGCCGCCCGCATCAGCGCCGCCTTCGGGGAGGCGCTGCCGCTGTTGAAGCCGTGCAGATAGAGTATGCCACTGGCAGGTGTCGAGACTTGCATGGCATTCAGCATACCCGAACCCCTGTATATATGGCCAGCATCCGTCATATCGATGACAGCTGCTCGACTTACTCCGGCTCCCGCGACTCGGCCGCCCAGACGGCCTCGATGAGACCTCGGGTGGAGTCGTCCATGCCGTCCAGCCCGGCCTGGTGTTCAAGGATACGCTGCGTCTCGCCGGCCAGCGTCTTGCCGAGCTCCACACCCCACTGATCGAAGGGGTTGATGTCCCAGATGGTCGCCTGGACGAAGACCTTGTGCTCGTACAGCGCCACCAGCGCCCCCAGGGTTCGGGGGGTCAGGCGATCCAGCAGCAAGGTACTGGATGGCTGGTTCCCGGCATATCGCTTGTGGCCTGGACGCGGCCCCTCGTCCTCGAGGGCCGCATCGCCCAGCATCAAGGCTCTGGACTGGGCGAAACAGTTGGACAGCGTCAAGCGATGCTGACTCATCAGGTGATCGCGGGTCGCCGGGTCGGCCACGTCATCATAGCGCACCCGGGGGGCGATGAAGTCACACTCCACGGATTGCGTGCCCTGGTGCAACAACTGGTAGAAGGCATGCTGGGCATTGGGACCGAGCTGCCCCCACAGCACCGGGCAAGTGGAATAGCCCACCGGCTCGCCGTCATGATTCACCGACTTGCCGTTGGACTCCATCTCCAGCTGCTCGAGGTAGGCGGCGAAGTATTCCAGGCGCCCATCATAGGGCAGGATCGAGTGTGCCCGGATATCCAGGAAGTTGACGTTCCAGATGCCCGCCAGGGCCAGCAACACCGGCAGATTGTCGCTCATCTCGGCTTCGCTGAAGTGACGATCCATGTCGTGGGCACCGGCCAGCAGCTCGCGGAAGTTCTGCATGCCTACCACCAGGGCAATGGGCAGACCGATCCCTCCCCACAGCGAGTAACGTCCGCCGACCCACTCCCAGAACTCGAGCTGATGCTCATCGGCGATGCCCCATTCGCGCATCTTCTCGGGACTGGCCGACACCCCCACGAAGTGCTGGCGCATGACCAGAGCCTCGTCGACGCCCTCTTCGCGGTCACCGCCCAGCAGCCTGGCCTTTAGCCAGTCACGCGCGGTACGGGCATTGGTCATGGTGTCGATGGTGGTGAAGGACTTCGAGGACAACACGAACAGCGTCGTCTCTGGATTGAGCCGCGACAGGTAATCGGCGAGCTGCGAGCCATCCATGGTCGAGGCGAAATGAACATCGATGCGATGGACCCCCTCGGGCCGATAGTCGGCCAGTGCATGGGTGACCATCAAGGGACCGAGATCCGAACCGCCGACCCCGAGGTTGACCACATCGCGGATGGGCTTGCCGGTAGCCCCACGCCACTGGCCCGAATGGAAGCGCTCGACCATGCTCGCCATGCGATCCAGGGTAGCGTGCACGGAGGTCACCAGATCCTCGCCCTCCACGTCGAGCCTGGCATCGGCTGGCAGTCGCAGCGCGGTATGCAGTGCCGGTCGGTTCTCGCTGAGGTTGAGTCGCTCGCCGGCCAGCAGGCCGCGGATGGCGTTCGGCACGCCAGCGTCACGGGCCAGCTCCAGCAGCAGCGAGAGCGTCGTTTCATTCCAGCGCTGCTTAGAAAGATCGAGGGTCAGGCCGGCGGCCTGTCGGCTGAAAGTCGCGAAGCGTCCCTGCTGATCGGTGAAGAAGTCGCGCAGGTGCCTCTGGCCTATCTCGTCGGCATGGTCGGCCAGGGCGCGCCAGGCGCCCCGCTGTTCGACGGGGGGGTGGCTCATGGATGCCCTCCTGGTGATCCTGTCGTGCAGCCCAAGGCAGGGAGGCGTAGAATAGCGGGCTTCCAGCCCAACGCCTCGACCTACCCATGAGTGACGCATCTTACCGTGACGCCATCTTTTCGACACCCCTGGACCGGGTGGCTCGTTTCTCCTTCGACGAGCGCGTGGTGGCCTGCTTCCCCGACATGATCCGCCGCTCGGTGCCGGGATATGGCCAGATACTCGCCATGCTCGGCCCCCTGGCCCGTCGCCACCTGCGCCATGGCGGCCATGTCTATGACCTGGGCTGCTCCCTGGGCGCTGCGGGCCTCGCGCTGGCCGGCCAGTTGCCGGAAGATGCCTTCCGCTACACCGGTGTCGACCTCTCGCCGACGATGGTCGAGCGCGCCCGCCAGACCCTGCATGACGAATGCCCCGGCCACGACATGACGGTGATCGAGGGCGATATCCGTCACCACGCCTACGATGCCTCCGGCATGATCCTGCTCAACTTCACCCTGCAGTTTCTCGACCCGGCGGATCGCGACGCTGTGATCGCCCGCCTCTACGAGGCCCTGGAGCCTGGCGGCGTACTGATCCTGTCCGAGAAGATCGTCGCCGACGACGAACAGGACAACGCCTGGCTGGTCGAGCGCTACCATGATTTCAAGCGCGCCAACGGCTACAGCGAGCTGGAGATCAGCCAGAAGCGCACCGCCCTGGAGAACGTCCTGGTGCCGGACACCCTGGCGGCCCATCATGAACGGCTCGAACGCACCGGCTTCCACCGCTCGCTGACCTGGTTCCAGTACCTGAATTTCGCGTCGCTGATCGCTTTCAAGGAGGCCTGACGTTGAGTATCCCCGAGATTCACCGTCCCCTCTACCAAGCCTTTCTCGACCAGGGGCTCGACACCTGGCTGGCCCGGCTGCCCGAGCAACTCGCCCGGGGGCTCGATCCCAAGCGACATGGCGACCTGAGGAGCTGGGAAAAGGCCGTGGCCAAGCTGCCTCCCCTGCCCGAGCCACGCCACGTCAGTCTCGATACCGACAGCGTGACGGTCGAGTGCGAACTGGATGACGCCCGGCATCGCCAGTGCGAGAACCTGCTGCGCGTCCTTGCCCCCTGGCGCAAGGGCCCCTACCGCCTCGGTGGCGTGAGTATCGACACCGAATGGCGTTCCGACTGGAAATGGCAGCGTGTCGCCCCCCATCTGGCGCCACTTCGCGGACGCCGAGTGCTCGACGTGGGCGGCGGCAACGGCTATCACGCCTGGCGCATGACCGGCGCCGGAGCCGCCTTCACCTTGGTGATCGATCCCTCTCCGCGCTTCTTCTGGCAGTTCCAGGCCGTGCGCCACTTCGTCGGTGACGCCGACGGCGGGCGCACCCATTTTCTGCCGGTCGGCATCGAAGCACTTCCCGACAACCTGGCCACCTTCGACACCGTCTTCTCCATGGGCGTGCTCTACCACCGCCCCTCGCCGCTGGAACACCTGACCCAGCTCAAGGCCGCCTTGCGGCCGGGCGGGGAACTGGTGCTGGAAACCCTGGTGGTACGCGGCGATGACACCACGGTGCTGCTACCGGGCGAGCGTTACGCCGCCATGCCCAATGTCTATTTCCTGCCTTCCTCCGCGGCGCTGGTCGGCTGGCTCGAGCGTTGCGGCTTCGAGAACGCACGCGTGGTCGACGAAGCCGACACCAGCCTCGACGAGCAACGCACCACCGACTGGATGACCTTTCAGTCCCTGGCCGACTTCCTCGCCCCCGACGATACCACCCGGACCCGCGAAGGCTACCCGGCGCCGCGCCGCGCCGTGGTGGTCGCCAACCGTCCGGCCTGAGCCACTCGCCGCCATGCAACGACAAGGCCCCGACGCGATGCGTCAGGGCCTTGTGCTCTTCTTACCAGGCACCATCTTCCCGTCGTGCGGCCGGGATGTGTACCACCGCTCAGCGATTCAACAGCTGGCTGATATCCTTGGCCTCCCAGTGCGGGAAGTACTTGCGCACCAGGGCATTGAGCTCGATCTCGAAACCGGCCCAGTCGACCTCGCCCGGCGTTGTCTCCGTCGCCTCGGCCGCACCACGGATCATGCCGGCCCCCACGGTGACATTGGACAGTCGGTCGATGACGATGAAACTGCCCGTGCCCGGACTGACGGCATAATCATCCAGGGCGATATCCTCGGTCAGGGCTACCCGGCAGCGCGCGATGGCATTGAGCTCGAGACGCTCGGCCGGGTGATGCGTCAGCGTATTGACATCGACCTGGTACTCGATGGCCTCGACACGTCCCGCCACGGAGCGCCCGGCGAGACGAATGTCGACCTGCCGTCCCGGCTCGAGCGGCTGCTCGTGCATCCACACGATATCGGCATCGAAGGCGTTGGAACGCACCACCTCGGCATCCTCGGCCACGATCCAATCACCGCGCGAGATGTCGATCTCATCTTCCAGCGTCACGGTGATCGCCTGACCGGGCCAGGCAACCTCGAGATCGCCATCGAAGGTGACGATGCGCTCGACCCTGGAACGCTTGCCCGACGGCAGTGCACGCACCGCCTGGCCGGGACGCAGGATGCCCGCTTCCAAGGTGCCGGCATAGCCTCGAAAGTCCAGATTGGGGCGATTGACGTACTGTACCGGCAGGCGCAGGTCGCTCAGGTTCTGATCATGGCGCACCTCGACGGTCTCGAGCAGCTCGAGCAGCGCCGGCCCCTCGTACCAGGGCATCGAGCCGCTCTTGTTGACCACGTTGTCGCCCTTCAACGCCGAAAGCGGTACGAAGTGAATGTTCTCGGCGCCAAGCTGCTCGGCAAACGCACGATACTCGGCGGCGATCTCCTCGAAGCGCGCCTCGCTATAGTCGACCAGATCCATCTTGTTGACCGCGATGACCAGATGGCGAATGCCGACCAGATCGGCAATGAAGCTATGCCGACGGGTCTGGGTCTGCACGCCGTGACGCGCATCGACCAGGATCACCGCGAGCCCCGCCGTCGAGGCTCCCGTGGCCATGTTGCGGGTGTACTGCTCGTGCCCCGGCGTATCGGCGATGATGAACTTGCGCTTGTCGGTCGAGAAGAAGCGATACGCCACGTCGATGGTGATGCCCTGCTCCCGCTCCGACTGCAGGCCATCCACGAGCAAGGCCAGATCCACCTCGTCGCCGGTGGTCCCGCTGGTCTTCGATGCCTGAGTGATCGCCGCCAGTTGATCGTCGAAGATCATCTTGGAGTCGTGCAGCAACCGCCCGATCAAGGTCGACTTGCCGTCATCGACGCTGCCGCAGGTGATGAAACGCAGCAGGTCCTTGTTCTCGTGCTCTTTCAAGTACGCTTCGATATCGTCTGCAATCAATTCCGACGCATGTGCCATGACACACCTTAATAGCTGTAAGCTGTAAGCCGGAAGCTGGAAGAACCCGCAGCACGCCGACTCACCGCTGAAGATCTTTGGTTGGAGAACCCCGCCGGTGACCTAGATGCCTGATGCTTCCCGCTCCCCACCAGGCGTTTCGCTCGGGAGGACGTCCAGCTTCAGGCTTGGGGCTTCCGCCTTTCTAACGCGCCGAAAGCGCGTTAGAAGTACCCCTCCCGCTTCTTCTTCTCCATGGAGCCGGCCTGGTCGTGATCGATGGCGCGGCCGCTGCGCTCCGAGGTCCGGGTCAGCAGCATTTCCTGGATGATCTCGGGCAGGGTGGCGGCCCGGGATTCCACGGCACCGGTCAGCGGATAGCAGCCCAGGGTGCGGAAACGGACCCACTTCTCCTCGGGCACCTCGCCGGGCTCCAGCGGCATGCGGTCGTCATCGACCATCACCAGCATGCCATCGCGCTCCACCACCGGGCGCGGGGCAGCATGGTAGAGCGGGACGATGGGGATGGATTCCAGGTAGATGTATTGCCAGATATCCAGCTCGGTCCAGTTGGAGAGCGGAAAAGCGCGGATGGACTCGCCCTTGTTGACCCGGGCGTTGTAGAGATTCCACAGCTCGGGACGCTGGTTCTTGGGGTCCCAGCGGTGATGCTTGTCGCGGAAGGAGAATACCCGCTCCTTGGCACGCGTGGCTTCCTCGTCGCGACGCGCCCCACCGAAGGCGGCATCGAAGCCGTACTTGTCCAGCGCCTGCTTGAGCGACTGGGTCTTCATCACATCGGTGTAACCGCTCGAGCCATGATCGAAGGGATTGATCCCCGCCTCGACACCTTCCTGGTTGATGTGCTCGATCAGTTCCATGCCGGATTCCGCTGCCATGCGGTCACGGAACTCGATCATCTCCCGGAACTTCCAGGTGGTATTGACGTGCAGCAAGGGGAACGGCGGCGGCCCGGGATAGAAGGCCTTGCGCGCCAGGTGAAGCATCACCGAGGAGTCCTTACCGATGGAATAGAGCATCACCGGATTGGAGAATTCGGCGGCCACCTCGCGGATGATATGGATCGACTCGGCTTCGAGCTGCTGCAGGTGAGTCATCCGCTGCGGCGTCAACCCCGGGGATGATTCCTCATTTCGGCGGTCGTGCTGGCGTGTGGGGGCATCAAGACTGCTCATGGCCCGGCTACCTCGCATGATTTGGGCGAAAACGCATCATGCGGGCCAGCTTATCGTGCTGAATATAATAACGTGAAAGAATTAATATCTATCTTTTTATTCTTTAAAAAGATATCAGGGTTCCACTCGCACCACTTGGGTGCTCAGGTCGCTTCCCAGTTCGAGCACACGGAATCCCGGCCAGGCCGCCTCGTCCACGGCGAACGTCTCGGCGCCGGGCAGGAATTGGTCGGACGTGGCGGGACAGGCGTAGATGGACACTTCGCCATGTGGCGTCGTCCGACGGTGTTCGAAAGCCTGGTGAATATGGCCGCACAGGATCGCCTCGATCCGCTGGTGCGTCGCCAGCAGGTCCCAGAACGCCTCGGCATCGGCCAGGCCCAGCGCATCCACCCAGCGCGACCCGACGCTGATCGGAGGATGGTGCATGGCGATCAGCGTCGGTCGGTCGTCCTCCGCCAGGCGTTCGGCCAGCACTTCGAGGCGAGTTGCCCCCAGCGCGCCATGGGTCTGGCCAGGAATCCGGGTATCGAGCAGCAACAAGCGCCGTTGCCCCAGGTCCACGCTCTCCTGAAAGGCACGGCACTCGGCCATTAGGACCGGCTCGTCATGATTGCCGGGCAGCCAGAACCAGGGACAGTCGATTCGATCCAGCTCCCGCCGGGCCAGCGCATAGGAAGCCACCGTCTCATCCTGGCTGACATCGCCGGTGACCAGCACCATGTCGGGACGCCAGGACGCGACCGCCTCGACCACGCGGACGAACTGGCGATGAGGAACCCCGGTGCGCGAACGAGCGGCGGGATCGGCGTGCAGATGGCAGTCGGAAATCTGGACCAGTCGCATCAGGGCAGTTCGGGCAAGTCGATGGAATGACCGTGAGCCAGGCCATGATCCAGCCATTCGCCGAGGAAACGATTGAGCTGAAGTTTCTCGTCGGGCTGGTGCATACGGGAGTTGGGATAGCGATAGCGACCGTCGAAGTGCCGTTGCCGCTGGAAATCGGTCACCTCGGCCATGCGCACATCGTGATAGAGATGCACGCGCATGCGCGGCGTATCCAGCACGGCGTCGAGCACGCCTCGCTGGGACACCCGCACGATACTGGTGTAGGGCGCACGTTCCTGGAGCTCGAGACACAGCACTCCCAGGCGCCGGCCATGGCTGACCAGCTCCACCTCTCGGGACTCGCCAGCCTCCAGATCGCCCAGCAAGCGGGTCAGGCGCACATAGTTGGCGGTGCACTCGCCCTGGAGGCCTTTCAGATCGGTGACATAGGCGCTTCTCGACACGCTACCTCCTTGCTCTCAGCGAGGCCCTCTCCGCGGCCAGCCAATGAAAGGCGATCAGACACATGGCATTGTCGAGTCGTCCGGCCAGCAGGAGTTCCCAAGCCTGGGCGAACGATAACACATGCACGCGAATATCCTCGTTCTCCTCGGCAAGACCGTGCACGCCTCCCAGGCCACGGCTGTCGATCAGGCCGCAGAACAACGAAACCCGCTCATTGCAGGCACCGGGGCTGGGATAATAGGTATGTAGCTCGATCAGGTCGCCGACTGGGCAGCCCGCCTCTTCCATGGCCTCGCGGCGCGCCACGTCGGCGGCACTCTCTCCGCTCTCGACCAGGCCCGCCACGATCTCGAGCTTCCATGGCGAGGCCGGGTCGTCGATGGCGCCGGCACGGAACTGCTCCACCAGGACCACGGCATCTCGTTCCACATCGTAGAGCAACACGCCCACGGCGTCATGGCGATGATGCACCTCGCGCGTCATGGGCGCGCTCCAGCCCCCCTCGAAAAGACGATGGCGCAGGTGCAGCGCCTCCAGACGAAAGAACCCTTCGTGCAGACAGCGGCGCTCGATCAGCTCCACATCGCCGACATCAAAGGTCGCCTGCGCCAGCGCGCTCGATCGGTCGGCGGCATCGGTCTCCGACATGCGGACCTCCGGTGTTCGCGAAAGCTCCATTATCGTGATCCCGGAGCGCGTTCACAATGGGAGCGCCGCCCGCTTCACTTCTCCAGACGCTCGACCATGACACGGGCCTGACGGCGCAGCGCCTCGTCGGAGGTCTGCCGCTCTTCGCGGGCCTGCCCCTCCAGGGCACGGCGCGCGTGCGTCAGGGCCTGCTGGTCACGCCCTTCGTCAGCCAGGAAAGCGGCATAGTAATAATTGACGTCGATGCCCTTGGGGCGAATCTCCAGGGCACGCTCGAACATCCGCTCGGCGGTGTCGTCATCACCGAAGGCCACCGGCCAGCCGGGCGCCCGGGCATACAGTGCCCCGAGGGTGACATAGGCCGAACCGTGATGACCTTCGGGGTCGAGCTCGATGGCACGCTCCAGCACCCGGCGAGCCTCCTTGGCCGGCCCCAGGGCATCCAGCCCGCCGACTTCACGCGCCAGGGAGGCCAGAATGATGCCTTGCCAGACCAGCACGTCGCTGGCGTCGGGATGAGCATCGGCCAGCGCCCCGGCCTCATCGGCCAGCGCCGACAAGGCATCGGCGCGGCGAGCCTCGTCCATGGTGGTGATATTCTCCCAGCGGTTGCGTAGCGAGAAGACCTCGTTCTCCCAGGCCTGGGCGACCGATACGCTGCCCAATGCCAGGCACAGGGCAATCGCGAGTAGATGACGTCTCGACATGATGGCTTCCTCGAGTTGTGGTTATCGGAATGGCCTTTCTTCCTAGAATGTAACGAACGTTTGATTTATTCTCCAGCCAAACGCTTCTCCCATACTCCCCGAGCACGCTACAAGAGGGGCGGATTGCCTGCCGGCGGGTGCATGTCGTATGTTGCAGCCCTTCGACGAGCCAGAGGCGCGATTCATGAAAGGCCGCAACATGACCCGTTGGCGCGATCCCGCCAAGGACCCGCGCCAGGAACCCAAGAGCAACCTGATCACCGCCGAAGGTGCTGAACGCCTGCGCGGCATTCTCGACCACCTGTCGCGCGTCAAGCGCCCTGCCCTGTCCACCAAGGTGGGCGAAGCCGCTGCCCTCGGCGACCGCAGCGAGAACGCCGACTACACCTACAACAAGAAGGAACTCAACCGCGTCATCGCCCGCATCCGCTACCTGACCAAACGACTCGACGAACTACAGGTGGTCGACCGCCTGCCGGCGGATACCGATCGCGTCTTCTTCGGGGCCTTCGTCACCCTGGAGGACGAGAATGGCGAGGAGCTGCGCCTGCGTATCGTCGGCCACGACGAGACCGACACCAGCAAGCACTGGATCAGTGTCGACGCCCCTCTGGCCAAGGCCCTGCTTGGCAAGGGGATCGACGATGAAGCCACGGTGGCCGCACCCGGCGGCGAGACGACCTACCTGATTACCGAGATCGACTATCACGATCCTCAGGCGTGAAGCGACCCACTGGAACGTCAGCGCTTGACCGCCCGATAGACGCGGAACCGGCGGTCATCGGCGAGAATCTCGAAGCCCCCGAAGGCACGCTCCAACAAGTCCGGATACGGCAGAAAGGCATTGGCCACCATCAGAAGCTGGCCCCCGGGCCCGAGACGCGCCGGGGCGCCGGCGATCAATCGCCCGGCGGGGCCATAATCGACGGCACGCTCCTGATGGAACGGCGGGTTGCTGACGATGGCATCGAAACGCTGCTCCGCGAGCCCGGCATAGACATCGGCGTGGTATACCTCGCCTTCCAGGCCGTTGGCCGCCAGGGTTCGACGAGTCGCCTCCACCGCAAAGCCATTGACGTCCACCGCCGTGGTCGTGAGCCCGCGCCGGGCCAGCCAGGCCGCGAGAATCCCGTCGCCGCACCCCATGTCCAGCACCGCGCCCTGCCTCGGCAGGCAGGCATCGAGCTGCGCCAGTAACAACCGGGTGCCGTCGTCCAGCTTGCCATGCCCGAACACCCCGGGATGGCTGGCAAGCGTCAGGCCCTCGGCCTCAAAGGTCGTCCAGGCGGCATCCGGATCGATATCGACCCGCCCCAGCCGAGAGGCGAACAGGCTGCACCGACGAGCGCTGTCCACCTTCCGGCAGCCAAGCCCCAGCGCCGCCAGCACCTTGAGCACACGCTTGATGCCTCCCTGATTCTCGCCGACGACATGCAACGGGGTGCCCGGCTCGAGCCGAGCACATAGCCACAACAGCCACCATTCCCCCTGAGCGTGCGCCTTGGGCCAGAACAGCACCACGCCTTCCGGCGCCAGCTCCTCCGCCGAAAAAGGGGAGCAGGCCACACCGCCACGCTCGCGCCAGGCCGAGAGCAGCGCCCTGTCGGCAGAAAGCAGCCCCCCCTCGGCTGCTTCCAGCCAGCGATCCCGGGGCGGCGACACCCACAACCAGCCGCGATAATCGGTCGACTGGCGCTCGAGCAATTGGCAGACAGGCGTTTCGGCACTCACGGTCGCGTCTCCTCGGCAGGCACCAGGGTATAAAGCAGATAACGGCCCAGTCGCCAATGCGGCTCGGTGCGACTGTAGCGCCATTCCAGTTCGAGCAACTTGCGGTACGCCTCATCGTCGCCGGCCGGGTGCTGCAGATAATCGTGAAAGATCCTCACGCCGGCACAATGCTGGACGACCAGGCCGTTCTCCTCGGCCCAGGCAAGGATCTCGTCATGGCTCAGCGGCGAGATGGGCGTCAGGCGCGTGCGGCGCCCCTGGCCGGCCAGGCGATCGGCCAGCACGCGGTCGAGATTGCCCTTGACCACATTGGAGAAGCGCAGGGCATCGCGGTTGAAGACCATCAGCGACAACTGCCCCCGGGGCGCCAGCAAGCTCGCCAGGGTGGCGAGGGCCGCTCGCGGGTCGGCCATCCACTCGAGCACGGCATGGCAAGTGATCAGCGGCCAGGGACCGGGAGCCCGCTCGGGCAAGGCCTGCAACGGCAGCGACATCGACGTCACCGAGGTTCCGGCAAGTCTCTCACGAGCGCGCTGGAGCATGTCGGCGGCGGGCTCGCTCAGGGTGACAGCGTGACCTCGCATTGCCAGCCAGCCGGATAGCTGACCGAGGCCGCCTCCCACGTCAAGGGCCGGCTGGCCATCGAGCGTGAGCATCTCGGGCAATAGCCGATCGAGCAAGGCCAGGCGCAGTTCACCACGCCGCTTTCCGTAGAGACTGTCGGCGAACTTGTCGGCCATGCCATCGAAATAGCGATCACCGTCCGTCGAGAGATGTGTCGCGATAGCGGTCATTCCCGTCGTCGTCTGGATAGATGGGCCCATTCTACCCGGGAATGCCGAACAACTCATGGGCACCGCGGGTTTATCTTGCGCGGTCAGATGCTTATACTACGCCCCGTTTCGCCCTCTTAGCTCAGCAGGATAGAGCAGCCGCCTCCTAAGCGGCAGGTCGCAGGTTCGAATCCTGCAGAGGGCGCCAACTCAGCTTCCCGAGCCTTCCAGCCAAGGCTAGCCGAAGACAAAAAATCACGCAAAATCAGCACCATCCTTTCCCTACCCTTCCTGACAATTCCTTCCCAAACCCGCCGCAAGATGGTATAGAGCTTGGCATATTCCTCTATTCGAAGATGCTCGCTATACCACGATGGCGCTAACTATCAGAAAAATCGAGACAACCAAGCCAGGAGCCAAGGAGATCAGCCTATCCGACGGGCAGGGACTCGAACTCAGGATCTCGCCTAAGGGCCGTAAGGGCTGGCGGCTGCGTTACACCCGGCCGAACGGCAAGCGCAACATGATGAGCCTGGGTAGCTACCCCGAGGTCAGCCTGGCCGAAGCCCGTGAAAAGCGCACCGACGCGCGCCGCTTGCTCAATAAGGGGATTGATCCCGTCGAGCAACGCAAGCAGGAGAAGCGCGAGCGACGCCTCGCCACCGAGAACACCTTCAAGGCCCTCGCCAGGGAATGGCATGAGACCATGGCGAAGCGCTGGAAGGCCTCCTCCAAGCGAGCCCCGCAGAGCTGGAGCGCCCTGGAGAGTCATATTTTCCCCTATGTCGGCGACCTGGCCATCGACAGCATCAAGCCCCTGGAGTGGCTCGAGGTGCTGCGTCGCGTCGAGGAAGCGGGCAAATTCGAGCAGCGGCGCAAACTGCACTCCTTCTGCCGCGACATCTACCGCTTCGCCATCATCACCGGCCGGGCCAACTACAACCCCCTGACCGATCTTGGCGCCGCCCTGGAGAAGCAGAAGCACCGCCATTTCCCTCATCTTGCACAGGACGAGCTCCCAGAGCTCGTGGGCGCCATACGCAGCTACGACAAGAGTCCCCTGGTCAAGGCGGGCCTCGAACTACTGCTGATGACGGCCGTGCGGCCTGGGGAACTGCGCATGGCTCGCTGGGAGGAGATCGACTTCGAGGCAGCGGTGTGGAAAATCCCGGCAGACCGAATGAAGATGGGCCGGGCTCATCAAGTCCCCTTGCCCACCCAGGCCCTCGAGGTGCTGAAGAAGCTGCACGGCATGACGGGAAGCTATGGTCTGCTGTTCCCGGGGCGGAATGATCCCGCCAAGCCCATCTCCGATGCCGCCTTCGGCATGGCGCTCAAGCGAATGGGGTTCGAGGGCCGGCATGTCCCCCACGGTACCCGCCATGTTGTGGCCACCGGCCTGAAGGAAATGGGATACCCGCGGGAGTGGATCGAGGCCCAGCTTTCACACAAGCTGCCGGGCCTCGAGGGTGTGTATACCCATGCGGAGCATATGGCACCTGAGCAGCGCCCGGCTATGATGCAAGCTTGGGCAACCCGCCTCGCAGGCCTGACGGAGGCTGGTACGCACGACAGTTGACAAAACATGGCATTTTTCGGCTATAGTTGCGCTAGGTGTCCATGGAGTATGCTGCCGATGTCGAGCCAGATCGAAGGTTTCTTAGCTAACCAGCTTCCTATCCGCTACCAGCTGCACATCCCTGCCGCTCTTAAGACTGCGTATGAGACAGCAGCTCAAATTGCAAAGGAAGAACCAGTTTTCTCCATGGCATCCGCCCAGGACAACCATGGAAGACTCATTTCATGGGCGACCGATTTTGCAATCCTTAGACTCATCGAGTCTGGCTCTTGGCCATTTGATTACAAATGGGAAACATTCAACAAGCCTACTGGCCGCTACCTGAAAGTCTTGCTTCCCGAATCCACATTATCGATAAGCCAAGTACAAGACAGGCATCACCCCCCCAGGAAAGTTGGCTTTCGGGGAAATGCAGCACTATCTAACCAGCCTTACCTTTTCCCGCAAATGGAAGAGGAGAGAAAGAGAATTATCGGGCTACCCTCTTTCATATTAATTCACGGCCATCAAGGGTTAAAGTTTGCTCATATTGGAATGAGCAAACCTGATCAAAAAGCCTGGATGTACAGAACAGAGAATTTGTTAGACCTACCCAGCGAGGTCGGTGACAGCGAAGTCCCACCGATTGAATATACAGAAGAATCAGTCCTGACATTAAAAGAGGACATAATGAAGTGGCGTAGAGATAATGGTTAAGAAAGTTGTCTCAATCAATAGCAATGGAACGGAGCTAGCTAAGCGCCGTATAATCCCTGAGCGTTTGATTATGGCCAGAAAGTCTGTCCGCCTAACCCAAACAGACCTGGCCTCTGAAATTGGAGTCACCAGACAGTCCGTTTCTGCTTATGAACAAGGAGCCAAGTCCCCGGACAGCCAAACATTACTTTCATTGGCAAAGGCTTTGGATCAGCCTTTGCAATACTTCACGGGATCAATGCCTGATCCTATTGGTCCGCTCAGTGTAAAAACATTTCGGGCTTTTGGTGCTTCTACGAGACGACGCAACGATCAGTGCGAAGTCCTTTCTGAGTGGGTTTCCTCCATCGTTTCGCTGTACCAAAAATTTATAAACTTCCCTGAATTCGATCCTCCTAGCATAACTCCAGACTTGCCTAATGGCCGGTATTCGTTCGAAAAAATCGAAGAAATCGCCGACTCCCTAAGAAAACAATGGGGACTAGGAAGCGGCCCCATTGGCAATATGATAAAGCTCGTTGAGGCCAAGGGAATAATAGTTTCACATCTCCCCATATCCGAAGAAAGAATAAATGCCTTTTCTTTCTGGAGCGGAGAGCAGCCCTTTATCTTCATGGCTTCTGACAGTACGACTGCTGTCAGAACCCGATTCGACATTGCCCACGAACTCGGGCACTTAATACTTCACCAAGGGATTAGCGAAGAAGAGCTTGAGGACAAAAAAACACTAAAACAAATCGAAGCTGAGGCAAACAGATTTGGAAGTGCCTTTTTGATGCCTGCAAAATCTTACATAAATGAGGTGTACACGACTCGCCTTGACTCCTTTATACCATTAAAAAAACGCTGGCTTACATCAATCGCATCTCAAGTATATCGTTGCAGCGACTTGGGGATATTTTCTAGCGATCAAGTATTAAATCTGAGAAAACAAATAAGCGCTAAAAAGTGGAGAACTCACGAGCCTTTGGACAGCGAGCTAAACAACGAAAAGCCTGAGCTTCTCAAGAAAGCTGCCACGATGCTTATAGAGAACAAAGTCATCTCAAAACAAGACATAACCCAAGAAATAAAATTCAACCCCGCGACAATTGAAGTTCTATCCAACCTTCCTCCAGGCTTTCTGAATGAAGGTGCAGCAGAAAACCCAATAGCAAAACTAAAACTCAAGTAGACATGAAGCCGCAGCATTAAGCTGCGGCTTTTTTCATCATCATTAATCTCTCTTAAACAGTCACGTTGTAGATGGGCAATCTACAACGCCACCTCATCGCACGAACCTCAATTCCCTTGCAAGCTGATCATGTCCCGGGCGGATTTGTGGGAGGCCCGCCATACAACGTCAGCTGCTCGCGCAGTTATGGCTTCCCCCGCAAGCTAGAAAACGTCCACCGAGGCGTGCTTCTGAAGGCCGGCAAACACGGTCCGAGAGCCGCTCAAGGACAGATCCGAATAGCCACGCAAGAGGAACGATGAATGATCACGCAACCCCACCACTCCTCATCCCGCTTCAAGGCGGTCGAGCGGATCAAGCTGGGGAACCGGCTGCTGCGCCGCAAGGAAGTCGAACAGAAGACGGGAAAGAGCCGGTCCGCCATCTACGAGGGCATCCGGCAGGGCACCTTCCCTGCCCCCGTACCGATCGGCGAGAACAGCGTCGCTTGGCTGGAAGAGGAAGTCGACGGCTGGATCGCCGCGCGCCTCGAGGAACGTAACCGCTCCCTGGCGAGCCTTACCAAGGCACGCACTCACACCATGATCGACCAAGGGGTACGGGCATGAAGCACTTCGTGATGACCATCAAGGGCCAGTCGCTCTCATTCTCGGCAGGCGATATCAAGGCCATGCAGGAAGTCTTGTCCGTGGCGACGCAGCAGCAAGACGGCAAGGCGCAGCGGTTCGGGCAAAGTGGCCACATCACTATCGAGCCGGACCAACGGGCTAGCACCGACCACCACGCCCGGCAGCCCGACAGTCCCAACGTTCATCGCCTGAACGATACCCGGCAGGTAGTACTGACCGACTGCTAACCCGCCTTCTCAGACCGCAATACGCATGACGCTGCCCGGCAAGAGCCGGGTGGGTATGGGGAGCTTTTACGCTCGGAAAACGGAAGGCCCCTGCGGCGGAGCAACGCAGCAGGGGCCAGAGAGACACAATACATGCTCAACGATACCACAAAGCTCAAAGGTGTGAAGCCAAGGCACTTGCGCAGGAGCAACGCGAGTCCTTATGATGATCGTGCTGCTGCAAAATCAGCAGCCGACCTTGGCCGGTCGAATTCCAAAAGGCGCATAAGCGCCCCTTCCATAGCAGGCGCTATTTTTGTGCCCGCTATGCGCTATGGCGGCTGTGCGTGGGACACCTTCGGGTGTGCCGGGTTTACCTTTTGGACCGGTCGGCCAACCCGCGTACAGTCGCCCCCATCGCTGCTTGGCCGCAGCCGGGGACGACTCCTAAACCCAAAAGGATCGTCACCGATGGCACTTCTCCTATTCCCTACCCGCAGTCCGTCTGCGCGTGCCAGCGCCCATCGCGCCATGGCCCGTGCGGCTCTCTTCTCCAATTCCAGTACCCGTACACGACTCAAGCGCTATAACCACCACATGCAACAGGCCCGTCGCCTCGAAGGCGAGGAGGTGCATCATGGTTAAGCGCCTCGAAGACGCCAACTGCCTCTCCGCAACCGAGACACTGCTGATTGACCCGCGAGCCCAGCAATCACAGCTGTTCGACCATGCCGAGCAGCGGCTCGATGCCGCCAAGGAGTTGATGTTCACCATCAGTGCCATGGACAGCCCTAGTGGCGACATGATGTCCCTCGACATGGCCAACCTCGCCACCGCTGCACATCTTCTGCTCAGTGACGCCAGCGACCTCCTAGTCGCGGCTCGGCGTATCTCCCCGCAAGGAGGTAGCCATGACTGACACGGTTATCGCCAAGATCCAGAGCGTCGCCATGGCGGCACTCGGCGCGGCCGAACGTCTTGTATCCGAGTGGCTTCCCGAGGGCGAGCGCCAGGGATCGGAATGGGTGGCCCGAAATAGCGCACGTAGCGACCGGACACGCGGCTCGTTCGGCATATCCCTAGTCACCGGCAAGTGGAACGATTTCGCCGACAATGATGCCCATGGTGGGGATCTCGTATCCCTGCTGAGCTACCTGCGCGGCTGCCGACAGGTCGACGCCGCCATCGAGATAGACCGACAACTTCGACTTGACATCTTCCGGCACACCGGCGCCTGCCAGGAAAGAAGAAACATGCCCTCCCCTTGGCTCGACAAGGTCAGCCTGGGCCAGCAGGTAGAGGCTGAACGGAGACAGGTACAGCAGCAAGCCGCCGCACTGGCCAAACGTCTCTGGCGAATATCGCAACCCGCCTACCCCAGGCATCCCTACCTTATCCATAAGGAGGTGCCCCGCTATCTACTAAGGCAGTCTCCTCAAGGGCAACTACTGGTTCCCCTTTACGCGGAGGGCCAACTGGTCAACTTGCAGTGCATCAATGCTCAAGGGGACAAGCGCTTTCTCAAGGGTGGCCAAGTCTACGGTGCTTACTCCCCCCTAGGGCGTATCGCCCATCATCGACAGCTCTATGTCTGCGAAGGCTGGGCGACAGGCGCCACCCTGCATGCCTACACCCGGGAACCCGTGGCATGCGCGATGAACGCTGGCAACCTCAAGCCCGTCGCCAAGTCACTCCGCGCACGCTACCCCGGCCTGGATATCGTCATCGCCGGGGATGATGACCGGCAGACACCGGGTAACCCAGGACTCATGGCTGCAAATGAAGCAGCGCTGGCCATCGGTGCTCTAGTGGTCCTGCCCGTATGGCCGGAAGGGGTGCCTGACTCTCTCAGTGACTTCAACGACCTCGCCCGTTGGTATAAGCGGCAAGGAGGTGGTCATGAGTGAGCAACAATCGCACCTTGCACTCGTCAGTAATCCCCGCGCTCCTCAGATCGACAGCCTCGAACGCCCTTCCTATGCCGTCTACGAGGGGCCAACCACGGCCGACGGGAAGCTCTTTCGCGCCGGAACGTGGTATCACGGCATCAAGCACACCAATGGTGAAGAACCGGGGCAACCTTACGACCTGTGGATCTGCGCGCCCCTCCACGTGGATGCAGAGACGGTCAACAGTGATGACGGCAGCGTCGGTCGCTTGCTTCGCTTTCGTCATCGCGGCCGGGTAATTGAGTACGTCATGCCTATGGAGGCCCTAGCCGGTAAGGGCGAGGAAGTGCTCAAGGCCCTGATGCGGCAGGGACTCGAGGTCGAGTACCACCAGCGCCGACATGTACCCGCCTATATCGCCAGCCACCACGGCTTGAGCAAGATCCTGGCCACTACCACGAAGCCCGGCTGGCATGATCAAAGCGGCGCATTCGTGCTGCCCAACCGCATCATCGGCGGTGAAAACGTGCGGTATCAGGACACCGGCAAAGGCGCCAACCTGTACACCGCCAAGGGAACTCTCGAGGGTTGGCGGACTGAGGTAGCGCCCTACTGCGAGGACAATCCGGTACTGATCCTCGCGATCTGCTGCGCGCTTGCCGGACCATTGCTAGCCAAGGTCGGCGTCAACGGCGGCGGCGTGCATCTAGTCGGAGACTCCTCGAGCGGCAAATCCCTGGCCCAGGCCATTGCCGCTTCTGTGTGGGGCAACCCCGGGGTATTCGCCGCCTCTTGGGATATGTCACGGGGCGGCATCGAGATCGAGGCCTCATCTCGCAACGACACTGTGCTGATCCTCGACGAGATCAAGCGTGCCGATCCCAAGCGAGTCCAGGAGATGGCCTATGCCATCGCCAATGGCACCGGCAAGGGCACCATGACCCGTGAGCGCGAAGGTCGTCCCAAGCTGTACTGGCGGGTGCTGGCCCTCTCCAGCGGCGAGAGGTCGCTCTCGGAACATGCCGCCATCTCGGGCAATGCTGCCCATGCGGGGGCTGAGTTACGGATGGTGGATGTCAACGCCGGCACACGAACCCATCGAGCATTCGATGAACTCCACGGCATGACCGGTGAGGCATTCCACCGCATGCTCACGGCGGCCGCCTCGCGCCACTACGGGCATATAGGGCCGGCTTTCGTGACAGAACTTGTGAAGGAGACTGAGCCGGAGGTCTTCTATCAGCGCTTCGGGGAGGTACGCTCCCGCTTCGATGCCGAGGGCTCCCAAGCCGGCCGGGTCGCCGACCGCTTCGCCATCATCGGGCTAGCTGGGGAACTAGCCATCGAACATGGCCTGCTGCCCTGGGCATCGCATAGCGCTGCCGATGCGGGACGCCTGCTGTTTCGCGAGTGGGTCGCTAGAGTCGGCGATGGGAACGCCGAGGACCGACAGATCCTGACCGCCATTGCGGACTTCATCGCCCTCCATGGTGACAGCCGGTTTTCCGACATCTCCGCCCTTCTCCCCAACCCTAACGTCCGCCACCGGGCCGGCTACTTCGAGATCGAGGACGGAAAACGGCTTTATCTCTTCAACCGGGCGTCTCTGGCCGAAGCGGCTGCCGGCTACGGCCGGGATCGGATTCTCCGCGCCCTGGACACCTACGGCGTCCTGGCGAAAACCGATAGTGGCAGACGCCAGAAGAACTATCGCCTGCCAGGAGGAGGGAGTACGCGCTTCTTCGTCATCGATCCCGACAAGCTAGACATCGAACGGAGCGCGACATGAGCCAGGTGACTTTTTCACAGGAACCTGATTCCCGTGGCAACACCGGCAACAGTGGCAACGCCCAGCAACCATGCGGGGTCGGAGCGTTGCCTATGGATAGGAGGAGTGGCAACAACGGCAACACATCTCTTTCTATACCAATATCGCCCCCTGTGTCTGTTGCCGATTCAAAAATACTGGCTACAGGTTTCCATTTTCAATGCATTGAAAATAAAGAGATTTTCCACTGTTGCCACGTTGCCAGTGATTTCGAGAATCAGACAGCGGAACAAGGGTGGTCACACGGAACAGAGCTTCCATGCGCTCTCATCGCCACACCGGCGCCCACGCCTTCCCTCTTGGCAGGCGCAGGGAGAGTCCCTGGCTGCCGCTCTCCCCCGAGCAAAGAACTTCGCCGAGAGCCACACACACCATGCCCGACATAACCGAGGAGCCTGAGATGGCCGCACAAGCCCAGATCACCGAGACCACCGCCCAGCAAGGAGTCAAAACCATGCAGCATCAGGAAACCAACAACCAAAGCCAAGACGTTCCGCGAGACCACCTGGAGAAAATGAAGTACGTGCCCACCCCCATCAGCGTGAAGGCGCTGACATGCGAGAAGGCTGCAGCGAACAAGGCCAAAGCCCGTGCAGACTATCTAGAGAAGCGTGAGCGGCTCGCAGCCGCGAGTCAGGAACTCAGCAAACTGCAAAAGACGCTCAATGCCCTGCAGGAGCAGGGCAAGATCGCCGAGAAGGCATGGAAGCAGGTCTTCGTGACCGGCCTAGGGAGGCAGAGTAAGGAAGTAAGAGAGCAGCAGAAACAGCAGACACAGTGGCGTCTCGAGGCGGAACAGCACGAGGAGATGATCAAACTGATCGAGCCCCAAGTGGAGTGGCTGCAGATCCACACGAACGTTGCACGCCAGACCTATCGCAAAGCCTGCCGGGATGAAAAGGAGGTGAGGGCCTACAGCGCCATGCTGGAGAGCGTGAAGGGACTGACCACCAGTGAGCACGCGGCGATGCTCCGAGAATCCCTCGGACCACTGTTCGAGCAAATCGCCGACGATACCTGTAACAACGCCGTCTTCATGGCCCAATTCAACGTGGACGTCAACAGCGAGCCCGGGCAAGGGATCTTCAGCTATCTCAGCCAAGGGGATACCAGAACGGTAAAGCAGGAGATCGAACGCCGGCAGTTGGCCGCAGTCGGTGAGCTATTCCTGAGCCAGCTTGATAAGAACCAGACACAGCGTACCCAGGACGACGCCGAGGAGCTTCCCGTACTGGGCTGTGAAGCTACCCACGAAACCATGCAATCCAGCGCGAGCGTGGCAAGGCGGCTGCGAGAGCTTGAAGCCCAGATGGAGTACCTGCCGCACTAGCCAGTCCGGTCCACCACCCTCCAACAACCAGCCCCGCCTCAAGCGGGGCTCCTTGTGTCTGTCTCGCCCATCACTTACCGGAAGCACGGACGTAGGAATCGGGCAGTCGCCAAGCATATAGCCATACAGCGTTGCCATCCCCTCCCCCTACCCCGTCCGCCACGGCGGCGCGCTGTCGTCACCCCTCCCCGCCCGCGCGCTAAACGTGTCGGTTTTTATGCACTCATGCACTTGGCTTGGGAGCCCACCATTACCGAGCCTGCGCAGGATCCGATGACGCCTACATTTATGCGAATTTATGCAGTTTCATACAGCGCTTGGCCGTCCCAGACCAGCCGTTGATGGATGTAGCGTGGATTCTATGACACATTTACTAGGGGAGTAGTACTGAGCAGTCCCAGCAGGTCCTAGACCAACGACTCCATTGACGCGGAAGCTACGGGTGCCGTCGCATTGGTAAAGGGTATGAAAGGGAATAGACATCTCGATCAACGCTAGGAAACACCAATCTCGCTGAGGAACAATGGTTTCGGCCAAAAAGTAGAACAGTGCGAAAAGCCGTCATTATTGAGTTTTTATATACAAAAATTAAAGGAGCGTCATTGTGAGCATTCAAATGGAGTATCAAGAATTTCTTTCACACCTAGACCAAAAAGAGGTTCATGATGACGTGCGTAGGATGGCAAACTTAATTGGCACCCATCTATCTACTTTGTCAGAGGTAGGAACCGCTCGACGTGCTAGATCTTCTCGCCTCGCCCCAATAGCCACTCAACTCCTGGACGAAACACCAGCTCAGCCGTCCCCCCGAATACAGTCACAAGCTTCTCACCAGACATTAGCTCGCCTGCATGAACTGAAAGTCGGCCCTTTTCGCGGCTTCATGAATCAAGAGGCCTTTGATCTCAGCAGTGAAATAACTCTTATATATGGAGCTAATGGAACAGGAAAGAGCAGCCTCTGCGAAGCACTTGAGGCGGCAATGCTGGGTTCCATTGTCGAAGCTCAAGCCAAGCGACTAGACCATCGCACGTATTGCAATAACGCGCGATTACGCCGCCACACCCCACCTGAACTGACAATGATCAATCAGGCAGGAGATATTGAGCTCGTCCAACCAAACGAAAGTGAGTACAGATTTTGCTTTATCGAAAAAAACCGACTTGACGACTTTGCAAGAATAGCTGCCAAAACCCCAGGAGACCAACGGCAACTAATCGCTACACTGTTTGGAGTTGAGCAATTCAGCGAATTTGTCCGTGGCTTCAATGCATCGCTTGACGACAATCTCAATCTGACAGGGATGAAGTCGCTACAACTCGAACAACGCCGCTCTCAGCTTGCCAGTTCTGAAGAGGTTATTCGGAAATTCCCGGAAAACCTGATGCAATTAGAAGCTGATGAAAATGAGCTTGCAAATCGCATTTCATCAGGAGTTACATTCAACGATTGCTGTGATTGGTTGCTGGGAAGACCTGACCAACAGGGGCGTTTGCCCTATGTTCAGGCACAGCTAAATGCGGTGCCGCCACCCATTCACGGAGCCACTCAAGAGCGGCTTGGAAAACTATTAGAGGATGTTTTCCGACTCCAAGCTCTTTGGGAAGAAAAATATCGCATGTTGGCCACACGTGCCAGTGATGTATCTTACGCTCAACTTTACGAAACCGTGCTGGAGCTTGCTGATGGCCAAGAAAACTGCCCGGCATGTGGCACATCACTGGGAGAAGTTGCTGAGAACCCGTTTGATCGTGCTAAAACAGGATTACAAAAACTCGCAGAACTGAAAGAAATCCAAGAACAAGAGCAAGGACTGCGAGGTCAACTCGATGAATCGGTCCGTGCTACCTGGGAAGAAACGAGAAGAATCATAGCCATCGCAACCACCGATTTTCCAGAAGCTTTGCATGCAAAGGACTTGCCTCCTCTTCCTCCATCACATACGGGAGATTGGTTAAAAGTTTGGATAGATGGGGATCAAAGGTATTGGAAGGCTCTTCTTGAGATTACCTCACTAATTGAAGAGTCAGATGCAAGGGCAAGTCAGGAGCATGAAAGGAGAGCGTCCCTCGCTCAGGAACGAGAAAGGCTTGATGGATTCCGCCTCGAGATTGAGAGGATAAAGCTGAGAAGAGATTCACTACAGCAGGAATATGATAAAGCTCAACGGACTGTGGCACAGTTCGAAGAAGAAAACCGGGAATTGATACAAGAAGCGGAATCAGAATCTGCTGTAATTGCCCACCATAAAAGAATAAAAGTTGCTTATGATCACTTCCTTTCTGAACTACAAAGTTACCTAAAAACATTACCAGGGCGTCTACTGGAAGGACTAGGTGAAAAAGCAAAAGAGCTCTACAACTCTTTTAATCGTAGCGATCCTCAGACCGAGCTTCTGCATGCGCTGTGGCTGCCCCTTGCGGAAAACGGCAAAATCGAAATTGAGTTCACTGGTGAGCCCGGCGTACGCTACAACGCTTTGATAATTCTCAGCGAAGGACACATAAAATGCCTTGGGCTGGCTATTCTCCTTGCAAAAAACATTACCCAAGGATGCCCATCAGTCATCTTCGATGACGTTGTGAATGCGATTGATGATGAACATCGCGACGGTATCTGGCGCACTTTTTTCGAAGACGGCCATTTAGACAACAAACAAATAATCTTAACATCTCATGCTGAAGAATTTTTACATCGCATACAGCAAGAATTGGGGGCAGAACGTGCAAGCGCTATCAAACGATACAAATTCCTTCCTCACGTGGGAGAGTTTGATCTTCGCATAGATTCTGACCCACCTACCAAGAACTACGTACTATTGGCCCAACAAGCTCTTGAAGCGGATGAAAAACGTGATGCACTTCGCCATGCGCGCCCTGCTCTTGAAAGCCTGACCGACCGACTCTGGGTTTGGCTTGGTCGGCGAACCGATGGTCGATTAGAGCTCAAATTAGGTGGCCCCAGGTCACTTTGGGAGTTGAACAACAAGTGCACTAAAATCCGGTCAGCAATGAGAAAGATCGCTGACCAGCATGAAGGCGGTAGAGAAGCAGTAGAGGCACTTGACAGCCTACTTAATGTTGGCAATGACTCCATCGAATGGGGTTATCTCAATAGTGGCGTTCACGACTCTCAACGTGATCACGAATTTGATAGGGCTACAGTGAGTACTGTCATAGAAGCAGTGGTATCGCTGGACAATGCTTTAAATTCTCAGCTTCGACGATGACGAAAAAACCAGAAGATGCAGGGCTAGTCACAACGATATCACTTTAGTAGCGGCCAATGGACCGGGCAAATACCTGGATGGAACCAAACTGTCTGGGCCCGGATGATTGATTACTCGTTTTGACATAAGTCAGGCTGCATCTCCTGCTACTGTTTCATGACATAAATCTGTGACTGCTAATGCTGCACATTCTGAGCAATGTGGTGATTGTACACCTCCTCCTGAAACATACCGCCGTGTTGCTAGGACGTCACTGATACGCCCATTGGAGCGCTCGACCATGCCGTTGCTCCGGCTTGATCAGGCGATGCTGAATGCCGTGCTGCTGGCACTCCTAATCGAAAGGATGTTGACCGCTGGGTGTCCGTTCGCTCACACGGGTGAAGCGGTCCGTGAAAGACTTGCCGTTGTCAGTCAGCACTTTCTGGACCTTGAACGGTGCCTTTTCGAGCACTCGCTTCATAAAGATCCGAGCCTCCTGAGCTGACTGACTATGCCGCACTTCTAGGTAAACCCAGCTCGTGGCGCGATCAATGGCGACGTACAGATAGCGCTTCCGCTCCTCATCCGGCATCTGCGGAAAGTGCTTGATGTCGACATGCACGAAGCCCGGTGTATAGTTCCGAAACGGCTTGGGCTTGGGGGGCTCGTCATCAGCGGCATCTTGCCGAGCCAGTTTCGTCAGAGTCGATACCTCACGTCGCTTCAACATGCGATGAAGCCCAAAGCGCGAGAGGCGAAGATGTAGGAATTCACGCACGACCACCAGCAGGTCATCGAGGCCCAGCCGTAAGAACTCCCGAGCGGCAATGAGCACCTCTTCCTGCTCGAGCGTCAGCGTGACCAGCAGATTATGCCGAGTATCCGGGCGGTCATGGGTATCCTAGCGGAGCCGCCAGCGATGAACGGTAGTGTCAGCGACACCATACCTCCTTGCCAGCTCGCTCTGCTGATGCTAGGTGGCCCAACCTATATCTCGGAGCAGATCTTGGGTGTGTTCGTCGCCTGTTTATGCAGCTTGATGTCCATATCCTTGCTCCCGAATGACCTGGTAAAGAAGCTCCTTGGCAGCCAGCAAAGGACAGCTTCTATAGCTCAGTCGATCATCGAGGATCCGGCACCTAACATGGATAGGTCATTCGATTGGGCCTTTTAGATTTAGTGATCACATCACAATGGTATATAGAATGGTATAAACCCCTCGGAAAAGAAACCAAAGTTCTTGTATATACAACAACTTGATCAACCATTTCGAATCCTGCAGAGGGCGCCACCTTCTATGCCTTCCGTCTACGCCCTTCCGTGCATGACTACCCGGTCACGTCCCAGGCGCTTGGCACGATAGCTGGCGGCATCCGCTCGTTGCATCACACTGCTGATGCGTTGGTCACCGCGCTCGAAGCTGGTCACGCCAATGCTCAGGGTCACGCTGAATTCCTGCTTTTCGTGAACGACCTTCAATGCGCTGATGGCATCGCGCAGCGACTCGGCAATATGACGTGCCTGCTCGAACGTACAACTCGGCAGCAAGATGGCAAATTCGTCTCCACCCTGGCGTGCGGCGTGGTCGCTGCGACGAATCATCCAGGAAAGCATCCCGGCGACCTGGCACAGCATTTCGTCGCCCAGGGCATGGCCCCCGACATCGTTGATCGGCTTGAAGTGATCCACATCGATGACCAACAACACCGAGGGCGTGCCGGTCTTGCGCCAGTCGGCCAGCGCCTCTTCCAGGCGACGTTCCAGGCCACGACGATTGAGCAGCCCGGTGAGCGGGTCATGTTCCGCTTCCCACTGGCGTAGCGCCTCTTCCTCGCGTCGCTCGGTGATATCCTTCACCGTCCCCACGAACCCTAGATGAACGTCGCCGGAGACGACCCGCCTGGCGTGCACCTCGAGCCAGAGCATGTCGCCGTCCTGGCGATAGTAGCGATACTGCTGGAGGAAATCCTCGCCACTTTCCAAGCTGTACTGCCAGAGGTCCAGCGCCGACTGCCGATCATCGCGATGAATGCGCTCCAGCCATGACGCTGCGTGATGGTGTTCGGCATCGTAGCCCGTCAACTCTTCGAGTGCCGGGTTCACGTAGGTCACCCCCCCGCCCTTGTCGGTCACGAAGATGCCAACCGGCGACGAGGACAGGGTGGCATCGAGAAAGGCCTGGCGCTCCCGCAGCCGGGCGATCGCGCGCCCTCGCTCCACCTCGACCCGATTGAAGGTCTGCGCCACACGCTGCAGTTCCTGCATTCGCGTTGCCAGGGAAACCTGGGTCCGCCGCCCTCGCCCAACCTCCTCCATCTGGGTCTCCAGCCGATAGAGAGGGCGCAGCGACACCCACACTAGCCATCCCACAGCCGGTACCAGCAGGCCGGCGAGCAGCAACGCCCACCACCCCAGGCGGTTCACCAGCGCCTGCAAGGGCGCCATGACCTGCGACCGGGGCAGGATGACACCGACGATCCAATCCGCCGGCCAGATCTGGCGATACGCCTGATATGCCCGATCGTCGTTGATCAGTCTCCCGAGCACCTCGCCTTCCCAGCCATACAGCGCCAGGTCCACCCATGGGTTGGCATGCGTCTCGGGCATGGATGACAGGATCAACGAATCATCGGGGTGATAGAGAATGTGACCAGATGAGGTGATGACGGCGGCATAGCCTCGAGCCCCCAGGCGAATGCGCCCCAGGCGATTGAAGAGTTCACCGCCACGAATGTTGACGACTCCCCCCACCATGCCCTGGAAATCGCCGGCCTCATCAAGTCGCGGCACCAGAAACATCACCTGAGGAACACCGTCGTTCCGCCCGCGGAACGGTTCACTGACGTAAGGACGCTTGAACGCCCTGACATGCCGAAAAAACGCTCGGTCCCCGATATACCGGCCGGCCCGACCCTCGACTCTCGGCCAGTCGGACACGATCCAACCCTCGGCATCGGCCACGACCAGGCCATTGAACCATTCGAGCAAGGCATCACTCTGGCGCAGGGCATCGCGGCCCTCTGCCTCCGCATCCGCCGCGTCGAGCCGATCCGCCAGGCGCTCCAGCGCCGATAACCGGGTCTCCACCTGCTGGGTCAGCTCATCGGCAATCAGCCTCGCCTCGTAACGCAGGTGCGTACGACTGGAATCGCCGACCAGGGCCTCGCCGGAACGCCATCCGAAGCCCAACAGCAAGGCCACGACCAACGTCCAGATCACCAACAGCCCCAGCAGAAGCCGCCCCTTGAGTGACAGGGCTCCGTGCAGGTAGCGGGAGAAACGCGTCGGCACCACAGCACCTCTCAACGACAAGACCCATCGTGACGATGTCGAGAAGGCAGCCTAACAGATGGCTCGAGATCCATCGGTACACCGGCGAGCCGCCCCTCCCGAAGGCTTCCGATCCGACAACGGGCCTCTCGCTCTTGGCACGCTGTCGGATGGTGAGGATGCCGCACGATGGACGCCCATCACTACCCCGCACGGGCGCAGCAAGCACCGGTGGGGCGTCCACCCACTCTCGATCAGCGGCGGTCGATCTGCTCCACCTTCAGCTCGTAGTTGTTGACGCCGGAGTGCGCCGAGCCGAACTTCTGGCCCTGCACTCGAATACGGTAGCGTCCCGGTTCAAGCACGGTCTGCATATCGACATCGCCATCGAAGCCTTCCCCGGCGCCTTCCGCCACGACGCGACCGGACTCGTCCAGCACATCCAGTGTGAGCCGGTAAGTATCCTCGAAGCCGGCCGGATAAGTGGACGTCTCGATGGAGATGGTGCCGGCCTCGGCCACATCGAAGGTCAACACCTCGCCCTTGGCACGAATCTTCACGTCGGTGACGATGGTCTCGAAACCATCCTGCTCGGAGGCTTGCTGTTGCTGGCCGGTGGTCTGCTGTGCCTGACCGGCGCTAGACGCTGCTTCGCTCTCCGTGCTGGAGGCCGAGGCCGCGGCCGCTGCGGTGGCACCTGCCGCGGCCGCATTGCCCGCTGCGTCGTCAGACGCGCGCACCGTGGCCACGGCATCGTCTCCGCGCACGAACACCGATCTGCCCCCCGTCCGGTTCTCGCCGACGAACTGGATATTGCCGCCGTCGTCGACAGCTCTCTCGATGCGCCGCCCCTGGTCGTCCAGCCCAGCCACCTGGATGGAATAGGCATCCCCGGCCTTGCCCCGGGTACCGAAGCGCTGACCCTCGACGCGCAGCACATAGTCCCCCGGCTCCAGTTCCGTCTGGAGTTGCAGTCCACCATTCTGTCCCAGCGCCTGGGAGCGTGCGATCTCACGGCCCTGGCTGTCCAGCAGCACGGCGGCGATGCGGTAATCGTTGGAATAGCCAGCGGTCACATCGCTGGTGAAGCGATAGGTGCCGGCCTGCTCCACGCTGAAATCGTGCTCGTTGACGCCACCGAACAGGAAGCTGCGGCTATAGGCATCGGTATCCGCCTGGAAGAAGCCGGTCAGGTCCATTTCCTTTCCTTCTTCCCGGAACCTGTCCTGCGTTTCGCTGGCCACCGTCGGCACGGCTACAAGGCTCAAGCCCAGGGCCAGCAAACCCGCGGTTACGATCGGCTGTTTCATGGAACCTCGCTTGCGTCATTCTCGCCAATGAAAAAAGCCGACCCCGGGGGATCGGCTTTCGTTTTGCAACCCTTCGGGCAGGTTACCCTGCAACCGGGGTTTAGAACATGTAGGTCACACCGGCGGCAACACCGTCGCCTTCGTCGTCTTCGCGATCGTAGAAGGCAGCTTCGAGCCAGGTGTACATGGCGTCGGAGATGTTGTAGGTACCGCCAACGATGAATTCGTTGTAGGTGTCGTCACCACGACCGGATGCGGTTTCGCTCGGGGAATCGCCGCTCAGGCTGTCGTCGACGACATTACCGAAGGTATCGCCACCCACATCGACGTACTGGTAGGCGCCGTAGATGTCGCCGTTGCCATAGCCGTAGCGAGCGCCCAGGCCGTAGAAGTTGGTGGAGTCGACATTGTCGATATCAGACTCGAAACGCTCGTACTTGAGCGCGACGCGCAGGGTGTTCCACTGGTACTGACCCGTCACACCATAGCGGTCACCGAACTCCTGGTTGTTGGCCATGCCAGCTTCAGTCACCTCGTAGTTATCGAGGTTGTCGTACATGGCGGCCACGGAGAAGTTGCCGACGGTGTACTTGGCACCACCGAAGACGGAAGCGTTACCGCCGTTGTCGACGTTCTCGCTTTCCATGTCGCCCTTGTACTGGGTACCGACAGCCAGCTGGAGGCCGCTGAAGGACGGGGAGACGTAGGTCAGCTGGTCAGTTTCGACCATGCCATCGACAGCTGTCTCATAGGCACCGCTGCCGCTGGTGTCACTGAGGTCGAAGTATTCGTTGTTGGTGACAGGATCCTGGATCCAGTCGTCCATCAGGGTGTCATAGGAACCCAGCTTGAGGTCACCGAAGTTGCCCTTCAGGCCGACATAGGCAGTGTCACCGGCATCACGACCGGCAGTCTTCATTTCGTCGGCTTTGAAGTCGTCGAATTCGATCTTCATGTAGCCGGTCAGGCCGTCGTAGATGACGTGCTCGGCGGCGAAGCCGATGGTAGAGCCGTTATCGAAAACGTCGTTTTCGGTCTGGATGTTCGCCGGCTCGCCATCCTCTGAAACATCGTTCTCGATGTTACGGAAACCGATCTGGACGTTACCGTAGATGTCGAGCTTGGTGCCGTCCTGGTTGTAGACAGTGGCGGCCTGGGCGCCGGAGGCGACCATGGCACCGGCGATGGCAGTCGCTAACAGTGTCTTTTTCATTGCAATCATCCTTATGACTAGCTTGCTGTTTCGATCGTTGCTGCTCTAGCAGCCGGCTTGCCTGTCAGGTGCCGGTTCCCGTCGCTACCCGCGTCCCTCCCGGGAGGTGGTAGTGCGAGCCAGACCACGGCCAAGCCTTGTTATATAATCCAATGCTCGCAGGAGCAACTCTATACCGGGATTGGCGAGAGCGCAACAAGAAAAAAACACTGTTTTCCTTCACTGCGCACCCCGATCGCCGCCCATTGCCCTGCGATGACGACCGGGCGCCGTCTCGGCGGGCCGGCGCGATGCCGGATCATCATGCACTGCTGATATGACGCTTTCAAGTCAGCCGAAAGGCAAAGCGGGCCGCCTGTTCGCTCTCAACGAGGATTATGTCGCGCCACCAGCTCGCCCAGCTTGCGCTGCAGGCGATGATCGTCGGGTTCGTCATCTTGTCTGCCGACGCTCGTCGACGAAGGCGATGACGTTTGCGCCTCCTTCCCTTTCCCGGCCTCGGCGGCATTTGCCTGGGTCTTCTCGCGCCGCCCCTTCGAGCGCGACGCACGCTGAGCGGATTTTGCACTCTTGCGCCGGCCGGACTGCAACCGGTCGAGCTTCTTGCGAGCGTGCTCGGCGGCTCCCGCATCAACGCCCCCGGCAGGGGCACCGGTGAGATCGATGCGCTCGGCTCCCTCGCGCACCGACTTGAGATAGCGTGGCAGATTCACGTAACAAGCGAGCGCGCGTCGCACCAGCTTTTCGGGCCAGGGCTCGCGAGCGGCGAGCGCCTCGTGGATTCCCACCTGCAGCGGCCGCGTATGCCCCTTGAAGAAAGCATCCGGGTAGCGTTGATACCATTGCTCGAGCAGTGCCTGAGGGGATGGCGCCTCCTCGATGCTCGGCAATGCATCCTGCTGCCCCGGAGTGTCCGTGGCCTCGGGTTCCGGAGTCGTGTCAGGCTCGGAGGCCTCGGCGTCATTCGATACCGCCTCGGCCGACGGCCTCTCATGATCCCGATGGCGGTGCCCGATCAAGGCCGAAAGCCCCTGGGCAGGCCGCCCCCGACGCTGGAAGAACGAGGCCGTACCCTGTTCCGCCGGCACCTCGCGATCCTCGCGCAGATGGCGGTTATGTGCCTCGAGTTCCCGGTTCTGCTCGTCGAGTTCCCGGTTTTCCTCCAGCAGTTCCAGGCAGGATGCTTCGGCGTCGGCCAGGCGTCGTTCCAGCTCTGCTGCACGCTCCTCCAGCGCTGCGCGCTCGGCATCCTTTTCCCTGGCCTCGGCCGTCAGCTCGGCATTGCGTGCCTCCAGCGACTGCCGCTGGCGTTCCAGCTCGTCGAGCCTTGAGGACATCGCCTCCCGCTGGAGGCGCGCATCCCGCAACGCTTCCAGCAGGGCCTCGGCGCGCCCTTCCAGCGCCACCATCAGGCGCGTTGAGCGTTCCTCGATCAAGTCCTGATCCTCCAAGTGCGCCTTCCCGAACACGCCGGGCGACGGCTAGCGCGCGCCGGCGTCATCCTGACAGTCTGTGTCAGTCGTCGGCCTCTGGCAAACCCCGGCGCCGATACGACACGAAATCATAGGCCGGCTGCCCCTCTCCGGGGGAGCCGGGAAGGCGCTGCCATTCTTCCCATTCGCTCATGTCGAGCGCCGGGAAATGCGCGTCACCGTCCAGCTCGACGGCGACTTCCGTCAGATAAAGACGACTGGCATGCACCATTGCCTGCGCATAGATCTGGGCGCCGCCCATCACCATGATCTCGTCGACACCATCGATGGTTGCCTGCTGATCGGCCAGCCTCAGGGCCGAGGCCAGGTCATGGCAGACCCTCACGCCTTCGTGCTGAAAGCTGGTATCCCGCGTGACCACGATATTGAGCCGCCCGGGCAGCGGCCGGCCGATCGACTCGAAGGTCTTGCGCCCCATCACCAGCGGCTTGGCCTGGGTCATGCGCTTGAAGAACTTGAGATCCTCGGGCAGATACCAGGGCAGCTGGTTGTCCACACCGATCACTCGGTTGCTCGACATGGCGGCGATCATCGCCACCGGCACCAGGGTGGAATCGATCATACCGCCACCTCCGCCTTGATGTGGGGATGCGGATCATACCCTTCGATGGCGATATGCTCGAAGCGGAAGGCGAAGAGGTCGTCGATGCTCGGCTCGAGCCACAGCCGAGGCGCAGGTCCCGGCTCTCGCGAAAGCTGGCGCTCGGCCTGCTCGAGATGATTGAGATACAGATGGGCATCGCCGAGGGTGTGCACGAAATCCCCCGGCTCCAGACCGGCCACCTGGGCGATCATTCGTGTCAGCAACGCATAACTGGCGATGTTGAAGGGCACACCGAGGAAAATGTCGGCACTGCGCTGATAGAGCTGGCAGGACAAGCGCCCTTCGGCCACGTAGAACTGGAACAGGCAATGACAAGGAGGCAGTGCCATCTCATCGACCAGGGCCGGATTCCAGGCCGACACGATCAGCCGGCGCGACTGCGGGTTGCGCCGCAGTTGCTCGAGCAGACCGGTGATCTGGTCCACATGGCCACCGCGTGGATCGGGCCAGCTACGCCACTGATAGCCGTAAACGGGCCCCAGGTCGCCGTTCTCGTCGGCCCACTCGTCCCAGATCCGCACCCCGTTTTCCTTGAGGTAGGCAATATTGGTGTCACCGGCCAGGAACCACAGCAGCTCATGGATGATCGAGCGCAGGTGCAGCTTCTTGGTGGTGATCAGCGGGAAGCCGCGCGACAGGTCGAAGCGCATCTGGTGGCCAAACAGCGAACGGGTACCGACGCCGGTACGGTCGTCGCGCTCGACACCATGTTCGAGCACGGCGCGCATCAGGTCGAGATACGGTTGTTCCAGAGGAGGGAGAGTGTCGGCTGTCACGGCATCATCGAAGCTGGGAAATGGGCCCCCATTCTACACAGTCCAGGCTGGAAGCTGGAAGCAGCATGAACCCCACAGTCTTTGGGTCGAGGTTTTCTTCAAGCTTCCAGCTTACGACGTCAGGCTCCGGACAAAGCCCGTTTCAGGGCGTCGGCTGGCGGCGCGACCATCCCATCAGCAACGCCCCGACGATGATCATCGGCAACGACAGCAACATGCCCATGGTCAACCAATCGAAGGCGATGAAGCCCAGCTGCGGGTCCGGCCGCCGCACGAACTCCACCGAGAAGCGAAAGATCCCGTAGAGCACCAGGAAGAGACCGGATACCAGCCCCCGACGACGCGGGTGCGCCGATACCCACCACAGCACCACGAACAGCACCACGCCCTCCAGCAGCGCCTCGTAAAGCGATGAGGGATGTCGCGGCTCGGGCCCCATACCCGGAAATGGCATGCCCCAGGGCAGATCCGTCACGCGACCGGGCAGTTCGTGATTGATGAAGTTACCGATACGTCCCGCGCCCAGGCCGATGGGAACCAGAGGAGCGACGAAATCGGTTAGGGTGAAGAAGGCAAGCCCCTTGCGGCGCGCAAAGAACCAGGCCGCCAGCAAGACGCCGACCAGCCCGCCATGGAAGCTCATGCCCCCATCCCAGATGCGCAGGATCCAGAGCGGATCGGCCAGCCACTGCTCCATGCCGTAGAAGAGCGCATAGCCCAGACGACCGCCCAGCACCACGCCAAGGGCGCCATAGAACAGCAGATCGCCGACATCGTCACGTGTCAGGCCGATGCGCTCGGCGCGCTGTCGTCCTAGCCACCAGGCCGCGATGAAACCGATCACGTACATCAGGCCATACCAATGCACCTGGAAAGGCCCCAACGAAACAGCAACGGGGTCGATGGAGGGATAAGTCAGCATGGCATCCTCGGAAACAATAGAAAGACGTAAGCCGTAAGCCGTAAGCCGTAAGCCGTAAGCCGGGATGCTGCCACCAAGCAGGCCAACGGAAGAGGTTTTCTTAAAACTTACGGCTTATGACTTATAACTATAAAAGAAACTTCAACCCGACCCCCGCCAACAAAGCGGCGAAGGCCAGTCGCAACAGGCGGCCCGGCAGGCGGTGCGCCAACCAGACGCCGAGCCGCGCGCAGGGCACACTGGCCAGCACGATGCCAAGAAAGGCAGGCCACATGACATAGCCAAGCGCACCCGGCGGCAGCCCAGGGGCCTGCCACCCCACGATGATGAAGGTGGCCGCACCGAACAGTGCGATCGGCAAGCCACAGACAGAGGAGGTCCCCACTGCCTGGGTCATCGTCGCCCCGCTCCGAGACAGCCAGGGCACGCTCAAGGTTCCCCCGCCAATGCCGAAAAGCGCCGACACTGCGCCGATCACGACACCGGCCAGCATCATGACGCCACGCCCCGGCGTCAGCCTTCCGGGCCTGGGGCGTACTCCCAGCAGCATTCTGGCCGCGACCAGCAGCATGAAAATACCGAACAAGGTCCCCAGCCGACCGCCCGACAGATTGCCGGCCACGAACACCCCGGCGATGGCTCCCAACATCAGGCCGGGCAGCAGGGCCAGGAACCATGTGCGATGCACGCTCCCCCGCCGATAGTGCCCCCAGGCCGAGGAGGCTCCGGTCACCACGATGGTCGCCAGGGACGTCCCCACGGCGAGATGCATGCTGACCTCGGGCACCACGCCCTGAAGATCGAAAGCGAACACCAGGGCCGGCACGATGATCAAGCCGCCACCGATACCGAACAGCCCGGCCAGAGTGCCAGCGATCCCCCCAAGGGCCAGATACCCCAGCCATAAGGTCAGGCCACTCACGACCGTTCCCCGCCTTCCTTCAGGGCACCCGGCAGCCAATGGCGTACGGTTTCCAGCAGGTCCTGCGGCCGGTAAGGCTTGGCCAGGTAATCGTCCATGCCGACCTGCGCAAAGCGCTGACGATCGGCCTCACTGACATTGGCGGTCAGCGCCACGACCACGCTGCGCGTACGTTCCGGCATCGAGGCCTCGCGTTCGCGCCAGAGACGACAGGTCTCGACGCCATCCATATCGGCCATGAAGATATCCATGAAGATCAGATCGACCGGCATTTCCCCCAGCCGCTGCAGCGCCTCCGAGCCACTGGCCGCGGTGACGACCTGAAGCCCCTGACGCTCCAGCACCTGTCGCGCCAGCATCAGGTTGACCGGCCCGTCATCGACAATCAGCACCCTGGCGCTCGGCCCTTCCTCCAGAGAAGGCGACTCGTCCAGCGTCTCCAGCAACGCCAGGGCATCGACCAGTTGCTCACGCAAGGCGTCGACGGCTTCCGGGCGTTGGCGCGCGTCCGCAAGCGACTCCTCGAGCGCCGTCAACGAGGGCATCAGTGTCTGCTGCAGATGGGCGAGGTAGTCGGACTTGAGGCGTGACGCTTCCCTGGCGCGCTCTCGCTCGGCTTCGAGGCGTTCCACCCTGCCACGCTGCGCCTGCAACTCTTCGGCGAGATGGCGTTCCGACTGGCGTGTGCGCGTCATCTCCCCCTGCCACTGTTCGATCAGTGTCTCGACGGCCGCCACCATGTCGTCGAATCGCGCCATCGGTGAGCGCGACATGTCGCGCGGGACGACCGTGGCATCGGCATGGCGGGTCAAGCAGTCGGCCAAGTGGGCAAGCCGCGTCTCGGTATCGTGCTCGCAGCGACGCAGGCGCTGTTTGAGCAGCGTCAGGAAGACGGCAACGTTCAGGCCACCACCCAACAGCAACGCCAGCAGCAACCAGAACGTAATGCTCCAGGACGCTTCGGTCGGCATCAGCCACCAATAGATCAGACCTGCCGCCAGCCCCAGTGCCACGAGCAGCAACTGAGCGAGCAGTACCGGCCAGAGAATGGGGGTAACCAGCCGTGACCAGAAGCGTTCCTTGCGTGTCTCGACTCGCATGATCATCCCTGTAACGGGTCGATGATGTTGAAGGAGTGTACGCCGGGAAGACGCCCCTGTCATGGCCTCGCTTCCCAGCACGACGCAAGAGGGTTACGCTCACGGCCATGTGTCTCATCGCCTTCGACTTCCGTCCCTCGGACGCGGTACCGCTACGCTTGATAGCCAATCGCGACGAATTCCATGCCCGTCCGACAGCGGCACTCGGCATCTGGGCAGATGCCCCCTCGATCCTCGGCGGACGAGACCTGGTCGCCGGAGGCGGATGGCTGGCCATGCACGAGAAAGGCCGCTTTGCCGCCGTGACCAACGTCCGCGACCCCCGACTCGAGATAGCCGAGGACGCCCCCAGCCGAGGCGGCCTGGTGCGCGCTGCCCTGGAATGCGACGATCTGCCGACCTGGCTGGCCAGCCTGGCCGAGGGAGACGCCTTGCGCTATGCCGGCTTCAACCTGCTGGCAGGCGATGGGCAGAACCTCTGGCATCTGCACCGTGGTCTGGACGCCCTCACCCTCGCTGACGTCCCACCGGGACTCCATGGGTTGTCCAACGCCACGCTGGATACCCCCTGGCCCAAACTCGTCGGTGCGCGCCAGGGTCTCGCCGCCAGTCTGCATGGCCGATGGCCCCAGGATGCCCTGGCGGCCTTCGCCGACACGCGTCAGGCGCGCGACGACCAACTGCCCGATACCGGTATGGGGCTCGAGCTGGAACGACGGTTATCGGCGCCCTTCATCATCGGCCAGGACTATGGCACAAGGGCCACCTCCTGGCTCGAATGGCATGCAGATGGCCGTTTCGCGATCGGCGAGCGGCGCTTCGGCCCCCTGGGCGTGATGCTGGGCGAGCAACGACTCTCTCGCAGCCCCTGAACGCTTCCTGCCACCGGCCGTTGGCCGCTCTCAATCCTTCGGCGGCAGCAGGTGGCTCAGTTGCCATTCCCCCATGCACCGATCCAGATGCCGACGCACCTCCAGAGGAGAGTCGAGCCGCAAGGTGTCCTCGACCAGTTGCTTCGCGGCCGCCAGGGAAACCCGCCGGACGGCCGCCCTGACCTTGGGCAGGCTCGGCGCGTTCATGGACAGCGCCTCGAAGCCCATGCCCATCAACAGCAAGGCACCCGCCGGGTCACCGGCCAGTTCGCCGCACACCGACGCCGGCACCTCGAGCGCCCGGGCCTCTGCCGCCAGCTGCGCCAGCGCGGACAGCACCGCCGGATGGCAAGCGTCATAGAGCTCCGCGACTCGGGGGTTGTTGCGATCGACCGCCAACAGATACTGAGTCAAGTCGTTGCTGCCCACCGAGAAGAAATCGACGCGTTTTGCCAGGGCACCGAGCTGGTAGAGCGTGGCCGGCACCTCGATCATCACACCCACTCGGGGCCTGGCCACCGTCACGCCTTCCTCACCGAGCTCGCTGATGGCGCGCTCCAGAAGACGCAAGGCGTCGTCGACCTCACCGACGTTGGTCACCATCGGCAAGAGTATCTGGAGATTGTCGAGCCCCTGGGAGGCACGCAGCATGGCACGCAATTGCACCATCAGGACTTCCGGATGATCCAGAGTCACCCGAATGCCACGCCACCCCAGGAAGGGATTGGCCTCGTCGATGGGAAAGTAGGGCAGGTCCTTGTCGCCGCCGATGTCCAGCGTCCGCATCACCACCGGCAAGGGCGCGAACCCCTCGAGCTGTTCGCGGTAAAGCCGGGTCTGCTCCTGCTCCCCCGGGAAACGCTCGGTGATCATGAAGGGCACTTCAGTGCGGTACAGCCCCACACCACCGATACGTGCCTTCAGCGAGGCCATCGCATCCACCGCCAGGCCGGTATTGACCATCAACGGCATATCATGGCCGTCCGGGGTGCGGCTCGGCTGATCCTGCTCGTGCTCGAGCACCTCGGTCAGCGCCCGCTCCTCATCGATCATGCTCTGGTAACGCCGCTCCAGCTCGTCGCCGGGGCGCACGAACAGCCGACCACGGTGCCCGTCCAGCACCACCCGGGCACCGTTGAGGCGCGGCAACGGCAAGTCGACCAT
Organism: Halomonas caseinilytica; assembly: GCF_001662305.1. Lineage (GTDB taxonomy): Bacteria > Pseudomonadota > Gammaproteobacteria > Pseudomonadales > Halomonadaceae > Halomonas > Halomonas caseinilytica. The sequence goes on from NZ_BDEP01000006.1 coordinate 65,867, forward strand.
GCCCAGCACCGTGGGAATGCCCATGGCACGAGCCACGATGGCTACGTGAGACGTACTCGAGCCGCGCACCGACACCAGGCCGCCCAGACGCTCCCGCGGCACTTCGCCCAGCACGGAAACGCTGATCTCGTCGCCCACCAGGATGGTATTCTCCGGATAGCTGTCCGGCGTCGCACTGGTGCCTTCCTGCAAGTGCGCCAGCACGCGACGCCCCAGATCGCGAACGTCGGCGGCCCGCTCGCGCAAGTAGTCGTCATCCACGCGTTCCAGATACTGGACATGACGCCGCACCACATCGGCCAGCGCTCCCGGCGCCCACTGCCCCTCCCGGATGCGCTTGACCACCTCCTGGGACAGTGCCGCCTCGCCCAGCATCTGCTGGTAGACATCGAACAAGGCCAGTTCCTGGGAGGAAATGCGGTTGGCCAGACGCTCGCCCGCCGAACGAATCTCGTCGCGCACCTTGCCGATGGCCTCGCGCAGACGTTCGATCTCGTACTCTTCATCGGTGGGAATCAAATCCGGCACGCTATCGAGATCCGCCGGCGGCGCAATCACCACGGCCTCACCGATGGCCATGCCCGGCGAGGCCGCCACACCGGTAAAGGTCGCCTGCCCGCCCGGCAGGGTCGGCCGGCTCAGGCTCCCGGTGGCCAGGGCGTGAGCCAGCACACCGGCCAACTGCGCGGCCATGGTGACCAGGAAGGCTTCGTCGGCTTCATCGTACCGGCGTTTTTCGGACTGCTGCACGACCAGCACGCCCAGCATGCGACGCTGATGGATGATGGGAACGCCGAGAAAGCTGGAGTACCGCTCCTCGCCGGTGGCCTCGAAATAGCGGAAATGCGGGTGAGCCTGGGCATCCTCGAGATTCAGCGGTTCCTCGCGCTTCGCCACGAGGCCCACCAACCCTTCCCCGACCGGCAAGGTCACCTGCCCCACCGCCTGGGTGCGCAGGCCAATGGTCTCCATCAACACCAACCGGTCAAGGTCGGCATCGAAGAGATAGAAGGAGCACACGTCGGTACGCATGGCCTTCCGAATGCGGCGCACCATGGTCGACAAGGCGGCATCCAGGTTGCGAGCCCCGTTGACCTCGAGGATGATGCGCCGCAACACCTCGAGCATCGGCGTCCTGCTATCCATTTTTGTTGTCTCTCGCCTCGCGGAGTATGGCGCCGGGGTAACTCCCGGCTCGTCTCGGGTCGTCAGCTCCGTTCGAGAGCCAGGCGCTGTGCTCTGGGCGACAGCTCGCGCAATGCACGGCGATAGACCTCCCGCTTGAAGGGCACGACCTGTCCCAGGGGATACCAGTAGCTGACCCATCGCCAGCCATCAAACTCTGGCTTGGCCGGACCGCCGTCCATGCAGATCCGGTTATCCCGACAGCGGATCCGCAGCAGGAACCACTTCTGTTTCTGTCCGATGCACACCGGTCGGCAGTGTGTGCGGACCATGCGTCGTGGCAGGCGATAGCGCAGCCAGCCCCTGGTGCAGCCAAGCACTTCGACGTCGTCGGCGGTAAGGCCGATTTCCTCGTGCAACTCACGAAACAGTGCCTGTTGCGGTGTCTCGTTTGACTTGATGCCTCCCTGGGGAAACTGCCACGCATTCTGCCCAACCCGACGCGCCCATAGCAGCTGCCCTCGATCGTTGGTGATGATGATGCCAACGTTGGGGCGAAAGCCGTCTGCGTCGATCACGGGCTTCACCTTATGAATCCAGTATTGAAGCCATTCTTCCACAAGCGCGTGAAAGGGTTCAATAAGGGGATTCGCCACGCTCGAATCCCCTTCTGACGTCTGACATAATCGCGGCTTTGCCTCCCTCCCAACCGCCAAGAGGAATGCCGTGAGCCTCGCCATCTTCGACCTGGACCACACCCTGCTCTCGATCGACAGCGACCATGCCTGGGGCGAGTTCCTGCTCGAACAGGGTGCCGTGGACCCCGTCGCCTACAAACAGGCCAATGACCGTTTCATGGCGGACTATGAAGCCGGCACCCTCGACATGCACGCTTTTCTGGAAGTGGCCTTGAAACCGCTCGCGGACAACACCCCCGAACAACTGGCGGCCTGGCACCAGCAGTTCATGGCCAGCAAGATCGAGCCCAGCATCCTGCCGCGGGGCGAGGAGCTGGTGGCCCATCACCGAGCGCGCGGCGATACCCTGTTGATCATTACCGCCACCAATCGTTTCATCACCGGCCCCATTGCCAAGCGACTCGGGATCGACGACTTGATCGCCGTGGAGCCCGAAATGATCGATGGCCGCTACACCGGCCGGGTCAGCGGCACTCCGAGCTACCGGGAGGGCAAGGTCGAGCGCCTCATGGCCTGGCTGGCCGATCGCGAGGAAACCCTGGACGACGCCTGGTTCTACAGCGACTCCCACAACGACTTGCCGCTGCTGGAGAAGGTCGATCACCCCGTGGCCGTGGACCCGGACGCGACCCTGCGCGACACTGCCGAAGCACGCGGCTGGCGAATCATCAGCCTGCGCGACTGAACCGGCTTCGCCGGTTCGGAGCTCGAAGCTGGAAGCTCAAAGCCATAAGAAAACCCCGCCAGGAGTCACCTCGAGCGGGGTTTTCTGTTTTTCCTTCCAGGCGCGCAGCGCCGCCCTTCAAGCTTCAGGCTTACCCAAGCAGATGCTCGACGGCGGCCCGTTCTTCACGCAGTTCCTGCTCGGTGGCGTTCATGCGCTCGCGGCTGAAGTCGCCGACCTCCAGGTCCTGGACGATCTCGTACTTGCCGTCCTTGCAGACCACCGGGTAGGAATACATGATGCCCGGCTCGATGCCATAGCTGCCATCGGCGGGAATTCCCATGCTGACGATGCCGTCGCTGCCCAGCGCCCAGTCGCGCATGTGGTCGATCGCCGCGGAGGCCGCTGAAGCGGCGGAAGACGCGCCACGCGCCTTGATGATGGCGGCTCCACGCTGCTGCACGGTCGGTATGAAGTCGTTCTCGTACCAGTCCTGATCGACCAGATCGAGCGCCGGCTTGCCATCCACCTTGCAGTGGGCCAGGTCCGGATACTGGGTGGCACTGTGGTTGCCCCAGACGATCATGGACTCGACGTCGTTGACGTGCTTGCCCACCTTCTGCGCCAGTTGGGTCTTGGCGCGATTGTGATCGAGGCGCATCATCGCCGTGAACTGGCCGGTATCCAGGTCCGGGGCGTTGCAGGAAGCAATCAGGGCGTTGGTATTGGCCGGGTTGCCCACCACCAGCACGCGCACGTCACGGCTGGCGTTGTCGTTCAGCGCCTTGCCCTGCACGGAGAAGATGGCCGCATTGGCCTCGAGCAGATCCTTGCGCTCCATACCCGGCCCACGCGGACGCGCGCCGACCAGCAGGGCAAAATCGGCATCCTTGAAGGCGACATTGGGATCGTCGGAGGCGATGATGTCCTGCACCAGCGGGAAGGCGCAGTCGTTGAGCTCCATCACCACGCCGTTGAGGGCGTCCATGGCCGGCGGAATCTCGAGCAGCTGCAGGATGACCGGTTGGTCCTTGCCCAGCATGTCGCCGGACGCGATGCGAAACGCCAGGGAATAGCTGATCTGACCTGCGGCACCGGTAATGGCTATACGGACGGGGTCTTTCATCGTGGCTCCTTCGGTTGTCGCCGTGCGGATGAGCCAGGCGGGCCAGGGACCCGCCTCGGCCGGGATTCGAACCGAGGAAATGGTATGCCTGCAGTGCACAAAACTCAATTCGACCTGAGACTAGCCCGTTTCGCGACATCACGCTTTTACTCGGCGCCACTATGCTGAGATGATTTCGCTTTCTGCGCACCGATGTTGCGTGACTCACCAGGGAAGGTTCGAATGCCGCGCCGACGCCCCGCTTCTTCCGTTCTGTTGGCCATCGTGCTTGGCCTCGCCTTGCTGCTGTGGCTCGCCTTCGGCGACCTGTCGAGCTTTCGCGACGACCCGCCGCCAACGGCGGAGTCCGAAACGCCGCCCCCGCCCCGGGTCGAGATCGAAACGCGTCTGGCCGAACCCTATGCGCCGACACTGACGGTACAAGGGCATCTCGAGGCATACCGGGAGCTGGAGCTGCGCGCTCGCCGATCCGGTCGCGTGGAAGCCCTCCCGGTTTCGCAGGGAGCGCGCGTCGAGCGTGGCGACGAACTGCTGCGTCTCGAGCAAGACGCCCTGCCCGAGCGCCTGGAACAGGCCGAAGCGGAGCTGGCCCTGGCCCGTGCCGAGTTATCGGGCGCTCGCGGGTTACGCGATCGCGAGCTCATCTCTACCCCCGATTTCCTTCGCCGCCAGAGCGCGGTGAGTGCCGCCGCCGCCGAACTGGCCGATCTGCGCCAACAACAGGAGGATACCCGGACCGAGGCGCCGTTCTCCGGCGTGCTGGACAGGATCGATGTCGACCCGGGCGAACTGCTCCAGGCGGGTGAAAGCTGGGGACGCCTGGTTGATGATTCACGGCTCACCGCCAAGGCCTGGGTGCCTCAACGCAAGGCGCTCTCGTTGACGCCAGGCCTTGCTGCTCGGGTACGCCTGCTCGATGGCTCCACCCTCGAAGGCGAGCTCACCTATATCGCCAGCCAGGCCGACGACGCCACGCGCAGCTTCGCCATCGAGGTCGACCTGGCCAACCCCGAGCACCGCCGCTTGGCTGGCGCCAGCGCCACGCTCGAATTGACACTGCCGTCACGCCGCGTACACCGCCTCTCGCCGGCACTGCTGGTACTCGACGAACAAGGCCGGTTGGCCGTCAAGCACCTGAACGACCAGGACCGGGTGGTCCGCGACACCGTCGAACTGATCAGCAGTGACGACGAACAGGCCCGGGTCACGGGGCTCCCCGAGAAGGTTCGCCTGATTACCCTGGGAGGTGGCTTCGTCGATCCCGGCGATGCCGTCACGCCGGTACCGGTCGACGACACCACCACGCCAGCCGACGCGGAGCACCCCTGATCATGCGCACGCTGATCTCGGCGGCGCTGGACCGCTCGCGCACCACCCTGCTGTTGCTGATCGCGCTGTTACTGGCGGGGCTTGGTGCCTGGCAGGCAGTCCCCAAGGAAGCCAATCCGGATATCCCCATTCCCGTCATCTACGTGTCGATGACGCTGGAGGGCGTCAGTCCGGAAGACGCCGAACGCCTGCTGGTCCGGCCCATGGAGCAGGAACTGCGCAGCATCGAGGGGCTACGCAAGCTGACCGCCCAGGCCGGCGAAGGCCACGCCTCCCTGAACCTGGAATTCGATCCCGGCTTCGATCCCGACCAGGCTCTGACCGATGTCCGAGAGCAGGTCGACATCGCCAAGGCCGATCTGCCCGACGAGGCCGAGGAACCCCGGGTCGTGGAGGTCAACGTCGGGCTGTTTCCGGTACTCTCCATCGGCCTATCGGGGCCGATCGAGGAAAGCCGGCGCGTCAGCGTGGCCCGCCGCCTCAAGGAAGAGATCGAGGGCATCCCCGAAGTGCTCGAGGTCGATATCGGCGGCGACCGGGAGAACCTGCTGGAAATCGTCGTCGACCCCCTGGTGCTGGACAGCTATGGCGTCGACTTCGAGACCCTGTTCAATCGAGTGAGCCGCAACAACCGACTCGTGGCGGCGGGCAGCCTGGATACCGGAGCCGGCCGCCTGGCGCTCAAGGTCCCCGGGGTGATCGAGCAGCTCGAGGACGTGATGAAGATGCCGGTCAAGGTCGATGGCGACCGGGTGGTCACCTTCGGGGATGTCGGCTGGATCCATCCCACTTTCAAGGATCCCCAGGGCTTCGCCCGCATCGATGGGCAGCCGGCCCTGGTGCTGGAAATCGCCAAGCGTGCCGGCGCCAACATCATCGCCACCATCGAATCGGTGAACGACCTGCTCGACGAGGCCGATGGCCTGCTGCCCGATGCCCTCGAGGTGACCACCATCATGGACCAGTCCGAGATGGTCGACTCGATGCTCTCGGAACTGCTCAACAATGTCCTCACCGCCGTGGTACTGGTACTGATCGTGATCCTCGCCGCCATGGGGCTGCGCCCTGCTCTGATGGTGGGCCTGACCATCCCCGGCGCCTTTCTCACCGGCATCCTGCTGATCTGGGCCATCGGCTTCACCCTCAACATGGTCGTGCTGTTCGCCCTGATCCTGGTCGCCGGCATGCTGGTCGACGGCGCCATCGTCGTCAGCGAACTGGCCGACCGCCACCTGCGTCAGGGCCAGGCGCCACACGATGCCTGGATCAATGCCGCCAGCCGCATGAGCTGGCCTGTCATCGCCTCCACGGCCACCACTCTGGCCGTTTTCGTCCCCTTGCTGTTCTGGCCCGGCGTGGTGGGCGAGTTCATGAAGTACCTGCCGGCCACGGTCATCCTCTGCCTGCTGGCTTCCCTGGCCATGGCCCTGATCTTCCTGCCCACCCTGGGCGGCGTGTTCGGCGCCCGCAGCGGCCGGGCATTGAGCGACACCGAGCTGATCACCCCGGGTGGCCGCCTGTATCGCGCCCTGCTGGCCCGCTTGCTGACCCGGCCAGGGCTTACCCTGCTGGTTGCCTTGCTGCTGATGGCGCTGGCCTATACCGCCTATGCCCGCTTCAACCATGGTGTGGAATTCTTTCCCAGCGTGGAGCCCGACAGCGCCCAGATTCTCGTGCACTCGCGAGGTGACTTCTCCGCAAAAGAGAACGACGCCATCGTCCAGCGGGTCGAAGCACGCCTCACCGACATGAGCGAGATCCAGGCGCTCTATGCACGCTCCTTCGCCACTTCCGACCAGCAGCTCGGCGCTGACGTCATCGGGGTTCTGCAGTTCCAGTTGATCGACTGGCACGAGCGGCGGCCGGCCAGCGAGATTCTCGCCGACATGGCCAAGCGCACCGATGACATTCCCGGCGTCAAGCTGGAGTTTCGCGAGCAGGAACAAGGGCCGGCCGCCGGCAAGCCCATCGTGCTGGAGATCAGCGCCACCACGAGCGAGCAGGCTGAGGCGGCCGTGGCATCGCTGCGCCAGGCCATGCAAGAGCTGGGCGGCTTCCGCGACATCGAGGACAATCGCAGCCTGCCCGGCGTGGAGTGGCGCATCAAGGTGGATCGCGAGGCCGCCGCACGTTTCGGCACCGATGTGGCCACCGTCGGCAGCGCCGTGCAACTGCTCACCACCGGCCTGCAGGTGGCCAGCTACCGCCCCGCCGGCGTCGACGATGAGGTCGATATCCGCGTACGCCTGCCGGAGGGGGCTCGCTCCCTGGATCAGCTCGATCGCTTGACGCTGAACACCTCTCGCGGTCAGGTGCCGATCTCGAACTTCGTCAGCATCGAACCGGCCCCCAAGGTCAGCACCCTGCACCGTATCGATGGCCGTCGCGCCATCACGCTGGAAGCCGATGTCACGGCCGGCGAACGTCCCGACGAGCGCCTGCGCGCGCTGTCCGATGCCATGGCGTCGTTGCCCGATGGAGTCAGCGTCCAGGTCGCCGGTGAACAGGAAGACCAGCAGGAAGCCATGAACTTCCTGGTCACCGCCTTTCTGGTGGCGGTCTGCCTGATGGCGCTGATTCTGGTCACTCAGTTCAACAGTCTCTACCAGACGCTACTGGTGCTGTCGGCCATCGTCTTCTCCACTGCCGGTGTGCTGCTCGGCCTGCTGGTCAACGGCCAACCCTTCGGTATCGTCATGGTTGGCATGGGCATCATCGCCCTGGCCGGCATCGTGGTGAACAACAACATCGTGTTGATCGATACCTTCAATCAATTGCGCGATGAAGGGCTCTCGCCGAGCGAAGCCGCGCTCCAGGCGGGGGGATTGCGCCTGCGACCGGTGCTGCTCACTGCCGTGACCACGGTACTCGGGCTGATGCCAATGGTGCTCGAGATCAACGTCGACCTCTTCGCGCCCAGGCTTGGCCTGGGCGCCCCCTCGACCCAATGGTGGGGGCAGCTGTCCAGCGCCATCGCCGGTGGCCTGACCTTCGCCACGGGGCTGACGCTGTTGCTGACGCCCTGCATGCTGGTGCTCGGCCCAAAAGGGAGGAAAAGCCGTAAGAGTGAAGAGTGAAGAGTGAAGAGTGAAGAGTGAAGAGTGAAGAGTCCAAGGCTAGCCCCGAGGCTTGGGGCATCAAGGTTTTTCTTTCCTCTTCCAGGCACGAAGCGCCATCCTTCTTTCTTCCAGCGGCGCCAGCCGCGATCTTCTTCCGGCGAAGCCGGGGCCCTCAGGCCCTCGGCGAGCTGCCGGCATGAAGTTCGGCGCTGGCGGCGTCGGGGGCGTGAGCAGCGTGCAGACGACCGATCAGGCGGTCCTCCAGGGAGAAGCGCTCGGTAAGCCCCTTCTGCAAGCGATCAAGCCAGGCGGGCAGGCGCGACATGTAGTACTCGCAACGCGTGGCGCTGCCATAATCCTCGTCGAAGGCCAGCACCAGCTCGGTGGACATGTCGAGACGTTGCAGCAGGCTATCCGCCAGCGCCAGGGCGGCGTTGTCGTCGAACGCCTCGGCCTCGGCACGCAGCTGGGGGTAGACTTCAAAGTGGCCGGCACTGATGTAATCCATCAACAGCTCGCTGAAGGCATCGATGCGCGCCTTGTTCAAGGCTTCGAGATCGGCGTCGCAAGCCTCCTGCAACTCGCGGAAATTCGTCAGCAACGCCCGCCGCTCGGCGAGCCAGCGATCGATCAGTTGATGAACGCCACCCCAGCGTTCCTGCGCGTTCTTGCAGTCTTCCAGCATGGGTGTCTCCCTCGAGTGGACCGCCGACCTTGAGCAACAGACTCACCCCTGCCGGTGGCACTGTCAATCCCGATCGGGTACCCCCTGCCAACGATAGCCATGGTCGCGACGCAATGATTTCACCAGCAGCCCCAGGGGCGCCAGCATCAGCACCACGAATCCGATCAAGGTCCAGCCGGGCAACGACAGGCCCAGCAGGCTCGCGCTCACCTCGGCGCACTCGCCCGAGCCGGTCAGCACCGTGGCCAGCACTTCGCGCAATGGCAGGATTTCCATCATGTAGTCGAGCCCCGGGCCACAGCTCGGCACCTGATCCGCCGGCAACGACTGCAACCAAAGGTGGCGGCCGGCCAGGCCAATCCCGGTGCCGACTGCCACCACGCCCAGGAGCCCATAGAGCGCCGCGCCGGCACGCCCCTTCGGGTCATGCCAGGCGGCGAGCGCGAACACTACGCCTGCGACGATCACGGCCACCCGCTGAAAGATGCACAGCGGACAAGGCTCCAGGCCGGCGCCATGCTCCAGCCCCAGGGCCACCGCCATCATCAGCACGCAGAACGCCAATCCCGCCAGGCTCCAGCGACGCACGCTCCATTCCTCGAGCTCCATTATCATGATTGGCCTCCCGCGGCTCTCAATGGCGTCAAGGCCCGGGATTCCCGGGCACGGTCAAAGTAGTCGGCCAGGAAGTCACTGAAGCTCTCGCTTTCTGCCGCTTCTATTTCTCCCTGCTGCTGGTGCGAGGTTTCCACCAACTGATCGAAGAGCGCCGAACGGGCCGGCCCGATGGGTTCATCCCGAAGCTGCTCGGCCTGCTCCCGGGCCAAGTCCATGATGACATCGACGAATTCCCCGCCCTCCTGCTCCAGGCGTTTCAGCAGGCGGCCGGAAGGCGTTAGCGTCGGGTCATCGAGCCAGGGCGTCAGCTCGGCCAGGGCCTCGGCATGCGGCGCCCCCTCCTCCAGCCGATCGAGCAGCATGGCGACCTCGCGCAGCTCGACGAAGATCTCGTGCCCCCAGTCGGCGATGGAACGCTTGCGGCCATGGTGATCCAGGCGCAGTTCGGGATCGCGCCCGCGCGACACGACCAGTCGACGATTGTCGTCGAGATGCTCGCATTCCTCGTCGGTGATCCAGGGGCTTTCCGAGAGCAGGCACCACATCAGGAAGGTATCGACGAAGCGGCTCCGGGTGGCATCGAAGCCCAGGGGATCGAAGGGATCGAGATCGAGACAGCGCACCTCGATGTACTCGACACCCCGCGCTTCCAGCGCCTGGCTCGGCGTCTCGTCGTGCCGCGCGACTCGCTTGGGGCGGATGTCGCTGTAGTATTCGTTCTCGATCTGCAGGATATTGGCATTGAGCTGTTGCCAAGCGTCGCCGTCGCCTTTCACACCCAGCGCGCCATAGTCGGGCCAGGGGGTCGAGATGGCATGTCGCAGGGTGTTGACGTAGTTGGACAGCGAGTTGAAACAGATCTTGAGCTGCGCCTGTACCTTGTTCTGGTAGCCCAGATCGGACATCCGCAGGCTGGTCGCATAGGGCGAGACCAGGGTGTGCTCGCCATGGGGCCTGAGCCCTTCCGGCACACGACCATCGGGCAGGAAGCTGCGATCCACCGCCGGCGAGGCCCCGAACAGATAGAGCAGCAGCCAGCTATGGCGACGGAAGTTGCGGATCAGGTCGAAGTAACGCGACGAGCGGTAATCCTGCATGGACGTCTGCTCATCGCCGTCCAGCGTCTTGAGCAGCGCCCAGAAATCGTCCGGCAGGGAGACGTTGTAATGCACGCCGGCAATGGCCTGCATGATGCGCCCGTAACGCACGTCCAGCCCCTTGCGGTAGACATGCTTCATCATGCCCACGTTGGAACGGCCGTAATCGGCAATGGGAATGCTCTCGTTGCCGTCGAGCCGGGCCGGCATGCTGGCCGGCCAGATCAGCTCGCCGTTCAGGCGGCGATAACTGAACCGATGCAGGTCGGCGAGAAAGGCCAGCGCCTCCTCGGGCCGGCTGTAGACCGGCGTGATGTACTCGAGCAATGCCTCGGAATAATCCGTGGTGATATGCGGATGGGTCAGCTTCGAGCCGAAATCGGCGGGATGCGGCGTCTGGGCGATGCGCCCTTCGGCGTCGACGCGTAATCCCTCTTTCTCGATGCCTCGTCGCAGGCGGCCGAAGCGCCCCTGGCTGGCCGGCCCGCTGAGTCGTTCGATGAGGGTGGAGAGCGATTCGGACAAGATGACACCCCATGTCGTGGCGGCCGGTCGGGCGAACGGCCGGCTTCCCGGTTATCGGTCAGGCGCCGCGGCACCCATAGAATTCCAGATTATGGCGCCGAAACACGGCGATTCAAGGCTGCCGGCCCAGCGGCGGAATATCGAGCCATGCACGGCTCGGTATGCCTCACCGTATCCTGCGGCTCGCCGCGGGGCTTGCCAGACCTTGCCTGCAAGATTTTCGAATCGTGCCTAGCCATCGCGCTTGGCCTTGAGCAACGCCGCTCCCAGGGCACCGAGCTGTCCCTCGTCCCGGGACGCCTGTCCCTTCGACTTGCCCCCTCCCTTGCGAGGCGCCTTGCCACGCCCGCGGGACTCACCACCCTTGCGCGGCCCGTCGCTCTCGACCTCGCCCGGCTGATCATCGAGGCGCATGGTCAGACCGATACGCGAACGCTCCAGATCCACGCTCATGACCTTGACCTTGACGATATCGCCGGCCTTGACGACCGAGCGGGGATCTTCGACGAAGCTGTTGGACAGCGCCGAGATGTGCACCAGGCCATCCTGGTGGACGCCGATATCGACGAAGGCGCCGAAGTGGGTGACGTTGGTCACGCTGCCTTCCAGCACCATGCCCGGCTCCAGATCCTTGAGCGTCTCCACGCCTTCGCGGAATTCGGCGGCACGGAATTCGGGACGCGGATCACGACCGGGCTTGTCCAGCTCCTTGAGAATATCGTTGACGGTGGGCACGCCGAAGCGTTCGTCGGCGAAGTCGGCCGCCTTGAGCGACTTGAGAGTCGCGCTGTCGCCGATCAGTCCTGCCAGTTCACGGCCGCTGCGGCTGGCAATGCGTTCCACCAGCGGGTAGGCCTCGGGGTGCACGGCACTGGCATCCAGCGGATTGTCACCGTTCATGATGCGCAAGAAGCCGGCGCACTGCTCGAAGGTCTTGGGTCCCAGGCGGCTGACATCCAGCAGCTGACGACGCGAGCGGAAGGCCCCCTCGGCATCACGGCGGGCCACGATGTTCTCGGCCAGCCCGGCGTTGAGGCCGGCCACCCGCGACAACAGGGCCGAGGACGCCGTATTGAGGTCCACGCCCACGGCGTTGACACAATCCTCGATCACGGCTTCCAGGCTACGCGAGAGCTGAACCTGGGAGACATCGTGCTGATACTGGCCCACGCCGATGGACTTGGGCTCGATCTTGACCAGCTCGGCCAGCGGGTCCTGCAGGCGACGGGCGATCGACACCGCCCCGCGGACGGTCACATCGAGATCCGGCAGTTCACGGGCGGCATATTCCGATGCCGAATAGACCGAGGCACCGGCCTCGCTGACCATCACCTTGGAGAGTCGTCGCGTCCCGGCCATGGCCTTTACCAGCTCGCCCGCCAGCTTGTCGGTCTCGCGGCTGGCCGTGCCGTTGCCCACGGCAATCAGGGAGACGTCGTGGGCTTCCACCAGCCTGGCCAGCTCGGCCAGCGACTCCTTCCACTGGTGGCGAGGCGCATGGGGGAAAATGGTCGACTGGTCCAGGAACTGGCCGGTGGCACTGACCACGGCCACCTTGCAGCCGGTCCGCAGGCCAGGATCGATGGCCAGGGTCGCCTTGGCACCGGCCGGCGCGGCCAGCAACAGATCCTTGAGATTGGCGGCAAAGACGCCGATGGCCTCGGTCTCGGCACGTTCGCGCAGACGGCCCATCAGCTCGGTTTCGAGATGGGTGTAGAGCTTGACCCGCCAGGTCCAGCGCACCACTTCAGCGAGCCAGCGGTCGGCGGCACGTCCTTGATCCCGGATCTCGAAGTGCCTGGCGATGGCCACCTGCGCCGGATGAACGGCGGCCTCTTCCTCGCCCGGCAGGCGAATGGCCAGCGACAGCACCCCTTCGTTACGCCCTCGGAACATGGCCAGGGCACGATGCGAGGGCACCTTGGCGATGGCCTCGTCATGCTCGAAGTAATCGGCAAACTTGGCGCCTTCGCGCTCCTTGCCGTCGATCAGCCGAGCACTGAGCACCCCTTCGCTCCACAGCCGCTCGCGCAATTGCCCCACCAGCTCAGGGTCCTCGGCGAAACGTTCCATGAGGATCTGCTTGGCGCCGTCCAGCGCCGACTTGGCATCCTCGATGGCCGGAATATCGCCATCCGCCGCGCGCAGATAACCGGCGGCCTGCTCCTCGGGCGAGAGGGTCGGGTCGGCGAGCAGCGCCTCCGCCAGGGGTTCCAGCCCGGCCTCACGGGCGATCTGCGCCTTGGTACGACGCTTCTTGCGATACGGCAGGTAGAGGTCTTCCAGGCGCTGCTTGGTGTCGGCCGCGCGGATGCTGGCGGCCAGCGCCTCGGTGAGCTTGCCTTGTTCGTCGATGCTGGCCAGCACCGCCTCGCGGCGCTCTTCCAGCTCGCGCAGATAACCTAAGCGCTCTTCCAGCTGCCGCAGCTGGGTATCGTCCAGGCCACCGGTCGCTTCCTTGCGATAACGGGCGATGAAGGGAACGGTGGCACCACCGTCGAGCAATTCCACGGTCGACGCCACCTGGGGCGCGCGAACGCCGAGTTCCTCGGCGAGACGATCGATGATCTTGGCTTGTGCGTCCATGAAGTCCTTGGCAATCCAGGTCCAGATGATCGCGACAAGGTATCACAAGCCCGTCGCTGACGGCAGACGCTATCGGCAGGCCACTATCCGGGGGCGAGATACACCAGGCAAGTGCTCACCGCTCACGCCCCGAGTTTCGTCTCAGCGCTGCCCCGCCCCTCGCTGCCGTACCGCCTCGAACAGGCAGATGCCGGTGGCCACCGACACATTGAGGCTGGCCACCTGTCCTGCCATGGGCAACTTGACCAGGCCATCGCAGGCTTCCCGGGTCAGCCGCCGCATGCCCTTGCCTTCGGCGCCCATCACCAGTGCCGTGGCGCCGGTGAAGTCCGCATCATACAACTCCGCCTCGGCCTCTCCAGCAGTGCCTGTCACCCAGACGCCCATCTCCTTCATCCGGGCGAGCGCACGCGCCAGATTGGTCACTCGATAGACGGGCACGCTCTCGGCAGCCCCGCAGGCCACCTTGCGCACCGTGGCATTGAGCGGCGCGGCCCGATCCTTGGGCACCACCACGCCATGGGCGCCGGCGGCATCGGCACTGCGCAGACAAGCGCCGAAATTGTGCACATCGGTGATGCCATCGAGCACCAGCAGCAGCGGCGCGGCCTCGGCCGACCAGCCCTGGAGACGGTGCCAGAGCGATGCTTCGGGTTCGAAGGCCAAGGGCGGGCAGAAGGCCACCACGCCCTGGTGCACGGCGCCCTGGGCGAGACGATCGAGGCTGTCACGCGGCTGTGTCACCACCTTGACGTTGCCGTCGCGGGCGAGCGCGACCAGCTCGGCCAGACGCTCGGATGCGTCACCGTCCTGGACCCAGAGCTCGCGAGGCATCTCGCCACGTTCGATCAGGGCGCGCACGGCGTGAACGCCATAGACCGCATCTAGCCCGCCGGGGGCCTGGGCCCCTCGGCGGCGGGAGTGCTTGCTCATGAGAAATGTCTCGTCGCTGGAAGAGGCCTCACCGCTCAGCGGCGACGCGGACCACGGCGGCGGCGCTTCTTGCCGCCCTCTTCGCCCTTGTGGCTGCCATCGTTGCCCTTGCCGCCATCGTTGCCCTTGCCGCCGTCGTTGCCCTTGGCATGTGACGGGGCCTTCGGCTTGTCGGCGGCGTCATTGCGCTTGGAGCGGCGCTTGGGCGCGCGGCGCGGACGCGGCTTCTCGTCGGCCAGCTCGAAATCGATCTTGCGGTCGTCCAGATCGACCCGTGCCACCTGGACGGTCACGCCGTCGCCGAGCCGATAGCTCATGCCGCTGCGCTCGCCCTTGAGGCGATGCTTCTCCGGCTCGTAGTGGTAGTAGTCGGAAGGCAGCGAAGTGACGTGCACCAGCCCCTCGACATACACCTCATCGAGGCGCACGAAGATGCCGAACTGGGTCACCGAGGCAATGGTACCTTCATAGACCTCGCCCAGCTTGTCGGACATGAACTCGCACTTGAGCCAGCCCTCCACGTCGCGTGTGGCGTCGTCGGCACGGCGCTCGGTCATCGAGCAATGCTCACCCAGCTCCAGCATCTGCTCGAAGGTATAGGGGCACCACTTGCTGGGTGGCTCCACCGGCGGATTCTCGGCACGCAGCACGGTGTTGGTCTGGCGCGGTCCACGGATCACCGAACGAATGGCCCGGTGCACGAGCAGGTCCGGGTAGCGGCGAATCGGCGACGTGAAGTGCGCATAAGCCGGATAGGCCAGGCCGAAGTGCCCCTCGTTCTGGGGCGAATAGACCGCCTGGCTCATGGAGCGCAGCATGACCGTCTGGATGATGTCGGCGTCATCGCGCCCCTTGATCGTCTCGGCCAGGTCCCGGTAATCCTGCGGCGTCGGCTCGTCACCGCCGCCCAGCGAGAGCCCGAGCTCGGCCAGGAACAAGCGCAGCTTGTCGAGACGCTCCGGCGAGGGGCGTTCATGAATGCGATACAGCGCCGGCAGGTCATGCTTGTCGAGGAAGCGAGCGGTGGCGACGTTGGCCGCCAGCATGCACTCCTCGATGATCTTGTGGGCATCGTTGCGAGAACGCGGCACGATCTTCTCGATCTTGCGCTCGTCATTGAAGACGATGGCCGTCTCGGTGGTCTCGAAGTCGATGGCGCCGCGCTCCTCCCGAGCCTGGCGCAACACCTTGTAGAGCGAATGCAGGTTCTTCAGCGACGGCACCAGGTCACGATACTGCTCGCGCAGCGCATCGGCCTCTTCTCCCTCATCCTCGAGGATCGAGGCGACCTTGTTGTAGGTCAGCCGGGCGTGGGAGCGGAAGACCGCTTCGAAGAAACGATACCGGCTGATGGCGCCGCTCTTGGAGATATTCATCTCGCAGACCAGGGCCAGGCGGTCGACATCGGGATTCAGGGAGCACAGGCCATTGGAGAGCAGCTCCGGCAGCATCGGCACTACCTGCCCCGGGAAGTACACCGAGTTGCCGCGGGCGATGGCTTCCTGATCCAAGGGGCTGCCCGGACGCACATAGTGGGAAACGTCGGCGATGGCCACCAGCAGCTTCCAGCTACCGGACTTGGTCTTCCAGGCGCAGACGGCATCGTCGAAGTCCTTGGCGGACTCGTCGTCGATGGTCACCAGGGGATAGTCACGCAAGTCGATCCGCTGCTGCTTGTCGTCCTCGGCCACCTCGTCGGACATGCTGGCGATCTGGTCCAGCACTTCCGGGGGAAACTCCGAGGGAATCTCGTAGCTGCGCAGGGCGATGTCGATTTCCATGCCGGGATCCATGCGCTCGCCGAGCACCTCGCTGACCTCGCCGACCGGCTGCACGCGGGTATCGGGTTGCTTGACGATGTTCGCCGAGACCACCTGTCCATCCTGTGCACCGCCATTGGCGTTATGCGGGATGATCACTTCCTGGGTGATACGCGAGTTCTCGGGAATCAACACCCCGAACTCGGGCGTGTTCTGACGATATACGCCAACAATGGTCTGGGTATTGCGCGCCAGCACCTCGACGATGGTCGCCTCGTCACGTCCGCGCCGATCGCGCCCGCTGATGCGCACCAGCACATGATCATCATGGAAGACGCGACGCATCTGGCGCGGCGGTATCACCAGGTCGGGTTTCTTGCCATCGTCGCGCAGCAGAAAGCCGAAACCGTCACGATGGCCAAGCACCTTGCCCTTGATCAGATCGAGCTTGTCGATCAGGGCATAGGCGCCGCGGCGATTGCGCAGCACCTGCCCATCGCGCTCCATGGCCGCCAGTCGCCGACGTACCGCTTCCTGGAGGTCCTCGTCCTCGAGGCCCAGCATCTGGCTCATGGCCTCGTGGGTGATGGGTTTGCCGCATTCTTCCAGGCGCGCCAACAGGTATTCGCGACTGGGAGCGGGCTTGTCGTACTTGTGGGCCTCGCGACTGGCGTGCGCGTCGTCTTCGAGCGTCCAGTGGGTCATGCGGGGAGCATCCTTGGCAGGGTCGGGGACGGCATGCGTTGCGTGACGCGCGGGTGCCGCGGGCAATCGTTGTGGCAATCGGAATATGGTGTCATGGGCGGCAGTATAGCGCCGCCACGCCCATCACCCAACCATACTGCAACTATACCAAGAGACCAGCGCGTCTCAGCCCGCACTCGAGCACGCACACGGGGCTTGCATTATCGCCAGAATTCGGTAACATACGCGCCACTTGCCCAGATGGCGGAATTGGTAGACGCGCTAGCTTCAGGTGCTAGTGTCCTTACGGACGTGGAGGTTCAAGTCCTCTTCTGGGCACCATCGATACCCTCTTGATCAGGTTTTGGGTATCATGCTCTTTATCAGCTCGATTCGTTCGTGTTCGCCCAGGTGGCGGAATTGGTAGACGCGCTAGCTTCAGGTGCTAGTGTCCTTACGGACGTGGAGGTTCAAGTCCTCTCCTGGGCACCATAATCGCGCCAGCGATGCCCGGAACACGACGATGCATGATGCGCCCAGGTGGCGGAATTGGTAGACGCGCTAGCTTCAGGTGCTAGTGTCCTTACGGACGTGGAGGTTCAAGTCCTCTCCTGGGCACCACACCCGCGTCATGCAGCTGTGAATGAAAGAGCACCACACGAAGCACCCCACAGGAAACCGCGACGACAGATCGCGGTTTTTTTGTGCCTGAATGTCAGCGTCCCGACAGTCAGAAGCGGCCTGGCAATCGCGCCACTTCCTCGAGCCCCCAGCCCTCGGTGGCCACGCCGGCTTCCAGCGACTCGGCCGCCGCCGGCGAAAGCTGCGGAAAGAAATCCAGCCCAGTGCGCGCCTCGATCTCGTCGATACTGACCACGAAGCGATCCAGGGGCTCATCACCGTTCACGTCCTGGGGCATCAGGAATGCCAGCGCCCGAGGCCGCTCCCCAGGCACCACCAGGATCTTGTAGAAGGCCTCCGGCACTTCCACCAACCCCACGCGATTCAGCATGCCATCCAGGAAATCGTCATCGAACACAGGGCCGGCGATCACCTGGAGCGTACCCAGACGCGGCACGAAGCGATCGATCACCACCTCCTCGAGACGCTGCCAGAGACGGCGATTCAGATCCGGGCGCTGCGGCGTCATGTTGCTCATCAGGAAGGTATCGCGCTGGGCATCACGACCATGCACCACGGCAATGGCATAATTGGGCGCCAGATGTCCCCGATCATAGCCGCTGTGCGCGTAACTGTCCGGCGTGACCGGCCAGAGGCTGCGCCAGTCCTGTCGAAATCCCGGGCGCTCCCCCGCATGGGGATTCTCCACCTCATGCAGAACATAGCTCACCCATAGCGGACTCACCCGCAGATCCGACCAGCCCAGCAGATAGCCGTCGTTGCGCAGGACGCGATGCAGGCTCAGCGGCGTCACCTCCGCCCAGGTCGGCACGCCCATCCAGCTCAGCCGATCGCGCACCTCGCGCTCCTGCATGTACCACAGGCCGCTGCCAACCGCCGCGAACAGCACGGCGACGCCAGCGCGCCGCATCATGCGACGCAGGAAAGTATGACGCAACATCCGGGGGAATCCGTTCCAGTCAGGGTACCGAGACACCTTGCCTCGGCAACGAAGGGGGCGTGTTACCAACCGAGCGAGAACATGGTCTCGAGGTCGTGGCGTGAATGCACCTGCATGGCATTGAGGGTCTCGGTCTCGCGAATCCCCTCCACCTCATCGAGCCGTCCGGTCACCAGCTCGGCCAGGCTCTCGAAGTCCCGGGTGCGCGCGATGGCCACCAGGTCGTAACGACCGCAGGTGGAGAACACCTCGCTGATGCCCTCGACCTCCGCCAGGCGCTCGGCCACCGACTGGATCTTGCCCTTCTCGGCATTGATCAGGATCACGGCATTCTGCATCGGGCACTCCTCGGCTGTCCTTGGCTGAACGATACGCGATAGTGCAGACCACCGCGACTGCGGCGATTATAGCAGCGTCGCGCCTCGCCATCAGCTTGCCCCAGGCGACTCCGAATCCTCGTCCTCGGGCAGCGGCCATTGATAACGACGCACCACCTCGCCCTGCTCGATCGACTCCAGCTTGACCGGGAAGCCCCACAGCTGGTGCAGGTGGCGCATCACCGGGTAGACGCTGCGCGCCAAGGGCCGACGATTATCCTGGACATGGCGCAAGGTCAGCGAACGATCACCTCGTATGTCCGCCGAATAGACCTGGATGTTCGGCTCCCGCACCGAGAGAGCATACTGGGACGCCAGCGCCTCCCGGATACGCCGGTAACCACGCTCATCGTGTATTGCCGTCACCTCGAGCATCTCGTCCTGGTCATCGTCGACGACCTTGAACAGCTTGAGATCGCGAATCACCTTGGGTGACAGGAACTGCTGGATGAAGGATTCGTCCTTGAAGTTGCGCATGGCGAAGTGCAGCGTCTCCCGCCAGTCGCTGCCGGCGGTATCGGGAAACCATTCGCGATCTTCCTCGGTGGGCGACTCACAGATGCGCCGGATGTCGGAGAACATGGCAAAGCCCAGGGCATAGGGGTTGATGCCATTGAAGGCCGGGCTGTCGAAGGGTGGCTGCTGCACCACGGCGGTGTGCGACTGAAGGAATTCCAGCATCAGCCCCTCGTCCACGACACCATCGTCGAACATGCGATTCATCAAGGTATAGTGCCAGAAGGTCGCCCAACCTTCGTTCATCACCTGCGTCTGGCGCTGCGGGTAGAAGTACTGCGCGAGCTTGCGCACGATGCGCACCACTTCACGCTGCCAGGGCGCCAGCAGCGGCGCATTCTTTTCGATGAAGTAGAGCAGGTTCTCCTGAGGCTCGGGCGGATAGCGCCCACCGGCGTGCAGCCCCAGAGGATCTTCCTCATCATCGCGCTCCCCGACTCCCTCGCCTGCCGAGGCGCGCTCGGGAATCGTCCGCCACAGGGTATTCACCTGGGCCTGCAGGTAGGCTTCTCGTTCCTTCTGGCGACGCTCCTCCTCCTCGGCGGAAATCGGCGAGGGTCGCTTGTAACGGTCGACCCCATGGTTCTGCAGGGCATGGCAGGCGTCCAGAAGCTGCTCCACGGCAGTCACGCCGTAACGTTCCTCGCACTCGGCGATGTAACGACGGGCGAACAACAGGTAATCGACGATGGAGCCGGCATCGGTCCAGGTCCGGAACAGATAATTGCCCTTGAAGAAGGAGTTGTGTCCATAGCAGGCGTGAGCCATCACCAACACCTGCATCATCAGGGTGTTCTCCTCCATCAGGTAGGCGATGCAGGGGTCGGAATTGATCACCAGCTCATAGGCCAGCCCCATCTGTCCGCGCCGGTAGGCTTGCTCCACGGCCAGGAACTGCTTGCCGAAGGACCAGTGGTGATACCCCACCGGCATGCCGACGCTGGCGTAGGCATCCATCATCTGCTCGGTGGTGATGATCTCGATCTGGTTGGGATAGGTATCCAGCCGATACTCGTCGGCCAGACGTGCGATCTCCTCCTCGAACTCGGTGAGGATCTCGAAACTCCAGTCGGAACCGGTGGCGATGGGCTTGCGATCGGTCATGCTGCCTCCTTGGCCTCGCCTCAGGACTGGGCGGCGCGACGCCGGAACAACTCGCGGAACACCGGGTAGATGTCGCCGGCCTCGACGATCTGGCGCATGGCGAAGCGGTCGGCATACTCGGCTTCCACACGCTCGTATTCCTCCCACAGTGCCTGATGGGCATGGGGCGTGATCTCGACATAGGTGAAGTACTGCAGCCTCGGCATCAGCGAATTCACCAGCAGGTCGCGACAGGTCAGGGAGTCATCGTCCCAGTTGTCGCCATCGGAGGCCTGGGCCACGTAGAGATTCCACTGGCTCGGCGGATAGCGTGCCTCGATGATCTCGTCGACCAGCGTCAGGGCGCTCGAGACGATGGTGCCGCCGGTTTCCCGGGAGTAGAAGAACTCCTCCTCGTCGACTTCCTTGGCGGCGGTATGGTGGCGCACGAAGACCAGCTCGACCCGCTCGTAGTTGCGCTCAAGAAAGAGGTAGAGCAGCAGGAAGAAGCGCTTGGCGATGTCCTTGTGGGCCTGGGTCATCGACCCGGAGACATCCATCACGCAGAACATCACCGCCTTGCTGGACGGCTGGGGCTGATTGATCACATTGTTGTAGCGCAGATCATAGGTATCGATGAAGGGCACCGCCTCCAGGCGCTTCTCGAGCCGCTCGATCTCGGCCTTGAGTTCGTCGATACGCGCCGGATTGCGCAGCACCGGGTCCTTGCGCTCCTCGGCTTCCAGCGCTTCCCGCGCCTCGCGCAACGCCCGCTTGATCGGCCCGCGCATGGCGATGCGACGGGCATGCGCCTCACGCATGGAGCGCACGATGTTGATGCGTGCCGGCACCCCATCCCGGGTCAAGCCGGCGCGCACCGGTTTCACCTCGTCCAGATCGACCAGCGGCTTGCGCTCCAGGTGCGGCAGCTCCAGCCCATCGAAGACGAAATCCAGGAACTCCTCACGGGTCAGGGTGAAGGCAAACTCGTCCATGCCTTCGCCCTGATTCGAGGCACCACCCTCGCCGGCACCGTCTCCACCGCCGCCGCCACCGGGGCGACGCAGCCGGTCCCCCTCGACGAACTCCTTGTTGCCCGGCGCGATGATGGTGCGCCGACCACCGGGACCATGCTGGAACACCGGCTCGGAAATGTCCCGGGTCGGTATCGAGACTTTCTCGCCACGTCCCATGTCGGTGATGGAACGGCGGTTGACCGCTTCCTCGACGGAACGCTTGATGTGTCCGCGATAACGATCGAGGAACCGCTGGCGGTTGACCGCACTCTTGTTCTTGGCATTGGCCCGACGGTCGATGAAATACGTCATGCTGACCTCCTCTGGGCGCTGCTCACCACGGGGAGCGACGGCCCAGGCCGCCCTCCCCGCGCTTGACCGGTAGCATCAGGTCGCCGCCCGCAGCCCGGGCTACTGCGACTTGCGCACCCGCAGATACCATTCGGAGAGCAAGCGCACCTGCTTCTCGGTGTAACCGCGGTCGACCATGCGTGCCACGAAGTCTTCATGTTTCTTCTGGTCGGCCGTCGATGCCTTGGCGTTGAAGGAGATCACCGGCAGCAGCTCCTCGGTGTTGGCGAACATCTTGTGCTCGATCACCCCGCGCAGCTTCTCGTAGGACTGCCAGCTCGGGTTCATGCCGTTGTTCTGGGCCCGGGCCCTGAGCACGAAATTCACCACCTCGTGACGGAAATCCTTGGGATTGGAGATCCCGGCCGGTTTCTCGATCTTCTCCAGCTCCTCGTTGAGGGACTGGCGATCGAACAGCTCGCCGGTCTCGGGATCACGATACTCCTGATCCTGAATCCAGAAGTCGGCATAGGTGACATAGCGGTCAAAGATGTTCTGGCCGTACTCGGAGTACGACTCCAGATAGGCCGTCTGGATCTCCTTGCCGATGAAGTCCACATAGCGCGGCGCCAGGAATTCCTTGATATAGCGCAGGTAGCGCTCGAAGGTCTCGCGGGGCAGCTGCTCCTGCTCGAGACGCTGCTCGAGCACGTAGAGCAGATGCACCGGATTGGCGGCCACCTCGTGGTTATCGAAGTTGAACACCTTGGACAGGATCTTGAAGGCGAAGCGGGTGGAGAGGCCGTCCATCCCCTCGTCCACGCCGGCATTGTCGCGATACTCCTGGATCGACTTGGCCTTGGGATCGGTGTCCTTGAGGTTCTCGCCATCATAGACACGCATCTTGGAGTAGATGCTGGAGTTTTCCGGCTCCTTGAGCCGCGAGAGCACCGAGAACTGCGCCAGCATGCGCAGGGTATCCGGCGCGCAGGGCGCCTCGTTGAGCGAGGAATGCTCAAGCAGCTTCTTGTAGATGTTGATCTCCTCGCTGACCCTCAGGCAATACGGCACCTTGACGATGTAGACGCGGTCGAGGAAAGCCTCGTTGTTGCGGTTGTTGCGGAAGGTCTGCCACTCGCTCTCGTTGGAATGCGCCAGGATGATGCCATCGAAGGGAATCGCCCCCATGCCTTCGGTGGGGTTGTAGTTGGCCTCCTGGGTGGCAGTGAGCAGCGGATGCAGCACCTTGATCGGCGCCTTGAACATCTCGACGAATTCCATCAGCCCCTGGTTGGCCTTGCACAGCCCGCCCGAGAAGCTGTAGGCATCGGGGTCGTCCTGGGAGTAGAGCTCCAGTTGACGGATGTCGACCTTGCCGACCAGCGAGGAAATGTCCTGATTGTTCTCGTCGCCCGGCTCGGTCTTGGAGATGGCGATCTGGTTGAGCCGCGACGGGTAAAGGCGCACGACCCGGAACTGGGAGAGATCGCCGCCGAATTCCTGGAGACGCTTGGCCGCCCAGGGCGACATCACGCTCTTCAGGCAACGCCGGGGAATGCCGTATTCCTTCTCCAGCAGCTCACCATCCTCTTCGGGGGAGAACAGGCCGAGCGGCGATTCCTGCACCGGCGATCCCTTGAGCGCATAGAAGGGCACCCGCTCCATCAGGAGCTTGAGACGCTCGGCGAGCGACGACTTGCCACCACCGACCGGCCCCAACAGGTAGAGAATCTGCTTGCGCTCCTCAAGGCCCTGAGCGGCATGCCGGAAGTAGGCAACGATCTGCTCGATGGCCTCTTCCATGCCGTAGAACTCCTCGAAGGCGGGGTAGCGGCGGATCACCTTGTTCGAGAAGATCCGCGCCAGCCTCGGATCCTTGGCCGTGTCGATCACCTCGGGCTCGCCGATGGCCTCCAGTATGCGCTCGGCGGCGTTGGCATAGGCCGAAGGCTGCTCCCGACAGAGTTCCAGGTACTCCTGCAGGCTCATCTCCTCCTGCTGGGTACGGGCATAGCGGTTCTGCACATGATCGAAGATGCTCATCGAAGCCTCCTTTAGACCCGGCGCCCCGGCCATGACTGTCGGCGAACCTGCCGGGGATCGGTAACTTCAGCGTAGACAGCATTAGCGGACAACGATTCTTCATTCTTCAACGCAGCAGCCTGCCACGACTCTTCCGCCACTACATTACTCGCCACTACTTTCCTGCCACCACCCTATATCCCTATGAACCCGGAAGCCGCCTTGTGGTTCGTGGAAAATGGTCGCATGGATTCGACGCCTCGCACTCAGAGCGCGGCGGCCACCCGAGTCCCCTGGTCGATGGCCCGCTTGGCGTCCAGTTCCGCCGCCTTGTCAGCACCGCCGATGACATGCACCGAGACGCCTGCCTCACGCAACGCCTCGAGATCGTCGCGCACCGACTCCTGACCGGCACAGACCACCACGGTATCCGCCTCGATCAGGCGCGGCTCGCCGTCCTGGCGGATGTGCAGGCCCTCGTCGTCGACCCCCACGTACTCACACCCGACCAGCGTCTCGACGCCACGATGACGCAGCGAGGCCCGATGTACCCAGCCGGTGGTGGTGCCCAGCCCCTTGCCAGGCTTGGAGGTCTTGCGCTGCAGCAACGTGACGCGGCGCGGCACCGTCGGCCGACGCGGCTCGCGCAGCCCACCCGGCGTCGACACCGTCAGATCGACCCCCCACTCTTCGCACCAGGCCTCGACATCCAGGGCAGGATGCCCGGCATGGGTCAGCAGTTCCGCCACATCGAAGCCGATCCCTCCCGCGCCGATGATGGCCACACGCGGCCCGACGCGCTCGGCGTGCACGATGGCCGCCGGGTAGGACATCACCTTGGGATGATCGATGCCGGGCAAGTCCAGACGTCGGGGCCGCACACCGGTGGCCAGCACCACCTCATCGAAGGCCCTCAGGTCATGCACGCTGGGCGCCATGCCGAGGCGCACGCTCACCTGATGGCGATCCAGCATTACCCGGAAGTAACGCAGGGTTTCATCGAACTCCTCTTTGCCGGGAATCCGCCGAGCATAGTTGAACTGGCCGCCCAGCTCGGACTGACGCTCGAACAGCGTCACCGCATGGCCCCGCCGGGCAGCCGTCACGGCGGCCGCCAGCCCGGCCGGGCCGCCTCCCACCACAGCGACGGACCTCGCCTCTCCGGCCGGCTCGATGACCAGCTCGGTCTCGTGGCAGGCCTGGGGATTGACCAGACAGGACGTCAGCTTGCCCTGAAAGGTGTGATCCAGGCAGGCCTGGTTGCAGGCGATGCAGGTGTTGATCTCCTCGCTCCGACCGTCACGGGCCTTGGCGATCCAGGCCGGATCCGCCAGGAAGGGCCGCGCCATGGAAACCATATCGGCCTGCCCCTCGGCGAGCACCCGCTCGGCCACCTCGGGCATGTTGATGCGATTGGTGGTGATCAACGGAATCGACAGCGCATCACGCATGCGGCGAGTCACCTCGCTGAACGCCGCTCGCGGCACACTGGTGACGATGGTCGGCACCCGCGCCTCGTGCCAGCCGATGCCGGTATTGACGACATCCGCCCCGGCTTCCTCCACGGCGCGTCCCAGCGCCACCACGTCCTCGGAGGTACTGCCTTCTTCGACCAGATCGATCATCGACAACCGGAAGACGATGAGAAAGTCATCGCCCAGCTCGGCACGTATGCGCCGTACGATTTCTACCGGAAAGCGAATGCGGTTTGCGAGATCACCGCCCCATTCATCCTCGCGCCGATTGGTGCGCCGGCAGATGAACTGATTGATGAGATAGCCTTCTGAGCCCATCACCTCGACACCGTCATAGCCTGCTTCACGCGCCAGGCTGGCGCAGCGCACATAGTCGTCGATGGTCGAGGCAACCTCGTCACGACTCAGCTCGCGCGGTGTCGACGGATTGATCGGCGCCTGAATCGGCGAAGGCGCCACCGGCTCGGACGTATAGGCATAACGCCCGGCATGCAGGATCTGCAGACAGA
Source organism: Halomonas caseinilytica (assembly GCF_001662305.1). Taxonomy (GTDB): domain Bacteria; phylum Pseudomonadota; class Gammaproteobacteria; order Pseudomonadales; family Halomonadaceae; genus Halomonas; species Halomonas caseinilytica. The sequence continues at coordinate 91,627 of NZ_BDEP01000006.1, forward strand.
TCCGACCTTGTTCGGCATGCACGGCGTCGGTCACCTTGCGATGGTCGGCCACCTGCTCGGGCCGCTCCAGAGTCGCCGCGCCCTGGAAGACCGCGCCTTGAGGGTTCGGCGCGATGCCGCCGGTGACGATCAGCCCCACGCCCTCTCTGGCCCGCTCGGCATAAAAGGCAGCCAGGCGCTCGAAACCATTCGGCGCTTCTTCCAGGTTGGTATGCATCGAGCCCATCAGCACGCGATTGGGCAGGGTCAGGTGTCCGAGCGTGATGGGGCGAAACAGATGCGGATATGCGGTCACGGTCGAGTCCTCATGGTCGGGCAACGGAAATTCAAACAACTGTATGATAGTCGCTCGGGTTCCGCAAAGCCCGGGCATTCGCCCAAGGAGGATAGTCGATCTCGACACTCACGCACGCGAAAGGCCCGAGTCTTTCGACTCGGGCCTGGAATTCGTGAGCAGATGGCGGACCGGACGGGACTCGAACCCGCGACCTCCGGCGTGACAGGCCGGCATTCTAACCAACTGAACTACCGGTCCGCGTGGTGGGCGGTACTGGACTCGAACCAGTGACCCCCAGCATGTGAGGCTGGTGCTCTAACCAACTGAGCTAACCGCCCACGCGTTTACTGCCTGGATTGTTTCGCTTGTCATCGTGGCGGACCGGACGGGACTCGAACCCGCGACCTCCGGCGTGACAGGCCGGCATTCTAACCAACTGAACTACCGGTCCACAAGACGACTGGCGACACAGGATGGATGGCGGACCGGACGGGACTCGAACCCGCGACCTCCGGCGTGACAGGCCGGCATTCTAACCAACTGAACTACCGGTCCGCTTTCGCTACCTGCGACATGATCGGGCATGACTTCGTCATGGTGGGTGGTACAGGGATCGAACCTGTGACCCCCAGCTTGTAAGGCTGGTGCTCTCCCAGCTGAGCTAACCACCCCCGGTCACGTGGCGCTGCATTCTACAGGGACGGCGCTCATTGTCAACGCGTTTTTTTCGCCTCTCCCCGACTGACGCCCGTGGAGAATCCCGCCTCTATCATCTACTTGGAAGCACTGGCAGGCGCGAGACACCGGCTCCAGCGGGAGCCCCGATTCATGTCGCGCACGACGAGAAGCTCGTCATGCGTGGCGCGCCATGAAGGCGGCAATGCCGCGCGCGCCCTCGCGGATCAATTCGCTCTGGGTCAGGCCCGAGGCACGCCGTGGTCGCCAGTCGTGCTCGCCATCCTTCAGCCAGTGCACCTCAGCGACATCGGGCAGGTCATAGCCGTCGACTTCTTCCCGGGTACCGAAGGGATCACGCTCTCCCTGCATCACCAAGGTCGGGCACCGCAATGCCGGCCAATGGTCGAGCCGCCGTCGCTCCGGACGACGCGGCGGATGAAAAGGATAACCGCACAGCGCCAGGCCAGCCGCCCCGTCCCGAGCCGCCAGCATGCTGGCCACGCGCCCACCCATGGACTTGCCGCCCAGCCACAGCGGCGTTTCCAGATGGGGCGACAGAGCCTCCTGCCACCTCGCCAGTTCCTCGACCAGCCGCTCGATGCGGGGCGGCGGCCGGCGCCGTCCCTCGCGGCGCATGCGACGCAGGTACTCGAACTCGATGGCCAGGGTCTGTACCCCGGCATCGGCCAGGGCACGCCGAAGCTCGACCAGAAAGGGGGAATCCTGTCCGGCACCGGCGCCATGCGCCAGCAGCAGGCACCCTGTCCGGCACTCGCCCTGCACCTGGAGCGGGCCGAGTGCTTCGGGACCCTCGACGCATCCCGCGCCCTGTTCGAGCGCTTGGCTCAGCTCGTCGACATCGAGACTGTCGATGCTTCTCATACTTTCTGTTGACACTGCATTGCCTATATTGTGTACCAAATGATTATATAAATGTATTCATTTGATGGATCGACTCGGCTAGACTCCTGCGAATCGGCATGCCAAGAGACAGGCGAGGCTGACCGACACGTCGACAGACTGGAGTTGGATGGAAACCCGCATGAACAACGCATTCGAGCACCCGACCTACAACTACAAGGTGGTCCGACAGTTCGCGGTCATGACGGTGATCTGGGGCATCGTGGGCATGTCCTGCGGCCTTGTCATCGCCTCGCAACTGGTGTGGCCGCAACTCAACCTCGGCCTGCCCTGGACGAGCTTCGGCCGCCTGCGCCCTCTCCACACCAACCTGGTGATCTTTGCCTTCGGCGGATCGGCGCTGTTCGCGACGTCCTACTACGTGGTGCAGCGCACCTGCCAGGCCCGGCTCTGGTCCGACCGGCTCGCGGCCTTCACCTTCTGGGGCTGGCAGGCAGTGATCCTCTCGGCCTTGATCACCCTGCCGATGGGCTACACCACGACCAAGGAATACGCCGAGCTCGAGTGGCCGATCAACCTGCTGCTCGCCGTGGTGTGGATCGTCTACGCCATCGTCTTTCTGGGCACCATCAAGCGACGCCAGACCTCGCATATCTACGTGGCCAACTGGTTCTTCGCCGCCTTCATTCTCACCGTGGCGGTGCTGCACATCGTCAACAACGCGGCCATTCCCGTCTCCGCGATGTACTCGATCTCGATCTACCCAGGCGCCATCGACGCCATGACCCAATGGTGGTACGGCCACAACGCCGTAGGGTTTTTCCTGACCGCCGGCTTCCTGGGCATGATGTACTACTTCGTGCCCAAGCAGGCCGAACGACCGGTCTACTCCTACCGATTGTCGATCGTGCACTTCTGGGCGCTGATCATGGTCTACATGTGGGCCGGCCCGCACCACCTGCACTACACCGCCCTGCCCAACTGGACACAGTCGCTCGGCATGGTGCTGTCGATCATCCTGCTGGCCCCCTCCTGGGGCGGCATGATCAACGGCATGATGACCCTCTCCGGTGCCTGGCACAAACTGCGCACCGACCCCACCCTGCGCTTTTTGGTGGTGGCCCTTTCCTTCTACGGCATGTCGACCTTCGAAGGGCCGATGATGGCCGTGAAGACCGTCAATGCCCTCTCCCACTACACCGACTGGACCATCGGCCATGTGCACTCCGGCGCGCTTGGGTGGGTCGCGATGATCACCATCGGCTCGATGTATCACATGGTTCCTCGTCTGGTCGGCGAGACCCGGATGCATTCGGTGCGCTTGATCGCCGTGCACTTCTGGCTTTCGACCATCGGCACGGTGCTCTACATCGCTGCCATGTGGGTCAACGGCATACTCCAGGGCCTGATGTGGCGCGCGGTCAACGACGACGGAACCTTGATGTACAGCTTCATGGAGTCCGTCGAGGCCAGCGGTCCGGGCTATGCAGTCCGCATGATCGGCGGCATGTTCTGGGTCATCGGCATGCTGCTCATGGCCTACAACGTCGCCATGACCCTGCGCCGTCAACCGACCGGTGCCGAACGTCCCCTGCCGCAGACCGCCTGAGCCGACGGAGAATCCCATGAGACACGAGATCGTCGAAAAGAACGTCGGCCTGCTCGCCGTACTGATCCTGGTTGTCATCAGCTTCGGCGGCCTGGCGGAAATCGTGCCGCTGTTCTTTCAGAAGCAGACCACCGAACCCGTCGAGGGCCTCGAGCCGCTCTCCCCGCTGGAGCTGGCCGGTCGCGACATCTATCGACGCGAGGGCTGTGTCGGCTGCCACTCGCAGATGGTGCGTCCCTTCCGGGCCGAGACGGAGCGCTACGGGCACTACAGCGTGGCCGGCGAGTCCGTCTACGAATACAACTTCCTGTGGGGCTCCAAGCGTACCGGCCCCGACCTGGCCCGGGTCGGTGGGCGCTACAGCGACGACTGGCACCGTGCACACCTCTACAACCCGCGTGACGTGGTGCCGGGCTCGGTGATGCCCGCCTACCCCTGGCTATTCGACAACACCCTCGATGGCGACCATATCGGCGACAAGATGCGTGCCCTCCAGTCACTCGGGGTGCCCTACGACGACGAGCAGATCGCCAGCGCCCGGGAAGCGGTCGAGGGCAAGAGCGAGATCACCGCCCTGGTGGCTTATCTGCAACAACTTGGCACCGTGCTCGAGGACAAGCGCTGATCATGGATACCGGAACGCTGAACGGCATCATCATCATCCTGCTGATTGTCGCCTTCATCGGGCTCACGATCTGGGCTTACTCGAAAGGCCGCCGGGCGGAGTTCGACGAAGCGGCCCGACTGCCCTTCGCCGATGACCCCATCGTAGAGCATGACACACCGCCCGAGCGAGCGGCCGAGAACCGACACGACAAGGGAGGCAGGAAGGCATGAATTCGCTTTGGAGCAACGACCTTTCCGGCTTCTGGAGCGCCTGGATCATCGTCATCACGCTGGGCACCATCGCGCTCAGCGCCTGGCTGCTGTTCGCCAACCGCAAGACCGACAAGCAGCCCGATGCCGAGGGCCATGTGGCCACCACCGACCATGCCGCCGATGGCATCGAGGAATATGACAACCCCCTGCCGCGTTGGTGGTTCAAGCTCTATGTCGGCACGGTGCTCTTCGCTCTCGGCTACCTGGCCCTCTACCCAGGGCTCGGCAACTTCGCCGGCCTGCTGGGCTGGAGCCAGGAAGCCCAGTGGGACAGCGAGATGCAGCAGGCCGAGGCCCGCTACGCACCGATCTTCGCCAGCTACGCCGAACGCCCCATCGCCGAGCTGGCGAATGATGCCGAGGCCATGCAGGTGGGTGAACGGCTTTTTCTCAACAACTGCGCCATCTGTCACGGCAGCAATGCCCGAGGTGGCAACGGCTTTCCCGACCTCAGCGACGATGCCTGGCTCTACGGCGGCTCACCGCAAGACATCGTCACCTCCATCACCCAGGGTCGCAGCGGTGCCATGCCAGCCTGGGAGCACCTGGGCGAAGAGACGCTCGTCGACGTCACCCAGCACGTGCTGTCGCTGTCGGGCAAGGCCACCGACCCGGCGCGGGCGGAAAAGGGACGCGAGGTCTTCACCGCCATGTGCGCCAGCTGCCACCAGCCGGACGGGACCGGCAATCCGATGATGGGCGCACCGAACCTGACCGACGACGCCTGGCTCTACCAGGGAGCCGACCAGTCGCTCGAAGCCGCAGTGCTCGAGACCCTGCGCAACGGGCGCAACGGGCAGATGCCAGCGCAGGTCGATTATCTCGGCGAGGACAAGGTTCACCTGGTGGCCGCCTACGTCTACCAGTTGAGTCGCCAAGCCCCGGAAAGCGTCGACTGAGACGTCATCAAGGCGCCGCCGAGGCGGGAGGATGGCATGACCCAGGACATTGCATATCGCGAAGCCGACGACCGAATCCCCGTCACGGAGCTCGGTCATTCGCTCTACGAGCCTCGCCGACACATCCAGGTGCGCGAGGTCCGGGGGCGCTTCCAGCGCTGGCGGCGCGGCCTCGACACACTGCTGGTGTCAGCGTTCTTTGCGCTTCCCTGGGTCTCGCTCGACGGGCGACCGGCGATCTGGTTCGACCTGCCCGGCCGCGCCTTTCACCTCTTCACCATGACCTTCTATCCACAGGAGTTCATGCTGCTCTCATGGCTGCTGATCATCGCCGCCTTCGCCCTATTCTTCGTCACCGTGCTCGCCGGCCGCCTGTGGTGCGGTTATGCCTGCCCGCAGAGCGTCTGGACCTGGTGGTTCATCTGGGTCGAGCACCGGCTCGAAGGCCCTCGCCACCGACGCCTCAAGCGCGACCGACGCCCCCTGGATGTCGACACGGCATGCCGCAAGGGGCTCAAGCACGCCCTCTGGCTCGCCATCGCGCTGGCCACCGGCCTTACCTTCATCGGCTACTTCACACCGATCCGCGATCTGGTCATGGCCCTGCCATACCTGGAAGCCAGCGGCTGGGCGTATTTCTGGCTCGCCCTGATTGCCTCGTTCACCTACCTCAATGCCGGCTGGTTGCGTGAACAGGTCTGCCTGCACATGTGCCCCTACGCGCGGTTCCAGGCCGTAATGTTCGACCGCGACACCCTGACCGTCTCCTACGACGCCGGCCGTGGCGAGCCGCGTGCACCCCGCCGCCGGGAAACCGGCACCCAGGCCACGGAGCCGGGCGACTGCGTCGACTGCGGGCTCTGCGTTCAGGTATGTCCCACCGGCATCGATATTCGCGAGGGCCTGCAGCATGCCTGCATCGACTGCGCGGCCTGCATCGATGCCTGCGACGGCGTGATGGACCGACTCGGTCGGCCTCGCGGCCTGATCCGTTACACCACCGAAAACGCCCTGGCCGGCAAGCCGACACGAATGGGCCGGCCGCGCCTGCTCGGCTACCTGGTGGCACTGCTGGCGATGCTCGCCCTGTTCGCCGGGAACCTCGCCGACCGCACGCCGCTCGACCTCGACGTGGAGCGAGACCGTCAACACCTGTTCCGGATGACCTCCCAGGGCAATATCGCCAACGTCTATACCCTGACCGTACGCAACCTGGACAACGTCGATCACCGCTATCGTCTCTCCGCCTCGGGGCTTGACGGACTGCGTCTGGACAGACGGCGACTCGCCGTCCCCGCCGGTCAGTCCCGCCAGCTGGTGGTCGAGGCCAGCGTCGATCGCAACGCCATTCACCGGCCCAGCCATGACATCCAGTGGCGCCTCGAGGCGCTCGATGCCGACATCTCGCTGGTCCACGACAGCCGCTTTCTGGGAGGAACTCCCTGATGCACACGACCTCGCCTCCCGTGACGCCCTGGTACAAGCAGTTCTGGCCCTGGTTCATCATCGCCCTGCTGGCCTCCTCGGTGACCTTCAGCATGGTCTACCTGGTCGCCTCGATCCGCTATTTCGACGGCACCGTGGCACAGGACTATTATCGACGCGGCCTGGCGATCAACGAACAGCTCGCCAAACAGGAAAGGGCCGGCCAACTGGGCCTGGCGGCTCAACTGCGTGTCGATGCCCTCACCGGTGACGTGATCGTCGACCTGCAAGGCCAGCGACGTCCCGAGCAATTGCATCTGGCCTGGATCTTCCCCACCGAACATGGCCGCGACCGCCACCTGACATTGCAACGCGTCCAGCAGGGGCGCTACGTCGGCACCCTCGATGCCCCCTTGCGCTATCGCTGGTATCTGCACCTGCAGCCGACGCCCGGCGACGACGCCGCCTGGCGCCTCACCGGCGAGGCCCGCTTCCCCCACGAGGGCAGCATTGCCCTGACGCCGGGTATCTGAGCCATGGCGGACAGCGCCGAGACCCTCGTGGAGGACGCCCGGACCTGCTATCACTGCGGCGAGCCGGTTCCCGAGCATGCGCCCTGGTCACTCGAGATCGGCGAATGTCGCTACCGGCTCTGCTGTCCCGGCTGCGAGGCCGTGGCCCATGCCATCGTCGATGGCGGCCTGGCAAGCTACTACCGCTTCCGAACCGCCCTGCCCGAACGCCCCCGGCAACGGCATGACATCCACGCCGAGCAGTGGTCATTGTTCGACGATCCCGGTCTTCAATCCCGCTTCGTGCAAGGCGACGACAGCAGCGCCCACACGACCCTGGCAGTGGATGGCATCACCTGTGCGGCCTGCGCCTGGCTGATCGAGCACCGACTCAACGCCCTCGAAGGCGTCATCGGCAGTGCCGTCGATCTCACTCACCACCGCCTGCGCCTGGAATGGGAACCACACCGCATTGCCCTCTCACGCCTGCTCGCCGAACTCGCGGCTATCGGCTATCCCTCCCGCCCCTTTGAACCGGACGAGGCCCAGCAGCGCCTGCAACGCGAGTCTCACCGGCAGATGCGCCGATTGATCGTGGCCGCCCTGGGCATGATGCAGGCCCTGATGTTCTCCCTGCCCTTCTATCTGGCGGGCGATGCCGGGCTCGACGCCGACTTCGACCGCCTCTTTCACTGGCTGGCCTTGGCGCTGACCACGCCGGTGGTGCTGTACGCGGCCCAGCCCTTCTTCCAGCAGGCCTGGCGCGACCTGCGCGCCCGCTCCCTAGGCATGGATGTTCCGGTGTCCCTGGCCATCGGCTCGGCCTACCTGGCCAGCGCCTGGGCGGTCGTCAGCGGCCAGGGCGAGGTCTATTTCGACTCGGTGAGCATGTTCACCTTCTTCCTGCTGTTCGGACGCCATCTCGAGGCCCGCGCACGACGCCGGGGCGGCGCCGCCGGCAATGCCCTGGCCGAACTGCTGCCAGTCTCGGCGACACGCCTCGACGACGACGGCCAATCGCGCCTTCTCCCTGCCAGCGAACTGCGCGCCGGCGACCGGGTACTGGTCAAGCCGGGACACGTCGTGCCCGCCGATGGCGTGATCGAAAGCGGTGCCTCCAGCCTCGACGAATCGACCCTGACCGGCGAAACGCAACCGGTGGCACGGTGCGTCGGCGACGCTGTCACCGGTGGCAGCCAGAATATCGAAAGCCCGCTGACCCTGAGGATCACCCACGCCGGTCGCGACACCCGGGTCGCCGGCATTCTCGACCTTACCGACCGAGCCTTCGCCAGCCGGCCACGCATCGCGCTCAAGAGCGCGCGCCTGGCCCATCACTTCGTGCTCCAGGTACTGCTGATCGCCGCTGTCGTGGCCCTGGCCTGGTGGTTCATCGCCCCTGACCGAGCCTTCTGGGTCACGCTTTCGGTGCTGGTCGTCACCTGCCCCTGCGCCCTGGCGTTGGCCACGCCCACCGCGCTCACCGCCGCCCACGGCCGACTGCATCGGCGCGGCGCCCTGCTGACCCGCGCCGATGCCCTGGAAGCGCTGGACGGTATCGACCGGGTAATCTTCGACAAGACCGGCACTCTGACCACCGGCGAGATGCGCCTCATCGACACCCGCACCCTCGAGGACGATGATCCGCGATACCTTTGCGCCATCGCCGCGGCCCTCGAGTCACATTCGGAGCATCCCATTGCCCGCGCCTTCCACCCGTACCGCCAGCCCGATGTGGTCGCCGATGACGTCACCCGCCAGGCCGGTGCCGGACTCGAAGGCCGCATCGCGGGAACCCGCTGGCGGCTAGGCCGCCCCGACTTCGCCGCCTCCCCGGCGCCAGCACCACCCGACGACGGACACTGGCTGTTGCTCGCCGAGAATGATCGCCCCCGTGCCTGGTTCGCCCTGGAGGACCGTCTACGCGATGATGCCGACACCACCCTGGCGACGTTGCGTCTGGCCGGCATCGAGGTGGAACTGCTTTCCGGCGACGCCGAGCCCCGGGTTCGCGCCCTGGCCGAGCAGCTGGGCATCGACGACTGGCAGGCTGCGATGAGCCCGGAGGACAAACTGGCCCGACTCCGCCACCACCAGGCACGCGGCGAGCGCGTCGCCATGGTGGGTGATGGCGTCAATGACGTGCCGATACTGGCCGGTGCCGATGTAGCCTTCGCCATGAACGGCGCCACCGACCTGGCCCGCACCCGGGCCGATGTGATCCTGCTCACACCCCGACTGCAGCGCGTCGCTGACGCGATCGGGATCGCCCGCGCCACCCAGCGCGTCATTCGACAGAATCTCGGCTGGGCCTTGTTCTATAATCTGCTGGCACTGCCACTGGCAGCCTGCGGCCTGGTGCCTCCCTGGCTCGCCGCCATCGGCATGTCCCTCAGCTCGCTGGTGGTGGTGGGCAACGCCCTGCGCCTGGCTCGCCCCGGGAGCTTTCGCCACTTGATCACCCCGGTGTCGTCATGAGCGTTCTCTACCTCCTGATTCCACTGTCGCTCGTCCTGCTCGGCCTGGCCGTCTGGGCCTTCTTCTGGGCAGTGAACAACGACCAGTTCGACGACCTGGAAGGGCCCGCCTACCGCATCCTGTTCGATGAGGATGACCCGCCCGCGCCACGCCCCGTTCACCGACAGCAGGACGATGCCACCGGGCCTTCTCAAGACCGGGAGAATGGCGCATGAATCCGACCGGACTGGAACTCCCGCCCCTGGCGGCCGCCTTCGTCTTCGGACTGCTGGGAGGCGCCCACTGCATCGGCATGTGCGGTGGCATCATGAGTGCCCTGACATTTGCCGTCCCCCCCAGCATGCGCCAGCCAACGCGCCTGGCCGGCCTACTGCTGGGCTACAACCTGGGCCGTATCACCAGCTACATGTGTGCAGGCGGCCTGATCGCCCTGCTCGGCACCATGATCGAGATCGCACCCGGCGCCCGCCTGGCACTCCAGGTGCTGGCCGCCGTGATGCTGATCCTGATGGCGCTTTACATTGCCAACTGGTGGAAGGGCTTGCTGCGCCTCGAAGCCCTCGGGCGACATCTTTGGCGCCACCTGGAGCCCATGGGCAAGCGCTTGATGCCGGTGGTGAAACTGCCCCAGGCCGTGGCACTGGGTGCCGTATGGGGCTGGCTTCCCTGCGGCCTCGTCTACTCGATGCTGGCCTGGAGCCTGGCGACTGCCGATCCCATCCAGGGCATCCTGCTGATGGGCGCCTTCGGCCTGGGCACCCTGCCAGCCCTGCTGGCGACCGGCCTGGTCGCCCGTCAGTTGGGAGCGCTGATCCGCCATCCCGCTACCCGTACCCTGGCGGCACTGGCCATCATCGCCTTCGCCCTATGGCAACTCTGGGGAGTACTGTCCATGGGCACAATGGATCACGACCCTATGAACCATGATCAAATGAATCATGACCAAATGGAGCAGAACCCGATGGATGGGCATTCGGGGCACTAAGAAGAGAGAAGAGAGAAGACAGGCTAGGCCCCAGGGGTTGGGACGCCAAGGGGATTCTGCCCTCTCAAAGGCACGCAGCGCCGTTCTTCTTCCTTAAAGCGATGCAGTCGCGTTCTTGAAAGCCATCAAAGCTCGGTGAAGTCGATACGCGAGGCCTGCATTCGAGCCTGCTTCTCCTCGAGTCCGGCAAAGTCGAAGAGCTCACGGTCGGCAAGCTGCGACGGCGCCACATTGGTGACCGCCTTGAACATGCTCTCCAGGCGCCCGGGATGCCGGGCTTCCCAGTCGGCCAGCATTTCCTTGACCACCTGGCGCTGAAGATTGGGCTGGGAACCGCACAGGTTGCAGGGAATGATGGGGAATTCCATGCGCCGGGAGAACTCGGCGATATCCGACTCACGGCAATAGGCCAGCGGGCGGATGACGATGTTCTTGCCATCGTCGGAGAGCAGCTTGGGCGGCATCGACTTCAGGCTGCCGCCGAAGAACATGTTGAGAAACAGCGTCTCCAGGATATCCTCACGATGGTGCCCTAGGGCGATCTTGTTGGCGCCGATCTCCTCGGCATAGCCATACAGCGAGCCACGACGCAGCCGCGAGCACAGCGAGCAGGTGGTCTTGCCCTCAGGCGTCTTCTCCTTGACCACCGAGTAGGTGTCGCGCTCGAGAATGTGATAATCGACGCCGATGCCTTCCAGGTACTCGGGCAGCACGTGCTCGGGGAAGCCGGGCTGCTTCTGGTCGAGATTGACCGCCACCAGCGAGAAGTCGACCGGGGCGTTGCGCTGCAGGTTGCGCAGGATCTCGAGCATGGTGTAGCTGTCCTTGCCACCGGACAGGCAGACCATCACCTTGTCGCCCTCGCGGATCATGTCGTAGTCGATGATGGCGTTGCCGACCTGGCGTCGCAGGCGCTTCTGCAGCTTGTTGAACTCGCGCTTGGCCTTGGCGGCGTTGTGAACGCCGCCGTCACGGGGGTTCCGGTCGGTATGAGAGTCGAACATCACGGCATCTTGCATGGTCACGGCGCTGCCAGGGCATCTACGGAATTCGGGGCGCTCATCCTACCATTCCGACCAGCACAGGCGAAGCGTCCCTCAGCTGCTCCGACGCCGTGCGGCGTCATCACGTGCCAGACGCAGATACATCAAGGCCGTGGTCACCGCATCGCCCAGTGCACTGTGGCGCCCCATCATCGGCACGTCGAGCCGCTCGGCAGCTTCCTCGAAGCGCGGTCGCCCCTCGAGCTGAGGATGCCGATAGCGCTGGCGCCGCTGGAAGAGATGCGCCACATCGATCGCCGCATTGGGCAGATCGAAGCCGAAGCGCGGCCGCAAGCCGCGATTCAGCATGGCCAGCTCGTCCTCCAGGTGCCATCCCACCAGAGGACGATTGCCGACGAAATCGAGAAGCTGCTCCAGGGCGACTCCCAACGCCTCCCCTTCATCCAGGTCGACGCCGCGCAACCCGTGTCGACGAACGGACTCGGCCGTGAGCCCCTCCGGTCGACGCACATGCAGGTCGAGCGATTCGCTGGTCAAGACCCGGTCTCCCTGCAGGCGCACGGCGGCGATCGCCACCGGCTCGCCATGGCCGCTGTCAGGCTCGGTGGCTCGGCAGGCCACGGCGACCATCTCGTCGCCGGTATACGGCTGAAAGAGCCAGCCATATCGACCATCGGCATGGCGCCGGCGATCGGCTGCGCGTCTCAAGGCCTTGAACATGCTGCTTCCCTCCCGGTCGCTCTACATTCCCTGTCGTGTTCGGCCACCGTCATCCCTCAGCCATATTCGAGGTGATAGCGATGGGACAGCCGTTGCTTGAAGTCCTTGACGATGTGCAGCGCTTCGCGCAACAGATCACGTTCCAGCGACGACAGCTCCTGAACCACTACGCGGTCCGGCTCGCCTTCCTTGCCATCAAGGCGCTCGAGTTGTTGCTTCAGGCGCAACTCGGTGAACAGTGACAGCGCCTCGCCCAGGTCTTCGGCGAAGCGAGCCTCCAGCCGGCCATCGGCCACCAGGGCATCGAGCCGCTCCAGGGTCGAGGTCACCGTGATGTTGCGCTCCAGGGCCATGACCCTGACGCCATGCACGACCGGAAAGATCCCGCCTTTCTTGATGTCGATGCCGTGTTGCGGCTTTTTCAACGAGCCGAACAATGTCAGCGGCGTCGAAAAGCGCAAGACCGGGCGCGCGAAGTGCGACAGCAGGATCTCGTCGCCGGCGCAACGCTCAAAGAGAGACTCGCGCAAGCGCGCCAGCAACGCCGGATTGCCCGCCATGGCCCGGGCATCGAGCAGGATGGCCAGATTCATCAGCGAGTCCGCATCGCAACGCCGTGCCCAGGTATCGATACGCTCTCGCCATTGCGTCTCCCCTCCAACCCATTGCGGGTTGGACACCATGATGTCGCCCGGACAGGGCGGATAGCCCAATTCGAGAAGCGCATCGCTGAAGGCACGCATACAGGCCTCGCGCTCCGGCCAGGCGAGGTTCTCCTCCAGGATCAGGCCATTGTCCTGGTCGGTCTTGAGAATCTGTTCGCCACGCCCCTCGCTGCCCATGACCATCAAGCACGTCGCGCCGTGATAGCGCTCGTCGACGAGGAAGTCCCACGTCTTGCCGATGATCCGCCCATTCAGCGCCGACAACAGCCCCATGACGAAACGCGGCTTGGCCCCCTGGGCCATCAGTCCTCTGACCAGGTCGGGCATCAGCCGGCTGGCCGCCGACAACGACGCCAGGTCATCAGCCTGTTCCACCTGCAGGCTGACCACATGACTGCGGCTGGAAAAATGGCTTAGCGCATCGGTCAATTCCACCACGCCGACAGGGACGTCATCTTCCATCACCACGACTCGCTCGACACGGTGGCGAGTCATCGCGACCAGCGCCTCGAACAGATACTGGTCCGGTCGCACCGTGATCAGCGAAAAGTTGGCGATGGAGCGCACCGGCGCATCCTGCGGCCACTTCTCCAGCACCAGGGCATTGAGCAGGTCGGTCTTGGTCACCATTCCCACGCCGTTCTCGCCATCGACCAGTAGGCTATCGACCCGACGTGCATCCAACGTGGCCACCGCTTCGGTGATGGTCGCCGCTTTCGTCAGGTGATGTGGCCGGCGCATGCACTCCCTGGAACGCGCCAGCATGGCACCAGCCATGAGGCTTCCCCCCGAAGCACGCTGGGCGGCCAGCAAGCGCGTCTTGTGCGCCAGGTTGCGACGAAAGCACTCGGCAAAGGCGGGGTAGTCATCGCACAACGCCAGGAATTCCGACTTGGGCAACAGGTAGCAGAGACTCTCTTGTTCGGCCCGAAATCGATACCGGCTCTGCCCACGCAGGATGCTGATCGCACCGAACAGGTCACCGGCAGTGTAATGGCCGATGCGTTCCAGTTCACCAGAGCGGGAAACATCCAGTTCGGCGACCTCGCCCTTGTGGATCAGAAAGACGCTCTCTCCCGGCTGACCGGCATCGAGAATGATCTCTCCCAGGTCGAAATAGACCAGGTCGAGGCTTCCGCTTACCCGCTTGCGGCCGTCCTCATCGAGCAAGCTGAACGGCGGTTGGGAAAGATCGACATCGACCATGACGAGGGCCTCGTGGCGTGGTCATCACCCAGCGTCTCTCTGACATCTTCTTCGGCAAGACGGGGTCGTGCATTCACCATTGATGCATCCATCATCGAACGAAAGCATCCACCCGGGGACAGTCCCCGACATCAGACTAACAAAGCCACACCAATGGCAAGAATCCATACCATGGTTCTATATGCCGAAGTCGTACGACACTGAGTCATGGAGACGATGGCGTAATACCATCGTGTCATGCTGTACGACTTTCCTCTCTCTCCACTACCTTCTTGGCCGCTATACCATGGTCCCATATCGACTTAAGGACTATATCCGAAAAACCTTCAAAACACTCATAATCCACTGATTAAAAAAAGAAACCATAGATACACAAAAATACTTGCCGCTCATTGATACCAAAGTATGGGCTTTCTTTTTTCACATTATTGACCAGCATTACTCGTGACACAGTGGATGATGACTTCGCCTCATCACTGCTCCCTTCAGGTGCAACTTTCCGACCTCGACAACAAACGGAGAGCAACACAATGGCAGACAAAAAATCCAACGCCGAAGCCTACTGGGCGGCCAACATCCGGCTGATCGCCGGATGCCTGGTCGTCTGGGCCCTGGTGTCCTACGGCTGCGCCATCCTGCTGAGGCCTCTACTGGCCGGCATCGCCATCGGCGGTACCGACCTTGGCTTCTGGTTCGCCCAGCAGGGTTCGATACTGACCTTCATCGGCATCATCTTCTTCTATGCCTGGAAGATGAACCGACTGGATAAACAGTTCGGACTCGAGGAGTAACCCACATGAGTCAATTTGCCATCAACGTCCTCTTCGTGGGCGCCTCCTTTGCCTTGTACATCGGCATTGCCATCTGGGCCAAGGTCGGGTCGACCAAGGACTTCTATGTGGCCGGTGGCGGTGTCCACCCCATCACCAACGGCATGGCCATCGGCGCTGACTGGATGTCGGCGGCTTCCTTCATCTCCATGGCGGGCCTGATCGCCGCCGGTGGCTACGCCAACTCGACGTTCCTGATGGGCTGGACCGGCGGCTATGTCTTGCTGGCGACCCTGCTGGCGCCCTACCTGCGCAAGTTCGGCAAGTTCACTGTCCCGGAGTTCATCGGCGACCGCTTCTACAGCAAGCCGGCCCGCATGGTCGCGGTGGTCTGTCTGATCGTGGCCTCGGTGACCTACGTCATCGGCCAGATGGCCGGTGCGGGCGTGGCCTTCTCGCGCTTTCTCGAGGTGGATGCCACGACCGGCCTGTTGATCGCTGCCGTGGTGATCTTCTTCTATTCGGTACTGGGGGGCATGAAGGGCATCACCTACACCCAGGTGGCCCAGTACATCGTGCTGATCATCGCCTACACCATCCCGGCAGTCTTCATCTCGCTGGAGCTGACCGACAATCCCATCCCACCGCTCGGGCTGTTCTCCGACCACAGCGAATCCGGCGTTCCTCTGCTGGCCAAGCTCAACGAGGTGGTCACCGCCCTGGGCTTCAACGAGTACACGGCAGACGTGGACAACAAGCTCAACATGGTGCTGTTCACGCTCTCGCTGATGATCGGCACCGCCGGCCTGCCTCACGTCATCATCCGCTTCTTCACCGTGCCCAAGGTGGCTGATGCCCGCTGGTCGGCCGGCTGGGCCCTGGTGTTCATCGCTCTGCTCTACCTGACCGCCCCTGCCGTGGCCTCCATGGCACGTCTCAACATCGCCACCACGGTCTATCCCGAGATGGCCGGCCAGGTCGAGAACGTCGAGCAGGCCACCGCCGATCCGATTCTCTACGAGGATCGCCCCGGCTGGATCCGCACCTGGGAAGAAACCGGGCTGATTCAGTACGAAGACAAGAACAACGACGGCCGCATCCAGCTCTACAACGACAGCGAGGACTTCGCGTCGACCGCCGAACAGCGCGGCTGGGAAGGCAACGAGCTGTCGGTCAACAATGACATTCTGGTCCTGGCCAATCCCGAGATCGCCAACCTGCCCGGCTGGGTGATCGGCCTGATCGCGGCGGGCGGCCTGGCGGCGGCACTGTCGACAGCCGCGGGACTGTTGCTGGCCATTTCCTCGGCAATCAGTCACGACTTGATCAAGGGGGCCATCAATCCACGCATCAGCGAGAAGGGCGAGTTGATGGCGGCCCGCATCTCGATGTCCGTCGCCATCATCGTGGCTACCTATCTGGGGGCCAATCCTCCGGGCTTCGCGGCACAGGTCGTGGCACTGGCCTTTGGCATCGCCGCCGCCTCGCTGTTCCCGGCACTGATGATGGGGATCTTCTCCAAGCGGGTGAACAATACAGGCGCCATCACCGGCATGCTGACCGGCCTGATCTTCACCCTGGTGTACATCTTCATCTACAAGGGCTGGTTCTTCATCCCCGGCACCAACAACCTGCCGGATACGGCGGAACACTGGGTGCTGGGCATCTCGCCGCTGTCCATCGGGGCCGTGGGTGCCATCATCAACTTCGCGGTGGCCTTCACCATCTCCCGGATGACCGCAGAACCGCCTCAGGAAATCCAGGAGCTCGTCGAGAGCGTGCGCTATCCCAAGGGCGCTGGCACCGCCACCGGCCACTAGGTCATAATCCCACCTCGGCGTCGTCCGCGGCGCCGGCCACAACCCTTGCATCGGGCTTCCTTCGGGAAGCCCGATGGTCGTCAGGAAGCCCGACATGATTTGGCATTTGATCGCGGCGATCTTCGCCGGCCTCGGCGCGGCAGGTCTCGGACTGCTGCTGCGCACTCTGAGCGGCAAACGGCTGCCGCGCTGGATCGTCCCCGTATGCGCCGGCCTCGGCATGCTCGGCTACCAGATCCAGCACGAATACGGCTGGTTCGACCATAAGCGCCAGCAACTGCCCGATTCTGCCCAGATCATCTCCACCACCCAGGAGCCGGCCTTCTGGCGTCCCTGGACCTACCTGCTGCCAATGACCACGGCCTTCACGGTGGTGGATCGCGACGATCGCGTCGTCACCACGGCGGACGGACAGCGACTGGTGGAATTCATTCTCTACCGCTTCACCTCCGGCGCCTCCGAACGCGTGATCCATCAGGCCCAGCTATTGAACTGCGACAGCCACGAACTGGTCCCGCTCGGTGAGGAACAACGCCAGCCGCAGATCGACGAGCTGCGCCGTCTGACGGGCTCGGATCCGCTCTACCAGGAGATCTGCCAAGCGAATTGAGGGGCACCCACGAGTCGCTCTCTCGCCCATTTTCCCGTCGCCATGCCTCCCCTGCGACTCGCTACCCTATGTCGACCGTCAACAGGGGCGTTTGACTGCCCGCCAGGCTGCTAGAATGGCCGCATCAAGTAAGGGAGATGCGCATGTTCGCTGGCTGGCTACTGATCGTCGTTTCACTGCTGTATGTCGCCGTCCTGTTCGCCATTGCCTGGCGCGGCGACCGCCTGGCCAGGTCACGGGGCGCCACACGACGCCGTCCGATCGTCTACAGCCTGGCGCTGGCCATCTACTGCACCTCCTGGACCTTCCATGGCGCCGTGGGCCAGGCTGCCACCTCGGGTTGGTCCTTCGCCAGCATCTTCGTCGGGCCCATTCTCACCCTGCTGCTGTTCTGGCCGGTGCTGGCCAAGATGATCAGGGTCGCCAAGCATCAGAACGTGACCTCGATCGCCGACTTCATCGCCTCGCGCTACGGCAAGACCCAGTCCCTGGCCGCCTTCGCCAGCCTGGTAGCCTTGATCGGCACCCTGCCCTACATCGTGCTGCAGCTGAAGGCCGTCTCCACCTCCTTCAGCGTGCTGACCTCGGAGGCGGACATCACCCGCGCGCCGCTGTTCGGCGATACCGCCTTCTATGTGGCCCTGGTGATGGCGGCCTTCGCCATTCTCTTCGGCACCCGCCATACCGATGCCACCGAACATCATGAAGGCCTGATCCATGCCGTGGCCTTCGAGTCGCTGATCAAGCTGGTGGCCTTCCTGACGCTGGGCGCCTACGTGACCTGGGGCATGTTCGATGGCCTCGGCGACCTGCTGGCCTTCGCCGATATCCAGCTCGAGCTGCAACGCCAGCTTGCCCAGCAGGACTTCGGCCAGGGGTTCTGGGCACAAACGCTGCTGGCCATGCTGGCCATCCTCTGCCTGCCGCGCCAGTTCCATGTCGCGGTGGTGGAGAACACCCATCGCGACGATGCCGCCAAGGCCCGCTGGCTGTTCCCGCTCTACCTGGTGGCCTTCGGCTTCTTCGTGCTGCCTCTGGCGGCCGCCGGCCTGACCATCTTCGCCGATACCGATGTGCCGCCCGATACCTATGTGCTGGCACTGCCCATGGCTGCCGGCAGCGAATGGCTCACCCTGCTGACCTTCATCGGCGGCTTCTCGGCCTCCACCGGCATGGTGATCGTCGCCGCGGTAGCGGTGTCGATCATGATCTCCAACGAGATCGTCATCCCCGCCCTGTTCCGTCTTCGCTGGTTCGACACCAAGGCCCGCGACTACGGCCGTCTGGTGCTGCGTGCACGGCGCATCACCATCGGCGTGATCCTGGCGCTGGCCTACGGTGCCTACCAGTTGCTCGGTGACTTCAGCTCCCTGGCCGCCATCGGCATGCTGTCCTTCGCCGCCGCCGCCCAGTTCGCCCCGGCTCTGATCGGTGGCCTCTACTGGAAGCGCGGCAATCGCCTGGGCGTGATCGTGGGCATGAACGCCGGCTTTGCGATCTGGGCCTACTGCCTGCTGATGCCGGACCTGATCGCGGCCGGCGTGCTTCCCGAGACCTGGCTGCAAGGCGGTCCGCTGAACATCGGCTGGCTCTCGCCCACCGCCCTGTTCGGACTCAATGTGGGCGACAGTTTCACCCATGGCGTGATGCTGTCGTTGGGCGTCAATCTGGTCGCCTACATCTTCGTTTCCCAGATGACCCCGCAGCGCGTGGTCGAGCGCATCCAGGCCTCGCTGTTCGTCGACAGCGTCGAGACCCGTCAGACCTCGGTGAACCGCCCCTGGACCGGCGCCACCACGGTGGGCGACCTCAAGGTCCTGTGTGAACGCTTCCTGGGTGCCGGCCAGGTCAGCCGGGCCTTCGACGACTATGCCCGCCGCATCGGCAAGCCGCTGGAGGACAATACCCGCGCTTCCATCGATGTCATCCAGTTCACCGAGCGCTTTCTGGCCTCGGTGCTGGGCGCGTCCTCGGCCCGTATCGTGGTCAATTCGGCGCTGCAGGGCCGAGGCATCGGTATCTCGGATGTGATCTCCATCGTCGACGAGGCCTCCCAGGTACTGGAGTTCAACCGCGCCCTGCTCCAGGCGACCATCGAGAACATCAACCAGGGCATCAGCGTGGTCGACCAGAACCTGCGCCTGGTGGTGTGGAATCAGCGCTATCTGGAACTGTTCCGCTTTCCCGATCACCTGATACGGGTCGGCGCGCCGATCGATCGCATCTTCCTCTACAACGCCCACAACGGCGAATACGGCCCCGGCGACCCCGAGGAACACGTCAAGCTGCTGCTCGACAACATCCGCGAGGGCCAGCCCCACCGCTACGTGCGCTATCGCCAGGACGGCAGCGTCCTGGAGGTGCAGGGCAATCCCATGCCAGGTGGTGGATTCGTCTACACCTATCAGGACATCACCCAGCAGAAGCGCACCGAGGAAGCGCTGATCCGCTCGGAAAACAACATCCGCATCTATACCGACAATGTGCCGGCGCTGATTGCCTATTTCGACAAGGACTGCCGCTACCTCTTCACCAACCGAGCCTATGAGCAAGCCTTCGAGATCGATCGCAACGAGGTCATCGGCAAGCCCCTGCAAGCGGTGATTCCCGAGGACATGGCCAGGGAGCGCGCGCCCTGGATCGATCGCGCCCTCGCCGGCGAACGCGTCAATTTCGAAGTCTCGCTGCAGTTGCCCGAAGGCATTCGCTACATGCTGGTTACCTATACGCCGCACTTCGGCGACAGCGGCGCCATCCTCGGCTTCTTTGCCCTCTATCAGGACATCACCGAGCGCCGCCGCGCCGAGATCGCCCTCAAGGAGACCAACGAAACCCTGGAGGAACGCGTCCGCGAGCGCACCCAGGCGCTCTCCGAGGCCAATGCCGCCCTGCGCCAGGAAAACCGGGTCCGTGCCGAGGCCGAGCAGGCATTGCGCCAGGCCAAGCAGGTGGCCGAGGACGCCAACGCCTCCAAGACCCGCTTCCTCGCCGCGGCCAGTCATGACCTGCTGCAGCCCCTCAATGCTGCGCGCCTGTTCACCTCGGCCCTCACCCAGGAGATGGATGCCGACGACATGAAGCGCACCATCGGCCATATCGACAATTCCCTGCAGGCCGCCGAGGAGCTGCTCGGCACCCTGCTCGATATCTCCAAGCTCGACGCCGGCGCCCTGACCCCCCGACGCAGCCATTTCGCCCTGGCAGACATCTTCCGGCCGCTGCGCGCTGAGTTCGACGTCATGGCCGAGGAGCGCGGCCTCGACCTGGTCGTCGTGCCCAGCCGCGCCTGGGTCGACAGCGATGCCCAGATGCTGAGACGCATCGTGCAGAACTTCCTCTCCAACGCCATCCGCTACACCCAGGAAGGCCGCGTGCTGCTGGGCTGTCGTCGTCAGGGAGAGCGGCTATCCATCGAAGTCTGGGACAGCGGCCCGGGCATCCCTGAGGCCAAACAGGCCGAGATCTTCCAGGAGTTTCGTCGCCTCGACCAGGCATCGCGCCACAAGGAAGGTGAAAAGGGGCTCGGCCTGGGGCTTTCCATCGCCGAGCGCATGAGCCGGGTGCTCGACCATCCCATCCGCGTGCGCTCCGAGGAAGGCGCCGGTACCGTCTTCGCGGTCAGCGTGCCGGTGGTGGAGGCCCGCAGCCAGGAAGTTGCCGAGGAGAAGAGCAAGACACGCCGTGCCGGCAACAAGCTGGCCGGCACGCGCATCCTGTGCATCGACAACGAGACGCTGATCCTGGAGGGGATGAAGGCGATGCTCACCGGCTGGGGCTGCGAAGTCTTCACGGCCACCTCCATCGGTGGTGCCAAGTCGGTACTGCGCCATCTAGATGCCGATCCCGATGCCATCCTGGCCGACTACCATCTCGACAACGAAGTCACCGGCCTGATGGCCATGGAGGCGCTTGCCGAGCGTCTGAACGGCAACGTCCCTGGCATCGTGATCACCGCCGACCGTACCGAGGAAGTCGCCGAAACGGTCAAGCGCGCGGGTTACCACCTGTTGCTCAAGCCGGTACGTCCCGCTGCCCTGCGGGCCTTGTTGACCCGAACCCTGCAGGCCAGCCGGGCCGCTGCCCGCTGATGGCGCGATGAGCGCTCGCCCCTTCGATAGTTAACATCAATCGAAGGGGCGAAGGAAGGCTATTGGTCAACGTGGCGACCATGAGTTAACTTCGAGACCAGTTATTAACCATGGTTAACAGACCCTGCCATGCTTTCCACCATTTCCAACGATGCGATTCGCGACAAGGCCGCCGCAACGCTTAGCGGCCGTCGTCGACGCTGGGGCTGGACCCCGTTCTTCGGCCCGGCGCTGATTGCTGCCGTGGCCTACGTCGATCCCGGCAACTTCGCCACCAATATCGAGGCCGGCTCGCGCTATGGCTACGCCCTGCTGTGGGTGGTGCTTGGCGCCAACCTGATGGCGATGCTGATCCAGACCCTGTCGGCACGCCTAGGCCTGGCCACCGGCCGCAACCTGGCCGAGATCATTCGCGACCGCTATCCCCGTCCGCTGGTCTGGTGCTACTGGGTCCAGGCCGAGATCGTCGCCATCGCCACCGACCTGGCCGAATTCCTCGGTGCGGCCCTGGCCTTCAACCTGCTCTTTGGTCTCTCGCTGATGGAAGGCGCCCTGCTCACGGGCCTGATCACCTATCTGGCCCTGTTACTGCACCGCCAGGGATTTCGCCTGATGGAGATCGTCATCGGCGCCATGATCATGGCAATCGCCAGTGGCTTTTTGCTGGAAATGCTGCTCGGCACGCCCGACCCCACGCCACTGCTCGAAGGACTGCTGATTCCGGGCTTTCCCGATGGCTACGCCCTCTACCTGGCCGCCGGCATCCTCGGTGCTACCGTGATGCCTCACGTCATCTACCTGCACTCGGCACTCTCCCAGAACCGCATCCAGACCGATGACGAGGGACAACGCAGGCGCTTGATGCGCTACTACCGGCTCGACGTCATCATCGGCATGGCGGTCGCCGGCCTGGTCAACCTGAGCATGCTGGCCATGGCGGCGGCGGTCTTCCATGCTCAGGGACGGCTCGATGTCGCCACCATCGGCGACAGCTATCAGCTGCTCTCGCCGATGATGGGCCAGCAGGCGGCCAGTCACATCTTCGGCCTGGCTCTGCTGCTGGCCGGACTGTCCTCCTCGATCGTCGGTACCCTGTCGGGCCAGGTGATCATGCAGGGCTTCGTCAACTTCACCATTCCCCTGTGGCTGCGCCGGCTGATTACCATGGTGCCGGCATTGGCGGTCATCATGATGGGCATCTCCGAACAGAAGGCCCTGGTCGCCAGCCAGGTCATCCTCAGCTTCGGCATCCCTTTTGCCCTGATCCCTCTGTTATGCTTTACCGCTGACCGCCAGCTCATGGGCAGCCTGGTCAACGGCAGGGCCGTCACCCTCATCGGCGGGGGCATCTGCGCGCTGATCATCGCGCTCAACGGCTATGTACTCTTCTTCACCCTGACGGGACACTGACAGGTCGCGAATGCCAGCCTTGCCCAAGCACGAATACTTCCGGCGTGTTCGACAGGATCACCAGACGGAGCTGGTCGAGGACTACGTCGAGGAGATCGCCCACCTGCATGCCCGGCATGGCGAGGCGCGTGCCAGCGACCTCGCCGAATGCTTCGGCGTCAGTGCTGCCGCCGTTTCCAAGGTGATCACTCGGCTCAAGCGCGATGGCCTGGTCATTGCTCGCCCCTACCGCGGCATCTTCCTGACGCCGCTCGGTGACGACATGGCCAGACGGGTCGCCAAGCGTCACGCCGTGGTGCTGGAGGTCCTGCGCAAGCTCGGCGTGCCCGAAGAGATCGCCCGGGCCGACTCGGAAGGCATCGAGCACCACTGCAGCGAGGCAACGGTGGAGGCCATGCGCCGTTACCTGGACGACGACTGACGCGCTGCACTTCCGTCGCCGGAAACCGAAAACGCCGCCCCGAAGGGCGGCGTTCGCATTGATGGTGTGTACATCCGGCCAGGCCGTCAGGACTCTTCCACCTTCGGCGGCTCGACCTCGAGCTTCTGGGCCGCGATCACTGCCTGGGTTCGCGAGTGCACGCCGAGCTTGCGCAGGATGGCCGTGACATGGGCCTTGATAGTGGCCTCGGAGACATTGAGTTCGAAGGCGATCTGCTTGTTGAGCAAGCCTTCGGTGAGCATGTTCAGCACCCGGAACTGCTGCGGCGTGAGCGAGGCAATGGCCTCGGCAAAGCGCGTGTCTTCCTCGTCGGCCTCACCCAGGGCTTCGGCCATTTCCTCCGGCAACCATACTTCGCCATCGAGAATCTCGCCCACTGCCTCGGCAATCAGCGCCAGCGACGCGGACTTGGGAATGAAGCCGGAAGCCCCGTAATCGATGGCGCGACGCACCACGTGGAGCTCATCGCTGCCGGACACCACGGCCACCGGGATATCCGGCGTCTGGCCGCGCAACTGAATCAGCCCGGAGAAGCCATGCGCCCCCGGCATGTGCAGATCCAGCAGGATCAGGTCGGCATCCGGGTGACGGGTCACCACCTCGGTCGTGGCTTCCATGGTATCGGCCTCGACGATCTCGGCCTGGGGCGCCAACTGGCGCAACGCCTGGGTAAGGGCCGCGCGGAACAACGGATGGTCATCGGCGACGATGAATTTCTGGGCAAAAGCCATGGTTCTCCTCCGGTTCCGGATGCAACGAGCGGGGCCGCCGCCTGCTGGACGCTTGTATTTTACCGCATGTTACCCTATGGCCGAGGCAATGCCCAAGCGATCCGCCTGAATTGTCGACACTTTCCGTCAACGTCACGAAAAAGCCGGCCCATGGCCGGCTACGATGCGGAATGGTGACCGGGCGGCCGGCAACATGCCCCGCCCGTTCCTGCATTCCAGGGATCGCGCTGATCACGATGATCAGCGATTGGCGCGATGCTCGATCAAGTCCTCGACCACCGACGGATCCGCCAGGGTGCTGGTATCCCCCAGGCCGTCGCACTCGTTGGCAGCGATCTTGCGCAGGATTCGGCGCATGATCTTGCCGGAGCGGGTCTTGGGCAGGCTCGGCGCCCACTGGATGATGTCCGGCGAGGCGATCGGCCCGATATCCTTGCGCACCCACTGGGTCAACTCCTTCTTGAGTTCGTCGCTGGGCTCGTGCTCATCATCCAGGGTCACGTAGATATAGATGCCCTGCCCCTTGATGTCGTGGGGGAAGCCGACCACGGCGGCCTCGGCCACGGCCTCGTGCGCCACCAGCGAGGACTCGATCTCGGCGGTGCCCATGCGATGGCCGGAGACATTGAGCACATCGTCGACCCGACCGGTGATCCAGTAGTAGCCATCCTCGTCGCGACGGCACCCATCGCCGGTGAAATACATGCCCTCGTAGGTGGAGAAATACGTCTGGACGAAGCGTTCGTGATTGTTCCAGATCGAGCGAGCCTGCCCCGGCCAGGAGTCGAGTACGACCAGGTTGCCGTCGGTGGCGCCCTCGAGCCGCTTGCCTTCGTTGTCGACCAACGCCGGCTGCACGCCGAAGAACGGCAGAGTCGCCGAGCCGGGCTTGAGGTCAGTCGCCCCGGGCAGCGGCGCGATCATGATGCCGCCGGTCTCGGTCTGCCACCAGGTGTCGACGATCGGGCAACGTTCCTTGCCGATCACCCGATAGAACCACTCCCAGGCCTCGGGATTGATCGGTTCACCCACCGAGCCCAGCAGGCGCAGGCTGTCGCGCTGGCTGGAATCCATGACATGGTCGCCATGGGCCATCAGGGCGCGCACCGCCGTGGGCGCGGTGTACAGGATGTTGACCTGGTGCTTGTCGACGATCTCGCCCATGCGGCCGTTGGTCGGATAGCTCGGCACCCCCTCGAACATCAGGGTCGTCGCGCCATTGGCCAGCGGCCCATAGACGATGTAGCTGTGGCCGGTCACCCAGCCCACATCGGCGGTGCACCAGTAGACCTCGCCGTCCTGATAGTCGAAGACGTACTGATGGGTCAGGGCAGCCTGCAGTAGATAGCCGCCGGTGGTGTGCTTGAGGCCCTTGGGCGCACCGGTCGAGCCGGACGTGTAGAGAATGAACAGCGGATCCTCGGCACCGACTTCCTCGGCCGGGCAATCGGTGGACTGCTTGTCGACCAGTTCGTGGAACCAGACGTCCCGACCGTCCTTCCAGTCGATCTGTCCACCGGTGCGCTGGAACACCAGCACCTTCTCGGCCACCTCCGTGCCTTCACGGGTCAGAGCCGCATCGACATTGTCCTTGAGCGGCACCTGCTTGCCGCCACGCACCGACTCATCGGCAGTGATCACCACCTTGGAGGCGGCGTCCTTGACGCGCTGGGCCAGGGCATCCGGCGAGAAGCCACCGAACACCACCGAGTGCACGGCACCAATGCGCGCGCAGGCGAGCATGGCCATGGCCGCCTCGGGCACCATCGGCATGTAGAGCGTGACGGTATCGCCCTTGCCGACGCCCAGTTCCTTGAGGGCATTGGCCAACTGACAAGTGCGCTCGTAGACCTCGCGGTAGGTCAAGGTCTTGGAATTGGCGGGATCGTCGCCCTCCCAGATGAGCGCCGGCCGGTCGCCGCGGCTGGCCAGGTGGCGATCCAGGCAGTTGACGCTGGCATTCAGCTTGCCATCTTCGAACCAGCGGATGTCGACGTTGTTCGAGGCAAAGGAGGTATTCTTGATGACGCTCGGCGCCTTGAACCACTCCAGTTGCCGGGCCTGCTCGGCCCAGAAACCGTCCGGATCATCCACGGAGCGCTGGTACATGGCCTGGTAGGTGTCCTTGTCGGCCCAGGCCTTGGCGGCGATGTCATCGCGTACCGGATAGATATGCTGCTGATCGCTCATCGAAATGCCTCTGTCCTCGGGATGATCCCTTCAGGTGGATGAAGCCGACCGGGCGCGACGCAGCGTCGATCGGCACCATGTAAAGTATTCCCAGCATACCCCCCTGCTGGCCTGGCTTCACTTTAGACATTGGTATGAACGATTTTCTTTTTTATAACAAATAGTTAAATCGAATCATCGACCGCCGAACATCTCATGTAGACCAATGGCTGACCGCACTTTCGGCACTGGTAACGTCGCCCCTGCCGAGCCAGGCCATGACGACGCGCCGAGAACCCATGTTCTCGACAGCCACAGCGATAGCGATAGGGTTCGGGACTCGCGCGTCCGGTATCGAAACGATGCGTGGCATGTGGCACCAGCCCGAACAGGTCGCGCATCACCGTCTGCCATTCGTGCCCATGGGGCCGTGCGCGATGGCCATCCGCCAGATGATGTACCAACCAGTGGGCCACTTCGTGGGGCACCACCTCGACCAGGAAAGCACGGCGGTTCTCGTCGAAGAGAACCGGGTTGAATCTCAGGCCACCACGACCGAAATGGGCCTGCCCGGCGCCCTTGCCACGCAGGTCGAGCCAGACGGCCGGGCGCGGCAAGGTGCCATGCACCTCGCGACACAGCCGCCAGGCGGCCTCTACCCGCTCGCGCAACACGCGCTGGCTGGCAGCGCGATCGAGAGAGTCGAGCCATTCGGTATCGGGTTCGGGCAACGCGGGATGGATCATGGGGTGCTAGAATGGCGCCACGCCAAGGCGGCGTAAAGCCCCGCGCGAGACGACACCTGCGAGTGAGAGACATGTCAGACGACACCCCCCAGCCCCAGCCGCTCCTTGACGACGAGGCCCTCGACCGGCTCGACGACTTCCTCGAGTCCGAGCGGGTCGATGCCGACGCTCTGGACCTGATCGGCGCCCACGGCTTTCTCGTTGCCCTGGCCGTGGCCCCCAACGACTTGCCCGCCACCGCCTGGGTACCGGAACTCTTTCACGGTGAGCCGGCCTTCGCCGATGACGCCGAACGGGAGTCGGTCCTGGCACTGCTCGAGCAGTTGCGCCATAACGCCATTCAGGTACTGGAAGGAGGCGGCCTGCCCGAACTGCCGTTCGACCTGGAACTGGGAGGCCTGGCACCGGAAGAGACGCCGATCGGCGACTGGTGCGCCGGTTTCATGGAAGGCGTCTTCCTGGACGAAGCGGCCTGGTTCGCCGACGACGAGGAGGCCGCCGCCACCTTGTTGCTGCCCTTCATGCTGCTCTCGGGGCTGTTCGCCGATGAACCCGACATGGCCGAGCTGGCCACCGACGAACAACGCCTGGAAAGGCTGGTGGCGCAACTCCCCGAACTGGTGCTCGATCTCTATCTGCACTACCGGGTTCCGCCGGAAACGCCCAAACCCAAGCCACGCCGCAAGGGGCCATCCGGTCGTGGCAAGAAGACGCGCAAGACGTAAGCTGGAAGCTGGAAGCTGGAAGCTGGAAGCTGGAAGCTGGAAGCTGGAAGCTGGAAGCTGGAAGCTGGAAGCTGGAAGACAGCATGAACCCCGACAA
>NZ_BDEP01000007.1 GCF_001662305.1 Halomonas caseinilytica
CTGAAATAGATGAAGAGCCACATACATCCATATTAAAAGCAACGGATATGGGTATGGACATGCACACCAGGCCGCCGAAGCTGATGGACCGGGTCAAGGCGACCATGCGGGTGAAGCGCTACAGTCCCCGCACCGAGAAGACCTACTGCTACTGGATTCGCTTTTTCATACGATTCCACGGGGTGCGCCACCCTGCAAGCATGGGAGAATCCGAAGTGCATGCCTTTCTCGAACACCTGGCAATCCAGCGGCATGTTGCAGCGGCTACTCAGAACCAGGCACTGAATGCCTTAGTCTTTCTTTATCGTCACGTCCTGGATCAACCATTGGGCGACATTGGTGATTTCTCGCGCGCCAAGCGTCCACGCCGACTCCCGATCGTGCTGTCTCACGACGAAGTCATGCGAGTGTTGGATAACCTCTCGGGGCCCATGCACCTGATGGCCACCTTGATGTATGGCTCTGGTTTGAGGGTACTCGAGACCTGCCGCCTGCGCGTACGGGATATCGACTTTGATCGACGAGTCATTACTGTCAGGGCTGGCAAGGGCGATAAAGATCGCACCACGCTATTGCCGTCATCTTGCGCTCCCGCATTACAGCAGCAGATCAACACCTCCAGGGATCAGCTTGGATACCGCCTGAAACAAGCCAGTGTTCCTGTTTCGTTGCCCCATGCTCTGAATCGCAAATACCCCACTGCCGGACTCTCGCTGTCCTGGCAATGGCTGTTTCCTGCCAGCCGTCCTTGTTTCAATGATGAAGGAGACGTTGTGCTCCATCACATCCACCCTTCAGCAGTACAAAAGGCTGTCAAACGGGCCATGCGAGCCGCCTCACTGCAGCGTCCCGGTTCCTGCCATGCACTCCGTCATAGTTTCGCGACGCAGTTGTTGAGTCAGGGTACGGATATCCGCACGGTTCAGGAGTTGCTGGGGCACAAGAGCGTCGAGACGACCCAGATTTATACGCACGTCCTCGGCAGCGAATTCGCGGGTGTACGCGGTCCCCTGGGGTGAGGAGGAAAAAGTTTCAGGCACGCTACCGCCACCTACCCTGCACGATGCAATGACAATTTGGCCATCTTCCCGCGGTAGTCCCTATGCATGGTCAGAAAAGTGCCTGTGCTCGGTTATACGGCGTTGAAAATCCGCTCAAAATGCTCATTTACCTCTGTAAACTCCGCATCTTTCGCAAATTTTCGCCTAGTCTAACCTTCGCTCGTCGACTTTTCTGACTATGCATCGCGTATCTGGATTGTGTCGTTATCACGGCGATCTCGGTCGCCTTGCATTTGTGAGCCTAATCAACCGGGCATATAAGTGCAAAGCGGGGATGGGCGGGATGCAGGCCGCTCTCGCCTATCAGGGCATTCCAGTAACGTGCTATGGCTATACCTTGACCGAGTATTTGAGGTCTCGCGCCTCGTCGCCGGTCATGCCTCGGAAGCCCCAACAGTGCGGAGGTTGTTCCTTGAGCGTCACTTCCACATCAACGGGGGCGAGACCTACCTCAGCCTCCAGGCGCTGAAAGATCGTCTTGATCAAGGCTTTCTGGGTCTCCGCCGAGCGTCCCTGCATCATATTGATTTCTATGGCCGTATAGGCCGGCGTTCGGCCACCCGGGTAGTAGAAGTCTTCGGCGTCCATCGGAATGAAACGATGCGCCCTCTTGTCCTCCGGCATTCCCAGTACCGACTGCATGCAGCCATGGATAACATCGGAGAGCTGTGCCTTGATGGGATTCAGATGTTCCTTGATGCCATAGATGACTATCACGATGTCTCCTGTACGGTATAACGCCGCCTTCGACGGGAAAGATGTCCGACGGCCATATCACATTATGGTCGCGCCAATGCCTCGAATACGCGTGCTACGGCTTCGGCACCGGGGTCGACGATGCCTTCCAGCGCACTCTCCGGCACATAGGCCGAGCGCCCCGCCTTGGCCGTGGTCAGCGAGGCGGTGGCTTGCGCACCGGTGCGCGCCGCCTGGGCGGCTTCCGCCAGCGTATTGCCGTGTTGCAACGACTCGATCGCCGGTATCAGGGCATCGAGCATGGTGCGATCCCCGGCTCGAGCACCGCCGTATTCCTGCATTTTCCTGACGCCCGCCGCGAGCGCTTCCCCTGGATTGTCACCGCGCTCCAGGGCACCGCCTGCCGCCGTAAACAGGATCGACAGCAGTACGCCGCTGGAACCGCCCATGTCGCGAGCCAGTAGCTGGCCGATACCCGTGAATAATGGAGACAGGGAGCTAGTGTCCAGGCGCTGAGCGTCGAGTGCCTTGGCGATGCTGTCGGCGCCACTCTGCATGCTGGCCCCGGCATCGCCGTCACCACTCTTGGCATCCAGGGCGTCCAGTTCCTCACGCGACTCGCGCAATGTCTCGGTCACCCGCCACAGTACCGCCGTCGACTCGGCATCCTGTGGGGCATTCTCGAGCAGGGCTGCGTTGCCTTGTGCCGTGTCCGGCTTGAATGTGACAACGTTGCGCACCACCTGAATACCCGGCCAGGCCGGCGCCGTGCTCGGTGCTGTCAGCGCTTCGATCAGCTCGGGCTCGCTGGCCACCAGCGTGACGGAGAAACCGTGCATGTCGAGCGAGGTCATCAGCGGCGCGGGGCCAATCAGATGACTGACCCGCTCCTCCCCCAGTTGGCGTAACAGGCTCTCAGCCAGCACACCCATCTCTTGGGACGAGCAACTGCCCAGGTTATTGAGCATGGCTACCCAGGCGGTGCCGAACGACGAACCAGGGGCAGACACAGGCGCCACGGCCTGGAGCAACGGCTCCAGCACCAGGCGCATCGCGTCATCCGCACTTTGAGGGTCGACCGCACGGGTACCGGGTTCGTTATGAATGCCCAGCCCCAGCTCGGGGGAACGCGTTGATGCCGGCTGACCGGGCTGGGCGGCGGGTTTGAGCGCCATGCCCAGTGATCCCATCCGTTCGCAGAGTGTCCGGGTGCGCTGTTGAATTTCGGCAAGCGACGCGCCCTGGCTTGCCAGATAACCGGCCAGCTTGTGTACCAGCAGTGTGCCGGCGATACCGCGTGGCTGCGGTGCTTCGGCGATGGCGACATCATCGGCGACGATCACCATCTCGACATTGAGCCCTTCGCCACGAGCACGCTCGGCCGCCAAGCCAAAATTCAGCCGATCGCCGGTGTAATTCTTGACCACCAGCAAGCAACCGGCATCGCCACAGACTTCACGGATGGCCGCCAGAATCGGCTCGACGCTGGGCGAGGCAAACAGATTGCCGGAAATGACGCCGGTCAGCATGCCATCGCCGATAAAGCCGGCATGGGCGGGCTCATGGCCGGCACCGCCGCCGGATAGCACGGCTACCTGCCGGCTGCCCTCTCGCTGTCTGTCCCAATCGCCCCTGACCAGAATCCGCAGACCGCTTTCCGGCTCGGCAATACGCAGATCCGCGGTAGCAGCCGTTACATGAAGAATGTCGTCGACGACACGCTCGGGCGCGTTATAAAAGCGTTCCATAAGTTCTCCGCAGGCCCACAAGGACGAAGTACATTAAAGCCCACAGTTTACGCATGGTCAGACACGATATCCCATGACAATTTCGGCATGACCGGTATTTTCATCGACCTGCTCGCCAAGCGAAACAAAACCATGCTTCTCATAAAACCTGACGCTTGGCGCATTCTCTCTGTAGACCGTCAGGCGCAGTTTCTCTCTTCTGCCCTTGGCATCATCAAGCAAGGCTGCTCCGATCCCCTTTCCCTGCAGGTCGAGATCCACAAAGATGGCCGCCAGGGTGTCCTCGAACAGGCTATAGAACCCGACGACTCGATCATTGCGTTCATAGACGAATGTCTCCGAAGCGGGGATATACCTGTCGCGCATCTCACCGACTTTCGACTCCCAGAACTCTGGATCGACAAACCCATGGGCCTTAATTGATGCTGAAAGCCAGATGTCCAGGACTTGATCGATATCCGCTTCCCGATACGCGCGAATCATATCGCTGTCTTACTCCCTGAAACTCAAGATGCTGTTTGTTTACTGCTGCAAGCAGTCACTGGCTTGGGCGACGTGTCCTCCGCCGAGTCGGGTAAGGCCATGAGGGGCGGCGATACGAAAGAAGCGCTCGACGACATCGGCCTGGGTGGGCGCGGTCACCAGCGAGACGATGACGAACACCGGCAGGTTGAGCATCAGCCCCCAGAAGCCGGCGTGGATACCCAGCGGGTGCTTCCACAGCGTGGTGAAGGCCACGGTCACCAGAAACCCAGCGACAATGCCCGCCAGCACGCCCAGCTTGGAGGCGCGCGGCCACAGGAACATGCCGATGAAGGCCGGCATCACCTGGGTGGCGAAGCCTAGCCCGACCAGCAAGATCATCACCAGGCTGCCCGGCTCGGCGATGGCCAGCGGGGCGATCACCAGGGCCATCAGCGGCAGGATCATCCAGCGCGCCAGCTTCCCGGTGAAGGCGTCGGAGAGGCCAAACAGCGGCTGCAGCACGTCCCGGCTCCAGGAGAGTGCCACCGAGTGGATGAACGGCTCGCTGGAGGACATCGAGGCGGCCAGGGTGCCGGCACCGAGCAGCCCGACCAGCACGACCGGCAGGTGCTGCATGGCGTACTCCAGCACCACGGTGTCGGCGCGGGCCAGGTCGGGCAGCGCGAAGATGCCGATGAAGCCCACCACCACCATCGGCAGGATCACCACGTAGTAGGTCGGCAGCCAGGTGGCGCTGCGCCGAATGGTCCGCGCCGAGGAAGCGCTCATCCATTGGGTCCACACCGGCGGCATGAAGGAAAACATCGAGACGATGACGGAAGTCGTCCAGAAGCTGAAGCTCATGTCGCCGCCGGCGCCAGGCAGGGTCAGGAACTCGCCGTGCTCGGCCTGGAGCCGCGTGAACAGCGCGCCGACATCGAGCCCACCGGTAGCGCTGTGCAATGCCCAGAGCCCCACGGCCCAGGCCACCACCAGCATCAGCACGCCCTGGAAGGCGTTGGTCCGGCCGATGGCCCGCTGGCCGCTGACGAACAGGTAGACGGCGATGCAGGCCAGCACCAGCGGCACGCCAAGCCATATCGGAATCGCCCCGCCGCTCATCACGTTGAGGATGTAGGCGGAGCCGATGGTCTGCAGCACGGCGTAGGCGATCGAGCCGATCGACATCACCAGCGATGCCAGGGCGCCCAACAGCGGGCTCTGGTAGCGGTCGGCAATGGCGCTGGCCTGGGTCACATGGCCGAAGCGCTCGCCGAACTGCCACACCTTGGGACCGACGTACCAGGCCACCAGCGCCAGGTAGGCGAGATAGACGGCCACGTAGAATACCGGCACGCCTTTCGAGTAGGCCCAGCCCGGCGCGCCCATGAAGGTGTAGGCGCTGACGCTGCCGGCGGCGATCAGCAGGTAGAGCGTTACCGGGCCCATGCTGCGCCCGGCCACACCCCACTCCTCGAGGCTGTTCATGCGCCGCCCGCCCCGGGCACGCAGGCCGATGAACATGGCGATAGCAACGTAGGCCAGGGTGATGAGCAACGGCCAGGGGCTAGTCATGGTGGTCCTCCTTGCGCTCGAGGACACGATTGGCGATCAGCATGACGGCGAAGCAGGCGAAGATCACCACATAGCTCCACACCACCAGCAGCGGCAGGCCCAATATCAGCACGGCGCGGTTCACCCAGCCGATGACCGGCCAGATGCCAGCCGCCACCACGGCGATGAAGGCGACCAGCAGCGCCCATCCGGCGCGACAGGTGGGCAGGACGACAAGACGAGACATGATGCGGATCTCCCACGATGACGAGACGAGGCAATTGACCGAGAAGCTTACTGCGCGACGGGCGGTGACGGCCAACGCGGTTCGAGCGCCAGTCGCGTCTCCAGAGTCTTGGCCAGCTTGAGCACACGATGGTCGGCAAAACGCGGGCCAATCAACTGCACGCCGAGCGGCATGCCCTCTCTGGAGAACCCGGCATTGAGCGATAGCGCCGGTTGCTCGCCCATGTTCCACGGCACGGTGTAGGCGATGTGTTCGAAGGGTTGCTGCGGATCATTGGTCGGCGAGACCCAGTCGGCGGGAAAGGCGACGTTGGGCGTGGTAGGCGAGATCACGGCATCGACATCATCGAACACGGCTTCCGTCGTGCGTCGCATGGCCAGGGTCTGCTCGAAGCCGCGCACCGCCTCGACACCACTGATCCGCCCGCCATCATCGGCCCAGGCGAGGATCGCCGGCAGCACGCGCTCACGCTGTTCGGGCGTCAGCGCCTCCAGAGCGCTCCACTGGCGAGTACGCCAGAAGCGGTCCAGGCCATCGAGCATTTCACGGGTCAGCACCGGCGCCAGCGGCACCAGGGTGGCGCCGGCCGCCTCGAGTCGCGCGGCGGAAGCCTCCACGGCGGTGGCGATCTCGTCGTCCAGCGGCAAGCCGCAGCCGGCCTCCAGCATCACGCCGATGCGCAGCCCCGAGACGTCGCACGCGAGGTCCGTCCAGTCGATCGATTCCGGCGGCAGGCGCGTGGCGTCGCGACGGTCGGTACGTGCCAGGGCCGTCATCATCAGGGCCGCATCGTCCACACTGCGGGTCATCGGGCCGGCGCAGCGCCCCACATAGTAGGGATCGATGGGAATGCGCCCCAGCGTCGGCTTGAACCCCACCACGCCGCACCAGGCAGCGGGCAGGCGCACCGAGCCGCCGATATCGGTGCCCACGTGCAAGGGGCCATAGCCGGCCGCCGCCGCGGCCCCAGCCCCGGCGCTCGAGCCACCGGGATTGCAGTCGAGCCGCCAGGGGTTGCGGGTTGTACCATGAAAGGAGGAACGGCCCGAGGAGAGCATGCCGAAATCCGGGCAGGTCGTCTTGGCCATCAACAGTGCGTCGTCCTCGGCCAGTCGCGCCGCCGGTGGCGCATCCTCGGTGGCCGGTGTCTGTGAGCCCAGACCCGTGCCATTCGGCACCGGCATGCCACGCGTCGCAATCAGTTCCTTGAGGGTGACTGGTATGCCATCCAGCGGGCCGCTGGGCTCACCGCGCGTCCAGCGTTCGCTCGAGGCACGCGCCGCGTCCAGAAAGGTCTCTGCCCGGTAGCCGTAGAGGGCATTGAGGTGAGGCTCCCAGCGGTCGATGTGCCGGATCAGCGCCTCGGCGATATCCAGAGGCGACAGCCTCTTTTGGCGATAGGCATCCAGCAGTTGAGTGGCCGTCATCAGGTAGAGTTCTGGCATCTTTCACTCTTGGCGTTGTTGTCGGTGCCTTCAGCTTGGTGCCAAGCGGTGTCTACTGCCATTACAATTCTGATACCAGGGCGTCCACTTTTTGTGTGCACCCTTTCAAGACTCGCCCAGCGTCTGAAGCGATGCGGCCAGCAATCCGAGACAGGCTTCGGTGGCAAAACTGCGCTGCCGATGCCGGTGGAGGCACAGGTCCAGCCGGGTATGTTCGAGCTCGCCCCGGGCCAGGGACACGCTGACCAGCTGGCCGTCCCGACACTCCCGAGCCACCGCCATGGGCGGCAGGATCAACAGCCCGGCGCCCGACATGGCCAACGCCTTCTGGGTTTCCAGAGAGGCCGTGTGAAAGATGGGCTTGAGCTTCACGCCCTGGCGTCGTGCCGCCTCGTCGAGTGCCTGCCGCACTCCATAGTGCTCATCGGGTAGCGCCAGGGAATGGTCGGCCAGTTCGGCCAGACGCAGCTCGGCCCTCCCCGCCAGTGGATGGTCGGGTGCCATCACCGCATGGTGTTCCAGGCGACTGCTGGCGAACGGCTGGATGTCGTCGTGGCGGGGCATGAAGAAGGTCAGGCCGATGTCGGCATCGCCACTGCGCAGCGCCTCGACGACTTGGCCGGCACTGGCGATCTGAATGTCGAACTGCAGCTGCGGATGGCGTTGGTTGAGCTCGCTCAGCACCGGCACGAGCAGCCCGGAGACCACGCCTTCGGCCACTCGCAGGCTGACCTTGCCGGTACGCAGACCTTTGAGGTCGCTGATGTGCTCCTGCACCCGCTCCAGATCGCGCAAGGTGCGGCGCGCCTGGATCGCCAGCAACTCCCCCGCGGCGGTGAGTCGGATGCCACCGGGGCCACGCTCGATCAAGGGCGCCCCGAGCTGGTGCTCCAGCAGGTCGATCTGGCGGCTGATGGCCGTCGGAGCGATATGCAGCCGGGCCGCCGCCTCGCGCAGCGAATGGCAGCGGGCCACGGTGTCGAAGTAGCGCAGGGCTCGCCAGTGCATGGCTCAGACCGGAGCCGGGAGGTCGCGTTGCATGATGGTCACCATCTCGCCGCGATATTCGCGCTGCTCGACGTCCTGCCAGCCCAGCCGGCGGTAGAGTGCCTGCTGGTCCGGCGTGTAGAGATAGAAACGCTCGACGCCATGCGCTCGAGCCTCTTCCTCCACCCGGCGCACCAGCCGCGAGGCGATGCCGCGACCGCGCCATTCAGGCAGCACATAGACCGAGGCCAGCCAGGGCGTCAGCTCACGGCGGTCGCTCATGTCGTCGACGACCAGGCTGGCCATGCCCACCGGCCGCTCGCCGTCCATGACGGCGAACACCGAGGGCACGCCAGCCGAGCCGCAGTCGCCGCGCAAATGCCCGATGGTGGCGGCGAGGTCGCGACCAGGGTTCAGGTGGCCCCATTCGGCATGGGTCCAGCCAGCAAGGGTGGCAACATGCGGCGAATGGGCGTCGATACGGACGAGTGGCAGGCCTGAGTCCATGGCGGAGAATTCCTGTCAGCGATGCGTGGCGATGCCGGTGTTCCCCTGGCACAGGGGCGGCACGGCGAAACGCCACAGTATCCCCGTTCTCGGCGCCGCTCGCCAGGGCTGAAGCCACCTCTCAGCCACTGGCCCGCCACGCTCTCACCCACCGTCTGCGGCGCGTTCCAGGTCGGCGATGATGAGTTTTTCCATCTGCATCATCGCCTCCATGGTCCGCCGGGCGCGCTCGGGATCGGGGTCACTGAGCAGTTCATGCATCCGAGTGGGCACCACCTGCCAGCGAAGCCCCCAACGGTCCTCGAGCCAGCCGCACTGGATCGTGCGACCACCCGCGCTCAGCGCTTCCCAGTAGTGATCCACCTCGGCCTGGTCGGCGCAATCGACATGTAACGACACCGCCTCGTTGAACGGCACGCCGGGGCCACCGTTCAGTCCGGCGTAACGCGCACCGTCCAGGGTAAACTCGACGAGCAGCACCTCGCCGGCCGACACGCTCGGCGTCTCGGTCGGCGCCTTCACCACCCGCTCGATGCGGGAATCGGGAAATACCGAGACGTAGAAGCGAGCCGCTTCTTCCGCCTGACCATCGAACCACAGGAAGGGAGTGATCCGCTGCATGAAAGCCTCCTCTCGATAGGCTGGCCTGCCGCTTGATGAACCAGAAGGAACAACAGGACTGGCTATTCGTCGAAAATGACCTCGAACCCCCCATAGATTAGCCGCTTGCCGTCGAAGGGCATGGGATTGACGTCGGGCTGCAGACGCGGATCTTCCATGAGTTTGGGCATGGCCTGATCGCGTACCTCGCGCGAAGGCCAGAGGATCCAGCCAAAGACAACGGTTTCATCCGGCTGACGCTTCACGGCCATGGGAAAGGAGGTGACTTCGCCCTCGGGCACGTCATCGCCCCAGCATTCCACCAGCTTGAGAACGCCGTATTCCTTGAATACCGCCGCACAATCGCGGACATGCTGCAGGTATTTTTCCCGATTGGCAGTAGGAACGGCAGCCACGAACCCATCGACATATGTCATGTTGTGCTCCCCTGTTCGACATTGAAATGACGCGCGACGACAGACATTGCCGTCGCTGCCTTCATGGGTCGTTTCGGGAACACGCAAATCGACAAGCTCTGCGGCATGGTCATATGCCCTTTGGGGTACTGCCCTGCTACCGGGCCTCGGCTAGACTGACGGTTTTCGATCATCAGACGAACGCCCCATGTCATCCGCTCTCGAACAACGCGCCCTCAAGGTATCCATCGTCATGACCCTGCTGGTTTCGAGCCTCGGGGTCACCTTCGGCTTACTGGCAGGGTCCCGGTCGATTCTCTTCGATGGGGTCTTCTCGACCATCGACGCGGCCATGTCGACGCTGGCACTGGTGGTCACGCGGCTGATCGCCCGGGAGGTCAGCCAGCGCTTCCAGCACGGCTACTGGCATCTGGAACCGCTGGTGGCGGCACTCAACGGTGCCATCCTGCTGTTGCTGTGCTTCTATGCCTTCCTCAATGCCGTCCAAGGGCTGATGACCGGCGGCCATGAGCTGGCCTTTGGCCTGGCGAGCGTCTATGCCGTGGTCGTGGCCGCCGTCTGCTTCTCCATGACCGCCTATCAACGCCGCCTCAATCGTCGCATCGACTCGGAGTTCGTGCGCATCGACATGCATAGCTGGCTGATGGCAGCGCTGATCACCAGCGCCCTGCTGGCAGCCTTCATCGTCGCCTTGATCCTCCAGCGCACGCCCTACGCCCATCTCACGCCCTACGTCGATTCGCTGCTGCTGACGATCCTGACGGTGGCCTTCATGCCGGTGCCCATCGGCATCATGCGTCGGGCCATGAAGGAGGTGTTTCTGATCGCACCGAGCGCCATCGACCGGGAAGTGCATGCGGCCATGGCCCCGGTGATGGAACGCGAAGGGCTGCTCGACTACCGCAGCCACGTGGCCAAGAGCGGTCGTGGCCACTTCATCGAGATTCACATCGTCACCACCCCGGAGTTCGCTGCCGAACGCGGGGTGGCCGAGCTCGACGAGGTCCGCGAGGCAATTGCCACCGGGTTGAGCATCCCTGCCGAGCATCGCTGGTTCACCGTAGCGTTTACCGCCGATACACGCTGGCTCTAGTGGAATAGTATCTGAGCGAATATAGTGCCGGCGCTCGCGACGAGGAACCTCTCGGCACGGGCTCCTGTCGCAGGGCGTGAAAGGCCATGCCATGGAACAGGAGCCAAGATGCCGACTTTTCATAACGACGCCACCCTGCCGACGCCGACCTTCCCCGGCAGCCATGTCGTGCTGGACGATCGCTATGTGTACCTCTCCGGCCTGACGGCGGCCGACATTCAGGGCAGCGAGGCCATTCTCGGCGACGTGGGCGAGGAGACCCGCTGGATCATGCGTCGCGTGCAGCATCTGCTCGATTCAGTGGACTGCACGCTGGCCGACATCGTGCGCGCCGATGTACATCTGACCGACCTCGAGAAGGTCCATGACCTGGATGCGGCCTACGCCGACTTCTTCGAGTCGCCACATTACCCGGCCCGCACCTGCACCCAGTC
Source organism: Halomonas caseinilytica (assembly GCF_001662305.1). Taxonomy (GTDB): domain Bacteria; phylum Pseudomonadota; class Gammaproteobacteria; order Pseudomonadales; family Halomonadaceae; genus Halomonas; species Halomonas caseinilytica. The sequence goes on from NZ_BDEP01000007.1 coordinate 11,275, forward strand.
ACCGGCCTTGCTGGACGGTGCCAACGTCGAGATCACCCTGGTGGCACGACGCTCGGACGATGACGACCTCGCCGTCAACCGAGGATGAAGAACACGCAGGCCGCGGTGAGCGCGCCCATGGTGCCGTTGAAGATCCGCCATGAGCGTGGCCCCTTGAGCCAGCGACCGATGGCCATGCCGAACCCTGCCCACAGGGAAATGCAGGGCAGCGCCACCAGCTCGGCGAAGGCAGCCAGCAGCAGCGCATTGACAACCGTATTGCCCCCTTCCGGCAGGAAGCTCGCCATCAGCGTCAGCCCCATGACCCACGCCTTGGGATTGGCAAACTGGAAGGCCGCCGCCTGCCAGAACCCGAAGGGCCGCCCCTCGACATCATCGAACTCGGGCGGCGGCGCGGTGGCGATCTTCCAGGCCAGGTACAACAGATACAGACTGCCGATGACCTGCAGCGCCGTCTGCACCATCGGATAGCGCTCGAAGACGATGCCAAGCCCCAGGGCGACGGCGGCAAACAGCACGAAGCATCCGCCGAGGATGCCCAGCAGATGCGGCATGGTACGCCGAAAGCCATAGTTGGCGCCGGAGGCGGTCAGCATCACGTTGTTGGGGCCGGGCGTGATGGTCATCGAGATCATGAACAGGGTCACCGGGCCCAGAAGCGTCAGGGTGTCCATCATTTTGTACCCATACAATCAAGGCGGATTGGGTTAACTTTTCGCATTTCTCTGAGCATAATGGGGACAAATTTGGCGTCAAAGGTTTTATTGTCACCATGACAATCTGGACACCCGAGCTACCCGAAGACGGCCCGCGCTACCGTCGCATTGCTGACGCCATGGCCGATGCCATTACCCGAGGTGAACTCGCACCGGGCGAACGCCTGCCGCCCCAGCGCCGGCTCGCCGACCAGCTCGGCGTGACCATCGGCACCATCACCCGCGCCTACGCCGAGGCCCAACGCCAGGGATGGGTGGAATCCCGGGTCGGCAGCGGCACCTATGTGCGGCACCGGGAGGCCGAATCGACGGCCACCTTTCGCGCCGGCCAGCCGGTCGAGAACGGCGTCGTCGACATGAGCATGAGCCTGCCACCGCCCCACCCGCTGCGCCCGCAAGGGCTGCGCGACACCCTGCTCACCCTGGCCGAGGATTCGGCGAGCCTGCAGCGCGCCGTGGACTACCAGCCGGAATACGGCCTGGAAGGGCATCGCCACCAGCTCGCCGAGTGGCTCGGTCGGCTGGGCATGTCGGCCAACCCCGACTCGCTGGTCATCACCCAGGGCGGCCAGCATGGCCTGACGCTCGCCCTCCAGGCCCTGACGCGGCCGGGAGAGCTGGTCGCCGCCGATGCCCTCACCTACCCTGGCTTCATCGGCGCGGCCCGACAGGCGCACCTCAAGCTGCTGGGCGTGCCGCTGGACGAACAGGGCATGGATATCGACGCTCTGGCGCGCCTCTGCGCCCGCCAACCGCCACGGCTCGTCTATACCACACCGGAGCAGAACAACCCGACCGGAGCCTGCCTCACCGAGGCGCGTCGGGAACGACTGGTCGCCCTGGCTCGCGAGCACGATTTCTGGCTCATCGAGGACAACGTCCAGTATCTACCCGAGGCCGACCGGGGCACGCCGTTGATCGAGCTGGCCCCGGAACGAACCCTGCGCATCTTCAGTACCTCCAAGGTGCTGGCCGGCGGTCTGCGCATCGGCACCCTGGAGCTTCCCGAACCGCTGCTGGGGCGAATCGGCAGTGCCCTGCGCGCCCAGACCTGGATGGTGCCACCGCTGATGGTGGAGACGACCTGCCGCTGGATCGCCAGCGACGCCAGCCGCCGCTTGCTCGACTGGCAGACCCGCGAACTCGAGGCCCGTCAGCGCCTGGCCCGACAACGACTGGCGAATTACCCGACCAGCGGCCGCGAGCGCTCCTCCAATCTCTGGGTCACCCTGCCCGCCGGCCGACGGGGCAGCGAGGTTCAGGAACTGCTCGCCCAACGCGGCGTGCGTGTCTCGACGCCGGAACCCTTTTGCGTGGGCAGCGAGCCAGCTCCCCAGGCGCTGCGCCTCTGTCTGGGGCCACCGGCAAGCCAGGAAGAACTCGACCGAGGCCTGTGCATCATTCTCGAGACGTTGGCGGAGCCGCCCTGCTCACCCTGGCACACCATGTAACCCACGCTCGGTTCACCCTGATTCAACGACGCCGGGCTAGCACCTGCCACACGACCGAACTCCGCCGCGTCGCCATTCACGCGCTCGCAGGTTCCGAGCCCGCTCCCCGGCACGCCTCTGTCCCCGCGCCGGCAACGACAGCCCCCGCTTGCCCATTCTCGAGATTCCCCCTACACATGGCCTAGGCAATGTCTGAAAAGTGCCAGCGAAAAGCAGCACCATACACAACAGGGATGCATCGACGTGGCAGGCGAGCCGAAAACAAGCCATGCAAGCGACCCCGAACAGCCGGTTCAGGGGGCACGGGGCATGCTGCGTTTTCTCGGCCTGGTGGTGCTGGGCGCGCTGATCGGTGGCCTGGCAGCGCTTGCCGCCGTGGGCTTCGTGAGCGCGGTGCTCTGGCTCAACGACGCGCTGTTGATCTCGCCGCGCGGACGCATGATGTTCGCTCACCCCGAGGCGCTGGCCATCACCACCGTGCTGGTTCCCGCTCTCGGCGGCCTGGTGGTGGGACAACTGCACCGCGCCATCCGCGAGCGTCACCCCCACACCCCCGCCGACGTGATTGCCGCCGTGCAGACGCGTCGCGGTCGTCTCCCGGCTCGGGCCGGGGTTCTCTCGGCACTGTCCGGGCTGGTCTCGCTCGGTGCCGGCGCTTCCGTGGGGCAGTACGGCCCCTTGGTGCACCTGGGCGCCAGCCTGGGCTCGCTGAGTGCCAGATGGCTCAGACTGGGACGCTCCGACGACAACGTGACCATCGCCTGCGGGGTGGCGGCGGCCATTGCCACGGCCTTTCACGCGCCGCTGGCCGGCATCGTCTTCGCGCACGAGGTGGTCCTGCGTCACTATGCGCTGCGAGCCTTCGCCCCGGTGGCGGCCGCCGCCATCGTCGGACACGTCATCGCCACCAACGTGCTGTCGAGCGGCGCCCTCTTCCACGTGAGCGACACTGCCGTCCCGCGTCCCTGGGAGTTTGCAGCCTTCATCGTCATCGGCGGTTTCGGTGCCCTGGTGGCCGGTGCCTACATGCATGCCATTCTCGCTGTCGGCCGCTGGGCTGGCCGGCTGCCGGTGGTGCCTTCGTTGCGCCCTGCCCTGGCCGGCGCGGCGCTCGGCCTCGTTGCCCTCTGGGTGCCGGACATTCTCGGCATGGGGCAGGAGACGCTGCGCTTCGCCACCATCGAAGGCGCCTTCGACGGCATCGAGCTGGTCACCGTCCTGCTGCTCAAGCTGGTCGCCACGGCACTGTGCATCGGCATGGGCTTCGGCGGTGGCGTGTTCAGTCCTGCGCTGGTGATCGGTACGCTGTTCGGTGCGCTGTGCGGCACCCTGATCGGCAATGCCGGCCTGGCCGGCGACACCTTCGTCTTCTATGCCGTATGCGGCATGGTCGCGGTGACCGCGCCGGTGATCGGAGCCCCGCTGACCAGCTTGCTGATCGTCTTCGAACTCACCGGCAGCTACGTACTGACCACCGCCGCCCTGGCCAGCGTGACCCTGGCCAGCCCCATCGCCGCGCAACTGTTCGGCCGTTCACTTTTCGATATCCAGCTCGCCAAGCGCGGCCTGGATCTCTCGGCCGGACGTGGCCGGGCCCTGCTGCAGAGCGCTCGACTCAAGCACCTGCTGAGCCAGGACTGCGTGACCCTGCAACCGAGCACGCGCATTGACGATGCCGTGGCAATCCTCGGCCATGGAGGTCACGGCGAGGCCTATCTGGTCGACGACAAGGGCCGCTATCGGGGCAGCGTGACACTGGCCGACCTCGAGGTCATGCGCGAACGCGACCGGGGGAGGCGCCAGGTCCGCGACTGCCCGCGCACCCCACGCCCAGTGCTGGGACCGGAAGCCTCGGTGTGGGAGGCCATGCACCAACTCCAGGACGTCACTGGCGAGGCGATCGCCGTGGTCGACGACAAGGCCGGCGATGCCTTCCTCGGCGTGGTCTATGAGGCAAGTATCGCTCGCGCTTACCTGCAGCACAGCGAAGCACTGCGACGGGAGGAACATGGCACGGGTTGATCACGGCATACGCCGCGCCTGTTCTGGCGCGCTGCTCTGCATGATGCTCCTGCTGGCATCCTCGCCCCACGGCGATAACACCCCGGTCGACGCACTGACCGTGCTCAGTTGGGGCGGCGCCTATGAGCGGGCCCAGCAGCGCGCCCTGTTCGCACCTTTCACCGAGGTCACGGGCATTCCGGTGGAGGTCCATCAGTACGACGGCGATATCGCCGAGCTGCGCCACGCCGTGGCCGAAGGCAAGGTGCCCTGGGACCTGATCGACATGACCCGTAGCCAGGCCAAGTCCGCCTGCGCCGAGCAGCTGCTCGAGCCACTGTCGCCCGATCTGCCCGCTCCCGCGCCTGACGGTACCCCCGCCGAACGCGACTTCATCGACGGTGCCCTGAATCGCTGCTCCATCACCCACTCGGTCTTCGCCACCGTCGTCGCCTATCGCCGCGATGCCTTTCCCGGTCGGCGCCCCACCGAGATCGCCGATCTCTTCGACCAGCAGCGCTTCCCCGGCCCTCGCGCCCTGCAACGCACGCCCGCGGTCAACCTGGAGTGGGCGCTGCTCTCCTATGGCGTGCCTCGGGAAGAAATCTATCGGTTGCTCAGCACGCATCGTGGCCTCTCGCTCGCCTTCGAACGAATCGACAGCCTCGAAAACCTCCGTTGGTGGAAGGCCGGCGACACCCCGGTCCGACTGCTCGCTGACAACGAAGTGGTCATGGCCTCGGGCTACAATGGGCGCTTTTTCGACGCCATGATCAACCGCGACCTGCCTATCGACATTCTCTGGGACGGCCAGGTCCAGGAGCACGAAACCTGGGCTGTGCCCCGGTATGCTGCCCATCCCGACATCGCCCGCGACTTCATCCGTTTCGCCACCTCCAGCGAACGGCAGGCCGCCCTGGCCCGGCTCATCCCCTACGGCCCCTCGCGTCGCTCGGCTACCCTGCAAGTTACCCATCATCCCGACAGCGGCGTCGACATGCGCCTTCACATTCCCACCCATCCATTGAATGCCGAGCGCGCCATCACCAAGGACGACGATTGGTACGCTCGCAGCCATGCCCGCATCGACGACTACTTCCAGAAGGCCCTGCTCGATGAGCGCAAGGACAGCGAGGCGCGGTGAGCAACTATCCGCGTTTCTTCATATCCCCTATCCTTCGACGGGTATCCACACTCTCGAGGGCAAGTGACCATGTGGGATCAGCAAGAAATCCGCCTCGCGCCGCGTTCACGCGGCTTTCACCTGATCACCGAAGAGATCGTCGGGTCGGTTCCTCGACTGAGCACCTTGAAAAGGGGCCTGCTGCACCTGCAGCTTTTGCACACTTCCGCCTCGCTGACTCTCAACGAAAATGCCGACCCCGATGTACGCCACGACATGGATGCGTTCCTGCGGGATCGAATCCCGGGCGATCTGCCCTATTTTCGCCACACTATGGAGGGGCCCGATGACATGCCCGCCCATATCGCGGCCAGCCTCTTCGGTAACCAGTTGACACTGGCCGTGCGTGACGGTCGTCTGGCACTCGGTACCTGGCAGGGCATCTGGCTCGGCGAGCATCGTGACCATGGCGGTCCCCGACGCCTGATCGCAACGCTCAACGGCGAGTGATCGTGCAACGCCGCCTCGCAGAGAACGCCGGGCTCTCTGCCGCATGGTGATCATGGCTAGGCGCTTACCTCCCGAAACGGTAGAATCAATGGCCTAGCATCGGCAGGAATGTCAGCACACCATCTCGGCATGCCGATTCTACTTGTCCTATGACCTGCTCCAAACAGGTCCCGAGAAGAGTCCGCTCGTGAAACTGCTCGACATTCCCTTCGATGATCGTCGCCGACGTTATCTCATCTTTCATCCTCGTAATCTGCCGGATCGCCTGCGACTGGCCAGCACTACGACGACGGCAGCCTTCGAGGCTTTGGGCAGCAGCCGATTCTATGTCTCGCAGGATCAGCGAATCCTCGCCAAGGTGGTACCGGACAAGTACCGCAAGCAACGGCAGCCACTGAAATGGATGTATCGCGATTATCTCGAGAAGCGCTTGCTGATGCAGTCCGATGCCCGCAAGGAGTTTCTCAGCCGTCGCATCCTGCGGCATGCAGGTCTGCGCGTGCCCGACTGTTACGGTTGGGGCATTTCCTTCAATCCCGCCAACCGGAATCCGTCACTGCTGCTGATGGAACAGCTACACAATGCCCGAGTGGGTGGGGAGGTCTTCGATGAACTCGACGAGGACGGACGACAACGCTTTCTCGAGCACTTCTGCCAGGAAGTCGTGCAACTCGCCCATGCCGGCTACGTACATCGGGACCTGCACTACAACAATCTCATGGTGGATGACCAGGGGCACCTGAACTGGATCGATGCCCACGTCCGCCCGTTGCCGCGGCGTACCGACGAGCGCTGGCCCGCCATCCAAGCCTCCTTGACCGCCAGCAAGCTGCGTGGCGAGGCCTACCGCAGCCTGGCCGAGTGCCGTATCGGCGAGCTCTGGGCCGGCAAGCCGGCCGAATGACTCGGCCGGCGTGATCACCGCTGCCGGAGCGATTGACTGTGTCGCCGCCTTGCATGGCCCTCATTCATCGTTCCAGTCCTTCGCTTGCCAGGTAATGCCGTCCTCGTTGTCGGCATTCCAGGTCAGCACGGCGTTGGGATGGACATTCTCGGAGCCGGTCTCATTGCTCTGCTCGGTATTCTCGATGGAGCCGGAATCCCCGCTGACGGTGCAGTTCCATCCCACGTCCTCGCAGGGGTCCTCCAGGCCCTCGGAAATATTCATTGAGACACGCAGCTTCGCCGCACTCAGCTCCGACAACGCGGCGCTGTGTCTGGCGCGTTCCGTATAATCCTGGTAACGAGGTACGGCAATTGCCGCCAATATGCCGATGATCGCCACCACGATCAGCAGTTCGATCAGGGTAAAGCCGGCTTGCCTCATCGGCGCGTGCACGCTCGCGTCTTGTGTCATCCTTTCCATGTCTGTCTCCCCGATTGCCTATCCGCATTGGCTGATCAGAAGCCGCGGGACTTCTGTCGGTTGTATCCGCACTTCCCTCCATGCCTGCCGCTCTTGACCTTGACGGTAGGAAGCGAGCCTAAACCCGACAAGGAAGATTCTCTGTCTTCTCGGCGTCGATATTTCGCATGAAGGAGTCTGCAAATTCCTCGCCCTCCCTACGCAAAACGCCTAGGGCCGACATCGCACCGACTGACTAGACTCGGCAGTGATCCAACCAGTATCGCGAGCTGCCATGAGTGGATATCCGGCAGGTGAAGACATGGGGCAGGAACCCGAGCCATCCTCCGAGGAGCTTGCTGGCCTGGCTCGGCGCCTGGTCGATGAGGGCCTGCTCGATGCCCGGAGTGCACAGCGCCTGGAATGTCAGGCCCAGCGGCAGGAATGCTCGTTTATGTCCCACCTCATCGATGTCGGGGCCCTGACGGCACGGCAAGTCGCCGAGGTGGCGTCGAGAGAATACGGGCTGCCCGTGATCGACCTGGAGACGCTGGCGTTCGGCGAGCTGCCTCCCGTCGAGCAGTATCCGCAAGCTCTGCTTCGCCGGCTAGAAGTACTACCCTTGCGTCATCACGGGCAGCGCCTCACCGTCGCCATCGACCATCCTGCGAAGCTGGCCGAACTGGACGAAAACTACGCTTCGCCACCGGTCTAACCCCGGAGGGCGTCCTGGCGCCCAGGGACCAGCTCGCGGCCTGGCTGGATCGTTACCTCACCCCCAGAAACGATGCACTGGCGGCGCTGGCTCGCATGGAGGCAACCCCCATCTCCACGGGGGCAGGCCGTGAGGATGACATCGCGGCATCCGGCACCTCGCATGACGACGCCCCGCTGATTGCCTTCATCGACAGCATCCTTCAGGAGGCCATCCAGCATGGAGCCTCCGACATCCACTTCGAACCCTACGCGGAACATCTGCGCATCCGCCTGCGGATCGACGGCATGCTGCACGATGTGGCGCACCCGCCCGTCTCGATGCGCTCACGCATCGCCGCTCGCCTCAAGGTGATGGCACACCTGGATATCTCGGAACGGCGGCTTCCCCAGGATGGTGCCATCAAGTGGCGTCACCTCGGAGGCCCCGGAATCGACTTCCGCGTCAGCACCCTGCCCACGGTGCATGGCGAAAAAATCGTGCTACGCCTGCTCGATCCCACCACGGCACACTGGCATATCGACCAGCTCGGCCTCTCCCCGATACAAAGGCGGCTCTACGAATCCGCCCTGTCCGCGCCACAGGGCATGATTCTGGTCACGGGCCCCACCGGGAGTGGCAAGACGGTAACGCTGTATACCGGCCTGGGACGGCTCAATGAGGCCAGCCGCAATATCTGCACTGCCGAAGATCCAGTGGAAATCAAGCTGGAAGGCATCAATCAGGTCAACGTCCAGCCACGCATCGGGCTGGATTTCGCCAGCACTCTGCGTGCCTTCCTGAGGCAGGACCCGGACGTGGTGATGGTCGGCGAGATTCGTGACCGGGAAACTGCGGAGATCGCCATCAAGGCATCGCAGACCGGCCATCTCGTGCTCTCCACGGTACATACCAACTCCGCCGCACAGACCCTGACCCGATTGGTCGACATGGGGATCGCCCCCTTCAACATCGCCAGCTCGGTGAGCCTGATCATCGCCCAGCGACTGGCGCGTCGACTCTGTGACCACTGCAAGCGGCCCGTCGTGCTGGATGAGCGAACCCTTCAGGATCTCGGTATCGATGAGCAGGCCGCCAGCCATGCCGACCTTCATGAACCCGTTGGTTGCAGCTATTGCACGCAAGGCTTCAAGGGGCGCATCGGCCTTTACGAAACCGTGCCGATCGACTCGGCGATGCGCGAGCGGATACTGCGTCGCGGCAAGGCCTCCGATCTCGAGGCACAGGCACGACGCAGTGGCTACCCGAGTCTGTGGCACGATGGGCTCGACAAGGCCCTGCAAGGCTTGACCAGTCTCGCCGAGGTAAACCGCGTCACCGGCAATCACTGAGACAGCGCAATATGGAAGATGCCAAAGCTCACCGTGGTGATGACACCAGACCACGCCGCTGGCGCTGGACGGGGCGGGATGCGGACGGACGACGCATCACCGGCGAGGTCGTTGCCCCACGACGCGAAGACGTCGCCAGACGCCTTGCCGAGCAACGCATCCTCGTCCGACATATTCGGCTCAAGCGAGGCTTCGGCACGGGGGCAGGCCGTGTCGGGTCCCGTGACATCATGCTGTTTGCACGCCAGATGGCCACCCTGCTCCGTGCCGGCATTCCCGTGCTGCAAGGGTTCAAGGTGATCGCCAACGGCGTCGAGAAGCCGGCCATGCGTCTGCTGGTGGAAACCCTGGGCAAGGACGTGGCCGAGGGCGCCAGCCTGGCCGAGGCACTGGAGCGACATCCTCGGCATTTCGGGAGCCTGTTCACTCATCTGGTGGCAGCCGGGGAGCAATCCGGGACACTCGAGCGCATGCTCGACCGCGTGGCGACCCACAAGGAAAAGGTCGAAAGGCTCCAGGCCCGCGTCCGCAAGGCTCTCTGGTATCCGGCCGTCGTTCTTGCCACCGGGATCGTGGTCGCCACCCTGCTGCTGATCAAGGTCGTGCCCCGCTTCGAAGGGCTGTTTCGCGATTTCGGCGCCGAGTTGCCGGCGTTGACGCGGCTGACCCTGATGCTTTCCCAGGCTGTCCAACACTACTGGCTCTGGGGAGTCATGCTGGTGATCGGCCTGCCCCTGCTGGTGCATGTCGGCCAACGTCGTTCCTCGACTTTCGCTGGCCGCCTGCATGCGCTGGCGCTCCGCTTGCCCGTGCTTGGCGACATTCTCGCGAAGTCTTGCGTGGCCCGCTATTGCCGGACTCTGGCGACCACCGTCGGTGCTGGCGTCCCCCTGGTAGAAGGGCTGGAAAGTGCTGCCGGCGCCACGGGAAATCGCGCCTTCGGCACGGCCGTCGATCATATCCGGCACGACGTGCTGGACGGCCAGCCTCTTCACGTCGCCATGCGCCATTCGAAAGGTTTTCCCTCACTGGCGATCCAGATGATCGCCATTGGCGAAGAATCCGGCACCCTGGATCAGATGCTCGATCGTATCGCCGACCATTACGAACAGGCAGTCGATGAACGTGTCGATGTGCTGACATCGCTGCTCGAGCCCGCCGTCATCGTGATCCTGGGGGTGATGGTTGGAGGGCTGGTCGTGGCGATGTATCTGCCCATCTTCGCGCTCGGCGGTGCTATCTAGGAAAACGCCGACGCGTGGCGGTGCGCGACATCCTGGCGGTCAGCAACACTCAATAGCGCATCGAAGGCCCCTTGAGGGGCTTATGGGTTCAGGACACGGTGTGCGCACCAATCAACTTACTTCCTGTACCGGCGGCTCAGGCAATGGGGCCTGCATTGCCGATACCACCACGGGGCGCAGGCGCCGGATCAGGTCACGTACCGAGACATGCTCGTGGTAATCCTGCTCGGCGATATCACGCAACGCATCCAGCCCCGAGAGCGTGAAGATCACCGTGCCGAGCACGAAGTGCAGGCGCCAGAAACGCTCGGCGTCCGGCAGTTCCGGCGTCGCCTTTCTCACCAGTTCGGTAAACCGCGTGAAGACGCTGCCGTACTCTTCCTGGATATAACGACGCAGATGCCCCTGAGCCTGACTGTACGCCAGGCCCAGTAGGCGCATGAACACTTTCAGGCTATTACGCTCCGCCGGCACCTCGAGCACAGTTCGTGCCATGGTCTCGAGCAGTTCCTCGAGGGGAATAATGCTGCCATCCTGGCGGTGCCGCGCCTCCAGATCATCCAGGGCGGCATGAAAGCGCGTGGTGAAGGGATCCAGGTAACGCGAGAAGACAGCCTGGATCAACGACTTCTTGGAGCCGAAGTGATAATTCACCGCTGCCAGGTTGACCTTGGCCTTGCTGGTGATGTTGCGCAATGATGTCTCGGCGAACCCTCGTTCGGCGAACAGCACTTCGGCGGTGTCCAGAATACGCGTGACGGTGTCGGGCTGGGCCATGAATCGGGTCCAATGTTGTAAACAATTGTTTGAATATGAAGCAAGTGTACGACAGCCATCACATTGCCTCAATGTCACGAACCGTCAACTGTTTGAAATGTCGAATCGAGCACACAGCGTAGACCGACAACGCGGCCCTCTTTTACTGGATAGATCATCATGCTGTATACTTGACCAATAACATGGAGGTCGGCTCTGACGCTGCCAGAAAATGCCCGGGCTCGCCCGGCGTTTCAAGCGCACCAGGCTCACCGAACCGTCCACTAACAGGTTCTCGACCCGGAGGTCGCATGACTCGCTCCCTCACGCCCCGCCAGCAGAATGTCCTCGACTTCATCGTCAAGACCATGAACGAGCTGGGCTATCCCCCGACCCGGGCCGAAATCTCCCGTGCTCTCGGCTTTCGCTCGCCCAATGCCGCCGAAGAACACCTCCGCGCCCTGGAACGCAAGGGGGTCATCCGAGTGATTCGCGGCACATCGAGGGGCATTCGTCTGCCGGCCCAGGAGAACGACACCCAGGCGGTCGGCGATGCCTCCGGAGATACCACCTCCTCCCAAGGGTTGCCGATCATCGGCGAAGTGGCAGCCGGCAGCCCGATCCTCGCCACCGAGCATATCGATCGCTACTGCCCACTGCCGCCCGAATATTTCACTCCCCGTGCCGACTACCTGCTGCGGGTTCGCGGCCTATCCATGCAGAACATCGGCATTCTCGAGGGTGATCTGCTGGCCGTGCATCGTACCGAGCGCATCCGCGACGGGCAGATCGTGGTGGCACGGCTCGAGGATGAGGTCACCGTCAAACGCTTCCATCGCCAGGGCCATCACGTGGTATTGGAAGCCGAGAATCCCGACTTCGCTCCCATCGAGGTTGATCTTCGCCATCAGGAACTGGAGATCGAGGGTATCGGCGTGGGTGTCATCCGGGGTGGCAACGGCCAGGCCCTGGCCTGACCCCGGTGGACGAGAGGTGCGGAGACGGCCGTGCGCAAGATCCTGCATGCCGACTGCGACTGCTTCTACGCGGCCGTCGAGATGCGCGACGATCCCTCGTTGCGCGACATCCCCCTGGCCATCGGAGGCTCACGGGAACGCCGCGGCGTGATCGCCACTTGCAACTATCCGGCCCGGGCCTACGGCATCCATTCGGCCATGCCCACTGCCCGGGCACTGAGGCTCTGCCCCCACCTGACCCTGCTGCCCGGCGATTTCGACAAGTACCGTGCGGTCTCCCGGGATATTCAGCGAATCTTCCACGAGCTGACGCCGCTGGTCGAACCCCTCTCGCTCGATGAAGCCTTTCTGGACGTCACCGATGTCGAGGACTTCCAGGGCAGCGCAACCTGGATGGCCCAATGGCTCAAGCGGGAATGCCTGGCCCGCACCGGCATCACCGTGTCGGTGGGCGTCGCGCCGGCGAAGTTCCTGGCCAAGATCGCCAGCGACTGGGAAAAACCCGATGGTCTCACAGTGATTCCTCCGGAACAGGTCGACGACTTCGTCGCCTCGCTGCCGGTGAACAAGCTCCACGGCGTTGGCCCCGCCACCGCGGCACGGCTGGAAGCCCTGGGCATCACGACCTGCTCCGACCTCAGACACCAGCCCTTCGAGCGACTGATCGACGAGTTCGGCAAGTTCGGACGGCGGCTGTTCGAACTGGCGCGAGGCATCGACGAACGCCCAGTACGCACCGAGCGAGAGCGCAAATCGATCAGCGTCGAGACGACCTTCGGGCAGGATCTACCGGACCTCGACAGCGCCCGACAGGCACTGGTCCCCTTGTGCGAACGCTTGACGGAACGGCTGGATCGACACGGCCAGCCGCCTCTTGCCGGCCTGTTCGTCAAGGTTCGCTTCGACGATTTCAGTCTCACCACCCTAGAGAGCCGAGGCCTTCCGGTGTCTCAGGAGAGCTTCTCGCAGCTGCTCGAACACGCCTGGTCACGCGCCCACCGCCCCGTCAGACTGCTCGGCGTGGGCGCACGCCTGGTGTCCGAAGAAGCCCGCCTGCAACTCCCCCTGCCGTTGTAGCCGATCCCGCGCCTCAGGCGAAGACCACCGTCTTGTTGCCATGGCGCAAGACGCGATCTTCCAGGTGCCAACGCACGCCTCGCGCCAGCACCGCCTTCTCGACATCGCGACCGAAACGCACCAGGTCATCGGGCGTGTGGCAATGGCTGACCCGATGAATATCCTGCTCGATGATGGGACCGGCATCCAGTTCTTCGGTCACGTAATGGCAGGTGGCACCGATCAGCTTCACCCCGCGCTGGTATGCCTGGTGATAAGGCTTGGCTCCGGCGAAGGATGGCAGGAAGCTGTGATGGATATTGAGCACGCGGCCAGCATAGCGCTGGCAGAGCCCTGGAGGGAGAATCTGCATGTAACGCGCCAGCACCACGCAATCGGCGCCCGCCGACTCGACAAGTCGTTCGACCTCGGCGAAGGCCGGCGCCTTGTCCTCGCTCGGCACCGGCACATGGTGGTAGGGAATCTCGTGCCATTCCACCAGACTGCGCAGGTCGTCGTGATTGGAAATCACCGCCGCGATATCGCAGTCGAGCTCACCAGCGGTCCAACGGTAAAGCAGATCCACCAGACAATGGCTTTCCCGGGACACCATCAGCACCACGCGACGACGCTGTCGGGTATCGGTCAGCGCCCACTGCATATCGAATTCCCGGGCAATGGGCTCGAAAGCCTCACGCAGGTCTTCCGGCGTCATGTCGACAGAGTCCGCCAGGATCTCGTAGCGCATGAAGAAACGCCCGGACTCGAGATCGGAATGCTGGCTAGCTTCGGTAATGGAACCACCATGTCCGGTGATAAAGCTGGACACTCGGGCCACGATTCCCAGACGATCAGGGCAGGAAATCACCAGACGATAGTAATGAGACATCGCAAACGCATTCCATTGGAAGAACAAATTGGGGTAACCACAAGGGGCGACATTGTAGCGAAATCCAGCAGCCACCACACACCACGAAGCGGCGCATTGTGGGGCATGGCGACGATCCCGTATAGTGAATGGCACACACCTTGCTCAGCTTTGCTCGATGCCTCAGCCCCGCGTCCAGATCCGTTCCCGCCGCCGCGCCCCGCTTCATCTCCTTCCGCTCGGCGGTTGTGGCGAGATCGGCATGAACCTCACGCTCTATGGGCACCGGGACCGCTGGATCGCCGTGGACTGCGGCATGATGATTCGCCAGGACCTGCCTGGCGCCCCCCTGCAAGTGCCCGATCTGACCCCGATCGACACACTCGGCATCGCGCCAGAGGCGCTCGTCATCACCCATGGCCACGAGGACCATATCGGCGCGGCCGCCTGGCTGTGGCCGCAATGGGGTTGCCCGATCCATGCCACTCCCCTTGCCGCCGGCCTGTTGCACAGCAAGTTCGCGGAACGCGGCCTGCGCACCGATGCTATCCACGTCATCGAGCCCGGGGAAGCGATCGAGGTCGGCTACTTCGCACTGCGCTACCTGCCCCTGACGCATTCGATACCGGAAAGCTGCGCCCTGCTGATACAAGCCGGCGAACGCCGCATTCTGCACACCGGCGACTGGAAGCTCGATCCCGCCCCATTGCTCGGCGCACCCATCGATCCCGACACCTACCGCGCGATTGCGCCGGTTGACCTGGTGGTCGGCGACTCTACCTGCGCGCCGGAGCCAGGGCATTCACGCAGCGAAAGTGAGGTAGCGCTTGCCCTGGAAAGCGCCATCGCCCCACTCACCGGTCGTGTGGTGGTCAGCTGCTTTGCCAGCAACCTCGACCGGGTACTGGCCATAGCCCGCGCAGCCGACCGTTGCGGAAGACGCATCAGCCTGATGGGACGTTCCATGGAACGCATGGTGCGAATCGCCCAGGGACTCGGTTATCTGGAAGATTTCCCTCCCCTGGTTCCGGTGCGGGACCTGGGCTATCTGCCCGCCGAGGAAGTCCTGGTGATCGCTACCGGCAGTCAAGGCGAACCCCGCGCGGCCTTGTCACGACTGGCGGCAGGGCGTCATCCGCATTTCGAATTGATGACGGGCGACAGCGTCATCTTCTCGGCCCGTGCCATTCCCGGCAACGAACGCCTCATCGAGCGCTTGAAGCATGCCTTGAGACTGACCGGCGTCACGCTGCTGGACGACATACAGCGACCAGGGCTGCATGCCTCGGGCCACCCCTATCAGGATGAATTGCGTACCTTCTACGAGTGGGTTTCACCGCATCGCTTGCTGCCCGTACACGGTGAAGCGCGCCACCAGAAGGCTCACCAGGCTATCGCGCGCGAGATGTCGATCGAGGCACCGCTGACGCCGCATAACGGAGACCTAATACGGCTGGATGATCAGGGCCTCCAGCTCGAGCGACATTATCGACTGACACCACACATCATCGATCAAGACAAGATCGCGCCCGTTGTGGGAGCGGAAGGGGATTCTAGCACACGCCATGGCCAGCTCTTCCTGGCCATTTCCGTGGCTGCCACCGAACAAGGATGGACACGCATCGGGCGCCTCATGCTGGACGACAGTCACACCAGCCCTCTCGACGAAGCATCATTGGCCGATCGGCTCGACGAATGCCTGGAAACCGCCCAAGGGGATTCCCTGGCGGACTTGCGTGCAATCCTTTATCCCGACTTGATGGCCTGGTTAGCCGACCATCTCCACCGCGTGCCCGACGTCCATTTTCAGATCTTCGCCGTGGAGACCCAAGCCGTGATGGAAAAGTAACGAGCCGACCAAAAGAAGTGGCACAGAGTGCATGCCCTTCTCCTGGCCTTGTCCTTCAGCGCGTTGCCTTTCCTTTACCCCTTGTCGGCATCCTTGGCATTCTTCGGCGGACGACCGCGCTTGCGCTTCGGCTGGTCAGGTACCAGATCTTCAAGGGAAAGGCCGGCCTCATTGATCTGCTCACGGATTTCCGCAAGCTTGCGCGCCTTTTGCGCCTCTTCTTCCTGACGGCGCTTTTCCTCGTCGTTCTTCTGCTCGATAACCTCGCCGATCACCTCAGCCAGTTTATGCAGTTGCTCCATGCTCAACTGACGAGCCGCCGCGCGTGCCACATTCTTGTTTCGAGCGATTCGCTCCAGGGTCTGATTGGACATTACCCCCTCCATGACGAATTTTGACGTGCAAGGGAAATACTGAATATACGATCGCGAATCCCGGCATTTGCAATCGGTCACCGAGCCTGCATCGCGCCGAAGCACTCAGGCTTTCCCAAAAGCCGATCATCCGGCCTAAACAAAAGTATATTCGCCAATGCAGGTTTGGCAAGAAAAGCCAGTGAAAACACTCGGATCATCAATCGTAAAAAACGATCAATCGAGCCACTGGAAGCAATCAGCCACCGGTCATGTTCATGAAACGAACCACTTGCACATCCCCATCGGTGGTGAAGTGATGACGCTCCGGCTTGAGAGGCATTGCCGCCACGATGGCTTTCTTGAGTTCCTCGATATTGCCGGGATGACGGCGCAACACGGCCCTGAGGTCGACGGAGTGTTCATTGCCCAGACACAGCAGGAGACGCCCTTCGACCGTGACACGCACACGATTGCAGGAAGCGCAGAAATTATGGCTGTGCGGCGAGATGAAGCCTACTCGGCTCTCGCTATCGGGCATACGAAAATAGCGGGATGGGCCCAGAGTGGTCTCGGCAGTGGGAATGAGTTCGTAGTGCTGCTCGATCAACGCCTGGACCTCGTCGCTCGAGCAGTAGGTTTCCGCACGCGAATGATCGGAGACGTCACCAAGCGGCATTTCCTCGATAAAGCTGATATCGACGCCCTCCTGGCGAGCGAATTCGACCAGTGATGTCACTTCGTCATCATTGCGCCCCTTGAGAATCACGGCATTGAGCTTGATCCGCTCGAAGCCTGCCTCTCGAGCAGCCCGCATGCCATCGATGACCTTGTTGAGGTCACCAGTTCGCGTCAGGCGCCGAAAGCGTTCCGGATCCAGAGAATCGATACTGATGTTGAGACGTTGCAGTCCCCCTTCGCGAAGGCGCGATGCATATTTACCGAGGCCTGCGCCATTGGTCGTCATGGCGAAGTCCTTGAGCCCCGGTAACGCCCCCATATCGGCCACCAGACGATCGATGTCACGCCTGACCAGAGGCTCCCCACCGGTCAGGCGAATCTTTTCCACGCCCAGCTCGGTAAAGGCTCTGGCGACCAGCCCGAGCTCTTCGAGGGTCAGCACCTGCTCGCGTGGCAGAAACGTCATTTCCTCGCTCATGCAATACACGCATCGGAAGTCACAGCGATCCGTGACGGAGATGCGCACATAGCTCACCCGTCTGCCGAAATCGTCGATGAGCTCATCGGTCATGATATGGCCTCCCAGCGTCGGGCGTCTCGGTGGTCAGTCTCGCGTTCGGCGACCCAGTAATCGCCACTGGCGGTATGCTCCTTTTTCCAGAAAGGCGCACGCGTCTTGAGATAATCCATGATGAAATCGCAGGCCTCGAAGGCCGAGCGTCGATGTGCACTGGCGACCAACACCAGGACGATAGGGTCTCCAGGCTCAAGACGTCCCACACGATGCACCAAGCGCACGTCCTGCAGTGGCCAGCGCGACTCGGCCTCGGCAACGATCTCGGCCAAGGCGGCCTCGGTCATTCCGGGATAATGCTCGAGAGTCAGCGCCTGAACATCGGGGCGCTCGTTGAAGTCCCGCACCAGTCCCGTGAAGCCGACCACCGCACCGATATCATGGCGCCCGGCCAGCAACGCCCGCTGTTCATCGCCCGCATCGAAGCATTGTTGTTGTACGCGGATCATGCTGTCAGCCTCCGGTCACCGGGGGGAAGAAGGCAACTTCGTCATCGGCGGTCAATGGCGTGGCACCTCCTGCCATGACCTGATTGACGGCGCACAGGACACGGCCCTCTTCGAGACCGGCAAAACGTGCGTCCATCTCTTTCAATACCGCCTTGAGGCCATTGATGTCAGCACTCTCGAGTCGATCGAAGGGTACCGCGACTTCTCCGACGCCAAGACGCTCGCGAAGCTCCGCCAGACACTTGACGCGGACGCAGGGCTCACCCAACGCACAGCGCACACCCAGCGACACCTCTCCGCTGGCACCCTCGCCCGTCACGATGGGCGCCGGCTCGGCCGGTGCCGCACGTCGATACTCGCCAGATTTGCCTCCACGCTTTTCCTCCAGGCGGATCTCACCGATCACCATATCCTTGTCCACCGCCTTACACATATCGTAGAGCGTCAGACACGCCACGGAAACCGCCGTCAAGGCTTCCATTTCCACACCCGTTCGGCCATTCAACCGACAGTTCGCGGTGACACGCACGCCGCCTTCGGCCTCGTCGACATGGAAATCGACCTCGACCTTGGACAAGGGCAAGGCATGGCACAAGGGGATCAGTTCATGGGTACGCTTGGCGGCCTGAATCGCGGCAATGCGCGCAGTGGCCAGCACGTCGCCCTTGGGAAGATTGCCCTCGACCAACAGTTGCAATGTCGACTGTTGCATATGGATGAAGCCAGAGGCGCTGGCTTCGCGACGACTCTCCGGCTTGTCGGCCACATCGACCATGCGGGCCTCGCCGCGTACGTTGAGATGAGTCAGGGTCATGGATTCAATGCCTCATGACGGTCACGGTATAGGGTTGGATGGTCGCCCGCTGACAGGCCAAAGCCGGCCCTCCGGCGATCATCATCTACGTCAGGATGACCGGGCAGGACCGCGACGCCGGACAATCTCACCGATCACCTGCCACGGGCCGGGGTGCGCGTTCGGAAGGCCAGCGCACCGGCCAGGCCGCTACCCAGTCGATCAAGGTGTCGAGGTCATCGAGATCCAGGCTCTCGACGCCGACCGGCGGCTGCCAGTCCCCCTTGGCGGCCACGGCCTTCACCCAAGGGTCCTCCGCGGCGCGCGGCGGCTTGCCGAGCTCACTCCGATACAGTTCCAGCTTGGGCAGCGGCCAGGCCTTGAACCCCTCCACCAGGATCAGGTCCGGTGCCTGCGGGCGTACCATCTCGATCAGTTGTGCCAGGTCCGCTTCTTCCTGGTCCGGCGTCTCCAGCATCATCGCGATGCGTGCCCGGGATGCCACCAGCATCGGCATGGCACCGGCCTGACGCAAGCGGTGGCTATCCTTGCCCGGTTGATCGACATCGAAGGCATGGTGTGCATGCTTGATCACCGCCACCCGCAGACCTCGCTGCCGCAGGGCGGGCAGCAACTGCTCGAGCAGCGTCGTCTTGCCCGTTCCGCTCCAGGCCGCGATGCCCAGCAGGGCCGGCGTTTCCGGCATTGTCAGTGTCGTGGACATCCCTTCGGTCATGTCGGCGATGCCTCCCCTCCGAGCGCCTGCGCTAGACGCTGCCGCTCGGCATCGGTGTTCAGGTTGGCAAAGGCCTCGGGGCAGTCGGAGACATCGACCCAGACTCGCGCATGGCGCGCCTGCCAGGCTTCGACCTTGCGCTCGCCCTCGGCCAGGCAACGCGCCAGATCATCCGCCAGAGCGACGCGCACCAGAGCCACCACGGGATGCGCCCGTCGACCGTCGTGGGCGACTGCGATGTCCCCCTCGCCAATGGTCTCAACCAGACGGGAGACAAGCGAAAGCGGCAGTGCCGGTGCATCGCAGGGCACGACCACCAGCCAGGGGGTGCGGGCAGCACGCAGACCACTGTAAAGCCCCATCAGCGGCCCCTGATAATCCGACGTGATATCCTCGACGACCCGATCGGCCAATGCCGCGTAGGCGCCAAGATGCCGATTCGCGGAAATCAGCAGTTCGCTGACATGCCCGCGCAACACAGCACCGGCATGAGCCGCCAGGGGACGGCCGAGAAAAGGCTCGAGCCCCTTGTCGCACCCTCTCATGCGGCTCCCCCGACCACCGGCCAGTACCAGACCGGTCAGGTCGTCGCGACGGATCATGTCGTCTCCTGCCTTCGGCAATGCTTCACTTCTGCCATGATGCCTTACCCTGCGATGCGGTGCCATGGCCCCGGCCCGCAATGGTGACCGACAGGGCCTCGAGCGGGTATCATTCGTCAAGAATTTTCCACGATGCAGGATGGCGGCAACGCCGCATACAGGACACAGGATGGAAGAAGGATTCGACGTCGGGGCACGCCTGCGTCAGCTTCGACAGGAACGACACCTTTCGCAGCGCGAGCTCGCCAAGCGCGCCCAGGTCACCAACAGCACCATCTCGCTGATCGAACAGAACAGCGTCAGCCCGTCGGTCAGCTCGCTGAAGAAAATACTCGACGCCTTGCCGGTCTCGATCAACGCCTTCTTTGCCGGGGACGAACCCAGCCACCCTCGTCCTTTCTACAAGGCCGACGAGCTCACCGAAATCGGCGACGGCGTGCTCTCATGGCGCCTGGTGGCCGCACGTCGTCCCGACCGCCGCATGTCGGTACTGCATGAACGCTATCCTCCCGGCGCCGACAGCGGCGAAGACATGCTCGAGCACGACGGCGAAGAAGGTGGCGTCGTCATCGCCGGCCGCATCGAAATCACGGTCAACGGCGAAGTGGCGATTCTGTCAGCGGGCGACGCCTATTACTTCGATTCCCGGCTGCCCCACCGCTTCCGCAATGTCGGCGACACCGAATGCGTGATCGTCAGCGCCAACACCCCGCCCTCCTTCTCGGATGGCGGCGAGGTGCTGCATCATGGCCAGAATGGTGCCGAGGGCTGATCCCCCTCGGCTTTCCGAGATGGCGCCGTCTTGCTGAACGTCCTTCGGTCAGGCCTCGGGGGCGCTGGGCAGCAGCCAGTTGAGCCCGATGCCGACCAGCGCCGCGAGGCTCACCCCCTGCAGAGTGAACTGGCCGTCACCGAACTGCATGCCTCCGATGCCAAAGACCAGGATCAGCGACACCACCACCAGGTTGCGCGGCTCGGTCAAGGCGCTCCCCGCCCGGACCAGGGTATTCATGCCCACCACGGCGATGGAGCCGAACAGCAGCGTCATGATGCCCCCCATCACCGGCGCCGGGATGGTCTGCAGCAAGGCGCCCAGCTTGCCGAGAAAAGACAGCACGATGGCAATGGCGGCGGTCACCAGCATGATGCGCGGATTGAAGGCGCGCGTCAGGGTGACGGCACCGGTCACCTCTGAGTAGGTGGTATTGGGCGGTCCACCGAACAGCGCCGCCGAACAGGTCGCCAGGCCATCGCCCAGCAGCGTGCGATGCAACCCCGGCTTTTCGAGGTAGTGCCGGCGCGTCACAGAGCCGATGGCGACCATGTCGCCGATGTGCTCCACCGCCGGCGCGATGGCCACCGGGATCATGAACAGCACCGCCGCCCAATGAAAGGTCGGGGCCGTGAACTCCGGCAGCGCCAGCCAGGCTGCCTCGCGCACCGGCGTGAAATCCACCACCCCCATCATCATCGACAGCGCATAGCCGGTCACGATGCCGCCCATGATCGGCACCAGCCGGATCAGCCCCCGTCCGAACACCGCCAGCACCAGGGTCACCAGCAGGCTCGCCATGGAGAGGACAATGGCCCGCCCGTAACCGATGGCATCGCTGGTCTCGCCGGTCGCCATGTCGACCGCCACCGGCGCCAGCGCCAGGCCGATGACCATGATCACCGGCCCCACGACCACCGGCGGGAGCAGATGATGCAACCAGGCGGTGCCCTTGAGCCTCACCAGTTGGGAAATCAGAACATAGACCAGGCCGGCCGCCAGCATGCCGCCCAGGGTGGCGGGAATGCCGAAGTTGGTCACCGAACTCTGGATGGGCGCGATGAAGGCAAAGGAGGAGGCCAGGAACACCGGCACGCTGACGCCCGTCACGGCGTGGAAGACCAGAGTGCCGATACCGGCGGTGAACAGGGCCACATTGGGGTCCAGTCCGGTGAGCAACGGCACCAGCACCAGGGCGCCGAAGGCTACGAAAAGCATCTGGGCACCCACCAGCAGGGTGCGCACGGGAGTATCGGTCGGCATCGCCGAGGCCGACGTATCGTCGGTCATGGTAGGAAGCTCCTGGCGTTGGAGGGAGGAGAAGTCGAACGCGCGGCATTCTAGCAACCCCGACCGTTAAATCGCAGTCAGGCCGAGTCAGCCTCGATCTCTCCAGCCTCGACAGACCAGTACTCCGCCAGCCGCTGCTCCGCTTTTTCGCCGAACAGGATGTCGCAGGCTTCCTTCAGCCCCGGCGAATCACGCAGGCTGGCGCGCGAAACGACCAACGAGATCTTGGAGCGACGCCTGAGGAAATCCTCGAGCTTGGTCACCATTTCGCGGCGCCTGGCCAGTTTCAGCTCACCACGCAGGTATTCCGTGCCCTCGATGAGCACTTCCGCCTGGCGCGGGTCCTGTCGAATGTCCTCGAGCAACTCCAGTGCCTGGGTGCCATAGCGTCGCCACAGCCGGACACTGAGCGGCTCCATGGCCTCGGCGCTGGTCATCGCGTCCAGTTCCATGAGCCGAGCCTGGTGCATGAACGTCTCGCGGGCCGAGGCATCGGGCTCACCGTACCAGCGAAAATCAGGCTTCGGAATCTCGATACCGAGCCGGGCCACCTCCTCGACGACTTCCTCGCCGACATTCAGGCAATCGGTCAGCTTGCCGCCGAAGATGCTCAGGTGGCCATTCTCGTCGTCCGTATCGATGGCGTGCTTGCGCGACAGATTGAGAAAGTCGCGGTCGTTGCCACCATTGGGCTTGACGGCCAGAGGACGCACCCCACAGCGAGTGGCGATGATATCCCCCTCGCCGAGCGGGTTCCGAAGCTCGAGCCGCTTGTTGATATTGTCGAGCACGAAACGGATGTCTTCCTCCGTGACCTCGACCTCGGGCTTGTCCACGCGCGTGTCGGTGGTCCCGATGCAGGTGCGCGGCCCCATGGGGATGACGAAGAACAATCGACCATCGTCGGCGAAGAAGGCCAGGACGCGCTTGTTCTCGGTCAAGCGCGGCACGATCAGATGAATGCCCTTGGAGAAGACGTGATGATGGTCGGTGCGCTGCCCCGAGAGACGATTGTGCTGATCGACCCAGGGACCGGCGGCGTTGATCAGCACCCGGGAACGAATCTCGAAGGCACAGCCATCGATACGGTCCTTCACACTGGTAACCCAGACATCGCCTTCGCGGCGCGAGCCCAGCGACTCTACGTAATTGGCCGCCACACCGCCAAAGTCCAGTGCGCCTCGCACGAAGCTGAAGACGAAACGTGCATCATTGTCGTACAGGTAGGCATCGGAGTATTCGAACCCGCCCAGGGCGTTGCGTGTATCGATGATCGGCTCCCGCGCCTTGATTCCGGCAGGACGCAGGAAGTTCGGCATTCGCGTAAAGGCACTGCCCATCAGCCAATACAGCCAGGTCCCCGCCCAGGGATAGAGCGGATGATGGCGAAACCCCTTGTTGATGGTGGTCAAGAAGCGAATTTCCTGGACCGTGGACGGATAGCTCTTGATCAGGTGATTCCGGCTCTTGCACAACTTGCGCACCAGCTTGAAGTCACCGCTTTCCATGTACTTGATGCCCCCCCATATCAGATTGGAGGAATGCATGCTGGTACTGCCGGCGAAGTCGCCGCGATCGATCAAGGCCACCTTGGCTCCCTTGCCACTCAGGGCGGCGGCAGCCGAGGCGCCGTTGATGCCTCCCCCGATGACCAGAGCGTCGAAGATCCGCTCGGGAAGCTTGCTGATGTTGTGCTGTCTGAGTTGCATGTCTGGCCCTTTTCAAAGCAGAAGGCCCCGCTCGGCATGCACCGAGCGGGGCCTCAGTCCCGTTCAGGCAACCGGTTACACGATCTTGGAGAGGCCCCGACAGTCGCCGGGGCAACGGAGGCGGATCAGCTGATCCGCCCCATCATCATTCGCGAGAACCGGCGGCCATCCACGCCTCCATCATCTCGTCATAGGGAACCGTCGTACCCTGCGGCATCTCGTCGTCGAGCTGCGGTTTCGGCGAACCCGGCTGATCGAGCCAGTACTGCGGGTCACGCTCGTCGTTCAAGCTGGGCGCATAGGTATCGAAGACCTTGGCTCGCGCCAGGCGCGCCATGATGCTGTCGAGATCCCCCGCCAGGTTGTCGAGCGCCTCCTTGGGCGAGATATCCCCGCTGACCGCCGGCGACAGGTTCTGCCACCACAGCGGCGCCATGCGCGGGTAATCCGGCACGTTGGTGGAGGACGGCGTCCAGTTGGATTCGTTCGGGCTGCGATAGAATTCCACCAGACCACCCAGCTTGGGGGCCATCTCGGTCATCTGTTCGGAGAAGATGTCCGATTCGCGGATCGGCGTCAGACCGGCCATCAGTTTTTCCAGCGATACCGTCTTGGAGACGGTGAACTGCGCGAACAGCCAGGCAGCCGTGCGACGATCCTCGGGCGTCGAGTCGAAGAAGGTCCAGGCTCCCACATCTTGATAACCGACCTTCATGCCCTCTTCCCAGTAAGGCCCCGTCGGGGACGGCGCCATGCGCCACTTGGGATTGCCCTCTTCGTCGGTAACCGGCAGCTCAGGGTCGGTCATGTCGGCCGTGAAAGCGGTGTACCAGAAGATCTGCTGCGCGACATTGCCCTGAGCCGGCACGGGGCCAGCTTCACCAAAGGTCATGCCGCTGGCTTCGGGCGGGGCATACTTGTCGAGCCAATCGACCATCTTGGTGACGGCAAACACCGAAGCCGGCGAGTTGGTGGCCCCGCCGCGAGACACGCTGGCCCCGACCGGCTGGCTCTGCTCGTTGACGCGAATCCCCCAGTCATCCACCGGGTTGCCGAACGGCACGCCGGGACTGCCCATGCCCGCCATGGAGAGCCAGGAGTCATGGAAACGCCAGCCCAGCGACGGATCGCGACGACCATAGTCCATGTGGCCATAGACCTTCTCCCCATCGATCTCGCCGACATGCTCGGTGAAGAACTCGGCGATGTCTTCGTAGGCGGTCCAGTTGGTCGGCACGCCCAGGTCATAGCCATAGCGTTCGCGGAACTGCTTTTGCAGATCCTCGCGCTGGAACCAGTCATAGCGGAACCAGTAGAGGTTGGCGAATTGCTGGGTCGGCAACTGATAGACACTGCCATCCGGGCCGGTGCCATACTGCAAGCCGATGAAATCATCGAGATCCAGGGTCGGCAGCGTGTAGTCGGCCCACTCGTTTTCCATGGCTTTGGAAAGGTTGATGGTAGTGCCGTAGCGAATGTGCGTGCCGATGGAGTCGGTGTCGTTGACGTAGCCATCGTAGATATTGCGACCCGACTGCATCTGGGTCTGCATGTTGTTGACGACATCCCCCTCGCCGATGATGTTGTGCGTCACCTCGATGCCCGTCAGCTCGCTGAACGCCTCGGCCAGCACATCCCGCTCATAGATGTGCGTGGTCAGTCCCTCGGCGACGGTGTTGATCTCCATGCCCTGAAAGGGCTCGGCCGCCTTGGCGAACCACATCAATTCTTCGATCTGTTCCTCGCGGGAAAGCGTCGATTCCTGGAAGTGTTCATCGACCAGGCGCTCGGCGATGGCGCGGGCATCCTGATCGTCGGCGTGCAGAGCACCGCTTGCCAGCATCACACCGGCAGCCAGTAGAGAGAGTCTCATTGTTCTCGCTTTCATGTTGACCTCTTGGGTTGTTGTCGTCCGTCCCTGGATATTCGGCTCCATGCGTTGCTGTCAGCCCCAGCGCATCAGGATCAGCAGCCAGAGCACCGATGCGCCCAGCGCCAGCCAGATGCTGAGCGGGGTGAACCCCACCACCACCAGATGAATATAGGCGGCGGAAAGTAGACCGATGAAAAAACGATCACCTCGCGTGGTCGAGATCGGCAGAAAGCCCTTTCGCTCGACTGTCGGCGAGATGACTTCCCAGGCCGTCATGCCGGCCAGCATGGCCGCGATGACGGTAAAGAAGACCGCGGTGGGCGTGGTCCAGACCATCCATTCCATGTCGCGCCCTCCTCAGGTACGGCCCAGGGCAAAGCCCTTGGCAATATGGTTGCGAACGAAATAGACCACCACGATGCCCGGCAGGATCGTCAGCGTTCCCGCAGCGGCCAACGCCCCCCAATCGATCCCCGACGCTCCCTTGGTCTGAGTCATGACCGAGGCGATGGGCTGGGCATTGGTCGAGGTCAGAGTGCTGGCCAGCAGCAGCTCGACCCAGGAGAACATGAACAGGAAAAACAGCGTCACACCGATCCCCGAGCTGATCATGGGAATGAAAATCTTCACGAAGAATCGCGGAAAGCTGTAGCCATCGATGAAGGCGGTCTCATCGATCTCCTTGGGGACACCGCTCATGAAGCCTTCGAGAATCCACACGGCCAGCGGAATATTGAACAGGCAATGGGCCAGAGCGACCGCCACATGGGTGTCGAACAACCCGACGGTGTAATAGAGCTGGAAATACGGCAGCAGAAAGACGGCGGGCGGTGCCATCAGGTTGGTCAGCAGCCAGAAGAACAGGTGCTTGTCCCCGATGAACTGATAACGGCTGAATGCATAGGCAGCCGGCAACGCCACCACGATGCTGATCAGCATGTTCATCAGCACATAGATGATCGAGTTCACATACCCCATGTACCAACTGGATTCGGTCAGAATCTTGGCGTAGTGCTCGATGGTGAAGTCCTCGGGCCACAGGGTCAGCCCACCGAGAATTTCGGTGTTGGACTGAAAGGACATGTTGAGCAACCAATAGATCGGCAACAGTACGAACACGATATAGGCCGCCATCAGCCCCCGACGGCGCCACTGCCGGGAAGCCGGGCGAGCCTGGCGACGACGCCGGTTGTTGGCGGCCGCCGCACGCTGGCGCACATCATCGGGGGTCGTGGGCGCTGAATGACTCATTTCATGCCTCCTTGTTCTTGTCGTCTTTCTGCATGTTCATGATCGCGGTATAGAACACCCAGGTAACCAGCAGGATGATCAGGAAATAGATCAGCGAGAACGCCGCCGAGGGCCCCAGATCCTGTTGACCGATGGCCATGGTCGTCAGCGACTGGCTGAGGAAGGTAGTGGAGCTTCCCGGCCCTCCTCCTGTGAGCACGAAAGGCTCGGCGTAGATCATGAAGGAATGCATGAAGCGCAACAGAACCCCGATCACCAGTACATTGGTGAGCTTGGGCAACTGGATGTAGCGAAAGACCGCCCACTTCGAGGCGCGATCGATGCGCGCTGCCTGGTAATAGGCATCGGGAATCGAGCGCAGGCCGCTGAAGCAGAGCAGTGCGATCAGCGGCGTCCAGTGCCAGACATCCATCAGAATGATGGTCGCCCAGGCATCCACGGGGCTTGCCGTGATGTTGTAGCCATAGCCCAGTTCGCGCAGGCTCCAGCCCATCAGGCCGATGTCGCCCCGGGAGAATATCTGCCAGATGCTGCCCACCACATTCCAGGGAATCAGCAATGGCATGGTGACCAGGATCAACACCGCCGAGGCCTGCCATCCCTTCTTGGGCATGAGCAGGGCGATGCCGATACCCAACGGCACCTCGATGGCCAGCACGGTCAGCGAGAAGGCAAACTGACGCAGCACGGCCGCCTGCAGTGTCGGATCATTGAGCATCTCCTTGAACCATTCGGCACCCGTGAAAAAGCGCGTATGGGCATCGAAGACGTCCTGTACGGAATAGTTCACCACCGTCATCAGCGGAATGATCGCCGAGAAGGCCACCAACAGCAGCATCGGCAAGATCAGCCACCAGGCCCGGTTGTTGTAGACTTTATTCATGGTCGAACTCCACGCGATATTCGTCGACATACAGGCCGAGATGCGCATCGGGGAAGCGTAGCCAGGCCTGCTCCGTGGGCGTTACCTGATCTTCCTCGATACGGGCCTTGAGCGAGACGCTGCCAAGCGTCAGGTAGACGATCGAATAAGTTCCCAGATCCTGCGCATGATCCACGCGAGCCGGCATACCACCCTCCACCGGCTCGGCATGCACCTCGACGAATTCAGGTCGGATTCCCAGCTTGATGTTGGAGGAGCTCGCTCGAGCCACGGCATCATGAATGCCCCGCCCGACCGTCAGTTCGGTATCACCGGTCATCACGCTCCCGTCGCGCGCCATGACATCCAGGAAATTCATCCCCGGACTGCCGATGAAGTAACCGACGAAGGTATGGTTCGGCGCCTCGAACAGCTCTCTTGGCGTGCCGAACTGCACCACCTGCCCCTCGTACATCACGGCGATCTTGTCGGCAAAGGTCGAGGCTTCGAGCTGGTCATGGGTTACATAGACCATGGTGATCTGAAAGCGCTGATGAATTTCCTTGAGCTTGCGTCTCAGCTTCCACTTGAGCTGTGGGTCGATGACGGTCAAGGGTTCGTCGAACAGGATGGCCGAGACATCGTCGCGTACCAGGCCACGCCCCATGGAGACCTTCTGTTTCTCGTCGGCGGTCAGGTTCTTGGCTTTGCGCTTGAGCTGGGCGGTGAGCTCCAGGACATCGGCAACTTCCATGACACGCTCATGGACCCTCGCCTCAGGCGTCTTCACGTTGCGCAACGGAAAGGCGAGGTTGTCGTAGACCGTCATGGTGTCGTAGATGACAGGAAACTGGAAAACCTGGGCGATATTGCGTGCTTCCGGCGGCAAGGCATTGACCACCTCACCGTCGAAGAGCACTTCGCCGCTGGAGGGTTCGAGCAAGCCGGAGATGATGTTGAGCAACGTCGACTTGCCACACCCCGAAGGCCCGAGCAGCGCATAGGCGCCCCCCTGGTGCCAGACGTGATTCATTTCGCGGATCGCATAGTCTTCCGGTGTCCGCGGGTTTGGCAGGTAAGTGTGGGCCAGGGACCTGAGGGTAATCTCGGCCATCGTCAAACGCCTCCCAGGTGGGCCGGTATGTGCCTGACCGCGCCCTGCGAATCGAAGGCATAGGCACGTTGGGCGGAAAAATAGAGCGTCACCGGATCATCCACCTCGAAGTGATGCACGCCGGTCAGGTGGGCCGTCATCGAGAGGTGGTCGTTGCGCACATGCAGGAAGGTTTCGGAACCGCTGATCTCGGCGAGGTCGACGATCATCTCCATGGCGACGTCATGCTCGGACACTCGTTCGAGCGACAGGTGGGATGCCCGTACACCGAACCGATAAGCACCAGCGGCCAAGCCACCGAAGCTGGCTGCTGCCGGCAGCCGATGTCCATCGGCGAAGGAGACCGAGGCGCCCTCGATGACGCCGTCGATGATGTTGATGGGGGGTTCCGAGAACATTTCGGCGCTCAGAATATCCCGAGGACGGTGATAGACCTCCTCGGTCGGGCCATACTGAAGCAAGCGCCCTTCGTGCAGTACCGCCGTGTTGCCGCCCAGCGCCAGCGCCTCGGCGGGTTCGGTGGTGGCATAAACGGCGATGCAGTTACGCTCGCTGAAGACTGCCCGAAGCTCCTCGCGAAATTCCTCGCGGAGCTTGTAGTCCAGATTGACCAGCGGCTCGTCGAAGAGCACCACGTCGGCATCTTTCACCAGAGCACGTCCCATGGCGGTACGTTGCTGCTGGCCACCAGACAGCTCCAGAGGCTGTCGATCGAGCAGGTGCTCGATATGCAGCATCTCGGCAATATGCCGCACCCGGCGATCGATCTCGGCACGCCCGACCTTCGCCAGCTTGAGCGGCGAGGCGATGTTGTCGTAGACGGTCAGGCTGGGATAGTTGATGAACTGCTGATAGACCATCGATACATTGCGATGGCGGACGGAACGGCCGGTCACATCCTCGCCGTCCATCAGGACACGCCCACGGGTCGGCGTATCGAGGCCAGCCATCAGCCGCATCAGCGTGGTCTTGCCGGCGAGCGTCCGGCCCAGCAGGACATTGAACGATCCGGGTTCGAGGGACAGGTTCATGTCGGCGATATGTGTTTCACCGCCGACCACCCGGTCGATGTTTTCTAGGATCAATGACATACGGATCTCGGCTGTTCTTTGTTATGCGATCACGCTTGAGGCATGCGTAGCATCACGTTAGCCGAGATTCGATTTCGGACACAAATGTAGTTTAGCGAAAACACTGTCTCGACGACCGAAACTCGTCGAAGATTATTCATAATTATATGTTTTATATAGATTATTTTTATCAGTAAAACTTTTGTCTACACACAGATGGTCGACATGTCGGATGGACGACGTGCCATGCTCCACCACGTTTTTTCGATTTCGAACATAACTCGAACATAAAAAAGGGCCGCTCTAAGCGACCCTTTTGACATCCCCCGGTCACCACCATGAACCGGGATCCATTGACGCCCATCAGGCAAGCGAACCGGGATAGGCTATTGGCGATTGGCAGTCACGACGGCGCCCTGCCGCCGTCGATCAGCGCGTGCCGAAGATCTTGTCGCCCGCGTCCCCCAGACCCGGCACGATGTAGCCATTCTCGTCGAGATGGTCATCCACCGAGGCCGTGTAGATCTCGATGTCCGGATAGTCCCGCTGCACCCGCTCGATCCCTTCCGGCGCCGCCACCAGGACGATCACCTTCATGTGCTTGCAGCCCCGGTCACGCAGCATGTCCAGGGTCGCCACCATGGAACCGCCGGTTGCCAGCATCGGGTCGATGACGATGGCCATCCGCTCATCCAGATCGCCGGCAAACTTCGAGAAATACGGCACCGGCTGCAGGGTCTCTTCGTCGCGGTAGAGGCCCACCACACTGACCCTGGCGCTGGGAATCAGGTCGGTCACGCCTTCCAGCATCCCGAGGCCGGCACGCAGGATCGGCACGATGGTAACCTTCTTTCCCTTGAGCTGGTTGACGGCAATCGGCTCGCCACTCCATCCCGGAATATCCTGCGTCTCGAGCTCGAGATCCTGAGTCGCCTCGTAGGTGAGCAGCTTGGCCACCTCGCCGGCCAACTCACGAAAACTCTTGGTACTGATACCGGCTTCACGCATCAGCCCCAGCTTGTGCTGGACAAGGGGATGTTGAATGGCATGAACACTCATGGGCGGGAACCTCTTCGGCGGCGATGGGATCGATGGCGGCCTTTGTCGCATGGGGCATGCGCAAATTGCGCGCCATTCTACCCGCATCCTGCGTTGAGGTTAAGTTGGTCAGCCACAGCCCGGGGCATGGAGCCCAAGGCCGCGGCCAGGCAAGCTGGATCAGGGTTGCTGAGGCAATTGCCAATCGATGGGCGTACGACCCTGCTCGGCGAGGAAGGCATTGGCCCGCGAGAAATGGTGGTTGCCGAAAAAGCCGCGATGCGCCGACAGCGGCGAGGGATGGGGCGACTCGAGCACCAGGTGGCGGCTGGTGTCCACCAGAGCCTTCTTCTTGCGAGCATGACTGCCCCAGAGCAGGAACACCGTGGGACCGGCATGCTCGTTGACCGTGGCGATGGCACGATCAGTGAAGGTCTCCCAGCCACGTCCACGGTGCGAGCCGGCATTGCCCTGCTCCACCGTCAGCGAGGTGTTCAGCAGCAAGACACCCTGTCGCGCCCAGCTTTCCAGAAAGCCATGGTTGACCGGCTGGAACCCGACGTCGGCGGCCAGTTCCTTGTAGATATTGACCAACGAAGGCGGCACCTGCACGCCGGGCCGTACCGAGAAACACAAGCCATGCGCCTGGTTCGGGCCGTGATAGGGATCCTGGCCCAGGATCACCACCTTCACTTCGTCGAGCGGCGTCAGCTCGAAGGCACGAAACCAGTTCGACGAATGCGGATAGATGACCTTGCGGGCTGCTTTCTCCCCGGCCAGGAAATCACGTAATGCCTGCATGTAGGGTGCCTGGAACTCGGCACCCAGCCATTGTTGCCAGCTGTCGGGCAGCGGAATGCTCATGGGTCACCGCTTGATCTGATCCGCCAGGGGTTCGACATAGGCCACGCCCATGTCCCAAGGGAACTGAATCCAGCAGTCCTGCGCGACCTCGGTCAGGTACTGGTCCACCAGGGGGCGCCCTTCGGGCTTGGCATAGACCGTCACGAAGTGTGCCTTGGGCAACATCTCGCGGACCCGCCGCGCCGTCTTGCCGGTATCGACCAGGTCATCGACGAGCAGCCAGCCATCTCCATCATGCTCGACGCCTTTCATGACGTCCAGGCCGCCCTGCTCCATGTGGTCGTAGCTCTTGATGCACACCGTGTCGATCAAACGCACGTTGAGTTCTCGTGCGAACAGCGCGGCGGGAATCAACCCGCCCCGGGTGATGGCGACGATGCCCTTGAAATCGCGCTCGACGAGCCGATGACAGAGTTCACGCACATCCCGGTGCAACTGATCCCAGGACACGGTGAAATGCTGATGATAACGATGGGTACTCATGAGCGGCTCACTCGTCCTCGGTGAAGGAACAGACCGCGAAGACGCCGAATCCCGCATCGCGGATCCGCTGGGCACCGCCCAGGTCCGGCAGGTCGACGATCGTCGAGGTCTCGACCACCAGGCCGCCACTGCGGGAGATCAACTTGGCCGCGGCCAGCATGGTGCCGCCGGTGGCGATCAGGTCATCCACCACCAGAATGCGATCCCCCTCGCGGAAGGCATCGGAATGCAGCTCCACCTCGGCTTCGCCGTATTCCAGCGTGTAGGTTTCGCTGATGGTCTTGAACGGCAGCTTACCCTTCTTGCGTACCGGCACGAAACTGCAGCCCAACTCATACGCCAGGGGCGCGCCGACGATGAAGCCTCGCGCATCAATCGCGGCGATGGCATCGAGGTCCATCTCCTGATAGCGGTGCACGAAGCTGTCTATCAACTTGCGAAACGCCGCACTGTTCTGCAGAAGCGGCGTGATATCGCGAAAGTTGACCCCAGGCTGAGGCCAATCGGGGACGGTACGGATCACGGACTTGATGTAGTCGCCGTAGATGCTCATCACGAATCTCAGTCAGTAAGTGTCAGTCGAGGAACAGGAACTTGGCAGCGAAGATCAGCGCCAGCACCACCACAGCAGGGTTCAGGTCCTTGAAACGCCCTGAAAGCGCCTTGATGGCCACAAAGCTGATGAAGCCAAGCGCGATGCCCTCGGCAATCGAGAAAGTCAGCGGCATGGCCAGTGCAGCGATCAGCACCGGGGCCGCCTCGGTGGCGTCGTCCCAATCGGCGTGGGCCAGGCTGCCGGCCATCAACACTGCCACGTAAAGCAGTGCACCGGCCGTGGCATAGGCAGGAATCGAGCCGGCCAGCGGCGAGAAGAACAGGCTGATCAGAAAGAGCGCGGCCACCACCACGGCGGTGAGCCCGGTACGGCCGCCGGAGGCAATGCCGGCCGTGGATTCGATGTAGCTGGTCGTGGTCGAGGTTCCCAGCACGGCACCCGCCATGGACGCGGTGCTGTCGGCCATCATGGCACGCCCGATGCGAGGCAGTTTGCCGTTCTCGTCGAGCAATCCTCCACGATGCGCCACCCCGACCAGAGTGCCGGACGTATCGAACAGATCGACGAACAGAAAGGCGAAGATCACGCTGAACATCGCCACGTCCAGAGCGCCGGCAATATCCAGCGACATCAGAGTCGGCGCGATGGACGGCGGCATGGACATCACGCCGCCGAACTCGTTATGCCCCAGCAGGATGGCCAGGAGGGTCACGCCGAGGATGCCGATCATGACCGCGCCGGTCACACGCAGGTATGCCAGGGCCGTGATCACGAAGAAGCCGAGCAGCGCATAGAGGGCCGAAGGTGCCGAAAGATCGCCCAGGGCCACGTAGGTGGCCTCGTTGGCGACCACGATACCGGCATTCTTCAGGGCGATCATCGCCAGGAACAGGCCGATGCCCGCGGCGATGCCGAGCCGCAGCGACATGGGGATCGAGTTGATGATCCACTCGCGGATACGAAAGATGCTGAGCAGAAAGAAAGTGAAGCCGGACAGGAACACCGCCCCTAGCGCGGTCTCCCAGCTGTAGCCCATGCCCATCACGACGCCATAGGTGAAAAAGGCGTTGAGCCCCATGCCCGGCGCCTGGGCGATCGGATAGTTGGCCCACAGCCCCATGATCAGACACCCGATGGCCGCCGCCACGCAGGTCGCCACGAACACCGCGCCATAGTCCATCCCCGATTCCGAGAGGATGCTCGGATTGACGAAGATGATGTAGGCCATGGTCAGGAAAGTGGTGATACCGGCGATCACCTCGGTCTTCACATTCGTGCCATGCTCGGCAAGCTTGAAATGGTCATCGATCAGACGTTTCAACATGGGGAACATCCTGCGCGGGGACGTCATGCGTCCGGGGTGCGAGAAAAGCCGCACATGGTAGCGGATGGCGCTCCGGGATGCGAGACACCACCCCGCCGGCACGGCACATGACTGTCTATATAAGCGGCTCCCGGTTCAGAGCGCCACTCCGGTCACCAACGCGGGCTGAACGGCTCAGTCGACACGCTCGGCCATCACTCGCTCGACCGTCTCGACGATCGCCTGGGTCTGGGGATCGATCTCGAGATTGACGCGATCTCCCGGAACACGGTCGGCAAACACGGTGCGCGCCAGCGTCTCGGGGATCAGGTCCACGCAGAAACGCGTTCCGCGCCCCTCGGTGCCAGGTCGCACCTCGCCGATGGTCAGGCTGGCCCCGTCCAGGCCGACGTACCCCTTGTCGAACAGGAAGCGCGCCAGCCGCTCGGGCGGCTCGAACCAGAGCCGCCGATTGTTGGGCGCCTGCTCGACGTCCACCAGCTCGGCCGTCCCCATGACGTGACCCGACATGGCATGACCGCCGATCTCATCGCCGAAACGCGCTGCACGCTCGATATTGACGCGATCCCCGACCTCAAGATCCCCCAGATTGGTGACTCTCAGCGTCTCGCGCATCAGGTCGAAGCCGACACGCCTCCCATCGATGGAGGTAACCGTCAGGCAAGCACCGTTGTGCGCCACCGAGGCGCCGATCTCCAACCCCTCGCACAGCGCCTCCGGCAACCACAGCACATGTGTGCGAAAAGCCTCGGCCTCCTTGATGACCACCACCTCGGCGGTTCCCTGGACGATACCCGTGAACATGACGAATCCCCATTGATTGAGCCAATGCCGAACGGCGAAAAGGTAACCAGTCTATGAAAACCAGCCAGCCGGCGTCCACGTCACCAGCTTGCGCCAGCTACCGCCGCGGCACCTGGCTGTCGCCGTGATGCCATAAATATTACTGCACCTGAGCGACGCATAGTCCTTTTTTGCTGTATCAAGGCAGCATCGCCACCAGAGTCGTCCAAAGCGATTGACAAACACCCGTATGACACCTAGGATTTCGCGCTACATTTCGTAGGCGCCGATTTGTACCCGGATTGCGGGCGCCGACGTCGCGGCGGCATGTCCGGCGCGTTGTGAAATGCAGCTAAAAGGGTGTGTCCAGCGTTGATGGCCACCCGTCAGGGTGGCCTTTTTTTGGCCTCCCGAACCTGCCCGCCCGCTCCGCGACCCTGCGGCGCCACCGCCTGGTGGCCAGATGATCCGACTGCAGAACGTTTCCAAGACCTATTTTCCCACGAGCAAGCGCCGCAACGCCCGAGGTATCGAAGCCCTCAAGGCGGTCGACCTGCATGTCCCCCAGGGACAGATCCATGGCGTGATCGGCCTCTCCGGGGCCGGCAAGTCGACCCTGATTCGTTGCGTCAACCTCCTCGAGCGCCCTACCACCGGCACGGTGACCGTGGATGGCCAGGAGCTCACCGGGCTGTCCGGCGAAGCTCTCAATCAGGCACGCCATCGCATCGGCATGATCTTCCAGCATTTCAACCTGCTGACCTCGCGCACCGTATACGACAACATTGCCCTCCCCCTGGAACTCATGGGCATGAAGCGTGGCGACATTCGCGAACGGATCACACCGCTGCTCGAACTGGTCGGCCTGGACGACAAGGCGCGCCAGTATCCGGCCCAGCTCTCCGGCGGCCAGAAACAGCGCGTGGCCATCGCCCGCGCCCTGGCCAGCCGTCCACGGGTGCTGCTCTGCGATGAGGCCACCTCAGCGCTCGATCCCCACACCACGGGCGCCATTCTCGAGCTACTGCGCGACATCAACCAGAAGCTCGGTCTGACCATCCTGCTGATCACTCACGAGATGGAGGTGGTCAAGTCGATCTGCCACCGGGTCAGCCTGATCTCCGACGGCGAGCTGGTTGAGGAAGCCGATGTCGGCGACTTCTTCACCTCGCCGACCACCCAGCTGGGACGCGACTTTCTCAACGACTTCCTCGAACTCGAGCCGCCCGCCGCGCTCATCGAACGCCTCGAGGAGACGCCGGGCGAGCACAGCCACCCGGTCGTGCGCCTGGCGTTCTCCGGCGATGCCGTCTCCACCCCGCTCGTCTCGCGCCTGGCTCGGGAATGCGGTGTCGATGTCAGCATCCTCCAGGCCAAGGTCGAATCGATCCAGGACCGCACCCTGGGCCTGATGATTGCCGAACTGATGGGCGATGCGCACGATACGCGCCGCGCCCTCGACTATTTGCGAAACCACGATCTGCAAGTGGAGGTGCTCGGCCATGTCCAGCGCGATGATTAACCTGATCCTCGGGGCCACCCTGGATACCCTCTACATGGTCGCGGTATCCGGCCTGATCGCCGCGGCGCTCGGCATCCCGCTGGGCGTGATGCTCTATGTCACCCGGCCGCGCCAGATCCTCGCCCAGCCCGTGCTCAACAGCGTGCTCGGCATCATCACCAACATCGGACGCTCGATTCCTTTCATCATCCTGATGGTGGCCATCATTCCGTTCACCCGCGCCCTGGTCGGTTCTTCTATCGGCACCAACGCGGCTGCCGTTCCGCTGACCATCGCCGCCATTCCCTTCATTGCCCGACTGGTGGAAGGGGCGCTGAATGAGATATCCCCCGGGCTCGTCGAGGCCGCCCAATCCATGGGCGCCACGCCCTGGCAGATCATCACCAAGGTACTGCTGCCCGAGGCGCGAGGAGGCATCTTCACCGCCCTGACGGTGACCATCGTCACCCTGGTCAGCTACTCTGCCATGGCCGGCGCGGTGGGCGGCGGCGGCCTGGGCGACCTGGGCATTCGCTATGGCTACAACCGCTTCAACCCCACCATCATGCTGATCACCGTGGCAATCCTGGTGATCATGGTCCAAGGTTTTCAGAGCCTCGGCGACTACCTGGTACGCAAGAGCGACCACAAATGATGTACCACGGACGCTGATAACCAAAAAGAATTACACATACCCTGGTTATTCCAATAACATAACCATGAGCTCATGATTTCCTCGAAGGGAGACATCACATATGCGCAACATCCTGATCGGCGGCCTGGCCGCCTCCGTCCTGGCCTTCGGCCAAGCCAATGCCGATGAGCAGACCCTCAAGGTCGGCACCGTCGCCGGCCCGGAAACCGAGGTCATGCAAGTCGCCGCGGATATCGCCGAGCGCGAGCACGGCCTGAACGTCGAGATCATAGAGTTCACCGACTATGTGACCCCCAATGCCGCCCTGGCCGACGGCAGCCTGGACGCCAACGCCTATCAGCACGAGCCCTACATGCAGTCGATGGTCGAAGACCGCGGCTATGACTTCGCCATCGCCGGCCGCACCTTCGTGTACCCGATCGGCGCCTATTCCGAGAAGTACGACAGCATCGAGGCACTGCCGGATGGCGCGACCATCGCCCTGCCCAACGACCCGTCCAACGAGGGGCGCTCCCTCATCCTGCTGCACAACGAGGGGCTGATCACGCTGGATGATCCGGAAAACCTCGAAGCCACGCCGCTGGATGTGGTTGAAAACCCCCATGGTTTCGAGTTCCGCGAGATCGAGGCCGCCCAGCTGCCCCGCGTGCTGCCCGATGTCGACATGGCCTTCATCAACAACACCTTCGCGCAGCCGGCAGGCCTGACCCTGGACGACGCCTTGCTCAAGGAAGGCGCAGAGTCGCCCTACGTCAACATCATCGCCGTACGTGCCGGCGACGAGGACAAGGAAAGCATCCAGCAGCTGGTCGATGCCTACCAGAGCGACGAAGTGGAAGCCAAGGCCGAGGAACTGTTCGGCGCCCAGGCGGTACCTGGCTGGAAATGAACAGAGACGGACGGGCACCCCTGGTGCCCGTCCGGATCATCGAAGCATCGGAATGTCGGGGCCGGCCGCTGTGCCGGCCCCTCGCGTTGTAAGGAGAGACCATGACCGACTACACCCTGCTCGGCCGACAGCTGGATGCCTTGCTGGATACTCCCGACTGGCTGACCAACAGCGCCCAGACCTGCGCACTGCTCATGCAGGAAATCCCCGCTCTCAACTGGGCGGGCTTCTATCTCCAACGCCAGCCGAACATGCTCCATTTAGGGCCCTTCCAGGGCAAGCCGGCCTGCCACCCCATTCCCTTCGA
Source organism: Halomonas caseinilytica (assembly GCF_001662305.1). Classification (GTDB taxonomy): domain Bacteria; phylum Pseudomonadota; class Gammaproteobacteria; order Pseudomonadales; family Halomonadaceae; genus Halomonas; species Halomonas caseinilytica. The sequence continues at coordinate 49,746 of NZ_BDEP01000007.1, forward strand.
CAAGGGCGTATGCGGCGCGACAGCCCGGACCCGCCAGACCCAGCGCATCGACGACGTCCACGCCATCGCCGACCACATCGCCTGCGACAGCGCCTCCCAGGCCGAGCTGGTCGTGCCTGTCGTCGTCGATGATCGCCTGTGGGGCGTACTCGACCTCGACAGTCCCGAACGCAATCGCTTCTCCGAGGCCGACCAGGCCGGCATCGAATCACTGGTCGAGATATTCATCGCCCGCACGACCTTCTGACACTCTCCCCGGCGCCAGCCACGACGTCGGGGCCTGACGCCAGCCGTCGCAGCCTTGTACGATTCGCCTCACAAGCAACCGACTCCCGGACACCGGGCGCACACGAAAAAGCCCCACGGCAAGAAGACCATGGGGCTTTCGGGATCTGGTAGGACCAGGCGGATTTGAACCGCCGACCTCCACGATGTCAACGTGGCGCTCTAACCAACTGAGCTATGGTCCTCTATCGAAGGCGTGCCGAGATGGGAAGCAATATCTTGGTAGGACCAGGCGGATTTGAACCGCCGACCTCCACGATGTCAACGTGGCGCTCTAACCAACTGAGCTATGGTCCTACGTCCCTCGGCGATGTTCGCCTCGACAACGGATGCGTATTCTACGCATCCCGAGCCGAAATGCAACCCCCGATTGTCACGAGCCGATTCCTTCAACGGCCCGAGGATCAGTGACTTGGGTCATGCGCCGAAGGTGCCGAACGCACCCTCTCCACCGCTTCCAGCCAACCGGCATAGAGTCGGCTGCGCTCCTCTTCCGGCATCTCCGGCTCGAAGCTTCGCTCGCAACGCCATAGACCGGCGATCTCTTCGAGGTCCTGATACCAACCGAGCTTCAGCCCCGCCAGATAGGCGGCCCCCAGGGCCGTGGTCTCCAGCACCGTGGGCCGATCGACCCTCACGCCCAGCATGTCGGCCAGAAACTGCATCACCCAGTTGTTGGCCACCATGCCGCCATCGACTCTCAGGGTTCCCGGCGCGGCCGTCATGTCGTCATTGATGCACATCTGCAGATCCCGGGTCTGGTAACAGACCGCCTGCAGGCCGGCGGCGACGATCTCGGCGATGCCGGTGTCGCGGGTCAGGCCGAAGATGGCGCCGCGTGCCTTGGGATCCCAGTACGGCGCCCCTAGCCCGGTAAAGGCCGGCACCAGATAGACGCTGTGCCCACGGCGCGTCTTGCGCGCCAGCGCCTCGGTCTCGGCGGCATCGGCGAACAGCTGCAAGCCGTCTCGCAACCACTGCACGGTGGCCCCGGCGACGAAGATGCTGCCTTCCATGGCGTAGGTCGTCACGCCATTCAGGCGGTACCCGACCGTCGTCAGCAGTCGGTTGCGCGACACACCCGCCTCATGACCGGTGTTGACGATCATGAAGCAGCCGGTGCCATAGGTGCTCTTGCCCATGCCCGGCGCAAAGCAGGCCTGCCCGACCAGCGCCGCCTGCTGGTCGCCCGCCACGCCCGCGATGGGCAGCTCTCCCCCCAGCCATTCGGCATCGGCATGGCCGAAGTCATCACTGGAATCCCTGACCTCCGGCAACAGGCTTTCGGGAATGCCAAAGAGCTCGAGCAGCGATGGATCCCAGCGCTGCTCATGGATATTGAACAAGGCGGTACGCGACGCATTGGTGGCATCCGTGGCATGCACCCGTCCACCGGTCAAGCGCCAGATGAGAAAGGTATCGACGGTGCCGAAGGCCAGCTCGCCCCGCTCGGCACGCTCCCGGGCATCAGGCACGTTATCCAGGATCCAGGCCAGCTTGGTGGCCGAGAAGTAGGGATCGATCAACAGGCCGGTGCGCGATTGCACCAGCTCGGTATGCCCCGCCTCACGAAGCCGCTCACAGGTTTCGGCAGTACGCCTGTCCTGCCAGACGATGGCATTGTAAAGCGGCTCGCCGGTGACACGGTCCCATACCAGGGTGGTTTCTCGCTGGTTGGTGATGCCGATGCCGAGAATGTCACCGATGCCGATATCCGCGTTGTCGATGGCCTCCCGGCAAGTGGCGACCACCGTTTCCCAGATCGCCTCGGGGTCGTGCTCGACCCAACCATCCTCGGGAAACTGCTGGGGGAACTCTCGCTGGGCGGTAACGGCGACATGGCCCTCGCGATCAAAGAGAATGGCGCGGGAACTGGTGGTGCCCTGATCGATGGCGAGCAGATGAGAAGCCATGAAAGCGTCCTGTCGTTGTAAGAAGCGCAGCTTTCAGCGCTTCCTGATCGGCCAATTTCGTTTTGCAACGTCAATGTTCGTTTACGATCATAAAGCCTACTCCAGTGGCCTTGCCCACTCAATTGGAGAAAGGCCGTGATGACTACGACCTTCGGCGCATACCGGCGACTCACTGCATCACCGCCACCGATGCAGTAGAATCGTCGACATCCAAGGAGTCGCCATGAATCAACAACAACGCCAGGCCAGCATTCTCGAACTGGTAGGACGCCAGGGCTACGCCAGTATCGAGCAGCTCACCGAGCATTTCGCGGTCACGCCGCAGACCATACGTCGCGACCTCAACCAGCTCTCGAGCGAGGGCCGCATTCGCCGCGTGCATGGCGGCGCCGGGCTTGAATCGAGTACGGTCAACACCGCCTATTCGACCCGCAAGACACTCAATCTGGAAGCCAAGCAACGCATCGCTGCCCTGCTCGCCCGGCAGATTCCCGACCATGCCTCGCTGTTCATCAACATCGGCACCAGCAACGAGGTCATCGCCGAGGCACTATTGCATCATCACGGCCTGGAGGTCATCACCAACAACCTCAATGTCGCGGCCATCCTGCAGCACAAGGAGGACTTCAACGTCATCATCGCCGGCGGCCAGATACGCTCCCGGGATGGCGGCATCATCGGCGAGGCCACCATCGACTTCATCAATCAGTTCAAGGTCGACTACGGCATTATCGGCATCAGTGGCATCGACGAAGACGGCTCATTGCTCGAGTTCGACTATCAGGAAGTCCGAGTCGCCCAGGCCATCATCCACAATTCCCGTCAGGTCTTCCTGGCCGCCGATCACTCCAAGTTTCAGCGCAATCCCGTGGTACGCCAGGGCAACCTCGCCCAACTCGACGCACTGTTCACCGATCGCGAGCCCCCGGAGAGCATCAAGCGGCTATTGACGCAGCACGACGTGACACTCTACCTGGCCTGATCCCACGATCCGTGGCGCTTGTGCTGCCGGCGCCGCCCTCCTTCGCCGCATCGCTCAACGCCACTCCACCCAGCCCCGCGTCACGCCCACTTGAATGAGCGGGCCGGCTTGATGTTCGAATTCGATTGTTATATTTTCGTTTTCAAACACATCATGTTCACCTACGAACCCGGCAGCTCGCCGGTCGGAGCTTGTGCGATGAGCACTTCCAAGGACCACATCCTGGATCTTTTCGTGATCGGCGGCGGCATCAACGGCACCGGTATCGCAGCCGACGCCGCCGGTCGCGGCCTTTCGGTCGCGCTATGCGAACAGGCCGACCTGGCCAGCGCCACTTCCTCGGCCAGCAGCAAGCTGATCCACGGCGGCCTGCGCTATCTTGAACACCACGAATTCCGACTCGTCAGGGAAGCGTTGCGCGAGCGCGAAGTGCTGCTCGCCAAGGCGCCGCACATCATCCGCCCCCTGCGCTTCGTGCTGCCGCATCGCGCACATCTGCGGCCCGCCTGGATGCTGCGGGCCGGTCTGTTCCTCTACGATCATCTCGGCAAGCGCCAGAGACTCTCCGGCTCCCGGGGGATTCGCCTGTCGTCATCACTGGGCCTGAAGCCAGACATCCGCCGAGGCTTCGAATACTCGGACTGCTGGGTCGACGACGCTCGACTGGTGGTGCAAAATGCCATGCATGCCCAGCGCCATGGTGCCGGCATCATGGTCAGAACACGCTGTGTCGCCGCGCGGGACCATCGCGACCACTGGGAGATCGAGCTGGAAGACGGCGATACCGGTCGACGCTTCACTCGCTACGCCCGAGCCCTGGTCAATGCCGCCGGCCCCTGGGTTGACAGTGTGGTGCGCGGCCAGGCGGGACGAGTCTCGCGCTACGGCGTTCGCATGATCCAGGGTAGCCACCTGATCGTGCCGCGCCGCAACGCCGACGAGCGAGCCTTCATCCTGCAGAACACCGACCAGCGCATCGTCTTCGTTTTGCCCTACGAGGAGGATTTCAGCCTGATCGGCACCACGGATCGTCGCTATCAGGGCGACCCGTCCCGGGTCGAGGCCAGCGAGGAAGAAATCGATTATCTCCTCGACGTCGTCAACGACCACTTCGCCACGCCCCTGACGCGCCAGGACGTCCTGCGCACCTTCTCCGGCGTGCGCCCCCTGTGCGACGACGAATCGGCAGATCCTTCCGCCATGACCCGCGACTATACGCTGGACCTGGACGACAGCAGCGGCGCACCGCTGCTGTCGGTGTTCGGCGGCAAGATCACCACTTATCGCAAGCTCGCCGAAGCGGCCCTCGATGCCCTCACCCCGCACTTTCCCGGGATGAGCGGTAGCTGGACGGAGAGCGCCGCGCTCCCCGGTGGCGACATCGACGATCAGGCAAGTTTCGCGGCACGCCTCGAGACCGACTATCCCTTCCTGGGCAAGGCCCAGGCGCAGCGCTTCGCACGCAGCTACGGCACCCTGTGCCTGGCATTCCTGGATGGAGCGCGTAGCATCGAGGATCTCGGGGAATCGTTCGGTGCCGGCCTGACCGCCGCCGAAGTCGACTACCTGGTGGAGCATGAGTGGGCACGTCGACCAGAGGACATCCTTTGGCGACGCACCAAGCTGGCCTTGCGGCTGACGCCCGACCAGCAGCAGCGCCTGGCGGAATACCTGGCACGCGACCGACTCACTGCCATCGCCTAGGCGCGGTGACGAGAATGTCGCTGAGGCCAATACCAGGAGATTGGCTCAGCTCTCGAACAACGCCACCACCTCGGCGGGTCGCAACGGCGACCGGTCGCGGTGACGTCGCAGATCGAAACCCGCCACGGCGGACAACAGGATCTGCAGCGGATCGCCATGGCTCACCAGCAACACGACGCCTCCTGCTGCGCGACGCTCCAGCTCGCGCACGACCGCCACCATGCGCGCGGCAACCGCCTCGACGGGCTCGACGCCGAATCGCGCATGGCTCGCATCGACGGCGTCACAGGCCCAGACATCCGCATAGCGGGCGTCCTCCTCCCCCTCGAGCTCCCCGAACCCTCGCTCACGCAGCCCGGGATTCGGCGTCACGGTGACACCAAAGTGCTCCGCCACTCGGACCGCCGTCTGGGTCGTACGCAGGAAACCGGAATGCACGACATGTGTCGGCACCTCCCAATGCCAAGTCTCCAGGATATCGTCCACCTCCTTGCGTCCTTGCGGCGACAGCCCGAAAGACGCGATGCCTTGCCCCGGTGAACTGATGATGCGCCCCTGTCGATTGGCCTCGCTATGGCCGTGACGCATCAACAGGTAACGATTGCGGCAACCTGACGGGTCGAGCGATAACGTGTCTGACATCGAGTCGATACACTCCTGAAACGCAGAAACTGAAACGTCTTTCGAGAAGGAATCATCACCACACTTCCCGAAACGCATGCGTCTGTATACCAACGAGTCTCGAGGCATGCCATGTCGCGCTCCTTGATCGTGTCGCGTGAGACCCTGCCGCGACGCGCACGACGGACCAGCGGCCGGCTCTCCCATCGCTGCACTATCCGCGGTATGCTCCGCTATACCACTGGCATCGACATGGAGGACGTGCCGTGCTGTCCGTCATCATCGCGACCCTCGCCATCCTGCTTCTGGGAATCACGATTCTTGCCCGACTGCCGTTTCACTGGTGGTGGATACGCAGCTGCGAGTTTCCGCGTCTACAGATCGCCACGCTGGCACTGCTGACCTTGTTGCTCGCCCCTCTCACCGAGGCACCATGGCGCTGGATGATCGTGGCAAGCAGCCTTGCCACCCTCGTGGTCCAGGCCTGCTACATATTGCCGTGGACACGCCTTTGGCCCGTGCAGGTCCAGCGCAGCGAACCCGGCCATGACGATCGCTGCATTCGTCTGCTGGTCGCCAATGTGCTGACACCCAATCGCAATGCCGAAGGGCTGGTCGATCTCATTCACGCGCATCAGCCGGATATCGTCCTGACCCTCGAGTCAGACGACTGGTGGGGCCGTCAACTCGATGCCGCCCTGGCCAACCAATGGCCACACGCCGTACGCATTCCCCAGGACAACCTGTACGGCATGCACCTCTATTCACGACTGCCCCTGGTTTCACCGCAGGTCGAGCGGCTGATCCAGGACGACATTCCGTCCATATCAACCGGGGTCACCCTGCCCTGCGGGGACGACATCCAGTTGTACGCCGTGCATCCTCGACCGCCGGCACCCAACGAAAGCGAGGAATCGCTGTGGCGTGACGCCGAACTGCTGCTGATCGGCAAGCGCATCCACGATGCCCCCGCCCCGACCCTCGTGGCCGGCGACCTCAACGACGTGGCCTGGTCACGCACGACCCGGCTCTTCTGTCGCATCAGCGGCATGCTCGATCCACGCCGAGGTCGCGGCATGTTCAGCACTTTCCACGCACATTATCCATTGCTGCGCTGGCCACTCGATCATGTCTTCTCCAGCGAACACTTCACGCTACGCGACATGCGGCGTCTGCCGGGGTTCGGCTCGGACCATTTCCCGATTCTCACCACGCTCTGCTATCGCCCCTCCCGAGCCGATGAACATGAAACACCTGAGGCGGACCGAGACGAGCACCACGAAGCGCACTCCACGATCCGCGAAGGCAAGGAAAGGGAACAGGAGACATAAGCTGGATGCCCCCGACAACATCGGGTCAAGGGGCTTTTCTTCCCGCTTCAAGCGTACGACTTCAAGCTCCCGGGCGCCCCGGTCATTCCGGTATCCCACCCCGTGTCAGGGCCGCCGGGTCGAGCAGGCGCTCCAGCTCCTGGCGCGACAGCTCGGTCTGCTCCTCGGCAACCTCGATGATCGGCCGCCCCGCCTGGTAGGCCTGCTTGGCGATGGCCGCCGCAGCGTTGTAGCCAATCACCGAGTTCAATGCCGTGACCAGGATGGGATTGCGCGAGAGCGGTTCGCGCAGTTGATCCTCGCGCACCTTGAAGGTGGCAATGGCACGATCGGCCAGCAGGCGCGAGGTATTGCTCATCAGGGTGATCGCGGTGAGCAGGTTGTTGGCCACCAGCGGCAGCATGACATTGAGCTGGAAGTTGCCGCTCTGGCCGGCCACGGTCACCGCCGAATCCAGGCCGATGACCTGGGCGGCGGCCTGGGCGGCCGACTCGGGAATCACCGGATTGACCTTGCCCGGCATGATCGAGCTGCCCGGCTGCAACGCCTCGAGCTCGATCTCGCCGAGACCGGCCAATGGCCCGGAGTTCATCCAGCGCAGGTCGTTGGCAATCTTCATCACCACACAGGCCAGGCCTCGCAGCTGGCCGGAAAGCTCCACCGCGGCATCCTGGGAACCGAGGCTGGCAAAGAAGCTGTCGTTGGGCGTCAGCGTCAGCCCGGTGCGCTGGCCGAGTTCCCGGGCCATGCGCTCGGCGAACTCGGGATGGGCGTTGATACCGGTTCCCACCGCCGTGCCGCCCTGGGCCAGACGGCAAAGCCGCGCCATGGCACTGTCGATTCGCTCGATGGCCTGCCCCACTTGGCTCGACCACCCACCGAGTTCCTGGCTCATGCGCAGCGGCATGGCATCCATCAGGTGGGTGCGGCCGGTCTTGACCACCTCATCGAGCTCGGCGGCCCGACTGTCGATCGTTTCGCGCAGGTGCACCAGTGCCGGGCGCAGTTCGCGAGTCACCTCCAGCGCCGCCGACAGGTGCAGGGCTGTCGGAATCACGTCGTTGCTCGACTGTCCCATGTTGACGTGATCATTGGGGCCGACATCGACACCTTCGGCGGCGGCCAGGTGAGCGATCACCTCGTTGACGTTCATGTTGCTCGAGGTCCCGGAGCCGGTCTGGAAGACATCCACCGGAAACTGATCGTCATGCCGTCCGTCGATCACCGCCTCGGCCGCCTTGACGATGGCCTCGGCACGCGGCCCATCGAGCAGCCCCAGGTCATGGTTGACCCTGGCCGCAGCACGCTTGATATGCGCGATGGCATGGATGAAGGCCGCCGGCATGGATTGCCCGGAGACCGGGAAGTTGTTCACCGCACGTTGAGTCTGAGCGCCGTAGAGGGCCTCGGCCGGCACTTCCAGCTCGCCCATGCTGTCACGCTCGATACGCTTGTCGCTCATTTTCGCTTCCTCGTCGGCATATCCTGCTCTCACCATGGCGATGCCGCGGTCAGCTTGCAAGGCGCTTATGAACGATTCCTGATCGCATCGTTCACTTCTCCTCCGGGATGCGCCGTTGCGCACGTGCATTTTTTTACATTCGGCATGTTGCGACGCACAAAAACGCCTGCTATTGTGCATTGCAACATGAACGAGAAGGCATCGGCGGATCGCCCAGGCCTTCACCGAAGACCGACCCCAGGAGGGTGCAGACGATGCGCGACTTCAATACCCAACAGTTCACCGAGCAATTCGAATCCCTCTTCTTCGGCCCGGCACGCGCCTATGCGTCGCTGTCCGTGGACTACACCGAAAAGCTGCTGCGCGCTCAGCTGGATGCCAGCCAGGCCTACACCGAAACCGGCATCGCCCAGCTGCGTTCCCTGCTCGACGTCAAGGATGCCGACGGTCTGCGTACCTACATGGAAGGCCAGCAGAAGGTCGCCAAGGAGTTGACCGAACGCTTCAAGAATGACGCCGAAAAGGTCGTCTCCCTGCAGCAGGATTTCGTCCAGCAAAGCCAGAAGCTGGCCGACGCCAACGTCAAGCAAGCCTCCGAGAGCGTCGAGAAGGCCACCCGCAAGGCCTGATCCTCGTTCCGACACGGCGCCCCAAGGGCCACCGCTACTGGCGGTGGCCCTTTTGCGTTAAGCTCTTGCGGCACACAGGGCCAATGCTAAAGAAAGAGAGACGCCATGCGCCATATCCTTCTGCCCCTTCTACTGGGCACCGTTCTCGCGGGCTGCCAGGCCCTTCCCCCATCGAGCGGCACGCAGCGCGATGACTCGGTCGACATCACCGATATCAGCGAAAAGCCCGCTACCGATACTGGTCGCGTACCGCGACAGGTCGACTTTCCCGCGGACGAGTATGCCGCCCTCGAGAAAACCGGCAACGCCGCGCTCAGTGGTCGCCTGACCCTCGACACCCCTTCCGGCACCGTGGTCGGCGCCGGCGAGACCGTCTCGGCGGCGCCGGTCACCACCTATTCCGCTGAAGCGGCCGAACAGGCCCTGGCCGGCCGCGCGGTGGAACGGGCGGATCCACGAGCCCGCGCCTATACCCACACGACCCGCACCGATGGCAATGGCTACTTCATGCTGCGCGGCCTGCCCTCCGGACACTTCTATGTATCAGGTAGCCTGGTTGACCCTTCGAGCGGCCAGCGCAAGGTCATCATTCACGAGACACGCCTGGGTGATGGCCAACACCGCGAGATACAACTGAACCGGTAACGCCACCGCCGATGGCGGCCACCAGGGTAGCGATCTACGCTGTGAGAGGAGTCTCACGCCACGCAGGAGACTCGGAATGCCTGCCTTGGCAGGCATTCCAGCGATGTCTCCCTGCCTGGTGGTGCCAAACGGAGGAGGTAGGTAATGGACGAAAAGGACATCGACAGCACACGCCTCGCCTGGCTGGCCGTGCCCTTGGCAGTGATCCTGGCGGCTCCGACCGCCCTGGCCGCATCACTGGAGGAACTTCGCCAGCAGGGCAGCATCCGTGTCGCCGTGGCCAACGAGGTGCCCTACGGCTATCTGGACGATGAAGGTCAGGGCCAGGGCGCCGGCCCCGAGGTGGCGCGCCACGTGCTCGAGGAAATCGGCATCGATGATATCGAGTGGGTCGCCACGTCCTTCGGCGACCTGATACCGGGCCTCGAGGAAGGACGCTTCGACATGGCCGCCGCCGAGATGGCCATTCGTCCCGAACGGTGCGAACGCGTGCTGTTCTCGGCGCCCAACACTTCCTATGGCGAAGGACTGCTGGTCAGGGCCACCAATCCCCTCGACATTCGCGGCTACGAAGACTTCGCCAGTCGTGACGACATCAGCGTCGCCGTTCTGCAGGGCGCGACCCAGGTCGATATCCTTCGGGCACTCGAGGTTCCCGACGATCGGATGACCACCATCGCGTCCAACGACGCCGCCATCGAAGCGCTGCTGTCCGATCGCGCCGATGCCTATGCCGGCACCGGCCTCACGGTCAGTCAGCTCGGTGGCCAGAGTCCGGATGTCGAGGTGGTGGAAGGCTTCGAGGATCCCAAGGTAGACGGCAAGATCGTCCGGAGCTGGGGCGGGTTCACCTTCCCCACCGACGCCGAGACGTTGCGGGATGCCTTCGATGACGCCCTCACGGACTATCGTCATACCCAGGAATGGGAAGACACCCTGACGCGCCACGGTTTCACCCAGGATGACGTCCTCAATGCCTTCCGCTTCGAGACCGAGTGGCTGTGCCGCCAGGAGACATGAGCGCGCTACCAGCCCAGCGCCTGCTTGACGAAAGGAATGGTGAGCTTGCGCTGGGCCGAGAGCGAAGCTCGGTCAAGGGTTTCCAGGACGTCGAACAACGCATCCAGGCGTCTGGGGCCACGATGCAGGATGTATCGGGCGACCTCGTCGGGCAGCTCCATGCCTCGCCCCCGAGCGCGCAACCGCAGGGCGTCGAGGCGCCCCTGGTCATCGAGCCCGGGGACCTGAAACGTCATTCCCCAGGTCAGGCGGGATGCCAGATCGGGTAAGGTGACCGCCAGTTGCCGAGGGGGCACCGAAGCGGCGACGATCAGGCGTCGCCCGTCGTCCCGCAGCCGATTGAAGGCATGGAACAATGCCTCTTCCCAGCGTTTGCGACCAACCACCCGATCCAGATCATCGATGGCCACCAGGTCGAGCCTTTCCACCTCCTCGAGCATCAACGGCGGAAAGTGCCCCAGCTCCTCGAGTGGCAGATAGAGGGCCCGCCGGTCCTGATCGGAAGCGGCATGGCAGGCCGCCTGCAGGAGATGGCTGCGTCCCACGCCATCGCTCCCCCACAGGTAGAGGAACGGCTCGCCACTCTCGTCCAGCTGATGCTTCAGGCAGGCCACCAGGGTCGCGCTGGGGCCAGGATGAAAGTTGGCGAAGGTGGCATCGTCTCGCAGCCCCACGCCCAGGGGCAACTGCGCGGGCGCTCGACTCATGGCGACTCCTCGTTCGAAGCTCGGTGGTCCGCGTCATAGAGCGCACTGTTTTTATAGCGATCGTGCAGATAACGCAACACCACCATGACCATGGCCGCCACCGGCAGCGCCACCAGCACCCCGGTGAAGCCGAACAGTTGGCCGCCGGCCAGCACGGCGAAGATCACCGCCACCGGGTGCAGGCCGATCTTGTCACCCAACAGCTTGGGCTGCAGCACGATGCTCTCGATGAACTGGCCAAAGCCGAAGACCGCCGCCACGCCCAGCAGCATCCATATCTCGCCTGACTGGAAGAAGGCGACCAGGCCGGATACCGAGATACCGACAATCACGCCGAGATAGGGCACGATACTGGCAAGCCCCGACAGCAGCCCGATCAAGAGCCCGAACTTCACGCCGAGCAAGGTCAGGCCAATGGCATAGATAATCCCGAGGCACAACATGACGATCAGTTGCCCGCGCAGGAAGGCCGAGAGAACTTCATCGCATTCCCCGGCCAGTCGCACCACCGTCGGCTCCCAGCGACGCGGCAGCGAACCGCGCACCTTGGCCACCAGGTCATCCCAGTCCAGCAGCAGGTAGAAGGTCACCACCGGAATCAACGCCAGGTTGCCGACCATCGCGACCAGTGCCAGTCCCGACTTCGACACCTGGGCCAGCAAGGTCGCAGCGAAGGTGCCGGTTTCCTTCCAGTTGTCGACCAGTGCCTGACGCATCTGATCGAAGTCCGTGCTGAGATCCATCCCCGTCATCGACTGGACGCGCGGCACCACCGTGCTCTGCACCCAGCCAAGAATGGCGGGCAACGACTCGATCAGTTGTCCTATCTGCCGGCCCAGGACCGGGATGACAAGCAACAGGCTCAAGACGATGATCAGCGTCAGCAGCAAGAACACCAGCGATACCGCCAGTCGTCGCGACAGCCCCTTCTCCTCGAGCCGATCGGCCAGCGGGTCACCGAGATAGGCCAGCACCATGCTGACGAAAAACGGCATCAACACCGGTTCTATGCTGATCAGGAACCATAACCCCAGCGCCGCCAGTACGGCCGCTATCCAACCTTGTCTACGCATCCTGCTCTCCCTGTGCGATGCCCGGTGTGGCGGTGCGTGCCACGCCTCGTGATGCTACAATCTGCGCCCGATCTTGCCCACCGCGGCGTCCTTGCGCCAATTGACGGCCAAGGCACCGGGACGCGCCTTCGACAGCAATGTTCATAACAGGACAGGCCATGACCGATTCCACCAAGCGCCCGAACGGCGCCTCGCTCAGCTACAAGGATGCCGGCGTCGACATCGATGCCGGCAATGCCCTGGTCGACCGCATCAAGGGCGTCGCCCGTCGCACGACTCGTCCCGAGGTGATGGGCGGGCTGGGCGGCTTCGGCGCGCTGTGCCAGCTCCCCAGCGGCTACCGCGAGCCGGTGCTGGTCTCCGGCACCGATGGCGTGGGAACCAAGCTGCGCCTGGCCATGGATCTCGGCCGGCACGACACCATCGGCATCGATCTGGTGGCCATGTGCGTCAACGACCTGGTCGTTGCCGGCGCCGAGCCTCTGCTGTTCCTCGACTACTATGCCACGGGCAAGCTGGATGTCGACATCGCCGCGGATGTGGTGACCGGCATCGGCCAGGGCTGCGAACAGGCCGGCTGTGCTCTGGTCGGCGGCGAAACCGCCGAAATGCCCGGCATGTACGAGGGCAGCGACTATGATCTGGCCGGCTTCTGCGTCGGCGTGGTCGAGAAAGACGAGATCCTCGATGGCCAGCGGGTCGACGAAGGCGATGTCCTGCTCGGCATGGCCTCATCCGGGCCCCACTCCAACGGCTACTCGCTGATCCGCAAGATTCTCGAGCTCAGCGAGGCATCCCTGGACACCGCCATCGACGGCCGCCCTCTGGGCGATGCCCTGATGGCGCCGACCCGCATCTACGTCAAGCCGCTGCTGTCCCTGCTCAAGGAAACCGACATCCCGGTCCATGCGCTGTCCCACATCACCGGGGGCGGGCTGCTCGAGAACCTCCCCAGGGTCCTGCCCGAGGGCACTGCCGCCCGCATCGACGCCGCAAGCTGGAAACGTCCGGCGGTCTTCGACTGGCTACAGACCCAGGGCAACGTCGATGAACACGAGATGCATCGCGTGCTCAACTGCGGCATTGGCATGGTTCTGGTGGTACCGGCGGATCGGGCCGACCAGGCCCGCGCCCACCTCCAGGCCCAGGGCGAGACGGTATACCGCATCGGCGACATCGTCGCACGCGGCGAGAATGACGAGGCGGTCCGACTGGAGAACCTGAACGAATGAGCGAGACCGACTACCCCAGCGACACCCTGCAGGACTTCACCCCCGAGCCCGCCGAGCCGCGGCGGATCGTGGTGCTGATCTCCGGCAACGGCAGCAATCTCCAGGCACTGATCGAAGCCCAGGAGCACGACCGCCTCGGCGGCGAGATCGCCGCGGTGATCTCCAACCAGCCCGACGCCTACGGCCTCAAGCGGGCTCGCGATGCTGGCATCGACGCCGTGGCGCTGCCCCATCGGGAATACGAGAGCCGTGAAGCCTTCGATGGTGCGCTGATCAAGGTTATCGAGCGCCACGAGCCCGACCTTGTGGTCCTGGCCGGCTTCATGCGCATTCTCACCCCTCGCTTCGTCCAGCGCTTCCTGGGCCGAATGCTCAACATCCACCCCTCGCTGCTGCCAGCCTACCAGGGCCTGCACACCCATGCCCGAGCCCTCGCCGATGGCGTGACCGAGCATGGCTGCAGCGTGCACTTCGTCACCGAAGAGCTGGACGGCGGCCCGGTGGCACTCCAGGCCGAGGTAAGGGTCGACCGCACGGACTCCGAAGACAGCCTGAAGGACAAGGTGCAGGCCCGCGAACACCTGATCTTGCCCATCGCCGTGAACTGGTTCCTCGAAGGCCGCCTCAAGCTGGCGGGCGACGCCGTCACCATGGACGGCACCCCCCTGCCCGCTACCGGCATGCGCCTTTCCCACGACGATGCCGCCGAGGAGCTGGACGAAGACGACTGAACACTTTACCAGCCCCCACTGACCACATCGGGGGCTGGTAGCGTCGCCACTTAGAAGGCCAGGCTAACGCCAACCTCGAAATGGGCGGCGATGTCATCCCATGTCTCGGCACCGGCCCCTAGATGCAGCCTGCCATTCTCGCCTAGCCGCATGCGCCAGCCGGCATCGACGCGCAGGTAGTGATCGCTGTCGCGCTCCATGTCATCGGCACTCCATGCATTGCTCGGCAGGCTGGCCAGGCGCACCTCGGCCACTTCGTCAGCGTCGAGGGGGCGATACGCCACGAAAGGCGCGGGGTACCAGGGCGAATCACTGTCCGCGAATCGATAATCGAATCGCACTTCAGCACTGACCCCATCCCCCTCCGGATCACCCGAGAGCGTGCGCCCCCGCCTCGGCCAGGGCATCCACCGCATCGGCCAAGGTATGAGCGGCGCTGACGGCTTCCTCCGGCCTTGTCACCTGGCCACTCAGGAAATCATTGCCGCCGCCGTTGATGTAGTAGAGCGCCTCCGGGGCGGCCATGCCGCCGACAGCGGGGAGATAGCCGTTCTGGGTCCGGTCAAATGGCGTTCCCGCCTGCACAACCGAGCCACCCTCCTGGGTGATCGAGGCCCATATCTGGCCGGTGGTATACCCGCCCACCGCATAATTGGTGCCATCCAGCAAGCCGGCCTGCTGCCGGCCGATGGAAGTCGAAGGAATCGCGGAGAGGCCCAGCTTTTGTGCCAGCAACTGCGTCGCTACTGGCCCATAGGGTGTAGTGTCGTGGTCCGGTCCCAGCCGGTTGGTAAAGCGTTGCGCATTCAGCCCGCCCGACTCGCCATCCGGAAACTGCCCCGTGTCGCTCAGGCTGTCGCCGAACACATAGACGCTGGAATAAGCTATCGCCGGAGCCGAGGCCATGAGCCCGGCCACTCCCATTCCGGCACAGAGGATGGTAGCCATCAGGCGGCGAAGCTCGAAGTATTGAGTTATTCCAGCCGTGGTTCCAGAGGGAAGTCCCTTGATCATTATCGTATCCTTTTGTCTTATTGCCCTGTTGCCTTGAAGATCGGTGCGATCCAGCGCCACCGATATCTGAAAAGATTGGCAGCAAAACGTACGATTCAATCAAGTGTTTGCAACATTTTTTACCAAGAGCTCATTACAATCTCCGGGGAAACCCGGATAACAGACACACGAATGAACGTTGGGCGCCCTGTGGTCACGCAGAAACCTGATGGAACGCCGCCCGGGGAATGTCGCCACCAAGGAGGTCGGAGTGACGTACGACGAATACAATGACGTTTGCCGTTCCCTGCCGGCGACCACCTACGTCATGCAATGGGGCGGTTCTCATGTCTGGAAGGTCGGAGGCAAGGTATTCGCCATCGGCGGCTGGGAGAAGCTCGATATGCCGGCATTCACTTTCAAGGTCTCGGAGCTCGACTTCGAGGTGCTGCGCGATCAGCCAGGATTCAGACCCGCTCCCTACCTGGCCTCGCGCGGCCTGAAATGGATACAGCTATACGACGGCCGCCAATGCCCGAACGACGAATTGAGCCACTATCTCAGCGAATCGCATCATCTAGTGACGATGGGGTTGAGCAAAAGGTACCGGCGGGAGCTCGGCCTCGAATAACCGCATCGCGAGCCTGCCACGACAAAAGCCGAAGGAACCTGACAAGCAACCTGGCAGGTCGCCCCTCCGCTTCGGCACAGGCTCATTCAGGTCCGTGGCAGCGTCACCCCACGCTGCCCCATGTACTTGCCCCCACGATCCTTGTAGGAAGTGGCGCAGACCTCGTCGGATTCCAGGAACAACATCTGGGCTACCCCTTCGTTGGCATAGATCTTGGCCGGCAGGTTGGTGGTATTGGAAAACTCCAGGGTCACATGCCCTTCCCATTCCGGCTCGAGCGGCGTCACGTTGACGATGATGCCGCAACGCGCATAGGTGGACTTGCCAAGGCAGATGGTCAACACGCTGCGGGGAATGCGGAAGTATTCGACGGTGCGCGCCAGGGCAAAGGAATTGGGCGGAATCACGCAGACATCGCCCTTGATGTCGACGAAGCTCTTGTCGTCAAACCCCTTGGGGTCAACCACCGCCGAGTGGATGTTGGTGAACACCTTGAACTCATCGGAACAGCGGACATCGTAACCGTAGCTGGACGTCCCGTAGGAGATCACCCGCTGGTCGTTCACATAACGTACCTGATCGGCCTCGAAGGGCTCGATCATGCCCTCCTGCTCGGCCATGCGACGGATCCAGTTGTCGGATTTGATGCTCATGGGGTCGTCCTGGTGGGTCGAAACAAGGCCCGCCATGATAGCGGGCACGACGCCTGTCGTCACGGTTCAACAAAGCTCATTCGCTAAACGAGATCTCCGGTCCCTCGTCTACCGGCCCGCCCAGTTGCTCGGCCACCTGGCGCGCCATATCACGGAAGGTAGCGGTCACCTCGCCATCGGGCTCGGCCACCACGGTCGGCTCGCCGCCATCGGCCTGCTCGCGAATCGCCAGGGTCAGCGGCAAGCGTCCCAGCAGGCGGGTATCATATTCCGCCGCGATGCGCTCGCCCCCGCCTTCGCCGAAAATCGGCTCACTGTGGCCACAGTTCGAGCAGACATGCAGGCTCATGTTCTCCACCACGCCGAAGGTGGGCACATTGACCTTGCGAAACATCTCGATGCCCTTCCGGGCATCCAGCAGCGCGATGTCCTGGGGAGTGGTGACGATCACGGCGCCGTCCACCGGCACCTTCTGCGCCAGCGTAAGCTGGATGTCCCCCGTGCCGGGCGGCATGTCGATGAACAGCACATCCAGGTCATCCCACACTGTCTGGGTCAGCAACTGCTGGAAGGCACCGGCCACCATCGGGCCACGCCACACCGTCGGTTCGCGAACGTCGATCATGAATGCCATGGACATCGCCTGCAGGCCATGGGCTTCCAGGGGCTTGAGACGATTCTCGCCGGCCGATTCGGGCCTTGTCCCCTCGGCGACACCCAGCATGCGAGCCTGGCTGGGCCCATGGATATCGGCGTCGAGAATGCCGACGCGATACCCTTCGGCCGCCATGGCCAAGGCCAGGTTGGCGGTGACGGTGGACTTGCCGACGCCTCCCTTGCCGGACGCCACGGCAACGATATGCTTGACCCCTTCGATCACGACTCGCTCCTTTTGCACTTTGGGGGGCCGACCGCCTTGCGGCCGGAGTGACCAGTATACCTGTCCCCGCTCGGCGTCATGCAACGTCGAGCATGCCCATGAACGACAAAGGACGCGCCTTGGCGCGTCCTTTCATCGGCAACTCGAGACGCTCAGGCCTCCTGAGCCTCCTTCTCCTGGTCGGATGACTCCTGCGCCTTCTCGTCGCCCTCGCCTGACTCGGAGGAAGACGATGCGGCCTTGCCATCCTGAGAGCGGGAGGCGTCGCCCTCGCTCGACCCGGAAGACGTCGAGGCGTCGTCACCGGCTTCCGGGCGAGCCTTGCCGTCACTGGCGCCATCGTCGGATGCCACCTCGGCATCCAGGTCAGCCAGGGCATCGCGCCAGCCCGCCAGGTCGCTCTTCAGTTGTGCCAATTGCTGGCTGCGCGCATCGACCTTGGCGTCGAGCCCGGCCAACTCCTGGCGTCCTTCCTGGAGCTTGGCCTGCAAGGCTTCCAGCTTGCTGCTGGCATCGTCACGCTGAGCCTGCAGTTGCTGGTGCTGCTCGCGCAATGGCTTCAGGGAAGACTTGAGCTCGTCGCGCTGCTCCTCGAGTTCGGCAACCTCTTTCGCCAGGGTCTCCCGTTGCTGTTCAGCCTTCTTGCGCGCTTGCTCGGCCTCCTTGCGAGCCGCCTGAGCTTCGTCCCGAGCCTGAGTGGCCTTTTCCGCCTCCTGCTGGGCCTGCTCCAGAGACGCCTGATGCGTTTCGAGCTGCTGCTCGGCCTTGTCAACCTTGGCTTGCAAGGGCTCGAGGGCAGCATTGGCTTGCTCGAGCTGCGCCTCGGCCTGCTCCACTTCGGAGGTGACGCTCTCCAACTCTGCCTCGGCGGCCTTGCGCTGCTGTTCGAGCTCAGCGGTACGCGCCTGGAGTTCCTCGACCTCGGTTTGCGCCGCCTCGTACTCAGCCACCTGGCTCTTGAGCGTCTGGTTCTCGGTCTGCGCCGTCTCAAGGCGTGATTGCAGGGAACGACGCGCCTCGTTGCTGGAGCTGACACTGGATTGAGCGAACAGCGCCCAGATCACGGCCACCACGGCCACGATAGCCAGCACCCTGACGCGGTTGTCCTGAAAGAGCTCTCGCATGGAACTGTCTGACATCGGCTTTCTCCCCCGACATGGGTCGATGTGGATGGTATAGGCCCCTTCCCGGGCCATACGCGATGGGTCGATTCAGCATACACCCTGGGGCGCCACCTTGCGCCCCCTCGTCCACACCGGGGCACAATCCTTCACAAGCGAACCTCATGGGGCAGACGTTCGCCATCCCGGCATGCGGCGATTGACGTGAATCGCGTCGAACAGCGTATCATGCCGGAAGATCCTCGACCGGCTTGCCCATGTCTGATTCTCCGGTGCCATCCTCCCGACGCCGCCTGCCACTTCTCGCCAGTCGCGTGGCACACTTCGCCTGGCGGGTATTGACCACCTTCCTGCGCAATCGCGGCATCCTGCTGGCGGGCGGCGTCGGCTACAACGTCCTGCTGTCGATCGTGCCGTTGTTTGCCCTGCTAGTCGTGCTGCTGGCCGGCGTGGTGGACGAACAGCAACTGATGGGCGTGCTGGCCATCCAGGTGCGCCACCTCACTCCCGCCTATGCCGAGGTGGTACTCGATGCGGTGCGCTCGCTGCTCGACTCGCGTGATGCCATCGGCATTCTCGGCATCCCGGTGCTGCTGGTCTTCAGTTCTTTCGCCTTCCGCATGCTGGAGGATGCCCTGGCGATCATCTTCCATGCCCCGGATACCCACGCCGGTCGCTCGGTGTGGGTCTCGGTGCTGATGCCCTATGCCTTCATGCTGGTGCTCGGCGCCAGCCTGCTGAGCCTGACGCTCATGGTCAGCCTGGCCAATACCGTCAATGCGGTCTGGATGGCCTTGCTCGGGCGTGAACTGCCGTTGTCGGGACTCTCCGGCCCGATGCTCAACCTGACCAGCTTCGTCGGCGTCTTCCTGCTGTTCAGCGCCATCTACAAGGTCATGCCGGTCGTACGGATCGCCCTGCACCGCGCCCTGGTCGGCGGCTTCGTCGCCGCCCTGCTCTGGGAAGGCGCGCGCCTGCTGCTGGTCCTCTATTTCACCAACCTCTCCTTCGTCAACGCCGTCTATGGCTCCCTAGCGACGCTGATCGTGATCCTGCTGATCCTGGAGGTCGGCGCCATCATCCTGCTGCTCGGCGCCCAGGTCATCGCCGAGCTGGAACGCAACACCCGCCTGGGCCTGGCCTGGCACATCGACTCCCGCCACCAGGCCGTCACCCACGTCGACTGACGCCCCGACCTTCCGGCATCAGAAGGTGGACAGCCCACTGGCCTCCATCAGTCGATATCGCCACCAGGCCATGGCGCCCACGTCATCGGCCTCGACGTATTCGCGGCTGGTGGTTCGCTGCGGCGTCGAATGCCAGCGTCGCTCGACGTAGTCGATGGCCGCGGCCAGCACCGGCTCGCTCGACACGCCCGTCAAACGTACGCTGGTCTCCAGATTGAGATTATCGAGATTGCGCCGCGTGTAGTTGGCCGACCCCAAGATCATCGAGGCTTCACCGCCCGCAGCGGGTCGATGCAGCAGCAGCTTGGTGTGGCATTGCTCGCCTCGGGTAACGCACCAGCGCACCTCGATGCCGGCCGCCTCGAGCTCCTCGGCCACCGGTCGATTGGGAATGCCACCCTTTTCGATGCCGAAGGCCTCGCGATTGGCATCGAGCAGCACCCGCACCTCCACGCCGCGACGCCGGGCCTCGACCAGCGCTTCAATCAAGGGCCGATGCGACAGATAGAAGACCGCGACATCGAGCCGATCGCCGGATGCCGCCCCACGCACCATCTGCAGCAAAGCGTCACGGATCGCCCCTTCGGTCAGTATCTTCAAGCTCGTGCCCGAAGGCTCGGTGGATGACGGCGGCGGTAGAGGCCCCGGCAGCTCCACCCCGGCCCAGGCCGCGACCGGGCGTTCCGAGGCCAGCAGGTCGAGCGCTGCCGGCCCCTCGAAGCGCAGCGCCAGGTTATCGTGCAGGCTGCTCGCATCATGGGGATTGGCAGAGGTCACCAGTCCGGCCCAGCCATCCCCCTGGTCCACCACCAGGGTCTTGCGGTGATTGGCGCGGAAGTTGAGCATCGCCAGATAACTGCGCAGGGTCACGTGTCCTCGCCCCAGGGCATTGGGCAGCCAGCCGCCCTCGGGATCGTTGCCCAGCCGGTCGAGTCCCAGGTGCCAGATACCGGACCAAAGCGGATTGGAGGCTCGCAGTCGGTCCAGATCGGTCTCCACGACCTTGATGCCAGCCTCGCGTAGCCGCTCCAGGTGAGCCAGCGCCAAGCCACCGTACAGCGTGTTCAGCGGATCGGTGATGACCACCACATCGAGGTCGGGATGACGGGAGCGCTGTGCGATCAATGCTTGAGTCAAGCGGGACGAGAGCGGCACGAAATCGGCGTCTCCCGACGCGGAGCCCGCGAAGTCGTTGAACAGGAACATGTCCATCACGACCAGGCGTCGCGCCTGGGCGATCATCGCCAGGGCCTCGTCGAAGATCGCCTGGTCGAGATGCCGCCGGCCCGAGGCGTCGTACCAGGTCTCGTCGACGAGCAGCCGCGCCCCGGTGACGGGGCGTTCGGGATAGGCCTTTCCGATGCCTTCCGGCAGCGGCTTGTATCGCTGCCAGGCGGCCATGGCCCCCCACAGCACCAACGCGATGGCCAAGGCTCCCCACAACCACATGATCCTGCCGCCTCCCCGGCGGGTACTCGCGAGTCTTGGCATGCCGGCGCTCCCTGCTGATGACGGCCAGTCCTCTGACCCCCTGCCAAGCAGCATACCGGCTTGCCGTCCGCCGTGCAGGTTCCGTTACCTGCCAGAATCAGGACAGGGCGAAGAAGGCGCCAATCGCCGCGATCACGGCACCGACAACGCGCAAGGGGCGACTCTGCCGAGCCTGCAGCCAACCGCCGGCCAAGCGCGCGGCCAGGGTGATGGCCAGGGTTGCCAGACTGAAGCCCGCCAGATAAGTGACCAGCGAGGCGCCATGCGGCATCTCGGTGCCATGGGCATAGCCGTGAAAGAGCATGAAGCCCACCACCAACAGGCCGCCGACGAGGCTCGGCAGTCTTGCCAGGGTCGCGACCAGAATACCTGCCAGCAGAACAGACAGGGCAATGGCACTTTCCACGCCTGGCAGGCTGATGCCGGCAACGGCCAGTCCGGCACCGATGATCATGCCCCCCACCGCCAGCAAGGGAATAGCCAAACGCGGCCGGAGCGGCTGGCCGAGACTCCACAGGCCGATGGCCACCATCGCCAGCAAGTGATCAGGGCCCAGCAGCGGATGTGTCAGGCCAGCCATGAAACCGCCGTGCTCGGCGCCGTGTCCGGGATGTGCCATGGCCAGGCCGGACGCCAGCAACAGGCCGGGAACGGTCAGCCAGACACGAAAATGAGGCAGAAGGGGCATGGGGATCTCCTTATCGTGATCGAAGGTCTGGAGGTGAAAAGGGTCAGTCATCCGCGACGGCACCTGCCAAGCCGGTCGGGCAGCATGCCGCGCTCGAGGAGAAAATCGACGATGGTATCCAGTCCTATGCCATCGTGCAGGTTGGTGAACACGAAGGGCCGCTCGCCACGCATCATGGTGGCATCGCGCTCCATCACGTCGAGCGAGGCGTGAACCTGCTCGGCGATGTCGATCTTGTTGATGATCAGCAGGTCCGACTTGGTAATGCCTGGCCCTCCCTTGCGCGGGATCTTGTCGCCGGCCGAGACATCGATGACATACAGCGTCAGATCGGATAGCTCCGGGCTGAAGGTCGCCGACAGGTTGTCGCCACCGGATTCGACCAGCACCAGTTCGAGCCCTGGGTGGCGTGCCTGAAGATCGTCGATGGCAGCGAGATTCATCGAGGCATCCTCGCGGATCGCGGTGTGCGGACAACCGCCGGTCTCGACCCCGAGAATCCGGTCGGCAGGCAGCGCCTGATGATGTGTCAGGAAGTCGGCATCCTCACGGGTATAGATATCGTTGGTCACCACCGCGAGGTCGTAGTGATCGCGCAATGCCAGGCACAACTGCTTGAGCAACGCCGTCTTGCCGGAGCCCACCGGACCACCGACGCCTACACGCAGGCAATGTTTCATCTCATTTTCTCCTTGGCCGTCAGGGCGGCTCTGTCAGGTTTGCGGTACAGCCAGGCCGCTGCCGAATCCACCTCGCGTGGCCGCTGGTGACTCGGTCGAGGCGACGCGGTCGATCTTCAGGGAGGAAGATCGAGGAAAGCCGGCACAGGGCGGTGCCGTCTTTCCGACCACAGGAGACCGACCGAGGCGCCAGGGTTTCGGACGCGGGGCGTGGTGCGCGCAGTGCGCAGGCCTGGCCGGCTTCCATCTGTCAACTTCGAAACAACCGCGAATACTGGGTCTCGTGCAGGGCGCTGGCGAGCGCCAGGCCGGGCAGTGCCGGCCCGAGCTCATCGTCGGGCAGCGTCAACGCCGTCTCGACCGCTCGGGTCAGGGCGGGCCGCATGCGCTCGATGATACGCTGCGCCGCCGTCTGGCCCAGCGGCAATGCCTTGCAGGCCACGGCCAGTTGGTTCTCGAGCCAGGCCCAGGCAAAGCCCAGCAGTGCCGACCGCTCATCGATGTCGCGCCGCCAGGCAGCCAGGCCGAACATCACCACATAGCCTGGTGACTCGGGAGGCCGCGGCGCTGACGGCAAGAGCGCCAGGTTGTCCAGAAGGCGTACCAGCGCAGCACCCAGGCGTTCCTCCTCCTCGAGCAATTCACGGGTCTCGCGGTTGGCCAGGAGCCAGTCGTTCCAGTACGTCAGCGCCGCCGAATCGCCTGCCGCCCAGGCTCGCATGGCACGGGCCAGCACCGGCAGATCGCAATGCATCAGCCCATCGTCGAGCACGCCATGCACCCAGGTCTCGAGGCTCTTTTCGTCGCCCACCCAGCCAAGCTCGAAGGCGCTCTCCAGCCCCTGCGACCAGGCGAAGGCCCCGATCGGCAACGCCGGGCTGACCAGTTGCAGCAGCCCCACCAGCGCCAACGGATCAGGGTGGCCGGATTCAATGGGCATGATCGTGGCCATGATGATGGCGGCCACCGTCGTAGGCGCCAGGCTCGGGATCGAATGGCGCCTCGTGATACTCGAGTCTGGCGCCGAGCCGTTCGGCCAGGGCCTCCAGCACATGGTCCGGCGGGAAGCGCACGAAACCGCCGCGTTCGCCCTCTCCCAGCGCCAGTTGCACATGGCGGTTGCCCAGATGGTAGGCGAGCCTGGCCTGCGGCAATCCGGCATCGACCCATGCCGTGACTACCGACTCGTCGGCCGCCCTCACCCGGATCACCTCGCCGCTTCCGGCACGCAGGCCGTCGCCGTCGCGCAGTACCGGGCCGCGCTCCAGGAACAGGCCGAGCTCGCGTCCCGCATCGCTCATCGCCTTGAGCCGGCCCAGCACACGACGCTCATAGGGCAACGTCAGGGTATCGGTGGCGCGGTCTGCCGCGATGGGTCCCAGGCGTTCGATCAGTGTCAGCATCGTCGTCGTTTCCTTGCCTCCGGGCTTTCTGCCAAGCATGGCGCTATCTCCACAGGGTTCAGAACAGGTGATAACGCTGCGCCAGCGGCAGCTCGCTGGCCGGCTCGCAGGTCAGCAGCTCGCCGTCACAACGCACCTCATAGGTCTGGGGATCGACCTTCAGGTCGGGGCAGGCGTCGTTGAGCTTCATGTCAGCCTTGCGCACGCCGCGCACGTGGCGACAGGCGGAAAGCTCGCTGGCCAGCCCCAGCCTTTCCTTGATCCCGGCGTCCAGGGCCGCCTGACTGACGAACGACAGGCGCGTGCGGCTCGCTGCCCGCCCCAGCGCACCGAACATCGGTCGGTAATGCACCGGCTGAGGCGTGGGAATGGACCCATTGGGGTCGCCCATGGGGGCCAGAGCGATCATGCCTCCCTTGAGAACCAGCGCTGGCTTGACGCCGAAGAAGGCAGGGTCCCACAGCACCAGGTCGGCCAGCTTGCCGACCTCTACCGAGCCCACCTCGTGGGCAATGCCATGCGTCAATGCCGGATTGATGGTGGTCTTGGCGATATAGCGGCGAGCGCGAAAGTTGTCGGCACCGCGCTTGGCATCCTCTGACAGCAGGCCACGCTGAACCTTCATCTTGTGCGCGGTCTGCCAGGTCCGGCAGATCACCTCGCCGACCCGTCCCATGGCCTGGGCATCCGAGGCGATCATGGAAATCACGCCCATATCCTGAAGGATATCCTCGGCGGCGATGGTCTCGCGCCGGATGCGCGAGTCGGCGAAGGCCACGTCCTCGGGGATCGACGGATCCAAGTGATGGCACACCATCAGCATGTCCAAGTGCTCGTCGATGGTGTTCACCGTGTAGGGCCGGGTCGGGTTGGTGGAAGACGGCAGGACATGGTCGAGGGCGCAGGCGGTGAGGATATCCGGTGCGTGCCCGCCCCCAGCGCCTTCGGTGTGGTAGGTGTGGATACCGCGCCCCCGGAAGGCGGCGAGTGTATCCTCGACGAAGCCCGATTCGTTCAGGGTATCGGTATGGATGGCGATCTGGACGTCGAAGCGCTCGGCCACGCTCAGGCAGTTGTCGATGGATGCCGGTGTGGTGCCCCAGTCCTCGTGCAGCTTGAGCCCCATGGCGCCCGCCTCGATCTGGGCGTCGAGCGACTCGGGCAGACTGGCATTGCCCTTGCCGAGCAGGCCGATGTTCATCGGTAACTCATCCACGGCCTGGAGCATCCGGCCGATGTGCCAGGCGCCTGGGGTGCAGGTCGTGGCATTGGAGCCAGTAGCCGGTCCCGTGCCACCTCCCAGCATGGTGGTCACACCGCTGGACAGCGCCTCCTCCACTTGCTGTGGGCAGATGAAGTGCACGTGTGAATCGATGTGACCGGCGGTGAGGATCTTGCCCTCGCCGGCGATGATCTCGGTACCGGGACCAATGACGATCTGCACATCGGGTTGGGTATCGGGATTGCCGGCCTTGCCGATGGCGGCGATGCGTCCGCCCTTGAGTCCCACATCGGCCTTGACGATGCCCCACCAATCGAGGATCAGCGCATTGGTGATCACGGTATCCATCACCGCATCGTCATGGCGCTGGCTCTGGCCCATGCCATCGCGAATCACCTTGCCACCGCCGAACTTCACCTCGTCTCCATAGTGGGTGGCATCGCTTTCCACCTCGATCCACAGCTCGGTATCACCGAGTCGTACCCGATCCCCCGTCGTCGGTCCGTACATATCGGCATAGGCTTGCCGGCTTATCTTCATGATGACGCTCCCTTGCCGTCGGTCCCGGCAGTCGCGGGCGTGCTGGAAAGCGGCCCCATCACCTCACCGCGGAAGCCGAAGACATGCCGGCTCCCCGCATAGGGAATCAGCGTGACGTCGCGGCTCTGCCCGGGCTCGAAGCGAATCGCCGTACCGGCGGCCACGTCCAGGCGATAGCCTCGTGCCCGATCACGCTCGAACACCAGGGCCGGATTGACCTCGGCAAAGTGATAATGGGAGCCGACCTGGATAGGCCGATCGCCGGTATTGGCAACCTCGATGGTGATCCGCGGTCGTCCTTCACAAAGCGCAATCTCGCCATCCTGGAGCTGGTATTCACCGGGAATCATAGAGCTCGTCCCTCTTCGATGTGTGGCTGTCATCAACGGCTGAAACGGAACGCACGAAGCCAACGCCGCATGGCCGAGTGCCGCCAGGCTCAGACGATGGGATCGTGGATGGTGACCAGCTTGGTCCCGTCCGGAAAGGTGGCCTCCACCTGCACCTGATCGATCATCTCGGCTACCCCTTCCATGACATCGTCGCGTCCGAGGACCTCTCGTCCTTCACTCATCAGCTCGGCCACGCTGCGGCCGTCACGGGCTCCTTCCATGATCCAGCAGCTGATCAATGCCATGGCCTCGGGGTAATTCAACCGGAGGCCGCGATCACGCCGCCGCTCCGCCAGCAGTCCCGCCGTGAACAGCAGCAGCTTGTCCTTGTCGCGAGGGGTCAGTTCCATAGCAGTAGCTCCCGAACCATGTCGTTGATCTTCTGTGTCCTAGATGTTGCAACCAAGCTGGAAGAGCGGCGCTCCGCGCCTGGAAGCGGGAAGCAGGAAGAAACCCCATTGCCTGGATACCGGAGACTTCCAGCTTCTGACTTCAAGCTTCCAGCTCCCATCATGTCTTCCAGATCCGTGGCACCTGCGCCTCGCGCCCCGCCAGTCGTGGCCGCAACACCGTCCAGGCCGCTTCGCACAACGACCAGGCCTCGTTGCGCGCATCGCCCAGATAACGCAACAGCAGAACCTCGTTGCGGGCCGTGACGGCCCAGCGTCGCGAACTCGGCAATGCATCACGCAAGGCCGCGATGGCGTCTTGTGGGTCGTCGAGCCCCACTGCCCAGAGCGAGGCCTGGACCGTGGCGCCACCCTGCCCCCAATGACCAAGAAAGCGCGGATGATCAGGGTCCAGGGGTTGTCGCTCCCGCCATAGCGGACGCCCCTCCCGTGTCATGTGAAAGCGTTGTTCCAGGTATCCGGTCGCAAACGGCAAATGACTCGCCGGCCGTCCCAAGGCCAGCACCTCCCAGCCCAGACAACGGGCCTGGCTGCCGAGCTCGATGGTCGTCGTCTGCCTGCCCCGCGAGCCATCGAAGGCAATGGTCTCCTGGGGCAGCCACTCCAGCAGGGCGTTGTCCGCCACCCGCAATCGAGCGTTCTGCTCCCAGGCCACGGCGTGGCTGTCCGTTCGGTAGAGCTTGTTGGCGGCCGGCGTGGTCAACAGCGCCTGGGCACCGGCTGCCACCTCGACCTCGATGTTCAGCGCATCGCCACTGACCACCCCGCCGGGCGGATGCAACAGATAGACATGGCAAGTCCCCGTACGCCCTTCCGGATAAAAGGATCGCTGGACGCGCAATGGGCCCCGATGATGCGCCCGCACCAGGCGGGTACGGCCATCCGCATGAGCATCGAAGCCCAGTTCCAGCGAGGCCGCCCAACGGCGATGACCATCGAAACGGTGACCGGACTCGGTGGTCGACGGAATGGCGCGCGGAATGGCCGTCATTGACGAGGGTCCTTATGCATCCGGTGGCAATCATTGCCTCATACTGAGCAAGCCGCGTACCAATCTGGTGAAGTGACGAAAAAACCATTTTCAATCATTGAGTTACCTTGTACACAGAAAGGTATCCAGCTACCGGCATGCACCACAGCAACCGGTGAACAGCCCGCTTTGCGCACCATACGAGTGCGCAATAGCCCCAATTGCACCGACACAGAGCATAACGCCCGCTGCGGTCGACACCGTGGCGGGCGCTCGTGGCGCCAGAACCTAGACAGTCAAATGCTCCTTGATCAGCGCATCGGAGAGCTCGCCGATGTCGCCTCCGGCCACCGACCGACCGCGGTCCAGGATGGCAAAACGATCGGCGTACCGGCGCGCAAAAGGCAGTTTCTGCTCCACCAGCAGCACGGTCAGGCCGTCCTCGGCGATCAGCCGGCGGATCACCTCGCCGATCTGGGTGACGATATTGGGCTGGATGCCCTCTCCCGGCTCGTCGAGGATCAACAGACGCGGCTCCAGCACCAGGGCGCGCCCGATGGCCAGTTGCTGCTGCTGGCCGCCGGAGAGGTCGCCACCGCGGCGATGACGCATTTCGGCCAGCACCGGGAAAAGCTCATGAATGCGCTCGGGAATCGACTTGCGACCGTCGCCACGCGCGGCCAGGCCGGTACGCAGATTTTCCTCGACCGTGAGCAGCGGAAATATCTGTCGGCCCTGGGGCACATAGCCGATGCCCAGTCGCGAGCGCTCCTCCACGCGCTTGCGGGTCAATTCCACGTCGTCGGCATAGCGGATACTGCCGGAGGCCGTGGCCACCTCGCCCATGACCGCCTTCATCAGCGTGGTCTTGCCAACCCCGTTGCGTCCCATCACGCAGGTGCACTGCCCCGCCGGCACCTCAAGGTCGAGATCCCAGAGCGTGTGGCTCTCGCCGTAGAACTGGTTGAGCGTGTCGATGCTCAGCATCAGTCGACCTCCTCCTCGGTTCCCAGGTACACCTCGACCACCTTGGGATCGCTGGCGACCCGGTCCATGCTGCCCTCGGCCAGCACGCTACCCTGGTGCAGTACCGTCACGGTGCGCGCGATGGAACGCACGAAGCCCATGTCATGTTCGACGACCACCACCGACTGCCTGCCCTTGCCGGCCAGGCCGGTGAGCAGCTCGGCGGTGCGCTCCATCTCCTGCTCGGTCATGCCGGCCACCGGCTCGTCCACCAGCAGCAGGCGCGGCCGTTGCATCAGCAGCATGCCGATCTCCAGCCACTGCTTCTGGCCGTGGGACAGGATGCCCGACGGCGCATGACGCAACTCGATGAGGCCAATGGTCGCCAGCACCTCCTCGATGCGGTCGCGCACCTCGCCGGTCAAACGCGCGGTCAGCGTGGGCAGAATGCGCTTGTCGGCGGCCATGGCCAGCTCCAGGTTCTCGAAGACCGTCAATGCCTCGAACACCGTGGGTTTCTGGAACTTGCGGCCGATACCGAGGCTGGCGATCTCCGGTTCGTTCATGGTCAGCAGGTCGTGACGGCTGCCGAACCACGCCGAGCCGGTATCGGGTCGGGTCTTGCCGGTGATGATGTCCATCATGGTGGTCTTGCCGGCCCCGTTGGGACCGATGATGCAACGCAGCTCGCCGTCGTCGATGGTCAGGTTGAGGGCATCGATGGCCTTGAAGCCGTCGAAGCTGACACTGACGTCTTCCAGATAAAGGATGGGACCGTGGCGCACGTCCACCGGCGACGCCGCCGGCGCCAGGAAGTCGAAGACGCGATCGCGATCGGCCAGGGATTGCAGGAAACTCATGTGGCAGCCTCCCCTGCGGTCGGTTGTGATGTTGCGGCGCGACGCCGGAGACGCAGGCACAGCAAACCGGCGATGCCCTTGGGCAGGAAGACGGTGACCAGCACGAACATGCCACCCAGGGCGAACAGCCAGGCATCGGGCATCACCCCGGTGAATACCGTCTTGGCATAGTTGACCAGCAGCGCGCCGATCACCGCCCCGTAGAGGGTGGCGCGGCCGCCGAGCGCTACCCACAGCACCACTTCGATGGAGAAGATCGGCGAGAACTCGCTGGGATTGATGATGCCCACCTGGGGCACGTAGAGAGCGCCGGCCAGCCCGGCAAGCATCGCCGAGACCACGAAGACGAACAGTTGGAAACGCTCGACCCGATAGCCCAGAAAGCGGGCTCGCGCCTCGGCGTCGCGGCAGGCCACGCTGACCCGGCCCAGCTTGCTGGCGACGATCGCCCGGCACAGCACATAGCCCAGTGCCAGAGCGATGCCGGTGGCGAGGAACAGTCCCAGCCGGGTGGCGTCGCTTCTCAGGTCGAAGCCCAGCAGCTCGCGGAAATCGGTGAGGCCGTTGTTGCCACCGAAGCCCATCTCGTTGCGGAAGAAGGCCAGCATCAGGGCGAAGGTCATGGCCTGGGTGATGATCGACAGATACACCCCGGTGACACGCGAGCGAAATGCCAGAAAACCGAACACCAGCGCCAAAAGGCCCGGCGCCAGCAACACCATCAAGAAGGCGAACCACGGCATGTCGAAGCCTAGCCAGTACCAGGGCAGGCTGTCCCAGTCCAGGAACACCATGAAATCCGGCAGCACAGGGTCTCCGTAGGTACCCCGATCACCGATCTGTCGCATCAGGTACATGCCCATGGCATAGCCGCCCAGGGCGAAGAAGGCGCCATGGCCGAGGCTGAGAATGCCCAGATAGCCCCACACCAGATCGACGGCCACCGCCAGCAGTGCATAGCTGAGGTACTTGCCGAGCAGCGTCACCGCATAGGTGGAGACATGCAGAGGATGGCCCACCGGCACGGCCAGGTTGAGCAATGTCACCAACGCCAGGGCGGCCAGCAGGATGCCCAGGAACAGCCGGGTGGCGCGCTCACGAAAAGGTCTCGTCAACCACATGGCGAATCAGCCCTCCGCTGCCCGGCCCTTCTGCGGAAAGAGTCCGCGGGGGCGCTTCTGGATGAACAGGATGATGAACACGAGCACCACGATCTTGGCCAGCACCGCACCAGCCCAGGGCTCGAGGACCTGGTTGATGACGCCCAGCGACAGGCCGGCCACCAGGGTTCCCCAGAGATTCCCCACACCGCCGAACACCACCACCATGAAGGAGTCGATGATGTAGTTCTGGCCAAGGTTGGGGCCAACGTTGGTGAGCTGCGAGAGCGCCACCCCGGCCAGTCCCGCCACCCCGGAGCCCAGGGCGAAGGTCAGGATGTCCACTCGAGTGGCGCGGATGCCCATGGCGCGTGCCATGCTGCGGTTCTGGGTCACCGCCCGCACCTCCAGGCCCAGGCGGGTACGTCGCATCACCAGCATCAGGACGGCGAACACCACCAGAGCGAAGCCCAGCACATAGAGGCGATTGAGAGTCAGCGAAAGACCCTCGTTGAGCATCAGCGAGCCGCTCATCCACTCCGGCGTGACCACGGTACGGTTCTGCGGCGAGATCACCGTGCGCACCAGTTGTTGCAGGATCAGGCTGACACCAAAGGTGGCCAGCAGGGTCTCCAGCGGTCGTCCCTTGAGGAACTGGATGACACCTCGCTCGATGACCACTCCCGCCAGTGCCGCCACCAGAAAGCCAGCGGGAATCGACAGCAACAGCGCCAAGCCGGGCTGGCCGGGCAACAGTTGCTGCATGGCCCAGGTGGTGTAGGCACCGAGCATTATCAGCTCGCCATGGGCCATGTTGATCACCCCCATGACACCGAAGGTGATCGCCAGGCCGATGGCCGCCAGCACCAGAACCGAGCCCAGAGAGAGGCCAAAGTAGAGCGTCTCCAGGCCCCGGTTGAGCGCCATCTTCTGCTCGATATCGGCCATGGCCGAGGTCGCGGCAGCGGCAAGCTCGGCATCCTCGCTGCGGCTGGCGGCATTCAGCGCCGAGCGTACCTGGGCATTGAGGCTGCCGCTCAAGGTCTCCACCGCTTCGACCTCGCCCGCTTCCAGGCGCTGAATGGACAGGGCCTGCTCGAGCAGGCGACGCACCTCGGCGTCCTCTTCACCGTCGATGACCGCCCGGATTGGCTCGACCAGGCCGGCATCGACAGCGCCAAGCAGCGCTCTGGCCGCCTCGCGACGCTCGGCGACCTCATCGGCATGCAGGTCGAGCACCGCCAACGCGCCCTGCAACTGGCCGCGCAGGGCATTGTTGATGCCGATGCGGTCAAGATCGCGGCGCGACATCTCGCCGGCGTCCTCGAAGCTCAGCGCATCGACCACCGGCCAGTTGCGGCCGCGATTCTCGACGACCACGACGAAACGGCCGGTGTTCTTGTGGCGCTGCAGCTGGCCGCCGAGCAGCGCCTCGAGCCAGCGGCGACTGCGCGCGTCGCCGCTTTCGATGATGGCCTCGATCGCCTCGCCCTTCTCGGCGTAGGAGGCGGTAGCGAGGGGATCCAGCAAAGCCTGGCCGGGATCGTCCTGCGCCTGAACAGCCAGCGGCAGGCCGCACAGCAGGCACAGGCACAGCAGGCCTGACAGGAAGCGTGGGAGCATCCTCATGGGCGTGTCCTGTATGAAGCAGGGAGATGACATGATCCATCGGACCGGCGTTCGCCAAGGCAATCGCTGTTGCCCGCAGCAAGGGGCGCCAGGGACAAGCCGAAGAGGAGGTCCGACGTCATGGATGACGTCGGTAGCGCCCAGGGATGGGTTCACAGCGCCTCCTCGCAGGCTTGTCGACGGAACAGCCCCGAGCTACCGCGTTCTTCGATAGTCCAGGGTGTAGCCGGCCCTGTGGCAGTGACGAGGCTGATTACTCCTGGGATGCCTCTTCCTCGGCCTGGCTGCCGCCGCAGCTACCGCGCACCACGTTGTAGTTGCCGCATTCCATGGGCTTGCGCCAGTCGCTGATCAGGTCCCTGGAGCCATCCAGATAGTCGGACCAGGCGTCGCCGGCCACGGTGGAAGGCGTCTTCCAGACGACGGAGAACTGGCCATTGTCCTGGATCTCGCCGATCAGCACCGGCTTGGTGATGTGGTGGTTGGGCATCATCGTCGCGTAGCCGCCCGAGAGGTTGGGCACCGAGACACCGACGATGGCCTCCTTGACCGCGTCCACCTCGGTGGTGCCTGCCTTGCGCACCGCCTCGGTCCACATGTTGAAGCCAATGTAGTGCGCTTCCATGGGATCGTTGGTCACCGCCATCTCGTCGCCGGTGTGCTCTATCCAGGCGTCGATGAAGTCGTAGTTGGCCTCGGTATCGACGCTCATGAAGTAGTTCCAGGCGGCCAGATGGCCGACCAGCGGGCCGGTGTCGATGCCGGTGAGCTCCTGCTCGCCCACCGAGAAGGCGACGACCGGGATGTCGGCGGCATCAATGCCCTGATTGCCAAGCTCGCGGTAGAATGGCACGTTGGCATCGCCGTTGATGGTGGAAACCACCGCGGTCTTTCTGCCCTCACTGCCGAAGGCCTTGATCTCGGAGACGATGTTCTGCCAGTCCGAGTGTCCGAAGGGCGTGTAGTTGACCATGATGTCCTCGTCGGATACGCCGAATTCGTTCTTCAGATAGGCCTCGAGGATCTTGTTGGTGGTACGCGGATAGACGTAGTCGGTGCCGGCCAGCACCCAGCGCTCGACGCCGACCTGATCATGCAGGTAATTGACAGCAGGAATCGCCTGCTGGTTGGGCGCCGCCCCCGTGTAGAAAACGTTCTCGGAAGATTCCTCGCCCTCGTACTGCACCGGATAGAAGAGCAGGCCGTTGAGCTCCTCGACTACCGGTAGCACCGACTTGCGCGACACCGACGTCCAATTGCCGAAGATGACGTCAACCTTCTCCTGAGCGAGCAGTTCGCGGGCCTTCTCGGCAAACAGCGGCCAGTCGGAGGCGGGATCGACCACTACCGCTTCCAGTTCACGGCCCAGCAGGCCACCTTCCGCATTCTGCTGCTCGATCAGCATCTCCACGGTGTCCTTGAGCACCGTTTCGCTGATCGCCATGGTGCCGGACAGGGAATGCAGGATGCCCACCTTGATGGGATCTTCCTCCGCCAGGGCAGGTGTGGCGACGGCCAGGTTCAATAATGGAGCGGCCAGCCAGTGAGGTCGCATGGCGGGACGACGTGAGGTCATGGTGATCTCCTTGCGATCCGGATCATTGTTATCGGAAGTCAGTGATCGACAGTCAGGGCATGCGCCGAGCGCACCCTGCCCGCAATCCTTTGCAAGGGTCGCGCCAGAATCACCTTTCATGTGATTATTGCTTTGATGTCAGGCCAATAGCGCGTCTCGCCACCTATCGCATCTTCTCGATGTGCTGCCTTGGTGCAGTCAACGAGCGGCCATTGCCTCGAATCAGTGCCCACATCGTCCGCTCTGCACCGCTACCGTGCGACCCATAACAAGACGGGGGGCACTGGCCATGCCAGTGCCCCCCGTCAGGGAATCGCCGGTACTGAAAGGTTCAGTCGCCTTCGGGACCTCCCGTCCCGGTAGCGACCTTCATCCGCCGACGCAGGATGGGCCCGACGATATAGGGCAGGATCAACCCCAGGCCGGCAAACACCCACAGGCCAATGGCCAGACCACTGTTCCAGAGCACGGTCCAGTCACCGTCGGAGATGTCCATGGCATGCCGCAGGTTCTTCTCCATCTCCGGCCCCAGCAACAAGCCAAGGATGACCGGCACCAGCGGGATCTCCAGCTTGCGCAGCACATAACCGGCAACGCCGAAGGCCACCATGAAGTAGAGGTCGAAGGTGGTATTGCTGATCGAG
The DNA here is from genome assembly GCF_001662305.1 of Halomonas caseinilytica. Taxonomy (GTDB): domain Bacteria; phylum Pseudomonadota; class Gammaproteobacteria; order Pseudomonadales; family Halomonadaceae; genus Halomonas; species Halomonas caseinilytica. The sequence continues at coordinate 84,117 of NZ_BDEP01000007.1, forward strand.
TAGATGCCGACAAAGGCGATCATGGTCACGATCGGCAACAGATACATCGGCGGTACCGACAGCAGCTTGACGAAAATCCCCACCAGCGGAATGTTGAGCACCAGCAGCAGGAAGTTGCCAATCAGCAACGCGGCGATGACGCCCCAGACGATGTCGGCGTTCTGGGTGAACATCAGCGGTCCGGGGGTGATGTTCAGCGAGATCAGCAGCGCCAGCAGCACGGCGGTGGTGCCGCTGCCCGGTACACCGAGGGTTAGCATGGGCACCAGGGCACCGCTGGAGGCACCGTTGTTACCCGCCTCGGGGCCTGCGACGCCACGCGGGTCACCCTCGCCGAAATACCCCTTCTTGCCGACGACTTTCTTTTCCAGCGTATAGCCGATGAAACTGCCCAGCGAGGCGCCCGCCCCCGGCAGCACGCCGGCGATGAAGCCCAGGATGCCACCCCGGATGCTCGACGGCATGATCTCGCGAATGTCCTTCCAGGAAAGCGTCAGCTTGTTGACGGCCATCTTCTCCTTGCCGCCACCGGCCTTGTCCTCGATGAAGAACAACAACTCGGAGATGGCGAACAGCCCGACGATGGCGATGATGAAATCCACCCCTTCGTAGAGTTCCAGCACGCCGAAGGTGTAACGCTGCACCCCGGTGGTATCGATGCCCACGGTGGCAATCATCAGGCCGATGCAGGCCGCCACCACCGTCTTCATCGGGTTCTTGCCGGTAATGCCGCCCAGGGTCGCGAAGGCCAGCAGGAAGAGCGCGAAGTACTCGGCCGGGCCGAAGGTCAGGGCGAAATCGGCCAGCAAGGGAGCCAGCAGAATCAGGCCGATGGTGGCAATCAGGCTGCCCATGAAGGAGGCCACGGCAGAAATCGCCAGGGCTTCGGCGGCCTTGCCCTTCTTGGCCATCGGGTAGCCATCCAGGCAGGTCATCATTGCCGGTTCGTCACCGGGTATATTGAGCAGGATCGACGAGATGCGCCCACCATACATGGCACCCGCGTAGACCGCGGTGAGCATGATCATCGCGGTCTCAGGCTGCAGCCCCAGCGTGAAGGCCAGCGGAATCAGAATCGCCACGCCGTTGGCCGGCCCGAGGCCCGGCAGAGCGCCGATCAGGGTGCCGAGAAAGGCCCCCAGCAAGGCGAACATCAGGTTGTGCGGTGCCAGCGCGACCGCAAAACCGTCCATCAGATAACCCAGAGTTTCCATCAGCCAACCTCCAGGAACGACAGCAGACCCAGCGGCAGCGCAAGGCCAAGGGCATAGTTGAATACCAGGAACACCACCACGCCGGCCACGGCGCCGGTCACATAGGCCTTGGGCAGGGTCGCACCCATCCGCCAGCACAGCGTGCCGACTGCCAAGGTAGTGCTGATGATGAAGCCCAATGGCTGCAGCAGGGCCGTGTAGAGCAACAGCACCACCACGGCAATGACCAGCTCGACGCCGGTACGGCTCCAGGGCCAGGCGTTGTCCGGGTCGGGCCGCACGATCAGGTAAAGGCTCGACACCGTCAGCACTGCCGCCAGCAGATAGGGAAAGGTCTCGGGACCGACAGCCTCGCTGCCGCCAAACGGTTCGGGAAACTGGGTCGCGCCCCAGCCGTACGCGACGGCCAGGACGATCATCAGAATACCGAAGATACGGTCATTGAAGGTCATCACTTGATCAACCCGATGTCCTTGGAGAGTGTCTCAATGTCATCGATCTGGTTCTTGACGAACGTCTCGAATTCACCGGCGCTCATGTGGAACGGCATCAGGCCGTTCTGCTTCATGACGCTTTTCCACTCCTCGCTCTGGTAGATGGTGTCCATGGCATCGGTCCAGTACTCCTTGGCGTCGTCGGAGATATCGGCCGGCATGTAGAAGCCACGCCAGTTGGGACCGACGGCATCGATGCCCTGCTCCTTGGCGGTGGGGATGTCGCTGAACTCACCGGGCAGGCGTTCCTCGGAGAGCACCGCCAGCACCCGCAGGTCGCCCGACTCCATGAACCCCTGAGCCTCGGTGATGTCACCGGTGAAGGCATCGACGTGGCCGCCGACCACCTGGGTCATGGCCTCGCCGCCATTGTTGTAGGAGAGATAGGGAACTCGCGGCAGGTTCTCCACACCGGCGGCCTGAGCGGCAATCAGCACCTTGAGATGATCCCAGCCTCCCTTGGCGCTACCACCGGCGAACTTGACGCTGCGCGGGTCCTCCTTGAGCGCATCCATCAGTTCCGGCAGGTCGTCGTACTCGGAATCGTCGGACACGGCGATGATGCCGTAATCGGCCCCCAGAGCACCGATCCAGTTGACCATGTCGGCGTTCATGCCCGGGAATTGCCCTTGGGCCAGGCGCGTTGTCGTCGCCGTGGAAGCGGCCACCAGCAACTGGTCATCGCCGGCGCGCTTGCTGACGGTGTGCGCATAGGCCACGCCACCGCCGGCACCGGCCATGTTGATGGTCTGCACACTGGCCGGCACCAAGTCCAGATCTTCCATGACCTTGCCGACACTGCGGCAGGTGAAGTCCCAGCCGCCACCCGGGTCGGCGGGCGCCAGGCATTCCATCTTGCCCTCCGGCTCGAAGGCCATGGCAGAACTCGCGCCGGCCGTTAAGGCGACGACGGCGACAAAAGTGAGCGGCGTCTTGATGGACATTGTTGTTGTCCCCTGAGGTCAATGAAATGGAGATCGCTTGAAGGACGCTGACGGCTAGCTTACAATTCTGTAAGGCAGAACAACGTTCCTTAGGATAGAAAGCTAGGCGTGACGCTCCGGCGGGTCAACGTCCTCCGAGGCAAATTGCGACCAAAGTTTAACCCCGTGAGACATAGAGGCATGGCATGGCACAGGATCGCGTTGAAGCCGTCGAACGCGCCTTGACGGTACTCGAGGCCTTCGACTCACCCCAGGAGCACTTCACCCTCGCCGACCTGGCCCAGGCCACCGGTTTCTACAAGAGCACTCTGCTGCGCCTGCTCGGTTCGCTGGAACGCCACGATTATGTCCAGCGTGGCGCCGACGGACGCTGGCGCCTGGGCAGCAGCCCGTCGCGCCTGGCACGTCGGCATGCTCCTTCGCGCCAACTGGCCACGTGCATTCAGCCCCTGCTCGATCGACTGACGGCCGAAACCGGCGAAACCGCCGCCCTGCTGGAGGTCCAGCCAGGCATCGCCGAATGCCGGCTGGTCGCTCTGCCCGCTGCCGATCTGCGCCATGACCTCAGACCAGGACAACGCTGGGAAATCGCCACCCCCGAAGATCCCCGCCCATCGCTGCCGGGCGGCACCATGGAATGTCATCTGCTGGAAGGCGATCCGCATGCCCCCTCGCTGTGGCTGACGCTTTCCGGGCCGGCGAGCCGACTCAGCCCGCAACGAGCGCGCCATGCGCTCGACAGCGCCGTGGCGCGGCTCCACAAGAGCAAGGAGGCGACACCATGACGGTACTGCTGGTGGAAGACGATCGCCTGCTGGCCGAAACCCTGGTGGATACCCTGCAACTCGAGGGGCATCAGGTTCGCCACCTGGCCGACGGCAGCGAAGCACGCAACCACCTGGACACACCGGATCATGGCCATGCCCTGATTCTGCTGGATCTCAATCTGCCCGGCTGCAGCGGTCTGGATGTGCTGGAAGTCCTGCGTCGACACGACCCCGACACCCCCGTACTGATCCTCACCGCACGTGGCGCCGTGGAGGATCGGGTACGCGGCCTGGATCTCGGTGCCGACGATTACCTCGCCAAGCCCTTCGCGCTGGACGAACTCGAGGCCAGGATTCGCGCCCTGCTGCGCCGCCGCGAACGTCACCAGGTGCTCCAGGTGGGCCCGCTGAGCTTCGATGGCCTGGCACAACGCTTCAGCCTCTCCGACACACCCCTTGCCTTACCACCACGTGAACAGCGCCTGCTGGCCTGCCTGATGCGTCATGCCGGCGAGCCAGTGGACAAGGCACGGCTGGCCGAGGAAGCCTTCCAGGGCGAGCCCATGGGCGACAATGCCATCGAGGTCTATGTCCACCGCCTGCGCAAGCGGCTGCACAATGACGGCATCGCTCTGCGCACGGTACGCGGCATCGGCTACCTGCTGGAGGCAACGTGATCACCCGGGATAGCCTCTATCGCCGGCTGCTGACGTGGCTGCTGCTGCCACTGCTGGCACTGGGCGGACTGATGCTGTTCCAGGCCTGGCTCGATGCCCGTCAGACGGCCGATCGCGCCTTCGATCGACTGCTCGAGGCCTCGACCCTGGCGATCGCCGAGCAGGTCCAGTGGCAGGATGAACGCTTGTGGCTCGACCTGCCGCCCGTCGCACTCGAGATGCTGGCGACCGACGCCGAGGAGCGAGTCTTCTACGCCATCTATGACGACCGGGGGCGCTTCGTTACCGGCAACGCCGAATTGCCGGGCATGGCCGATGCCGCTACCGGCGCCGATGACGAGCTCCACTATCGTGACATCCAATGGCGCGGCATGGCCCTGCGCGAAGGTATTCGTCGCACGCGCCTCGAGGACTGGCGCCAGCGTGAACGCTTCGAGGTGCGGGTCGCACATACCCAGGAAGGACGCGAGCGCCTGGCCCACCAACTACTGCGCGGCAATCTGGCCTACATTCTCGGCATGGCCCTGCTGGCCGCCGCTATCCTGGTGATCGCCATCCGTACCGCCCTCGCTCCGCTCACCCGCTTGCGCCGCGCCATCCGCGCCAGGGATCCGCGCACTCTGGCCCCCCTGGAACTGCCCCTGCCCCGGGAACTGGCCGAACTGCGCGAGACGATCAATGAATTGCTGGCACGCATGCGCCGCGTACGCGCCAATCAGGAGCGCTTCATCGGCGATGCCTCGCATCAGTTGCGCACGCCCCTGGCCGGCCTCTCGGCCCGCGCAGAGCTGGCACTGCGCCAGGACGATCCGGCCCAGTGGCATCAAGCCCTGGTCGCCATGCAGGAGACCAGCGCCCGCACCTCCCGGCTGGCCATTCAACTCCTGTCGCTGACCCGGCTCGACAACCCCGAATATCGCCCCGAACTCGCGCCTGTCGCCCTCGATGAGCTGGCCCGACGAACCGTCAAGCAGCACTGGAGCGCCTGTCATCGCGACGGCGTCGATCTCGGCGTGGAAGCGCCAACGGCGACGGTCCAGGTACAAGGGCTGGACTGGCAACTCGAGGAGGCCTTGGGCAACCTGATCGACAACGGTCGACGCTATGGCGCCCGCCGCATCACCGTCAGGGTCACCGATGCCCCACCAGTGCTCGAGGTCGAGGACGATGGCCCCGGCATCCCCGCAACCAAGCGACTGCTCATGCTGCGCCCCTTCCATCGCGGCAGTGACGACCCGGATGGCTCCGGGCTGGGGCTGGCCATCGTCGACGGCATCGCCCGGACCCATGGTGCACGTCTGTCCCTTGAAGACGGCCACGACGCCCAGGGGCTGAGGGTCATTCTGAGGTTTCCCGGAGATCCCCGATGAAGCATCTCGTTGCGCTGTTCGTCCTGCTGTTTCCACTCAACGTCATCGCCGAGGTGGTGCATTACCCGGCCGACACCGAGCGGCCGGCACAGCTGGTCGTGCACGGAGCCCTGGACGTGTCACATATCCGGCCATTGCTGGAGGACTTCCATCGCCGCCATCCGCACATCGATCTGACCTATCGCAACCTGGATACCCTGCCCCTGTACCGACGCTTCCTGGCATCACCCGACAAGGCCGATATCCTCATCTCCTCGGCCATGCCCTGGCAGTACCGGCTCGCCAACGATGGTCATGCCCGGCCGCTGGACACGCCCGGCGCGCAGGATTGGCCTGCTTGGGCACGTTGGCGTCACGAGCTATTCGCCTTCACCTTCGAGCCCATCGTCATGGTGGTGCGCCGCGAGCTGGTGGAACGCTACGGTCGGCCGGACAGCCACACCGAGCTGCTGGCGACCCTGCGCGATCACCGCGACGAGCTGAGCGGTCGCGTCGTGACCTACGACCCGCAGCGCAGCGGTGCCGGCTACACCTACGCGATCGAGGAATCACGACTCTCGCCACGCTATTGGGATTTGGTCACGGCACTGGGCGATGTCGACACCTCACTGGTCGACACCACCGGCGAGATGCTGGAGGGCCTTTCCGAGGGGCGCTACTGGATCGGCTACAACCTGCTCGGCAGTTACGCTCGCCGTGTCGTCAATGCCGACCCCGACCTCGAGATGGTCGTCCCGGACGACTATACCCTGGTGATCCAGCGCCTGGCCTTCATGGCAGATCAGGCGCCGCACCCAAGCAGCGCGGCGCATTTTCTCGACTATCTGATCAGCGAGGCCGGGCAAGGCGTGATCGCCGAGCAGACCTCCCTCGGAGCCGTGCATCCGGCATTGAGCGGTCCTGGCACGGCCGATGCCTGGCGTGCCGAGCACGGCAACGCCTTGCGCCCGCTCACGCTGAGTCCCGGACTGCTGGCGACCCTCGACGATCTCAAACGCCAGGCGCTGCTGACACGCTGGCGTCGCGAATTCGGCCGTGAGGATGCCTCACGCTGAGAGGTCGTTTCGAAGGAAGAAGGAAGAAGGAAGAAGAAGCAGGCTTCGCCGGATCACCCGACAGCGTCAAGCACTGTCGAGGACCTCGGCGAGCCCAGGTACCTTTCCGACAAATACAAGGCTCAGCGCACGTAGCTGAGCTCCACCGGCGCCACACCGCGCCCCAGCATGCCCAGTTCCCGGGCGGCACTCTTGGAAAGATCAATGACGCGCCCATCGACATAGGGCCCCCGGTCATTGATCATGACCTCGACCTGGCGACCATTGTCGCGGCGAGTCACCAGCACCTTGGTGCCGAACGGCAAGGACTTGTGGGCCGCCGTCAACGCCCGCTGATCGAACGGCACACCGCTGGCGGTGGTGCGCCCCTGAAAACGGTCGCTGTAATAGGATGCCACCCCTTTCTGGATCGGTGTCATTCCTGATTCGCTGGCCACGCCATCACTCGCGCAACCGCTCAACAGAAAAAGCGCCACGGCAAGCACGCCATGTCGCAGGAAATGGCGCTTAGCGCCACTCGTCTTGTTGGAAAACCCCATGCGTCACCTCACGACAGCTTGTACACCCATACCAGCCTCCTCACGGTAATCAGGTGCCTCGAGACGTGTCAGACGGCGTCGGGTGCTTTCCCTGCAACCAGCCAGCGGCCCCGGCTCGTGCGTTATCGAACCAATCCAGCGCGCCGTGCAACGTCACCACATCGCCGACGATGATCAGTGTCGGCGGTCGAATCTTATCCGCATCGTCCGCCGAAGGCAAATCGGCCAGGGTTCCCACGTGGACCCTCTGGCGTCGCGTGGTTCCCTGCTCGATCAGCGCCAGTGGGGTATCGGGCGCCAGACCATGGGCCTGCAGGCGCTCTCCGATGATCTCGAGACTCCCGAGCCCCATGTAGAACACCAGGGTCTGCCCCGGTCGAGCCAGCGTCGGCCAATCCAGTTCGCACCCTCCATCGCGCAGATGGCCGGTGATGAAACGCACCGACTGCGCATGGTCGCGGTGGGTCAGGGGAATGCCGGCATAGGCAGCACACCCCGAGGCGGCGGTGATGCCGGGCACGACCTCGACCATGATACCCGCGCCGACCAGGGCTTCGAGCTCTTCGCCTCCCCGGCCGAAGATGAAGGGGTCCCCGCCCTTGAGCCGCACGACCCGCTGACCGGCACGCGCCCAGTCTACCAACGCCTGGTTGATGCCCTCCTGAGGCACGCTGTGCCTGGAACGCTCCTTGCCGACGTAAAGTCGTCGGGCATCCGGATTGGCCAGCGCCAGAATCTCCTCGCTCACCAGGCGATCATGCAGGATCACCTCCGCCGACTGCAGGCGACGCCAGGCCTTGATGGTCAACAGTTCCGGATCTCCCGGCCCGGCGCCCACCAGACTGACTCGCCCCGGCATCGATACGGAAGACGACGGCGGCAAGGCATCGCTCGACGAGGTTCGGGAGGCGGCACTCATATTCCAATATTCCTGACCGGATAAATTTTATATGCAATAAAGTAATAAAATTGTCGAAAAATTACCACTAACGACTCAGCGCAAGCATATAACCAACCAAGGGGGTGAAATGACATCGCCCCCGCGAAGCGGGGGCGATGTTCAAGGATCGGCTGCTATGGCCGTCAGGGGCAGAAGGCGCGCTTCAATCCCGGACGGGTCAGTTCGCCAATCAGGGTGATGATCGCCAGCACCAGCGCCAGCCAAGGCCACTGGGCGGCGAAATCGATATCGAGCCAACCCAGGGCATCGACGAAGATCAGCAGGATACCGAGCGGACTCACGTAACGCACCATGAACAACCAAAGACCATGGATCAGCGGCGACAGGCCGAGCTCCTCGCGAAGCGTCTCGCTCTTGAGCACGAAGCCGGCGAGCAGTGCCATGCCCAGTCCACCCAAGGGCATCATCAGACGCGAGGTCAGGAAGTCCAGCCAGTCGAAGAAGTGCTTGCCGAGCAGGGTCCACTCGGCGCCGACATTGAACGACAGCATCGCCAGCGTGCTGATCACCCAGAGGACAATGCCGGTCCCCCAGGAGGCCGCACGACGGCTGAGTCCCTTGTTATCGGTCAACCAGGACACCGTGGCCTCGACCATGGAGATCGACGAGGTCAGCGCCGCCATGGACAACATCACGAAGAACAGGATGCCGAACAGGGTGCCCAGAGGCATGGCCTGGAACGCCAGGGGCAGGCTCATGAAGATCAGCCCTGGGCCACTGCCCGGTTCCATGCCGTTGGCAAAGATCACCGGGAAGATCGCCAGGCCCGCCATCAACGCCACCAGCGTATCGGCCACCGCTACGGTCAGGGTGGTACGACCGATGGAGGCCTCGCGCGGCAGGTAGCTGCCGTAGGTGAGGATGGCGCCCGAAGCCAGCGAGAGGGTGAAGAAAGCGTGCCCCATGGCTGCCAGCATGCCCTCGCTCGAAAGGCTCGAGGCATTGAAGGCGAACAGGAAGCGCAACGCGTCGCCGAAGCCGCCCGAGAAGGCGCCATAGCCGATCATGATGAGCAGCATGATGACCATGCCGGGCATCATCCAGCTGACACTTTTCTCGATACCGGACTGCACCCCCTTGCCGACGATCACCATGGTGGCCACCGCCACTACCGTGCTCCAGGCACCGAGGCTCCAGGGATTGGCATTGTTGGCGGAAAAGATGGCGGCCATGTCGTCGACACTGGAGCCCGCCAGGCCGCCGCTGAGCATCTTCCATAAATAGGCGAATGACCATCCTGCCACGACCACGTAGAAGCACAGGATCATGAAACCGCACAGCATGGCCATCCAGCCAAGCAACGACCAGGCCGATGAACGGCCCGATTCGCTGGCCATCCGGCGAATGGCGTCGATGGGGCTACCACGACCGCGTCGCCCGAGGGCGATCTCGGTCATCATCACCGGAACCCCGACCGACAGGATGCAGACTAGGTAAACGAGCACGAAGGCCGCTCCTCCGTACTCACCGGTCATGTAAGGGAATTTCCATACGTTGCCCAGGCCGACCGCAGAGCCGGTAGCCGCCAGGACGAAGCCCCAGCGGCCGAGCCACTGGATACGGGGTCGTTCAGTCTTTGTCATGTTACACCAGGAATCACGGAACTCTTGTTTTACCCGTCACTGTTAGGTCGCCTACCACGCGACATGGCAGATTGCAGCGACGATATTGTGACGGATTTTGTCGTGATTGGGCAGAGAGGCGGTAGATTGTTCTCGTCAGGCGCCTCGTGCCCGCCCCCGCCAGGAGGTGGCGGGGGCGAACGTCACGGCTCAGTCGTCCTTGAGCACGCCACGACGAATCTGGTCTTCCTCGATGGATTCGAACAAGGCCTTGAAGTTACCTTCGCCGAACCCATCGTTGCCCTTGCGCTGGATGATCTCGAAGAAGATCGGTCCGATCACGGTCTCGGTAAATATCTGCAGCAACACGCCCTGCTCGGGACCGCCATCCACCAGCAGATTCAGCTCACGCAGTTCCTCGAGGTTCTCCTCATGGTTGGGCACCCTGGCATCGACCTTTTCGTAGTAGGTGTCCGGGGTGGTCATGAAGGTGATGCCATTGGCCTTGAGCGCGCGCACCGTGGCATAGATGTCATCGGTGGCCATGGCCAGGTGCTGAATGCCCTCGCCATTGTACTCGCGCAGGAATTCGGCGATCTGGGAGGTATCGTCGGCGGACTCGTTGATCGGAATGTGCATCTTGCCGCAGGGCGCCGTCATCGCCCGGGAGTGCAGGCCGGTCTTCTTGCCTTCGATATCGAAGTAGCGGATCTCGCGAAAGTTGGCCAGGCGTGTATAGAAGTCGGCCCAGACATTCATCTGGCCTCGATCGACATTGTGGGTCAGGTGATCCAGGACCTGCAGGCCGGCGCTGTTGTCCTGCGGGCTCGTTCCCGGAATCGGCTCGAAATCGATGTCATAGATAGTGCGCCCCTCGCCGTCCACCTTGTGGTCGACGAAGTACAGCAGGGAGCCACCGATCCCCTCGACGGCGGGAATGCCCACCTCGCCAGGGCCAACCGGCGTTTCCACAGCCTTGGCGCCAGCCTCGACAGCGTGCTCGAAGGCCAGCTTGGCATCGGCGACACGCCAGGCCATGGCGCAGGCCGAAGGACCATGCTTGGCCGCGAATGCAGCGGCATGACTACCGGGCTCGGCGTTCAGCACGAAATTGATGTTCTCCTGCTGGAACAGGCTCACCGCCTTGGAGCGATGACGACGGGTTTCGGTGAAGCCAAGGGTCAGGAACAGGGCGCGCAGGGCCTCGATACCTTCCTCGGTGGGAGCGGTATACTCGACGAATTCGAAGCCATCGGTACCGATGGGATTGGTTTCGCTGATGGTCCGGGGCGTCTTGGCGGGAGCGTTCATGCATCCTCCGATGTCGGTTGTGGTTGTATCGGTCGCTGCTGTCTACCGGGCACTCGGCCCTGAGATGCCTCCAGCCTAGTGCTCCCCTCGTGACCCCGGAATGCCCGAATCACCGGCATCGATCGGTATCGACCGGCATCGACCGCTCCCTGGTGTAAAGACTGCGTGACAGCACCGTCTCCGCCCCGCTCAGCCCTCCCTCCGTGTAACGATATCCTTACACTGCGTCACATCAGGCTGACACCAATGACGCCATCATGCCTTGTCGCCGAGTCGCTCGACCACACTCGAGACCTTGTCGTCCATGTGCTGCACACGATCCGTTCGCGTGCTAATCTTCATCGTCGTGGTGATGCGCGGCGCCCCCATGTCATGGACGACCTCATGGCAACGCTTGACCGCGGCCATCACGTCGTCCCAAGGGCCCTCGACATTGGTGCCGTAAGCGTGCATGCGATGCTCGAGCCCCGCCTCGCGGATGACATCCTGGCAGGCCGCAACATGGGCGGACACCGAAACGCCGACCCCGATGGGCACCACACAGATATCGATGATCACATTCATCCGTACTCCTTCATGCAGAATGTCAAAAGGGTTGATTACCAAGAACAATTGGGCCTGGTCTACGCTCAGTATTTATAACAGGAGTCCTGAAGGACCCGCACCTGATCCAACATGCCACATCCCGGCCCGCTACACTCTCCCATTCGCGTCTGAAGGACCAGGAGGACTTCCATGACCAGCGAACCGCACCTTGGCCCCGTCGCCCTGCCCGACTCCCGGGCTCGCCACACCGTCGAGAAGCTGCTGGACGGCTCCGGCGTCACCCTGAACGGTAGTTCACCCCAGGACATTCAGGTCTACCACCCCGATTTCTTCTCGCGCGTCCTCCGCCAGGGCACCCTGGGCCTGGGAGAGGCATACATGGATGGCTGGTGGGAGTGCGAGCGCATCGACGAGATGGCACACCTGATGCTGCGCCACGGGCTGGGCGAGCATGCCAAGTCACGCTCGGAACGCTGGAAGTATCGCCTGCTGTCGGGCGTCATGAACCTGCAGAGCCGTGCCAGAGCCTATATCGTCGGCGAGGCGCACTATGACCTCGGCAACGACCTCTTCCAGCGCATGCTCGATGAAACCATGTGCTATTCCTGCGGCTACTGGAAAGACGCGAAAAACCTGCACGAGGCCCAGGTCGCCAAGCTCGACCTCGCCTGCCGCAAGCTGGACCTGCACCCCGGCATGCGCGTGCTGGACATCGGCTGCGGCTGGGGCAGCTTCGCCGAGCACGCTGCACGCCATTACGGCGTCGAAGTCACCGGCATCACCATCTCCCGCGAGCAGGCCGAACTGGCCCGGCAGCGTTGCCAGGGACTACCGGTCGAGATCCTCCTCGAGGACTACCGCGACCTGGAAGGGTCCTTCGACCGCATCGTTTCCATCGGCATGTTCGAACACGTCGGCCACCGCAACTACGCCACTTACTTCGATACGGTGCAACGCCTGCTGGCGAAAGATGGTCTCTTCGTTCTTCACACCATCGGCTCCAACAAGTCGGATATCAGCGCCGACCCCTGGATCAACCGCTACATCTTTCCCAACGGCGTCCTGCCGTCGATCAAGCACATCGCCGACGCCAGCGAGGGCAAGCTGTTGATGGAGGACTGGCAGAACTTCGGCGCCGACTACGACCGTACCCTGATGGCCTGGCTGGCCAACTTCGATGCCCACTGGCACGAGATCGCCGATCGCTACAACGAGCGGACCCGTCGAATGTTCCGCTATTACCTCTCGGTCTGTGCCGGCGCCTTCCGCGCTCGGGACCTGCAGCTCTGGCAAGTCGTCTATTCGCATCGTCGGGACGGTCGCTACGACGCGCCTCGCTGATCCCACCGTCTCATAACGACGGTCACAGGCGACGCCGCTGCCATAAACGGGTCGCCAGGTGGACGGGGAGATACAGCAGTAGTGGCCAGGCCAGCATCAGACCGATCAAGTAGACGACAGGGTCGAGCAGGCCTTGCGGCGTCCCGAACGGGCCATGCACCCAGTTGACGTTGCGCCAGGGCTCAGTCAGCAGGAAGGCGGCCGGTACCGCCACCCAGGTCAATGCGGTCTGCCAGACCAACGCCCTGGGAGCATACCCCAGGCGGGCGACGCCGGCACCGGCGACCAGCGGCAGAATCAAGTGGTAGAGCGACAGCAACCTTACTCCCAGGGGCGTATTGGCGTCGAACATGTATTCGGTGCCACCGATGGGATGCCATCCGGACACCCAGGCAACGCCTGCATCCAGTGCCCAGAGGCTGCCCACCAGGGCAGTGGCCAGCCACTGCATCGAGATGATCAGGCGACTCTCCGCCCAAAGGCCTATCAGCAGCAGGAAATTGGCCAGGTTGCACAGCCACAGATAATTCTGAATGCCGACCTTGAGGGCCACGGCCGGTGCCCAGAACAGGATCCATAGCGTGAACGCCACCTTCAACCACAAGGGCAGACGCCCGGAAAAACCGGCCTTCATGCCTCCTCTCCTCCACCGATGCCGTGTCGCTTGAGCTTGTTGGCAATGGTGGTGTGCGAGACGCCGAGGCGTTTCGCCAGTTGGCGGCTCGATGGATTCTGCGGATAGAGCGTAGCCAGCACCCGGCGCTCGACCTCGCCGAGGATATCGGCCAGCGAACCATCCAGATCGATGCCGGACAGGCCCGGAGCCTGGCCGACGTCGGGAAGACGCAACTGACCGGGCTCGATGGTCCCGCCCTCGCACAGCGAGACAGCCTGGAAAAGCACATTCTCCAGCTGACGCACATTGCCTGGCCAATGATAGGCACAGAGCCTGGCCACGGCGGCCGGCGACAGGGTCGGCAACGGGCAGCCGATCTGTCGCGCAGCACGATCGACGAAGTGTCCGGCCAACGCCTCGATGCCATCCAGGCAATCGCGCAGCGGCGGCACCGTCAGGGTGAGCACGTTGAGGCGATGATAGAGATCCTGACGAAACCGTCCCGCACTGCAGAGGCTGGGAAGATCCTGCTGGGTGGCGCAGATCACTCGCACATCCAGGTAGGTCTCCTCGTCGCTGCCGACCCGCCGGAAACCGCCATCCTGCAGGAAGCGTAGCAGCTTGACCTGCATGCGCGGGCTGGTCTCGCCCACCTCGTCAAGAAAGATGGTACCGCCGGCGGTCAGCTCCAGCAGGCCGAGCTTGCCCTCTGGGCGAGCCCCCTCGAAGGCCCCCGGTGCATAGCCGAACAGTTCGGTCTCGGCCATGGATTCCGGCAAGCCGGCACAGTTCAGCGCCATGAAGGGGGCTTGCCCCCGCGCACTGGCCAGATGGCAGGCCCGCGCCAGCAGTTCCTTGCCGGTGCCCGTCTCGCCCTGGATCAACAGCGGCGCATCCAGCGGTGCCATGCGCCGCGCCTCGCGGATCAAGGCTTCGAGCCGGGGGCTCGACTGGAACAGCGATTCGAACCCCCGCAGTTCCTGGCGCTGCACCTGATAGATGCGCTCGCCGATGCGATCAGCGCGATGCAGGGTCACCACGGCGCCGGCCAGCGAGGCCACGTCTTCCAGGTTCTCGCGATGCAGCGGCGCGATGTCGGCAAGATAGGTGGCCTCGTGCAAGCGGATACGCAGCCCGTTGACCCGGGCATTGTTGCGCCGAATCAGCGCCGGCAGGTCCAGATCGGGCAGATATCGGTCCAACGACAGCCCCGGCACTTCATCGACACGCACGCCGAGCAGCTGGCCGGCCGCGCGATTGGCGGCCACCAGATGGCCTTCCATATCGATGGACATCACGGGATCGGAAAGCGACGACAGCAGCGCGTCGAGCTCGAGATGGCGACGCTCGCTGGGCATCAGGCTGACGCGGCGCACCCCGAACACCCCTGGCACCTGCTCCAGTTCGGGTCTCAAGGTGGCCAGTTGGGCATTGAGCAGGTTGGGCACATGCAGGTAGATGGCATTGCCGTGCTCTCCGCCGACCTCACCATGGGCGACGTTGAGCCCATAATCAGCAAAGTGGGCAACGATATCGCGCAGGATACCGATCCGGTTCTGGCAATGAAATCTCAAGCGCATGGAGGTCTCTTCGATCGGAAAACGGGCGACGCGACATTACGTGTCAGGTCGACGTGACTCGAGTGTCAAGATAACGTGACACCTGCCCTGCCACAACGCGCCTCATCCCGCTTCACCTCGCCAGAGTGGCCGTGGGTGCCAACAACTGTAACGTTTCCCTTACGCTTCCGCTCTCGACGAACCACCCGTCGATGCGGCATGGCCCTGCCATCCCCGCACCGCAGCGCCTAGGCTCAAGGATATCCCTCAGGCACATAACAACCTCAATCCACCGCGGGAGATCCCATGAAGGCACGAGACGACCAGATCACCAGCAAGACCGGCTATCGGGTCCACATGCCGGATGACGACGGGCACATTGCCTGGTCGGCGCGCGAGAATGCCACCTGGCAGACTCTCATGGAGCGACAGCTCGCGCTGATCGAAGGACGCGTATGCCAGGAATATCTGGATGGCCTCGAACGTCTGGCGCTTCCGCTCGACCATGTGCCCCAGCTCGCTGATGTCGATCACGTTCTCAAGGCCGCCACCGGCTGGGAAACCGCCCAGGTACCGGCCCTGATCCCCTTCGACACCTTCTTCGAACTGCTGGCCGCCCGACGCTTCCCGGTCGCGACCTTCATCCGCGCCCCGGAAGAAATGGACTACCTCCAAGAACCGGACATCTTCCACGAGATCTTCGGCCACTGCCCGATGCTCACCAACCCGGCCTTCGCCGAATTCACCGCCACCTATGGCCGGCTGGGCCTGGAGGCGGCACCGAAGGAGCGGGTCTATCTGGCACGACTGTACTGGATGACCGTGGAATTCGGCCTGGTCGATACCGCCGCAGGACGGCGCATCTACGGCGGCGGCATCATCTCCTCGCCCAAGGAGACCCTGCATGCGCTGTCCGACACGCCGGTTCATGCTCCCTTCGACCCCATGGATGCCCTGCGCACTCCCTATCGCATCGATATTCTCCAGCCGCTCTACTATGTACTGGACAGCCTGGAAACCCTGCATGAACTATCGGAACGCGACATCATGGGCATGGTCCACGACGCCATGGCGCAGGGGCTCTTCGAGCCGCGCTTTCCGCCCAAGTCACTTTCCGCCTGACCCCACAGTCACCGAAGCCGTCGGTGCCGGAACGCGCCAGTGCCCTTGAGTCCACGCCCTGGCATCCCCAGACATTCCAGGAAGACCCAACGACGAGGAGTCATCATGAGCGAGCTTTCCGAACAGCAGTGCGAGGCGTGCAGTTGGGACGCCCCTCACGTCACCGAGAGCGAAATCGAGCAATACCGTCGCGACATCCCCGAGTGGCAGATCGTCGAGCGCGATGGCATCATGCAACTGGAGCGGATCTTCAAGTTCCGCAACTTTCGTCAGGCCCTGGCGTTTACCAACGAGGTTGGCGAAATCGCCGAGCAGGCGGGGCATCACCCGGCGCTGCTGACCGAATGGGGCAAGGTCACCGTGACCTGGTGGTCCCACGAGATGAAGGGCCTGCACAAGAACGATTTCATTCTTGCCGCCAGAACCGACGAGGTAGCGAAGTAAATGTTCGAGCAAATTGAGCGGGTCCCCGGGGATGCCATCCTCGGGCTCATCGAGGCCTTCAAGAAGGACACCAATCCCCAGAAGGTCGATCTCGGCGTCGGCGTCTATCGTGACGCTCAGGGCAACACCCCGGTGATGCGCGCGGTCAAGGATGCCGAGGCCCTGCTGCTCAAGAACGAGTCCACCAAGACCTACATCGGTTCCCACGGCGATCCACGCTACGGCCAGGCTGTACTGCCCCTGGTGCTCGGTGAAGGCTCGCCGGTGCTCGAGGCCGGTCGCGCCAGCGCCACCCAATCGCCCGGCGGTACCGGCGCCCTGCGCCTGGCGGCGGACTTCATCGCCACCCAGTTGCCCGGCAAGGACATCTGGGTCAGCGACCCGACCTGGCCGAACCACCTCGGCATCTTCCCGGCTGCGGGCCTCACCCTGAAGAAGTATCCCTACGTGGATGCCGAGAACCGGCTCGACTTCGACGGCATGCTCGCCGCCCTCAAGGAGATTCCCGAAGGTGACGTGGTGCTGCTTCACGCCTGCTGCCACAACCCGACCGGCTTCGATCTCTCCCGCGAACAGTGGGGACAGGTCCTGGAAGTGGTCAAGCAGCGCAATCTGCTGCCGCTGGTCGACTTCGCCTACCAGGGCTTCGGCGAAGGTCTCGACGAGGATGCCTATGGCCCGCGCCTGCTGGCCGAGAACCTCGATGAGGTGATCATCACCAGCTCCTGCTCGAAGAACTTCGGCATCTACTGCGAGCGGACCGGCTGCCTGATCATGGTCGCCAAGGACAATGAGCAGATGGAAAACGTGCGCTCGCAGGTCGCCATCGTGGCCCGCGAGAACTATTCCAACCCGCCGGCCCACGGCGGCGCCATCGTCGCCGAGATTCTTCATTCGGCCGAGCTCGCCGCCATCTGGCGCGAGGAACTCACCGAAATGCGCGACCGCATCAATACCCTGCGTCGCGACTTCGTCGAGGCCTTGAAGCCCTATGGCCTGGATCAGAAGTATGCCTGTGTCGCCGAGCAGCGCGGCATGTTCTCCTATACCGGCCTGACGCCGGAACAGGTGGATCGCCTGCGCGATGAGTTCGGCATCTACATGGTGCGTTCCGGCCGTGCCAACGTCGCCGGCTTCTCCCAGGAGAACCTGCCCTATCTCGCCAAGGCGATCGCCGCCGTCAACTGAGTTCGCCGAGGCCTCCCCAGGCCTCTGCCCGGCAGCATGGCCGGGCAGGCAACCGAAAGGCCCCGCCGGCATGTCCGACGGGGCCTTTTCGATGCCGGCTCATGACACCTTCATGCCGCGTAGCGCGATACGTCCAGGCCTGCGGGATCGATGGCGGTATCACGCCCGTCGATCAGGTCGGCCAGCAACTGGGCACTGCCGCAGCTCATGGTCCAACCCAGGGTACCGTGGCCGGTGTTCAGCCACAGGTTGTCATGTCGGGTTGCGCCGATGATCGGCGTGGAATCCGGCGTCATCGGACGAAGACCGGCCCAGAACTCCGCCCTGGCCACATCCCCCCCTTCTGGGAAGACATCGCGCACCACCATGCCGATGGTCGCACGACGCTTCTCCAGCAGGCTCAGGTCATAGGACGCCAGCTCCGCGGTGCCGCCGACGCGAATGCGGTCATCGAAGCGAGAAATCGCCACCTTGAAGGTCTCGTCCATCACCGTGGATTGCGGCGCGCCGCCGTCATCGACGACGGGCACGGTCAGGCTGTAGCCCTTGACGGGATAGATCGGCAGGCGAATATCGAGGTCCTTGACGAGAAAGGGCGAATAGCTGCCCAGACAGACCACATAGGCATCAGCGGTCCATTCGCCGGCGCTGGTCACCACACTTTCAATGCCGCTTCCGCCACGCTTGAGGCGCTGGACCTCGACATTGAAGCGGAAATCCACGCCGAGTTGCTCGCGGCAATAGTCGGCCAACCGATTGGTAAATAGGTGGCAATCCCCGGTCTGATCATCGGGCAGGTGCAGGCCGCCGACGAACTTCCCGGGCACCCGGGCCAACGCGGGTTCCACCGCCTTGATCGCTTCGGCATCGAGCAGATCGTGGCGCACGCCGCACTGGGCGAGCACCTGCATGTCCTTGGCCACTGCCTCGACCTGGCTCTCGTGGCGGAACAGTTGCAGCAGGCCCCGCTGACGATCCTCGTAGCGGATGCCCGTCTCCGCACGCAGGGCATCGATGCAGGCCCGGCTATGTTCGGCGATACGCACCATGCGCTCCTTGTTCACCGCATAGCGTTCGGCATTGCAGTTGCCGAACATCTGCAGCATGAAGCGCGCCATGGTCGGGTCCATTCTTGGCTGGATCTTGAGCGGCGCGTGTTCCTGGAACATCCACTTCACGGCCTTCTGCGGGATGCCAGGCGCCGCCCAGGGAGAGGAAAAACCGAAGGATACCTGGCCGGCATTGCCATAACTGGTCTCCATGGCCGGCGACGGTTGACGGTCCACCACCGTTACCTCATGGCCCTGGCGTGCCAGATAATAAGCGCTGGTGACGCCCACGACGCCACTTCCCAGAATCAATACCTTCATGCTTTCCCCTCTTGTGCTTGTGGTCGCTGCCAGCAGGCCATCGGCACCCGCCCGGCGCCTCGGGAAAGCAGTATAAGGACGATAAGATAGATGTTTATTCTGTTTTATGGATAATAATCAGATATAAAATTCAAATTATATTTCCAAATATTTTTAAAATCCTATAGAAAACAACAAAAACAGAACAAAACACTATGATGATACCGCCGCCATGCGACGTGGACTGGAAAGCACACGACGCAACAGTCCCCAGGCTGCCAGACCGGCCAGCAGATTCCCCAGGGCCGCGCCGGCCGCCAGCCCCGTCAGACCAGCCAGCCAGGTCCCAATCCACAGGCAAGGCAGATAGAAAACGAACAACCGCGCCGCGGACATCAACATGGCGCGCAGAGGCCAACCCAAGGCATTGCCGGCGGACACCACCAGCATGCAGACCCCCAGGGCCGCATAGCTCGGCAGCATGAAGCGTACCAGCATTGCCAGGTCTCCACGCACCTCGGGATTGCCCGACAACGCCTGCGCCACCCAGGGCGCGGCCACCGCCAGGATCAGCCCCAGTGCCAATTGCCAGACCACGACAACCCGCAGCGCCAGTCGCAGCAGACGATGTATCTGCGCCCAGTCCCCAGCGCCATAGCAGCGCCCCAGCCAGGGTGGCAGCGACATCGTCATGGCCAGCACCACCATCAAGGATACCGTTTCCAGGCGATTGGCCAGGCCCCAGGCTGCGACTTGGGCCTCTCCCAGGCTCGCTACCGCCGAAATGGCAAGCATCGCCGCCAGGGGAGGCATCAACTGGCTGATCATCGCGGGGCCGGCAATGCCCGCAAAGGGACGAAGCGAGAGACGCCATTCGTCCACGAGCCCTTGCCACGACAACCAGTCGAGGCCCGCCAGTCGCCAGCCCAGTATCATCAGTCCCAGGGCGAAGGCCAGCACCGTGGCAATGGCAGCACCGGGCAGCCCCAGGCCGGGCCAGGGGCCGGCACCGAAGATCAACAGGGGATCGAGCGCCAGGTTGACCAGGCTGGTCACGACCATCAACACGCCCGGCAGACGCGTGTTGCCATGGGCCCGGAACAGGCTGTAACCGAAATACAGGCAGGCCCCCAGCCAGGCGGACAGCAACTGGGGGGTCCAATAGGAGCGAATCAATCCCAGCGATTCGGGCGCTGCCCCCAGACGCAGGAAGATAGGCGCCTGTAGCCACCACAGCAACAGCACCAGCAGTGCGATCACGCCGGTACCGCTCAGCAGTACCAGACTGCCCAGGCGTTTTGCCCGGGCCTGCTCGCCCGCGCCCAGGGCTCGCGATATCAAGGCGGCAATGGCGATGCCCATTCCCACTTGAACGCCGATGATCAGAAAGCTCAGCGGAAAGGTGAAGGACTGCGCCGCCAGCGGTGCCGTTCCCAGCCGCGCAATGAAGGCACTGTCGACCAGTTGAAAGCCGAGCAGAGACAACACGCCAATGGCCATCGGCCAGGTCTGGCGCCACAGCGTCACGCCCAGCGACGGCGCAGGGGTCGTATCGGTATGACTCACGATGACTCCGGATAGTGCACGATAAGCCCCCATTCTACGCCATCTCGCAGACCAGCGCGGGGCTTACCTCGACCACCCCGCCGTACCGCCCAGCAATACCTGGATATCGGGCGCCGGCATGGGGCGATAGAAGAAATATCCCTGGGCCAGATCGCAGCGCATCTCGCGTATCAGGGAGAGCTGCTCCGCACTCTCGACGCCTTCGGCCACGACCTCAAGCCCCAGGCGATGGCCGATGAAGATGGCGGCTTCCATGATGGCGCGGTCCTCGGGCTGCTTGGGCGCATCGCGCATGAAGGCGCGATCGACCTTGAGGGCCGTGACGGGAAAGTGCTTGAGATAGCTCAGCGAAGAATAGCCGGTCCCGAAATCGTCAATGGCAATGCGCACCCCGCGATGATACAGGCGCCTCAGGTCTTCCAGCACCAGGGGAGCGGCTTCGATGAGCACATTCTCGGTCAACTCGATTCCGATATCCTGCGGCGTCAGGCCATATCGTTCCAGGCATGCCTCGAAGCGCGCCAAGGTGTCGGGCCGCAGCATCTGGCGCCCCGAGAGGTTGATATCGACTCGCGAGGTCGAAAACCCTGCTCTGCGCCATGCGGCCTGTTGTCGACACACTTCCTCCATCACCCAATCGCCGAGCCGATGGATCAACCCCGACCGCTCGGCCAGCGAGATGAACTCTCCCGGCGGGACAAAGGAGGAAGAATCGCGTGGCTGCCAGCGCAGCAAGGCTTCGAGATTCTCGATACGACCGCTGACCACGGAAACCTGGGGCTGGTAATGCAGGCTCAGTTCCCGATGCTCGATGGCCAGCTCAAGCTGTTCGACCATCCGCTGCTCGCGGACCAGCTCATCATGGTGATGCTGCTGGAAGAATTGCAGCCCGCCCGGTCCATCCAGCTTGGCGCGATTCTTGGCGACGTCGGCATTGCGGATCAACTCCCGGGCACTCAGGCCATTATCGGGAAACAGACTGACTCCCATCGCTGCGGTGATCCGACGCTCCCCCTCCTCCATCACGAAGGGTCGGCGCAGCGTCTGCTGCACCTTGCCGACCAGGCGGCTGATATCCTCTTGCTGATCCACCCCGGGAAAGGCCATCACGAACTCATCACTTGCCGCACGGGACATCAGATCGGCCAATCGCTGTTCCTGTCCCAGCCGCCGGGCCAGCTCGACCAGCAGACGATCGCCCTGTTCATAGCCCATGGCATCATTGATCTCGGAGAAACGGTCGACATCGAGATAGATCACCGTCAGGCCGGCTTGTCGCTGAAGGCAGTTTTCCAGCACCTCTTCCAGCTCGGTTTCGAAAGCATGCCGATTGGGCAGATGGGTCAAGGCATCGAAATGCGTGACGAAGGCCAGGTCGCGACGTGCGCGCTTCTGATCGGACAGATCGACATCGATACAGAACATCAGCGGAGACTCGGTATGCTCACCAAGCATCACATGGTGGGAGAACACTGGTACCCGTTCCCCGCTATGATGCCTGAGTTCGAGCTCTTCGGCCGGAATCTCCTTCCCTTCCTGGATCCAGGCACGATGCGCCTCGATCATGTCCTCGCGCATCTCGTCGGGAATGATCAGGTCCTCGAGTCGCCTGCCGCTTGCCTCTTCGGCCGTGTAGCCATAAAGCGTCGTGCTGGCCTCGTTCCAGTAGATGACGCGACGATCCCGGTCATAACCCTGCACCGCAACCTTGGGGAGACTCTCGAGCAGCGCCCGGAAGCGCTGTTCGCTCTCCTGGTACTGACGCCTGACCCGCTCCACGTCGTCCGTCGGCGTCGGGCAAGTATAGTTCGGTGGCTTCCCACGACGTCTCACTCCGATGCGACGCAACCACTGTCGTAGACGCGAAGCGCGACCGACCATGTCCACCCTCATTGTTGTAGGAAGTAGCCGACAAGGGTATGAGATTTCTCATACGTCATCCATGACCAAGCATGATGAAAACTGTCATTGATGCCGCACGAGTTCAAGCGCCACGAATACGATCGTTCCGCTCCTGACGGCATGCCTCATTGATTTCGGTGCCATCCCATGGCTTCGAGACTTTGACATTGAGTTACATCTCTCCTCCTTTCCTTACTGTTGCCCGGTGTTCTCCGGCAACGATCCGAAAAGTCACACTCTCAGGAAAGGAGTCATTCCATGAAACTCGACACACTCAAGTATGGATTTGATAGCACCACCATGCCGTCGGACTCCCTCGGCGACTACTGGTCGCCCGAGGTCACGGCGCAACTGGCGGAGCAGGACTGGGCGATGACCAGCCTGCGGGACCGCCTCGATCTGCCCGCCTGGCAATCCTTCACGGCGGATCTGCCGAGAGACCCTTACGTCAATCAACGCTGGAAGCGCATGTCGTGGCTGGCCCTGGACGGGAATGGTGAGGTTCAGGACATGGGGCACTGCCCCATGGCACAGGGAGGCGCCTTCAATGATGCCGAAAGCATGGCCGACCGGCTGCGCTACTATGCCCCCTTGACGGAGACCTTCCTGCAGCGCCCCGATGTCAAGGCCTTCGTGCGCGCCTGGGCGCGGCTCTGGAATCTTCAGGCCAACGAGCCGATCCTGATGCAGATCACGGGCGTCAGGGGCAAGGGGCAGGTCGACCCTCTCCAGGGCCAGGGCATCCATGCCGACGGATGCCAGGCCTTGAGCATCATGGTGGTCAGCCGCCACAACGTGACCGGTGCCGACAATCACCTCTATGCCGACAAGGCCGGTACCCGGCCGGTGGCCGACGCGACACTCGATCCGGGCGACATTCTGCACCTGCGTGACGACCGGCTCTACCACAGCGTGGATGCCATCACGCAGCAGAATGCCGAGGAGCCCTTCGAGCGCTTCATCATCATCATCAACAGCCGGTTCGTGGATCCTTTCCAGAACCGGGTCCTGCGGCGTCATTTCCCGGACGCCGTGCTCAATGAAGCCTCATAAGCTCGTGTTCCGGAGGCGGTGACTGCCGCCTGAAACGCGACACCCCCGGCCTGTGCCGGGGGTGTCGCGTTCTTCATCGCTGTCTTGATCGCCTTGCAGCGTCCTGCACCGGCATCATTCGAGCAACGTCACTGGCGAATTCCCTCGAAGGTCACATAAAGCTCGAGCTCATGCATCGGCTCGGGGAAGCTCGACATGTCGATGCCGTAATCGGCAAGCGTCAGGGTAGTAGTGCCCTCGAAACCGGCACGATAGTTGCCCCAGGGATCTTCGCCCTCGCCGAGCAGCGTGACCGGCATCTCGATCTCGTTGGTTTCCCCATGCAGTGTCAGGTCGCCGGTCAGCACACCCTCGTTCTCGCCGGTGGGCTCGAAGCCGGTGGAGGTGAAGGTGGCCGTGGGGTACTCCCCAGCGTCGAGGAAGTCCTCGCTCTTGATGTGCTTGTCACGCTCGGCGTGATTGGTGGTCAAGCTGGTCACGTCCACCTCGACGTTCGCCGAGGAAGCATCGGGATTCTCGGGATCATAGCTGAAGCCCCCTGAGAACTCCTCGAAGGAACCGAGGATGTAGGAAAAGCCCAGATGGCTGATCTTGAATTGCACGAAGGCATGCTGGCCCTCGGTATCGATGGTGTAGTCGGCAGCTTGAGCTTGGGCGAAAGGCACCAGCGTGGCGGTGGCCAGGGCGGCGCTCAGCACAGTCTTCTTGAACATCATGTCCTCTCCTTGTGGTTGGATGATGCAATGCGTCCACCACCCTCGGTCAGTGGCGGCGCGTGTAGCGCGGCAGCAACATGCGCACGAGAACATCGTGACGATCGATCAGATGATGCTTGAAGGCTGCCAGGGCATGGCCAGCCGCCAGCACGATCAACGCCCAGGCCGCATACCAGTGGATCGTCCCCGCCAGCGTCGCCTGATCGGGCAACCCGCTGACCAGTGCCGGCACCCGGAACCAGCCGAAGACATCGATCCCGTCGCCCTCGGCGGTGGAGATCAGATAACCACTCACCAGCACGAGCAGCATGAGGCAATAGAGCAGAATGTGCCCGACATGGGCGGCGAAACGCTCCAGCCGATGTCCCCGAGCAACCGGCGTGGGCTGCAGCAGGCGCCAGACCAGCCGGCCCAGGGTCGCGAACAGCAGCAGCATGCCCACGCTGCGGTGCCACCAGGGCGCCAGGTTATACCAGCTATCGTAATAGCCCAGCCCGGTCATCCACCAGCCCAGCACGAAGAGGCCGACGATGACCAGCGCGCTGAGCCAGTGCAACAGGATACTGACGAGCCCCCAACCAAAACGCGTGTTACCCCACATGCGCGATCTTCCCGAAACGTCATGACATGGGCGTCACTATACGTTGAGCCGATCATCCGGTCCGCTGAAAATAGCCGAACGCTTCATTCGGAAAAACCATTCGACGTGCAGGCACCTGCCAAGGCATCCAGACCACGCGCCAGGTCAACACGAATGTCCTCGAGGTCCTCGAGGCCGACAGCCACGCGGATCAATCCCTCGCTGATGCCGGCCGATGCCTTCTGTGCTTCCGACAGGCGTCCATGGGTCGTGGTGCCGGGATGGGTGATGGTGCTCTTGGCATCGCCGAGGTTGCCGGTGATCGACAACAATCGGGTGGCATCGATCACCGACCAGGCGCCTTCGCGCCCGCCTCGTACCTCGAAACCGAGCACGGCACCGAACGCCCCTTGCTGACGCGCCGCCAGCTCATGCTGCGCATGGGAAGTCAACCCACTGTAATGGACCCGCTCCACCGCCGGATGCGCCTCCAGCCATTCGGCCAGCGCCTGGGCATTGGCGCAATGCGCCCGCATGCGCAAGCTGAGCGTCTCGAGTCCCTTGGTGAAGATCCAGGCGTTGAAGGGGCTGAGACACGGACCACAGGTACGCACCACGCCGAAGACCTCCTCGAGGAGCTTGTCGGGGCCGACGACGGCACCGCCGACCGCCCTGCCCTGTCCATCGAGATACTTGGTCGCGGAGTGAATCACCAGATCCGCGCCCAGTGCCAACGGACGCTGCAGTGCCGGCGTCAGAAAGCAGTTGTCGATGGCGAGCCAGGCGTCATGCCGGTGGGCAATCTCGGCCAAGGCGCCGATATCGACCACTTCGGACAGCGGGTTGGAAGGCGTCTCAGCGAACAGCAGTTTGGTCGCCGGCGTCAGCGCCGCTTCCCAGTCTTCGAGATTCGACAGCTCGACATACCGGGTCGTGATGCCCAGCTTGCCCAGATACTTGTCGAACAGGCTGACCGTGGAGCCGAACAGGGAACGGGAGGCGACGATCTCGTCGCCGGCGGACAGCAGCGCCAGCGCCGTGGAGAGAATCGCCGACATGCCCGAAGCCGTGGCCACGCAGCGCTCTCCGCCCTCCAGCGCGGCCAGGCGACGCTCGAAAGTATGCACCGTGGGATTGGTGAAGCGGGAGTAGATATTGCCCGGCTCCTCGCCACCGAACTTGCGTGCCGCCTCCGCCGCACTGCCGTAGACGAAGCTGGACGTCGGAAAGATGGGCTCGCTGTGTTCCTGCTCGGCAGTCCGCCGGTGACCGGCACGCACTGCCAGGGTGGACAGCCCCCAGTCCTCGCCGACCTGGTCGTCATCGTGCATGGCACCCCCTCAGTCGATGTCGTCTTCCTGATTATGCATGCCGACCAGCGCATGGTCGCCGGCACTCGACAGCTTGGCTTCGTCGTTGCGCATCGCCTCCAGCTCGGCCAGGTAGGCTTCGTCGATGTCGCCGGTGATGTAGCGCCCATCGAACACCGAACAGTCGAATTCGTCCAGAGCCGGGTTCACTTCGCGACACGCTGCCTTCAGGTCATCCAGATCCTGATAGACCATCCGGTCCGCGCCGATCAGCTCACCGACCTCGACTTCGCTACGGCCATGGGCGATCAATTCGCTGGCCGCCGGCATGTCGATGCCATAGACATTGGGATAGCGAACCGGCGGCGCCGCCGAGGCGAAATAGACCTTGCGGGCACCGGCCTCCCGGGCCATCTGGATGATCTGGCGACAGGTCGTGCCCCGTACAATGGAATCATCCACCAGCAGCACGTTCTTGCCCTTGAACTCGATATCGATGGCATTGAGCTTCTGACGCACCGACTTCTTGCGCTGGGTCTGCCCCGGCATGATGAAGGTTCGGCCGATGTAGCGATTCTTCATGAAGCCTTCGCGGAAGGTCACGCCAAGGTGCTGGGCCAGTTCCAGGGCCGAGGTCCGCGACGTATCGGGAATCGGGATGACCACGTCGATGTCGTGATCCGGCCATTCGCTCTTGATGCGATCCCCCAGCTTGCGCCCCATCTGCATGCGCGTGCCATAGACGTAAGCCCCATCGAGCAGGGTGTCGGGGCGCGCCAGGTAGACATGCTCGAAGATGCACGGCGCCAGGCGCGGGTGATCCGCGCAGCTCTGGGTATGGATGTTGCCGTCCATGTCGACGAACATCGCCTCGCCGGGCGCCAGATCGCGATGCAGTTCGAAGCCGCCGACATCCAGCGCCACCGACTCGGAAGCGATCATCACTTCCTGGCCTTCCCCCTCGTCGCGCGTTCCGAAGACCACCGGACGAATACCGTTGGGATCCCGGAAGGCCACCATGCCGACGCCATTGATGATCGACACGGCCGCATAGCCGCCACGACACCGGCGATGCACGCGTCGCACGGCATCGAAGATGTCGCCCGGGGCCAGGTGAAGCCCCTGCTTGCCCAGCTCATGGGCGAAGACATTGAGCAGCACCTCGGAATCGGAACTGGTATTGATGTGACGCAGGTCGGAGGAGAACAGCTCCTGCTTTAGCTGGTCGGAATTCGTCAGGTTGCCATTGTGGGCCAGGGTGATGCCGAAGGGAGAGTTGACATAGAACGGCTGGGACTCCGCCTCGCTGGAGGAGCCGGCGGTGGGATAACGCACATGGCCGATCCCCAGGTTCCCCTTGAGACGCGCCATGTGACGGGTATGGAAGACATCCCGGACCAGACCGTTGCTCTTGCGCAGCAGGAAGCGACCCTCATTCCAGGTCATCATGCCGGCGGCATCCTGGCCGCGGTGCTGCAGCACCGTCAGGGCATCATAGATCCCCTGGTTCACCGCCTGCTTGGCCATCAGGCCCACGATCCCGCACATTACTGCTTACCTCGCTTGCCGTAAGGAAGGGATGGCAACGCACCATCCCGATATTCACACTATTCTGGATCCGGCTCCGCGCTTCCCTGCACCTGCCGCGATGTCGTTGGCTCGTCCGGCGTGGACAACGCCTCCAGGGACGATGCCGAAGCGGGCAGACGGTCTTCCCAGGCCAGTAGCTGGCCTACCGACCAATCCCGCAGTCGCTCCAGCTCGGGTCGTAGCTCAGCCTGCTGCCAGGCCTGCAACTGTGACAACGGCGTCAGGCCGATCAGGATGGTCGCCAGCACCAGCACCGCCGCTCCCTTGGCCAAGCCGAAGGCGGCACCGGCGAGACGATTGAACAGGCCCATGCCGACCCACTCCACCGCCGCATGCATCAGGCGAATGATCAGTCCGCAGGCCAGAATGACCACGAAGACCACCAGCACGAACGCCAGCACCAGGCGGCCATCAGGGCTTTCGATCATGCCCGAGAACACATCGGCCACCGGTGCGGACAGCCAACGCGCCGCCAGCAGAGCGACGATCCATGAGGCAAGCCCCAGAGCCTCGCGGATCAGCCCTCTGAACAACCCCGTCAGAGTGGTCACGGCCAGCACGCCAATGCACAGCCAGTCGAGCCAGGTCAGCGCCATCCCGTTCACTCGGTCCTCACCAGCAGGCCTTGCAGATTGAGCCCGGCCTTGAGCTTGCCCATCACGTTTTCGGCCACTTCCGAACTGGCATAGGGGCCGACGTAAACCGTGGTCAGGTCATTGTCGCGCGCACGGTGATAGGCGGGATAGCCCTGTTCTTCCAGGCGTGCCTGCAGGCGCTCGGCATTGCCGGACTGCCCGAAGCTGCCAACCTGAATCGCCCAGTCACCGCCCGGCGTCGCCTCCGCCTGGCGCTCATCGGCGGCTCGAGCGAGCTCGGCGATGGGATCCTCTTGCTGGCCGGCCGCCGCACGCTCGTCGTCGGCAGCGGCTTCATCGTCGCTTGTCGTCTGGCGGTTCGATGCCACCTCATCAGCGTCCGCCGCCTCGGTCTCCTCGCTCGCCACCGGCGCCTGACTCGCGGTGTCGCCGTCAGTCACCACGCGTTCCACGGGCGCCTGATCCACCTCGGTCGCGGTCTCCGCGGAGGCGCTTTCGTCGAGGCTCTCCGGCGGCGCCGGCTCCTCGAGGTCGCGACGCTCGACCTCGATCGGTTGCTCGATGGTCAGCACGGGTTCGGGACGGTCCTCGCGCGGTGCCGGATCGTCGAACAGCAGGGGGACGAAGATCACCGCCAGGGCAATGAGAATCAAGGCACCACTGATCCGCTCGCGCATACCGTATTTCATGTCATTCCCTCGCTCGGCCTGTCATCCGTTTCAGTCTGCGCCCGTGCCGCCCAGGCCGCCAGCACGCCTCCAACGGTGAAGAAGGAGCCACAGACCAGCACACGATCCTGCGGCGCGAGATGCGCCTCCAGCCAGGCCGCCCCCTGGGCCGGCGAGACGTCGCAGTGCACGACCTCCTGGTCAAGCGCCTCGAGACGTATCGCCAGCTCGTCGGCACTGCGTGCCCGCTCCCCCTCCAGGGTCACCGGCACCCAGGCATCGATCGACGGCGCCAGCGCTTCGATCACCCCATCAGCATCCTTGTCGCCCAGCATGCCGAGCAGCGCGAAGGTTCGTCCCGCAACGGGGCGCTCGGCGAGTCGGCCGGCCACATAAGCCGCCGCTTGAGGATTATGCCCCACATCCAGGCACCAGGCTCCGCGCCACTGCATCCGACCAGGCAGCACGACGCTTCCCAGGGCCTGCCGGCTGGCAGTCTCGTCAAGCTCGACACCAGCCAGCTGCAAGGCCATCAGGGCGGTGGCGGCATTATCCAGCGGCAGTCCCGGATCGGGCAGCCCCCGCAGCGCTTGTCCGATGTCGCACCACCAGCGCCACGACGCCGCCTCCCGCTCGACCCCGTAGGCCGTGCCCAGGGCATGCACCGATGCCGACAACGCCTCGGCGGTAGAGCGCACACTGGCCGGCAGATCGGAAGAGCCCAGCACGGCGGGCCGCCCGGCACGCATGATGCCTGCCTTCTCACGGCCGATGCCTTCGAGATCGTCACCAAGAAAAGCCGCGTGGTCACGGGCGATGGTGGTCACCACCGCCACATCGGCATCGAGAACATTGACCGCATCGAGGCGTCCGCCTAGCCCTACCTCGAGGATCGCCACCTCCGGGGAGAAAGCGCGGATGGCGTGCAGCGCTCCCAGCGTGCCGACTTCGAAGTAGGTCAGGCTGATCGGCTCGCCATCGAGGCGTGCGGCTTCCACCGCCTCGAAGCCGGCGATCAGGGTCGCATCATCGGCTTCGTGGCCGTCCAGGCACAATCGCTCGTTGTAGCGCAGTAGATGAGGAGAGGTATAGGTGGCCGCGGACAGGCCATGGTGTCGGGCCAGCGCATCGAGCATGGCCACGGTGGAGCCCTTGCCATTGGTGCCGGCCACGGTGATCACGCGTCCGGCCACCGGGCCGTCGAGCAACCCCATGCGACGAGCGACCTCGGCCACCCGCTCGAGGCCGAGGTCGATACCCACCGGATGAGCTGCCTCCAGTCGACTCAGCCAGGCATCGAGCGGGGAAGGAGAAGCGTCTCGCATGTCTGCGAACTCAACGATTGTCGTCGCGGCGTGGCGGCTCGTCGGCTTCCTCGCTATCCGTCCCGGCTCGCTCGTCGCTCGGCGCCTCGGGTTCGGTCGTCGCCGGCTCCTCAGGCGATGGCTCGGCTTGCTGCGCCGCATCGACGAGATCCGGCTCGCCGGACCCGGTCACCGCTGGCCCGTTGGCCGGTTGATGGGTCAGCTTGCGCAAGACGCCGCCAAGCCGCTCGCGGATCTCCTGGCGATGGACGATCATGTCCACGGCACCATGCTCGAGCAGAAACTCGCTGCGCTGGAAGCCCTCGGGCAACTGCTCGCGAACCGTCTGCTCGATGACCCGGGGGCCGGCAAAGCCGATCAGCGCATTGGGTTCGGCGACATTGAGATCGCCGAGCATGGCCAATGACGCCGATACGCCGCCGAACACCGGATCGGTCAGCACCGAAATGTAAGGCACGCCGGCCTGCTTGAGTTTCTCCAGGGCAGCAGAGGTCTTGGCCATCTGCATCAGCGAGAACAGCGCCTCCTGCATGCGCGCCCCGCCCGAAGCGGAGAAGCACACCAGCGGAATGCCTTCATCCAGGGCCTGGGTTGCGGCACGCACGAACTTCTCGCCCACCACGGCCCCCATCGAGCCACCCATGAAGGTGAACTCGAAGGCCACGGCCACCACCGGCAGCCCTTCCAGGGTCCCCCGCATGGCCACCAGGCCATCTTTCTCGCCGGTGGCCTTCTGGGCCGCACTGAGGCGATCCTTGTACTTCTTGGAGTCACGGAACTTGAGACGGTCGACGGGTTCGAGGTCGGCGGCGATTTCCTCGCGCCCCTCCTTGTCGAGGAACCAGTCCAGCCGCTTGCGTGCCGTCAGTCGCAGATGATGATCACACTTGGGGCAGACGTTGTGGTGCTTTTCGAGTTCCGGCAGATAAAGCACCGACTCGCACTTCGGGCACTTTCGCCACAGGCCGTCGGGGACGCTCGTACGCCGCTCCTTGCGCTGAATGCGCCCCACCGAGGGCACGATCTTGTCTAGCCAGCTCATGTCAGAATCGCTTCCCTTTGTGCTGTCGCCCCCGCATGGCGGGGGCCAAGTCGAATCAGTTGGCAGGCCAGGCTGCCGCTAGGCGTCCAGTGCCTGGCGCATCTCACCCAGGACCGCCTCCAGGGCGGCGGGAATCGCCTCGGGTCGTTCGGCGTTTTCGGCGATGCGGCTGACCAGGGCACTGCCGACGATCACCCCGTCGGCCACACGTCCGACGGCGGCGGCCGAAGCCCCGTCACGAATGCCGAAGCCCACACACAGGGGCAGGTCGGTCATCTCGCGAAGCGGCGCCAGGTGGGCCGCGATGTCATCGGCATCGGCAGCGGCCCCGCCGGTCACGCCCTTGAGCGAAACATAGTAGAGATACCCTTCGCCATGGGCGCATATTGTAGCGGCCCGGGCGCGGGAAGTGGTAGGGGCCACCAGAAAGATCGAGGACAGGCCCCGCGACTCGAGCACCGGCCCCAGCAGATCCGCCTCTTCCGGCGGCATGTCGACGAGCAGCACGCCATCGACACCGGCCTCGCTGGCCTGGTCGGCGAACGCCTCGAAGCCGAACCGCTCCACGGGATTGAGATAGCCCATCAGCACCACCGGCGTCTCGGCGTCGTCACGGCGAAATTCCCTGACCATCTCGAACAGGTGCCCCAGGCGCACGCCATGGCGCAAGGCGCGCTCGCAGGCCTTCTGGATCACCGGGCCATCGGCCATCGGGTCGGAAAACGGCACCCCCAACTCGATGATATCGGCACCGGCACGCACCAGGGCATGCATGAAGTCCACCGTATGCGCCGGCGCGGGGTCACCCGCGGTGATGTAGGGAATCAGCGCGCGGCGGCCCTGTGCCTTGAGATCGGCAAAACGTTGATCGATACGGTTCATCAGACTGCCTCAGAATTCGATGCCGTCGAGCTTGGCGACGGTCATGATGTCCTTGTCGCCACGTCCGGAGAGATTGACCACGATATGCTGGTCGGGTCGCATGGTCGGCGCCAGCCGCTTGGCATGGGCCAGGGCGTGGGCCGATTCCAGGGCCGGCATGATGCCTTCCACATGAGTCAACTCGCGGAAGGCCTCGAGCACCTCCGCGTCATCGGCCGCGACATACTCGACCCGCCCCACATCCTTCCAGAAGGCGTGCTCCGGCCCGACACCGGGATAATCCAGGCCCGCCGAGACCGAGTGAGTGTCGGACACCTGCCCGCCTTCGTCGGACATCAAGTAGGTGCGATTGCCATGCAGGACCCCGCGCGGCGCGCCGGACGCCAGCGGCGCCGCGTGACGGCCGGTCGCCAGCCCATCGCCTCCGGCTTCCACGCCGATCATGGCAACGTCGTCATCCTCGGCAAAGGGATAGAAGAGCCCCATGGCATTGGAACCTCCCCCGACGCAGGCGATCAAGGCATCGGGCAGGCGACCGAACTCTTCCAGGGACTGACGACGCGCCTCGCGGCCGACCACGGCGTTGAAATCGCGCACCAGCATCGGATAGGGATGCGGCCCCGCCACGGTGCCGATGATGTAGAAGGTATCATCGACGTTGGTCACCCAGTCGCGCAGCGCCTCATTCATCGCGTCCTTGAGGGTGCGGGTGCCGGACTCCACCGGAATGACCTCGGCCCCCAGCAGGCGCATGCGATAGACGTTGAGCTTCTGGCGCTCGACATCCTCGGCGCCCATGTAGATCTCGCACGCCAATCCCAGGCGTGCGGCCACGGTGGCCGTGGCCACGCCATGCTGTCCCGCGCCGGTCTCGGCAATGACCCTGGGCTTGCCGCTCTTCTTGGCGAGCAGCGCCTGGCCGATGGTGTTGTTCACCTTGTGGGCGCCGGTGTGGTTGAGGTCCTCGCGCTTGAGCCAGATCTGCGCCCCACCGAGCTGCTTCGACCATCGCTCGGCATGATAGAGCGGTGACGGGCGCCCCACGTAGTGGGCCAGGTCATAGTCGAATTCCGCCTGGAAATCCGGGTCCTCGCGAAGACGTCGATACGTCTTCTCCAGATCCTCCAGGGCGAAGCTCAGGGTCTCCGAAACGAACCGGCCACCATAGGGGCCGAAGTGGCCACGGTCGTCCGGCAGTCGGGTCAGGTCACTGAACTTGCTCACGAAAGACACCTCACAGGATCGGTGTAGGGTTGTAGGTGAAGCGCGAAAGGCGATCAGGCGTCGGCGCGTCGCACCGCGTCCAGAAAGGCCGTCATGGCATCGACGTCCTTGCATCCGGGCGCAGTCTCGATACCGCCGGAAACATCCACCGCGAAGGGCGCCACCGTCGCGATGGCCTCGGCCACATTGGCCGGCGTGAGGCCTCCGGCGAGGATAACAGGTTTTGCCAGGGTTGCGGGGATTCGCGACCAATCGAAGGTCTCGCCGGTTCCACCGGGCATCCCGGGACGATAGGCGTCCAGCAGCAAGGCCCTGGCACCGGCATGGTCCCGGGCGGCGGTCTCCAGATCCAGGCCATCTCGCATGCGCAGCGCCTTGATCCAGGGCCGACCGAAGGATGCGCAACACGCCGATGACTCGTCACCATGGAACTGCAGAAGATCGAGATGCTCGGCCGCCCTTTCCACCAAGGCAGTGTCGGGATCGACGAACAACCCCACCCGGGTGACGAAGGCCGGCACCCGGGCGGCAAGCGACGCCAGCCGCTCGAGATCGATGGCTCGCCGGCTGCCGGGCCAGAGCACGAATCCCAGGGCATCGGCTCCCAGGGCCACGGCAGCATCCACATCCTCGGCCCGAGTCAGCCCACAGAATTTCACACGGGTCCGCCGCTTGGGCGTGGCATGATCAAGCATCATCGCTCTCCTCGGCATGTTCTGCCTCCGCCACGGGGCGGCCTCGCCGGAATTCGATCATGGGGCAGTCCGGCAAGGGGCGCTCGCCGGACCACTCCCCCAGGAAAGCCAGCAGATTCGGCCCGAGGGGCTCCCGGGGCAGCGCCCAGCCGGGATCATAGAGAGAGTCGACGAAATGCAGGCCACAGGCCGGCGCCGTCACGTCACCCCGGGTCCGATCCCTGAGCGCCAGCAGCCGAGCCAGATAGTCGGTGCCCTGTTCGCCCCGCCCCACGGTCACCAGGGCGCCGACGATGTTACGGATCATGTGGTGAAGAAAGGCATTGCCCTGTACGTCCACCACCACCAGGGGGCCGTGACGATGAACCTCGATGAAATGCAGATGCCGCCAGGGCGTCTTCGACTGGCAGCCGGCCGCGCGAAAGCTCGAAAAGTCGTGCTCGCCCACCAGGACCTGGGCCGCCTCGTGCATCGCCTCGGCGTCCAGCGGGTCGCGGCACCAGGTCACATTGGCCCGCTCCAGAACGGGGCGACTGGGCTGGTTGAGCAGCACATAGCGGTAACGCCGCGCCAGCGCCTTGAAGCGGGCATGGAAGTCATCCCCCACCGGCTTGATCCAGCGTACGGCAATATCACGCGGCAAGTTGGCATTGGTGCCGAACACCCAGGCTTTCTGGGAGCGAGCAGCCGGCGGATCGAAATGCACGATCTGGCGGGTCGCGTGGACGCCGGAGTCGGTACGTCCGCTGGCATGTACCCGCACCGCGGCACCGGCCACCCGCGACAGCGCCGCCTCGAGCGAAGCCTGCACCGAGGCGGCGTGCTTGAGACGCTGCCAGCCACAATACTGGCTGCCGTCATACTCCACGGCCATGGCCAGGCGGCCGGTCAAGGGATGGTGCTCGTCGAGGCGTTGAAAGAGACTCATGGCGCTGTCGGGTCGGTGGTTGGCAAAATCCGCCGGCAGTGTGCCGACAGTGGCATGGACGATGCCGGGGCATTATCCCCGCCGAGCGGGAGGAACGCCACCCACGCCGGGGAATGGGCAACAAAAACACACAAGGGCGCCCCTTCCGGGACGCCCCTTCCGTGGCCTCGCAATGACGATGTCCGCCTTCGGGCGCCACCGTCCAGGACCTTACTGTTCGCGCAGGATCTTGAGCATCCGCTTGAGCGGCTCCGCCGCCCCCCACAGCAACTGGTCGCCGACGCTGAAGGCGGAAAGGTATTCACCGCCCATGGCCAGCTTGCGCAGGCGCCCCACCGGCACGGTCAGGGTGCCGGTAGCAGCGGCCGGTGTCAGGCCGTCGTTGGTGGCATCCTTGTCGTTGGGAATCAGCTTGACCCAGTCGTTGTGGGTCGCGATGCGCTCCTCGATCTCGTCGAGCGGCACATCCTGCTTGAGCTTGATGGTAAAGGCCTGGCTGTGGGAGCGCATGGCACCGATGCGTACGCAGAGCCCATCGATGGGCACCGGATTGTCCTGCCGACCGAGAATCTTGTTGGTCTCCACCGAGCCCTTCCACTCTTCGCGACTCTGGCCGTTGTCGAGCTTGGAGTCGATCCAGGGCAGCAGGCTACCGGCCAGCGGCGCACCGAAGTTGTCGACCGGGAAGTCGCCGCCGCGCATGGCCGCGGTGACCTTGCGGTCGATGTCGAGGATGGCGCTGCCGGGGTCGGCCAGCTCCGTGGAAACGCTGTCGCGCAGCGCTCCCATCTGGTTGAGCAGCTCGCGCATGTGCTTGGCGCCGGAGCCGGAAGCCGCCTGATAGGTCATGGAGGTCATCCACTCGACCATATCGGCCTCGAACAGGCCACCCAGGCCCATCATCATCAGGCTGACGGTGCAGTTGCCGCCGACGAAGGTCCTGGCCCCACGGGCCAGTTGCTCGTCGATGACCTTGCGGTTGACCGGGTCCAGCACGATGGTGGCCTCGTCGGCCATGCGCAAGGTGCTGGCGGCATCGATCCAGTAGCCTTTCCAGCCGCCGCCGCGCAGATCATCAAAGACCTTCTTGGTGTAGTCGCCGCCCTGGCAGGTGACGATCACGTCAAGGACCTTCAGCGCTTCCAGGTCGAAGGCATCCTTCAGCGGAGGCACGTCCACGCCGACGTCGGGGCCAGGCTGACCGACCTGGGAGGTGGTGAAGAAGACCGGCTCGATGCCATTGAAGTCTCCATCTTCCACCATGCGTTGCATGAGCACGGAGCCCACCATGCCACGCCATCCGACAAAACCGACTTTCAACATGTGAAGTCCTCCAGAAAAAGTGAACCTGTTAGTATACAGCAAGCTGCGCCGAGCATCGACGCGGCATCCGGACAGCCTCTGGGCTCATGTCCGGTCGACGTTCCTACGGCGTCTCGAAGGCTGCCAGCACGGCATCGCCCATCTCGGCGGTCGACACCGCGCGCTCGCCTTCGGCGGCGATATCGGCGGTTCTAAGGCCATCATCCAGCACCTTGCCGACAGCGGCTTCGATACGCTCGGCCAGCGCCGGCTCGCCCAGCGAATAGCGCAACATCATGGCCACGGAGAGAATGGTCGCCAGGGGGTTCGCCAGTCCCTGGCCGGCGATGTCCGGCGCGCTGCCGTGGCAGGGCTCGTACATGCCCTGCCCGCTCTCGTTGAGTGACGCCGAGGGCAGCATGCCGATCGACCCTGTCAGCATGGCCGCGGCATCGGAGAGGATGTCGCCGAACATGTTGCCGGTGACCACCACGTCGAACTGCTTGGGCGCGCGGACCAGTTGCATGGCAGCATTGTCGACGTACATGTGCGACAACTCGACGTCCGGATATTCCGGCGCCAGGCGCTCCATGACCTCGCGCCACAGCATGGTCACCTCGAGCACGTTGGCCTTGTCGACCGAACACAGTTTCTTGCCGCGTTTCCGGGCCATCTCGAAGGCCATGCGACCGATGCGCTCGATCTCGGCTTCGGCGTAGACATAGGTGTTGTAGCCCACCCGCTGGCCGTTGCGCTCCTCGATGCCGCGCGGCTGACCGAAGTAGATGCCACCGGTCAGCTCGCGCACGATCATGATGTCGAGGCCGGCGACCAGCTCGGGCTTGAGACTCGAGGCCCCGGCCAGCTGCGGATAGAGCAGCGCCGGTCGCAGGTTGCCGAACAGGCCGAGCTCCTTGCGCAGGCCCAGCAGGCCCTTCTCGGGACGCTTGCTGATGTCCTCGAGCTTGTCCCACTTGGGACCGCCCACGGCCCCGAGCAGCACGGCATCGGCGGCCTTGGCCCTAGTCAGAGTGCCTTCCGGCAGCGGCGAGCCCTCGAGATCATAAGCGGCACCGCCAACCGGCGCCTCTTCCACCTCGACATCCAATCCCTGCGCCTGGCAGGCGGCCAGCACCCGGCTGGCCTGGGCGGTGATCTCCGGGCCAATGCCATCGCCCGGGAGAACCAGAATCTTGCGTGTCATCGTGTTTTCCTTGTTGAGTGGGCGGAGCTGATTCGGCGGCAGGCCGTCGAGGAGGCGCTGTAAACCCATCCGTGGGCGCTACCGACGCCATCCCTGGCGTCGGACCTCCTCTCCGGCCTGCTCCCGACGCTCCGCTGCCATATGCGTTGAGAAGCCGACCCTGATCGGCACCGGCCGTTAAGGCGGAGCGCCTCTCTTGCCGATTCAGGCTTCCCGAAACAGCCAGGGGCGCTCCGCCCTGTGCCGTTTTTCGAACGCATGGATGGCGTCTTCGTCCTGCAGGGTGATGCCGATGTCGTCGAGTCCTTCGAGCAGGCAGTGCTTGCGAAAGGCATCCACTTCAAACTCGAGCACCTCTCCCGACGGTGTAATGACGCGCTGCTGCTCCAGATCCACGTCGAGGCGATAGCCCTCGTTCGCCGCCACTTCCTCGAACAACCGG
The DNA here is from genome assembly GCF_001662305.1 of Halomonas caseinilytica. GTDB lineage: Bacteria > Pseudomonadota > Gammaproteobacteria > Pseudomonadales > Halomonadaceae > Halomonas > Halomonas caseinilytica. Next base: position 122,201 of record NZ_BDEP01000007.1, read on the forward strand.
TCGACCTCGGCCTCGGAAAGCTTGATCAGCAGGATGCCGTTCTTGAAGGCGTTGTTGTAGAAGATGTCGGCGAAACTCGGGGCAATCACCACCCGGAAGCCATAATCGGCCAACGCCCAGGGCGCATGCTCGCGGGAGCTGCCGCAACCGAAGTTCTGGCGCGCCAGCAGGATGCTCGCCCCCTGGTAACGAGGCTGATTGAGCACGAAGTCCGGGTTGAGCGGACGCCCCGAGACGTCCTGGCCGGGCTGACCTTCGTCGAGGTAGCGCAGCTCATCGAACAGGTTGACGCCAAAGCCGCTGCGCTTGATCGACTTCAGGAACTGCTTGGGAATGATCAGGTCGGTGTCGACGTTGGCGCGATCCAGCGGCGCAACAAGGCCGTCGAGACGTTCGAATTTCTGCATGGCTCAAGCCTCCTGAGCTTCGGCATCGAAGTGGCGAACATCTACGAAGTGACCAGCGATGGCAGCCGCGGCGGCCATCGCCGGGCTCACCAGATGGGTCCGGCCGCCATAGCCCTGGCGCCCCTCGAAGTTGCGATTCGAGGTCGAGGCGCAATGCTCGCCGGCACCCAACTTGTCGGCATTCATGGCCAAGCACATGGAACAGCCTGGCTCGCGCCACTCGAAGCCGGCATCGATGAAGATCCGGTCGAGTCCCTCCTCCTCGGCCTGGCGCTTCACCACCCCGGAGCCGGGCACCACCATGGCCAGGGCAATCGAGTCGGCGACCTTGTGGCCCTTGGCAACCTTGGCCGCCGCGCGCAGGTCCTCGATGCGCGAATTGGTGCAGGAGCCGATGAAGACCTTGTCGAGCCGGATATCAGTGATCTTCTGCTTCGGCGCCAGCCCCATGTATTCCAGCGCCCGCGTGATGCCGGTGCGCGTCGTGTCGTCCTCGGCATCGGCCGGATCGGGCACCTCGCCGCCGATACCGGTGACCATCTCCGGGCTGGTGCCCCAGGAGACCTGAGGCTCGATCTCGGCGGCATCCAGGGTCACCACCTTGTCGAACTCGGCGTCGGCATCGGACACCAGGTTCCGCCAATCGGCCACCGCCGCCTCCCACTGTTCGCCCCGGGGGGCGTAGTGGCGATCGCGGAGGTAATCGATGGTCGTGTCGTCCACGGCGATGAGTCCGACTCGCGCACCGGCTTCGATGGCCATGTTGCAGACCGTCATCCGGCCCTCCATGGAGAGCCCACGAATGGCACTACCGGCAAACTCGATGGCGTAACCCGTACCTCCGGCGGTGCCGATACGGCCGATGATGGCCAGGACCACGTCCTTGGCGGTAACGCCCTCGCCAAGCTCGCCTTCCACTCGCACCTGCATGTTCTTCATCTTCTGGGCCAGCAGGCACTGGGTAGCCAGCACGTGCTCCACCTCGGAGGTGCCGATGCCATGAGAAAGCGCCGCAAAGGCGCCGTGGGTCGCCGTGTGGGAGTCCCCGCAGACGACGGTCATGCCGGGCAGGGTCGCCCCCTGTTCCGGGCCCACCACATGGACGATGCCCTGGCGCGGGTCATTGATGCGGAATTCCTCGATGCCGAAGGATTCGCAGTTGTCGTCCAGAGTCTGCACCTGGATCAGCGACACCGGATCCTTGATCCCGGCGTTGCCCTCGGCACGTTCCAGCAAGGTGGTCGGCACGTTGTGATCCGGGGTCGCCAGGTTGGCATCCAGCCGCCAGGGCCGGCGTCCTGCCAGTCGCAGCCCCTCGAAGGCCTGGGGCGAAGTCACTTCGTGCAGCAGATGCCGGTCGATGTAGATCAGCGCGGTACCATCGTCGCGCTCCTTCACCAGATGCTGCGACCACAGCTTGTCATAGAGTGTCTGGCCTGGCATGTCATCCTCCCGGGCAGGGCCTGTCTGGGCGTCACGGTCGGCAATTCGCTTGCCGTTATATCGTTGATTCGAGTGTCACGCGGCGCGCACATAAAAGCAATTCATGTTATTTATTTATTGGATTCCTTTCTGGAATGCAATTAAAGGAGAGACGGCGTGGACACGCAAAGCCTGCAGGCCTTCCTGGCCGTGGCCGACAGCGGCAGCTTCTCCCGGGCCGCCGAGCAGTTGCACCTGACTCAGCCGGCAGTCAGCAAGCGCATTGCCGTGCTCGAGGGGCAGATCGACGCCAGGCTCTTCGATCGCATCGGCCGGCGCGTTGCGCTGACCGAAGCCGGTCGACTGCTGCTGCCCCGAGCCCGGCGCATCCTGGTGATGGTCGACGACAGTCGCCGAGCGCTCGGCAACCTCAGAGGCGACGTCGCTGGTCGCCTGACTCTGGCGACCAGTCATCACCTCGGGCTGCATCGCTTGCCATCGTTGCTCGAGCGCTATACCCGTTGTCATCCCGAAGTGCGTCTGGACCTGCATTTCCTGGACTCCGAGCAGGCCTACCAAGGCGTGCTCGACGGAGAACTCGAGATCGCCGCGGCGACCCTGGCACCACATCCCGATGCCCAGCTGGAAACCGTGCCGGTCTGGATCGACCGCCTCTGCTTCGTCTGCGCCGAGGATCATCCGCTGGCCCGGCGCCGCCATCTGGCCCTGCATGAACTGTGCGATCACGATGCCGTGCTGCCCGGCCCACTGACCTTTACCCGCACCCTGATCGAATCGCGCTTCGCGGCCGCCGGCCTGGACCTGCCGGTGGCGATTTCCACCAATTACCTAGAGACCCTCAAGATGATGGCCAGCATCGGCCTGGGCTGGAGCCTGCTGCCCGAAAGCATGGTGGTCGGCGAGTTGCACGAACTCGACGTGGACCACCCCCCCATCCATCGCCCCCTGGGATATCTGGTCCACCGTAGTCGCACGCTTTCCAACGCTGCCCGAGCGATGCTCGACATGTTCGATGCCGCTCGCACCCCCGAAGCGCTCGCCTGGCGAGAATGAGCGATGCGATAGCCATGCGCTGACTTGTGACCGTCGGCGTGCTTGCTTAGGATGCTATGAATTTCCCCAGAACCTCCCACATGCAGCCTGAGCGAGACAACGCCCCCAACGAGGCCACCCGGCGCCGGCGCGCCCTGGCCGGACTGACGATACTGGCCGGCCTGGTCATCCAGATCACCCAGTTCAGCGGCGCCTCACCCTTCAGCCCGCACCTGGTCGGTTATGCCTTCTGGCTGAGCACCGCCCTGCTGTGGCGCGATATCCCGTCCCGGAATCGTCGGCAGGCGGGCTGGCTGGCCGCCATCGGGCTCGGTCTGTTGCTGACGGCACGCTTCGGTTTCGGTGCAGGTATCGATTGGTGGGCGGTGCTCGACGGCAACACTTATGTCGTGGCCATGCTGGTGGGGGTGAGTTTCATCGGCCTGATCGGCAACCTGCGCGGCCAATCACGACCGCCCGGCGGCCGTGCCGTGACAGGCCGCCGAGGGCTCGCCGGTACATGGCTCGGTGTGCACCTGCTCGGAACGATCCTTAACCTGTCGACGGTGTTCATGATCGGCGACCGACTGGAACGCCGTGCGCCGCTTACCACCCCACAACTGCTGGGCCTCAATCGCGGGTTGTCCAGCGCAGCCTTCTGGTCGCCCTTCTTCGCCTCCATGGGGGTCGTGATGACCCTCGCCCCGGCGATGGACTACGCCACCCTTCTCGCTCATGGTCTGCCGCTGGCATTGTGCTCGGGGTTGCTGACGCTGATTGAGCTGCCCCGCCGCTTCGACCTGACCGAAACCGCCGGTTTCTCGATGTCACCGCGCAGCCTGCTGATGCCGGTGGCCATGGCCGGCCTGGTGATGCTCTTCCACTACGTGCTGACCCCCGAGCTGTCGATCGTTGGCATCATCACCTTCCTCATGCCAACCGTGGCCCTGGCCACCAACCTCTTCCGGGGACCACACTGGACCCTGGGACGAGTGCGCCAGCATACCGTGACCCGCCTGCCAGCCATGCGCGGCGAGATCTCGCTGTTCCTCTGTGCCGGCCTGTTGACGCTGGGCCTGTCGACACTGGTCGACGCCGCCACCGGCAGCGACTGGACGTTGTTCGCCCATTTCGGTGTGCCTCAGGCTTCGCTGAGCTTCCTGGCCATCGTGGCCAGCGCCGTGGTCGGCCTGCACCCCATCATCGGAGTTTCCGTCCTGGCCTCGGTACTCGACCTGCCTCCCGGGGATCAGACGCTGTTCGCCTTCGTCGCCCTGAGCGCCTGGGCAGTGGGTACCAGTGTCGGCCCGCTGTCGGGCATCAACCTATCCCTGCAAGGCCGCTATGGTGTCACCGGCACCCACATGATGCGCCATAACCTAGGGTATGCCCTGGTCATGGCGCTTCTGGTCGTCGGCACCCTCTGGTTGCTCGACGGCTGAGCGGCTCAGTCCTTCGGCGCCCTCACGAAATAACGATGTCCGCACTGGTGACAAGGCTCGATGCGCGCCACACCGGGAAGCTCGACGACGGCGTCGCAATGCACGCAAGCCATGCGACCGGGCACCGCCATCTCACCGGCGGTGTAATCGGCCCGCGAGGCCTCCAGGTCATCTTCCAGGCGCTCGCGCTCGATGAGGCTGCGATCGGCAATGGAAAACAGGGACTCGGTCACCTTGCGCGACAACACCGACAGGTCGATACCCAGCCAGCTGGCCACCCCTTCGCCGCCGGCGCCCAGGTAGCGACGCATTTCCTTGAGGTCGCGTTCGACCCAGGCACGCAACAATGACAGCTCATCACGGGTAAACTCTTCCACCTCGGCCTCGAACTCGACGGCCTCGTCGAGTTCGCGCTGCAGCGCATCGCGGTTCAACTCTCCGGCACCTTCCTTGAGGCGGTCGAGCATACGCTCATACGCCGCCTTCAGACGATGATCCCGGGATTTCGGCTCCTGTTGCTCGCTCATCTGCTTCTCCTCGTCTGGCGCCCGACATTGGGCCGGCCCGTAGCCGGAACCCGTCGTGCTGGGGTATCCTTGCGAGCCTACGCTTCTTCCATTTAGACGGCACGCTGTCGGCGAATCAAGCACCTTTCGCCTCATTGAGGCGACGCCTTGCGCCGACCCGCTGACATCTGCAGCACCGCCCGCGTTGCCCTCGACCAGCAAGGTACCCGAATACAGCGATGGACGCACAATACAAGCCCTTTGATATCGAACGCGATGCCCAGCGGTTCTGGGACGAGAACCAGTGCTTCAAGGCGATCGAAGATGCCGATCGCGAGAAGTTCTACTGCCTGTCGATGTTTCCCTATCCCAGCGGCAAGCTACACATGGGGCATGTGCGCAACTACACCATCGGCGATGTGGTCTCCCGCTACCAACGCATGCAAGGCAAGAACGTGATGCAGCCCATGGGCTGGGACGCCTTCGGCATGCCGGCGGAGAACGCGGCCATCCAGAATCAGGTTCCCCCGGCCCGCTGGACCCACCAGAACATCGACACCATGCGCGACCAGCTCAAGTCGCTGGGCTTCGCCTATGACTGGAGTCGCGAGTTCGCCACCTGCGACAGCGACTACTACCGCTGGGAACAGTGGTTCTTCACCAAGCTGGTGGAAAAGGGCCTGGTCTACAAGAAGATGTCCACGGTCAACTGGGACCCGGTCGACCAGACCGTGCTGGCCAACGAACAGGTCATCGAGGGCCGCGGCTGGCGCAGCGGCGCGCTGGTCGAGCGCAAGGAAATTCCCCTGTGGTTCCTCAAGATCACCGACTATGCCGAGGAGTTGCTGGCCGATCTCGACCGGATCGACTGGCCCGAACAGGTCAAGACCATGCAGCGCAACTGGATCGGCAAGTCGCGCGGCGTGGAGCTGAGCTTCGATACGCGGGCCGCCGACGGCACGTCGATGGAGCCGCTATCGGTCTACACCACGCGCCCCGACACCCTGATGGGCGTGACCTACCTGGCCGTGGCCGCCGACCACCCGCTGGCCAAGTCTGCCGCCCAAGACGATGCGGCCCTGGCCGACTTTCTCGAGGAATGCGCCCGCGGCGGCACCTCCGAGGCCGAACTGGCAACCCGGGAAAAGAAAGGCATGCCCACCGGGCATTCAGCCCTTCACCCGCTCACCGGTCGCGAGTTGCCGGTCTATGTCGCCAACTTCGTGCTGATGGAGTTCGGTACCGGGGCGGTGATGGCGGTGCCGGCCCACGACCAGCGTGACTGGGAGTTCGCCACCAAGTACGGCATTTCCATCGAGCCGGTGATCGCCGACGCCAACGGCGATACCCCGGATCTCTCGGCCGGCGCTCATACCGAATACGGCACCCTGATCAACTCCGGCGAATTCGACGGTCTCGACTTCGAGGCAGCCTTCGACGCCATTGCCACCCGGCTTGCCGAACAGGGGCGCGGCGAGGTCAAGACCAACTACCGACTTCGCGACTGGGGCGTGGCACGCCAGCGCTACTGGGGCGCGCCGATCCCCGTCAAGTACGGCCCCGAGGGCCAGACCGTACCGCTCACCGACGACGAACTCCCGGTGGAGCTGCCACTCGAGGTCACCGTCGATGCCTCCGGCTCGCCGCTGAAGAAGATGCCCGACTTCAGCGATCTGGGCGACGGCTGGACACGCGAGACCGATACCTTCGACACCTTCATGGAGTCGTCCTGGTACTTCGCGCGCTTCTGCTGTGCCGACAACCCCACGGCCATGCTCGACGAGCGTGCCGACTACTGGCTGCCGGTGGACCTGTACATCGGCGGTATCGAGCACGCCATCCTGCACCTGCTCTACGCGCGCTTCTTCACCAAGCTGATGCGCGACTTCGGCCTGGTGCAGACCGACGAGCCCTTCCAGCGCCTGCTGACCCAGGGCATGGTGATCGCCGAAACCTACTACCGCCCCACCGCCAACGGTGGCAAGGAATGGTTCAACCCCGCCGATGTCGAGGTCAGCCGCGACGACAAGGGACGGCCGGTCAGCGCCACCCTGGTTGCGGATGGCCAGCCGGTGGAGATGGGCGGCATCGAGAAGATGTCCAAGTCAAAGAACAACGGTGTCGACCCTCAAGCGATGATCGACCGTTTCGGCGCCGATACTGTGCGCCTTTTCATGATGTTCGCCGCACCGCCCGAACAGTCTCTGGAGTGGTCGGACTCCGGTGTCGAGGGCGCTCACCGTTTCCTCAAGCGCCTGTGGCGTCTGGTCGCCGAGCACCTTGAGGCCGGCACGCCCGGCACCCTGGATACCGAGGCGCTCGACGACGCCCAGCGTGAGCTGCGCCGCAAGACCCACGAGACCATCGCCAAGGCCAGCGACGACATCGGTCGTCGCACCACCTTCAATACTGCCATCGCCGCCGTCATGGAGCTCGCCAACGCACTCGGCAAGTTCCCCGACACCTCACCGCAGGGATTGGCCGTGGCGCGGGAGGCCGTGGAAGCCTGCGTGCTGCTGCTGGCGCCCATCACCCCGCATGTCTGCCATGCTCTCTGGGCCGAACTCGGCCATGACGAGCCGGCCATCGACGCACGCTGGCCGGCACTGGACGAATCGGCGCTCGCCCGTGACACCATCGAACTGGTGGCCCAGGTCAACGGCAAGCTGCGCGCCCGCCTCCAGGTGCCCGCCGATGCCGACAAGGCGGCCATCGAGGCCCAGGCCATGGCCACCGAGAACGTCAAGCGCCACATCGAGGACAAGCCGATCCGCAAGGTGATCGTAGTGCCCGGCAAGCTGGTCAACATCGTCGTCGGCTGATCCGCCGCCCAAGGAGTTTCCATGCAGCGTCGAACATTCCTTCGCCTGACCCTGGCCACCGGCGTCTCCCTGGCGCTGGCAGGATGCGGCTTCCGCTTGAGAGGAACAGGGAGCGCCGCCCTGCCCTTCACCTCGCTCGCCGTGGACGGCACCGGGGATGACGTCTCCCGGCTCGCGATCGAGCGGCTCCAGGCGGCGGGGGTCAGCGTCGACGAGGCGGCTCCACAGGTCTTGAACCTGGGACCGGAAGCCTTCGGCGAGCAACGCCTGAGCGTACTGGATTCCGGTCGCCAGGAATACGACATGAGCCTCAGCGTGCCCTTCTCGATACAGCGGCGCGACGATGGCGCCTACCGACTCGCTCAGCAGCACGTCGAGGTCCAGGAACGCTTCACCTTGAGCAGCAACAACCTGCTTTCGGAAGACGACCGTCGCGAGGCGGTACGTCGTCGCCTGCGTCAAAAAGCCGTCGATCAACTGCTCGACCGACTGCGAGCTCTCGACGGGCAATGAGGGAGCAACCGTGAAGGTCTTCGCCGACAAGCTCGAGGCTGCCCTGGCCAAGTCCCTACCGCCGGCCGTGATCGTCGCCGGTGACGAGCCGCTGCAGCACATGGAGGCATGCGATGCCGTGCGCCATGCGGCTCGCAACGCCGGCATCGAGGAACGCGAAGTGCTCCATGTGGAAGCCAACTTCGCCTGGGGCCGCCTGCTCGAAAGCGCCGCCAGTCTCTCTCTGTTCGCTTCCCGCAAGCTCATCGAGCTGCGCCTGAACGGCAAGCCCGGCCAGGAGGGCGGCAAGGCTCTCAAGGAATATGCCGAGGGCATGGCCGGGAGCGACAATGTCCTGCTGGTCACCTCCGGCAAGCTCGACTACCGCGAACAGAAGAGCGCCTGGTTCAAGGCACTGGACAAGGCCGGCCTCTTCGTGCCGGTATGGCCGGTGGATACCTCGCGGCTGCACTTCTGGCTGCGCGACCGCGCCTCGCGACACGGATTAACCCTGGATCTCGATGCCGCTCGGCTGCTCGGCGAGCGTATCGAAGGCAATCTGCTGGCCGCCGACCAGGAGTTGCAGAAACTGGCCTTGCTGCTGCCGCCGGGGTCACGCGTCTCCCCCCAGCAGATCGCCGGTGGTGTGGAGGACAGCGCCCGCTTCGATGTCTTCACCCTGCTGGATGCCTGTCTCAAGGGAGAGCGCGTGCGCGTCTCGCGGATCCTGGCCGGCTTGCGTGGCGAAGGTGTCGAGCCCCCTATCGTACTGTGGGCCCTGACCCGCGAACTGCGCCTGCTGTTGTCGATCCACCAGCACCTGGATCAAGGACAAAGCCTCGAGCACGCCTGCAAGGCGCAGAAACCACCGATCTTCGACAAGCGGCGCCCCGCCTACCAGCAGGCCATCAGCCGCTTGCCCATGAAGCGACTGCACAAGTTGTTGCTGTTCGCCCAGCGTCTCGACCTGACTATCAAGGGGGCCGGTGCCATCCCCCTGTGGGACGGCCTGCACGACCTGGCGCTGACGCTGGCCGGCGGTCGTGGACTACTGGCTGAACTGCCCTCGTCCTACCGAATCGGCTGACAAGGGGTCAGCGATTCGTGAAATGTCAGGCACTTATCCGCTATAATGACACGACAACGCCATCGTCGTGACGCAAGGATGCACACGCGGAGCCGACACGAGCCGTCGTAACCACTTTCCATCAAAGGATACTTCCCCATGAAACGACTCAGCCGTCTCCTCATCCCCCTGCTGATTGCCACTCTGGTCGTCGGCAGCCTGCCGGCCGTCGCCGCCGCGCCAAACAGCGATCTGGTGGGTACCGCCGCGGTACTCGATGCCAGTACCATCCAGCAGGATCGCGAGCGCATTCGCGATGTCCTCGCTCGTGACGATGTACAGCGTCAACTGCAGTTGCAAGGCGTCGATGCCGATGAGGTAGAGGCCCGCGTGGCGGCACTCTCCGATGCCGAGGTGAGCGAGATGGCCGACCGGCTCGACCAGATGCCCGCCGGGGCCGGTATCGTCGGCGCCCTGTTCGCCGTCTTCGTGATCCTGCTGGTGACCGATATTCTCGGCCTCACCGATGTCTATCCCTTCACTCGCTGATCGGAGAGGCACACCACATGAACCGCCTGCTTCGGCAGCCAGGAAACGCCCGCTTTGCGGGCGTTTTCGCGTTGGCATGTCTTCTGCTGGTACTGACGGGCTGCGCCTCGACACCGACCCTGTCTCCCGAGGCCGCCCGCGTCCTTCCCCAACGCACGCTGATCGATGATGTGCCTTTCCACGCACAACGCGACTACCAGTGCGGCCCCGCCTCCCTGGCCATGGCGCTTGGTGCCAGCGGCGTGTCAGTGGACGTGGACACCCTGATTCCTCAGGTTTTCCTGCCCGGCCGGAAGGGAAGCGTACAGCCCGAGATGCTGGCAACGATACGCCGCCATGGGCGCATCCCCTTTCCACTGGAAGGCGGTTTCGAGGCACTGCTGGCCGAGCTCGATGCCAACCATCCGGTGGTGGTCATGCAGAACCTGTCGCTCCCCGTGTGGCCTGTCTGGCATTACGCGGTCGCCATCGGCTACGATCGACCGGCCGAAGAGTTGATCCTGCACAGCGGAACAACCGCCAAGCGGCGGGTGACCTTCGATCGTTTCGATGCGACCTGGGCACGCAGCGAGCGCTGGGGATTCATCGCCTTGGCCCCCGGCGAACTTCCGGCCAGTGGCGATGCCGACAGCGCCATCCGGGCCATCACCGACTTCGAATCCGCACAAGGGGCGCAAGCAGCCCTGCCAGCCTGGAACGCCCTGGCCGAACGCTATCCCGACTCTGCCATGACGCACTTCGCACTGGGCAACGCCCGACATGCGACCGGCGACACGAATGGCGCCATCGCCGCCTTTCGCGCCGCGACCCGTGCGGATACCGAGCTGGCTCCGGCCTGGCTCAATCTCGGCCTGCTGCTCAAGGGGCGGGACGACATCGAACCCGCACGGCACGCCTTCGAGCAGGCAGCGATGCTGCCGGGCCCCTGGCAATCGCGCGCCCGGGAGGAACTGGCATCACTCGAACAGGATAGGAGAGCGTATCGTGAGCTATGACATCGTGCTCAAGCGCGTCTACCAGCCCATCGAGTCCGACGACGGCGCCCGCCTGCTGGTCGATCGGCTCTGGCCTCGCGGCAAACGACGCGAATCGCTGGCGCTGACCGACTGGTACCGGGACGCCTCTCCGTCCCTGACCCTGCGCCGTCAGTATCATGAAGGGGAAATCAGCGCCGGCGTCTTTGCCAGCCGTTATCGGGGCGAGCTACGCGACGCCCCCGAGAGCCTGTTGCCACTGATGCGATACGCACGCAGCGGACGCCTGACCCTGCTTTCGGCAGCGCGCGATCTCGACGCCTCTCACCTGCCGATACTCAGGGAGGCCGTGCTCACCGCCTTGCAGGAAGAGGACGCAGCAGACAGCGAACCTGCCTCGCCGCCCTGTTTCGGACATGAGCCACCTTCCAGTGACACATGACGTCCAGGCGCTGCATGAAACCCGGTGCACGACCTCCAGGCAGAGATCGTCCGATCAACGCCGCGTGGCATCATAGCCGAGGTCGGCACCGCTGTTCTCGTCACTGCTGCGACGTGCACGGCCTCGCTTGCGATTTTCCTCTTCGCAGACCTCATCCTTGCCACCGCAGACTTCGCAGCCTTCCTTGAGTCCCAGGTTGTTCAACCCGCCGCAGGATCCCTGAATCGGTCGGCGCCCCAGGATGACACCCACAGCCATGGCTGCCACGATCAACAGCATCAGGGCCAGAACGACCAGAAAGGTACTCATGTCGATACTCCAGAATGAAAAGGATGGGCCTTCACTCATTATGACCATGAAGCCGGTCATGTGATCCCTATCGGACTCCTTGTCCGGTATGCCGACACCGGTGATCGGCATACCGGACAAACAGACCGCAAAGGGCCGGCCCTGAGGCCGGCCCTGAGGTTTATTCGGTGTCAACCACCGAAATCGTCCAGCATGATGTTTTCCGGTTCGACGCCGAGGTCCACCAGCATCTTGATCACCGAAGCATTCATCATGGGCGGCCCACACATGTAGTACTCGCAGTCCTCGGGCGCCGGATGGTCCTTGAGATACTGCTCGTAGAGCACATTGTGGATGAAGCCGGTCGGCCCGTCCCAGTTATCCTCGGGCAGGGGGTCGGAAAGCGCCAGGTGCCACTCGAAGTTGTCGTGCTCCTCGGCCAGCTTGTCGTACTCCTCATTGTAGAAGGTCTCCCGCCAGGAACGGGCACCATACCAGAAGGAGATCTTGCGCTTGGTATCCAGGCGCTTGAGCTGATCGAAGATGTGACTGCGCATCGGCGCCATGCCAGCGCCACCGCCGACGAAGACCATCTCCGCGTCGGTATCCTTGGCGAAGAACTCACCGAACGGCCCCATCACGGTCACCTTGTCACCCGGCTTCAGGCTGAAGACATAGGTCGACATCACGCCGGGGGGATGGCTGGTGTTGGGCGGCGGCGTGGCAATACGCACGTTGAACTTGAGAATACCTTTCTCTTCCGGATAGTTCGCCATGGAGTAGGCCCGGATGATCTCTTCGGTATTCTTGTGGGAGATGTCGAAGAGGCCAAACTTCTCCCAATCCTCCCTGTACTCCTCCTCGATATCGAAGTCGGAGAACTTGATGTCGTAGGGAGGTGCCACCAGCTGCACGTAGCCGCCGGCACGGAAGGCGACATCCTCGCCCTCGGGAAGACGCAGGTTGAGCTCCTTGATGAAGGTCGCGACGTTCGGGTTCTCGATGACCTCGCATTCCCACTTCTTGACGCCGAAGACCTCCTCGGGCACCTCGATCTTCATGTCCTGCTTCACCGGCACCTGGCAGGACAGGCGCCAGCCTTCCTTCTTCTCGCGCAGGGTGAAGTGCGATTCCTCGGTGGGCAGGATCGAGCCGCCCCCCTCTTCCACACGGCACCGGCACTGGGCACAAGAGCCGCCACCGCCGCAGGCGGATGACAGGAAGATGCCATTGGCGGCCAGGGTGTTGAGCAGCTTGCCGCCCGCCTGGGTGGTCAAGGTGTGCTCGGGATCGCCGTTGATCTCGATGGCGACGTCCCCGGTGCTCACGAGCTTGCTCCGGGCGGCCAGGATCACCGCCGTCAGACCGATGATGACCACGGTGAACATGACCACACCGAGCAAGATGACTGTTGTATCAACCATGTCGGTTTCCTATTGCTTGCGTTGCCTGGTTACCGGTGGCCCTCGGCCACCGGCAGAACACGACCCACCTCAGAGCTGGATGCCGGAGAAGGACATGAAGCCCAGCGACATCAGACCGACAGTGATGAAGGTGATGCCCAGGCCCTGCAGGGAGGCGGGCACGTCGCTGTACTTGAGCTTCTCGCGGATGCCGGCCAGGGCGGTGATCGCCAGCGCCCAACCGACACCGGCGCCCAGACCATAGACCACGGACTCGCCGAGATTGTAGTTGCGCTCGGACATGAACAGGGTCGCACCGAGGATCGCGCAGTTCACGGTGATCAACGGCAGGAAGACACCCAGGGCGTTGTAGAGCGCCGGCACGTACTTGTCCAGGAACATCTCCAGAATCTGGACGATAGCGGCAATGACGCCGATATAGCTCAGATAGCCGAGGAACGTCAGATCGATGTTCTCGGCCCCGGGGATGCCCGTCCAGACCAGGGCGCCCTCGCCCAGGAGATACGTCAGTATCAGATTGTTGACCGGCACCGTGATGGTCAGCACCACGATGACGGCGATGCCCAGGCCGAACGCCGAGGAAACCTTCTTGGACACCGCCAGGAAGGTACACATGCCCAGGAAGAATGCCAGGGCCATGTTCTCGACGAAGACCGAGGCAACGAACAAGCTCAGATAATGTTCCATGTTACACGGCCTCCTTCGGCTGGGTATTGGCCTTCATCTCGAACTCGTTTTCCTCGACCTGCTCGGGGTTGATGGCACGCAACACCCAGATGATCAGACCGATGATGAAAAAGGCCGAGGGTGGCAACAGCATCAAGCCATTCGGCACGTACCAGCCACCGCTGGACACTGTCTCCAGCACGGTGAAGCCGAACACGCTGCCGGAACCGAACAGTTCACGGAAGAAGCCGACGGTCATCAGGATGAAGCCATAGCCGATGCCATTGCCGACGCCATCCAGGAAGGACAGCCCCGGAGAGTTGGTCATGGCAAAGCCTTCGGCGCGGCCCATCACGATGCAGTTGGTGATGATCAGGCCCACGAAGACCGACAGCTGCTTGGACATCTCATAGGCATAGGCCTTGAGAATCTGGTCCACCACGATCACCAGCGAGGCGATGATGGTCATCTGCACGATGATGCGGATGGAGGACGGAATGTGATGGCGGATCAACGAGACGAAAAAGTTGGAAAAGGCCGTCACGAAGATTACCGCCAGCGACATGACCAGCGAGACGCTCATGCTGCTGGTCACCGCCAGCGCACTACAGATCCCCAGGATCTGCAATGCGATGGGGTTGTTCTTGAAGATTGGCGTCGTCAGGACGCCCTTGGCAGTCGGTGCAGACATCTTCAGGCTCCTTCGGTCTCGTCAGTGGACGTAGTGTTGACGGCTTCCTGGTCGATGCCACCACGGAACTTGGCCAGATAGGGACCAAAGCCTTCCGGCCCGAGCCAGAACTGCAGCATGTTGGTCACGCCGTTGCTGGTCAGCGTGGCGCCGGAGAGCGCGTCGACTTCGGTCTTCTCGCTCGCCCCGCCCTTGACCAGGCCAATTTCCGGCTCGACACCGTCACCCTCGCCATAGATCTGCTTGCCTTTCCACTGCGCCTTCCACTTCGGCGTGTCGACCTTGGCGCCCAGACCCGGCGTCTCGGAATGCGAGTAGTAGGTGATGCCGACGATGGTATTGCCATCGCCCTCGACTGCCAGGTAGCCACGCATCAGCCCCCACAGGCCCTGGCCGCGGATCGGCAGAATCACCTGCTCGGGATCGTCCGGATCACCCACCAGGTAGACGGTGCTGTAATTCTCCTGACGGGACAACCCGGCGATGTCCGTCTCACCGGACAGCGTCCGCGACTGCGCAGGGTCCCTGGCCGCCTCGAAGCCACTGTAGTTGTCGGGATCGAACTCATCGGTATATTCGCCACTGCGCAGATCCACGACCTTGGGCGTCACCTTCTGGAACTCTTCCGCCACATCGTCGCCGGGCTCGTAGAGGTCGGCCACGTTGAGGATATTGGTCTTGCGGTCCAGTTCCTGGTTGAGCTGCTGCTTCGAGCGCAACGCCACCGCGGCGGTGGAGACGATGATCGAGCACACGATGCAGAGTGCAAACGCCACCGTCAGGATCTTCTTGATGGAGTTGTTGCTCTGTGCCATCAGGCATTCTCCTCGGCCAGATCACCGGTACGCCGCTGGCGGCGCTTGATGTTGGCCTGAACAAAGAAGTGGTCAATCAGCGGGGCGAACAGGTTGGCGAACAGGATCGCCAGCATGATGCCTTCCGGGAAGGCCGGGTTCACCACGCGGATCAGCACGGTCATGACGCCGATCAGGATCCCGAAGATGAGACGCCCCGGATTGGTCATGGAGGCGGACACCGGGTCGGTTGCCATGAACACCATGCCGAAGGCAAAGCCGCCAATCACCAGGTGCCAGTACCAGGGCATGGCGAACATCGGATTGGTGTCGGAGCCGATCAGGTTGAACAGCGCGCTGGTCGCGACCATGCCGAGGAAGACACCGAGCATGATCCGCCAGGAGGCGATCTTGGTCCACAGCAGCACCGCCGCGCCGATCAGGATGGCCAGCGTGGACGTCTCACCGATCGAGCCCGGCATGAAGCCGAGGAAGGCATCCCACCAGCTGAGCTGATCGCTCAGGGCGCTCATGCCGCTCTGGTAGGCGGTGGACAGTGCCGTGGCTCCAGTGAAGCCGTCGGCTGCTACCCACACGGAATCGCCGGAGATCTGTGCCGGATAGGCGAAGTACAGGAAGGCCCGCCCCGTCAATGCCGGGTTGAGGAAGTTCTTGCCGGTACCGCCGAAGATTTCCTTGCCGATCACCACACCGAAGGTAATGCCGAGCGCTACCTGCCACAGCGGAACGGTCGCTGGCAGAATCAGGGCATAGAGCACGGAGGTGACGAAGAACCCCTCGTTGACCTCGTGGCCACGCTTGATCGCGAACAGGACTTCCCAGAAGCCGCCGACGACGAAGGTCACCAGATAGATGGGCAGGAAATAGGTGGCACCAAGCACGAAGTTGCCCCACAGGCTGCCCGGATCATGGCCTCCGCCCAGGGTCATCACGATGGCCTCGCGCCAGCCGGTGGCCGCGCCGAAGCCATCGGCGATGGCCATGTTAGCCTGCCAGCCGGCATTCCACATGCCGAAGAACATCGCCGGGAAGGTACACAGCCACACCGTGATCATGATGCGCTTGAGGTCGATGCCGTCGCGCACATGAGCGGTAGTCTTGGCCACGTTCGGCGGCGTGTAGAAGATGGTGTCGACCGCTTCATAGAGCGGGTAGAACTGTTCGTACTTCCCGCCCTTGTGGAAGTGCGGCTCGAGATTGTCGAGTGTCTGTCGGATACCCATCATCAGGCCTCTTTCTCGATCGTGGTGAGGTTATCGCGCAGGATGGGACCGTATTCGTACTTGCCGGGGCACACGTAGGTGCACAGCGCCAGGTCCTCCTCATCCAGCTCCAGGCAACCAAGCTGCATCGCCGTCTCGATGTCACCGACGATCAACGAACGCAGCAGCTGGGTGGGCAGGATGTCCAGCGGCATCACTTCCTCGTACACCCCGACGGGCACCATGGCCCGCTCGGAGCCGTTGGTGGAAGTGGTCGGCGCGTAGTTACGCAGGCCCTTGAGCTTGGAGAGGTAAATCCCCATGACGGAATGGCGGTTGGCCCCCGGCGAGAGCCACCCCATCAGGCTTCGCTTGTTGCCTTCCTCAAGCAGGCTGAGCTGATTGTGGAAACGACCGAGAAAACGCAGACTGCCCTCGCAGGTGAAACCGGAAAACACCGAACCGGAGATCACCCGAGTGTCCTCGGGATTCACGACCTCCCCGTCCAGCAGCTCTTCGGTACTGGCGCCGAGGCGAGTGCGCAGCAGACGGGGCTGCTCGGCGCGCGGCCCACCGACGGCGACGACCCGATTGACGTCCAGCTTGCCCTCGGCGAACAGCTTGCCGAACGCGATGACATCCTGGTAGCCGATGTGCCACACCGACTTGTGCAGCGCCACGGGCGAGAGGTGATGGATATGGGTACCGACCAGCCCCGCAGGGTGGGGGCCCGAGAAGGTTTCCGTCGCGACCCCGTCGACATTGTCGCCGGGCAGGGAAGCGTCCGGTGCGCTGCACAGGAACACCTTGCCCTCGGTCAGTCGCGTCAGGACCTTGAGCCCATCCTCGAAGGCCTCGGCCTGCTCGTTGATGATACCGGCGGGGTCGGCGCAGAGCGGGTGAGTATCGATGGCAGTGACGAAGATATTCTCCGGCTTAGCATCCAGGGCCGGCGTCCGCGAATAAGGGCGCGTGCGCAGCGCTGTCCACAGGCCCGACTCGACCAATTGGTCGACCACGGCCTGGCGCTCCAGGGATGCCAGCTTGTCACGACCATGGGCCGTGAACGAGACCGCATCCTCGGTGTCGTCGACCTTGATCACCACCGACAACAGCTTGCGTTTCTCGCCACGGTTGATGGCCACGACCTCGCCCGCCGCCGGCGCGGTGAAGCGCACGCCTTCGATCTTCTTGTCGGTGAAGAGCAGCTGGCCCAGCTTGACCTTGTCCCCCTCCCGGACCTCCATGGTCGGCTTCATGCCGATATAGTCGGTTCCTAGGACGGCCACGTGACGCACCGGACGCGCATCCTCGATACGCTGCTCCGGGGCACCCGTGATGGGGAGATCCAGGCCTTTCTTGACTTCGATCATAGTCTCGCCCAGTTGATGGATCGGATATACGAAGGAAAGGGGTACGAATGGGTTCAGATTCTTTTAATTGTCGGAATGTTACCAGTCGGGCTCGAGACAAGCTCGAACCACCCCGAAAATCCCGGATATTATAAAGAGAAGCCGATGCGATGACTACCGACCGAAGGTCGCAAGACGGGGGGCTGACGCTCCTCGCGCATGGCAGCCCAAGCAGTAGAAAGAACGTTGGTCGGCGAGAGAGGCGAGACTTGGCGGGAATTGCCGCCCCGGTCAAGCGCCGGGGCGGCAGGCAGGCTCACGCCTGGGCGCGGGGCAACTTGAGGAAGCTCACATTGGATACCTGCTGCAGGATACGAATGACCTGGCAGCTGTACCCGAACTCGTTGTCGTACCAGACGTAGAGCACCACATGCTTGCCGTTGGCGATGGTCGCCTGGGCATCGACGATACCGGCGTGACGATTGCCGACGAAGTCGGTGGACACCACCTCGGGCGAATCGACGAAGTCGATCTGCTTCTGGTAGTCGGAGCCGATGGACATGCGGCGCAGGTAGTCGTTGAGCGAGGCGACATCGGTATCCCGATCCAGCGTCAGGTTGAGAATCGCCATGGAAACATTGGGCGTGGGCACCCGAATGGCATTGCCGGTGAGCTTGCCCGACAGCTCGGGCAACGCCTTGGCCACAGCCTTGGCGGCACCAGTTTCGGTCAACACCATGTTGAGCGGTGCGCTACGGCCACGCCGGTCGCCCTTGTGGTAGTTGTCGATCAGGTTCTGGTCATTGGTATAGGAGTGCACCGTCTCGACATGGCCATGGGCGATGCCGAACTCGTCGTTGAGCACCTTGAGCACCGGCACGATGGCATTGGTGGTGCAGGACGCCGCCGAGATGATGCGGTCATCGCTGGTGATGTCCTGATGGTTGATGCCATAGACGATATTCTTGACATCCCCCTTGCCCGGTGCCGTGAGCAGCGCCTTGGAAACGCCCTTGCATTCCAGATGCTGGCCCAGGCCCGCCTCGTCACGCCAGATGCCGGTGTTGTCGACCACCACGGCATTGTCGATGCCATAGGCCGTGTAATCGATCTCGGCAGGCGAATCGGCGTAGATCACCTTGATGACGTTACCGTTGGCGATCAGAGTTCGGGACTCGACATCGACGCTGATGGTGCCATCGAAGGGGCCATGCACGCTATCACGGCGCAGCAGGCTCGCTCGCTTCTCGAGATCCTTGGCGATATCGCCCCGTCCGCGCACCACGATCGCCCGGAGGCGCAGCAGGTTGCCGCCGCCCGCCTTCTCGATCAATACACGGGCCAGGATACGCCCGATACGGCCGAAGCCATACAGCACCACGTCCTTGGGCTCGCCAGTGCCCGCATCCGGGTCGTGGGCATCGACGATCTCGGCCAGCTCCTCGCGCAGGAACGCCTCGGCATCACCGCCGCCCCGCTTCTTGAAGGCCACGCCCAGCTTGCCGACATCGACGTGGGCCGGCCCCAGGTTGAGCGACTGCATGGCCTGGATCAGCGGGAAAGTCTCCCGAACGGAGAGTTCGGTCCCCTCGATCTTGCGGACGAAACGGTGGTCCTTGAGGATCCGGATGACACTGCGATTGAACAGTGAACGTCCGAACATGGTGGTCACGACGTTGTTGCAACGATAGAGGCTGCCGATCAACGGGATCATCTGCTCGGCGATTGCCTGGTCGTCGTGCCATTCCTGGAAGACGGTATCGAGGGATTCCTGACTCACGAGAGGCCTCTCTGTGGGGGATTGAGATTCGGCGATATTATCCGAAGCCGACCCTCCAAGAGCAATCGCGGGATGGTCGCAACTGGTGTAGACGGATTACAACAACCGGCTTCTCACTACATGACACACGGGACTGGTATGATGCCCGCAGTTATCCCATTCGACACGACGCGACCGACGCCATGCCGACTTTTTCACCACTCGACCCCCGTCGTCCCAAGGGGCTGCGTGACACCCTCTACTGGCAGACACCGCCCGGCAGTGCCACAGCACTGGCCCTGGCGCACCTGGCCGTGGACGCCCCGCTGCTGGTGATCACGGCCGACACCGCCGCCGCCCAGCGTCTGGAGGGCGATCTGGCCTTCTACTCGCGCCTGCCGGTATTGCCCTTCCCCGACTGGGAAACGCTACCCTACGATAGTTTCTCGCCCCATCAGGACATCGTCTCGGCCCGCCTGCGCACCCTGCGCCGCCTGCAGGAAGGCGAACACGGCATTGTGCTGGTGCCGATCAACACCCTGATGCAACGCCTGCCGCCGGTCGACTACATCGCCGGTCGGGTCATGACGCTCGAGGTCGGCATGACGCTGGAGCGTGAAAGCTTCCGCGATCGCCTGTCGCGAGCCGGCTACCGCGCCGTCGAAACGGTCTATGAACCCGGCGAATATGCCCTTCGCGGCGCCCTCATCGACCTCTACCCCATGGGCAGCGAAGCGCCCCTGCGCATCGACTTGTTCGATGACGAGATCGACACCCTGCGCCGTTTCGATCCGGACACCCAGCGCAGTCAGGACAAGGTGGAGCGCCTCGAGCTGCTGCCAGCCCACGAATACTCCCTGTCGCGTAGCGCCATCGCCTGCTTCCGGGAGGGCTTCGAGACGCTGTTCGACGTCGACCCGCGCCAGTGCCCCTTGTACCTGGATGCCCTGAAAGGCATTCCCTCGCCTGGCCTGGAGCAATACCTGCCGCTGTTCTTCGACGAGACGGCAACGCTGTTCGACCATCTCGCCGACACCACGCAAGTCGCCCTGACACCGGGCGTATTCGAGGCGGCCGAACATCACTGGGCAGCCATCGAGAGCCGCTATGACAACCTGGGCGTCGACCCGACCCGCCCCCTGCTGCCTCCCCATCGCGCCTTCGTACCGGTTCCCGAGGTCTTCGCCGCCATCAAGCAATATCCTCGCGTCGAACTCACCGACGATGAGGATCACCCCCATGCCATCGCGCCGGCGGCGCGCAGCGTACCGGAAGTGACGGTCAACGCCCGAGCCAAGGAGCCACTGGCCGCGCTCTCCCGCTTCCTCAAGGATCACCCCACCCGGGTGCTGTTCGTTGCCGAATCCCGAGGGCGTCGTGAAGCCCTCGAAGAGACCCTGGCGCCCCTGCGACTCGAGCTGCCTCATGTCGACGACTTCCCGACCTTTCTCGAAAGCGGGCAGCGCCTGGCCATCACCGAGGGGGCCATCGACGCCGGCTTGTGGCTCGACGCCCCGGACCTGGCGGTCATCAGCGAGACCGA
The DNA here is from genome assembly GCF_001662305.1 of Halomonas caseinilytica. GTDB lineage: Bacteria > Pseudomonadota > Gammaproteobacteria > Pseudomonadales > Halomonadaceae > Halomonas > Halomonas caseinilytica. The sequence continues at coordinate 143,116 of NZ_BDEP01000007.1, forward strand.
ACTGTTCGGCGAGGTCGTCCGCCAGAGTCGCCGTCGGGAGAAGGCCACCGACGATAGCGAACTGGCCATACGCCATCTCTCCGAGCTTCGCCCCGGGGCGCCGGTGGTGCATCAGGCGCACGGTGTGGGGCGCTACCTGGGGCTCGAGACCTTGGAGACGGGTGGCCAGGCCGCCGAATTCGTTGCCCTCGAGTACGCCGACGGTGCCAAGCTCTACGTGCCGGTGGACAGCCTTCACCTGATCTCCCGCTATGCTGGCGCCGATGACGAACTGGCTCCGCTACACCGCCTGGGCTCCGAACAATGGGACAAGGCTAGAAAGAAAGCCGCCGAGAAAATTCGCGACACCGCCGCCGAGCTGCTCGACATCTATGCGCGTCGCGAAGCCCGGGAAGGCTTCGCCTGCCAGATGCCGGACGCCGAATACGCGCGCTTTGCCGCCAGCTTTCCATTCGAGGAAACGCCCGACCAGCAGGCCGCCATCGAGGCCGTGGTCGGTGACATGACGGCTCCCCGGCCGATGGATCGCGTTGTGTGCGGCGATGTCGGCTTCGGCAAGACCGAGGTGGCAATGCGCGCCGCCTTCCTGGCCGTGCATTCCGAACGCCAGGTCGTGGTACTGGTGCCCACCACCCTGCTCGCTCGCCAGCACTACGAGAACTTCCGCGATCGCTTCGCCGATACCGCCGTCAACATCGAGCTCGTCTCGCGCTTCACTGGCGGCCAGGGACAGAGCGCCGCCAAGCAACGCATCGAAGATGGTCGCGCCGACATCGTCATCGGCACCCACAAGCTGCTCTCCAAGTCGATGCGCTTCGCCAACATGGGCCTTTTGATCATCGACGAGGAGCACCGCTTCGGTGTCGCCCAGAAGGAGCGACTCAAGCAGCTGAGGGCCGAGGTGGACATCCTGACGCTGACCGCCACGCCCATCCCCCGCACCCTCAACATGGCCATGAGCGGCATCCGCGACCTCTCCATCATCGCCACCCCGCCGGCGCGTCGCCTGTCAGTGAAGACCTTCGTCCAGCAGCGTGACGAATCGGTGATCAAGGAAGCGGTGTTGCGCGAGATACTGCGTGGCGGACAGGTTTACTTCCTGCACAACGAGGTCAAGACCATCGAGACTGCCGCCGAGACTGTGCGCGAGCTGATTCCCGAGGCCCGGGTCGGCGTGGCCCACGGCCAGCTCCCCGAACGCTCGCTGGAACGGGTGATGTCCGATTTCTACCACAAGCGCTTCAACGTGCTGGTCTGCTCCACCATCATCGAGACCGGTATCGACGTGCCCAGTGCCAACACCATCATCATCGAGCGGGCCGACAAGTTCGGGCTGGCCCAGCTTCACCAGCTGCGTGGACGTGTCGGGCGCAGCCACCACCAGGCCTACGCCTACCTGCTGGCCCCGCCACCGCGCGCGATGACCCGCGATGCCACCAAACGCCTGGAGGCGATTGCCCAGGCCGAGGACCTGGGCGCCGGTTTCACGCTGGCCAGCCACGACATGGAGATCCGCGGCGCCGGCGAGCTGCTCGGCGACGAACAGAGCGGACAAATGGAGGCCCTGGGCTATAGTCTCTACATGCAGATGCTGGATCGTGCGGTGAAAGCGATACGTGACGGCAAGACACCCAATATCGAAGCTCCCCTCGACGAGGGAGTCGAGATCAGCCTCAACCTGCCGGCACTGATTCCCGATGATTATCTCCACGACGTTCAGCAACGCCTGGTCATGTACAAGCGCATCAGCAATGCCCAAACCGAGGCCGAGCTGAAGGAGCTCCAGGTCGAGATGATCGATCGCTTCGGCCTGTTGCCGGCACCGGTCAAGACCCTGCTGCGCCAGACCCGGTTGCGCCAGCGCGCCGAGCGCCTGGGCATCGTCAAGCTCGAGGCCGGCGCCGAGCGTGGCCGCGTGATCTTTTCCCGGCACACTCGGGTCGACCCATTGATTCTGGTCGAGCTGATCCAGCACGATCCACAGACCTACCGGCTCGAAGGCGCCGATACCCTGCGCTTCTCGGCAGACCTGGGAGACGAGACATCACGCTTCGACTTCGTGGAGCGACTTCTGGATTCACTCAATCGCAAGGCCGAAGCCGCATGAGGCTCAACGGTCACTCGACGCCGGCCGGCGAACCTCTGGCCGGCGAATCACTCCAATACACAGGCCTTCGGCACAAGGATGTGGCCATGGCCCCGAACGAACGGCAATCAGAGACGATGACAGCGATGACTTCCTCCGCCCTTCTCGGGCATACCACCCGCCTCGCCCTGGCCCTGAGCCTGACCGGCGTGCTCGCCGCTCCGCTCCAGGCCGCCGACGGCGATCTGCCTCCGGGGCATTATCGACTTCCCGAAGATGGCGACCTGATCGGCGAAGTCACCACCGTCGTGGCCGATGAGGAAGACACCCTGATCGACATCGGCCACGAACACGGCATCGGCTACGAGGCCATGGTACGCGCCAATCCCGACGTCAGCGTCTGGTATCCCGGCGAGGGCACCGAGGTCACCATCCCCGGTCGCTTCATCCTGCCGGATGCGCCACGCAAGGGGGTCGTGGTCAACGTCGCCGAGATGCGCCTGTACTACTATCCTCCCCACGCCGAGGGCGAGCCCGCCACGGTCGAGACATACCCCATTGCCGTGGGCCGCATGGACTGGAAGACACCGCTGGGCACCACCACGATCACCGAGAAGATCAAGGATCCCGCCTGGTATCCGCCCCAGTCGATCATCAAGGAACACGCAGCCAACGGTCGATCGCTGCCCAGCGTGGTGCCGCCCGGCCCCGACAATCCCCTGGGCCGTTACAAGATGCGCCTGGGTATCCCGGGCTATCTGATCCACGGCACCAACAAGCCGGAAGGGGTGGGCATGCGCGTCACTCATGGCTGCATCCGCATGCTGCCCGAGGACATCGACGCCCTCTTCCCCCGCTTGCCCCGAGGCACTCAGGTGAACCTGGTCAACGACAGCTTCAAGCTCGGCTGGGCCGACGATACCCTCTATGTCCAGGCCTACCCCTATCTGGACGAGGAACAGGGCACCACCATCCAGCGAGTTACCGAGGCGCTCGCCCAGGTGGAAGCCAGCATCGACGCCGATGACTACCCCGTAGATTACGGCCGGCTGCGTGAAGTCGTCGAAGTTCCCACGGGCATCCCGGTGGCGCTGAAGGCCTCGGAAACGCCGGAAGCTCCCGAGCCCACGCCAGCACCCAAGACCCTCTACGATCGCCTGGAGCTGGTCTTCGCCGAGCCCGGCTTCATGAACCAGCTTTCCTTCGGCAGCTGATACCGCCCCCCACCGGCACGCGCCGGTGGCGCCATCAACGACAAGGGCCCCGCCGAATGGCGGGGCCCTTGTCTATCGTGTCAATACGCCGCCCATGGGCGGCGAGGCACGATCACTTGCGCATGGAACGCTCGAACATGCGGTTCATCTCTTCACGGTTCTGCTGAGACATCTGCAGAGCCTGCTGAGCGTCGCGCTGCGCCTGGTTGGCGGTGTTCTGAGCTTCGGTCGCGATGCTGCGAGCTTCAGCGGCATCGGCCTGAGCGGATTCGGCAGTGGTACGCACTTCTTCCAGAGCGCCGGAAGAGGCACAGCCGGCCAGAACGGCCAGAGAAGCAGCAGCGGCGGTCAGCTTCAGAGTTGTCTTGAGAGTCATGATGTTCTCCTTGGATCTTCCTTGGAACTGCATTGGCGACGCCTGCCGAAGCAGGCTTCCCGCAGGGCGGGACTTCGAGGAAGTGCTGACGTCAGCACTTCTGTTAGCAACATTACGCTGCGCGCCGTAGAAGTCAAACGCTGTTCGTGAACGCCCAGCGCCCGCTTCCAGACGAGAACGTCCCTAGCGCATGTAAAGCCTAGCGGATGACGACCCTCGTGCCAATGTCGATCATCGACGACAGGGTATCAACCTGCCCATCGGTGACCGCGACACAGCCATCCGTCCAGTCGAAACGGCGATGGATATCCGCGTCCGCCACCCCGACGCCATGGATACCGATATACCCGCCCAGCACCGTATCCTGGGGCGGCCGACCATGCCGGCGGTAATAGGCGAAGTAGTCGTCGTATTCTCGCTGGCTGTAGATACCGGTCTGCAGCGCCATGCGTGCATGAGTGGGCGTCGGATAGTCCAGGCCGATGAAGGTGTGGAACTTGCTGTCGAAATTGAATCGAGTGACACGAAACTCGCCCAGGGGGGTCACACGGCCGCCACGCAGGCGCTGGGTCTCGGCCCCACCTCGCCCCAGCGAGATCGGTGAGAACCGTTCCAGCAGCGTGTTGCCACGATACAGGCTCAGGCTCGATGCCTGCTTGTCGATCAAGACCCAGACTTCATTGCTGTAACGGGGCTGGTCAGCCTGCAGCAGAATCTCGTCCATCAGTCCGCTACGCGCCTGAATGGCCCTCATCAGGTCGGCATGAGCCAGAACGGGTGTCAGCAGGGCCAGGCACAGGCTCGCGAGCAGCAACGCGAAGCGGCGTCGGGAAAGCAATGTCATGGTAGGCGGAACTCGTCGACGATGGGCGATGAAACCGACGACGTTTATACCTCACCTGGCAGCGAGTGTCAGTTCCACGCTTCTTTCTCATCGCTCAATCTCACCGCCTTCTCCCCCCGGGCGCATCACCCGGACACACCGTCCGGAGCAACCCACGATGTCGCGACATGGCGACATCACGGGCTTGCCCACCATGTGGCCCGGCTACCATTCCTCACTGGTCTGCCGCAGATCGCCGATCTCGCGTTTGGCCTCGCCCAGGCACTCGAGCAGTTCAGCGCCCAGATCGTCGACGCCCCCAACAGCTATCAGCCCCTGGGCCGCGCCGCTCGAGCGACGCGCCACGCCGTCGCTGGAGTGCAACGCCTCGAGTCGTGCCAGCAACCGGGCCAGCCAACTGTCGGGGCGCTCGGCGAGACTGCGCAGCCGCTCGAGCTCGGCCAGCCGCACGTCATCGGACAACAGCAGGTGTCGCCAGTCCTCGCCCGACTGCACAGCATGTTCGGTCAGCTCGGTGAGCTCCCGCACCAGAGACGCCAGCGCCAGTTCGAGCAACGCCAGGGCGCCCTCCTCGGCAGCCATGCGTCGGGCCTCGCCGTGCTCGTCATCTCCCGGGGCCACGGCCAGCAAAAGCTCGGCCTGATAGAGCAACTGATTGGTGCGCGCACGAGGTGTCACTTGCGCTTGTCCTCCACCTGCCAGCGACCATCGGCGAAGGTGGCCTTCCAGCCGGTCGCCTTGCCGTTATCGTCGGTCATCACGAACTGCTCCTTGGCCTTGCGCGAGAAACGGATCTGGGCTGGACGTCCGTCAGGGTCCACACTCGGCGCATCGAGCAGGTAGCGGTACTTCTCGGGCAGCTCATCGGCATGGGCCTTGAGCTCCGCGACCAGGGGGGGCCGCGTCTCGCGATTCTTGGGAAACTTGCTGGCCGCCAGGAAGAGGCCGCTGGCGCCATCGCGCAGCACGTAGTGGTCATCGACCTTCTGGCAGGCCAGTTCGGGCATGGGAATGGGGTCCATCTTGGGAGGTGCCACTTCCCCGTTGCGGAGCAGCTTGCGCGTGTTCTTGCAGGTCTCGTTGGTACAGCCGAAGTACTTGCCGAAGCGCCCGGACTTGAGCTGCATCTCGCTGCCGCACTTGTCGCACTCGATGGTCGGCCCGTCATAGCCCTTGATGCGGAATCGTCCCCGCTCGATCTCATGGCCATCGCAATCGGGACTGTTGCCGCAGATATGCAGCTTGCGCTGTTCATCGATCAGGTAACTGTCCATGGCGGTGCCGCACTTCGGACAGCGATGCTTGGCACGCAGTGCGTCGGTCTCGGCCTCTTCACCGGCGTCGGCGGCCACGGCCTCGTCACCCGGCAGCAGGTCCATGGTGGTCTTGCAGCGCTCCTTGGGCGGCAGGTTGTAGCCGCTGCAGCCGAGGAAGACCCCCGTCGAGGCGGTGCGAATCTGCATCTCGCGCCCACAGGTAGGACACTCGATATCGGTGGGCACCGGCTGGTTGGGCCGCATGCCCTCCTCGCTCTCGGCCTCGCTGAGCTCCGCCCGGAACTCGGCATAGAAGGCATCGAGCAACTCACGCCAGCGACGCTGGCCCTCGGCGACCTCGTCGAGACTGTCCTCCATGCGCGCGGTGAAGGAATAATCCATCAGGTCGGGGAAGGATTCCTTGAGTCGCTCGGTGACGATATCGCCCAGCTTTTCGGCATAGAAGCGCCGATTCTCGAGCCGCACATAACCTCGATCCTGGATGGTCGAGATGATGGAGGCATAGGTGGATGGCCGACCGATGCCCTTCTTCTCGAGCTCCTTGACCAGGCTGGCCTCGGTGTAGCGTGCCGGCGGCTTGGTGAAGTGCTGCTGCGGGTCCAGTGCCTCGAGCGTCAGCGCGGTCCCCTCGGCGATGTCGGGCAGCGACTGGTCCTCGTCCTTGCGGCCCATTGGCTTCATGACCCGGGTGTAGCCGTCGAACTTCAGCACCCGCCCCTTGGCCTTGAGCTCGTAGCCTGAGGCTTCCACCGTCAGGGTGGTGGACAGATATTCGGCCGGCGTCATCTGGCAGGCCACGAACTGACGCCAGATCAGCTCATAGAGACGCTCGGCATCACGTTCCATGCCGGCAAGGTCGCCAGCCTGACGCTGCACATCGGAAGGCCGGATCGCCTCGTGGGCCTCCTGGGCACCTTCCTTGCTGGAATAGCGATTGGGCGAGTCGGGGAGATAGCGTTCGCCGTACGACTCGCCGATGTAATCGCGCGCACTGGCCACCGCCTCCTGCGAGAGGTTGGTGGAATCGGTACGCATGTAGGTGATGTAGCCGGCTTCGTAGAGGCGCTGGGCCAGCGTCATGGTCTTCTTCACCGAGAATCCCAGGCGACCGCTGGCGGCCTGCTGCAGGGTCGAGGTGATGAAGGGCGCGCTCGGCCTGGAGCGTGTCGGCTTGTCCTCGCGGGCGGTGACGGCCAGGTTCGCCTCGCGCAGCGCGGCGATCCGCTCCAGGGTCTCGGCCTCGCTGGTCGGCCGGAAGGGCTTGCCATCCTGGCGGACCAGTTCGAAGCGTACCGTCTCCCCCTCACCATTGCTCGGCGTCAGGTCAGCATGCACGTCCCAGAATTCCTCCGGCACGAAAGCCCGGATCTCTCGCTCGCGTTCGACGATCAAGCGCATGGCCACCGACTGCACACGGCCGGCGGAGAGGCCACGGGCGATCTTGGCCCACAGCAGCGGCGAGAGCATGAAGCCGACCACGCGATCGAGGAACCGCCGCGCCTGCTGGGCTTCCACCCGCGGCATGTTCAACTGCCCAGGGTCCTCGAAGGCTTCCTGAATGGCGTTCTTGGTGATCTCGTTGAACACCACCCGGCGATAGCGCGACTCATCGCCTCCGATCGTCTCGCGCAGATGCCAGGCAATGGCTTCCCCCTCGCGATCCAGATCGGTGGCCAGATAGACGTGATCGGCCTTGTCGGCGAGCTTCTTCAGCTCCGCCACTACCTTTTCCTTGCCGGGCAACACCACATAATCGGCTTTCCAACCATGGTCGGGGTCGATCCCCATGCGACGAATGAGCTGGTCGTGCGCCTTCCGCTTGCGGTACTCGGCCTTCTCCTCGGCAGACATCTTGCGCGTCGCCGCCGCCTGACGGGCGCGTTCCTTTGGATCCGAGGTCGCCTTGCCCGAGCCGCTGGTCGGCAGGTCACGGATGTGTCCCACGCTCGACTTCACGATGTAGTCGTTGCCGAGATACTTGTTGATCGTCTTGGCCTTGGCCGGCGACTCGACGATGACCAGTGACTTGCCCATAGTGCTCCACAATGCTATTGGCGCCAGCCAGAACTGGCGCCGAACGGTTTCGGCCCGCCTCGAGAGACACTGAATGAACCGCCGGGCGTCGTGAAGCGCAAGACGCACGGAGCACAGAAAGCAGGACTTAACAGATCGTTAGGTGAGCTTTCGAGCCCCACGCCACACAGCGACTCACACGCGCAGGCATTCGAGCAGTGTTTCCCTTCGTCTTCAGCGGTGAAAAATGCGCTTACCCTACCCCAGCGCTCGTCTTCACGCCAGTCGCGACCTATGAACCTAGAACCTAGCCCGAGGCCGAAGGGAATCACAAGCGAAGTCGGGTAGCGTTGTCAACGAAACACACCCGTCGGCAAGCCGGCGGGGGTGTCAGGCTAGATGCCGATGCGTTCAGCCTTCGCGTCCAGCGGGCGTCTCCGGTCGCCGTGCTCGCGCGCGTCCGCCGCTACGCTTTGGCTTGGCCGACTCGAAAAGCTCACGCACCCGTTCGAAGCGCGCCGCGGCACGCTCGGAAAGCTCTCCACTGGCAGCCAGCACATGCTCGATGTGTTCCAGGTGGGCCTCGATCTGCTTGGTGCTCTTGCCCGACAACAATGTCGGAATCGCGTTCAGCGCGGCGTCACGATCCTGCTTGAGAATGAAGAACTGCTCCCGCACCAGATGCTTGAACTCGGCGAGTTGGATACCAGGCTCGAGTTCGGCCCGCGACGCACGCAGCCGCTTGAAGTTGCGTTCGTCACTGGCCGGCGCACCACCGAGCACATAGATCACCGAACGCATCACCGCTTCGTGATCCCCTCCTTCAGCGATCCTGTCGCGAGTGGCACGACGTCGCTGCTCGATGAAACGCCGATGCTCGGGCTCGGCACCGGGCCGACGACGCAGCGCTTGGGCATCGCCATTCAGGCCCACCAACGCCTGCAGCACGGGTTGTCCATAGAATGCCAAAAAGCTCTGCTCGATGAGGCCGTCGCGATACAGTCGCCAGGTCTCCAATCCCTGGGAGATACCGCTGGACATGATGCCTTCCAGACCTCGGAAGACATTGTCGTCGCCGACCGGATGGCGCTCGCGCCGCACTCGGTCGGCCAGCACCGGGACCGCTCCCATCATGGGATTGCGATCCGACAACAGATGATAGCCCAACCGATTCGGATGCATTCTCCGCATCCAGCGTGCTGTCTCCGGCGTCGCCAGCGCCTTCACCCAGGGCTGCCAGAAGAGTCGATACAGCCCCAGGTTGATATCGGAGAGCCTTGCCACCGTGGCGAAACGACGGTCGTCGTCCGGACGATGCTGCACCTCACGGTCGAGATCCTCGACCTCGCGACGCTGAAACTCGAGCAGATAGTCCCGCTCGATCAGCTCGGCGTCCGAGTGCGCCTCGGCCGGCGTCACCGTGGTTTCGTAAAGCCCCGGCGGCAAGACATCGATATAGTCCATGTTGGCGGTGAACTCGGTGTGCTCGCGCCGCGACACGCTGCCCGAGACGAAGATACCGAGGTGGCCGGTGCTGTCGTGCACGCAGTAGACGATGGTCTGCTCGTTGGCGACGAGGTCTTCGGTGTCTTCATACAGATCACGCACCCATCCCAGCGCCTGGGGCGGAGGCGTGATGTCATCCCCGCGGGAACAGAACACCACCACCGGCGAGCGCAGGTTGCGCAGGTCGATGCGCCGCCCGTCCGAGGTCACCAGTTGCGCGGTGGACAGCCGGTTGCCGATGAAGAGATTGTCGACGATGTACTGAATCTCGTCGGCCCCCAGCACTACATGCCCACCCCACCAGCGTTCGAAGTCCAGATAGCGACCGGCTTCGGTGTCGACGTTGGCATAGAGGCGATACTGCTTGTCCCACCAGGTGTTGGCCGGATTGAGACGCTCGAAATTCTGTACCAGCCAGGCACCATCGAAGAGGCCGGCGCCCAGGTCACCGAGCAACGCGGTCATCCAGCTTCCCCCGACCAGCCCGCCGGTATAGCGCATCGGAGCGCGCCCTCGCTCGCCGGCCCAGTACGACAAGGGCGCGCCGGCAATCAGGATCGGGCCGAACACCTCGGGCTCCAGAGCCGCGGCCATCATGATCTGCCAGCCCGCCTGGCAGTTGCCCACCACCATGGGTTTCTCGGAGGTGTCGGGATGGCAGTCGATGACATGACGCAGAAAGGCGATTTCTGCCTCGACCACGTCCTCGACTTTCTGGCCCGGCACGGGGAACGGCAGAAAGCCGATGAAATAGCATGGATGTCCGGCCCGCAACGCGACCCCGACCTCACTGTCGGGCTTGAAGCCACCAATGCCCGGACCATGCCCGGCGCGCGGATCGACCACGACGAAAGGCCGGCTGGTTGGATCGACCTCGACGCCGTCCGGCGGCTGGATCCGCAACAGCTCATAGTTCACCGGGCTTGGCAGATCGCGGCCATCGAGCAGCACCTCAGCCTCGAAGCCGAGCACATTGGGCTTGGTCTTTTCGATATGCTCGAGATACTGGTTGCCACGCTGGCGCATGACATCCAGGTAGAGCGTGGCCCGTTCCAGAGCATCGCCCCAGTAATCGCAGGCAGCGCGGTTGAAACCGAACGGATCCAGCAGAAACATCGCCGTGGATGGTGAGGGAGGCATCATGGCATACATCGCGGGACTCCTGGCATGGGCGGAACCGGCGGACAACCCGATTGCTGCAATGCAATATAGCGAATCCCCTGCCACAAGGGAAATGCCGACACGCACTCCTTGCGTCAGATGGCCAGCCAGCGCCGGGCTTCCGACTCTCCCCACCATTCGACAAAGACTCGCCGGGCACGCGTCTCGACATCTCCCGAACGACGTCCCCAGACCACCAACCTGGCCTCGCCGCCCTCTTCGCAGCGATCCAGGCGCACGCCGGGACCGCCAGTGAGCACGCCCCCCGAGGGCGGCACGAGCCGCCACAGGCGAGCCTGCCCGTTGACGGCCAATCTCGACTGCCGTTCCCGCAGTCTCTCCCCGGACAGCACGCGCAACTGTTCGACCAGCGGGTCCACCCCCATCAAGACCTCGTCCAGCGCCTCGTCGCCGGTCGGGCCGGGGCGCATGTCCAGGAAGCCAAGACGATTGCCCTCGATGCGAAAGCGTGCCTCGACGAGCCCGACCACACCGAGCCTGGCGATGCCACGCGCCGCCAGTTCCCCCAGATAGCGATAACGCTCCTTCGTCAACTCACCCAGCGGCGCCATTGAGATGTGGTCACGATGCCGGCGGGGAGACAGATAGAGAACCCGCCCAAAGCGGTCGGCCAGCAGGGAAATCGCGATGACCTCACCGCCTGGCTCCGAAGCCGCCAGGGGAAGCCCCGCCTCGCGCATCTTCTGGCGCATGACCCGCCCTTCCGCCATGGCATCCAGCAACCTGGGCTCGCCCCCCAGAAAACGCAGCCCGAGATGTCGGCAACGTTCGGCAAGCGCCGCCTGCCGGGCCGCATCGCACTCTCCGGGATGCAAGGCGTCGCACCCCGCGGCTCGCGCCTCCTCGATGAGCGAGCTCTCGGTACCACGCGCGGCCACAGGCTGCATGCCCCGCTCGGCGCAGGCCTGTCGCACTCGCAGAGCGGCAACGCCGCGGCCTGCCACAAGAGGGCAAGAAAACGGTGAGAGACGCATGGGCGTGGACGCTCCTGGATAGCCGTACAACGAGCCGCGATGCTAGCATGATGGGCCGACAGACTGGACGCCTCCGCGTCCCGGCTCGATGGACGACACCATGACCACCCCCAAGCTGCTCAACCGCCTCACCTTCCGCCAGCTCCAGGTGTTTCGTGCCGTCTACGAACGACAATCCTACTCCCGGGCAGCAGAGACCCTCGGCCTGACGCAGCCGGCGGTCAGCGCTCAGATTCGCCAGCTCGAACAGGCCCTCGGCCAACCTCTGTTCAAGTACGCCGGCCGTACACTGCACATGCTGCCCGCCGCTGACGCTCTGGCCAACTCGGCGCAAAGTATCTTCGAGCAGGTATCACGGCTGCAGATGAGCCTCTCCGATTTGGCCGGCACCATCCACGGAGAGCTCAACCTGGCCGCCGTCTCGACGGCACAATACGTGGTGCCCCACCTGCTTGCCCGTTTCCGCGCCCACTATCCCAACGTCCAGATTCGCCTGCAGGTCTGCAATCGCGCCCAGGCCCTGGCACGCCTGACCGAGCAACGCGACGACCTGGTCATCATGGCGCGAGTGCCCGAAGACGACGACCTGGTGTTCATGCCGATTCTCGACAACGAGATGATCCCCGTGGTCTGGCCCGGCCATCCACTGCTGAAGACCCGACACCCCAGCCTCGAGGATCTCGCGCGCCACTACGTTCTGATGCGCGAATCCGGCTCCGGGGTTCGCGGAGCGCTGGAAGAGCATGCCGCCGCCGAAGACGTCGACCTGCCCCACATCATCGAGATGGGGACCAACGAAGCGGTCAAGCAGGGCGTCATGGCGCAGCTCGGCGTTGCCGTCCTGCCGCGCCTGGCCGTGCGCCTGGAACTCGAGGCCGGGCTGCTCGAGCACTTGCCCTTGCCAGGCTTTCCGCTGCGCCACTCCTGGTGTACCGTCTATCACCGCGAGCGCTTTCCTACACCGGTCACCGAGCTCTTCCTGCGCTTCGTGCGCGACCATCTCGACGAACTGCACGCGCATTTCACTGCCGCCCCCTCGCCATTGCCCAGTCACGGCGTCGCCTGTCTACCGGATACCGCTCGTTCCTGACCCTCCTGTCCAGGCCAGTGGCGAATATGGTAAGTTAGCGCCCAACATGTATACACGCCATGCCCGACGCCGGCCGTCCCGCTTCGTTGACGCGGACACCCCACGACCGCATGGGCGTGACGCACAGCCGCCGAATGGAGAGGCTTGCAGATCATGAGCAACAGGACCGTCAATAAGGTGTCCAGCGGAGAAAAGTACCGTAACGAGCACGGTGCGACCGCGATCAAGGACGGCATGAAGCAACGCAGTCAGCAAGAGGACAATGCCAGCCTCGGCCGCAAGCCGAAGTGGCTGCGTGCGCAGATACCCGGTGGCGAAAGATTCGACGCCGTGAAACGCAACGTCGATGAACACCGGCTCAGCACCGTTTGTGCCGAATCGCACTGCCCCAACATGGGTGAGTGCTGGAGCAACGGGACCGCCACCATCATGCTGATGGGCTCGGTATGCACCCGCGCCTGCCGCTTCTGCGCCGTGGATACCGGCAATCCCAAGGGCTGGCTGGATGCCGAGGAGCCCGAGAACACCGCCAAGTCGGTCGAGCTGATGGGGCTGCGCTATGTCGTGCTGACCTCGGTGGACCGGGATGACCTTCCCGATGGCGGCGCCACCCATTACGCCGACTGCATCCGCGCCATCAAGGCCCGCACCCCCGAGGTCGCGGTCGAGGCGCTGACGCCCGACTTCGACGCCGTACCCGACGCCATCGAGCGCGTCGTCGATTCCGGTCTCGAGGTCTTCGCCCAGAACGTCGAGACCGTGGAACGCCTGACCCACCGGGTCCGCGACCCCCGGGCCGGCTATCGCAAGACGCTGGATGTACTGGCTCATGCCAAGCGCCACCGCCCCGGCGTGATCACCAAGACCAGCCTGATGCTCGGCCTCGGCGAGACCGACGAGGAAATCCTCCAGACCTTCGATGACCTGCGTGCCATCGGCGTCGACATCGTCACCCTTGGGCAATACCTTCGCCCCACCCGCAACCACCTGCCGGTGGAACGCTGGGTGACACCCGAGGAATTCGAGCGTTACCGTCAACTCGGACTCGAGAAAGGCTTCATGGAAGTCCCCTCCGGACCGCTGGTGCGTTCCAGCTACCGCGCCGATCGGGTCTTCGAGAATAACAATCTGGGGCTCGAGCTGGCCTCGCCAGGCAAGGTGCCCGGCCAGTCGAAGCAGGAAGCGGACCCAAATCTGATCCCGACCCTCAACGTCGGCTGATCGCCCCTCTCGCACGACGAAGACGCCGGCCCGAAGAGCCGGCGTCTTGCATGACAACCACCGAAAAACGCCTCTTGCCGAAGCACGGCATTCGCCGACTCAGTCGACGAATGACAGCTCGCGACCGAGCTCCCGAGCCAGACAATAGGCAAGGCGTGTCCCGGCCGTCGCTACATCGGGGGCATCCGCGACCACATCCGCCACGCGCGTCATCGCCATGCCGGCATAGCCACAGGGATTGATACGCTCGAAGGGCGAGAGATCACCATCGATGTTGAGGGCCACGCCATGGAAGCTGGCACCGCGCCGAATGCGCAGCCCCAATGACGCGATCTTGGCCTCGCCCACGTAGACACCAGGCGCATCGGGCCTGGCATGTGCCTCCACATGCCACTCGGCGAGCAAGGCGATGACCGCCCGCTCCAGGCAACTGACCAGGTCACGCACACCCAGCCCAGCACGCCGCACATCCAGCAGCGGATAGGCAACGATCTGGCCGGGGCCATGATAAGTCACTTGCCCGCCTCGGTCGGTCTCCACCACCGGGATGTCGCCGGGCATCAGCACATGTTCCGGCTTGCCGGCCCGCCCCTGGGTGAAGACCGGATCATGCTCGACCAGCCAGAGCTGATCCGGCGTCGAGGCATCCCGCTGATCGGTGATATCCCGCATCGCCCGCCAGACGGGTTCATAGGGGCGGCGCCCCAGGCGGTGTACCTGAATGGCCTCCACGCTCAAACCACCATGTGCACGAGGCCACTGCCCTTGAGCTCGGTAAACAAGGCCTGGAGCTGTTCTTCGCTGGTGGCCCGCATCGTCAGCCTCACCGACTGGAAACGACCATTGCGGCTATCCACGACCTGGATGTCTTTCGGGTCGAATGTCGGATCATGCCGCGTGATCGTCTGGCAGACCATGGCGACGAATTCCTCGTCGGCATCGCCCACCACCTTGAGCGGGTAGTCGCAGGGGAAGGTGATTTTCGGTGGCTCGCCTCTGGGGCTGGCAGCACTCGGTTGGCGCAAATCGCGCAGGGGCTTGTCGTTCATCCCGCACCTTGATGAAAGTATCTGCGCTCATTCTACGCAACCCGTGCCCCGCCACCAAGAGCGAGACACGGGTTGGTCAGGAATGGGGAAGCTCCGGCATCTCACCTGACTCAGTCGAAGAAGCCGCCCATCAGGTTGGCAAAGAAGCGATGAATCTTGTCGATGAGGCGCTTGAAGAAACCGCCCTCCTCGACATCTTCCAGCGCCAGCAAGTCACGCTTGCCGACGACTTCGTCGCCCAGGCGCACTTCCATGGTGCCGATGGTCTCTCCGGCCTCGATCGGCGCCGTCAGATCCTGGCGAATGTCGAGCTTGGCAGTGAGTTCTTCGTTACGGTCCCGGGGAACCGTCATGAAGACGTCCTTGTCGACGCCGATCTTCAGCTCGTCCTTGTCGCCGCCCCAGACGCGTGAAGTATTGAGCACCGCGCCCTTGTCATAGAGCTTGAGGGTCTCGAAATAACGGAACCCATAGCTCAGCAGCTTCTGGGACTCCTGGACCCGCGCCTCTGCCGAGTCGGTCCCCATGACCACCGAGATCAGGCGCATGTCTTCGCGCTTGGCCGACGATACCAGGCAGTAGCCTGCCGCCTCGGTCCAGCCGGTCTTCAGGCCGTCCACGCTGCTGTCGCGCCACAGCAGGCTATTGCGGTTGGGCTGATCGATACCGCCATAGGTAAAGTGCTTCTGGCGATACATGCTGTAGTGCTTGGGATAATCGTTGATGATGTGACGCGACAGCAGTGCCAGATCCCGGGCGGAGGAATAGTGATTGTCGTGCGGCAGGCCGGTGGGGTTGACGAAATGGGTGTTCTCCATGCCCAGCCGTGCCGCATGCTGGTTCATGATATCGGCGAAAGGCTCGGTGCCGCCCGCCAGATACTCGGCCATGGCCACACTGGCGTCATTGCCCGAGACAATGACAATGCCATGCAGCAACTCGCTGACCGGCACCCGTTCACCGACCTCGATGAACATCTTCGAGCCGCCGGTACGCCAGGCCTTCTCGCTGACCGGCACCAGGTCATCGGGAGAAATATTGCCCTTGTTGAGTTCGCGCTCTACCAGATAGGCGGTCATCAGCTTGGTCAGGCTCGCCGGCGGCAATCGCTCGTCAGGGTTGTGCTGGGCGATCACCCGGCCGCTGCCGGCATCCATCAGGATCCAAGAGGTCGCGGCCAGGCGCGGCGGCGCGGGAATCATGGTCTGCGGCTGAGGCTGTACCTGTGGCTGGGGAGACGGCGATGCCTCCTGCGCCTGCGTCGGCGCGGCGACCAGGGAGCAGCATGCCAACAGGGCCGGCATCAGCCGGCGGAAGGAAAACAAGCACGACACTTTCATGGATGGCAATCTCTTCGGGTGCATCACAGGATAATCACTGGCTATGGCGCCGGTCAGTCAGCGCCGTTGACGATAAAGGCCTTGTCGAAGCCGACGCGACGCAACTGGCCGCGCACGGGTCCGACCTGATCGGTGTGTTGCAGGGGACCGACCTGAACACGATAAAGCCCGGCAGCACTGGCGATCCGGACCGGTTGAGACAAGGTCCCTTCCAGCCGGTCCTTGAGTGCTTCGGCATTGTCCGCCGAACCGAGCGCCGCCACCTGGAGGTAGATGGGCTCGGAGGCGCCTCGGTCGGCAGCCTTCGCCACCGGGCGCCGCTCGGCACTGTCTGGCGAGGCGGTTGCCTCCCCGCCCTGATCGGCCTGCCAGGTTTCGGGATCGATGGCCTCGACCCTGACGCGGCCGGTTCCTCGGTCGAGAATATCCAGGCGCGCCGCCGCCGCATAGGACAGGTCGATCTCCCTTTCGCTGTGAAAGGGGCCACGATCATTCACCCTGACGATCACCGAACGCCCGTTGTCGAGGTTGGTCACGCGAGCGTAAGACGGCAATGGCAGATTGCGATGAGCGGCGCTCATCTTGTACATGTCATAGATCTCGCCATTGGACGTGGCGTAGCCATGAAACTTCTTGCCATACCAGGAGGCCGTCCCCCGGCGCTCGTAACCGCTGGCATCGGGCAGGACATGATAGGTCTTGCCCCACACCTCGTAGGTGGCCTTGTTGCCGGCACGCGAGCGCGGTTCAGGGCGTGGCACGGCATCAGGCACTCGGCTGACATCCGGCGGTTCCTGGGGATAGGCATCGCTGGACATTGCATAACGGCCTCCGGCCTCGTCGGCCGACGCGGCCTCTCCGCCTGCTTCCTTCACTGCGCGGTGCCCACCATCGCCGGCACACCCGGCCAGCAGAAGGCCGACACACACGATGCTCCACCAAGACTTCATGGACGCTCCTCGGATTCGACCGCCGTCGACTCGAACCAGTGCGTCGGCGCACCGCGCGCCTCGGCGATCGCCTCGGCGAGTTCGGTGACGGCCATGGCATACAGGTAACTGTGGTTGTAGCGGGTAATGACGTAGAAGTTATCGAGACCGAGGCGATAACGGTAACTGCCATCGGCCTGCTCCAGCGCCAGCGGAATCACCCGAGTATCCGAGGGCAACGGCGCCACCGGCGTGATGCCGGCCTCGCGCAGTCGATCGACCGAGACATAGGGCTTGCGCGCCTGATTGAAGTCGAGATCGGCGGGCGGTTCAGCTGGCCCTTCGGCATTCCGATAGATCGGGGCATCGCCCTGCCAGCGATGCTTAGCGAAATAGTTGCCGACACTGCCGATGGCATCCACCGGGTCGGTCCACAGATTACGCGCTCCGTCGCCATCGAAGTCCACCGCGTAGGCGCGATAGCTGGTGGGAATGAACTGCGGATAGCCCATGGCGCCGGCATAGGAGCCTTCGAGATCGCCCGGCTCGACATCCTGCTCATAGGCGATCTCCAGAAAGGCGGCCAACTCGCCGCGGAAGAAATCGCCTCGGGTGTCATGGTGGAACGCCAGCGTCGAGAGCGAATCCAGCACGCGATGATGTCCTGTCACCTCTCCATAACGCGTCTCGACACCAAGAATGGCCGCGATGATCTCGGGCGGCACCTGGTAGTCGTGCTCTGCGCGTTCAAAGGCATCACGATGCTGTTCGATGAAGCGCACGCCCTTGGCAACACGTGCCTCGTCCAGGAAAATATCGCGATATTCGTGCCATACCAGATGGTGCTCCGCCGCACCGGACATGGCATCCAGCACTTCCTGGCTGAAATCCGCCTCGCCCATGGCCTTTTCCAGCCAGGCTCGGTCGACGCCCTCGGCGCTCACCTCGTCGACCAGCCGCTTGACCTCGCCATTCCGCGGGTCGAAGTCTCCAGCCAGCGCCGTGGCACTGGCCAGCATCAGGCAGCCACTCGCCATCAGGATCCGTCCCACGCTCCGTGACGTCCTCGTCATCGTCTCTTCTCCTTGAACCCTGAACCCACGCCTGCGCTCGTCGACTGTTCAGACAACACCGATCAGGCAACGCCTAGCGCGGCAGCAGACGGCGATGCGCATGAATCGCCATGAGAATACCGAAACCGGCCAGCAAGGTCACGCTGGAGGTTCCACCGAAACTGACCAGTGGCAGCGGCACGCCGACCACCGGCAGGATACCGCTCACCATGCCGATATTGACGAAGACATAGATGAAGAATGTCAGGATGATGCTCCCGGCCAGCAGGCGCCCGAAGGTCTCCTGCGCCGTGCCCGCCAGCCACAGCCCGCGGCAGACGATCAGCAGATAGAGGAAGATGAAGGCCAGCATGCCCACCAGGCCGAATTCTTCGCCCAGTACCGCCACGATGAAGTCAGTATGACGCTCTGGCAGAAACTCCAGCTGCGACTGGGTACCGTGCAGCCATCCCTTGCCCCAGAGCCCACCGCTACCGAGTGCAGTGGTCGACTGGATGATGTTCCAGCCGGCGCCGAGCGGGTCGGTCTCGGGAGACAGGAAGGTCAATACGCGCTGGCGCTGATAGTTGTGCATGTTCATCCACAGCAAGGGCAACGCGGCGGCAGCCAGCAGGATCAGACCGAAGATGATGCGCCAGGAAAGCCCCGCCAGCAGGATCACGAAGATCGCCGCCGTGGCCACCAACAACGAGGTGCCAAGATCGGGCTGCCGCGCGATCAGCAGCACCGGCCCCCCGATCAGCAGGGCGCACACCACCAGCTCCCGCCATCCTGGCGGCAAGGGGCGTCGACTCAGCCAGGCCGCGACCATCAACGGCATCGCCAGCTTCATCATCTCCGAGGGCTGGAAGCGGATCACGCCGGGGATCTCCAGCCAGCGCTGGGCTCCCATGCCCATGTCACCCATGACTTCCACCGCTACCAGCATCAACACGCCCACCAGGTAGGCCGGCAATGCCCAGCGATACAAGGTGGCCGGAGAGAACTGAGCGATCACCACCATTACCCCCAAGGCCACGCCGAAACGCAGCCCCTGGGCAATCACCATGTCGAGATTCTGCCCACTGGCACTATAGAGCACCACCAGCCCCGAGAGCATCAACAGCAGCAGCAATCCCAGCAGCCAGGGATCCAGGTGGATACGTTCCCACAGGCTGCGCCGACGCGACATGCCGCTGCGTGGCGGACGAACGGGGTGACCACGCATGCCCATGGGTAGATCGAACCTCGCCATTTCAGTCTCCTTGCGCCTCGTCACCCTCGGCCTTGTCGTCCGCGGCGTCACCGCCATGACGCTCGAGCAGCCAGAAATCGGTCATGGCGCGCGCCAGGCCGGCAGCATGGCTACTGCCGCCCCCCGCGTTCTCGACGATCACCGACACGGCGATCTGCGGATCCTCCACCGGTGCGAACGCCATGAAAAGCGCATGGTCGCGCAACCGTTCCTTGAGTTCTTCAGCGTTGTACTTCTCGTCCTGGCCCAGCGAGAACACCTGAGCGGTGCCCGACTTGCCCGCCATGCGATACTCCAGCCCTCTGCCGCTGCGGCGTGCCGTTCCCTCATTGCCGGACATCACCTTCTCCATGCCCGAAAACACCCGGTCCCACCAGTTCTCGTTGTTGACCTGGATATCCGGTGGCGTATCCGGCAAGTCGGTCGGCACCGGCTCATCGCCGACCTCGAGGGCCAAGCGCGGGCGGACCCAGTCCCCGCGATTGGCCAGCACTGCCGTGGCGGTCGCCAGCTGCAGGGGCGTAATCTGCAGATAGCCTTGACCGATGCCTACCGACAGCGTCTCGCCTGGATACCACGACTGATTGAAACGCTCTTTTTTCCACTCACGGGAGGGCAGCAAGGCAGCTCCCTGCCCATATACGTCATAGGCGGTGCGCTGGCCGAAACCGAAACGGGCCAGGTTGTCGTGGATCCGATCGATGCCCAGATCATGGGCCAGGGAGTAGAAATAGGTGTTGTTGGACACCTCCAGGGCACGCTCGAGATCCACGCGCCCGTGCCCCCAGCGCAGCCAGTTGCGATAACGACGATCATCGTTGGGCAACTCATAGTAGCCGGGATCGTAGATCGTCTCTTCCGGAGTAATCACGCCCTCTCGCAAGCCGGCCATGGCCATGAACGGCTTGATCGTCGAGCCGGCCGGATAGCTGCCACGAGCGGCGCGATTGAACAGCGGCAGGTCGAGATCCTGCTGCAGGGCGCGATAGGAGGCCACATCAATGCCGGTGACGAACTGGTTGCTGTCGAAGCCGGGGACCGAGGCCATGGCCAGGATTTCGCCGGTCTGCGGGGCGATGGCCACGATGGCGCCACGCCGTCCGTCCAGCAGGTCGACAGCCAGTTTCTGGAGCGGCTTGTCCAGGGTCAGCGTCAGATCCTTGCCGGGTACCGGATCGGTATGATCCAGCTCCCTCAGGACACGGCCACGCGCATTGGTCTCGACCTTGCGCAGGCCAGCCTGCCCATGGAGCTCCTTCTCGTAGAAGTTCTCGACGCCAGTCTTGCCGATGAAATGGGTGCCGGCATAGTTGCCGCTGTCCAGGTGCTCGAGCTCTTCGGCATTGATACGCCCGACATACCCCAAGGCGTGAGACAGCAAGTCGGCATCCGGGTAATAGCGTAGCAACTGCGCTTCCACCTCGACGCCGGGCAGGCGGTAACGATTCACCGCCAGACGGGCGATCTGCTTTTCGGTCAGGTCGCTCATCAACAGTGCCGGCTGGAAAGGACGCTGGCGCTGGCGTGAACGCTCGCGAAAGGCCTCGACCTCTTCATCGGGCAGATCGAGCAGGTCGACCAGCAGCGAGAGCGTCTCGTCCAGGTCATCGACCCGCTCACGCACCAGGGTCAGGTTGTAGGTAGGACGATTCTCGGCCAGCAACTGGCCGTTGCGATCATAAATGAGGCCACGGGTCGGCGGCAGCGGCTCGACACGCACCCGATTCTTCTCGGACCGAGTGGTGAAGACCTCGTGCTGCACCACCTGCAGATAGAACAGGCGCGCGGCCAGTCCCCCGCTCAGGAGAATGACCACGACCACCGCCAGCAAGGCTCGCATGCGGAAGACGCGAAGTTCCTGTTCGGGATTCTTCAGGGTGTCGCGTTGCTGACGCATGCTCGGTGCTGCCCTCGGGACACTTGGGATCGCTCAACGGTGATAGGGATGGCCGACCATCAGGGTCCAGGCACGGTACAGCTGTTCCGCCAGCAGGATTCGCACCAATGGGTGCGGCAGGGTCAAGGGAGACAGCGACCAACGCTGGTCGGCCTGGGCGGAAAGCGAGGGGTCCAGCCCTTCCGGGCCTCCGACCAACAGCGCTACATCCCGCCCCTCGAGACGCCAGCGCTCGGTCTGCTCGGCGAGCTGCTCGGTGCTCCAGGCCCGGCCGCCCACCTCAAGGGCCACGCGGTACTCATCACCCTTGAGGCGGGCACGGATACGTTCGGCCTCGAGGGCCACGGCCCGGCGGGTATCGGCATTCTTGCCCCGGGCACCGGGCGAGATCTCCTCGATCTCGAGGGCGAAATCCCGCGGCAGGCGTTTGCGGTATTCCTCGACCCCCCGCGTCACCCAGTCCGGCATACGGGTCCCCACTGCCAGCAGACGGACCCTCATGAAGTGCCGTGCGCCTCTTCCTCCAGGGGTTCGAGACCGTCCGAGGGCAGATCCGCCCAGAGACGCTCCAGGTCATAGAGCGCCCGGGTCTCGGGCATCATCAGATGCACCACCACATCCCCCAGGTCCACCAGCACCCACTCGGCGCCGCTTTCTCCCTCGACACCGAGCGGCGGCACGCCACTTTCCTTGGCGGTCTGGATCAGGTTGTCGGCGAGAGCAGCGAGATGGCGGTTGGACGTGCCACTGGCCACTACCATCAGTTCCGTTACGCTGGTCAATCGAGAGACATCGAGTTGCACGATGTCCCGGGCCTTGAGTTCCTCCAGCGCGTCCATCACCAGAGTCTTGAGTGCGTCGATGTGCATACCCTTCGTGTCTGCCCTCGTCAGCGGGGAATTCATCTTTCCATTGTACCGACTCACGGCCAGCATGGCAGCGCCCGACAACCGAAACACACGAAATTCGTGCCCGGCAGGGCCACGGAGCCGTCGTCCGGCTGCCTCAGCCGCCTTCTCTGCCCGCTTCCCGATACAGCCCATGCGCCAGCACATGCGACTCCACCGCCTCGGGCAGCAAATAGCGAACGCTTTCGCCACAGGCCAGGCGGCGCCTCACCTCGGTGGCGGAAATGGCCATGCGCGACGGCAGCGTCAGCCTGAGCAGCCGACCATGCGGCTCGGCCATCAGTCCGGCGACCTCATCGACCTCGCGACCGACCACCAGTTCCTCGAGCGCCTCGCCAAGCGGTGCGTCATGGTCCGGGCGATCGACCACCACCAGATGTGCCAGCTCGAAGAGCCGGTGTGGTTGACGCCACTCGGGCAAGCGCATGAAGGCATCGTGCCCCAGCGCCATGACCAGTCGCGCTTCGGGGCCATAGGCCTCGCGAAGCTCGGCCAGGGTATCGGCACTATAGGAGGGGCCGTGGCGGGAGAACTCTCGAGCGTCGGCAAGAAGCCCCGGCGTATCGCCGATCCCCAGTCGCAGCAGCGCCAGGCGATCCTCCGGCGCTACCTGGGGCGCATCGCGCAAGGGCGAGCGGGCCGCCGGCACCATGTGCACGCGATCCAGCGCCAGCATCTCGCGCAGCTCGACGGCGCAGCGGAGATGGCCGAGGTGCACCGGGTCGAAGGTGCCGCCCAGCATGGCGATGCGGGGCGGCCGTCGCGCCTCAGCTACGGATCTGGCCATCGCCGAACACCACGTACTTGCGTGTGGTCAGACCCTCGAGCCCCACCGGGCCTCGAGCATGCAGCCGATCAGTGGAGATGCCGATCTCGGCCCCCAGACCATACTCGAACCCATCGGCGAAGCGAGTGGAGGCATTGACGATCACCGAACTGGAATCGACCTCGGTCATGAAACGCCGGGCCAGGCTGTAGTTCTCGGTGACGATCGCATCGGTGTGGCGCGAACCGTAACGTTCGATATGCGCCATGGCCTCCTCGACGCCATCGACCACGCGAATGGCCAGCACCGGGGCCAGGTATTCGGCCTCCCAATCGGCCTCGCTGGCCGGCACGACGCCATCACCGAGGATCGCACGGGTTCGCTCGCACCCCCTCAGCTCGACGCCATGCTCGGCATAGGCCGAGGCCAGCCGGGGCAGCAGCGATGCGGCGAGCGGCTCGTCGACCAGCAATGTTTCCAGGGTATTGCAGGTGCCGTAGCGCTGGGTCTTGGCATTGACAGCGATGGCCAGAGCCTTCTCGAGATCGGCGCTGGCGTCGAGATAGACATGGCAGACGCCGTCAAGATGCTTGATCACCGGCACGCTGGCTTCACGCGTGATTCGCTCGATCAGCGACTTGCCACCGCGCGGAATGATCACGTCGACGTACTCCGGCATGCTGATCAGGCGGCCCACGGCGGCACGGTCCGTGGTCGCCACGACCTGCACCGCAGCCGACGGCAGCCCCGCCTCGTCGAGCCCACGGCGAATGCACTCGGCGATGGCGGCATTGGACTCGCTGGCCTCTGAGCCACCACGTAGAATGCAGGCGTTGCCGGACTTGAGGCACAAACTGGCTGCCTCCAGGGTGACGTTGGGGCGCGATTCGTAGATGATACCGATCACGCCGAGCGGCACGCGCATCTGTCCGACCTGGATGCCGCTGGGCTGCGCGCGCAGGCCATCGATCTCGCCGACCGGGTCCGGCAGTGCCGCCACTTGGGCGAGCCCGTCGATCATGCCCTGCAGACGGGCATCGTCGAGCGCCAGCCGATCGAGCAGGGCGGCATCCAGGCCATTGGCCCGCCCCCGGTCCAGGTCCCGTGCGTTGGCAGCCAGCACCTCGGCCCGAGCGGCCTCCAGATGACGGGCCATGGCAGCCAGCGCCGCGTTCTTGGAGGCCGTGTCGACGCGCCGCATGGCGGTGGCGGCATGGCGGGCAGCTTGCCCGAGACGTTGCATGTAGGCCTCGACATCGTCGATGCCCTCGGCCCCGGCGGTGCCGATAACGGAGTGTGTGGCGTGCGCAGTCATGCCGTAGAGTATCTCCTGAAGGGGATCTGCCGCGAAGGCGGCCACGCCCCTGGTCAAGTCGAATCGGGAAGGAGCCCATACTAAGTCACCATGCGGAGCATGTACAAAACCGGCCTGTTGCGGATCAACCTGCTGGTCGCGGCGATCCTCATCGCCCTGCGAGCTATCACCGCCGACGTGGCAGTCGATGCCGCCTTGCTGTGGGCAATGACGGCCTGGCTGGCAGTCACCGCCATGCGCCTGACACTTCGCCACCGGCGATTCACCGCCACGCTGTGGCAATTGTTGCCCGGTCTCTTGCTGGCCGCCCTGCTCTGGACGACACCGGAACGCCATGTCACCTGGCTATGGGCCTGGGCCATACTGCTGATGTGGCCGCAGCCCCCCTGGATGCTGGTGCTTCACGGTGTACTGGCGGCCGTGACCTGGTACGCCCAGCACGACGTGCTGAGAGACGAGCCATGGTGGCTGGTGGGCCTGTTGCTGGCCGGCTTGATGGTGCTTGGCCTATCACGCTCCAGGGCGCTTCAGGCGTGGCGCTTCGCGGCGCGCCACCGGGCCAGCCTGATCGCCGGCTGGCCGCTCTGGCCACGCGCCCAGCTCGAGCGCGACCTGGACCGCGAACGCCGGCGCGCGACCCGCGAGTCGGTCCATGCCGAACTGCTGCTGCTGCGCTTGCCGCCGCGGCGCCTGTTTCCGCTGGCCGGACGGCTGCGCCATCACCTTCAACGCTTCGAAAACTGCTATCGTCTCGATCGGGGCACGCTCGGCATCCTGCTGATCAGTCGCGATGCCGAGCAGTCGGCACAACGCCGACAGCGTCTGCTCGACGCCCTGGAACCCCAGGTCAAGGCCCGAGCCATTCCGTTGCCCTATCTGGTGTCGCTGACCACCGAGCAGCACGCCCTGTCTCGCCAGTCGCCCCCATTATGGATCAAGGAGAGCGCGACGAATGCCTGACATCGAGCCGCGCCAGACCCGCCACCGGCCGCTGACCCTGGTACTGGCCATCGGCACCTTGCTGCTGCTGGGCCAGTCCCTGTGGTTCTATCTGGCAGGCGAATATCAGCGCATGCCTCTGCCCGCCCTGCTGGCACCGATCATGCTGATGGCGACCCTGCTCGCTTCCCTGGGCGGAGGACATGCCCGCACCGCCGCCTACATGGTCCTGATCTGCGGCTTTTTGTTGATCGCGGCAGAGCTGCCCCGCCCCGCCGGCCTGCCGGCTCTCTGGATCGGCCTGCCGCCGGTTCTCGCCTTGCTGCTACTCCCGCTGGTCCCCGCCATACTGCTCAACCTCGGCCTGGCACCCGTCTGGATGGCCCTGCTGGACAACCCCCGCCCCGATGCCGATGTTCTACTGGCCTATCTGAGCCTGGTGGCCATGGCCACGCTGGCTTCCTGGGGACGCTTGCGCCAACAGGCGCTGCTGCGGGCCACCGACCCCTGGGATCCGGAATGCCGGGCCGTCAGCCGCAGCCACCTCCATGAGCGCCTGGCCGGCGAGCTCGACCGCACCGAGCTGCTCGGCCAGTCCTTGTCCGTCCTGCTGATCCACCTGCCGCAACTGGAGATCGCCGACGAGCAGTTCGGCCCCAAGGCCCGCCAAGCACTGCTCGATGCCCTGTGCGAGACCGCCGCCGGGCGCTGTCGCGCCCACGACATCCTGGGCCGCGCCGGGGACAGCGTCTTCTGGCTCGTCATGCCGAACACGACCGAGAGTGGCGCCCTGCTGGTGCAACAGCGCCTGTCCCGCGCCTTCGAGCCGATCATACTGGTGGAAACCGGACCGCTGGAAACTCGCACCCGGCTCGTCATGCGCCATGCCGGGGAAGACCAGTCGTCTTTCGAACATCGTCTGCACACCGCCACCCGCCGCCTGACGACCACTCGGGATTCCTGATTCACGGAGACCGCCTTGAACCTGACCGACGCCCTCTACCAGCTCTCCCCCTCGCCCCCTGTGTTGCTGCTGATCGTCGCCGGCATCGCGCTGATGGAGTCGCTGGCCCTGGTCGGCCTGCTGGTGCCCGGCGTGGTCCTGATCACCGCCGTTGCCTCCATGGCCGGCCATCAGGAAATCTCCGTGACACTGGTCATTCTCGCGGCTTTTCTCGGCGCCGTGGCCGGTGACGGGCTCAGCTTCTGGCTCGGCTACGCCCAGCGCGAAAGAGTCGCCACCTTCTGGCCTCTCTCGCGCCATCCGGAGTGGCTCGCACACGGCGCGCGCTTCTTCCGTACGCATGGCTCCTTCTCGGTCTTCCTGGGACGCTTCGTTGGCCCGGTGCGTCCCATCATCCCGATGATCGCCGGCATGCTGCACATGCCTCCTCGCACCTTCACCTGGGCCAACCTGATATCGGCGGCCCTGTGGGCTCCGGCCTATGTACTTCCCGGCTACCTGCTCGGCCACGCCTGGCAACGACTACCGGGACTGCCCGAGGGGCTCAGGTCCTGGCTGGCCGGACTCGGCGTGCTGGTCGTGGCGCTGGCCCTGACCTTCTCCTGGCTGCGCCACCAGACCTACCGCGACGGCCATGTCTATCGCATCCTGGCCTGGCTGTCTCGGCGCCATGCCCTGGGGCGCATGATCTGGCGACTCCTGTCTCTTCAACGCGACCGGGATCCTCCCCTGGCCTCCTGGCTGTTGCTGCTTTCATCGCTCGCCGCCCTCTCGGCCTGGACCCTGGTGGTTCTGCAGCATGATGGGCCGATGGCCATGGATCAGCGTCTCAACAACCTGATCGACACCATGACGATACCCGGCCTGACTCGATTCGGTCACATCCTGGGAGATGTCGGCGACCTCTTCGGCATTGTCGCCCTGCTGCTGCCCTGGGCACTCTGGTGGCTATGGAAACGACGCTGGGACATTCTGGGCCACGTCGGCGGCGGCCTGCTCGGCATCGCCCTGCTCAACACCCTGGGCAAGACCCTGACCGCCCGCCCCCGTCCGCTGACACCAGACTTCCTCGTGGGGTCGATGTCCTACCCCAGCGCCCATACTTCCACGGCCGTTGTGCTGTTCGGGATGACCGCCGCCTTCATCGCTCGGGAACTGCCAACAAGCCAGCGTTTCTGGGCCTACTGGGGAGCGATCGCCATCATCGTGCCCATGGCCCTCTCCCGGCTGGTGATCGGCGTACACTGGCTCAGCGACCTGATCGGCGGCGCCTTGCTGGGACTGGTGGTCTGCGCCCTGGTCCAGCTTGCCTGGCAGCGCCAGGAACGGCCCCGGCTCTCGCCCTGCCCCTGGTGGGCGCTGGGAGCCGCATCCCTGGCGCTCTGCGCGGCACGGGTGGCCTGGCTGGGGCCAGCGTAAACAACGTCCGGGTCAGCCCAGCGCCAACCAGATCCCGACCCCCAGCATCAATGTGCCGGCGATACGATTGAGCAGACGCACGTTACGGCTCTTGCCCAGCAGGTGGCGCAGGGTCTGGCCT
This sequence comes from Halomonas caseinilytica, assembly GCF_001662305.1. Taxonomy (GTDB): domain Bacteria; phylum Pseudomonadota; class Gammaproteobacteria; order Pseudomonadales; family Halomonadaceae; genus Halomonas; species Halomonas caseinilytica. Next base: position 170,853 of record NZ_BDEP01000007.1, read on the forward strand.
CCGGTGGCATAGGTGACCAGCGCCAGGAATTCGATGCTCAGGATGAGCGCGATCAACAGGGCCAACTGCCCCGCCAGGGGCCGGGAAGCATCGAGAAACGGCGGCAGCAGGGCCACGAAGAAGGCCCAGCCCTTGGGGTTGGCCACTGCCGTGACGAATCCCTGCACCGCCAGCTCACGGCGCCCCGCCGCCTGGGTATCCAACGTCTCGGGCACCGCCATGCGCCCCCGGGAGCGCCACATCATCACGCCCAGATAGATCAGGTAGGCGCCCCCGAGCCACTTGAACACGGCGAACAGCGCGGGCTGTTGCAACATCAGTGTCGCCACCCCCGCCCCCGCGGCGGCGGCCACCAAGCCGACCCCGGCCAGCTCGCCGATCATCATCCACAGGGTACGACGCACGCCCTGGGTCATGCCCAACACCATGGCCAGCGTCATGCACATGCCCGGCGTCAGGGACACGAGCAGAAAGGTGGGTACGAAGACCGAAAGCAGGGAAAGGTTGAGCATGTCCATATCCTTATGGTCGAACGGCAGCCCGTCGAACGATGACAGGGGCGAGGCGCCTGCGCTACGGCGCTTCGCCCCAGCGCGGCACCAGCCGGTGCGAGATGCCCAGTTGGTTGAGAATGCGCGCCACGATGAAGTCGATCATGTCCTCCACTTCACGCGGGCGATGATAGAACCCCGGCGCCGCCGGCAGCACTACCGCCCCCTGGCGCGTCAGGGCAAGCATGTGTTCCAGATGGATCGCCGACAGAGGCGTCTCGCGAGGCACCAGCACCAGAGTGCGTCGCTCCTTCAGGGCGACGTCCGCCGCGCGCTCGATGAGATTGTTGCTGGCCCCACAGGCAACGGCCGAGAGAGTGCCGGTGGAACAAGGGCAGATCACCATCGCTGAACTGGCGCCCGAACCGGACGCCACCGGTGCCATCCAGTCCTCACGGCCGAAACAGCGAATCTGGCCGGGTTTCGCGCCATACCGCTGGGTGAGCGCCACCACCAGTCGCTCGGGTCTCGCGGGGAGATCGTCATCGGTCTCCGTGGCGATGACCATATGAGCAGCCTTGGAGATCATCACCCAGACCTCGTGGTCGGCGGCCACCAGCACTTCGATCAGGCGCAGCCCGTACTGGGCGCCAGAGGCGCCGGTGATGGCCACGGTGACGGGGGGGTGCAGATCATCGGCCATGGGTTGCCTCCAGCGCAGCCAGGAGTCGTTCGTGAATGCCACCGAAGCCCCCGTTGGACATCACCACGATACGATCCCCGGCCCTGGCATCGTCCACCAGCGCCGCCACCAGGGCATCCAGATCATCGTATACCCGGCTCGGGGTCGTGGCGGCCTCGATCACCGGTGCCAGCGACCAGTCCAGTTCCGCCGGCTGGTACCAGTAGGCCAGGTCGGCACTCGCCACGCTGGTGGCGAGTCGCTCACGCTGGGATCCCAGTCGCATGGTATTGGATCGGGGCTCGATCACCGCCAGCAGGCGACCGCCGCCTTCCGTGGCACGCAGCCCCTCGAGGGTCGCGGCGATGGCCGTGGGATGATGGGCAAAGTCATCGATCACGCGGATACCCGCCACCTCGCCCCGCAACTCCTGACGCCGCCGCGGTGTCTCGAAGCGCGCCAGGGCTTCGCTTCCCCGGGAAAGGCCGACGCCGCATGCATGGGCGGCAGCCAGCGCGGCCAGGGCATTTCGCGCGTTGTGGGTGCCACTCAGGGGCCAGTCGACCACGGCCCGCTCCTCGACGCCGGCGTCCCGATGGCTGACGTCAAAGCGCCCTGCGTCGCCTCGCTGGAGGGTCAGCTGCCAGTCGCTGTCCGGCGACTGGCCGAAGCGCTCGACCGGCGTCCAGCAGCCCTGCTCGAGCACACGATCCAGGGCCGGCTCGCCGTCGGCGACCAACAACCGCCCCTTGCCGGGCACGGTACGGACCAGATGATGGAACTGGCGCTCGATAGCCGCCAGGTCGGGAAAGATATCGGCATGATCAAACTCGAGATTGCCCAGGATGGCGATCTCGGGTCGATAGTGTACGAACTTGGAACGCTTGTCGAAGAAGGCGGTGTCATATTCGTCGGCCTCGACCACGAAGGGCGCATCCAGCGCCCCCAGACGCGCCGAGACACCGAAGTTGCGCGGCACTCCCCCGATCAGAAAGCCCGGCGACAACCCCGCTTCCTCCAGCAACCAGGCAACCAGGCTCGCCGTCGTCGTCTTGCCATGCGTCCCCGCCACGGCAATCACCCGGCGCCCCGGGAGCACATGCTCTGCCAGCCACTGAGGCCCCGAGACATACGGCAGGCCCAGGTCGAGCAAGGCTTCCACTTCGGGGTTGCCGCGCGACAAGGCATTGCCGACCACCACCAGGTCGGGCCGGGGATCGAGGTTGTCGGCGCCATAGCCCTCCATCAGCGTGATGCCCGCCTCCTGCAGTTGGGTGCTCATGGGCGGGTAGACGCCGGCGTCGGAGCCGCTGACCTGCAGCCCCTGCTCGCGGGCCAGCAGGGCCAGGCTGCCCATGAAGGTGCCACAGATACCGAGGATGTGAAGATGCATGCCGTCTCCGCAGGAAATTCGTGCCAGGCCGCCTGGCGGAAAGCGGCAGACTAGCATGGCACCCGCGCCCCCTCCAGCCATCGCCGCGCGAGGTCATGGGATGCAGCGTTCCGGTCAATGGGCTAGAATCTTCGCCTGCTCCGAACCCTCGGCGGCGGCGATACGCGACAGGAACGTCGCCGGCCGCGCGCCCCTTGATGCGACCCAGCAACAGGATAGCTCCATGGCTCAGCACAACGCCTTTTATGCCCAGTCCGGTGGCGTCACCGCCGTGATCAATGCCAGCGCCTGCGGCGTCATCGAAGCCTGCCGCCGCCACGATGACCGGATCGGCAAGGTCTATGCCGGGCATAACGGCATCATCGGCGCCCTGACCGAGGATTTGATCGATGTCAGCCAGGAGAGCGACGAAGCCATCGCCGCCTTGCGCCACACGCCGGCCGGCGCCTTCGGTTCCTGCCGCTACAAGCTCAAGGACATCGAAACCCATCGCGCCCAGTACGAGCGGCTGATCGAGGTCTTCCGCGCCCACGACATCCGCTACTTCTTCTACAACGGCGGCGGCGACAGCGCCGACACCTGCCTGAAGGTCTCGCAACTGTCCGAGAAGATGGGCTACCCACTTACCGCCATCCATGTTCCCAAGACGGTGGACAACGATCTGCCGATCACCGACAACTCGCCGGGCTTCGGCAGCGTGGCCAAGTACATCGCCACCTCGACCCTGGAAGCGTCCCTGGACATCGCCTCCATGTGCGCGACCTCCACCAAGGTCTTCGTGCTCGAGGTGATGGGCCGCCACGCCGGCTGGATTGCCGCTGCCGGCGCCCTCGCCGGCCAGGGCGAAGGCGATCCCCCACACCTGGTGATCTTCCCCGAGATCAACTTCGATCGCGCCGCGGTCATGGCCCGCGTCGAGGAGTCGGTCAAGCTCTACGGCTACTGCGTTATCGTGGTTTCCGAAGGAGCCCGCTACGAGGATGGCACCTTCCTGGCGGATTCCGGCAATACCGATGCCTTCGGCCATCGCCAACTGGGCGGCGTGGCACCGACACTGGCCGGCATGATCAAGCAGGACCTCGGGTACAAGTATCACTGGGCAGTGGCCGACTACCTGCAACGCGCCGCGCGGCACCTGGCCTCCAAGACCGATGTCGACCAGGCCTATGCCGTCGGCGAAAAGGCCGTGGAACTGGCACTGGATGGACAGAATGCCAAGATGCCCGCCATCAAGCGCACCAGTGACGCTCCCTATGCCTGGACCGTAGAGGCTGCACCGCTGGCCGACGTGGCCAACCGCGAGAAGTTCATGCCTCGGGACTTCATTCGCGAGGACGGCTTCGGCATCACCGAGGAATGCCGTCGCTACCTTGCCCCGCTGATCCAGGGCGAGGACTTCCCGCCCTTCGAGAATGGCCTGCCGAAGGTCGCCAAGCTCGCCAAGCATCGCGTCGAACGCAAGCTGCCGGAATTCAAGCTCTAAAAGCTGGAAGCTGGAAGCTGGAAGACAGCATGAATCCTGACGGCATGGGGCCAAGGGTTTTTCTTCCAGCTTCAAGCTTACGACCGCGAAGCGGACGATCTTTCAGCTCCGGGCGCAGCCTGGTTCTAGCGCAACAACCAGGACAGCACCAGCAACAGCAGCAGGATCCCCGCCACGCCCTGCCAGAACAGGGCCGGCTCACGGGCCGACCCGCCATCCTGTGCCGCTCCTTTCGTGTCGCTGGCCGACTCTCGCAAGGTATGCAGAAATTCCGAGAGTCGCCGGAACCGCAGGGCCCGCTGGGGCGCCAAGGCACGGCGCAGCGTATCGTCCAGCGCCGGCGAGACCTCGGGATTGAGGGTCCGGGCGCTGCGATAGGTCATCTGCTCCAGATCGGTATGCCGCAGCAGATCCTTGGTCGGCAGCGAATAGGGAAGCTCGCCGGTGAACAGCCAGTACACCGTTGAGGCCAGCGAATACTGGTCACTACGACGGCCCACTTCATCATCCAGCGCATACTCAGGGGCGCTGTGCTCGGTCAGCCCCACCTGACGCGCCAGGGTACGAGAGCGCCGATGGCCATCGACGTCGCGAAGATGGCAGGCGCTGAAATCCGCCAGCACCACCTGGCCATGCTTGTCAATCAGCACATTGTCGGGATGCACCTGCTGGTGCAACAGATCGCGATGATGCAACGCCTGCAGGGCCTTGCCCATCTGGACGGCAATGTCGAGGCGCTGCGCCAAACTCGCCTGGGGATGACGACGCGCCCAGGCCGTAAGCGTCTCGCCCTCGACGTAGGCCATCAGGTAGTAGAGGAAGCGGCGTGGCCGCGAGGGCTCCATGACCTTGACCACGAAGGGCGAGTGCACCCGCTCTACCACCCACTGCTGTAACAAGAAGTGCTCCAGGTAAGCATTGCGCGTGGACAGCTCGGGGCTCGGCGCCTTCATCACCATTTCCCGGCCGCTGCGCAAGTCGCGCACGCGATAGACGCGAGACTGCGCCGTCCGCGACAGTACCGACAGCACCTCCAGCCCGTCCAACCGCTCGCCCACCGACAATTCCGGCGGTATCGGCAGATCACCGTAGACCTTGCCGGGCCGGTCCTCCTCTTCCTCGGGCAACTCGTCGATGCGCACCAGCTGGAAGCAGAACTGGTCACCACCGTAGCCACGCTCCTGGGCGCGCGCCCGAGCGGTCTGGGCCAGTCGCTCGCAGGCGGCATCCAGATCACTGGCATCCTGGCGAATCAGGCCGACATAATCGGACGGCATCAGGGTGCCCTGCACCGCCTGGGTGGTGAACAGAAAGATGTCACCCTGCTTGAGGGGCATACGCGCATAATCGATATCGATGCTGGCATCCATGCCCAACGCCCGGGACGGGTAACGATAGCCTCCGAGATCGGTGACGTGATCACGCGAGAGTTGCTCGAACTCGGCCCCCCTCAGGCGGAACACCAGGGTATCGCCCATGTGGAAGAGGTGGGCTTCCCGCCCGCGATAAATCATCGCGGACAACGAGCTCACATAACTCCCATCGCTCAGCTGGCGACTCTGCCCGAAGCACCAGCCATTGAGCGAACGCAGCACTCGGTTGACCGACGTCTTCACGTCCCAGTGATCGGGCGTCGAAAAGTAATCGGCCAAAAAGCCACGCACACTGATGTCCCCGGCCTGCTTGGCCAGGGTGTTGCGAGTCGTGGAGTCGCTAATCAGGGCGCAGGCGCCCTTGGTCGACAATTGCAGTGCCTCGGGCACGAGGACCGACATCGAACTGCGATGCCGACGCCGCTCCGGCGCCACGAAGGCCTGACCGTAACTCAGAGACAGTTGCGCGGATGCCAAGACATTCTCCTCGGGCTCGCGGCGACTCGCCGGACATGCCGGCGGCTCAACAGGGGGCCATCATACACGTCGTCGGCGACGCTGGCTCGCCCACCAAAGCCGTAGTGGCTTCAATCGCCACATCGACAGGCCACGACAACAGGAAGGGATTGGTAATCCCCCCGACGGCTTCGTATAATTCGCCGCATTTGCTCCACTCGAACCGGACACTCGCCAGAGAAGGACGCCCTCATGAACTTCGACAACATCCCCGCCGGCAAGGATCTGCCCAACGACGTCTATGTCGCGATCGAAATTCCGGCCAACCATGCGCCGGTCAAGTACGAGATCGACAAGGACATGGGCGCGCTGCTGGTCGACCGTTTCATGGCCACGCCGATGTTCTACCCGGCCAACTACGGCTTCATCCCCCACACCCTGGCCGATGACGGCGACCCCCTCGATGCCCTCGTGGTGACGCCTTATCCGGTCACTCCCGGCAGCGTGATCCGTGCCCGCCCGGTCGGCATTCTCAACATGACCGACGAGGCCGGCGAGGACGCCAAGCTGGTGTGCGTGCCGCACGCGAAGCTCTCCAGTCTCTACGACGACATCCAGGAAGTCACCGACCTCCCGGAGCTGCTGCGCCAGCAGATTGCCCACTTCTTCGAGAACTACAAGGACCTCGAGAAAGGCAAGTGGGTGAAGGTGGAATCCTGGGAAGGCGCCGAAGCCGCTCGCAAGGCCATCGAGAAGTCCGTGGCCGCCTACGACAAGGCCTGATCCACGCGTCACGCAAGAACGCAAGGGCCGCCCTCGGGCGGCCCTTCGTCGTCTGCTCCCAGCCTTCTTGACCGTGGCCAGGCCATGTCGCCCCGAGGGGCACTCTAGGTTGCCGGAGCGGTCGCCTCGCCCGACTCGGGCAGCTTCCCGGCCAGCTCGCGCACGAGATCCCTGGCCCGCAGCACATGGCTGGCCATCACCAAGGAATGGTTGGCGAAGATACCGAACCCCGAGCCATTGAGCACCACCGGACTCCAGAGCCGGCGCTGACTGCGCTCCAGCTCGACGGTCAAGGCATCCCAACGCTCGGCCAACCCGGCCGCTTCAATCACATCCGCCTGATCGCGACGCATCGCCGCCAGCAGGTGACGCAGCGCCCAGGCCTGGCCGCGGGCCTCGAAAAAGACATTGTCGACTCGATACCAGGGCGTCGACTCAGGCATCGATGACGCCGGCACCCCGAGGTCGGCGAGGCGCTCCTTGTCACCGACGCTGGCCGAGAGCCGCCCTCCCAGGTCATCGAGCGATCCGGCCACTTGCGACAGCCAGTCAGCGAGCCCTTGTCCGCCATCACCGAAGCCGACTGCCCCGGGTTCCTCGAGCTGCGCCAGGTAGGCATCGAGCGCCTCCATAGCCTGTCGGACATGGTGTTCCGTGGAAGGATACAACCAGTCCCGACCATCGCCGCGCAGGCGGGTCGCTGCCGACTCAAGCGACGAGGCCTCCCCCTCTGACATCGCTGGCATGGCCGCCATCAGGCCACGCGCCTGACGCATCACTCCAAACTCCCAGGCCGGCATATTGTCGAGCCACAGCCCCGGCGGTGCGATATCGTTGCGCAGGTAGCCACCAGGCTTGTCGAGCAGGGTCGCCAAGGTGGTCCGCAGGCCGGCAACCGTCACCGCACCGTGCTCGGCCGTGCCGCCACCCCGCTGCTCGGCGACAGCCTCTTCCACATCGAAGTTCGCCGGCGTCCGGCTCCACCACACACCCAGCGCCACCGTCACCACCAGATACAGGATCAGCAACACCAGCAACGGTTTCCAGATCCAGCCATATTGCGGGCGCTCCAGCACCTCGACCTTGCTGCGACGGCGCGCCTCACCCTTTCTCGTCAATCCCATTTGCGTGTTTCCCTACCGTAAAGATGAAGAGCCGGACGGATCATGATCATGACGCCATCCCGCTCGAGTGCGTTATCCTGACGCCTCCATGAATACCTCCGCACCTGAGCATAGCGGCACAGGCGCGGAACCCCAAGCCATCGCGCGAGTCTCAACCGCGCCATCCACGCCCCGGAGAAAGGAAATCCCGTGCCACAGCTTCGCCGTTTCGCCTGCCTCGTCCTGTTGCTGCTGCCACTGTCGGTCCAGGCCGACTGGTTTGCCTCGGGCGATGATTCGGAGTTTCTGCCGGTCATGGAAGCCTTCCAACCCAGTGTCTGGCATGACGGCGACACCCTGAAGATCGGCTTCGAAAACGCCGATGGCTATTATCTGTATCGGCACCGCTTCGATGTCGAGGCCCGGAACGCGGACGTCAACCTCGGCGATCTCGAGCTCCCCCCTGGCGAACCCAAGACCGACGAATTCCTCGGCGAGGTCAACGTCTACTATGACCGCGTGGTCCTCGAGGCCCCACTGGACACGCCCCATCAGGGCCCCCTGGATCTGGTGCTGACCTTCCAGGGATGCGCCGACGCCGGCCTTTGCTATCCACCCGAGACCCTCGAGCTGCAGGCGCCGCAAGGCCAGGCCCCGGCAGCCTTCGCCGATTGGCGATCGCCAACCAGCGGCGACGGCGCGAACTCTCGGGCCACCGCCCCCAAGGCCTCAGCAGCAGAGGCAAGCGAAGCGCCACGCAGCGAGGATGGCCACTTCCGCGAACTGATAGGCAACGCCAGCCTGCCGCTGGTCCTGGGACTCTTTCTGCTTGCCGGGCTGGGGCTGACCTTCACACCCTGCGTGCTGCCCATGGTGCCGATCCTATCCTCGATCATCGTCGGCCAGAACCCCAGTCGCTCGCGCGCCTTCGCCCTCTCGGCCAGCTATGTGGCCGGCATGGCCGCCACCTATGCCGTCGTCGGCGTCCTCATGGGTCTGTTCGGTGCCGGCCTGAACCTGCAGGCCAGGCTGCAGTCGGCCCCGGTTTTGGGCGCCTTTGCCCTGCTTTTCGTGCTCTTCGCACTGGCCATGTTCGGTGCCTTCGATTTGCGCCTCTCCCCACGCCTGACACAGCGACTCGAGGCCTGGCAGAACAAGGCCCAGCGCAGCGGCCCCATCGGCCTGGCCCTGGCTGGCGCGCTCTCGGTGCTGGTGGTCTCGCCCTGCGTCTCCGCCCCGCTGGCCGGCGCCCTGGTCTTCATCTCCTCCACCGGCGATGCCCTGATGGGTGGCGCCGCCCTGCTCGCCCTTGCCCTAGGCATGGGCCTTCCCCTGCTGCTGGTCGGCACCTTCGGCACCACGCTGTTGCCGCGCACCGGCCCCTGGATGAACGGCATCAAGATTGCCTTTGGCATCCTCCTGCTGGGCGTGGCGATCTGGCTGATCGAGCGTCTGCTGCCGGGCGCCGTCGGCCTGCTGCTGTGGGCGGCCCTGGCCATCGGCACAGCACTGGCGCTGGGCGCGTTGAACCTCGACCAGGCCCAGGGCTGGCCCCGGGTTCGTCAGGCCGCCGGCCTGCTGCTGCTGACATGGGGCATCACCCTGGTGATCGGCGCCTCGCGCGGCGCCCATGACCCGCTGCGTCCGCTGGCCCCGACCACGACCACCCTGCCTGCCTCGCCGGTCGAGCAAGCCACGCAACGGGACGTCACCGTGGTCGAGAGCCTCGATGAACTACAGTCGGCGCTGGCCACCAGCGACACGCCCGCCATGGTCAATGTCACCGCCGAATGGTGCATCTCCTGTACGGTCATGGAACGCGAGGTATTTCCCTCTCCTCGCGTGATCGCGGCCCTCGAGGATTTCCGGCGGATCGATGTCGATGTTACCGAAAGCGGCAAGACCAGCCGCGAACTGCTCGACCACTTCGGCCTGTTCGGCCCGCCGAGCCTGCTATTCTTCGACGGTAGTCGGGAACTGCGCAACGCACGCATCCAGGGGGAAGTCGACGCTCCCGATCTGGCCGCGCACCTGAACGAAGTGGCCAACTGGTTGCAACGCGACCAGGTAGCATCAGGCTCCGTGAAACCGCTAAACGAACAGCGTTCGTTGCTGGCTGGACATCCACGTTGATTTTCGGCAAACTCCGCTCCATCAGCCTTTACGGCGCCTAGAGACGGCAAAGCACGCCAACTTGCCGCGATCTATTCAGAAATCGCCCGGGTTGACTGCGCCGGGCACCCCAGAACCCACTGATCGAGACAACGTCATGGACATCCGCAAGGTCAAGAAGCTGATCGAGCTGCTGGAAGAGTCGAACATCAGCGAGATCGAGATCCAGGAAGGCGAAGAGTCGGTTCGCATCAGCCGTCATCCCAACGGTACGGAACACCCCCAGCCTGCGACGCCTGCCTGGCCGGCCCCGGCACCGTCCGCTGCACCGGCTCCGCAACCGGCGGCACCTGCTGAAGCCCCGGCGGCCGACGAAGGCCCCGAATACCAGGGCCAAGCCATCGTCTCGCCCATGGTGGGCACCTTCTACCGCGCGCCGGCGCCGGGGGCCAAGGCCTTTGTCGAGCTCGGTCAGAGCGTCAAGAAGGGTGAGACCGTGTGCATCGTCGAAGCAATGAAGATGATGAACCAGATCGAAGCCGACCGTGACGGCGTGGTCGAAGCGATCCTGGTCGAGGACGGCGAGCCGGTCGAGTTCGAGCAACCGATGGTCGTCATTTCCTGATCTTCCCACAACACTGGCGGACTCCATCATGCTGGACAAGGTTCTCATCGCCAATCGCGGCGAGATCGCCCTGCGCATCCTGCGCGCCTGCAAGGAACTGGGCATTCGGACAGTCGCGGTCCACTCCAAGGCCGACCGCGAACTGATGCATGTACGCCTGGCTGACGAGGCTGTCTGCATCGGCCCCGCGCCCTCGGCCCAGTCCTATCTCAACATCCCGGCGCTGATCAGCGCCGCCGAAGTCACCGACACCAGCGCCATCCACCCCGGCTACGGTTTTCTCTCGGAGAACGCCGACTTCGCCGAGCAGGTCGAGCGCTCCGGCTTCACCTTCATCGGCCCGACCGCCGAGACCATCCGCCTGATGGGCGACAAGGTCAGCGCCATCAATGCCATGAAGGAAGCCGGTGTTCCCACGGTGCCCGGTTCCAACGGGCCGCTGGGCGACGACGAAGGCGAGATACTGGCCACCGCGCGTCGCATCGGCTATCCGGTCATCATCAAGGCCGCCGCCGGCGGTGGTGGGCGCGGCATGCGCGTGGTGCACACCGAAGGCCATCTGCTCTCCGCGGTCAATGTGACCCGCACCGAGGCACATTCGTCCTTCGGCGACGGCACCGTCTACATGGAGAAGTTCCTCGAGAATCCGCGGCACGTCGAGGTGCAAGTACTGGCCGACGGCCAGGGTAATGCCATTCATCTCTATGACCGGGACTGCTCCCTGCAGCGTCGCCATCAGAAGGTTCTCGAGGAAGCCCCGGCCCCCGGCCTGGACCAGCAGGCGCGTGAACAGGTCTTCCAGGCCTGCCGGGATGCCTGCCTCAAGATCGGCTACCGTGGTGCCGGCACCTTCGAGTTCCTCTACGAGAACGGCGAGTTCTTCTTCATCGAGATGAACACCCGGGTACAGGTCGAGCACCCGGTGACCGAAATGGTGACCGGCGTCGACATCGTCCGTGAACAACTGCGCATCGCCTCGGGGCTTCCCCTGTCGATCCGTCAGGAAGATGTCGAGCTTTCCGGCCATGCCTTCGAATGCCGCATCAACGCCGAGGACTCCCGGACCTTCATGCCCTCTCCCGGCCGGGTCACCCTCTATCACCCGCCCGGCGGCCTCGGGGTGCGCATGGATTCCCATGTCTACACCGGCTACTCGGTACCGCCCCACTACGACTCGCTGATCGGCAAGCTGATCACCTGGGGCGACGACCGTGAGACGGCATTGATCCGTATGCGCAACGCCCTGGACGAGTTGCTGGTCGAAGGCATCAAGACCAATACCGACCTGCACAAGGATCTGGTCCGCGACGGCTACTTCCAGCAGGGCGGCGTGAACATCCACTATCTGGAGAAGAAACTCGGCCTGTAAGTCATGGCCGACGTGCCCTCCCCGACGGGGCGGCGGACGCCGCCCCGTTGTCGTTTCGACGATCCGCCAATCCATCGCCCCAAGATCCCGGGAGTCTTCATGCCCTGGTTGCAACTCAAGGCCCGTATCGCGCCGGAACACGCCGAAGTGCTCGAGGAGCTGTTGCTGGATGAAGGCGCCACCGCCATCACCCTGCAGGATGCCCAGGACGAGCCGCTCTTCGAGCCCGAGCGCGGCACCACGCCGCTCTGGAACGAGACGGTGCTCACCGGCCTCCATGACGATCTCGAAGGGCTTTCAGCCATGCTCGAACGCCTGGCCGCGGCCTGGGCCGAGGCCATGCCCGGCGAGCCCTTCCCCGAGATCGAGCACGAACTGCTCGCCGACCGCGACTGGGAGCGGGAATGGATGAGCGACTTCGAGCCCCTGCGCATGGGGCAACGTCTTTGGATCGTGCCGAGCTGGCACAAGGCTCCGGACCCCCAGGCAGTCAATCTGCTGCTGGACCCCGGCCTGGCCTTCGGCACCGGGACCCACCCCACCACCGCGTTGTGCCTCGCCTGGCTGGACGGCCTGGCGGTGGACGGCGAACTGGACGACCGAGAGGTGCTCGACGTGGGCTGCGGCTCCGGTATCCTGGCCATTGCCGCCCTGCGGCTCGGCGCCCGCCACGCCACGGGAACCGACATCGATCCCCAGGCGCTCACCGCCAGCCGCGACAATGCCGAACGCAACGGCATCGACGAGACGGCACTGCGCCTCGAATACCCGGAATCGCTCGAGACCGAGGCAAGATTCCCGCTGGTGGTGGCCAATATCCTGGCCGGCCCCCTGGTGGAACTTGCCGACGAGATTGCCGAACGCGTCGCGCCCGGTGGCCGGCTGGCCCTGTCCGGCATCCTGGAAACCCAGGCCGATGAGGTGCTGGCCGCCTATGCGGCGCGAGGCCTGTCGATGGATGAGCCAGAGATACGCGAGGGCTGGGTACGGCTCACTGGACGACGTTCGACTTGAGTGGCCTTCACCCTGAATAGCGGGGGGCGTATGATGTGTCCCCCTTTCTCAGTAGCTGATCGAGAGCATGTCCGATTCCAGCCCTTTGCCGCGCATTGGTCGCCATACCTTGCCCAACCGGGTCATCCTGGCTCCCATGGCCGGCGTGACCGACCGCCCCTTCAGGGCGCTCGGCCGTCGTCTTGGAGCAGGCCTGGTGGTGGGCGAGATGGTGACCTCTGACCCCAGCCTGTGGCACACCCGAAAGTCGCGGCTGCGCATGGACCATCGCGGCGAACCCGGACCTCGCGCCGTGCAGATCGCCGGCGGTGACGCCGCCATGCTTGCCGAGGCTGCCCGGCTCAATGCCGAGATGGGCGCCGAGATCATCGACATCAACATGGGTTGTCCCGCCAAGAAGGTCTGCAACAAGGCGGCCGGCTCGGCACTGCTGCGCGACGAGGCCCTGGTTGCCGAGATTCTCGAGGCCGTGGTCGACGCCGTGGACATCCCTGTGACATTGAAGATTCGCACTGGCTGGTGTGCCGAAAGCAACAATGGCGTACGCGTGGCCCGTCTGGCCGAATCGACGGGCATCCAGGCGCTCGCAGTCCATGGTCGCCATCGTCAGCAGCGCTACACCGGCGAGGCCGAGTACGACACCATCGCCGACATCAAGGCGAACGTGAACATTCCGGTCTTTGCCAACGGCGACATCGATTCGCCCGAGAAAGCCCGCCAAGTCCTCGACTATACTGGAGCGGATGCGGTGATGATCGGCCGCGGCGCCCAGGGCAATCCCTGGATCTTCCGCGAGATCGACCATTACCTGCGCCACGGTCGACGAATGGCACCTCCCGACGATGTCGAACGTGCCGCCGTATTGCGCGACCACTTGTCGGCCCTGCATGACTTTTACGGTGAGCACATGGGCGTGCGCATTGCGCGCAAGCACATCGGCTGGTATCTCGCCGGCGATGCTCGCTTCGACGACACCGCGCGCAAGCGCCTTCGTGCCACCTTCAACGGCCTGGTCAACGCCAACGACCAGCGCCGCTTCATCGACGAACTGTTTCGTCATGGTCCCGCCGAGTCGACACCTGAGCTCGAGCGGGGCATGACATCGGATGGAACCTGTGCCGCATGACCAGCAGCCAAGCCTTTACCCAGTCTTCCGCGCTGCCCGAGATCGACGAACCCCGGGCCTCTCGCGACAACGCCGATGACAGCGCTCCCGCGCCCGGCGACGATATGCTCCTGCGTGACGCCGTGGATGCCGCCATGCGCCGCTACTTCGCCCACCTGGACGGCTGCGAGGTAACCGACCTGCATGCCATGGTGATGGCCGAGGTGGAGGCTCCCCTGCTCGCCTCGGTGCTGGATCACGCTCAGGGCAACCAGACCCGCGCCGCCGAGATGCTGGGGCTCAATCGGGGCACCCTGCGCAAGAAGCTCAAGCACTATGAATTGATCTGAACACGAGGGCCCCGGCGCCCTCGTACTCGCTTCGCCCCCACGCCTGCAACAGAGTGATTTTCATGGCCCAATCCATCTCCTCCATCATGCCGGTACGTCGCGCCCTGATCAGTGTCTCCGACAAGACCGGCATCGTCGATTTCGCACGAGGCCTGCGCGACCGGAACGTCGAGCTGCTCTCCACCGGCGGCACCTACCGCCTGCTGCGCGATAACGGCGTGCCTGTCACCGAGGTCTCCGAGCACACCGGCTTCCCCGAGATCATGGACGGTCGCGTCAAGACGCTGCATCCGCGGATCCACGGCGGCATCCTCGGCCGGCGCGGCCAGGACGATGCCGTCATGGCCGAGCACGATATCCCCGCGATCGACATGGTGGTGGTCAATCTCTACCCGTTCGCCGCCACCGTGGCACGTCCCGACTGCACCCTCGAGGACGCCATCGAGAACATCGACATCGGCGGGCCGACCATGGTCCGGGCCTGTGCCAAGAACCATGCCTACACCTCCATCGTGGTGGCTGCCGACGATTACGGCCGTATCCTCGAAGAACTGGATCAAGGCGGCATCAGCCAGGCCACCCGCTTCGACCTGGCCGTGAAGGCCTTCGAGCACACCGCCGGCTACGACGCGGCCATCGCCAATTACCTGGGCGCTCGCACCGAGGGCGGCGAGGAAGGCTTCCCGCGCACCTACAACCTGCAGTTCCACAAGAAGCAGTCCATGCGCTACGGCGAGAACCCGCACCAGGCCGCTGCCTTCTACGTGGACCCGGCCAGCCGGGAGCCCAGCGTGGCCACGGCACGCACCCTGCAGGGCAAGCCGCTGTCCTACAACAATGTCGCCGATACCGATGCCGCCTTCGAGTGCGTCAAGGGCTTCGACGAGACCGCCTGCGTGATCGTCAAGCATGCCAACCCCTGTGGCGTCGCCGTTGGCGAGAGTGCACTGTCGGCGTACGACAAGGCCTTCGCCACCGACCCGACCAGCGCCTTCGGTGGCATCATCGCCTTTAACGTCCCCCTCGACGCCGAGACCGCCCGGGCGATCATCGACCGCCAGTTCGTCGAGGTGATCATCGCTCCCGGCGTGGAGCCGGCGGCCATCGAGATCGTCGCCGAGAAGAAGAACGTGCGCCTACTCGATGTCGCCGAGCACTGGCCGGGCGAGCGCGAAAAGGGACACGACCTCAAGCGTGTCACCGGTGGCTTGCTGGTGCAGGATCGCGACCTGGGCATGGTCGAGCGCGGCGATCTCCGCGTGGTGTCGGATCGAGTGCCGACGGAACAGGAAATGCGTGACCTGACCTTCGCCTGGAAGGTCGGCAAGTTCATCAAGTCCAATGCCATCGTCTATGCCAAGGGCGGCCAGACCATCGGCGTCGGCGCCGGCCAGATGAGCCGCGTCTACTCGGCCAAGATCGCCGGCATCAAGGCCGCCGACGAAGGCCTGTCGGTCCCCGGCTCGGTCATGGCCAGCGACGCCTTCTTCCCCTTCCGCGACGGCATCGACGCCGCGGCGGCAGCCGGCATCACCGCCGTCATCCAGCCCGGCGGCTCAATGCGCGACCAGGAAGTGATCGACGCCGCCAACGAGGCCGGTATCGCCATGGTGTTCACCGGAATGCGGCACTTCAGGCACTGACCCGAGGGGAAAACGCTGGAACTCGGTCATGCGTCGTTGAAAATCGGCTTGAAATGCTCATTTGCAACAGCAAACTCCGCTTTCGCGCCGATTTTCGCCTAGCCTATCATCCAGCTGTTTTCCCAGGATCGTACAAAGCAACACCCCGCCGAGCGTGCTCGGCGGGGTGTTTTACTTTCAGCTTCCAGGCGCGTAGCGCCGTTCTTCAAGCTTCCAGCTTAGTCCCCGAGATCGATACACAGGTACTTGGTCTCGAGGAATTCCTCGATGCCCTGATGGCCACCCTCACGACCCAGCCCGGAGGCCTTGACGCCACCGAAGGGCGCGGCGGCGTTGGAAATCAGCCCGGTGTTGATGCCCACCATGCCGTACTCCAGGGCATCGGCCACGCGCCAGACACGCCCCAGGTCGCGGGAGTAGAAGTAGGAAGCCAGGCCATATTCGGTGTCGTTGGCCATGCGCACGGCGTCTTCCTCGTCCTCGAAGGGGAAGACAGCGGCCAGAGGCCCGAAGGTCTCCTCGCCTGCCACCTTCATGCTGTCAGTGGCCTCGGTGATCAGCGTCGGCGTGAAGAAGTTGCCGCCCAGTGGGTGTGGGTGGCCCCCCAGCAGCAGTTCGGCGCCATGCTCGACGGCATCATGAACGTGTTCGGAAACCTTCTCCACGGCCTTCTCGTCGATCAGCGGGCCGATGTTGACGCCTGCCTTCGTGCCATCGCCGACCTTGAGTTCGCTGTTCATCGCCACCGCCAGCTTCTCGCAGAAGGCGTTGACCACACTCGATTGCACCAGGAAGCGGTTGGTGCACACGCAGGTCTGGCCGGCGTTGCGGAACTTGGCCGCCATGGCCCCCTCCACGGCGGCATCCAGGTCCGCGTCCTCGAAGACGATGAAGGGAGCGTTGCCGCCGAGCTCCAGGGAAATCTTCTGCACGTGACGCGATGCCTGGGCCATCAGTTCGCGCCCCACCTCAGTGGATCCGGTAAAGGTGATCTTGCGCACCACCGGCGACTCGGTCAGCGCGGCGGCGATTTCCGAAGCGCGTCCTGGCACCACGTTGAACACGCCGCGCGGAATACCGGCTCGTTCAGCAAGCATGGCCAGGGCGGTGGCCGAGAAGGGCGTCTGGCTGGCCGGCTTGACCACGAAGGTACACCCCGCCGCCAGCGCCGCGCCGGCCTTGCGGGTGATCATCGCGGCAGGAAAGTTCCACGGTGTGATGGCGCCCACCACGCCCACCGGCTGCTTGGTAACCACGATGCGCTGGTTCGCGGAAGAGGCCGGCACCGTTTCACCGTTGATACGGCGCGCCTGCTCCGCGAACCAGCGCAGGAAACTCGCCGCATAGGCGATCTCGCCGGCGGCTTCCTTGAGCGGCTTGCCCTGCTCGTGGGTCATGATGGTGGCCAGGTCGTCCTGATGTTCGAGCATCAGGTCATGCCACTTCATCAGAGCATCGGCGCGTTCCAGCGCGGTCAAGGCCCTCCAGGCCGGGAGCGCGGCCTCGGCGGCGGCGATGGCCCGTTCGGTTTCTGCCCGCCCCAGGCGTGGCACGCTACCCACGGCATCACCGGTGGCCGGATTGACCACCTCGATCTGCTCACCGCTGTCGGCGGCGACCCAACTCCCGTCAATATAGGCGAAGGGGCAATACAGCTGAGTTTCCTTCAGGTTCTCCTTCAGGGCTTCCATGGTCGACTCCTGGCTTCAAGGCGCTTGGGTGAAGGTTGATCTCCATGCTAAGCGCATGACGCCCGGCGCGCCAACCATTCATCATCGCCGTGGTGGCGCCGCAAATCAGCCGCCCCGCTTCGTCTCCCGAGAATCCGACAGGGTTATCGACACCGAGTCGGCAAAACGCAAGGCATGGGGCTTGTCGATCTCCACCTGGGCGGTGAGAACCTGCTCGAAGCTCATGATCAGATCGAGCACCTCCCGGGTCATGCGTTCCAGAAGCTGGAAGCGGTTATCCTCGACATGGGCGATGACCTGCTTGGTGATGGTGCGGTAATTCAGCGCCTGCTCGATGTGATTGAACGCCAGCGCCTTGTCGGCGCGATAGCGAATCACGGCATTGACCACCACATCCTGGCGATTGCGGATCTCGTCATCCTTGATGCCGATATAGGTCCGCAACCGCAGGTTCTTGATGCGTATCGTGGCCAGGTCGTGATCGAGGTGCTGATCCCCCAGAGCGAGCATTGCCATATTGTCTCCTACCTACCATGGACCAGGGTCAGGAATTCCTGTCGCGTGCTCTGCGACTCCCGGAAGGCGCCCAGCATCACCGAGGACGTCATGCTCGAGTTCTGCTTCTCGACACCCCGCATCATCATGCACAGGTGGTGCGCTTCGATGACCACCGCCACGCCACGGGCATCGGTGACCTGCTGGACAGCCTCGGCGATCTGGCGAGTCAGGTTCTCCTGAATCTGCATGCGACGTGCGTACATGTCGACGATGCGCGCGAACTTCGAAAGGCCCAGCACCTTGCCACGCGGCATGTAGGCGATATGGCACTTGCCGGTGAACGGCAGCAGGTGATGCTCGCAGATCGAATACAGCTCGATGTCCTTGATCAGCACCATCTCATCGGTATCCGACTCGAAGACGGCACCGTTGACGATCTCTTCCAGGGACTGGAAATAACCGCGATTCAGGAACTGCATGGCCTTGGCGGCACGCTTGGGCGTATCGCGCAGGCCCTCCCGGTCGGGGTCCTCCCCGATCTCCTGAATGATCTGGCGGTAGTGGTCGGCGAGTTGTTCGGTCATGCTCAGGCCCCATGCAGAGTCATTATTGCGGTGCGTCGGCGCGGCCATCACGCCTTTGCCATCGAATTGTCATCCCGACGTCATGTTTCCGGGATCAAAGGACAACGATTCTAGCGCATGCCATGCGCCGGCGCAGTCCCGCATCGCGATCTTGCCCTTCCCGGTGCATCGATGATTGCTTTCATACGTTACGCGCGCCTGGGTGTCACGCTGTCCAGCACCCGGCGTTGCTGCTCGAGCTGGCGGATATGGTCATCCCAGTAACCGGCATCGGCCAGCCAGGGAAAGGCCACCGGGAAGGCAGGATCTTCCCAGCGCGCCACCAGCCAGGCACTGTGCCGTATCAGGCGAAAGGCCCGCAGCGGCTCGATCAGGGCCAGTTCATCGCGATCGAAGTCACGATGCTGCTCGTAGCCTTCGATCACCTCGGAGAGCTGCATCTGCCACTCCCCCTCTTCCTGGCCGGTCAGCAGCATCCAGATATCCTGCACCGCCGGCGCCATCAGGCAGTCGTCGAAATCCACCAGGCCGAACGCCTCGTCGCGCCCCAGCATGTTGCCAAGATGGCAATCGCCATGCACGCGGATGCTACGCTCCGGCGCCCAGCCACGATCCACCAGTGCCGAACGCAAGGCATCGGTCACCCGCGTGTAGGCATGCCGCTGGCGCCGGTCGAGCCAGGGGCTGGAGAGCACGCCATCGCATGCCTCCGCCACCATGTCCCCCAGGTTCAAGGTACGGCGATGCACGAACCGACCGGTTTCCCCCACGGCGTGCATGGCCCCGATGACCTCGCCCAGGGCGAACAGATGTGCCGGGTCCTCCAGTTCGGGCGCCTGCCCCGAGAGCTGCGGATAGAGCGCAAAACGAAATTCCTCGTCATGATGCAGGCTGGTGCCCTGCTCATCACGCCAGGGGGCGGCGACTGCCACATTCGCCGCCGCCAGTTCGGCCAGGAAGTCATGCTCCTCCTGGATCTGGGCATCGCTCCAGCGCCCAGGCCGATAGAACTTCACCACCCAGCGCCGGCGCTCGTCGTCATGCACCAGATAAACCCTGTTTTCGTAGCTGTTCAGGGCGAAAGGCTCGCCGGGCAGCCAGAACCCCAGGGATTCCACCGCCGCCACTACCCGGGCAGGTTCGAGACGGGCAAAGGGATGGATCGAGGTTTCCATTCGGCGCTCCTGATTCAATCGTATGACGGGCATGCTAACAGAGCGCCGGGCGCCGAGTCGGTGTCAGTTTGTCATGGGCGTACGCGCCACGGCCCAGGCCTCGATACGTTCGGCCCCGGCCCGACGACAGGCACGGGCCAGGGCATCGAGGGTCGCCCCGGTGGTCATCACATCGTCGAGCAGCGCCACCTCGGATGGCAGCGCTGCCTCGACCCGGAAGGCGGCACGCAGGTTGCGGCCTCGTCGCTGGCGATCCAGCCCCCGCTGGCTCGGCGTATCGCGCCGCCGCTGTGCCACCACCAAGGGAATGTCCAGGCGTGTCGACAGCCGCTCGGCGAGCCAGCGCGCCTGGTCGAAGCCGCGTTGCCGCGCGCGGTGCGGGTGCAAGGGCACTGCCAGCAGCGCCTCGGGGCGCGGCGCCTCCCGGAGCGCCTCCTCCAGCAGTGCCAGCAGCAGGCTGCCGGCACGCGGCGAGGCCTGGAACTTGAAGCGTCGCATCAGCACCGCCAGCTCGCCTTCGTAACGCAGCGGCACGCGGGCCGCCTCGAAGGCCGGCATTCGGCGCAGACAGTGCCCGCAGCGATGACCACCGAGCTGTGGCTCGGCGCATACCGGACAGGCCGCCAGGTTCCATGGCAAAGCGGCATGGCAGGCCGAACACCAGGGAGCCGTCGTCTCGCAGACGGCAAGACAGAACGCGCAACGACCCGGCAACAACCGCCGCAACCAATCGTCAACCTTGAAATCATGAATGGTTGACATGATCCGACGACGCCTTACCCTATCGGTCAACCGTGACCAATTCGAAAAGTTGACCAAAAGCGAGCCCTCCCATGCCAGCCCAACGCCACGACGTCCATGCGGTTGACTTGAACCTAGACGCCCAGCACGCCCCTCGCCACGACTGGCGTCTTGACGAGATCGAGGCGCTGTTCGAACTGCCCTTCAACGACCTGCTGTTCCGCGCTCAACAGGTACATCGGGCACATTTCGACCCCAACGCCGTGCAGGTCTCGACCCTGCTGTCGATCAAGACCGGCGCCTGCCCCGAGGACTGCAAGTACTGCCCCCAATCCGGCCACTACAACACCGGGCTCGGCAAGGAGAAGCTGCTCGAGATCGAGAAGGTGGTGGAACAGGCCCGCGCCGCCAAGGAAGCCGGTGCCAGCCGCTTCTGCATGGGCGCCGCCTGGCGCAGCCCCCGGGAACGTGACCTCGACGTAGTGGTGGAGATGGTCGGCCAGGTCAAGGCCCTGGGGCTGGAAACCTGCATGACCCTGGGCATGGTCGACGCCCATCAGGCCAGCCGGCTGGCCGAGGCTGGCCTCGACTACTACAACCACAATCTGGACACCTCGCCGGAATACTATGGCGAGATCATCACCACCCGTTCCTATGCCGACCGCCTGGATACGCTGTCCAACGTCCGCGATGCCGGCATGAAAATCTGCTCCGGCGGCATCCTCGGCATGGGCGAGGCACCGCGTGATCGCGCCGCCCTGCTGCAGCAACTGGCACGCCTGAACCCGCATCCGGAGTCGGTGCCCATCAACATGCTGGTCAAGGTGCCGGGCACGCCGATGGAAAACGTCGAGGATCTGGACCCGCTCGAGTTCATCCGCGCCATCGCGGTGGCCCGCATTCTCATGCCGGAAAGCCATGTCCGCCTGTCCGCCGGGCGCGAACAGATGGACGAGTCGACCCAGGCCATGGCATTTCTCGCCGGCGCCAATTCCATCTTCTACGGCGACACCCTGCTGACGACCGGCAATCCCCAGGTCGAGCGCGACCGGGCGCTGTTCGACAAGCTCGGCCTGCACCCGGAGCAGCGCGACACCCGCAGCGACGATGAACAGGCCGAAACCGCGCTGGCCCATGCCATTCAGCGCCAGCGTGACGACGCCCTCTTCTACGACGCCGCCCAGGCCTGAGCCGTCATGTCGCGTGCGGACCTCTGGTCGAAGCGCCTGGCGAATGCCGCCACCCAGCGACGAACGAGCGGTGGCTGGCGGCAACGCCCCATCCTGGATGAGGGCGACACCTACATCGACTTCGCCGGTAACGATTATCTCGGTCTGGCCAAAGACCCCCGAATGGCCGAGGCACAGGCCGAGGGTGCGAAACGCTTCGGCGCCGGCGCCAAGGCCTCGCATCTGGTATCCGGCCATCTGGCGATCCACGAGCGGCTCGAGCATCGCCTGGCCGAGCTGACGGGGCGCCCCCGCGCCCTGCTGTTCTCGACCGGCTACATGGCCAATCTCGGCGTGCTGCAAGCCCTGTGCGACCGCCACACCCGAGTGTTCCAGGATCGCCTCAACCACGCCTCGCTGCTCGACGGCGCTCGCCTGGCCGAAGCCCCTTCGCGGCGCTTTCACCATCGCGATCTCGCGGATCTCGAGCGACTGCTGGAACGTGCTCCCCAGGATGCCCCGGCACTGGTGGCCAGCGATGGCGTCTTCAGCATGGATGGCGACACGGCCGACATCGCCGGCCTCGCCAGCACCTGCCAGCGACAAGGCGCCTGGCTGATGGTCGACGATGCCCATGGCCTCGGCGTGCTCGGCGAACATGGCGATGGTTGCGTGGGTTGCGCCCACGACCACCACCAAGTCCCCATTCTGGTCGGCACGCTCGGCAAGGCACTGGGCAGCGCTGGAGCCTTCGTGGCCGGCGATGCGGGCTTGATCGACCATCTGGTCCAGTTCGCCCGCCCCTACATCTACACCACAGCCCAGCCGCCTGGCGTGGCGGGGGCCACCCTGGCCGCCCTGGACATCCTCGAACGCGAGCCCGAGCGCCGAGGTCACCTCCACCAGCACATCGCCGACTTTCGTCATGAGGCCGCAAGGCTCGGCCTACCGCTGACCGACTCCCGCACGCCCATTCAGCCCATCGTGCTGGGTGACAACGACCGCGTCATGCGTTGGGCCGAGCGCCTGGCCCGGGCCGGCTTGCGTGTCGGTGCCATCCGTGCGCCCACCGTGCCGCGTGGTCAGGCACGCCTGCGGATCACCCTGAGCGCCGCCCACGAGGCGCCGGATCTCGACGCCCTGCTCGATGCGCTGGACGCCTGTCGACGCGAGGAAGCCACATGACGTCGTTGATATTGCTCAGTGGCTGGGGCTGCGATGCCCGAATCTGGCGCCCTCTCGCGCCCCATTGGCCCCATGGACTCGAGGTCAAGGCGCCAGACTGGCCCGGGTACGCCGGTCGCCCCTCGCTTGCCGATCCCACCTCGCTGACCGATCTGGCTGACGCCATGGCCGAAGACCTGCCGGCTGATGCCGTCTGGGTCGGCTGGTCGCTCGGCGGGCTACTGGCCGGCGCCCTGCTCGATCACCTGCCAGCGCCACGCGCCCTGGTACTGCTCGGCATCGGGGAACATTTCGTTCACCCCCAAGGAGTGAGCGACACGGCGCTGGCCGACTTCCAGCGCGCCCTGCGACGTTCCCCCGACATCGCCCGGGAGCACTTCCTGCGCCGGCAGCTCGCGGGCGAACCCGATCCGACCGGCTCGCGTCGCGCACTGCGCGAGCTTCTCGGCACCGCCCTGCCGGCTCCTTTCGCCACCCTCGACGCCGGCCTCGAGCATCTCGCGCACCTGGACATCCATCACTGCCTGAGCGCCGCATCCTGCCCGGTGCAGCGCATCGCGGGCGCAGACGACCCCTTGCTGGCGCCCGAGGTCATCGCGCGAGCCGATCAGCGTATCGAGAACGCCGGACACTGCCCGATGCTCAGCCAACCGCAGCGACTGGCGACACGGCTAGCGAGCGTCGCCACCGCGCCCGATGCCAAGCGACCGGAGTCCATCTCATGAACACTGTCGCGATGGCGACCGAACCAACCGATCATGCCGACGCCGCCGACTGGCGCGCCCGCGTCGCCCATGCCTTTTCCCGCGCCGCGCCACATTATGCGAGCCGCGCCACCGCCCAGCACGCCATGGGGGAACACCTGCTGCCCCACCTGCCCGACAAGGCCGAGTGCCTCCTGGATCTGGGCTGTGGCCCGGGCGAGCTGACGGTCCGGCTGGCCCGTCATTACGCCGACCACCAGCGGATCGAAGGCCTCGACCTCGCCCCAGGCATGCTCGACGAGGCACGTCGCCGGCACTCCGAGCCAATCCGGTGGGTCTGTGGCGACGCCAGCATGCTTCCCCACACCGACGCCAGCTTCGATCTGGTCATCTCCAACTTGGCGATCCAGTGGTGCCGGGACCTGGACCGCGTACTCGGCGAGATTCGACGGGTGCTGAGGCCGGGAGGGCGCGCCCTGCTCAATACACTGGCTCCCGGCACCCTTCACGAAGTGAACCAGGCCTGGTCGCAACCCGGGCGTCCCGCTGCCCTGCTCGACTTCCACGACGCCGCCCGGCATCGACTGGCCGCGCGACGCGCCGGCTTTCGTCGGGTCGTGCTGGAGCAACGCGAGGAGCGCTTCCACTACCCCGACCTGAACGCCGTGATGGCTTCCATCAAGGGCGTCGGCGCCCAGGTGGCACGCCCCGGTAAGCGACTGACCCGCCAAGACCTGACACGGGCAAGACACCGCTACGAGGGGCTGCGCGAGGCCCCCGGCCTGCCCGTCACCTATCACCTGTTGACCCTGATCCTGGAGCACTGACATGGGCACCTACTTCGTCACCGGCACCGACACCGATGCCGGCAAGACTCTGGTGGCCAGTGGCCTGCTGGCCCTGGCCCGACGCCACGGCCACACCACCCTCGGGCTCAAGCCGGTGGCTTCCGGCTGTGATGCCACACCTCACGGACTGCGCAACATCGACGCCCTGACACTCGGCGAGCAGAGCACGCCCGAGGTACCGTACGACGTCCTCAATCCCTACGCCTATGCACCGGCCATTGCCCCGCATCTGGCCGCCCGGCGTGCCGGTGATGTCCCCACGCTGGATGATCTGGTCGCGGCCACCGCCGACCCGCTGGCCTGGCAGCGCGACCTGACCCTGGTGGAAGGTGCCGGTGGCTGGCGAGTACCACTCAACGCTCACGAGGATCTCGCCGGCCTGGCCAGGCGGCTCGAGCTTCCGGTGATTCTGGTGGTAGGACTCAAGCTCGGCTGTCTCAATCACGCCATCCTCAGCGCCGAGGCGATCCGTGCCGACGGCCTGCCGTTGGCCGGCTGGGTGGGCAACCTGATCGAGCCGGGCCTATCCTTCGACGAGACCGGCGACCCGGCCCTGTATCGCGACAACCTCGAGACACTGACGCACCGCCTCTCGGCCCCGAACCTCGGCATCCTGCCGCACCTGGCCGGCGAGACACCTGCCGAGCGCGCCGAAGCCGCCGCCAATCACTTGCGCCTTCCCGCGATCGATTGACTTGCCGGAGCCGGTCCGTAAAATATGGACGCCTGCCTGACCCGTGCGGATGTGGTGGAATTGGTAGACACGCCAGATTTAGGTTCTGGTGCCTTCGGGCGTGGGAGTTCAAGTCTCCCCATCCGCACCAATTGATTTTAAAGGGTTTTCTCCCTTCTGGCGTCATCCAGTCGAGGCACTTGATTTTGCTCTGTGACTCGATTGTGACTCAGCCTGTCGACGGCTTCTCGCACTCGATGCGGCGCCAGGTGAGCATAACGCTCGGTCATCGTGATGCTAGAATGCCCGAGCAGCTCCTTCACCACTTCCAGCGGCACACCATCCGTCACCAGCCATGATGCAGCGGTGTGCCGCAGGTCGTGGATCCGCAAGTCATCGAGCCCTGCCTGCTTGGCAGCTTTCTCGAATCCATTACGAATCGACTTCACCTGGGCGCCGTCTTGGCGGGCGAATACCCAGGGTGTGTCTGGCGCATGGTTCGCTCGCCACGCAGCCCGTCGCCGGATGGCGCCGGCGGCGGTTGCGTTGAGCGGCACCTGCCGGGGCTTGCCGGACTTGGTGTGCCGAGAGTTGAGCGTGATCGCCTCCCGACCTCGCTCGAGCGTCACCCTGGGCCACTCCAGTCCCAGCAGCTCCCCGCGTCGGCATCCGGTATGCACGGCCAGCTCGATGAAATCGGCCAGCAGATCGCCATACCGCAGCTTCCTTGCTTCCGTCACCAGTCGCCCCACCTCTGCCCTAATCAGGTAGCGTTCCCGGTGGTGCGGCTCCTTGAGCATCCGCCCTTTCACGGGATTGGGCAGGCCCCACTCCCACTCCTTGTTGCAGTGATTGATCGCTGACGAGAGCGCGGCCAGCTCTCGGTTGATCGTGGCATTGGCCCTGCCAGCTTCACGACGCCACCGGGTATAGGCCTTGATGTCCTGCCCGGTCAGCTCGCCGACGTCTCGGCCGCCGAAGAATCGCCGCAGGATGGTCGTCTGCATCTTGAGTGTCTCGATGCTGCGGAGGTGAGCCGAATCCCGCAGGTACTCTAGCATCACCTCCTCGAACGTCCTGGGCGGCTTCACCTCCCAATGCTGCTCCCGGTACGCCTGAGCCCGCCATTTCGCTTCCAGCGCCTTGGCCTCGTTCAGGTCGGGCGTTCCAGTAGATCGTCTAATTCGCTTGCCGCGCTCAACGAACGATGCCCACCAGTAAGGCGAGCCTTTTCTCTTGTGTGGCATGCAGTCTCCTTTCTCTGCACGCCGGGCGCCATGTGAGCGTCGTCCTCTGGTGCCTCGGCGTCAAGACCTCCCATGCGGCGGATGCTGCCGACGGTGACGCGCCGGCCCTTACCTGACCCACGGGCAACGAGTCGCCCCTGGCGAACCCAGGCCCGGACCGTCCAATGGGTCACGCCCAACACCTCCGCTGCCTCGTGGTAAGTGAGAAGTACCTTCTCCATCCCTACCTCCTTGATCAGTTCTCGACGATCTCGATAGCCCGGCGCAGCGTGTGGTTTTCGGTGGCCAGCTTCATCTTCTCGTCGCTTACGCGGTCCAACCTTTCCCGTAACCTCTCGATCTCACTCTCCTTCTGCGCGCCATACCTCTGCTGGGCCTCCTCTCTGGCGCGCTTTTAGGCCTCCCGAATTTCCTCGCTGTTCTCGATCAGCCACGCCGGATCTCGGCATAGTGCGCGCGACGCCTCGATCAGCTTGCCGGTGCCGTCGCTATCCAGAATGGTCAGGCGGATCAGCAGCAAGTCCACGGTTCGGAGCGGCGGGTTATTGCGGCAGCCGTGCATCCATCCCCGCTTGATGCGCAGGCCGCACAGCTTGAGTTGCAGGATCACCATGTTTCGCATCCTCCCAAAACAAGAAAACCGCCTCTTGGGCGGCTGTGGTGGTACCGTGTTAATTTCTGGTGCCCTACTGTAGGTCGGTAAAAATTAACAAGCCGCCTCAGTGGGCGGCCCGGCGTAGTTGGTTATGAGATAGCTTCCACTTGCTCGATCTTCCGCCCGATCCACTCCATCATCAGACTGCCTCTTCGGGCGGCCTTTTCGCGCGTCCGCACGGCCAATCTCGGTCGTTTCTCACCGCACATCTGTGGCCCTCAGTGCCCTGGAAGCGATCAGCAACATACCGCCGGCCGAGCGAGAAACGCTGTATTATAAGCAACAGAGTCAGGCCAAGGAGGCTGGCTGACTTGGAATGCCCGCTTACAACCCTGATACTCTCTAGTCAGCTGTATGACCTGCCTCGTCTCTAGGGTGAGCACAACAGGGAGCCTTCGCAATGGCCGAACAGAACCGCGTGATCGCCTTTTATGACGAGCGGATGCTGGCTCATGAGCCGGATATCGAGGTGCCTTTCGTGCCGGGTCGTATGGATGACCGTATCCGCAGTCTGTTGTCGGGGCTGGGTGTCCCCTGGAAGTATCCGGAACACCCCGCCAGGCTAACTGCCATCCGGCATCTGCTGGAACTCGAGCCAGTTGCTGGCGTGACCTTCGAGTCAGGCATGGCAGCGACGCGGGAGCAACTGGGCCGCGTGCACACCAGTTCCTATCTGGACCATATCTTCGAGCTTCGCGGCCAGAGCGCCTGGCTGGATGTGGACACCACTGCCGTCTCGCCCGGCAGCGTCGACGCCGCCGAGGTGGCTGCCGGTACGGCGATCGCCGCCGTCGAGGCCGTCATCGAGGGGAGGGCCGAGAGCAGTTTCGCGCTGGTGAGGCCTCCTGGCCACCACGCCGAGCCGGTGCGCGCCCGTGGCTTCTGCCTGTTCAACAACGTGGCGGTGGCCGCCGCCCATGCCCGCGCGGCACTGGGCTGCAAGCGGGTGATGATCGTTGACTGGGATGCCCATCACGGCAACGGTACCCAGGACATCTTCTGGGCCGACCCGCACGTGCTGTTCTTCGATCTGCACCGCGCCGCCCCCTTTTATCCCGGCACGGGGAGTCTCGAGGAGATCGGCATGGGCCTGGGGGATGGTGCCAACGTCAATGTCCCCCTCCCCGCTGACGCTGGCGATGCCGCCTACCTCAAGGCCTTTCGCGAGATCCTGGTACCGGCGGCCAAATGGTTCCAGCCCGACCTGATACTGGTCTCGACCGGTTTCGATCCGCACAGCCATGACCTAGCCATGGAGGTCTCCTATGACGGTTTCGCCGCCATGACCAGTATCCTCAAGGACCTAGCCCACCAGCACTGTCAGGGACGCCTGGTTTTCGTACTGGAGGGCGGTTACAACCTGATCTCGTTGTCACGCGGCGTCTGGTCGGTGCTTCGAGTGCTGGCCGGCGACGAGCCGCCGGAACCCGGCCAGCGTGGCATCGCCGAGGTCGAGACCGCAGTGGGCTTTCACCGCGGCGCTTTCGTCGGGTCACCCCCGGAATGACTGGGCGGCCACGCTGGCGGCTTCGATGCCGCTACAGACGCTGCCGTATCGCATGTCTGTCTCCCTGGCATGAAAAAGGCCACCAATCAGGGGTGGCCGAGACGAATAGCGCTGGTCTAGGTTGAGAAGCTCAATCCAATGAGTAGGGGGCGCTTCAGTTTTTCAAAACAGGCAGCTTCGACGATCCGGGTAAGCTTCAGCAGATCAAGGACGACATGGGCCTATATCAGCCATGTATGGCTTAGATAAGTCTAAGAATCCTCGCCCAGCAGTTCGCGGCGGGGCTAATCTCATGATGCAAACCTTGTTATTCACTTCCCATTTTCTCTATTTTTTAAAAAAGGCTTCTTCAACAAATATTCCGCGCGGCTCGTGAGCAACGTAATTGGTTATAGATTCCCCAAGTTCATCATCCAGGAAGTCCATGATATTTTCTGGAGAAAGATCTTCCTTCGAAATGGAGTTTGAGATAAAAATCCAGTCTTCGCAGAACATGCCGTCAACGTCAATCACTGCTATGTGACATTCGCCGTCGACAACATACTCCAAAATATACTTAACCCTATCTGTTATAGTTACCCCTAGAAATTCATGCTTTTTCCCTTTCACTTCACGATACCTTGAGGTTGGATTAAATCGTGGCCTTGTCTTACATTTGATCAACTTTCCTCCAGTATCCAACCCAATCATCCAGCCATTTCTATCATCAGGATAGTGAAATTCATCTCCCTTTATAAAAAGTTTTGAGTACTCTTCTCCATGCTCACTTAAATAGCCAAGGGCCTGCAAAACCCTAGGGTCTTTGTATTTTTTAATAGGAACGGCCAACTCATTGTTGATTATTAAGTAAATTGCATTTATGGGGATTGATGCATCCCTTTTGTTGATCAGCGTTAGATTTGTAATCCTTGGAAGCTTGTTTCTTTCATGTGATAACTCATAGTCGGCTTCCACTTTTTTGAATGTTTTAGTCCAGCCAAGATATATAGCAAACAAAGAAGAAATAAAAACAAAAGGCAGGCTTATAGCTTGAGCTAATTGAAAGATTTCCGGCTCCGTCATGCTGCATCCCTTGAAGTAAGCATCTCGCATTATGTTAGCATTGACGCCTAATATTTCGTATAGGCGTGGAAGTATTGTTTATTAGCGGCAGCGCCACTGAGTGTAGAGATGATCTGCATCAATGCCTATAGTGTGGGCATTGGATACTGCTAATCAGACCGACCCGTCCTGGCGAGCAGCCTCGGTTTACGGTCGGGGGAGGATGTTGGTGGTGTCAGCCGCCCATCAGCGGGTGCATGGGAGCGAATGGGATCTCGTCGTCGAAGTCGTCCCCGCCAGGAGGATTCGGCGGCGCAGCCTGTTGTTGCTGGTACTGCCGTTGCTGGTCGAAATAGCCGCTCTGTGAGTGCTGGGGCTGGGGCTGGGCGCTGCCCTGTGGCTGCCCTTGCCGGGAGTCAAGCATCTGCAGATCGTTGACGATGATCTCTGTGACGTAACGATCCTGACCGCTCTGGTCTTGCCACTTCCGTGTCTGCAGTCGCCCCTCGACGTAGAGCTTCGATCCCTTGCGGACGTACTGCTGGGCGATCTCGGCCAGTTTTCGGAACAGGATCAGCCGGTGCCATTCGGTCTTTTCCTGCTTCTGGCCACTGTTCTTGTCGGTCCAAGATTCGGACGTAGCCAGACCGATATTGGCCACTGGCGTCCCTGCCTGGGTGAAACGCACTTCGGGATCCTGGCCGACATTGCCGATCAGGATGACCTTGTTGATGCCTCGAGCCATGAGGGCCTCCTATGCTGCTGAGGGGAAGTCGGCACCAGCCTGGGCTTCGCCACCCAACCACTGGAGCAAGGTGTCGACGGTGACGCCGAGAACATGAGTCATGATCGTGAAGTCAGCCTCGAGGCGAGCAATGGGGTCGTCGCCATCGTCCTGCTGGGCAGCCTCGTCAATCACCGCGTCGTCGAACCTGATTGATTTGATGGTCAGGCCGTCGTGGAGAACGAACCGAATCATGCTCTCGATGCCCAGGGCGAGCTTGCTGGCCTGACGACCGCATTCCAGGTGGCTATGGATCTCGTCGCTATCCAGGTCGAGTTGCCGGCCTCGGATCACGCCATCATCGCCCTTGGCCTTGAGCTCCACCGTGTCGCCGATCTCCATCTCGGCGGGCCGTGTGCCCGGGTCGCTGAGCCAACTGGTCATGGCCCGCATGGGTAGGGTGTTGGTGGCCAGCGGGTGGGCACCAGCCAATGCGTCGGGCCTCGCTGCCGCCGAGCGGACGGTAGGCCTGGGCGGCCAGCAACCCCTCGAGGTAGGCGTCGTCCAACCCGGGCGCGTCGTGTAGGCGGTACAAGTGTAGGTTGCGGAACCACATGATCTATCTCCTGGCGGGGCCCTGCCGGCCCCGTGTGGATTACTGCTGTAGGCTGACGTGGCGGATGTCACTGCTCTGGATGGCCGACAGCACGTCGACGGCCTGGCTGGCATCGAGTCCGGCGACCGCCTGCAGATCCTCCAAGGCCTCGCCGAACGGATCGGCGGCCGGCACGTCCTGCAGAGCGCTACCCAGTCCCGCCCAGTCGTCGAGATCGGCTGGTTCAGAAGGCTCTGCGGGATTGGACGGCTCAGTGGGCTGTGCGGGCTCGGTAGGGGGCTGGGCTGCGCGCAGGCGCTCAAGTTCCGCACGCTCCCACTCGATCTCCTCGCGTTCGGCGGCCAAGCGCTCACGCTCTAGGGCAGCGGCGTGCCGTTCGCGCAGGGTGGCCAGCACCCGGGCCTTCTCGTCCTCAGCCTCTTTGGTGATGTCGAAATAGCCCTCGGTGTCGATGGCCTCGGCTTCGTCGATCAGGCCGGCCAGGCCGGTGGAGTCGAGCCCTTCGGCGGTATCGAGGTAGCTGGTGACTTCTTTCTCGAGGCGCTCGCGCAGTTGGGCGATGCGCGCCTCTTTGGCACGTTGTTCGGCCTCGTCCACCTCGCGTTTGGCCTCCCGATGCGGGGCTTCCAGTTGCTCGACTTCGCCGATCAGTCCCTTCGCACGCTGATTCACCATGTCGATGAAATCGCGGTGGGGCTTGGTGATCGCGAGGCGGGCTTTGTCGGTGCCAGTGCGCATCTTGGTCAGCGCCTGGATGGCCTGCTTTCCGGCTTTATAGCCCTCCTTGGTGGAGTAGTCCGGCACGGTGCCATACTTCTCGCGGAGCTCGGCCATCTGTTGCTCGGCGTTGTCGAGTTCGACCAGCTCGGCGGCGTAGGGCTGCGGAGCGTTTTGCAGTTGTTCGGCGGCATTACCCATGGCTCTCGGCCTCCTGTTCGGTTTGCTGTTGACGTTCTGCCCTGGCGCGCTCGATACCCTCCTCGGCTGCCTTCTGGATCATGGCGGCGCCCTTGGCGCCATCGACGCGGGCCATGCTGGCCTTATCCGGCACGCGCTGGAGGATGCGTTCGGCGGCAAGCTGGATGCTGCGAGGGTGAGGAATCTTGTTGCGTAGGGTGTCGCACTCACGGCTCAGCCAGTCCTGATACTCCTGGCGGTAGCGCTCAATCTCGGCGTCGGCATCCTCGGCTTTGGCGATGCGGGTCTCGGCCTCGCGGGCGGCCCGGTAATCCTGGTCGTCGAACATGCCGGTAAAGATGTCGGCAGCGAAGCCGAGCAGCGACAGGCACTTCTTCATGGCGTCCGATACCGACTTCTTGGGCGCCTCGCCATCGGTCATCCACGATCCTTTGTTCGTGCGATAGACCGCCCGGGTGTGACCGAACTGGGTCACTTCGCCTTTCTCGCCGTGCCAGCGGTACCAGAGCAGGAGGCGGACGGTGTGCGTCAGTTCGTGGGCTTTCACCTCTCCGGTCTGTGGGTCAAGGATCGGGGCGCCCTGGTCGTAGCGCTCCTCCTCAATCTGATACCCCCAGCCCAGGCCCATCGGGCCGAAGACCTGAGTGGCCAGCCGGATCATGTGCATGGTGTCGATCGCGGTGATCTGCTGGCCGTTGACGTTGGCCTGCTTCACCACGTTCGTCGGTGTTTTCTCCACCTGGTGCCATAGCTCCAGGTAGTCAGTGTTCTGAGTCATGCGTTATGCTCCTCTCGATTCGTTCATGGAAGTGCGGATCGCCCGGCCCGCCACCTGTGCCAGCAGGTGAGCGGGCTTCTTTATTCGCCTCGGGCCTTGGCTAGTGCGGCGCGGGCTTTGTCCTGTGCTGGGCCGCTGCCTTCGCATACACTCCGCTCTACTGCTGCGAGTAAATCGTTGAGCGCCTCGTACAGATCCTCGCCAGCCTTCCGCTTCATGCCCCGAGCGTCCGAGATGCGGCGCTGTTCGGACACCAGATCGTCCACGTCGCCTTCCCTGAACCACTGGCGGCACAGGCTGTTGAAGTTCTTGTGTTTCGGAATCCAAGGCCGGTCTTCACCGCTGACGGATAGCTTTCCGAGCTCTCGCGGCTCCAGATCCTTGGTCCAAACCATGACCGTGCCGTCGCTGTAGAGCTGAAAGCGCACGCCTTCCTTGTGATATTCCGGGTAGACCCGGCTGGGCTGGTCACTCATGCCGCCTCCTTTGCTTTCGCTTCTGCCTGCTCTCTGACGATCTGCTCCATCGCCCGCCCGATCCGCTTGCCGACGTGCTTGATCTGCTCGTCATCGCCGGAGCGCACGGCCTGCATGATCTCGCCCAGGGCGGCGCCATAGCGTTCGATGAAAGCGTCTTGTGGGCCGCTGTACGTCGTGCCGGTGTCGTAGAGGTCGCCGTCTGCCCAGTCCGTGATGTAGCTTTCGACCCACGCCTTCATGGCCGCATCCTCGCGATCACGCTCGTCGAGTGCGTCCGGGTGGAGATGCGGGAATCGTGGAGCGATGGTGTCGGTGCCGATTCGTGCAATGCTGTTCATGCCGCCTCCTGCTGTTCCCGGTAGTCGATTGCCAGGCTCTCGGGGTCGTCAGCGAACAGCGTCAGCGTGCTCGTCTCCCCGTCTCGGCCTTCGATGGTGAGGGTGGCCGTGTAATACACGCCGTCCGACGTGCGCCCCTCGCGAACTCCCACAAGAGTTATTCGCTCGACGCCATGCAGATTGATGTCCATGTTCATGTCGTCACCTGTAGAGCTGGATCAATGGCTCGGCCTGGCCATGCCAGCGCCGGGAGAAATCAGCAGCCCGCGCCGCATTGGCCGGGTCTTTGGGCTCGGTCCAGCGGCAGCCGATGATGGGCTTCTCTGGCGCCTTGATGACCTTGCCCTTCGCTCGGGCTTGGCGGCGGGCCTCGATGACCCGGGCTCGCCGCTCTCGAAGATTCGGTTCCATATCGCCCTCCTCTCGGGGTCAAAAAAGCCGCCCGGAGGCGGCAATCGGGGGAATCGATGACCGGCTCTCGCCGGGATGCGGATGCATCGGGAAACCGGCTCTGTCGCTTCCCGCCAGTTGTTCAGGGCTGCGATACCCCGGCCC